>JBHGUT010000029.1:0-368950 GCA_048976825.1 Paenisporosarcina sp.
TACATAATCTCTATCCATCATAGCATATAGATAGTTTTCCTACCCATTCCTTTATTTCATTTGAATGAAAGACAATATTTCAGATCGTTTGACATCATCTGTTTCATAAATTCCTTTTGCAACAGCTGTAATCGTTTTAGCACCCGGTTTTTTTATGCCACGCATTGTCATACACATATGTTCTGCTTCAATTATCACATAGACGCCATGTGGGTCTAGCATTTCCATAATGGAATCGGCAATCGTTGACGTTATACGCTCTTGTAATTGAGGGCGTCGAGCGGTGCTTTCAACTGCACGAGCTAATTTGCTTAGCCCTGTTACCACACCGTTTCTTGGAATGTAAGCAATATGTGCTTTGCCATAAAAAGGGACAAGATGATGTTCGCACATTGAGTGAAAAGGAATATCCTTAACTAATACCAGCTCTTCATGCTCTTCATGAAAGACTGTTTTAAAATATTCTTTTGGATCCTCATTTAAACCCGAAAACATCTCTGCATACATTTTTGCTACTCGTTTTGGGGTCTCTAGTAAACCTTCTCGTGAAGGATCTTCTCCAATAGCCTCTAATATCATCGTAACTGCTTGCTCCATTTTCTTTAAATCTACAGTTGTCATTGGTGATGCCTCCTAAAAATAAAACAATCCTTAATCTATGTGAATCGTAGCATATCTCTTATTGGTACGTAAAACACTATTATTCTTCCTTATCCTGTATCTATTGACAAAAAAAGAACGACTTTTGTGAAAAAGCCACAAAAGTCGTTCTATGTACATTTAGACGCTAATTACTTAACTGCGTCTTAAAGCGCTTTACCTCGTTTAAACGCAGGTACTTTGCTTGCAGCGATTTCGATTTCTTTACCTGTTTGTGGGTTACGACCCTTACGAGCTGCACGTTCACGAACTTCAAAGTTACCAAAACCAATAAGCTGAATTTTGTCACCTTTTGCAAGAGCATTTTGAATTGTTTCAAATACAGCATCAACTGCTTTAGAAGCATCTTTTTTCGAAAGTTCTGTAGCTTCAGCTACTGAGTTCACTAGTTCTGTTTTATTCACACCATTCACCTCCTCTCAAAGGGGATGGACCATCAATCATGTAAAAAGAGTATCATAACCAAAAAGGCTACGCAACAATATTTCGCCCACTTTTTCCAACTTCATGCAGAAATTTTTTTTTTCAGCAAAAAGAACAGGACTTTTCGCATATTATTAGCGAAGTCCTGCTCTCTTGTCAATACTTTTATAAATTTATATTTTCTTACTAGCGGAACCTGTGAATTATAAGATAAAAGTAACCATACCTCGATCACCCTCATTTACCATACGTTCGATTGTTTCTCTCATTCGTTTTTTCGCATGTGATGGAACAGCCTCTGTTTTAAAACGCATACTTTCTTTTAACATTTCGTGAAGAGGAGTACCAAATAAAGAAGTTTGCCACAATGCTTCCCGATCGTGATAATACGCATCTTTTAATTCTTTTAGGAGTTGTTGACTATGAAATTCAGAACCTATTAATGGCGAAAATTCAGCATCCATATCTACTCGAATAATATGGAAGGATGGTGCTTTTGCTTTCATTCGTACACCATAAAATTTATTTTCATTAATTTGTTCAGGAGCTGAAGGAGTAAATTCTTGCATGACTGGAAGTGCAACACCATACCCATCTTCTTTTGCCATTTCAATCGCTTCATGAAAACGCATGTACGACTTTTTAGCATGTGAAGATTCTTTGACAAATAAAAGCCAATCTTTTTTGGTAATAATGGGTTCTTCTAGCCACTCTTGGCAAACCGATTGAAAAACATCTTCCTTCATATCAATCTGTATACAAGCTTTTCCTTGTCCTGCATCTACTTCGATCACTTCTGCATTTTCAACATAAGATTCTTGTGATAAATAATCTGCTAAATCTTTTACATCGCGGATTTTAGATACCTGATTCGACCACTCTGCTAACGAGTTTTGTAGAGATTGCTGCAAAGGATGGTCAGCATCTAAAACATCCATCCAGTCCGGTTTTTGCAAATCAAATGTCTCAATCGGAAACTCATATAGCGCTTCCTTTAAGATAAATTCGATTTCTTGAACAGTCATTTGATCAACTGCTGTGGCGATAACCGGAACGCCATATTTCGCACAAAGATTCTCGCGTAAATGTAATGTCTTATCATGAGCTGGCATCCGACTGTTAAGTATAATCACGAATGGTTTACCAATTTCTTTTAACTGATTTACAATATCTTCTTCAACTTGCTCAACTGCGCTTCGTGCAATGTCATTCACTGAACCATCAGTTGTCATAACAATACCAATTGTAGAATGGTCACGAATTACCTTGTCAGTTCCAATACGAGCCGCTTCTTGGAAAGGAATTGGTTCATGATGCCAAGGTGTGTGTACAAACTTTGGTCCGTTTTCGTCTTCATGACCTTTTGCACCCTCGATTATGTAGCCAACACAATCCGCAAGGCGAATATGAAATCGAAATGCATCGGTACCAATCTGAATACTCGTTCCATGTGCAGGAACAAATTTAGGTTCCGCTGTCATTATAACGGCACCAGGAGAGCTTTGTGGTAACTCATCCTGCGCTCGCAATCTTTCAATATCATCGGTCATATTTGGAATGACGATACACTCCATAACACGTTTAACAAAAGTCGATTTCCCAACACGTACAGGTCCTACAACACCCAGATATACGTCTCCATTTGTCCGTTCTGCAATTTGTTGATAAAGCTGATCAGCCATTTCCGTGCCCCCTTTCGTTCGCACTTTATCGTATGCACAAAAAAAACGTTTCATGCATAAGCACAAAACGTTTCTGATTATTTACCCATAAAAATTTTTATATTAAATCCTATTAACGTGTTTTCAACCACTAATTATTTCTCAAAAGTAGGAGAAATGATTGCTTTACTTCATCATAAATACAGGTTCATTTTTTTCGTTTACCGTATACGGTAAAGAATAAGCTGGTAGAATTGGATACTTTTCAACAAGTAGATAACGGATATCATCACCTGGTTTTACATTAGGCTTTTCTTCTTGCAAAATTCGACTCAAATCTATGGAGTAATCGATATAAATATTACCATCTCCTGTAGCTACTAGAGGTAAACTTACATCTGAATATGGACTTGGAACTGTTTGTTCTTTCTCGTACCCCATTACTTTATAATCGAGCGTATACACATTTTCTGCAATTTGAACATCAATTGGACCATATCCGTTAATACCCATTTTTATTTTAAGCTCACGAATTTTTTCTGCAGAGCGTAAATCGACTAATTTCACAGTAGGGTTTTCTTCAACATCCATAAGAACATATTGAAAAAGACCACCATTTTCATAAGCATTGGGTGGGATTTTCCCTAAATAAGCAGGGACAATTTTTTCAAATTCAATTGGATATTTTATATATTGGTCTACATCTTGGTCTCTTGTTTTAATTGGCAATAGACCGCTAGATGCTTCTTGATATTTTTCCACAGCTTGCTGTACAGAGTTCAATTGGTCTTCATATGGAAGTTGACTTTCTGTTCGAGCTGAGTCAGGATACATACAGCCAGATAAAAGAATGATACTACTAATAAATATAGTAAATAGAGAAAATTTCTTCATATAATCACCTCATGCACGACCTGTTGGTCCACTAAAAACAATATAAATCATACTTAAAAATCCACCAATTAATAATACATATGCAGTCAAGGCAAAAATGAATTTAACTGGTTTATTGTTAATTTTATAACGACTAACATAAATCAAACCCATAGATATCATCATAAAAGCCATGGATGCAAAAGAAATCCACATTTTGTCTAATGAGGACATGTCGATTACCACCCTTCTATCTCTTTCAACAAATAAGTATAGCACAAGAAAAGCAAAAAGCACATTTAGGTTGACAACCTGATAGGTAGAAGGGGTATTGAAACATGCTAGACAAATATAGTCCGAAGTGGAAAATACTTATTTTTTCTTCTTAACAACATGAAAAAACAAGAGATGCACACAGGCATTCTCTTGTTTTTTTGTCACTTTACATGTATTCGTACAAATCTTCTATTTCATGCTTCTTGCCGCGATCCATTAATTCATCCACTGCATTTTTGGTATCTACTCCATTAAATAGGACTTGATATAAGGCAATAGTTATAGGCATTGGTACTTCATGAAGTACTGATAGTTGATATGCTGCTTTCGTCGTACTCACGCCTTCTACAACCATACCTATTTGTTCTAAGGCTTCTTCTAGATTCATGCCTTTACCCAGTAAATTCCCAGCGCGCCAATTTCTTGAATGCCCGCTAGTACAGGTACCAATAAGATCTCCAATTCCAGTGAGTCCTGAAAAAGTCAACGGATTCGCACCCATCTTTGTTCCTAATCTGATAATCTCAGCGAGTCCTCTTGTAATCAAGGCGGCTTTTGCATTGTCCCCATAACCTAACCCATCTGTAATACCAGCAGCAAGAGCAATAATATTTTTGAGTGCGCCACCCATTTCTACACCAATAACATCTGTATTCGTGTATACACGGAAATACCCGTGCATAAATAAATCTTGTACTTTCTCTGCAGACACAATATTCTCACAAGCAGCTGTTACAGTTGTAGGGTGCTTCAGAACGACCTCTTCTGCATGACTAGGTCCAGATAAAACAACGATATCTTCAATCATTTCTGAAGGAAGTTCTTCTCTTATCATTTCCGAGATTCGTTTTAATGAGTCTGGTTCAATGCCTTTAGATACATGAACAAAAAGAATGGGTTCTTTAATAAACTCTTTCATGCTTTGACAAACTTCTCTAATTCCTTTTGTTGGTACAGCCATGACAATTATTTTTGCATGTTCTATCGCATCTTCTAAGGAAGAAGTTCCTCTTAAATTTTCAGGTAATACAATTCCAGGAAGATATTTATCATTTCTATGATTCTGATTGATTTCTTGTGCCTGATCTTCTCTATGTGACCATATGAGAGAGTCATGGCCTTTCTCAGCTAGAACGATACTTAAAGCAGTACCCCAACTTCCTGCTCCTAATATAACTACTTTTTCGATTTTTCTCACTCCCTCAACATACAACTTACGTGCGAGCACGTGTGATTAAACGAATAGGCGTTCCTTCAAAATCAAATGATTCACGAATACGATTTTCTAAGAAACGTTCATATGAAAAGTGCATGATGTCTGGTTCATTGACGAAAACAACAAAAGTAGGTGGCTTAATGGCCACTTGCGTCACATAGTAAATACGTAATCTTCGACCTTTATCTGTCGGCGCAGGATTACGTGCTACTGCATCCTCAATAACTTCGTTCAATACGCTAGAAGTTACTCGCATTGCATGATTCTCACTTACACGATTAATAACAGGCAAAATAGAATGCACGCGTTGTTTCGTAACTGCTGACACGAAAATAATTGGTGCATAGTCAAGGAATAAAAAGTGTTCACGTATCGTTTTGGTCATCTTGTTCATCGTTTTTTCATCTTTTTCAATAGCATCCCATTTATTCACAACGATTATGACAGCTTTCCCTGCTTCATGTGCATATCCTGCAATTTTCTTATCTTGCTCTTGAATACCTTCTACAGCGTTCAGAACGACTAAAACAACGTCAGAGCGCTCAATTGCACGCAATGCACGAAGGACACTATATTTTTCAGTCGTTTCGTAAACTTTACCTTTTTTTCGCATACCTGCAGTGTCAATAATGACATATGGTTGATCTTCATATTCGTATTGAGTGTCGATTGCGTCTCTTGTTGTTCCAGCGATTTCACTAACGATAACTCGTTCATCACCAAGAAAACTATTTACTAAAGAAGATTTCCCTACATTCGGACGTCCAATTAACGAGAATTTAATGACGTTTTCTGGATATTCTTCTATATCTTCTTGAGGGAAGTTTTTTGCAACTTCATCAAGCAAATCTCCAAGTCCTAATCCATGAGATCCTGAAATCGGGTAAGGTTCTCCAAACCCAAGAGAATAAAAATCGTAAATCATTTCCCGCATGTCTGGATTATCTATTTTGTTAATAGCTAATACGACAGGTTTTTTTGTTTTGTACAAGATTTTTGCTACCTGTTCATCAGCAGCCGTAACACCTTCACGACCATTTGTTAGGAAAATAATAACATCTGCTTCTTGAATAGCAATTTCAGCTTGTTGGCGAATTTGTTCCAAAAATGGTTCATCACCAATTTCAATTCCACCCGTATCAATAATATTAAATTCATGTGTTAGCCAATCTGCCGCACTATAAAGACGATCACGTGTTACGCCAGGAATATCCTCAACGATTGATACACGTTCACCAACAATCCGATTAAAGATTGTTGACTTCCCGACATTCGGTCGACCGACAATTGCTACTACCGGTTTTGCCATAATCAATTCATCCTTCCAACTTCTTCTCTAACGTATTATACAACAAAAAGAGATGAGGACGTTAGGGATTGTCCATCATCTCTTTATATTTTCCTATTTGCGTACATTTTTGCATCATAACCTCTTTGTGTTATATGGTGAAATAAATCTCCAGAGAGTATCAATGGGGCAAATTGTAAGTCGCTCACTGTTTTAGAACCTAAAGCAACCATCAACATGGTTATATCTTCAATAATTTCCTGAATGGACATGATTGTAGCTTCTTCCCCGTCTTCAATTAACGTTTTTAAGATAATACCTGCTAAGCCAACTGCTGAAGCACCCAATGACAAACTTTTTACAATATCGAGAGGATTTTGAATGCCTCCAGAAGCTATTATATTTACGTTTGGTGCTTCCATTTTAGCTTCTATCAATGAGGCAGCGGTTGGAATACCCCAATTGTTGAAGTATTCTAATTGCCGCTTTCTACGTTCGTTTTCGATGGCAGCAAAATTAGTCCCACCGAATCCCCCTATGTCAATTCCACCTAATTGAAGATCTTTCAGCTTATGTATGGCTTCCCTTGATAACCCAAACCCAGTCTCTTTAACAATAACTGGAACCGATATTTTTGAAGCTATTTCATCGATACGTTGTAATGCACCATTAAAATCACGATCACCTTCAGGCATTGTCAATTCTTGAATAACATTTAAGTGAATTTGTAATGCATTTGCTTCTAACATATCCACTGCTTTTAACGCTTGTTCAACAGTTGCTTCACTTCCCAAATTCGCAAAAATAATGCCTTTTGGGTTTTCTTTTCTAACGATGGAATAGGAATCAATTTCACTGGTGTTTTTAATAGCAGCCATTTGTGAACCTACCGCCATTGGGATATCCATTTCTTTTGCCACTCTAGCTAATTGTGTATTTATTATTAAAGTACGATCACCACCGCCACCAGTCATCGCATTGATGAAAAAAGGCGAACTAAAGGTTAGCTCGCCTAAGTGAGTTTGGAGTGATACTTTGTCCCAACAACCGTCTGGCAGGGCTTGATGAACAAAGCGAATATCATCTAACCAAGTCTTTCTTGATTGTCCGGTTGTGAGAGCATGTCGAATATGATCTAATTTTCGTTCAGCTCTTGTCATATCATTACTCCATTATTTAAAGTCTTTTAGTTTGTCGCCTATCACGTCACTAATTGAAAAACCTTTTTGTTCCTCAGGCATGATATAGTCTCCTGCAGAATAATCATTTTCTTTTTCGAGCATGTCTTTAATACTTAATGAAAGTCGTTTATCTTGTTTATTTACATCTAACACTTTTACTTGAACTTCTTGGCCTTCAGATAATAATTCATGCGGAGTACCAATATGTGAATGTGATATCTGAGATATGTGAACTAATCCTTCAATTCCAGGAAATACTTCTACGAAAGCACCATAGCTTACCAAACGTTTTACAATACCTGTTAAAACTGTACCACGAGGCGCTTTTTCTTCAATGCCTTCCCATGGACCTGGAAGTGTATCTTTAATTGATAACGAAATTCGTTCACTGTCACGATCAACCGAAAGTACTTTTACTTTTACTTCCTGTCCCTCTTTTACAACATCTGATACATGTTCCACATGTTCATGGGATAATTGAGAGATATGCACAAGACCGTCCACACCACCTAAGTCCACAAATGCTCCGAATGCAGCTATTCGTTGAACGGTTCCAATTAAATTATCTCCGGGATGGATATGATCAAGTACATCTTTTTTATTCGATTCTTTTTGTTCTTCAACAACCGCTCTGTGAGAAAGAATCAATCGATTTTTATCTTTTTCCATTTCAACAATTTTAAAGCTCAAAACTTTGCCCTTGTAGTCATCAAACGACTCGACAAAATGATCTTCAACTAGAGATGCAGGCACAAAACCTCTTACCCCTAAATCGATAACCAATCCACCTTTTACTACATCTTTGACTTCAGCTTCGATAATGACTCCATCGTTAAATTTTTGCTCTAATGAGTCCCAAGCTTCAGTAGCATCTACTTTTCGTTTTGATAAGACATAGTTTTCATCTTCAACTTTTGTAATGATTAAATTCAACTCGTCACCGATTGAAACTGCGTCGGAAGCTTTCTCAATGTGCAAGCTGGACAGTTCACTTATTGGGATAACACCATCAAATGGTGCACCTTCAATCGTTACCGTTACTGCCTTTTCTTCAACTTGGGCAACCGTACCTTTAACAAGATCTCCCTCACGGAATTCCTGGTTTTCCATCAAGTTCATTTCCTCAGACATATAGCATCCTCCTTCACAACGTTTCATATTACTATTTTATGCGAATTCTCTAATAAAAACAAAAATTTACCCTTTTCATTCGGACCTATATCAGATTTATGATTTATTTTCGTTTATCAACATCTGAATTTGAGCCATAATGATTTGTGTTACTTCATCTGCGGAAGCTTTACGTTCTCGTAAAGGTTGCATGTCAATTGGTTCTCCGTATACAACTTTCACTCGCTTAAATGCTTTATATGGTCCTATTATTGCGCATGGTACTACAGCAGCTTCTCCTTTTAATGCAAAAAAGCCAGCTCCCGAAAAACCTTTTCCTAATTCACCTGTCTTACTGCGTGTACCTTCAGGAAATAGTCCCATTACATTACCACTCTTTAATATGGCAATTGCTTTTCTCAAAGCATCTCGATCACTCATTCCACGTTTTACCGGGAATGCATGAACTTTTGGTAGAATAGTTTTTAAAATAGGTGCTGTAAATAGTTCTTCTTTAGCCATAAAGTGAACAACTCGAGGTGCTGTTATTCCTACAACAGGTGGATCCAAAGCATTTATGTGATTAGCACATATAAGAACACCACCGGTTTTCGGGAATTTTTCCAGCCCCTGAATATCAAAACGATAAATTGGATTCAATACATTCCAGACAAGAGATTTTGCAAATGTATATAATTTCATTTAGCTCATCCTTTCTTTCGCTAATTGAATAATTTGATCTGCTGCTTCTTGAATATTGAGATGTGTTGTATCCAAATAAACCGCATCCACCGCTTGAATAAGTGGAGAAGCTTCTCGTTCACTATCCATTTTATCGCGATCAGAAATTTCTTTTTTCAATTGCTGGAGTTGTGAAGAGATTCCTCTTTTTTCGTTATCTAACTGTCGACGATTTGCTCGCTCTTCAACAGAAGCAGACATAAATATTTTCAATTCCGCATCAATTAGGACATGCGTACCGATATCCCGTCCATCCATAACAACTCCACCAGTTTTGGCCATTGCTAATTGCCTTTTTACCATTTCTTTTCTTAAGCTTGCATGAGTTGCGACAGTAGATACGGAAGAAGTTACTTCATTTGAGCGAATCGCATTTGAAACATTCTCTCCATCCAGATACACAAGTTGTCCATCTTTTGATGGCTTTAGTTCAATTGTTGTTTCTAAAAGCAATTTTGTCATTGCATCCTCATTTTCTATATCTATGTGATGTGACAATGCTTTATACGTAATGGCTCGATACATCGCTCCCGTATCAATATAAGTATATGCAAGAGCCTCTGCTACTATTTTTGCAATTGTACTTTTACCTGCAGCCGCAGGACCATCAATTGCAATTTGAATATTCGTTCTCAAGTAATCAACCCCTATATTTTCTCAAATATATTGTAACACAGCATAAAAAAAAAAAGCCCAAATTCATGGGCTTTAGGAAACGCTATTCGACACCTTTTCTTCTCATTAAAAGCTGTCTATCAAAACAGAAACGGACTATTTGTTGTTTGTCCAAATCATCCGTATTGGTAAATTGAATGGAAGCCATGCGAATCATTTCCTTATCCCAGAAACGAACTACAAAAGCTTTTGATTGAATATATTTAATTTCCCCATTTGAAAATGGGAGAGATATTGTTAAAGAAATTATATCCCCTTCTTTAAATGACACCGGCTGATTGATAATGACTGCAGATCCTCCTGCACTGATATCTTCCGCAACAAGTTGATAATAGTTACCTTCATATTCGATTGCCATATCAACAGGAGTATCAACCCGAACAAACTCTCTTCGTTGAATTTTAATAACTTGATCATTTCCAGGAAAAGACAACATAATCATTGGAATCTTGCCTTGAACACGCCCTAGAACATCCGTGTGGAAAGCAAATGCAGCTGTAGCGTCTTTAATATAAGAAGCCTTCATTTGAGCACCTTCCATTAAAAAAGAAGTCTTTTTTGTTTCTGAACTTATAGGGTAATCAATTAAAATAACGTTTTCTCTTTCTTCTACTACTTTACACCGGAAATTTTCCAAAGAATTCGTATAAGTGGATTCCAATGTGAGTATAGTCCCTACTCTTGGTTTCAAATCCATCACCTTCGCCTCATAAAATCATTAATTTATTATGACATGAGACGAAAAAGATTACTACTATCTTTTTACATGATACTTAAGAAAGTAATTCTGATTTTAAGACTTCTTTTGTTTCTGTATCAACTAAAATACGGAATGTTTTGGTCTGGTCATTTAAGTCTTTTACAATTAATAATTCATAGCAAAGACGTTGTTGTAACTGTTTGTTATCTGTATATGCAAATGCTTCTTGCTGGACTTTCACATCTTTAGTGAAGAATGTTGTCCAATCAACTGGAATAATGTCTTGATTAGGTAATTTTTCTTTCTGAATGTACTCCATCGCACTTAAACCCAATACTTCTCCATCATCTTTCGCTAATTTCATTTGAATAGTATCATCGTACACTCTAGCCTTATTTTCTGGATTAACTCTAACGAAAGTTAAATGCCAATAGTAGCGATTTTCACGAGAATCGACTATTTCAACATCTTCAAACCCATAAGATTTAACTGCTTTTAATGCTTTTTCACTTACAAGTTTTTGGGATATTCGCTCGTTACCTATTGGTCTTTCTGCCAATAGAGAAAGTAAATGGCCTCCTTTTTTAGTAAAGTCTGCGTACCCTACACGTATTCCTTCATTAAATTGCACATGATAAAAAGGATAAGGTGCTCCTTTTTTACTCTTTGTAGTTACAATGGTTGCTTGCTTATAACGTGGAAACAATTTCTTTAAAAGCTGCTCAGCTTCTTGTTCAGTTACACCCTTGTCCTTAATATTTTGCAACTCTTTTTTCTTTTGAGAATCTGTTTCACTAGCTGTTAATGGAAAATCACTTTCCGTATAACCTTTTACACTCTTTGATAAACCAGTCCAATTTTTTGAAGGTTTTTGTGCAGTAACTTCTTTATCCCACTCCGAGTAAGGCTCATCTTGAGCGAGCAGTTCAGTTGTTGCATTCTCCCATTCATTCGAAAATTCATTAAGATTTTTAGAGACGTTTGAGGCTACTTGTAACCATTTGTCCTCTGTCACTTTTTGTTCACTTTTCAACTTTGCAAAATCTCCTAATCGGCCTAAATAATTCAACCAATCATTGGAGAATTCTTGATTAAGGGGTAAAGACGCAATAGAACTTCTAATATCTGAAGAAAGACGCCAAATTTCCTCTAATGGCTCTGCTTGTGCTGCTGGATCATTAAAAACGCTTGCCTTAATAACCGATTTTTGAAGATCATCCAATTTTTGGGATGCATCGCTCATCTGATTTGTATAATTGGCATGTAGCTTTCTATTTAACTCCATCTCATTTTCCTTAGAGTTGTACAAGAAAAAGCCCATGACAATTAACCCAATTGTTAAAATACCTGTTAGAATTTTCACGTTTTCCCCTCCTCACTCACAAAAAATATGTTTACCAATGGTTTTTATTTGTGGTCTTGTCCAAATCCAAGGACTTGTTGCTGTGACTGGGTTGAAATAGTAAAGAGCATTTTCGGTAGGATCCCACCCATTTAACGCATCTAGAACTGCTTCTTTCGCTCTTTCGTTTGGTGTAAGCCAAATTTGACCGTCAGCGACTGCTGTAAATGCTCGTTCTTGAAAAATAACACCACTTATTGTATTTGGAAATTTAGGATCTTCTACTCGGTTGAGAATGACAGCTGCTACTGCAACTTGCCCTTCATACGGTTCTCCTCTGGCTTCTCCATATACAGCATTCGCCATCAGCTGTAAATCACGTTGCGAATATTCAGGAGGCAATTTTACTTGTTCGGTCTGCTTGGCACCTTTTCCACCTTTTCCACCTTTTGCACCTTTTGCACCTTTTTTCGTTTGTTTTTCTAAAGGAATATTTCCATAATGCGTAAACTGGTTTCCTTGTTTTATTTGATTTTGGACAAACTCTTTATGGTATTTTGAGACGTTTGCTAATTTTGCTTTCGTCTGTTTTCCGGCTATACCATCAACTGGTAATCCATACTGTTCTTGAAAATTTCGCAATGCCCAGTATGTACCATATCCAAAATCACCATCGATTTCCCCTTTATAGAGTCCAATATATTGAAGTCTAGATTGGAGTTCGATCACGTCTTCTCCAAAAGCACCAAGTTCAATCACTTGTGCACTAAATGCATTCGAGTTTTGAGGTGTTAAAACGGACAAGGACAATAGTCCAAGTGTAAGTGGCCATGCTAACCATTTTTTCGAAATTTTCATATACACATGCTCCTTTTTTTATTAGCATGAGACATCCAACATTATTTATACAAAAAAAAAACCAATTATAAAAATTGGTTTTAATGACTATCGTAAATTGTATGTTTTTTTTGAAAATGTTGGATAGTTAATATATGAGCTTTTTTTACTTTTGCTAAACCTAACCACCAAAGAAACAACATAAAAGGAATCATAAACAATATCCATATTTCTTGAATTACGAGAATTCCATTGTAAATCATATGTAATCCAAGTGGAGCAATTAAGGCAACAAATAGTAATGGCCTTGAAGATTTAGTTTGAGCAAATTTTGCTCTTCCTAAATAATAACCCATTACTACACCAAAAATGGCGTGACTCGAAACGGGTAATAAGGCACGTAAAAAAGCTGTTTCAACGCCATATGTAAATAAATATAATATGTTTTCAACAGTAGCAAAACCGAGTGAAATACTGGCACCATATAATATTCCATCATATGGGTCATCAAATTCTATGTGTTGGTAAATGGCCAACACTAGAATAAGCCATTTAAAGAATTCTTCGAAGGTGCTTGTAAATAAAACATTGCGAATAAAAGCAGATTGTAAAATTTGTTCTTCTGCAAATACATGCTGAATGAACAGAATAGGGAAAGTCAATATAGCACCATAGACAAAAGTATGAAACAATGTTCTAGAGGGTTCATTTGATATTTCATTTCGTAAATAAAAGTAACTAAAGAGAGCAAGTCCAGGAGCGATTGCAACCGAAAATAGAATAAACATGTTTACATCGCCTCCTTTTCATTTATTAATTGTACCATTTTTTTAACCAGTCGTTGGTAAATTGGAGGATGTTAATCATGAAAAAAATTGTTGTTATTCATACTGGCGGTACGATTTCTATGCATATGAATAATCAAGCTGGAGCTGTCATCCCTGGTGATATCAATCCATTAAGTGCTGAAATCGATAAACTTTCCCAATATGCAGAAATTAGTGAAATTGAGGCGTTTAATTTACCCTCTCCACATATGACACCTCATGAAATGTTGTTATTAAAAAATATTATCGATCAGAAATCCCGTCAAACGCAGGTAGATGGCTTTGTGATTACACATGGCACAGATACATTAGAAGAAACTGCTTATTTTCTTGATTTAACAATCGAACGAAATATCCCCATCATATTAACCGGTGCTATGCGTTCGTCAAATGAGATTGGTGCAGATGGTGTATATAACTTAGTTTCCGCTGTCCGCGTAGCAATTTCAGATGATGCGATAGGTAAAGGTGTATTAGTGGTTATGAACGATGAAGTTCATACTGCTCATAATGTAACAAAGACATCTACAAGTAATGTTTCCACATTTCAAAGTCCGCAATATGGTCCCATTGGAATCATTACAAAGACAGGCATACATTTTTACCATACTCCTCATCTTCATGATACATTCTCGATTAATTCTATCGATAATAAAGTAGCCATGTTGAAAGTCTATGCTGGTATGGATGCAGATTTACTTCAGATGATCGGAACTCAGGGATATGATGGAATTGTATTGGAGGGTTTAGGGCAAGGAAATGTCCCACCTGCTATTGTTCCGGCTATAAAGAATTTGTTGAATCAACATATACCCGTGGTCATAGTTTCCCGCTGTTACAATGGGATTGCTCAACCTGTTTATGGCTATGAGGGTGGAGGGAAGATGCTCAGTGATCTTGGTGTGGTATTTGCTCATGGATTAAGTGGACAAAAAGCACGCATCAAATTACTCCTCAGCCTATCTCAATCTGATGAATCTAGAGATATCACTTCATATTTCAATTCTTATTAATATAAAACCAGCCCTAATTAAAATTAATTAGGCTGGTTTTTTAGTTGTTCTTTTTTTGCAATCGCTTGGGCAATTTGTTCCCCATGGAAGCGTCCATTTTCAATGAAGATTTCATTTGCATTATTTCCTGCAGCCAATACTCCTGCAATAAAAACACCTTCAACATTTGACTCCATTGTTTGTTCATCGATTATCGGTCTTCCCGTTTCTTCGTCAATCTGAATACCCATTTGACGTAAAAACTGATGGTCAGGATGATAACCAATCATGGCAAATACAAAATCATTTTTTTGTTTAAAAATCTTGTCCTTATGTCGAATACAAATTTCAGTTTCCATTATTTCTTCAACATGTGATTCAAATAACATTTGGATTTCTCCTGTTCGAACCAATCCTTCAAATTCAGGTAGAACCCAAGGCTTGATGCTAGGTGAATATTCATTTCCACGGTAAACTACAGTCACTTTTGCTCCAGCCTTATTTAACTCTAAAGCTGCATCAATTGCTGAATTCTTCCCACCAATTACAACAACATCCATTTCAAAGTAAGGATGACCTTCTTTAAAATAATGGTTTACTTTTTCCAAGTCATGTCCAGGAACATTAAGCTCGTTTGGATGATCATAATAACCGGTTGCAATCACAACATAATTCGTTTCATACATGTTTTTGGATGTATGGACAATAAAACTTTCTTGTAACTTTTCTACTCGAATCACATTTTCAAATCGATGAACACGCAGTTTCTTTAACTTTACAACCTCACGATAATAAACAAGCGCCTGATTTCTTTTAGGTTTGCGCTGTTCAATAATAAAAGGCACATTTCCTATAGCAAGCTTTTCACTCGTACTAAAAAATGTTTGATGAGTTGGGTATTTATATATCGCTTCCACAATATTTCCCTTTTCGATTACTATAGGCATCAATCCAACCTCTTGTAATGATATGGCAGCCGCAAGCCCACACGGACCCCCACCTATGACGATAGCATCAACTTTATGCATAAGTTCACTTCCTCTAATAAAAAATCTCCTATCTAAGATAGGAGAACTAATCACACTTTACAACTAATGTACAGGTTTCCTTAAATGTTACTAGTTATTTACGTTCCTATGTGTTTGCATACGTGTAAGTTTCATCCCATTCATCCCACTCATTTATACTGTCCATTCCATAAAATAAGGCTATCAAATGGTTTTATCAACTCTTCTTTAAAAAGTATCTATTGCACACCCACCAAGTCAGCAATCATATTATTGTGTCTTTCCTATACGCGAGTAGTACCTGGAAGGGTCGCTAACATAGTGGAAATTGATTTTATATTATATTTTCTCATATTGTTTTTGTCGATTGCTCCCCTAGGTTCCATTCTTGAATTGCTTAAGTATAAGGAATTCTCAGAGCATTGTAAACGACCTGTGTGTTTTATCCAATAGTATTATTATAAGTACTACCTTGAATCGTCACAATATGGCATTCTGATGCAGCACCTAATCTTAAAGGGAGAAAAGTGGTTCCATATCCATTGCTAATTAAGGTTGCCTTTTTATCCTTAATCACAAATTCCCCAAGAGGGTATAATCCAAACCCTCCCAAGCGAATTTGCCCTCCATGGGTATGTCCTGCTAGTAGTAAATCAGGATTATATACACTTCGAACTTTATTAAAAACAGATGGGGTATGTGAAACAAATATAATTGTGTCTTCTTTATGAATAGACTCAAATGATTTCTGAATATCCGCTTTTTCTGATGATACATCGTCTATTCCAACGATTTGAATACGATGTCCATGGTCTCGAACACAAACGGCTTTATTTTCTAACAATGTACCATTTACTTTTTCGATTAATCCTCGAATTAGGGATTCCCCCACTTCTCGGTCATTGTTTCCCCACACATAAAAAACAGGTGCGATTCGAGCTAATTTTCTTAAATTTTCAGCAATTAACTTTTCAGGTACATTTGCTTCTGCTAAATCCCCTCCAATAATCACAATATCAACTGTTGATCCTACTTCTTTTATAAGCCCATTGGAAACTTTCCGTCGATGAATATCAGAAATAAAGAATAAACGAAAGGGCTTTTGATCGATGAATTTATCTGTTGAAATTTCATGATGCAAAATATTTGTTTCAAAAGCTTTTTTTAACATATATAGTGGTATCAGCCCAATGAGTGCAAGAAACGAAATAAAATACCGCAAAATAATCACCTCATTTAATAAAAAGAAAAAAGGTGAAGGGATTCCCCTTCCACCTTTAAACTAAATGTTATGCATATAGTATCATTAATCTTCTTCCATGTGCAAAACGCGAAATCCAGAACGATCTAATTCTTTTAAGAACTTTTGTACATTATCTCTTTTCTCTATCTTTAAAACGATTCGACGTAATAATTTGTCTGTCTCATCGAACGTCACCAATGAAATAACGGATTCATGATACTTTTGAATAACATCACCTAATTTAGCAATTCGACCTTCCGTTTCTGAAGAGGAGAAGGTAATGCGAATCCCTGCACGATCCATCCCAAAAGCACTCCTGAACTGATGCATCATATCATATCTTGTAACTAAACCTAAAAACTTTTCACCTTCCACTACTGCAATTATTGGGAAATCATTTAATTCAACTAATGACTTTTCAAAGACATCTTCCAAACTTAAATGAATATCTTGTTTTGTTAGGATATCAACCAATAATGTTTTCTGCAGAAACTCTTCTTTAGTCAATCCACTGTAATAAAAAGCACGGTAAGCAATATAACGATTTAGAATACCTTTATATTGTCCATTCTCTAAAACGGGTATAGCATCAAGTTGATTCTTTTCCAGCATTTCAAGAGCTTCTGGTATAGAATCAGAAGTTTGTAGTGTTATACATTTTTCTTTTGGAATCATTACGCTTTTAGCAAACATATCTTCACCTCATTCTTTCTCCAATAATTAACATATTCGACAAACTCGTAATCTATCCTTTTTTTATAAAAAAAATTATGGAAGGATTAAAGTTTGACCGGTAGAGATTGAATCTGAAGATAATCCATTTGCTTCCTTAATTTTATCAACCGCATCTGGAGAATGGTAATAGTTCATAGCAATCCGATATAGCGTTTCATTAGGTTGAACAATATGTGTTTTACCTGATGTTGGTTCTTCATTGTCTTTATCTGGCTGTACTTCTTCAGGTTCTTCTACAGTAGGAACATCTTCAGCAAGGACTCTTTCGACCGAACCAGCTGATTCTTCCTCAACGGCTGAATCAGTATTTTGATTTTCAGTTGTTTCTGTGTCTGAATCCGAATCAGAATTATTCTCATCTGCTTCGTCAGCGACTTCCGACTCTAATGAGTCTTCCTCATTTTCTTCAAATTCAACTTCATCGGTTTCTATAACAGCTGTTTTATTTGGGGTTGGTTCATAAAATACTTGAATGTAAATTAAAAATCCTACAGGAATTAATATGAAAATAGCGAATAGGATAGGCAATAAAAAATTCCTTCTCTTCTTCACAGGTTTAACTGGTTGACCTGAAGAACGTCTAGAAGTTCGCGTAGTCCTACGCTCTTCTCCATCTATTTTGATAGGTTTTCTATGTTCTTCTATCTTCTCTTTATAATCATCTTGATTCATGGTTGTTAAACTCCTATTCTACTGTTCATCTCCACTTATTATGACGAATTTTGTAGAAAAAGTAAATAAATCAATTAATCACGATCAGGAAAAATAAGCGATAACCGGTTTTTCCAATTAAGTTCTTTATCAGAAACTTGTAATAAGGAAGGTCTTTTAAGCACTTCTTCTTCATTCAACCCACAGTTAGAACAGCAATTCATAGGAGTAGATATTAATTGTTGACCAAAAAATTCAACGAGTTGTTTCCTTTTGCAACTATTATTTGAAATAAGTTCCTTCATAAGCTGGATTTGGTTTAATTTTTCTTGCTTTAACTTAGCTAATGTTTGTATCGTTTCATCAATTGAACTTCTTTCTAGCCAATAAGAAAGAATACGGTAGCTTGTTTCACTTAACATCCCTTCATCAACCAGTTGCTTTGGATTGTTATGATTTGTGAATAAATGTACCTGCGTAATATCAGGAAAATCATTGGTAGCCACAAAGACAGTCATTTGATCATCTCGTTCGGAAAACATCAGTGTTGCCACTGCATTTTCACCATCCCTCCCTGCTCTGCCTATTTCTTGCGCATAATTAGCTACTGATGATGGAATATGATCATGGATAATTTGTCGAATATCACTTTTATGTACACCCATGCCGAATGCATTTGTTGCACAAACCCAGTCGATTTCCCCCTGTAAAAACTGTTGTTGGACAAATGTTCGATCCATTTGTTCCATTCCCGCGTGGTATGGAGCAACCCGAATACCAGCATCATTTAATTTCATTGAATATTCATCCGCTTTTTTTCTAGATTGTGTATATATTATTCCAGGTCCTTCATATGTCTGAATTTGATTTAAAATATTCCAAAATTTTTCTTCATTACTCTCGACTTGAACAGCAGAATAGCGTATATTCGGTCGATCTAAAGATTGAATAATGGGAGATGGATTTTTTAAATGCAGAAACTGTTCAATATCACTTATGACATTGTCCGTAGCTGTTGCAGTTAATGCAAGTATAGGTGGTCGTTCCCAATTTCGTAGCCATTCTCCAAACCTGAGATAATCCGGACGAAAGTCATATCCCCACTGGGAAATACAATGTGCTTCATCCGCAACAATTAAGGATATCGGTATCGACTGAAGTTCTGTTCTAACTTGTTCCTGCATTAACATCTCTGGAGAAATAAAGATGAACTTATAGTCACTTGCATGAGTAAGTAAATTTCTTTTTTCTTTAGGTGTTAAAAACGAATTCAATGCTATAACTCGTTTCTCTCCTAGAATTCTTAATTGTTCAACTTGATCTTGCATAAGTGAAACAAGCGGGGATATCACAATGACCGTATGTGGTAACAAGTACGCCGGCATTTGATAACATAATGATTTCCCCATTCCAGTCGGTAAAATTCCTATAACATCTTTACCTTCAAGAACTGCTTCAATTATTTCCTGTTGTCCACCATGAAAAGCTTCATAACCAAACTTTGTTTTGAGCGTCTTATGTAAGTCTATTGGCATTTACATCACCTCTTACAGCTAATAATAATCTTAATTGAAAATAAGAATAGTCGGGGAAATATTCTTTTAAAGTTCTTAATTTATTGGAAGAATTATTTTTTATCGATTGAATTACGCTATCCATATCTTCATTTCCAAAAAAAGAGGAAATATCAAAGCTAGGATCGTTCATGGCCATTTCTACAAAGTGATCTTCTATTGTACTTGTTTTCAAATGTCTAATCTCGGATATTTTATTAAAAGAAAAACCTTTGTGATATAGGTCTGCAGTTTTTGAGGCGGATTCTGTTAATGGATTTAGAGAACGCACATCCCTAGTTAACTGGCTTAATATCGGGTAAGATGTTTGCGAAAATAATTCATTTAAAACAAGATGTAAGCCTTCTACAAAGCGAATCTGTACATCCATTGGTTGCTGATTTATATCCGCTGCTAACTGTTGCCATGTAAATCCCGTGATTCCATAGCCACTTAAGCGATATGTAATGAGTTCTCTGTGAACATCTAATTTTGTTGCTGCTAACAAACATTTCTCAACTTCTAGGATAAACTGATTCCTAAAAGATTTAGATGCATAAGGCTTCTGTGATAAAAATGTACGAACCCACCTTTGAACTTTTTCATCCTTCTGAACTGGAACAAACGACATGTTTCCTGCAGCAACATGTGAAAGTGTTTGTGTTAATAAAGACAAGCGATTAAAAAAAATCATTTCATTTCCTCTATAAAGCCATCCATTCAATGACAAGGAAGGTAGCTGGTTCTTAACAGTCATTCCCGCTTCAGTTAAAGTAGGAATCGATTGTTCATTAATCGTAACCCATTGGTTTTCAACCATTGAGTTAACCACTTTGTCATAAGTAGATTTAGGTAATCTCGGAAATAAAGAAAAGGTTTCTGTTAGTCCATAACTCTGTACATCCAGGATGGTTTGTCCAGACTTCTTCCCACGAAGCAAATGAAAAGGTGCTGATATCGTCCGTTCTCCGTTTAATCGGTCGATCACTTTTAACAGAATTTGTTCAAATAGCACACAAGAATCCTCCAATTGATGAGTATTTATGTTGAAAAGTAAAGTAAACATGATTAGAATAAAAAAGATAGCTTTTTCAAGCGAACCGAGAAAAAGGAGAGGTAAACATGGCGAAGTATACGATTGTAGATAAAGATACGTGTATTGCTTGCGGAGCTTGCGGGGCTGCAGCACCAGATATTTATGATTATGATGACGAAGGGATTGCCTTTGTTATTTTAGATGATAACATGGGAACAGCTAAAGTTCCAGACGAATTAGAAGAAGATATGCAGGATGCATTTGAAGGCTGTCCAACAGATTCTATTAAAGTTTCAGATGAATCATTTGACGGTGACGCATTAAAATACGAATAATAAAAAGCTGCGGAGCAATCCGCAGCTTTTTTATTTTATGTCTAGCTTCAAGCACCAGCTCCCACCTTAGCTTGGGCTCACAGGATTTGAGTCATAAGGGCGTCCCAATAGGACGTAGCGAGTTAAGCCTTACAGACCCTCATTCTAAAGCAGGCTTTCGATTCGTTTCATCTAGCCTCGGTGTTGAACTAACAAGGTTCTTTCTTTTCTCAAGAGAATTGAGCCGTTTGTTTGTCAATCCATGTTTTCATAGATTTAAATAATACAAGGACAACTGTTGCTAATAATACCCCTTTAATCAAGTTAAATGGCAATATCCCTAACACAATGGTGTCTCTTAAAGCTGGCCCCGTGATTGCCGGCATATTTAAGAAATAAGTGTACATTGGTAAAAAAATCAGGTAATTTAGCACACTCATCCCGATTGCCATTGTCAAAACGCCCGCAACTAAACCAATTGATAAACCTTTTGTTGTTGAAAACTTACGATAGATGACATATACCGGTAGCATAAACAAAATGCTAGTTGCAAAGTTTGCGAGTTCCCCAACTGGTACGCCTGTAGGACTTCCACTAAACATCCAATACAATACGTTTTTAAAGAAAGCAACCAATATTCCGGCAAGTGGGCCCATTGTGATAGCTGCAATTAATGCAGGTACATCACTAAAGTCAACCTTCAAGAAAGATGGTAATGCGGGTAGCGGAAAATTTAGTAACATTAATATAAATGAGATACTACTCAACATTCCTATAGCAATCATTATTTTTAATTTGTTTTTCTTCATATTTCTTTTCTCTCCTTTTGCGATTCACTCCACAAGAAGAAAAGTTCGCTCGCTTCAATCCCATCAAAAAACCCCTAAGCCGTTATCGCTCAAGGGAATAGAAAGGCGCACATAAATAGGCGTCTCGTAAAATGACAGAACGAAAAACGACCGCACCTTCACCTTCTCCCATCCAGACTATACTGTCGGCTTTGGAATTGCACCAAATCCTGCCTTGCGGCTCGCGGGCTCAAAGAAAATTGATATCTTATTACCGCCGATCGGGAATTTCACCCTGCCCCGAAGATGAATCAATATTTAGTTTCATATTCTACTATAAGAAAAAAACAATCATTTGTAAACTACATGAGCCTACAAATGATTGTTTATTTATTATTGATTTAAGATTAGTTGCATTTTATTTGCACCTAGCGGAATCGGTAATGGGTTAGTAAAATCAAAATTGTTCCAGTTGGCTTGCTTTACATTTTCAAATTGTAATTGTTGTCCGAAGCTTGCTCCAGTCAATAGCATTCCTTCAATCATATTCATTGCAGTGGTACTATCCATTTGTTCTAAATCTAAAGGTTCAGTAAAAATCACACGAGTTATGTCATTCTGACTCTTCACTTCAAAGGTTACTTTTTCAGGTATGACAGAAGTGAAGATATCATTTTGATTTTCTTTCATTTGTAGAAGTGCATCTTCTATTGATTTAAATGTTAGACCGAAATTCGGTGATAAATATGCATTCCCATTGGTTTGATGGTAAAGATAGTAATTGTAATGATTAACTATCCCATTTAGGTCCATTGGTTTGCTTGGTTCTCCCTCTTGATCAAACACAATTGGAGATCCATCTACAGTTTTAAACATGATTTGTTTATAGTCTGAAAATGTATCCTTTAATGAACCTTTGTATACATCTAAATTACCAGAACCTATGTCATAACCATGGTCTTTAGGGAGCAAATGAATTAAAGAATCCCCTTCAGTTGCAAAAGAGCCTTTGTAAGGATGGTAATCCGAAAATCCAAGTGCTTCCTCATCTAAGCGAGAGGCATACATTTGATACAATTCGAGAGAAGTGGGAACTATGTCGCCAAAATCTTCTTCAATTTGATTTTTTGGTATTAGAAAAGTAACGGGTACACTATTGGCAGCATCTCCTGCTAATCCTAATCTAAATACAGTAACATCATCCGAAATTTCATTTGGATATACAGAAGTTCCAAAAGTTTCTGATGCAAATGATGTTAGCGAGGTACCATCTTCTTCTCCACCTTTGTACGTTCTCTGTTGATCTTCAGCAACCGTATTCTGGATGGTGTTAGGGTCTCTTTGTGCATCCATTTTCCCTTCTGCATTCTCTGAATCCATTAGTTTTGCTGATTCATTCGAACGGTTCGGCTGGTTTAGAAAAGAAACTGTTAACAAAGTCAATGTTAATAAAGCAGCAACTGCAACAGCTGGAGGAGCCCAATACCGCTGTTTCTTTGGCGATGATTGAACCTTAAGCTGTTCTTCCTTCAAACGATTAAATATCTCTTCTTTCGAACGAACATCATTCATTTTGGGCACTTGGCTAAGTAACTGTTCTATTTTTTGTTTACTCCAGTTATCGTTACTCATCGCGAACTGTCTCCCCTTCCGAATGCCCAGTCAATTTATCCCGAAGCTTATGTATCGCTCGGTGTTGAGTGGTTTTCACTTTGCCTTCGGTCCATCCGAGTATTTGAGCAGTCTCGGTGATTGACAAATCTTGAAAATATCGCATAATAACAACCAGTTTTTGATTGCCGGTACATTCTTCTAATGCTTGTAACAAATTTTTCATCTCATCATTCATTTCAGCCATTTCGTCAGGTAACGGACCAGTTGCTCTTAACTCGGTTTTCTCCCAGTCAAAAAAATCAAACAAGTGGCGTTTCCGAACGGCATTTTTACGAAAATGATCAATTGCAACATTTTTAGCAATTGAAAATAACCATGTTTTCTCAGAACTTTTGCCTTCGAATCGGCTATATGCTTTTAATACACGGACATACACCTCATGCATTAAATCTTCGGCGGTCTGTCTATTTTTCACCAAATACATCAGGAACTGAAAGACGTCTTGATGAAAATGGTCATATAATCGGTTGAAAACGGAGTCATTCATAAACTCCCCCCGTTCTTTATAGTAGTCGGTTACAAGTAGAGAAAAGTTACATGTTTTTTATTGGTAAATAAAAAACAAATGTAGTTCCCAGGCTTTCGATGCTATTCACACTTATGTTACCATCATGTGCTTCAACCATATTTTTGGCGATAGCTAGCCCAAGACCTGTTCCACCTTTTCCTCTTGTTCTGGATTTATCAGCTTTATAAAAACGTTCGAAGACATAAGGAAGATCCTCTGGCGGAATACCGGTACCGGTATCTTCTACACTTATTTTTATAAACGCTTTCTCTTTTTCGACACGTATGGTTACATTTCCTTCATTTGGCGTATGCCGAATCGCATTATCAATTAAGTTTGTTAACACTTGTTCAATTCGATCTTCGTCAATTTCAATAAATAAATCATCCATAATAGTTGACTCAAATTGAAGGTTAACCAAAGATTCTTTTGCAGACTGTGTGAATTTTTGAGTGATCCGTTTAATGACTCCTTCAATGGCTACATTTTTTTTATATAAACGCATACGACCTGATTCCATTCTGGCTAAATCGAGTAAATCGGTAACTAACCGTCCCATTCGTTGAGATTCTTCATAGATAATTTTCGTCATTTCTTTTCGCTCTTCATCAGATGTAACCATATCATCTAATATGGCCTCACTATATCCTTGTAACATCGCAATGGGTGTTCTGAGTTCATGAGATACGTTAGCGATAAAATCGGAACGCAATTTATCGAGCTTATGTTGTTCTGTCATGTCTCGCAAAACAGCGACTGCGCCACGTATGGATTCACCGCTGTAAAGAGGACTTATTGAAATGGCATAATAGCTACCTTCCATCTCAAGTTCTTCATTTATTTCCTCTTCTAAATGCAATACATGATCGAGCATATGGTCCATTTCTACTGGAATTGGTTGACCTTTACTTCCCATTCTGAAAAACCATTTTTGCAGTAACTTCTCTGCTGGAGGATTACTTAGTAAAATCGTATGGTCTCGATTAAAGGTTATGACAGCATCTGTCATCGAGGTGAGGATACTCGACAACTGTTCTTTTTCTTGGTTTATAACCTCTACATGGTGTTTTAATTGACGCCCCATTTGATTAAATGCAACAGCTAGTTGACCTATTTCATCATTTTGTAAGGATGGTAGTTTAGTATCAAAATTACCTTTAGATAATTCGAATGCTGCTTCACGCATTTTTCTTAGTGGGGATGTTATTCTCGTCGACAAGAAAAATGCAAAAAATGTTGTTAATAAAAATCCTATAAATGCAGATAAAAATACGATATTTGTTGTTTCTTTTGTCGTTTGATGAATAACATCTAAACTTTGATAAATGAAAACTGCTCCATGCAATTCATTTTCAACATTTAAAGGTGATGCTAAAACAATATATGATTCCATTTGATTTTCATTTTTTAGCGAAGGAAGAATTAGTTCTTTGATTATTGGTTGCTTTGAATTAAAAACATTTCTTAAATCTTTATCTTCAATGATTCTTTTCTGAATGGCTTCCCCATTTAATCCCTCATGGAGTGTCAAAGTAACCTGTCTCGGCTCCTTGGATATCAACGCATTTGTTTCAGGTCCTAAAACATCCGAAATTATCATTAAAGATTTGCTTACATCCTCGTCAACATCAACAATACTTGCAATCGTGTTTGCTTCTTGTCGGAGGGATGCTTCTGCTTGCTGACTATGATAATTCCCTAAAAATTCGAGGATAAGAATGGTGATGATAAACAACACAAAACAAACGAGAAGCAATATGGTTAACCATAGCTTCCCGACCACACTATTCCATATTCTATTCATTGATGACCTCAAATTTATAACCTACACCCCATACAGTTACAATCATTTTGGCAGATTTTTCAGAAACTCGATTTAGTTTTTCACGCAATCGTTTTACATGAGTATCTACTGTTCGCAAATCACCGAAGAAATCGTAATGCCATACTTCTTTTAACAATTGTTCTCGATCGAATACTTTATCTGGAGATTTGGCTAAAAAATATAGCAATTCATATTCTTTTGGTGTCAAGTTCACTTCTGTACCATCTGCTGTAACTCGATGCGCATCATGATCAATCGTTAAATGAGGAAATACGACTAAATCTTTTGAAACTGAATTGTTGGAGATAGGTGTATAAGAAACGGAACGCTTCAATACAGCTTTCACACGTAAAACCACTTCTCTTGGACTAAAAGGCTTCACAATATAATCGTCCGCTCCAAGTTCGAAACCTTGGACTCTGTTCACTTCTTCACCTTTTGCTGTTAATAAAAGAATAGGTGTGGCTTTATGTTCTCTTAACTCAGCGACTACTTCCATACCATCTTTTTCAGGCATCATAACGTCAAGTAATATTGCATGGTAATCTTTCACCATTGCTTTCTCAAGAGCTTCAGTTCCGTTTTCCGCTTCATCGACTTCATATCCTTCACGTTCTAAATACATCTTCAATAACCGTCGGATACGATCTTCATCATCCACCACTAGGATAGTAATATTCTCAGACATTCTTCTGACCCCTTTCATGCTTTCCCTACCAATAATTGTACAAGTTCAAACCTTAAAATGAAAGACAAGCCTTTCCCTCAGAAGGAAAAGGCTTGTCGATGTCTAGCTCAACTCGCCAGCCCGCACCTAAGCTTCAGGCCCTCTTGCGTTGCAGGCTTTCGAATCGGTCTGTCTAGCTCGATCCCTAGCTCGCACCTCCGCTTCAGAAACTCTTTCGAAAACAAGTTTTCGAATCGTTTCTTCCACCTTCGGAGTCGAGCTTTCTTGGGCATCTACGCTTTTCGAGACTTCCAGCGACGGTGTCAGGCTAAAGAGGCGCTTTTCGCATTTCTTTTTATGCGTACGAATGTAAACCAGCAATAATGAGGTTTACAGCTATTAAGTTAAACATGATAATAATGAATCCTATTACTGCCAACCATGCTGACTTTTCTCCATGCCAACCTCTTGATAAGCGTAGATGTAAAAAAGCTGCATAAAATAACCATGTAATGAGAGCCCAAACTTCTTTTGGATCCCATCCCCAGAACCGAGACCAAGCTTCTTGGGCCCAAATCATGGCAAAAATTAGTGCACCTAAAGTGAAAACTGGGAAGCCAATTAATACAGCCCGATATCCTATTTCATCCATTAAAGTGGAATTTGCTTTTTTAACCAACGGTTGTAATAAAGCTGAAATTGATTTACGGGAAATCAAACGAATCAACCCATAAAGGACAGTTCCAAATATTAGCGTCCATGCAACGGTGGTTAATTTTTTTGCATTAACGATTGGAGGCATTTCAGCTAATGGCTCCATTGAATTAGGTGTCAGTGCTTTATATTGATTCATCCCAAAAAGTGGAGGTGTATCGTAAGTGATTTCATCAGGTTTTTCATCCTTATCAACATACGAGAATGAAGCTTCATAGTCCATTACCGAAAACGTTGTACTTGATGCAACAAATCCTAAAACTAAAATAAGTGTAAACATAACCGCTTCTAACCAGAATCGTTGTTTCGACCTTTTGTTAATGTTTACATGTTTTAACAAGTAGATTAGACCCGCTACTGCACTAATCGCTAATATTGATTCACCTAGTGCTGCTGTAATTACGTGAACGGTTAGCCAATAACTCTTTAAAGCTGGAATTAATGGATTTAATTCACGAGGGAACATACTCGCATACGCAATAATAATGATAGCAATAGGTAAAGCAAACAACCCAAGAAAAGGTGTTTTATAAATGAAGTAAATTAAAATAAATGCACCGACAACCATCATTCCGAAAGCCGTTGTAAATTCAAATAGGTTACTAACCGGTGCATGTCCAGCCGCAATCCATCGTGTGATAAAGTAACCAAGGTTTGAAATGAAACCTAATATAGTCACACTAATTCCTAATTTACCCCATCGCTTTTCTGAAGCTGACTCTTCTGTTTTAGAACCTTTTACAGCACCACCAAAAAGTAGAGTACCAACTAAATAACAAACAAACGCGAAAAATAATAAATTCCCACTAATTTCTACGAGTGTCATGACGATTTCTCACCATCCTTTTTATCCACTTCTATTTCTAAATCTTGTTGATCTATATAAGCTGGTAATTTAGCTACTTCACCAACTAGATCTAATTCTCTTTTAATTGCAAACCAGTTTTTATTGGTATGAGCTGCTACGAGCAATTGACCATCTTGAGATTCATGAATCCATATGCGACGGTGATTAAAGTAGGCACCTTGTATAACACCAATCATAAATAATAAACCACCTAGAGCTAAAATCCATAATGTTTTATCTTTACGTATGGTTAACCCGGAAACATCTCGAGTTTCTACATTTTGAAAAGCTAATTTATATTCATTTTCTCCTAAAGGTTCAAGTGTTTGTTTGATTGCAACAAAGCTTGTCTCGCCTTTTGGAGTTTGTGGGGTTATCATTTTTACTAAAAATGCTGGATTATTTGGAAGTGGTGATTTGGTTTGTGGTTCACCTTTTTCAAATCCAGAAAAATCAGGATAGTACCCTAGTAACTCAACCGTTGAATCTTCGCCAACCTTATACTTTTTTTCGGGGTTAACTAAGTCAATCGTTAAATCACCAAGTGATTCTGCGGTATCTTTATTTATCAAGTTAAATTGCATAGAACGCAATTCATCTAATCGGAAATCCATTTGATAAACTGCAAAACCCTCAAATTTTAGTGGCTTATTGACTTGAATCGATTCCTCTTTAATTTCTTCTAAATTTTTCGTATCCCCAGGAAGAGCATTCTCTGGTTTCTTATATAGTACTACATCTGTCTGATAATTTGACGCAATCGTCCCTACACGTTCAATTGCTTCACCAAACACTTCATCTGTTTGATTTTTATCGTAGGTTTCCAATGTAAACTCTTTACTTTCTAAATAGTAACCTGGGGTTTCAGGTATTGCTCTCGTTTCTCCCTCTCGTATCCAAATGGTTTCATCCACATAAAAACCTGGGAGTGAGCGTAGCATTACACCAAACAAGAAGATAATAAGTCCTGCATGATTTACATAAGGACCCCATCTAGAAAAACGCCCTTTTTCAGCAAGCAATGCCCCATTTTCAACTTTGACATTATAACGTAATTCTTTCAGCTTTTCTTCGCTTTTTAGAAGACTTGAATCTCCAAGAGTATTCTGTCCTTTGCCAAAAAGTCGCTGCCGTTTCATAAAACTTTCGTGTCTTCGTGTACGCTGATTTTTCAAAGTTTTATATAAGGGAATGACACGGTCTAAACTGGCGACAATGAGTGAAATTCCAAGCATACCAATTAATGTTTGGAACCACCAAGACCCATATAAATCCGAAAGTCCCAGTTTATAATAAATTTCTCCAAACGTCCCATAAACCCGTTCATAATAGGAAGCGATATCTGTCTCTGTTGTAGCAGGAACATATAATACTTGAGGTAAAATTGTCCCTATAGCGGCTGCTACCAATATGAGAATGATGAGTGATACGCCTATTTTAACACTTGAAAAAAAGTTCCATATTTTATCGATAATCGATTTGTTGTACGTTTGTGAACGTCTTGCAGAACCTTCATATCGCATATCTATAAGCTTTTGGTTTACAGCGTCATCGGTAAGGGGTCGTCCACAATTTCCACATAATATGGTTCCTTTTGGGTTTTCATGTCCACAAACACAAATAATGTTGTCCATATAATTGAACTCCTTATTCAGGTTTTATCTGCTCCATAAAAGAAGCAATATCCTGTTCTGTCATTTCGCCTGTAATAATTCGTTCAATTTTTCCGTCCGGATTGATTAATAAAGTGGTAGGCAATGGATCAATATTATATGCATGCATCACACTTTTTGTTTTATCAATAACGATTGGAAAATTCAAACCATATTGGTCCGCAAAATTTTGAACTTCTAAATTGGATTGAGCTATATTAACTGCGAGAATTTGAACACCTTGATCCTGGAATACTTTATATTGTCTATCCATTGCAGGCATTTCTTTTGTACAAGGTTTACACCAAGTTCCCCAAAAATTCAGAAAAACACCTTGTCCTTTGTAATCAGACAATTGATGTTCCTCTCCGTTTAAGTCAACAAGAGTAAAGTCAGGGGCTTCATCACCTACTCCAAGGACTGCAGTTCTCTCTTTTGTAGCATTTGTATAGATAGTATAGATAATTACGACCACCAAGATAGCTAAAATGACGGTACGTATTACCAGTCTCTTTTGTTTCGTCTGAGCCATTTTTTTAGACCTCCTACATGACGAAATAATCTTCTACATTATAGCAAAGAAAAAAGGATACATTAGACGGACATTTGAAGTGTTTGTGAACGTTTCAATGGTTCCATTAAGATCCGATTTTACCAGTGTCAGCTAATACGCGTAATAACTTCACTTCATGGGAAGTCAATTCTCGTGATTCTCCAGCGTTTAAACCATGCAAGGTTAAAAATGCAAAACGTTCTCGTTTAAGCTTTTGAACTGGGAAACCAATTGCATCAAACATACGACGAACTTGTCGATTTTTCCCTTCATGGATGGTTATTTCAATAATTGATTTGTTTGTTTTGCGCTCCGAAGATAATAACTTTACGCGAGCTGGAGCCGTCTTACCATCTTCAAGGACAATTCCACGTTCTAGTGGACGAAGTTGCTCTTTAAGAGGAATTCCTTTCACTCGTGCTACATATGTTTTATCAATTTTAAATTTCGGATGCGTAAGCATATAAGAAAAATCTCCATCATTCGTCATCAAGAGTAGGCCTGATGTTTCATAATCTAGTCTTCCTACTGGGAATAGTCTTTCTTTCACTTCAGGAAATAAATCAGCTACTGTTTTTCGTCCCTTGTCGTCCGTTACTGCTGATATAATACCTCGTGGTTTATAAAGTAAATAGTATACTTTTTGTTCTTTTTCAAGCTTAACACCCGAAACTTCAATCGTATCAGATTGTGATACTTTTGTTCCTAACTCCTTAACCACTTTACCGTTTACTTGTACTTTTCCTTCTAAAATTAGTTGTTCTGCTTTTCTTCTGGATGCAACTCCAGCATGGGCTAACATTTTTTGTAATCTTTCCATGGGTTCACCTCATCAATTTCATGTTTCATGTAAAAAAAGTATGTCACACTTTCAACCAAATTAAAAGAAGACCGCTTCTATAAAAAGCAGTCTTCATCTTCGACTTTGCTCTATATCCACTTGTTTTTTTAGCACATTTTCACCATCAATTTGAATGTTCCAATTCGCATCTCGTTTTCCACTTTTTAAACGGCTTATTAGGACAACATGTGAAATGTTTTCTTTGCGTTTAATTAACATTTCGATTGGTTCTTCCACATTCACAACTAAATCACCAGGTAAATTATACATTCCTTCTTTTACTATTTGTACTATATCATACTCTTTAAATGCCTGATTCGCTAATTCTTTATGTACTAACCAGTCATTTGAATTGTTTAATGTCACAACGATTACTTCTTCTTTCCCTTTTTTAAAGTAGGTAGCAAGGGTTCTGCCAGAAGCTTTTGTAAATCCAGTTTTGCCTGCTATCGCGAGAGGGTCGGTTCGGACTAACTTATGTTTGTTTTCCCAATTGACACCGTCTTTTTGATAGGATTTAGTGCTCATTATTTTTCTTAGTTGTTTATTATCCATTGCTAATTTCAACATGAGGGCCGTATCGTAAGCCGATGAAAGATGTTCCTCATGATTAAGACCAGATGGATTTCTAAATGTCGTATGATGAAGGCCTGATCGGTCTGCCTTTTCATTCATTATATCCACAAAACCTTCAACAGAACCCCCCACATGTTCAGCTAGTGCTACTGCTGCATCATTTCCGGATCTCAACATCAGCCCATATAACAGCGTATCCACTCGCTTCTTTTCACCTGATTTCAAATAAAGAGAGGAGCCTTCCTGTGTAGCAGCATTGGATGATATGATCGTTTCTTCCTTCGTATCCACTTCATCTGACGTTACATACGCTGTCCATATTTTCGTCAAACTGGCAATCGGATATTCCGTATGTGGCGAACTGCCAAATAATAACCTACCCGTTTTGGCATCAATCACCGCATAGGATGAACCAGAAGCTGTCGAAAAATGAGGGGAAGTAAATAAAAATAAGCACATCAGCACCAAAAAAAATACGTTTTTTTTCAAGCATGAACACCTTTCGTTTTTTATTCTTGTTGGTCTTTAAATGTTTCTTGAAATTTTGTCATGAACAAATCAGTTTGTTCATCGTCTTCAGAAGACTCTTTCGATTCAGGTAATGGAGGTAATTCTTGCAAATTCTTCAAACCAAAAACATTTAAGAACTCAGTTGTTGTGCCGTATAAAATGGCACGGCCGGTCCCTTCTGCTCTTCCAACCTCATGGACTAGCCCTTTAGCGGCCAATGTATGTAATGGTCGCTCACTTTTCACACCTCTTAAATCCTCCACTTCGATTCTCGTTATCGGTTGTTTGTAAGCAATTATAGCTAGAGTTTCTAAAGAAGCTTGAGATAAGGCTTGATTGGTTGGATTATCAATTAATCGTTGAATTGTATCTGCGTTTTTCCTTTTTGAAATAAGCTGATAGGTACCTGCTAGTTCTTTTAATTCAATTCCACGGATATCAGAATCTATGTAATTTTGTTGTAGAGTTTGTATAGCTTCTTGTATGTCACTTATATGCGAATCTGTTAACAATTCTAATTGTTTCACAGTTAAGCCATCGTCACCTGTGACAAAGAGAAGACTCTCTATCTTACTCATTAATGCTTTCAAGAGTTTCATCCTCCCATTTATCTTTAGTTAATATTACGAACAAGTCATCGAAATTCTGCTGTTGTTCTACTTTAATAAATTGTCTTTTCATTAGTTCTAATATTGATAAAAAAGTGACAACTAATACTGTTTTATCTTCATAGGGAAATAAATCAGTAAATGAACACTTACCCCCTTTAGATTGAAGAGTACGAAATACGGATTGCATTTGATCTTTTACTGAAAGTTCTTGTCTCGTAATCTGCGTAGACAAGGGTGCTTTTAAGATATTTCTTCTTAACATTTTTTGAAATGCTCCAAGCATATCATACACATTGATTGATTCATCAAAAAAGGAAAGTTGAGAAGTAGGTTGTAAGTCTGATAGGTCACTAGGTGGTCTCGTAAAATACTGAGCTCTTGTTTGTTCAAGTTCATGAAAAGTCTCAGCAGCTTCTTTATATTTCCGGTATTCGATTAAACGATTAACTAATTCTTCACGAGGATCATTTACATCTAATTGAATGTCATCTTCGCCTAACTCGCCTTCATGAATTGGTAAAAGCATTTTACTTTTAATGGCTAATAAAGATGCGGCCATCACTAAGTATTCACTTGCTTCATTTAATTCAAGAACTTGCATGGCACGAATGTGTTCCATGTACTGTACAGTTAACTCAGCCATGGGAATGTCGTATATATCAATTTCCAAACGATGTATTAAGTGTAATAATAAATCGAGAGGACCTTCGAACGCCTCAAGTTTCACTTTATAAGACATAGTATCTCCACCCACCAAAGTATAATCAAACTTTAGTATAGAGGAATGGTGACCAGAATGCATCCGTTGTTTCACCCACTTTTTTTGCAATATCTCATTTATTTTAATGACCATACCGATTATTTTGAATGTCATGAAGTTTTAGAAGAGTATTGGAAAGACATTGCACCGAATGACAAAACTCATCCATTAACTGCTTGGATTCTTCTTGCAACAGGAATGTATCACTGGAGACGAGGAAATAATACCGGAGCTTATCGTTCTCTTTTGAAAGCCCAAAAGCGATTTTCAATCACTTTGCACAGCACTTTTTATGAAGGCATTCAAATGAATGCTCTACATGTAAGTTTAAGTCATGCCATCGCGATGGTTCAACAATCTGCTACTTTTCAAGCTTTCAAGATATCCATCGAATCAGAGACTCTACGGGCAAAAGTAACCGCTCAAATAATGCCCTCATCTTTAAAGGGAGATGAACTGATACACAAACATATGCATAGAGACCGCTCAGAAATACTTAAAGCGCGTGAAGAAAAAAGAAGGAACAGACATTAATCGTCTGTTCCTTCTTTTTGTACTGGGCATTTATCAATAAATGGTTTAGTTACTTCTGTAGATAACACTTCTTTAAAATGTAAGAATTGTGAAAGGTTTTGAACCATTTCTTTTCCTATTCCTTCACAACGATGAGAAGGAGTTACCGAAATGTGTTGTATTACACATATATCATCTATGGATTCTACTCCGATTAAGCCAATGAAATCTTCTTCTTTTTTCCACATAAATAAATGCCAATTTGGGTTGGTTTCATATAAATGGATAGTTTCTTGTAATTTTTTCAAGTCTTTCTCTTGTGGCATAAACGATAACAAACCCATCGCTATTTTTTCACCAGTTTTTTTGTAACGAACTAACATAGTTGTAATCCCTCTTTTTTGTTCCCTTTATGCAACAATGACTATCCTACATGATTTCTTTTGAAAGTTCAACTAACAATCCATTTATTTCCTTTTAATTACCTGGTGCTATATAAAGCCAGTACACCAATCCCCAAGCAATGCCTACCGCTAAAATGAAAAGAAATAGTTTTATGTTTTCTTTTTTCATAATAAACCATCCCCCGTTTCATCATATAATGAAACATCTAAACGCACTAAATCGTCAAATGTTTCCCTTTTGATGACGAGACGGTGTTTCCCATTTTCGACGAAAACAACTGCTGGTTTTGATAAACGATTGTAGTTGCTTGCCATGGAATAGCCGTATGCACCCGTACAAAAAACAGCCAATACATCACCGGCATTTGCCTTCGGCAAATTAACTTGTTCAATTAATTTATCACCGGATTCACAGCACTTTCCTGCAATCGTATAAGTCTCATTCGAGTCTTCATTCATTTTGTTCGCAATTACGGCATCATACTTCGCTTGATAAAGTGCAGGTCGAATATTATCTGACATTCCACCGTCTACTGCTAAGTAGTTTCGAACTGAAGGAATTTCTTTTTGGGATCCTATTGTATACAAGGTTGTTCCAGCATCCCCTACTAAAGATCGGCCAGGTTCAATCCAGATTTCTGGCATCGGATATGAAGTAACACTTAACTCTTCACGAATTGTACGGATCATATCTTCTACATAGATTGATGGAGCTAGTGGCTGATCTTCCTCTGTGTATCTTATGCCAAAACCTCCACCTAAGTTGAGAACTTCGCAAGTGAAATGATAATTTTCATACCATACCACCATTTTCTCCATTAGCTTTTTAGCTGCGAGAGAAAATGCAACTGTATCAAAAATCTGCGATCCAATATGGCAATGCATTCCTAAGAGCTTGATAAATGGATCATTTTTAACGGCTTGAAATGCGTCATCAGCTTGTCCATTATTTAAGTCGAATCCAAATTTCGAATCTGACTGTCCTGTAGTGATGTAATCATGAGTATGCGCTTCTATCCCTGGGGTAACTCTTAAAAGCACACGAACAGATTGTTGTTTCTGGTTCGTTAATTCTTTTAAACGCTCAATCTCATAAAAATTATCCACAACAATACATCCAATATTTGAACTCAATGCAAATTCAATTTCTTCATCACTTTTATTGTTTCCATGGAAGTGAATTCGATCGACAGGAAACCCCGCACGGAGTGCTGTATATAATTCGCCACCTGAAACAACATCGAGTGATAATTTCTCTTCTGCTGCTAATTGATACATGGCAACACTTGAAAATGCTTTACTCGCATATGCGACTTGGGCTTTTACGTTTGAGTTTGCAAATGTCTGAATGAATGCTTTCGCACGTTGACGAATAAGAGCTGTATCATAAACAAACAAAGGAGTACCATACGTCTTAGCTAAATCTACTGCACTCACTTGTCCAATGTATAATTCGCCTGAATTTTCAATCGATTGTGTTCCAAATAAATGCATGGTCATCTCTCCTGGTGGTTTTTAATATATGAACTTTACCACAAGGAAAGACTTAGTTGCAATGAACGTTTTATGATCTTTTTCGGTTAGGTGAATCTACAATAAACGGTCTCAAAGCTCCTGACGACATTGGGAAACGGATGAGAATTCGACTAAAGGCAGTCGGAAAGAAGGGTACTAACGGCCACAGATAAGGAACACCCATTGGTTTTATGGAAGCAAGGTACATAAATAAGATGAGCAATCCGATGAAATAACCGGGACCTCCAAATATTGCAGTTGCAATGAGCAACAAGTTCCTGAAGATTTTTGTTGCCACCCCCAGTTCGTATGAAGGAATAGCAAACGTAAATATGGCGGAAATCGCTGTATACAACACGACCTCTGGAATAAATAATCCTACATCAATAGCTATTTGACCAATAATAATGGCTGCTACAAGTCCCATAGCGGTTGATAGTGGGGTTGGAGTATGAATTGCAGCCAGTCTAAGGAATTCCAATCCTAAGTCTGCAAAGATTAATTGCAGAAAAATAGGAACATCTGTGGTTTCTTTCGGACCAATAAAAGATAAAAAGTCTGGAACATGGTTCGACTCTTTGACTAATAAGTACCAAAAAGGCAAGAAAATTAAACTTAACAAAAATCCTGACATCCGAGCTAATCTAACAAATGTCCCAATTAATGGTGCTTGACGAAATTCTTCAGCATGTTGTAGATGATGGAACATCGTTGTTGGAATTAAAATAACCGAAGGCGAAGTATCCACAATGATTGCGATATGACCTTCTAATAAATGAGCCGCACAAGTATCGGCTCTTTCTGTATACCGAACAAAAGGAACGGGGTGGAAATTTTGTTTGAAAAGCCATTCCTCTAGTGATTTATCACTCATCGTCATTCCATCATGCTGAATTTTTTTCATTCGTTTCCGGATAAAATCAAGATGTTCTTCGCTAGCTAATCCTTTGATAAACGCGATTGCCGTGTCCGTTTCCCCTCTAGTTGAAATTTTCACGAGTTCAAACTTTAGGGAAACATCTCGAATTCTTCTTCTAATTAATGCTGTATTTTGTAAAATATTTTCGGTAAATCCATCTCTAGAACCGCGAATAACTTTTTCATTGTCAGGCTCTTCTGGTTGTCTACCTGGGTAAGACCGAATGTCGATAGTAAATACAAAACCTTGAGATGTCACAATACCTAATTGACCACTTAATATGGCAGATATCCAGGCATCCTTTGAATCATAACTTGTAACCGAATGATAAGGAAAACATGTATTCATGGCTTCCACTTCGTCAAGTTCTGATCTTCTCCTCACTTGATTTATGGTTGGTTGAGTACGTGTTAGCAACTGTGTCAACATAGTTGGATCAATTAATCCATTCATATAAGTCATCAAGCATGGCATTGACCAAATATGCATATCTTTTATACCGACATCAAAGCTTTCACCGTCACCAAATTGTTCCTTTATAAATTTTTCAGCATCTTCGACGTTTTTAAAAAGTGGCCTATTTATTGAGATCCATCCTTTACCGTTGCTTGTTTAGGCAACAGCCAACTTTTAAGTTGCGTTAATATTTTCTTTTCTAATCGAGATACTTGTACTTGTGATATTCCTAATCTTTCCGCAATATCGCTTTGTGTGCAATCCAAGTAATAACGCAAGTAGATGATTGTTTGTTCTCTTTTTCCTAATTTCGAAATAATATCTCTTAGAGGTATATGGTCAAAGGAACGTTCGGAACGCTCATCTCTTACTTGATCCATTAAAGTGAGCGCATCACCTTCACTTTCAAATAATTGTTCGTGTAAGGAAGCGGGGTCTCTTAAGGCATCTGAAGCAAGAACTAATTCATCCATTGTTACTTCTAATGTTTCGGCTAGCTCTGTTAATGTTGGTTGACGTTCATGTTGCCTAATAAAATCGTCTGTCGCATGTCGTATTTTAAAACTTAACTCACGAATCGATCGACTAACTTTCACCATGCCATCGTCTCTTAGGAATCGTTGAATTTCTCCAATAATCATGGGGACGGCATAGGTTGAAAATTTAACTTCATAGGACAGATCAAACTTATCGACAGATTTCATAAGACCAATGCAACCGATTTGAAACAAATCTTCCAGATCTGCTCCCCGTGAAGCAAACCTTTGCACAATGGACCACACAAGACGTGTATTTCCTTCTACCATTGTTTGTCTAGCTAACTTATCACCTTGTTGTGAAGCAAAAATTAGCTCTCTCATTTTTTCTTGCGTCAACAACACGGGTTGTTGTTCAATCGGGGCCGTCATCGTTCACCCATAACAATTTTGGATTGAATGGGTTGAAAATCTTTTGTAAAAGTAATCGCAGTTCCTTTCTGAGGTTCCGACCATACGGATAAATGATCTGAGAAGCTTTCCATAATCGTAAACCCCATACCAGAACGTTCACTTTCTGGTTTGGTTGTAAATAAAGGCTCCATCGCTTGTTCTACATTTTGAATCCCTTTACCTTCATCGCTGATTGTCATGGTTATTTGACGATCATTTCTTTTTGCGCGAATCGTAATAATTCCTTGTGCATCTTCTTCGTAACCGTGGATGATTGCATTCGTAACTGCTTCAGATACAATGGTTTTAAACTCTGCTAATTCATCAATCGTCGGATCCAACGAAGCGATAAAACTAGTCATCACCATACGCGCCAAACCCTCATTTTCACTTATGGCAATAAATGATAACGCCATTTCATTGTCCATTTAATATTCCCCCTAACGCTGCTATTGTTTCTTCTTCTGAAGTATCCCAAACATAAGAACCCAATCCCGAATATTGAAAGATTTTCTTCATTGTTTCAGAAGGGTGTAAAATAACGGTCTGTCCATTTGAAGGTACAAAATCTCGCATTCTTCCTAGGATTAAACCAATCCCCGCGCTATCCATAAAATGCAAATCTTGCAGGTTCCATATAATGGCCCTTAGCGTGCCTCTGTATAAAGATTGTGATATTTCTTCACGAATTGTTTGTGTCGCATGATGATCCAATTCACCTCGTAGGCGTATTATAGCGATGCCGTCTTCGACAAATAATAGTTGATGATTCATTTCTCATCCTCCTTTCGGTGTGTATTCGAGGTGATATCTGCTTTTTCCTCTTGAGTGACAAAAAAAGAAAAAACATCCTATTTATCGACAAATCATGCATACGTGCATCCTTTCTTAGTATGGAAAATCTTTCTTAAAGTTAATCATTCAAAATATAAAAAAGACGATTCCTTTTTAATAAAAAAAGAATCGCCTTTTACGGATTATTGTGTAATGATTTCCTCTATTAATTTTGGTGGAGTAATTTTATCTTTTGAAAACTCAATATGTGCGTATAAAATATCAAGTACATTTTGGACATTTTCAACATTGGAATAGATTGTTGCTAATGATTCTCCAACTTCCACGGAATCACCCACTTTTTTATGAAGAACGAGTCCAACTGCTAAATCAATAACTGATTCTTTTGTTGCACGACCCGCACCCAACAGCATGGCTGCTGTTCCTACTTCATCAGCTTCAATAAATGAGACATATCCAGCTTCTTTTGAAGGTACTTCGAATTTAAAAGCGGCTTGAGGTAGTAATTCTGGAGAATCGACAACTGCAGGATCCCCACCTTGACCCTTGATGAATTCTTTAAAGATTTCTAACGCTTTTCCATTTTTAATAACTTCTTGGAGCATTTTTCTAGCTTCTTCCAAATCCTTTGCCTTTCCACCAACAACCACCATTTGACTGCCCAGAACTAAACAAAGTTCTGTTAAATCTTTCGGTCCTTCACCTCGAAGTGTGTCAATTGCTTCTTTAACCTCAAGTGCATTTCCGATCGCAAATCCAAGTGGTTGACTCATGTCCGAAATGATAGCCATCGTTTGTCTACCTACATTATTCCCAATTTGAACCATTGCTTTCGCCAGCGCTCTCGAGTCCTCTACGGTTTTCATAAAAGCACCTTCACCTGTTTTTACATCTAAAACAATTGCATTAGCACCTGCAGCTATTTTCTTACTCATAATTGAGCTTGCGATCAATGGGATACTATTAACTGTCCCAGTAACATCTCTTAAAGCGTATAGTTTTTTGTCAGCCGGGGTTAGATTACCACTTTGACCAATTACCGCAAGCTTGATATCATTTACTTGTTTTGTAAATTCTTCCGTTGTTAATTCTACATGAAATCCTTTTATGGCTTCCAACTTATCGATCGTCCCGCCAGTATGTCCTAGACCACGTCCACTCATTTTAGGTACGGGAACCCCGCACGCAGCTACTAAAGGTCCAAGGACAAGCGTGGTTGTATCACCAACACCGCCTGTAGAATGTTTGTCTACTTTAATACCTTCAATTCCTGACAAATCAATTTGATCCCCTGATTCAACCATGGCCATCGTTAAATCTGCACGCTCCCGATCGTTCATGTCTTGAAAGTATATTGCCATTAACAGCGCACTTACTTGATAATCAGGAATCTCTCCATTTGTATATTGTTCAATGAAAAAACGAATTTCGTCAGTCGTTAACTCTAACCCATCTCGCTTTTTTTCAATTATGTCGACCATTCTCATGAATGTTCACCTATCCTTTATAATATTGTTCAAAATTTAGTTAATTGATTAAGAAAACTGCGGCCGAATTTCGGAAGTTTCACATTGAAATTTTCTGCAATGGTTGCACCAATGTCAGCAAAAGTGTCACTTGTGGACAATTCTCTTCCTTCATTAAAACGTGGAGAGAATACAAGTAATGGCACATATTCACGTGTATGATCCGTCCCTTCAAAAGTAGGGTCATTTCCATGGTCAGCAGTGATAATAAGTAAATCTTCTTCCGTTAATGAGTTTAATACTTCAGGCAACCGCGCATCAAAGGCTTCTAAAGCTTCTCCATATCCAATAGGATCACGACGATGTCCATAAAGTGCATCAAAATCAACTAAGTTCAAGAAGCTAATTCCATGAAAATCTCTTTGAACAACTTCAGACAATTGGTCCATACCATCCATATTATCCTTTGTTCGAATCGTTTCAGTAACGCCTTCACCATTGTATATATCAGAAATTTTACCAATAGCAATCACATCGTATTGCGCATCTTGGAGTTCATTCATAACGGTTCTATCAAATGGTTTTAATGCATAATCATGCCGATTTGTCGTTCTCTTAAAACTACCTGGCTGACCTAAAAAAGGACGAGCAATAATGCGACCAACTAAATTTTCAGGTGACAGTGTCAGTTCACGAGCAATTTCACAAATTTTGTACAACTCTTCTAATGGTACAATTTCTTCATGAGCAGCGATTTGTAATACCGGGTCAGCAGATGTGTAGACGATAATAGCTCCTGACTCCATATGCTCTTGTCCTAATTCATCTAAAATTTCAGTTCCACTAGCAGGTTTGTTACCAATTACTTTTCGGCCCGTTTTTTCTTCTAATTCTGCAATTAATGCTTCAGGAAATCCATTTGGATAAACCTTAAACGGTTGATCAATATTAAGACCCATGATTTCCCAATGGCCAGTCATGGTATCTTTTCCTACTGACGCTTCTTGCATTTTCCCAAAAAAAGCAGATGGTTTTTCTACTGAATTTATTCCTTGAACAGGACGAATATTAGAAAGTCCCATTTGTTCTATATGAGGCATGTTTAAGCCACCCATGTGTTCTGCAATATGACCTAATGTATTCGACCCCTCATCACCGAAAGCTTTTGCGTCAGGGGCTTCACCAATACCAACTGAATCCATTACGACAAGATGAATTCTTTTAAATGTTTTATTCATATGTATCCTCCTTCAACTTCTTTTTTATCATATCAAATGCTCGGGAAACATACACGTCAGACCTCTGACGAATAATATCAATTATGCACGAGGATGAAACTGTTTATATACTTCTTTTAATCGTGTTTTACTGACATGAGTATAAATTTGTGTCGTTGAAATATCCGCATGACCAAGCATTTCTTGAACTGCCCGCAAATCTGCTCCATTTTCTATTAAATGAGTTGCAAATGAGTGACGTAAAGTATGGGGCGTGATTTCATTTTTAATTTCTGCTTTTAACGCATGTTCTTTCATTAATTTCCATACACCTTGTCTTGTTAGGGGTTTGCCACGTTGGTTGATAAAAATAACATCTGTTCGATTGTTTGGCTTCGTTAGTTTAGGTCTTCCTTCACGTAAATATTCATCACAAGCAGATAGAGCTGTTCTTCCCAAAGGAATAATTCGCTCTTTTCCACCCTTCCCAAAACATCGAACAAATCCCATTGTTATGTGAATATCTTCTAAAGATAAAGAAATACACTCGCTAATTCGCATTCCGCTTGCATATAAAATTTCTAGCATGGCACGATCTCTTAATCCTTGAGGTTTAGCTGTGTCTGGAGTTGCCAATAAATTTTCAATTTCCTCAATCGAAAGAATTTTGGGAAGCGTTCTTTCTAATTGAGGCATTTCTAGATGAACAGTCGGATCGGTTGAAGAAATTTTTTCTCGCAATAAAAACTGATGAAAAGACCGGATAGAAGAAATATGTCGCGCCATTGTTCGAGATGATTTCCCTGACGTTTTAAGCAATTGTAAGTGTGCAAGTATATGAATTCGTTCAACTTCCTGTAGGTTGGTTATTTGTTGATTCTCGGACAAATCATGTATGTAAGATTGTAAATCTTTTTCATAGGAAGTTAATGTGTTAAGCGCAAGTTGTCTTTCTACGCGTAAAAAGTGAAGATAATCCTTTAATGCATCTATCATAATGTTCAATACAATCGCCTCCTAATAATTAGAAAAGCGCAAAGCGCCCTTTTAGCTCGACTCTTGCCGAATGGATGGAAGGCTAAATCCCAAACATCGTAGTGCTCCTGCGAGGACTCGTTGCAAAATACAATGCTAAGAAATTTCAAAAAGCCTTCATGACTCCCATCCTGTGAGATTCAAGTTGACGCTTGGAGCTATACCTAGTCATTCTTTTATGAAAAAATTCAAACTTTTAAATTAACGAAAAAAGGACAGCTATCAGCTATCCTTGTTGGTTGTCTATGATCATTCCTGATTAGTAGCGTCATCTTTGTCGTCATGGCAACGCCAACAGATTCCATGAAACGTTAATCGATGATCTTTGATTTGGAAGTTCCATCTTTTTTCGACAATTGCTTCAACGTCTTCAAGTAAATCTTCTTGTATTTCATCGACAGCACCACATTCAATACAAACTAAATGATGATGAAAATGGGCAGCTCCCTCTTGTCTTAAGTCGTATCGGGAGACACCATCACCAAAATTAATTTTATCAACTACTTTTAATTCCGTTAGTAGTTCTAGCGTTCTATACACTGTGGCTAGACCAATATCTGGTGCTTTATTTTTCACAAGAAGATAGACATCTTCTGCACTTAAATGATCTTCCTCATTCTCAAGTAGTACTCTTACAGTCGCTTCACGTTGTGGCGTCAGTTTATAGCTCGCACCATGTAGCTGCTTTTTTATACGATCAATACGGCTTTCCATGTGACGCCCCCCTCAAACTTTCTTTATTATACCAAAGAGGTCTTTCTTTTTTCAAGATAGAGAAAGATTAATAGATAATAATAATTATTTATTAATAATCATTATAATACATGGATGTATGGTAAGACAAATAGTTCAAGTGCAATGATAGCTAAATAGACACACCCAAGTACAGCAATTGCTTTCAACTTTTGACTCGTAAATTGTTTATTGACAGTTGGGGGTGGGACTAAAAGAAAGCCTATCAACAGTAGAAGTGAACAATAAAGCAACTGAAATGGAAACCACCATAGTGCGTATGACCAAAACGATTCTTCCTGCGATATTAAGTAACCGGAACAAATGCCCCAAAAAACAGCTCTCATCGTTCCTATTAGTAATATCGTATACCTTAAAAGCATGTGCGTAGCAAAAAGAAATAAAAGAAGTATCGAAACTATTTGTGGAAGGAGTGATGAGAACGGACTAGGTATATCTGTTTCTAGTATTCTTGGATCCATCCATTTAATGACTGTATTCACTTGTTCATTTGGCATATGAGAAAATAGCCATAAACCACCTAAATATCCAGCGACAAGCAATCCTAGTAAATATAAAAGAGGAAAAGACCGATTCAACATAATCCACCTACCTTTCTCGATAGATTAGTTTATGCATGTCCCAGTCCCATACATTCATTTATTTCGCAAATAATCTTTTGCCCATAAAATACTAAAGGCTGTTTTTGCATCATATATTTGACCATTGTTCATCATTTCTATTGATTCTTCAATGGTGGCTTCAATCAATTCAACAAATTCATCTTCATCGAGTACTGCTGGGCTTTCTATTTTATATAACCCTTCTGCTACATAGACATGAATTACTTCATCAGCAAACCCTGGAGAAGTCGCAAACGTTTGGATATGTGTAAGTTTTTCACATCCAAAGCCAGTTTCTTCTTCTAGCTCTCTTCTCGCTGTTACTTCGGGTTCTTCTCCGGGCTCAAGTTTTCCAGCTGGAGTCTCTATTAAAGATCGCTCTAGTGCTTTGCGGTATTGCTCAACGAATATTATCTTCCCCTCATTCGTGATCGGTATAACCGCCACCGCTCCTGGGTGTTTAATAAGTTCCCTTTTGGAAGTTTTGCCATTAGGTAATGTTACTTCATCCACTCTTAAGGAAATAACTTTCCCTGTATAAATTGGCGTTGAGGTGATTGTTTTTTCTTCATATTTCTTCAAGTGAACATCCCTTTCTGTTTTACTATTCATAAAGGTAATTGTACCATGAATGAAATGAGGAGGATGCTCCATGAAGAAACGTGAATTAGGGTATAGTGGATTATTTGTTTCAGAAATCGGACTAGGATGTATGTCACTTCCTACAGATAAAGCAGAAGCTAAATACATAGTAGATGCAGCGATTGATCAAGGTATTTCCTATTTTGATACGGCAGATTTATACGATCGTGGAAAGAATGAAGAAGTAGTGGGTTACGCTTTACAGGGGTTGCGAGATCAAGTTATTCTTGCTACAAAAGTCGGCAATAAGTGGAATGCTGATGGTACTAGTTGGTCTTGGGATTCATCCAAGTCTTATATTACCAAGCAAGTCAAAGAAAGCTTGTTGAGATTACAAACTGATTATATAGATTTGTACCAGCTTCACGGTGGGACAATGGATGATGACTTGGATGAAGCAATTGATGCATTTGAAACGCTAAAAAAGGAAGGCATCATCCGTGCATATGGAATCTCCTCTATTCGACCTAATGTCATTAAGCATTTCTTACAAAATAGTCAGGCTGCCACCGTGATGATGCAATATAGTATGCTTGATCGTCGACCTGAGGAATGGCTCAAGACGATCTCTTCGAATGATGCATCAGTAGTCACTAGAGGCTCGCTTGCAAAAGGTTTGCTAACGGATGAATCAATTGCTCGTGCATCTGCTTCTGATGGATATGGGACCTATTCTAAAGCTGAATTGATGGAAGTTCTTCAAAACCTACAAAATGACCCAAAAGATTTACATGCTGTGGCTACTTCCTTTGTACTTAAACACCCTGAAGTATCGAGTATTCTAGCGGGTGCAAGTTCGGTCAATCAATTGACTAAAACAATTGAAGCGTACAAACTACCTGTAACAGATGAACGTTTGTTAGCAGTTTCATCTTTATTGAAACAGGATGTTTATGAGGAACATCGAGAATAGACAAGAGAATTTATTTTATTCTTATTTATTAATGTAACTTTCTTTGCGCAGTGGAATTCAATCGGTTTTCACAATTTTCCTAAGCATATATACTTGGTGAACATCCTACGGTGGGATTCTCTAAGTCGCAAATAGGAAATTTAGATAGTAATTCTAACTTGCTTTTGGGTTAATAGAAGAATTTACAACTTCGTTCAAGTAATGAACCTGCCAAAGATGAAATTTTGGCAGGTCTTTTTCTTTAGGACAGAAAGATTCTCCTTAATTTCTGAATCGAAAAAAGAAAGAGCGAATCGAAGTGATAATTTCACATTGACTCGCTCTTTGTATAATAACTTTAATCTTTAATATTTATTACCCTTCATGCCATAATCGTCTAATAATTCTTCGAAAGATTTATTCTTTTCACGCTGAACTCGTTCAAATTGCAATTGAGCTTCACGTTCTTCTTCTTTTAACTTCTCTTCTTCTTGCAATTCTTTTTTAGCCATCTTTAGTTTCTCTAAGACATCCACATTTAAATGATCAGAGTATGATTCTTTAGGTTTTTGTGATGGAGGTGTAGATTGATTTCTTTTTTGTTGTTTCTTTTTCGCCATTTTTCTCACCTACTACTTATGGTCTTTTAATGATTGTCGCTACCCCTTGACCGCCACCAATACAAAGCGTAGCTAGTCCAGTTTTTGCATCTTGTTTAATCATTTCATGTAAAAGGGAAACGAAAATTCGAGTGCCACTAGCACCGATTGGATGTCCAAGCGCGATTGCTCCACCATTGACATTCAATTTATCATGATTAAATGCTAATTCGCGATCTACAGCAATGGATTGAGCAGCGAATGCTTCATTTGCTTCAACTAGATCCATATCAGCCATAGACAATCCTGATTTTTGGAAGACATTTTTGACAGCTTGAACAGGTCCAATACCCATTACGGATGGATCCACTCCAGCAGAGGCATTTGCAATAATAGTTGCTAATGGAGTTAAGCCTAATTCATCCGCTTTTTCCTTAGACATAACAACTACAGCTGCAGCACCATCATTAATTCCTGATGCATTTCCAGCCGTTACACTACCTTCTTTTTTAAACGCAGGACGTAAGCCAGCAAGTTTTTCTGCAGTTGAACCTTGTTTCGGATATTCATCTGTATCAAAAATAATGGGATCGCCCTTACGTTGTAGTATTTCTACAGGAACGATTTCTTCTTTAAACTTACCTGCTTCGATAGCTTTAACTGCACGTTGTTGAGACCGAGCGGAAAACTCATCTTGTTCCTCACGTGAAATTCCGTAACGGTCACATAAGTTTTCAGCCGTAATCCCCATATGGTAATCATTAAAAGCACACCATAATCCATCAGAAATCATGCTATCGACTACTTTTTGATCTCCCATTCTAAAACCTTCGCGAGCATTTTTCAGTAAATAAGGAGCTTGACTCATATTCTCCATTCCACCAGCAACAACTATATCAGAATCTCCTGATAGAATAGCTTGCGTAGCGAGGTGAATCGCCTTTAGGCCAGAACCACAAACTTTATTAATAGTCATTGATGGTACTGTATCAGGTAAACCCGCGAATATGGATGCTTGACGGGCAGGATTTTGGCCAAGACCAGCTTGTAATACATTCCCCATAATTACTTCACTTACTTGATTAGGTTCAATCCCAGCTTTTACTAGCGCTTCTTTTATAACAAGTGCACCTAATTTCGTAGCAGGCACATCTTTAAGTGAACCTTGAAATGAACCAATAGCAGTACGAACAGCACTAACAATAACAACTTCTTTTGTAGACATTGAAAATCCTCCTTCAACCCGTATGTAAAATATATTTGCTTGAGGTACCATCCCATCATTACAATAGAGATAGGAGGGATGATATGTTTAGTTTACCAAACAATGTGACAATTATCGAGGTAGGCCCACGCGATGGGCTTCAGAATGAAAAAAATGAAGTTTCGACAGAGACAAAATTAGAATTTATACAAGCATTACAGAACGCAGGGATTCAAGAAATGGAAATTACGTCATTTGTATCACCTAAATGGGTTCCTCAAATGGCCGATTCTGCTGATATTGTCCAAAATGTTCTAAAGGAAGGCAGACAAATTGTATTAACACCAAATGCTAAGGGTGTTGAACTCGCATTAAATTCAGGTGCAACGAGTGTAGCTGTATTTGTCGGTGTCAGTAACACATTTAACCAAAAAAATATTAATAAAACCACTGATCAAACCATGCAAGAATTAAGACTAATTATCAACAAATTAAAAGAAAAAAAAATTTTTGTTCGTGCATGTATTTCTACTGCTTTTTATTGCCCTTATGAAGGTAAAATAGCATTAGAAGATACTATTTCCCTATGTAGGGAATTTGCTACCTGGGGTGTTGATGAACTTAGTGTTGCCGATACAATTGGAATGGCAAATCCATTGGAAAGTTATTTATTATTTTCAAAACTCGTTGAAGAAGTGCCTAATATGATGATGACCGCACATTTTCACGATACTAGAAAAATGGGGTTAGCCAATATAGTGGCGGCCATGCAAGCAGGAATAACCAGGTTTGATACCTCAGCAGGTGGTTTAGGTGGGTGTCCATTTGCCCCTGGTGCTACCGGAAATGTCGCAACAGAGGATGTTGTAAACATGTTGCATACTATGGGAATACAAACAGGAATTGATTTAGATTTATTGTGCGAAGCTGTCTCCGTTATTGACCCTTATGTATCAAGACCAATTGATACTGGCATATATCGACTATTTACCTTGAATCATGAACAAATATAGGAGGACACCGTATGAAACGTCGCATTCTGTGGATTACCAGTATTCTATCGAGTATTATGACCTTGAGTACAGCTGTTTTGGGATTTATTTTAACAAATCGCCTTATGTACATGAAGAAGAAAGAGGATTCGTTTATATTAAATCGAGAAATAACAGCTAAGCGATTTGATGAGGCGTGGTTTAACTCTGTCCGCAAGAAAGAGAAATGGATTGACAGTCCAAATGGTTATCCAGTAAAAGCAATATTTTTAGAGCCATTAGAAACTTCAAACTTTGTGGTTATCTGTCACGGGGTAACAGAAAATAAAATAAACTCTGTTAAATACGCACGATTATTTGAACGTTTAGGTTTTAATTCGGTTGTTTATGATCACAGAAGACATGGAGATTCAGGTGGGAAAACGACCAGTTTTGGTCATTATGAAAAGATGGACTTACAAGCTGTAGTAAATGCTGTAAATGAATATGCTGGTACAGGTGCCATTATCGGAATTCACGGAGAATCGATGGGAGCAGCTACAACCATTTTATATGCAGGTACATTAGAAGATCATGCCCATTTTTACATTTCAGATTGTGCTTTCTCAGACTTTACGGATCAATTAATGTATTTAATGAAAAAAGAAACACCACTTCGAACGCAGTATGCTATCAAATTGGCTGATATATTTCTAAGAGTTCGCGATGGCTATTCGATGAAACTCGTGTCCCCACGAGAGGCAGTTATTCATATTGAAAAACCGGTATTATTTATTCATAGTTTGCCTGACGACTTCATCTTGCCAGAGATGACAAAAGAATTATACGACTTAAAAAATGGGCCAAAACAAATAAAACTATTTGAAACAGGGCCGCACGCTCAATCGTATAATCAAAATTCAGAAGAATATGAAAAAACGGTTGCAGAATTTTTGCACGCTCATCACCTTTTACCAATAAAATAAAAACAGCACTCGCGGACGAGTGCTGTTTTTATTTTTGCATTTTATTCATTTGATTCATCATTTGTTTAACTTGTTTTTCTGATGGTTTACGTCCCATTTGAGCCATCATCATTCGAAGCATTTGTTCATTTACTGGTGGGTTTTCTTTTAAGTACTTCATCATATATTGACGGGCAGCAAAGAAACCAATTGCAACTCCAGCAACTAGCGCTACGATAATTAGTGTTATAGCTAACCATAATGTCATTATTGTATTTCCTCCTTCTTGATGGATAACCTGAGATTTCATCTCCATGAAGGATTATACATCAAAACCTTCCATCTTTCTATATGAAGTCTAGAATTTCTGTAAAGGAATGTATGGAACCAATTTTTATAGGCTTTAACCACCCATATGAAGTTAGTTCTTGTTGGAATGCCAAATAACAGTCACTCGTATCCGAAAGACCTGCAAATAAATCTAAATCCAGCATTTGTGATCCTTCACAATACACATTCAAATAATAAGGTTGAAATTCCATTTCAATAGAGCCTTTCAATGGGTGTTCAAAATAGATGTGGTTTGAGTCATATTCCATGTTTGTAAATACACGTCTTAATCTACCTTGAATTCCCTCTTTTACCGCCACCGCATTCATATCTTCACACACATATCGCAATTCATTGGGTTCATGATGTTTGTGAGATTCACTAGAAAGTAATTCATGAAGAAGTTTTTCTCTGCCTAACACAAAGGACTGATATTCTTTTTTAATGTGTATTATTTTGTATGTGCGCATGTTCATTCCCCCGTTTTTCCATTAGTATAAATGATTTAAAATAGTTATACTGTCGAATGACGGAGGCAAAATGCTTCTTTTTTCAGCGAAAAAAAACAAATAGTGGCGAAAAATACCACTACTTGTCTAAAATTTATTTATTTAATAATAATTTAACACGTGCTATAACATTTTCAGTTGAGAAACCGAACTCTTTCATCACAATTTCTCCTGGAGCACTTGCACCAAAACGATCAATACCTAGAACGCTTCCCTCATCACCTGTATAACGTTCCCAACCAAATGTTGTTCCCATTTCAATTGCCAAACGTTTTCTCACAGACTTAGGTAAAACAGAATTTTTATAGGCAGCATCTTGTTTTTCAAAGCGGTCCCATGATGGCATTGATACTACAGCTACATCAATACCTTCTTCAGAAAGTTGTTTTTGTGCTTCTACTGCTAAGGATACCTCTGACCCAGTAGCAAGTAATAATGCATCTGCTACTTCTTTCATAGCAGGAGAAACTACATAGGCACCTTTTGAAACACCATCTTTTGCCATTTCTGCACTGTGCTCTAGAACAGGTAAATTTTGTCTTGATAAGATAAGTGCCGTCGGTATATTTTTAGAAGATACTGCTAGTTTCCATGCTTCAGCAGATTCATTCGCATCAGCAGGACGAATAACGGACAAGTTAGGCATTGCACGCAAAGAAGCTAATTGTTCAACTGGTTCATGCGTAGGCCCATCCTCACCAACAGCAATACTATCATGTGTAAACACATACGTAACAGGAAGTCCCATTAATGCCGATAATCGAATTGCTGGTCGTACATAGTCACTAAATACAAAGAATGTACCACCAAATACATGTAATCCACCATGAAGAGCCATTCCATTTAATGCTGCTCCCATAGCAAATTCACGAACCCCAAACCAAATGTTACGACCCTCATACGATTCAGAAGAAAAATCTCCTGCATTCTTAATTGTTGTTTTATTAGAACCGGCTAAGTCAGCACTTCCTCCAAAAAATGAGGGAACCGATTTTGCAATTGCATTTAAGACTTCACCCGATGAAGATCGTGTTGCATGAGAACTTCCTGCTTCATAAACAGGGATGTTAGCATCATAATTTTCAGGAAGCTCACCAGATATCGCTAATTCCAACTGTTTTGCAAGTTCAGGGTACGACTTTTTATAGTCTTGAATTTTTGCGTTCCATTCTTTCTCACTTGAACCACCTAGTTTTTCTGCAGCTTCTTTAAATGTTGTATAAACTTCATCTGGAACATGGAAATCTTCTTCAAAGGTCCATTTATAGCTTTCTTTCGTTAATAGAGACTCATCTTTACCAAGTGGTGCTCCATGAACATCTGATTTACCTGATTTATTCGGTGACCCATAACCTATAATTGTTTTCACTTCAATTAGTGTTGGTTGACCTGAATGTTTTTTAGCAGATTCAATTGCATTTGATAAATCTTCAATAGAGTTACCATCTGCTACATGGATATAATTCCATCCATAAGACTCGAACCTTTTTTGAACTTGTTCTGAGAATGATTTATTTAAATCACCATCTAAAGAAATATCATTACTATCGTAAAGAACGATGAGTTTCTCAAGTTTCAAGTGACCTGCAAGAGAAATTGCCTCTCCTGCAACACCTTCCATTAAGTCACCATCCCCACATAATGCAAATGTGAAATGATCTACCACTTCATGACTTGGCTTATTGTACACCGATGCCAAATGACGTTCAGCCATTGCCATACCCACTGACATGGCAATTCCTTGTCCTAAAGGACCTGTTGTTGCTTCAACACCGGCTGTATGTCCAACTTCTGGATGTCCCGGAGTTTTCGAGTTCCATTGTCGGAAGTTTTTAATTTCATCCATAGGCAAGTCATATCCTCCTAAATGCAGAAGACTATAAAGCAACATAGAACCATGACCTGCGGAAAGAACAAACCGATCTCGATTGAACCAGGACGGGTTTTCTGGATTATGACGTAAGTGTTTTGTCCAAAGAGTATAAGCCATTGGTGCAGCCCCCATTGGTAAACCAGGATGACCTGAATTTGCTTTTTCGATCGCATCGATTGATAACGTGCGAATTGTGTTAATGGCTAACTGATCATGTTGAGACATAGTTTGACATGACATCCTTTCTGATACTAAGTTTAATTCTCACTATAGTGTAGTCAACTTTTGATGTGCTGACAATGCTAAGCGTTATAATGGATTAATTCAAAAACTTTTTTGACTTTGTTGCTTTTACTTTTTCTGGTGTTACATCATTTCCATTAGGATCAATTACTTTTACATGTTCAATTGTGTCTCGCATAGAAGAACGAAATGTCTCTAAATATTCTTTGCGTAAACTAGTTTGTTCTTTTGCTTCTTCCATAGTAAGGCCAGTTGTTTTGGATTTTTTTGAAAGTTCGTTAATCCGAACGAGTTTTTCTGGAGATAACATTTTTTCACACCTTTCTCTAATAACCTTCATTAAAGGTATGCAAAAAAGGCTAGAAGCGCAAGCATTTAGCCTTCTAGCCTTTCCGAATATTCCAGATACCGACGATGAACGGTTGCTTTGCTTACTGAATAACCAAATCCTCTTAATGTTGAAGCAATTTCTTCATATGTCATTCCACTCTTGCGAAGATTGACGATTTCTTTAATAGGAATATCTTTACGTTCTCTTCCTTCGGGATTACCTTGATCTTTTAAATTCTTTTCTGGCTTATAACCTTGAATTACGGCTCTTTTCATACCTCGTCTAATTTTCGCATTATGAAGTTTTCTTTGATATTCTTCTACTAAAGCCAATATTTCCAACATCATTGAGTCCATTTCATTCATTTGAATAGAACCACCATCATGCATGGAAACAACTTGCACATTTGTTTTCTTGAGCAAATGCAAAACAGCCATTCTCGAATTTCCACGTCCTAAACGGGTTTCATCTTGAATACATACTGTGGATATAGAATGCACTTTTACATAGTCAAGCATATCTAATAAACCTTCTCGTTCTACTGAATAACCACTATGCTGATCAATAAAGACTTCCCTAACATTATAATTTTGTTGTATAGCAAAATCTCTTAATTCTTCTTCTTGTCGTACCAATGACTTTTCCTGCGTTTCTTTTTCTGTACTAACCCTACAGTAAAGAACTGCTGTTGTCTTTTCTTGCATCATTTTGACTCTCCCGCAACCTCAATTCCCTGATCAGGGGCAAATTGATGAAGTGATTCGGGTATTTTAAGTGTATCTCCAGCATGAATCATTTGATTTTTCAACTGGTTTGCCGCCATTACTTCAGCAATCCACGTATGTTTTGGTGTATTTCCTCTATATTGTTCTGCCAAAGTCCATAAACTATCCCCATCATTTATAAAAATTTCATTATATGATTCCTCAACATTTATACTTGTCCATCCAAATACGATCGTACAAGTGAAAATAACTCCTATTAATAACGCCACAAATTGATTATTTTTAACCCAATCCATCTAAATTCCTCCTAGAACCGAATGTGTGTTCGGAATATATGTTCTTACTATAAAACGAACACATGTTTCTTGTCAACAAATAATTAGAACCTATGTTTGCATTTTGTGATTTCGATTGATATACTAATTTTAGTAAAGGTCGACAACATACCTAAAAGAGGTGAACCAGTTGAAAAAAGTATCGAAAAGACAAGAAGACATATTAACATTCATAAAAGATGAGGTACGAAAAAAAGGGTATCCACCTTCCGTTAGAGAAATTGGGGAGGCAGTTGGTTTAGCATCAAGTTCTACAGTACATGGTCATCTAGCACGGTTAGAAAGCAAAGGCCTTATTCGTCGAGATCCAACTAAACCAAGAGCCATTGAGATTTTAGACCTGGAAGAGTTCTCTGCATTAAAATCTAGCGTTCTTCATGTACCTTTAATAGGTAAAGTAACAGCTGGTTTACCAATCACTGCGATCGAAAATATTGAAGAATTCTTCCCTTTACCTAATACTTTTGGTTCTTCAGAAGATAATTTATTCATGCTCGAAATCATGGGAGAAAGTATGATTGAAGCTGGAATCTTAAATGGAGATTATGTGGTTGTAAAACAACAGCAATCAGCTAACAATGGAGATATCGTTGTAGCCATGACTGAAGAAGATGAAGCGACTGTTAAAAGATTTTATAAAGAAAAATCGTATTTCCGTCTTCAACCTGAAAATTCTTCAATGGAACCTATTATTGTTAACCAAGTTTCAATTTTAGGTAGAGTTGTTGGAGTCTATCGCCATATTCATTAATCGCAAGTAAAAAAAATCTACATTAAATTGCAGTGACCCAATAAAATGAGACAAAGGAAAAAACACCACCAACGTCGTAGTAATAACTATCGATAAATGGGGGTGTTTTTCTTATGTCTACGAAAAAACGATCTTATTCAGAAGATAGGCAAAGAAGGGATTAAAGCAAATCGAAAGACCGTACAAAAAATCATGCAAAAATACAAAATCCAATGTCGTGTCAAACCAAAGAGAGCTAAGAAAATGGCTGGAGAAAGCACCTTAGTCGTTCCAAATATTTTAGAACAAAATTTCAAACCAAACTTAAAGTGGGTTACGGATATCATTTATTTGCCATTTGGGGATACAATGCTTTATTTATCTACGATTTTAGATCTTTATAATAACGAAGTGATTGCCTACAAAGTCAGTGAAAACCAAACTACACAGCTAGTTTTAGATACATTGGACATTGCTTGTCAAAAGAGAAATACCGCAGGTATTATTTTGCATGGTGATCAGGGATGTCAATATACGTCGAATGCATTTTCAAAAAGCTGCCAAAGAAAAAGGCATTATCACCAGCATGTCCAGGAAAGGAAACTGCTTTGATAATGCCGTCATCGAATCCTTCCACTCCTCGCTAAAGTCGGAAGAATTCTATACCCAAGAAAGGGCACGTCTTACAAATTCTATTGTACAAGAGAAAATGGAAGATTACATGTATTATTATAACTATCTACGACCATTTAATAAATTAAACTGCCACTCTCCGATTGAGTATCGGACAATGGCAGCCTAGGTGTTTTTTCTAGTGTCTCAAATTACTGGGTCAGTTCAAATGTAGATGTTTTTTTATATTATTTTTCTTTCTTTTGTCTGAACTGGAGAAATCGCTAATACGTTTTCAATTTTAAAGTTCCTTTGAGCATTCCTGGTGTAGCAATAAGCTTCAAATACGTCGCCTTTAACTTTTCGGATACATACGCGTCTTTTACTGATTTTCCCGCTTATGGCGATATAAATAATATAGACGGGTGTTCCATAACTTAAATATTTAATAATTTCTTTCCTCATACTAAAATCCCCTTTAAAGAACATTTGTTCTTATTTTATGTTAATCTTTTTAAAAAATGCAACTCTAGAGGATACTATTTTTTCTTGCCGATTTTTCCCATTGACTAATGGCAACCTCTTTGTGGTATAGTACAGATGAGCCGATATCACGCCGACTGACATTTCCATCTTCAGTCGGCCTTTATTATTTTATAAATTATTGCACAAAAAAAGTTGAAGCCTAAAAGGCTTCAACTCAGATTGTAGAGAAAAGAGGTTCGGAATGTGTTCATTCCAAACCCCTTTTCTCTTTTATTGGATTTAAAGCAATTATTGAGAATAGTAGACCTCTCCGAGGTCATTATTTATGCCATTTTTGGAGCTCGCCATGTCCAGTTGGCGAGTTTTTTTAAATTCATGGCAGCGAAAGTAAGCATCGCCTGCACTGACAATTTTTTAAGTCCCCATAACGTTGTCCAACGCATACCATGCTTTTCTTTTGCATCTGCGAATACTCGCTCCATTGTTTCTTTTCGTTTCGCATAGATGGGTTTTACATCTTCATGATGACGAAGATGATTAGCTTCCTCTATGCAAGCCTGCCAAATATGACGTGTCACCACCAATGAAAACATGCTCCTTGTTCATAATAGGGATTAATGCAAAGAAGTTATCAATTAAAACTATACGTATGGTCTTGAGTAGGAAACAATAGGATTTAAAAGACTCGACATATCGCTTTATCACTTTTATTCGTCGTTTTGTTACGTCACTACTTTTTTACAAGTACATTACATCCATAATTTGACCATATCGCATAAACTTCAAAAGACTTTCTTTCACATAAACCCCTCCAATAATAAGTACATTTGTTCTTATTATTATTATGAACGAGAGTTTTTGCAACATCTTCATACCGTGACTAAATCGAGTAAGGACTGTTAATTTTCAATATTCTAGCAACGATCTTTGAAAATTACAGCTCCGACAATAATTAGTAGTATAAATAAAACTACTATCAATGGAAACATATTTTCACGTTCGCCGTATCCACCAAATTCACCGTAACCTGACATGTGTCTCCCTCCTTTCTTATGAACTATTTATAGACTATGAAAAAATAAAGATATTGATAGGGTAATTCATCACATGCTTCTAGTATTTATTTATTTATTTATTTATTTATTTATTTATTTATTTATTTATTCAACTAAGAGTTGAGAAACTATTTTTACCAAAAATATCTTTAGTAATTAACCGGTGCGTTCCAATTAGATTACTATGTGGCTGAAGGAAATTATTCTTTGTTAAATTTATTGCCTCTTTTACCTGTACAGACTAACTGATTCTTCATAGTCTATAAAAGAACCAAATAGTAGAGGAGCTAAGAAAGATTAAATATGGTTCAAATTAAAGGTAAGTTTAGTTTGCAGTTTGGTTATTTCCATAACCGAAATTTACTTTTGAAGGATCGCGATGTCCCCAATTTAACCCCTTCTCAGAGCGCTACTCCTCAGCGCTCTATTTTCGTTTAATCAGAAATTTTTTTGGCAAACAAAAAAGCACCTCCGAAGAGATGCATTAGATAAAACTTAGCTCATTCAAAAGGCCTTTTGTCTAAAGTCCGAAACCTTCCATTAAGAAGTTCGTTCCGAATTTAGTCGGATTTTTTTCTTCTAAACTTCTTTGGAGGTTTCACTATATTTTTTAAAATTGTCCAAAATCGCCTGCCAGCCTGCTTCTTGCATTTCAATGGAATTGGTGGTTTCGGCTTCAAAAGTTTCAATTACCTTAGTGTCTTTTTCTTGGCTAATAAAAGTAATCGTAAATTTTCTTCCATCTTCCATAGTGTAAGAAATAAACTCGTTTATTCTCACTTCATCATAAACACCACTAAAATCAAATCCAAAGGTACCATCCTTAGCTTCCATTCTTGTAAGAAATCTCCCAGCAACCCTTAAATCACTTTCGGCATTTGGCACATGCCATTCTTCAGAAGCACAACACCATTTTGTTATATGCTGTGGCTCCGTCCAATATTTCCACACTTCTCCGACCGGTGTAAGAACTGTGGTTTCTCCGTTATTGTTACATTATTACCTGTTTCCATTTTAATTAGCCACCTCTCTATAATAAAATATATTCTTATCCTAAGACCTTCTGTAGTTCCTTCTTTTAGCTTTAGTTTTACTTTACTCGTAAAATGCCCCATCGTGTAGAAAAAACGTTCGTCAAGTTCCGACAATTGGACAAATAAAAAAGCACCTCGTGAGAGATACTTTTAAAGTTAATTAATATGGGTAGTGTTTGCAATTTCATTATCTACTTGAACGTAAGGATATAAATAATTTAAATTCAACTCATCAGTAACAATATTTTTTGGAACGATTATTATATGGAAGAAATTGAATAATTTGTGGTAGAAATATGGCAACTATTAATCCACATACCACGAACTGTTATTTAACACAAAAGAATAGCGTCAGAGCCTTAGAGCCCCAACGCCTTTCAATTAATACATTTTAAGGTATTGCTCACGTTCCCAAGGATGAACAGAAGTACGGAACATATCCCATTCAATTTCTTTCGAGTCAACAAAGTTAGCATAAATATGTTCTCCGAGTGCTTCTTGAACCGTTTCATTTTTTGCAAGTTCTTCAAGAGCAGCATATAACGTTGCTGGAAGATCTTCAACACCATTTGCAATACGCTCTTTTTTGTTCATTACATAAATATTACGATCCACTGCTTTAGGTGGAGTTAAATTGTTTTTAATACCATCTAAACCAGCTTTTAAGATAACGGCCATTGCTAAGTAAGGATTAGCAGCAGGGTCAACTGAGCGAATTTCCACACGCGTACTAACACCACGAGAAGAAGGAATTCGAATAAGCGGGCTACGGTTTTGTGCTGACCAAGCTACATAACAAGGAGCTTCATAACCTGGAACTAAGCGCTTATATGAGTTCACGGTAGGATTTGTAATTGCTGTAAAACCTTGTACGTGTTTTAGAATTCCTGCCATGAAGTGATAAGCAGTTTCACTTAATTCTAAGTCTCCAGTTTTATCATAGAACGCATTCTCTTTTCCTTTGAATAAAGAAACGTTCATTTGCATACCAGATCCATTCACTCCGAACAGTGGTTTTGGCATAAATGTTGCATGTAACCCATGTTTACGAGCAATCGTTTTTACGACAAGCTTAAATGTTTGAATGTTGTCACAAGCAGTAACTGCATCTGCATATTTAAAGTCAATTTCATGTTGACCAGGTGCTACTTCATGGTGAGATGCTTCGATTTCAAAGCCCATTTCTTCTAACTCGAGTACGATGTCACGACGACAGTTTTCTCCTAAATCCATTGGTGCTAAGTCAAAATATCCACCAGTGTCATTTAATTCAAGTGTTGGTTCCCCGCGTTCATCTAATTTAAATAAGAAAAATTCAGGTTCAGGTCCTAAATTAAAACTCGAAAAACCTAGTTCTTCCATTTCTTTTAGTACACGTTTCAAATTACTTCGTGGATCCCCTGCGAATGGAGAGCCATCTGCTTTATTCACATCACAAATTAAACGAGCTACTTTCCCTTTACCAGTAATCCATGGGAATACAACCCATGTATTTAAATCTGGAACTAAATACATATCTGATTCTTCGATTCGAACGAATCCTTCAATAGAAGAACCGTCAAACATCATTTTGTTATCGAGTGCTTTGTCCAGCTGGCTTACAGGTATCTCAACATTTTTAATTGTTCCAAGAATATCCGTAAATTGTAAACGAATGAAGTTAACTTCTTGCTCTTTTACAAACTTTTTAATGTCTTCCTTTGAAAACTTGCTCACTATTGGTCACTCTCCTATGAATTTTTATTATATATTAGCTCGTTTAATGATAAAAACGAGATAAATCCCCTTGCCTTAAGGAAGCTTTTTGAAATCTTCCTGCTTGTTGCATTTCAATACGCAAAATGCTTCTAAGTTCTGCATCCGTTAATTGCGCTTTTGTTTCCATAATGATAGGTTGGTTTTTCATTTCGAAAAGTTTCTTGATTCCAGCCATATTTATACCCTGCTCAAGAAAATCTTTAATCTCAAGTAAGATATCAACGTCTATTAAAGAAAACATTCGACGATTACCTTCAGTTCGTGCAGGATTTATTAATTCATGATCCTCATAATAGCGAATTTGTCTGGCAGTCAATTCAGTCAACTGCATAACAATACTTATAGGTAATAAGGGCATTGATCTTCTTAACTGTTGACTCATTTGGCTCACCTACTCTTTCACTGCCCTTATTATATTACATGTTAGTTTTTATGTCAATTACATGTTAGTTAATCTAACATGTATTTTTTTTGTTCATTTCGAACAAAAAGTATGACTATAACCATTCCCTGCTATTCTTCGGAATAAACAATCACTCTAAATCTCTCCACTTGCGAAAAAAAAAACTGTTCTCAAAAGTCACATACATAACTTTTGGGAACAGTCCTTCTGCTTAGATATTTTCACTTGTCTCATTTTTCAATTGCTGAACTGCAGACATTATGGCAAATTTGACATGTTCGTAGGTAAGCCCTCCTTGAATAAATGCCGTGTAAGGTGGGCGAATTGGTCCGTCAGCAGTCAATTCAATACTGGAACCTTGCACGAATGTTCCAGCTGCCATTATCACATCATCTTCATAACCCGGCATATAAGCTGGCTCTGGAGTGAAATGGGCATTTATGGGTGAGTTTGCTTGTATCGTTCGACAGAACTGGACCATTTGATGTGCATCTTGAAATGAGACAGATTGTATGAGGTCTGTCCGTATTTCATTATAGTGTGGTGATGTCTTCAAACCCACATGCTCTAACATTGCTGAGGTGAAAACTGCTCCTTTAACAGCTTGAGAAACGACATGTGGAGCTAAGAAAAAACCTTGGTACATATCACCTAGCGTATTTAAGGAAGCTCCCGCTTCTGCTCCAATACCAGGTGAAGTCATACGATATGCACACATTTCAACCAATTCTTTTTTTCCTGCAATATATCCGCCAATTTTTGCAAGTCCTCCACCAGGGTTTTTAATTAAAGATCCTGCCATTAAATCCACTCCCACTTCTGTGGGCTCAAGTTGTTCCACAAATTCGCCGTAACAATTGTCTACAAAAATAATAGCCTCTGGTGTGAGTGTTCGAATCTTGTCAGTCATTTCTTTTATTTTGCCAATTGATAATGAAGGTCGATTTGCATACCCTTTTGATCGTTGAATTGCAATGACTTTTGTTCTTTTTGAAATAGCCTGCTTAACCATTGACCAATCGATATCACCGTTTTCAAGTAAATCTATATGTTGATAAGAAATTTGAAAGTCTTTTAAAGATCCGGTATCTTTTTTTCCGCCATCCACAATCGATTGCAACGTATCATACGGTTTTCCAGTTATATATAATAATTCATCTCCTGGTCGTAACACACCGAATAAACTGATGGTGATGGCATGTGTTCCAGAGATGATTTGGGGACGAACTAATGCTGACTCAGCTCCAAAAACCTCTGCATATACCCGTTCTAAATTATCGCGTCCCTCATCATCGTACCCATACCCTGTAGATGGGTTAAGATGATAATCACTTACTTGATGTTTTCGAAATGCTGCGATGACTTTTTCTTGATTTAAAAATGCTAGTTGCTCAGCTCGTTCATGTTGTAATGCTATTAATTTTTCTACTTCCTTTGCTTGTTTTAATATATCCTCATTTAATGTTGTGTGAAATGCCATATATAGGACCTCTATTCTTCATTTTTCATCTCCATCTTAACAGGAACATCTTTCCCGTTAAACTATTATTTCATGTTCATCATTAAAACATCTTGTTTTTGTGTGAAAAACTGATACAATTTATTCCGGTCTATTGTTTGTTGGAGGGATATAATCATGGCTTGGGATGTATTAAGTATAATTGGCACCATTGCATTTGCCGTATCGGGTGCAATTATAGCTATGGAAGAGGAATATGATCTATTTGGGGTATATTTACTCGGAATTGTCACTGCTTTTGGTGGAGGTGCAATTCGGAATTTATTAATAGGCGTACCTGTTTCCGCACTATGGGAACAAGAGATGATGTTTCAAATTGCGTTGTTTGCTATTACCGCCGTTTTTTTATTTCCTAATAACTTATTAAAGCATTGGAACAGATGGGGTAATTTTTTTGATGCTATAGGTCTTTCCGCTTTTGCTATCCAAGGTGCTTTATTTGCTGTGCAACTTGGTCTTCCGATAAGTGCTACAGTTGTGGCTGCTGTGTTAACTGGTTCAGGCGGGGGGATTATCCGTGATGTATTGGCAAAAAGAAAACCACTTGTCCTCCGAAATGAAGTTTATGCGGTTTGGGCAGTTATCACTGGTTTAGTGATTGGTTTTGGCATAGCTAAAGACGATATTTCTCTTTATGTTTTATTTTTCGTAACCACAACCTTACGAGTTGTTTCTTATTTATATAAATGGAGATTACCGTTTCGTTCAATCCGTGAAATAGAAAAAGCAGCTTAACTCTTATTTGAGTTAGGCTGCTTTTTTCAATACTTATACTACTACTTCGCCTGGCCATTCTAACATGCCGCCTGACATATTTGTTACATCAAATCCTTGTTCTTCTAGGAACTGACACGCCTTGCCACTACGTCCACCGGAACGACAAATCATAATGTATTCTTTTGTTTTATCTAATTCTTGATGTTTAAATTCAATCAATCCGAGAGGGATGTGTTGCGCTCCGGCAATCATGCCAGTTGCAACTTCGTCTGATTCACGAACGTCAATCAGTTCAAGCTGTTCTCCTGCTTCAATTTTCTCTTGTACTTCTTCAGGTGTAATGGTTTTCATGTAAATACCTCCGCAGGATTTTATTTATTCATCTTTTACCCGGTAAGTAAGATGATAAGTATGATTTATTGTTCCTCTTGGGCAATTGAAACTGGTTTTGCTGGAACAAAAGTAGAGATTGCATGTTTATAAATAAGTTGTTGTTTTCCGTCACACTCCATTAGTACGGTAAAATTATCATAAGACTTAATGAGTCCTTTTAATTGAAATCCATTTAATAAAAAAACAGTGACAAAAACACTATTTTTTCTCAATTGGTTTAAAAAAGTATCTTGAATGTTAATTGGTTTCATGTTGCATATCCTCCTATAAGAACTCATTTTTAATGTTATTTTATATTAACATAGTACCTATTCGCTTTTAACGAGTAGAATCCTGCATCATTTTTATAATTTCCGGAATAATTTCTTCTTTGTTTCTGGTAGGATCAATCCATTTAATATTCATTTTATTTCTGAAATAGGTAAACTGTCTCTTGGCGTACCTTCTAGAATTTTGTTTTAATTCAAAAATAGCTTCTTCCAAAGATGAATCTCCGTTGAAAAATTTAAATAATTCTTTATAACCTATAGCTTGAACAGATTGAACATTTCTAATCTGTTTGGTCCATAAGCTTTCTGCTTCATGAAGTAGTCCTTTGTCAATCATCATGTCAACCCTTGTATTAATCCGTTCATATAAGAGATCACGGTCTATGTTTAAACCAATAATTAAATGTCGATACATTGGCTGACTGCCTCGATTTTGTGCTTCTGCTGATTTTTGAGTACTTGAATGTTCAGCAATTTCAAGAGCACGGATTACCCGTCTGGTATTGTTAGGATGGATTACATTAGCAGAATCCGGATCTATTCCACGCAATTTCTCATGCATTTTTTCCGGACCAACTTTATCTAATTCATCATAATAGGCTTGTCTAATTTCATCATTTACTCGATCCTCTGTAAATTGAAAATCAAATAGGACAGATTGTATATACATACCTGTTCCTCCAACAATGATAGGTAACTTCCCTTTTGAACGAATTTCATCAATCTTTGCACGTACAATTGATTGATATTCTGCAACAGAAAAAGATTCTGTTGGTTCTTTTATATCTAACAGATGATGAGGAATGTTTTGCATTTCTTCTGGTGTTATTTTCGCGGTCCCAATATCAAGCCCTCTATATACTTGCATGGAGTCACCATTAATAATTTCTCCATTTAAAACTTTTGCAAGTTCTATAGATAACGCTGTTTTTCCAGACGCGGTAGGTCCAACAATTGCGAGCACGTCACATTCATTTGTCATTTTTTCTCCATCCACGTTAATACCTTTTTGTATATTTCTTTATTATCTACTTCATTTAACAGTTCATGGCGTTTCCCTTCCATGATAACAACTTTAACGTCTTGTACACCGAGTTTCTTGTATTGTTCTGCAACTGTCCACAGGTCTTTCCCCATTTTTCCAACAGGGTCTAAAGCGCCAGAAATTAAAAGAATAGGTAAATCTTTCGGTATTTGTTTCATTTCTTTCATGTCATTAACTTTGGTTAAGCCATCAATTAAATCGACAAAAAACTGATTACTCGCGATAAATCCACATAATGGATCATCGATATAATTTTTCACTTGCTTTGGATCGGTGCTTAACCAATCGAATTTAGTGCCAGGGTGACTAACAGCACTATTAAATTTTTCAAACGACATTTTGTTTAACACATGATTTTCAGCTTTTTTACCTTGGAACATGGCAAATCCTATAGCTATCCATTTTCCGGCTTTATCAACAGGACTTAAAGGCCCTCTTGTTCCAGAAAGCACGATTTTTGAAATTGAATGACCATACTTTTGAATGTATCTTCGTCCAATAAATGTTCCCATGCTATGAGTAAATAAAATAGGAGGTGGTAATTCTATATTTATACGAACAGCTTGAAGAATTTCTCTTACATCTTCCGTTACACGTTCAAATCCGCCTTTTTCAGTGAAAAACCCAAACTGTTCTTGTTTTTGTCCAGTCTGACCATGGCCCCTGTGATCATGACCACTAACCAGATATCCGTTTTCGGTTAAAAAGGAAGCAAACTCTTCATACCTACCAATATGCTCAGCCATTCCATGTAGAATATGGACATGACCTCTAACGTCTTGTTCAGGAGCATAGACAACTGTATATATTTCTTGTCCGTCTGACATCGTCACATAATGTATTGTTTTTTTCATAAAGAAACCTCATTTCTAAAGGAAATAGCGGATTTAAGGTGAGTTTCTAATTCGTATCGATAATAGGTTACTTGTTCATCCTTGTAGGAAAGTAGACTTTTCATCAAACTTAAAACTTCTTCTTTATACGTTTTAACTTCCATGATATTAAAATATAAATCACCTGTCCTACGTATGAAAAAGTCCGCAGGCGTACAAACCATTTCGTGATGGATCCCGTATACTAATTTTGCCGCTAGCACTAATGGCAATTTATTCGATTGGTCCATTAGAACATTAGCATACTTAAATACATAATCAACATTGGTTCCATACTGAATGGCCAATTCTCTTGACTCCGCAATCGATAAACCAAATTCTTCTCCTTCACGTTCTTTCATTCTAATAAATGAGGGGAATTTTTTCGAACCACCTAAATCTCCTCCTGAAAGAGGTAAATGTTTTGTGATACTATCTCCAAACATTCGTTTTGGAAAACCAGTTACCACTAAATCTACAACTGTTTCTGCCATTTTTCGATAACCTGTTAACTTTCCACCAGCTATTGTAATAAGGCCGCTTTCAGATTCCCAAATTTCATCTTTTCGTGAAATTTCTGAAGGATCTTTCCCCTCCTCATAAATAAGTGGCCTTACACCAGCCCATGTTGACTCGACATCTGAAAAGGATAGTTTAATACTCGGGAACATAAATGAAATAGAATTAAGGATATAGGACACATCTTCCTTAGTAGCTATTGGATTTTTCGGGTCTCCCTCATAAAACGTATCTGTCGTTCCAATATATGACTTTCCGTTACGAGGAATAGCAAACATCATTCGTCCATCCTGCGTATCGAAATAAACAGCTTGTTCTAGAGGAAAGTCTTTAAAGTCGACAACAATATGTACACCCTTTGTCATTTTTAATTGCTTCCCATTAAGGATGGCGTCTTTTGAACGGATATCATCCACCCATGGACCAGATGCATTCACTATTTTTTTTGCGTGTATCGTTACTATTTTTCCTGAAAGCTGATCAATTGCTTCTAAGCCGATAAGTTTTCCATTCTCGTAAAGAAAAGACTCCGCCTTCACATAGTTTACACAGACCGCATCTTTTTCAACCGCTTTTTTAATGACTTCTATTGTCAATCTAGCATCATCTGTTCGATATTCCACGTAATACCCACTACCGCGTAAATCATTGTCTTTTAATAAAGGTTCTTTTTGTAATGTTTCTTTTGATGTGAGCATTTGGCGTCTTTCATTTCGTTTGACTCCAGCCAAAAAATCATAAATACGAAGACCCGCAGATGTTGAAAGAGGTCCAAATGTCCCTCCCTTATGAAATGGAAGTAGCATCCATTGCGGCTCTGTAACATGAACTGCATTTTCATAGACAATTTCACGTTCTTTTCCGACTTCTGCCACCATTTGAACTTCAAATTGCTTTAAATACCGAAGCCCACCGTGAACCAGTTTTGTAGAGCGACTAGATGTTCCTGCAGCAAAGTCTTGCATATCAATAAGTGCTACTGATAATCCTCTGGTAACAGCATCTAAGGCAATTCCTGCCCCTGTTATTCCACCACCAATTACTAGTAAATCAAATTGAAAGGAATCTAATGAACGAATCATTTTAGGTCGTGCTAACGCTGAAAACATACCAATGGCCTCCTTCGTTTATTTAAACAATCGAGTGGCATTTACCGCTTTTTGCCATCCACTATAAAGATTTCGACTTGTTTCTCCGTCCATATTAGGATTAAATATTTTTTTGCTACTTCTCATCTGTTCAATTTCATTCAAGTCCATCCAAAAGTTTGTGGCTAATCCAGCTAAGTATGCAGCACCCAATGCAGTTGATTCATTTAATTTAGCCAGTTCCACCTCAAGTTGAAGGATATCACTTTGAAATTGCATTAAAAACTCATTGTTAACAGCTCCACCATCAACTCTTAATGTATCAATCTTTATATCTGCATCATGTTGCATTGCATCTAAAACGTCTTTTGTTTGATACGCAAGTGACTCCAGTGTGGCTCGGATAAAATGCTCTTTTGTTGTGCCTCTTGTTAAACCAAATATGGCACCTCTTGCATCTGAATCCCAATATGGCGTACCTAAACCTACAAAAGCTGGAACGACATATACGCCATCTGTAGAATCTATTTTATTAGCGTAGGATTCGCTATCAGATGCGTTTTTCACCATGCGTAGCCCGTCTCTTAACCACTGAATTGCGGATCCAGCCACAAATACACTGCCTTCGAGTGCGTAAGTCACTTCTCCATTTAAACCCCACGCAATTGTCGTTAGGAGACCATGCTCAGACTGCACTGCATTTTCCCCCGTGTTTAACAGCATAAAGCAACCTGTCCCATACGTATTTTTTGCCATCCCTTTTTCAAAGCAGCACTGTCCAAATAACGCTGCTTGTTGATCTCCGGCAGCACCTGCAATAGGAACTGCCACTCCAAAGAAGACAGAAGGATCAGTTTCTGCGTATATTTCTGAGGAAGAGAAAACTTCAGGAAGCATCGACAAAGGAATTTGAAGTTTTTCACAAATTTCCTCGTCCCATTTTAAATCGTGAATGTTATAAAGCAGCGTTCGTGATGCATTTGAGTAGTCAGTAACATGTATTTTTCCATTTGTTAATTTCCAAATGAGCCATGAATCGATGGTACCAAAGAGTAAATCGCCACTTCTAGCCAATTCATGTGCTCCCTCTACATTATCCATTATCCATTTTACTTTAGTCCCAGAAAAATAAGGGTCTAAGCGTAAGCCAGTTTTTTCTTGAAACCATTTTTCGAGGCCTTCGTTTTTCAGCTTATCTACAATCGATTGAGTTTGGCGAGATTGCCAAACGATTGCATGATAGATGGGACGTCCAGTTCTTTTATTCCAAACAACGGTCGTTTCACGTTGATTGGTTATGCCAATCCCATGAATATTAGTAGGTTGAATACCACTTTCAGTTAAGACAGCAGCTATTACGGATAATACAGATCCCCAAATTTCATTAGCATCGTGCTCTACCCAACCTGGTTTTGGGAAGTGCTGATTGAATTCTTTTTGTGCTGAATGTACAAGTTCCCCTTTTTTATTAAAAAGAATGGCTCGCGAACTTGTGGTACCTTGATCTATCGCTAACATATACTCGCCCATTTACATTCCTCCTACACATCATTTAACTAGTCCAGTATGCAAATATTTTTTATGAAGTATGTATTCTCTAATTATACTGTTTTTCCTATTTTGATGTATATGAAACACCTGTGCGTTCCCTAAGCATACATATAATTTTTATAAAATTTCAAATAATAGTGGCATTTTTATTGTAAAAAGCATATAGTTGCTCTAAGGAAACATTTATTCATAAGAGAAAATATTCTGTTTGAAGACAATATTCATGTCATCTAAAACGAAAAAGGAGGAACCTGTCTTGAAAAAAGCGATATCAGTTAAAAACTTATTTGTTTCTTATCATGGAAACGAAGCTTTGAAAAATATAAGTTTTACAGTTAACGAGGGGAATTTGGTGGGCATTATTGGACCGAACGGAGCTGGAAAGTCCACATTATTAAAAGCCCTACTTAACCTCATTAAAAAAGACCAAGGAGACATTCAAATTCTAGGTCAATCCATTAAGGAGATGAAAACAAAGGTTGCATATGTGCCTCAACGAAGTAATATTGATTGGGATTTCCCCATTACAGTATTAGATACGGTGTTACTTGGCACTTATCCTAATCTAGGTTTATTTAAGCGACCGAAAAAAGAAGAAAAAGCTTGGGCAATCGAATGCTTAGAAAAAGTAGGAATCGCACAATACATCAACCGTCAAATCGGCGAATTATCAGGTGGCCAGCAACAACGTGTGTTTTTGGCTAGAGCCTTAGCTCAAAAACCTGACATGTATTTTTTAGATGAACCTTTTGTTGGAGTTGATGTCACGAGTGAAGAAAAAATTATTACCATATTAAAAGAACTTCGCAACATTGGGAAAACAGTTGTCGTTGTTCATCACGATTTAAGTAAAGCCTCTGATTACTTTGATGAACTTATCCTTTTAAACAAAGAATTGATTGAATATGGAGTTGTAGATAAGGTGTTTCAACCAGAAGTCATGAGAAGAGCTTACAATAATCCATTTCATACATTGATCGGAATGGAGATTAAAATATGATGAATTTTATTAATGGAATTATGGAGTATGAATTTTTACAAAAAGCCCTAACCACTTCAATAATGGTCGGCATTATTTGTGGAGTAATCGGTTGTTTCATAATTTTAAGAGGAATGGCTTTAATGGGAGATGCTATTTCTCACGCAGTGCTACCTGGAGTTGCTTTGTCCTACATGCTAGGGATTAACTTCTTTTTCGGAGCGGTTTTCACGGGTGTTTTAACTGCACTCGGAATAGGATTTATTAGTCAAAACAGTCGAATCAAAAACGATGTCTCCATCGGCGTCATGTTTACTGCAGCTTTTGCATCCGGGATTATTTTGATTACTTTCATGAAAAGTAGTACTGATTTGTATCATATTTTATTTGGTAATGTCCTTGCTGTACGACCAGAAGAAATGTGGACAACATTAATCATAGGAATCATTGTTTTGGCAAGTATCTACTTGTTTTATAAAGAACTTCTTGTCAGTTCCTTTGACCCTACTATGGCCAAAGCTTATGGATTACCGGTTAGGGTAATTCACTACTTTTTAATGACTCTTCTTACATTAGTTACTGTAGCTTCCTTGCAAACGGTAGGAATCGTCCTCGTAGTAGCAATGCTCATAACCCCTGCATCAACAGCCTATTTGTTGACTGACCGTCTTTGGGTCATGCTCTATCTATCAGCAGGAATTGGTGTGTTGTCATCCATTCTTGGCTTGTATTTCAGTTATACGTATAACTTAGCTTCTGGTGCGACAATTGTTCTTGTTGCTACCTTCTTGTTTGTCCTTGCTTTTGTATTTTCACCAAAACAAGGTTTACTATGGAGGACGATAAAAGTTTATAGAAAAAGGGACGCCTATTCACGTTAAAGATCCAAATTAGGAGGAAAAAGATGAAACCTATAAGAATATTTACCTATTTCGTTTCATTCATTATAATTTTCACATTATCAGGTTGTGGGACAGATAAAAATGAAGGAAAAGAGAAAAATGAAAAAATTCAAGTAATTGCCACTTACTCAATTGTCTATGATATTGTAAAAAATGTTGGCGGAGATTTAGTTGAAATTCATACGTTAGCTCCGGTTGGATCCAATCCGCATGAATATGATCCACTTCCAAAAGATGTCCAACTTACAACTGACGCAGACGTGGTCTTTTACAATGGCCTTAATTTAGAAGGCGGAAATTCGTGGTTTGAAAAATTACTTCTTACTGCTAATAAAAGCGGAGAAGATGCTCCTGTTTTTCGAATGAGTGAAGGAGTAAAACCTAAACACTTAACTACTAAAGGTAAAGAATCGGAAGAAGACCCACATGCATGGTTAGATGTGCGTAATGGGATAAAATATACGGAGAATGCAAGAGATGGATTAATAAAAGTAGATCCTGAACATGCAGATGTCTATGAAAAGAATGCAAAGGCTTATATGGATCAGCTGAAAAAACTTCATGATGAAGCTGTTACTCAATATAATAAAATCCCTAAAGAACAACGACTCTTGATTACAAGCGAAGGTGCTTTTAAATACTTCTCGGCTGCTTATGGATTTGAAGCTGCTTATATTTGGGAAATCAACTCAGAAAATCAAGGATCTCCAGAACAAGTAAGTAATGTTGTTGATTTTATAAGATCGAAAGAAAATCCTGTTTTATTTGTTGAAACAAGCATTGACCCTCGGAGCATGGAGATGGTATCTTCTGAAACAGGTATCCCTATTTACGGAAAAGTATTTACCGATTCGATTGGGAAACCTGGTGAAGATGGAGATACTTATATTAAAATGATGCAATGGAATATTGATACGATTTATAAGGGTTTAACAGAAAATTAAAGAATCATGTGTTAATACGATACGATGTGCTCATTACATGGTATAATCGGAACTTAGCAATAGTAGTCCTTTTCTGACAAGCTCAGAATATCGCTTACTACTGAACTTAAACAATGAAGGTGATTAAATATGATTGAAATCAAGATATCTACACTCAGTGATGGCGAGTTCAAACGAGGTGTTTTTGCGACAGAACACATTGCAAAAGGTGTATTATTCCATGCTGCCCCTGTTCTCCCTTATCCGAATGAAGAGCATGAGCATATTGAGAAAACAATGCTAGCAGATTATGCTTTTGAGTACGGTCAGAATCATACGGCATTCGTTTTAGGCTATGGCATGTTGTTTAACCATTCATATACGCCAAATGCCACGTATGATATAAATTTTGAAAACCACACGTTCGACTTTTTTGCTCATACGGATATTGAGCCCGGACAAGAAATTTTAATAAACTATAACGGTGAAGTTGATAACGACGATCCCTTGTGGTTTAACAAAGAAAGCCAAACGACTGACTAGTTTTTCTAGTTGGTTGCTTGGCTTTTTTTAGTTTGTTCTATAAGCCTTCAAGGTTGTTTTTAATGATGCGTATGTACCTATTGCAGCGGCACCGTAAAAAAATCCCATAAAAATACCTGCCGAAATATTTTCACGGTGACTAATAAAAATTGAAATAAATAATCCAATTACAGTCGCACAAGTAGGTAGGTATTTTGCTGGAACTTTCAAGAATACCTTAAGCAAGATAACCATTATCATAATTACTGGAATTGCCCAAATAGCATCCCAAATATTGGTGTGAATAATTGGGAATTCGGACATTATATCTATCTCCTTTTACTTATGAATTATCCTATAGCATTTCCATATTGGTTTATTTTAATCACATAATCAGATGTGTTCATGTGGTTACGAAAAATAAAAAAGACCACTTCACAAAAGTGGTCTTCATCATATTACATGACTCGTTTAAACATTTTTTCGATTTCATAGGTTGAAAAATGAACAATAACTGGCCGACCATGCGGACAAGTAAACGGTTGTTCTGCTTGTTTTAGATCAAACAAAAGCTTTGTCATATCTTCTTTTGTCAAATAATGATTAGCCTTAATCGAACGTTTACAACTCATCATAATTGCTGCGTCTTCTCTTAGCTTTTTAACATCCGTTTTTCGGTGTGTTAAAACTTGTTCAATTAATTCTTTGACAATCTCTTCTTCAAAGCCCTTCGGAAACCACACTGGATGATCACGTACGATAAAGGTAGTTGGCCCGAATTCCTCTAGTAAAATACCCACTTCTTCGAGTTTATCTGCATATTCCTTTAAACGTATAGCCTCGTCAGCAGAATAGTGCATAGATAGAGGTAGAAGCAATGATTGTCTCTCTTCCGATTGAACCTCACCCACTTTTTCCCGATAATACTCATACTTAATCCGTTCTTGTGCAGCATGTTGATCAATTAGGTAAAAACCATCAACACTTTGCGCAACAATATAAGTACCATGTATTTGCCCTACGATGTCTAGTTCAGGGAAAGGCTCTTTTATAGATATGGGTGGTGTATGATTCATTGATGGCACAAATGTTTCTTCATGTTCATAAGGATCTTTTACTATAAATGAATCCGGTTGTTTATTAAATGTCGGCATCGTTTGTGAAGCATTAGAAGATGATTGAATCGGTTTTGTTTTCCATAAATCCAGTTGCTCACTTGATGCTATGACTTTTTTTGGTTTCTCTGCAATTTCCGGGGCGCGCATAATAGATCGAATGCTTTTTCGAATTGTCTCTTCCACGAGTTGTTGCAATTCTTTTTCTTTACTTAAACGAATTTGCTGTTTTGCTGGATGTACGTTTACATCGGTAAGATAAGGATCCCCCTCGATTTGCAAAATGACAAGGGGATATCGTTCTATCGGTAAAAAAGTATGGTAGGCATTAACAATTGCTTGTTGTATGCTGTAATGCTTAACCCATCGGCCGTTTACAAATAGAGTCATGTAATTTTTTGATGCACGTGTGATTTCTGGTAGTGATGCATACCCATGAATTCGATAGTCTGCTGATTCTCCTTCAAATGGAATCATTTTTTTGGCAATTGCAGTCCCATAAATTGCTGCAATCACTTGCTGTAAGTCACCACGTCCATTGGTTTGCAATAAAATATGGTCACCATGCGTAAGTTTAAAAGCAATTGAAGGATAACAAAGCGCTAAGCGATTTAGTAAGTCTATGATGTGACCTAGCTCTGTTTGTATTGTTTTCATATATTTTAGTCGTGCAGGCGTATTAAAAAACAATTGCGAGACTTGAAGCACAGTCCCTTTACGAAGCGCGCCAGCTTGCTTCTTTTTTACATAACCACCTTCTAACTCAACAGTAGTTCCTGAAGTGATACCATCGGAGGTCCATAAAGAAACTTTAGATACTGAGGCTATACTGGCTAGTGCTTCACCTCTAAAGCCTAGTGTTCGAATCCGAAAGAGATCGTGCTCGGTGGATATTTTACTCGTTGCATGTCTAGAAAAAGACAGTAGTGCATCTGCTTCATCCATGCCACTCCCGTTATCAGTAACTTGAATTGTTTGTAATCCTGCTTCTTCTAAATAAACGTCAATTGACGTACTTCCAGCATCGATTGCATTTTCAACAAGTTCTTTTACAACAGAAGCAGGTCTTTCTACAACCTCACCAGCTGCTATTTTATTAGAAAGAGGTTCATCCATTAAGTGAATATATCCCATTTGAACGACTCCTTTCTCTGTTATTTCACTATTTTTTGTTGTAAGTCATACAGTAATTGCAGTGCACCCATTGGTGTAGTACCTGAAATGTCTAATTCGCGTATCTGATTCAGTAACTCGTTCGATAAGGAATCCGATTTTTGCTTGGTTTCTTCTTTATTCGTATCAGCAAAGAAGGACAATTGTTCACTAACCGATTTACTAAGATGGTCATTTCCTTGTTCATTTCCAGACTCAAGTTCTTCTAATATATGACGAGCACGTTTAATAATCGGTTCCGGTAATAACGCGAGTTCAGCCACGTGTATTCCATAGCTTTTATCAGCAGGTCCATTTTTCACTTTATGAAGAAAGACAACTTTCCCATTTTGTTCAACTGCAGAAACGTGTACATTGCGTAGTTTTCCTAATTCTTTTTCTAATCCCGTCAATTCATGATAATGTGTTGAAAATAAAGTATTTGCTCTTATTTCATTATGGATGTATTCCATCATCGCTTGAGCAAGGGCCATCCCGTCATAAGTCGAAGTTCCTCGCCCAATTTCATCAAACAATAATAAACTGCGCTCTGTCGCGTGTGTAATTGCATACGTAGATTCAAGCATTTCCACCATAAACGTACTTTGCCCTGCAGCTAAATCATCGGCAGCACCAATACGAGTGAAGATTTGATCTGTAACTGGCAGAATTGCTTCTTCTGCTGGTACATAACATCCCATTTGTGCCATTATGACCGTAATAGCGACTTGTCTCATGTATGTACTCTTACCAGACATGTTTGGTCCTGTAATTAACAGCATATTTTCACTTGAAGTTAATGCACAATCATTTGGTACATAATGTTGCTTGTTCATCATTTTTTCTACAACTGGATGACGTCCATTTACAATATGTAACTCCAAGCCATCATGAAATTTAGGTTTCGTTAAACGATAATGGTCAGAAACCTCTGCAAAACTCGAATACACGTCTAACTCGCTTACACGAGATGCCAAATGTTGAACACGCGGAATAAATTCCTTTACTTGTTCGCGAATTTCTACAAAGATTGAATATTCTAATGCTAAACTTTCTTCTTCAGCTGTTAGAATAAGAGATTCTTTTTCTTTTAATTCATCTGTTATATAACGTTCCGCATTTGCCAATGTTTGTTTTCTTTCATATCTTGTTAAATCAGCTAAATGTATATTGGATTTTGTAATCTCGATGAAATATCCGAAAATGCGGTTATACCCAATTTTGAGACCTTTAATACCGGTTCGTTCACGTTCCTTTTGTTCGAGAGCCGCAATCCACTCTTTCCCGTTTTTCTTAGCATAGCGAAGCTCGTCCAATCGTTCATGAAAACCGTCCCTAATAATATCTCCCTCTTTTACAGATAAAGGGGGGTGATCAGCTATAGCTTTCTCAAGCAGTGTCAAAAGTTCCACGCATTCATCCAATTGATTAGCAGCTTTCTTCATTCCGGATAAGTTACTTGCTGTGAGTTGTTCTTTTATAATAGGAATTTGTACAAGTGATTGTCGTAACTGACTCAAATCACGTCCACTAGCTGTTCCGAACGAAATACGACCAATTAATCGTTCTAAATCATACACTTCTTTTAAACTTTCCCGTAGATCTGCTCGGACAAAATAGGCTTCCAACATTTCTGTAACAATCTCTAAACGGTCCTCAATTTGAATTCGATTTGCTAATGGTTGGTGTAACCATTGTTTTAATTTACGTCCGCCCATAGCAGTCATGGTTTCATCTAATAACCAATATAAAGATCCTTTTTGATCTCCGCCCCTAATGGACTGGACCAATTCTAAGTTTCGTTTAGAATGAAAATCAATTGAGAGATGCTTCTCTCGTTCTTGAAATTGAAAAGGCTGTATATGATTAAGTGCCCTTTTTTGAGTGCGATGTAAATACTGAATAAGACGATGACATACACGATGGACATCTTTTGGATTGTGTTCTACGTATCGTGCATGTCCCGATTCTTCAAAATCACTATTTTCAACTGATAATAAGATAGATTGTGCTTCAGCTATATCTGATAACACTACATACAGTTGTTCAGGAACAACTAACTCTCTTATTGATAGTGTTTGCAATTCTTGAACCAGATTTTTCTCTGAGCCAGAAATAATAGCACTGTTTCCTTCACCTGTTGACAAGTCTAAATAAGAAAATGCAAACTTATTTTCTTCAATTTCCTCTGCCGCTGCGATGAAATGATTTGTTTTTCCATCCATATTTTTTCCATCAATAATGGTTCCTGGTGTTATCAAGCGAACAACTTCCCTTTTCACCACACCTTTAGCTAATTTAGGATCTTCAACTTGCTCACATATAGCCACTTTATATCCTTTTTGAATAAGTGTTTCTATGTAGTTTTGTGCCGCATGATGTGGAACTCCACACATCGGAATGCGTTCTTTACTACCACCATCACGGCTTGTTAATGTTATTTCGAGAATTTGTGATGCATTTATGGCATCTTCAAAAAAGAGTTCATAAAAATCGCCTAAGCGGAAAAATAAGAAGGCGTCTGTGTAGTCAGATTTTACTTGTAAGTATTGTTGAATCATTGGTGTATAAGTTGTCATTCAAAAACCTCTTTCAATTTGAAACTATTCTTCCATTATAACAAACCAACAGAAAAAAAAGCCGGATTACTTTCCGGCTTAAGAAAAAGATGAAGACTCTTTTGGCTCTTCAATTGATGATGTGGAAGAAGAAGAAGAACTTTCATCTTTATATGCCCACTCTTCTTCAAAATCATGAGGATGTACGGTAATACACACTGTTGTTTCTCCTACAACTTCAGCAAGCAACTCACGTTCTACTGTTACCTCAAATTGTTCGCCATCTGGGGTAATAATGGCTTCTGTACAATTTGGTTGTTGCAAAATTCGAACTTGAACATCTTCAAAACCATGTGATTCATCATCACGGTAGGCAAGCTTAATCCGTTCACGATAAGGAACAGTTTCCGAGAATACTGACGTTTTGGAATGATCATGATGTGCATACCAAACGTTAATATCATACTTCCCAGTAACTTCTACCACTTTTCCATGTTTCTTCGCTTGGTGTGTATGATTAATGACCCAACACCCTAAAATGCTGGAAGGGTTGTTAGGCGGCTGAAGCTTTTCACATGCTTCTGTTTTTTTCTTCCCTTTGGCCACGACGGCTTTTGTCACAATTTGACGTAAATATTTCAAACCCATCCTCCTCCGTTCGATTCAATTCATCATATGCACGAATTGCCCATTAGGTGAAAGGAAAAGAGAAAAGTTCTTCAATAGATGGTTATTACAGTAGAAGAATTGTGAACCATTTTTGTAAGTACGTTAAACTTCGACAATGCGCATCATTGCATATGTCAATTTGCTTAGAAATAAGAAAAACTGTTCCCTTCATATGAAGGAAACAGTTTAATTTAATTTATCAGCAACTACCAGGCTTACTATTTTTCACTTGTGATCCGGTTTCACCACGGAGTATATCACCATCTGTAGACTCAATAATTTGGTTTGTTACATTATTAGCAATCGTATTTGAAACTAATTGTAACAAATCATTGACATCAACTTGTGATTGTTTGAATTCTTGTACAATCGGAATTTCATCGATTTCTTCTTCAATCTTTTCAATTTTTCCTTCAATCAGTTTTAATGCTTTTTCTTTCCCGTAATGTTGAAAGTTCACTGCTTGTTTCTGTAAGCTTTTCAAGCTAGCAATTTTCTCCCGGATTTTTTGATTTTCATTAATTTGTGCTTCTGCTCGTTTGAAGAAATCAACTTCTTCTGTATTGGCAATCATGTCTGCTATTTCTCTTGCTTTTGTTATAATATCATCTTTTGTATAAACTGTTGTCATTTGACACCCACTTCTTGGCCAGATAGGATTTCTACTAATTCCCCATTTAAAGACCATGTTTTTGTTTTATCTATTTTTACGAGTACTAACTTACCGATAATGTCTTTAGGTCCAACAAAGTTTACAAGTTTACTCGTTCTCGTGTACCCTGCTAAGACATCTGGATTTTTCTTGCTTTCACCTTCAACCAGTACTTCTACAATCTGTCCGTCATATTTTTGCATAGCCTGTAATGAATATTCATTAACAAGGTTATTTAACCGTTGTAAACGTTTCTTCTTCACTTCCATCGGTACATTGTCTTCCATTTTTGCAGCAGGTGTACCGTCCCTAGGTGAATAAATATAGGTATAGGCTAATTCAAAGCCCACTTCTTTGTATAAGGACAATGTTTCTTCAAATTGTTCTTCCGTTTCATTTGGAAAACCGACGATTATATCAGTAGTGAGTGCAACATTTGGCATAGCCTTCTTAATTTTATAAACTAATTCTAAATATTGTTCTCTTGTATATTTACGCGCCATTAATTTTAACATACTTGAGGAGCCTGATTGTACAGGTAAATGAATATGTTCAACTAAATTTCCACGTTTCGATAATACACTAATCAAATGATCATCGAAATCACGTGGGTGACTTGTTGTAAATCGAATTCGAGCGATGTCAATTTGACGTAAGTCATCCATTAAATTTCCAAGTCTATAATTAAGTCCTTCTAGGTCTTTTCCATAGGCATTCACATTTTGACCTAATAGGGTAATCTCTTTATAGCCCTGTGCAGCTAAATGTCTTACTTCTTGAATAATATCTTCTGGTTGACGACTCCGTTCTTTTCCACGTGTATATGGAACAATGCAATACGTACAGAATTTATCACAACCATACATGATGTTAACCCAAGCTTTAATCTCGCCACGACGTACTTTTGGAAGATTTTCAATAACATCACCTTCTTTAGACCACACTTCAATGACCATTTCTTTAGAAAGGTACGCTTCATGCAAGATGTTTGGCAATCGATGAATATTATGAGTACCAAAGATCATATCGACTTGATCATAGGTTTTTAAAATTTTCTTGACCACAGATTCTTCTTGAGACATGCATCCACATACCCCAATTAACACATCCGGATTATTTCTCTTAAGGAGCTTCAAATGTCCAAGTTCACCAAATACCTTGTTTTCGGCATTTTCACGAATTGCACATGTATTAAGAAGAACAACATTTGCCTCTTCCACCGTATTAGTCGGTTCATAGCCAAGACCAAGAAATATCCCAGCCATAACTTCCGTATCATGTTCGTTCATTTGACAACCGTATGTACGAATGTAAAATTTACGCCCAGCACCCATATCTCTAAATTGAGGGGCAATACCAAAATCTTTATGGTATGCGACTTCTTCCTTACCGCGTTTTTTTGCTTCTTTTAAAGATGGGGGAACATATACAGATTGAAAGTATTGACTATAATCTTTCTCCCCTTTTTTCTCGGGAAGGGTATGTTCTTTCACTTGAGAGCTGTTTAAACGTTGTTCTTCGTTCATGTGAACACTCCTTTTACGAACCTTCTTTTCAGATGAAAACTACATTCCTTTATTATACTGAATGAAGTACCTAACCTACAAGGTGCTTGCTCGAATTGTCGTCTTTTCGACAAATAAAGAACTTTTTAATACATCTTCATAATGAAAAAAACCCCAATCTCTTTTATAGGAGATTGGGGTTTTCAGTTAAGCTCTTACTCGTTTTTCTACTAGTAATTTTATTGCTGTACGATCTTCACCGGCAATAATAATATCAGTAAACGCTGGCGAACAAATTAAATCTGTTCCACTAGGTGCCACAAAACCTCTTGCTATCGCAACTGCTTTTACAGCCTGATTCAAAGCTCCTGCACCAACAGCTTGCATTTCCGCATACCCTTTTTCACGAATAACAGCTACTAATGCACCAGCTACTGAGTTTGGGTTTGACCTCGAAGATACTTTTAATGCTTCCACCAATATTCCTCCTTATCCATGCTGTGAGTTGGACGTTTGTGCATTGTCCTTGAGTCACTGTATGCGAGGAAATACAAAAAAAGAAGAAGCTATGCTTGAAATGGATAGTCGTCATTAATGTAAATTCGTTCTGTTGAAATTGCTTTGCCCGATTGATTGTCTATATCTACAACAAAGCCACTCAAAACAGCACGACCGGATTTTGGAACTTCAAAACGTGCTGGCATATTCGTTTGAAAACGATATAATACATCCTCTTTTTTCATGCCAAGAACCCCATCGTAAGGTCCTGTCATACCAACGTCTGTAATATAAGCAGTTCCATTTGGATAAATTCGAGCATCGGCAGTTTGAACATGTGTATGTGTACCTACTACAGCCGAAACCTTTCCATCTAAATGCCAACCGAGTGCAATTTTTTCACTTGTTGCTTCTGCATGGAAATCTACAAAGATCAATGGGGATACTTTTCTAGCTTCTTCCACTAGTTCGGTTGCTTTTTTAAATGGATCATCATGAGGAGGTAAAAATGTACGGCCGTGGAGATTAATGACGGATAAAGTATGCCCATTTTTTGATATATTGGTCATTCCCTTACCAGGTGCTTCATCAGAAAAGTTAGCTGGACGAATTAAGTAATCTGTCTCATCAATAAAATCGAAAATTTCTTTTTGATCCCACGTATGATTTCCCATTGTAACTACATCAACACCCATATGAAGAAGTGATTGATAAATTGATTTTGTAATACCTCTTCCAGAAGCTGCGTTTTCACCATTTGCTATCACTACATCTGGTTGATACTTTCTTTTTAAACGAGGCAAATAATCTTCTAAAGTATCTCTTCCTATTGAACCAACAATATCTCCAATAAATAATACCTTCATGTATTTTCCTTCTTTCTTTCCAATAAAAAGAGGCTTCGTTATGAAGCCCCATCCTACTGTTTATTTTGCATATTCAACGGCACGTGTTTCACGAATTACCGTTACTTTGATATGACCTGGATAATCCAATTCTTCTTCAATTCGTTTTCGGATATCACGAGCTAATCGATGAGCCGTAATGTCATCAATTTGTTCCGGACGCACCATAATACGAATTTCTCGTCCTGCTTGGATAGCAAAAGATTTTTCAACACCATCATATGACTCTGATATCTCTTCAAGTTTTTCCAAACGACGAATATAATTTTCAAGTGTTTCACTACGTGCACCAGGACGCGCTGCTGATAAGGCATCTGCTGCTGCTACTAGTACAGCTATTACAGATGTAGCCTCAGTATCACCGTGATGAGATGCGATGCTGTTGATAACTACTGGATGTTCTTTATATTTCGTAGCTAATTCAACACCGATTTCAACGTGGCTACCTTCCACTTCGTGGTCGATGGCTTTCCCAATATCGTGTAGTAATCCTGCACGACGCGCAAGAGTTACATCTTCACCTAGTTCAGCAGCCAGTAAGCCTGACAGGAAAGCAACTTCTTTTGAGTGCTTCAAGACGTTTTGTCCATAGCTTGTTCGGTAACGCATACGACCCATAATTTTAATTAAATCAGGATGTAAATTATGAATGCCAACATCAAATGTCGTTTGTTCACCGATTTCACGGATTTGCTCGTCCACTTCACGTCTAGACTTATCAACCATTTCTTCAATACGAGCTGGGTGTATTCGACCATCTTGAACTAATTTTTCTAGTGCAAGACGTGCTGTTTCACGGCGAATCGGATCAAATCCTGAAAGAATAACGGCTTCTGGGGTATCATCGATAATTAAATCGATTCCAGTCAAGGTCTCGAGTGTTCGAATGTTACGACCTTCACGTCCAATGATGCGACCTTTCATCTCATCATTTGGTAAGTTCACAACGGAAACAGTTGTTTCAGCGACGTGGTCCGCTGCAAATCGTTGAATAGCTAACGATAAGATTTCACGAGCTTTTTTATCAGACTCTTCTTTAGCCCGCGTTTCAGATTCTTTCGTCATAACTGCGATGTCCGTTGCTAATTCATTTTCTACTTGATGTAGGATAATGCCTTTCGCTTCTTCACGTGTTAATGCAGAAATGCGTTCTAGTTCTGTTTGTTGTTTTACAACTAGTTCAGCCACTTTGCCTTCCATCTGCTCGATATGCTGTTGTCTCTCAGTCAGAGCGTCATCTTTGCGCTCTAAACTCGCTTCTCTTTTGTTAAGAGCATCATCCTTACGATCAAGGTTTTCTTCTCTTTGTAAGTACCGATTTTCCTGTTTTTGCAGTTCCATTCGGCGTTCACGTACGTCAGATTCTGCTTCAGATCTTAATTTGTGAGTTTCATCTTTTGCTTCTAGTAATGCTTCTTTTTTAAGAGCTTCCGCTTCTCGCTTCGCCTCATCTACGATGAGAACTGCAGACTGCTTCGCACCAGTCACTTTTGAATCATTCACATTTTTAATTAAAAAATAGCTAACAGCGGCACCGATGATAAGACCAAGCAAAGCGGAGATAATTTCAGTCATTTGAACACCTCCTCTTGCTATTCATTTTTCATTTTCATGTTCAGTTGGCTCATACATGGATTATCCATTATACTGCCAAGTGGTTTTCATTCATTTAAGAGATTATACAAGTTTAATTGTATAGATGTAAAAATGCTCTGTCAAGGATTCGCAAGGGCTTGGACATGAAAATAGCCTACCAATTTCTCGGTAGGCTACTAACTAAAATATTATTTTTCATCAATTAAAAGTTCAAACTCTTCTTCATCTTCTTCATCATGAGCAGCAATGGTATATGCAGTTGCCATCATACCATATGCAGCTCTGATTTTTTGAGCGATTTCATTTCTTGTTGCTTGGTTTTCTTTTAGGAATTGTTTAGCATTTTCACGTCCCTGACCTAGACGATCATCGCTATAGGCATACCAAGAACCACTCTTATTTACAATATCCATTTCCACACCTAAATCGACAATTTCACCTTCACGTGAAATACCTTCTCCATACATAATGTCGACTTCCGCCGTACGGAATGGTGGTGCTACTTTGTTTTTCACTACTTTAATTTTTGTTTTATTCCCCATGAAGTCATTGCCTGATTTAATGGCTTCTGCTCGGCGAACTTCTAAACGAACAGATGCATAGAATTTCAGTGCACGTCCACCAGGTGTTACTTCTGGATTACCAAACATAACGCCAACTTTTTCACGAATTTGGTTAATGAAAATAGCTGTTGTTTTTGATTTGCTAATCGCGCCTGATAATTTACGTAGAGCTTGTGACATTAAACGCGCTTGAAGACCTACGTGCGAATCTCCCATTTCACCTTCAATTTCGGCTTTAGGAACAAGTGCAGCTACTGAGTCAATTACAACGATATCAACCGCACCACTTCGAACTAGGGCTTCGCAAATCTCTAATGCTTGTTCTCCTGTATCAGGTTGAGATAATAATAGTTCATCTATATTTACACCTAAATTTTGGGCGTACACAGGATCGAGTGCATGCTCTGCATCGATAAATGCGGCTTGCCCGCCAGCTGCTTGTGCTTCTGCAATGGCATGAAGAGCAACCGTTGTTTTACCTGAACTTTCTGGTCCATATATTTCAATAATTCGTCCTCTTGGATATCCGCCTACACCTAGTGCTACATCAAGTGCAAGAGATCCACTAGAAGTCGTTAATATTTCACGATCCGTTTTTTCTCCAAGTTTCATAATAGAACCTTTACCGAATTGTTTCTCAATCTGTTTTAACGCCATGTCTAATGCTGCTTTACGATCGCTCAAGAATGGTTCCTCCTTTAATTTCAAACACAAATTTAACTTCTGTCTCTACTATACTTGGTTTATGAGAAATACACAAGAAAAAAGCGAACGTTTATTCGGTTTTATTTTTCGTAAAATAAAAATTTGAACCTTGATTTCGGTCCAAACTTTTATTTTCAGCCGTTTCATAGACTAAAATATTAAATTTTGCTTACTTTAATGGTGATAAATGTTGAATGAGCGCATAGAATGTTCTTTTAACTGCTCGTAATCTATTTGTATTTCTCATACCCGATAATTCCAATTTAATTGTTTTAATCTCTTCATTTTGAAGGGATAAAGCAATCCAAACGGTCCCTGCAGGTTCATTATCATGATTCGTAGGGCCTGCTACACCTGTTAAGCCAACTCCGATATCTGAACCAAACATAGCTTTAACTTGTGTGGCCATGGATATTGCACATTGCTCGCTAACTACTCCATATTTTTCAATAATTTCTCTCGGAACACCTAATTGTTTTACCTTAGAGTCGATTGTATATGTAACAATTCCACCGATTAAGGTATCACTTATTCCTGAGATTGTTGCTAACTCAGATTGGAAAAGACCAGCTGTTAGACTCTCAGCCGCAGCAATTGTTAATCCGTTTTTAATTAACAAATCTGCTGCACTCGATGCTAACGAGTCATTGTTATATCCATATAAGTGTGAGCCAACACGTTCAAGAATTGCAGCTTGTGTTTGATTTATTAAATTCCATGCTTCATCCTCAGTCGATGTCTTAGCGGTAATGCGTAACATGACTTCCCCATCCGAAGCGAGAGGAGCAATTGTTGGGTTTGATTGCAAATCAAGTAAGTCTTGAATACGAGTCTCCAGTTCTGCTTCACCAATACCATAGAAACGCAAGACATGCGATAAAATCACATCTCCCTGATTCAACCATTTAGCTAAAAGTGGTTTTGCCTCAAACTGAAACATCGGTTCCATTTCTTTTGGTGGACCCGGCAATAAAATATAAATTCTGTCATTGTACGAATAAAACATACCTGGAGCCATTCCATGATGGTTTTCCAATACGGAACATCCATTTAATACGAGTGCCTGTTTTTTATTATTTTCCGTCATAGGACGGTTCGCACGTTCAAAAAATGCTTGTATGGACTTTAAGGCAACTTCATTCATCACAAGCTCTGTATTTAAATGCCTTGCAATTGTTTCTTTTGTTAGATCATCTTTTGTTGGTCCTAAACCACCTGAAAAAATAAGTAAGTCCGCTCTAGATTCAGCCAATTTTATGGCATCATTTAGTCGATCTGCGTTATCACCAACAACAGTATGGTAATAAACATTAATTCCAAGCTCAGCTAATTGACTCGAAATGTAACGAGCATTCGTATTTGTAATCTGTCCAAGCAATAATTCCGAACCAACAGCAATAATTTCTGCGTTCATAGACATCTACACCTCTATTTGGAGTCGAGTAACACTCTGCGGTTAGCATAGAAATAATCCCAACCAGACCAAAGAGTAAAGAATAACGAGACATATAACATAATGGTTGCAAACGGTATCGAGAACATTTCAAAAATAATGTTATGGAGCAACAAGGCAGAAATCGCGACAATTTGCGTCCACATTTTAATTTTACCTAACTGCTTAGCAGCTACAACTTCTCCTTCATCGGCAAGGATTAGACGAAGCCCAGTTACAGCAAACTCACGACTAATAATAAAAATAACAATCCAAGCAGGAGCGAACTCTAGCTCAACTAAAATAATTAAAGCAGCTGAAACAAGTAATTTGTCTGCTAATGGATCTAAAAATTTACCCATGTTTGTTACTAAATTATATTTACGAGCGTAATAGCCGTCAATAAAATCTGTAATCGATGCAAGAATGAAGATAATCGCACCAATCAAGTGTTCAACGGGTAATGTAACACCTAGTAAAGAAATAGTTCCCCAACTAAAATCAACTAACATAAAAACAACAAATATTGGAATCATGATAATGCGTAAAACTGTAATTTGATTCGGTATATTCAAATTAATTCTCCTTTCGATTAAAAGAAAATAGCCATCTTGTTAGAGATGACTATTGCTGTTTTAAAAATTGAACCATCAAGTTTTGTGTGATTTTGTCGTTTGGAGGAGTCCCATATTCAACTTTTTCATCATTAATGAATACATCAATTTGTGGAGAAGCACCAACACGTATTCGAGCAGATTGGACGGTACTTAAATCTAGTGTAACCGTTTCACCCGCAACTAAACCACGGTTTAATGGTTCAACTCCCGCTTGATCACGAACTGTTACCCAAGAGTTTCCTTTTGCAACAATTTTAAGGGAAAAAGTTTCCGTTCCAGTTAACGTGTAATTCGTTGTTTCTCCGTCAACTGTTCCCATTTGAATTGTTTGGGCTGGTACTTGTTCTTCAACTTCCTCAACTTCTTTATCTTCTTCATCAGGTTCTTCTTCAGTCGGCGTGTTTTTCTCAGGTTTATTTTCTTCTAATACTGTATTTTCCACTTCTTCATCAGGTGTCGATTCTTTATTTTGAGCAAGGTTTTGATATAAATACCAAACTGTCACAACTACTAAAATAATAAAAAATGCGACTATAATCATAGGAATAATTTCTGAAAATTTATTAGAAGATCTTGAAATAGGCTTTCTTCTGGTTGGAGCCGAATTCATAGTTTGATAAACTTCTTCATTCGAAGATGAAGGGACTTCTTGTTTATATGTATCTAGTAATTCGTCCGCGTTTAATCCAACTGCATCCGCATATTGTTTAATAAAAGCACGCACATAAAATGGACCAGGCATCATGCTGTAATTGCCTTCTTCGATGCCAGCCAAATAACGTTTTTGAATCTTTGTCATTTCTTGTAAGTCTTCTAAACTGTAACCTTTTGCTGTTCTCGCCTCTTTAAGACGAGTTCCTAATTCACTCAACATAAACACCTACCTTAAAAATTGAAACCACCAAAGCCGCTAAGATTGCCATTTTGCGACATCATATGGTTTTTTTCCATCATTTCATACGTAATTTCTTCCTCGGGTTCTGTTCGTAGTTCAATTATGTAATCGAAATCTTCAATTGTAAACTCTGAGTGCTGAACAAACATGTCTGGATGTTCCACTACTTTAATTGATGGTAATCGCATCATTTCACGAACTAATTGCAAATGTCTTTCATCAGAGGATTGTCTTGTAACGATGCCATCCAGAATAAAAATATTATTATCGCTAAATTCATCTCCAGCTAACTGGTTTCTAACGGTTTGTTTAATCATTGTTGATGATAAAAAAACCCACTTTTTATTAGCACTAACACTAGCAGCAACGACTGATTCTGTCTTCCCTACACGTGGCATCCCCCGAATTCCAATTAATTTATGGCCTTCTTGTTTGAATAACTCGGCCATGAAATCAACTAGTAAACCCAGTTCATCTCGTACAAAATGAAATGTTTTACGGTCATCCGCATCACGTTGTATATAGCGACCATGTCTTACAGCCAATATATCTCGCAGTTTTGGTTCACGGAATTTGGTAACACGAATGGTTTCCATTGTTGAAACAATAGATTCAAATCGTTCGATTTGCACGTCGTTTTCAGCACGAAGCAACATTCCACGTCTTCCTTGATCAACACCATTGATCGTGACAATGTTAACCCGAAGCATACCGAGTAAAGAAGCAATATCGCCTAATAGCCCAGGACGATTAACTTGTATTTCATATTCAAAATACCATTCGCGCATTATTTTACGACCTCTCTATTACCATCTTCTATCATGAAGAAAACTAGTTGAACCTCTTTAAGTTCTATCATATCTGATTTTACTACGTAAGAAAAGAAAAAAAGAAAAGAAGGAACAATGTTCCTCCTTTTACTTAATGCACATTTTTTTGCTTGACAAGTTTAACGACCATATTTGCTAACGCATGCTGTTCGTCTTCATTTGCCACTGACCATAAATCAGACAGCACACGCTCCTGTTCATTTTTAGGATCAACATTTTTGGCTAGATAATCTCCAATTTGAAATGCAGTTGACTGAATTGCTTTTTTAGACATACCTGATGATTCAGCATCTTCTAAATTAGCTCCTAAAAAACTTGTCCATTTTTGCCAATTTTCTAACAGTGCCATAACAATCCCTCCTTTTCACATTCAGTATGTGTAAACTAAGAATTTATATGTACCATCCACCATTAACACTTATAATCTGTCCAGTTACATAATCCGCATTTCCGCTTGTAAGAAACTGGACCATATGTGCAACTTCGATCGGTTGCCCAATACGTTGCAAAGGTATTTCTTGAGTAAGGTTTTTTATTTCATCATTATCAAAGTCAGCATTCATCTTTGTCTCGATAATACCCGGGGCAACTATGTTGACACGAATACCTGATGAACCAGCTTCCTTTGCATACGCTTTTACAAATGCATGTTGAGCTCCTTTTATGGTGGAATAAAGCGTCTCACCCGATGCGCCAGTTTCTCCCCATATAGAGCCTATAAACACAATGTAAGACTGTTTATGTTTTCTTAATTTCGATGCAAGACTTCGAACAATTAGGAGAGGATTTTGGACATGAGTTTTCCATAATGTATCCATATCTTCTGCAGTCGTATCGTCTAACAATTTATAAAGCGATTGACCATGCGCAAAAACCAATGCCTGTACTTCAAAAATAGAATCGCAAACTCTTTCAGCTCCTTGTATAGAAGCTAAGTCTGACTGAATTATAAAAAATTCTTGTTCTTTGTAAGTAAAGGAAAGCTGCTTTTGTAAATCAAAAACAGCCCGTTCATTTTCATGAAAGTGTAGATATAAACTCCATCCTTCTTTTGCCATTTGGAAGCTAATAGATTGGCCAATCTCTCCAGAAGCCCCAAAAATACAGGCGAATTTTTTCATTCTTTCGCCTTTTCTTTTTTAGGCAAAATGGAGAATACAGTTTGTTGACTTTCACCTTGTATGGTTTTAAAAGCTTGTTGTAAATCGGCAACCGTCATCTTCTCCAATACTGGTACAGCATCGAATAAATTCATGTCGTTGAAAGCATAGCGGGTGAATTGATTGGCAATGTATTCAACTGAATTAAGCGCCCGAAGGAAAAACCCGATTTTCTTTTTTCGAACACGATCTAAATCAGATTCTTCATAAGACCATTTTCCTTCAATTTTAGCTAACTCCTGCTTTATTGCATTCGTAAGTTCATCTGGAACTGATGTGTCTGAACCAATAATCGCAAAACCAAACCCTTTTTCAAGTGTGAAGTCAAATGAATAAGATTCATCCACCCAACCTTTTTCGTATGCATTAAAATAAAAGTCTGATGCTCTACCAAAGGCTAATTCTAAAGTAAGTTGTACGGCAAGCTCATGTCTTAACATCTCTTCTCCTTGAAGAGATGTTTCTTTAGCTTTTAAACCAATATAAACTTTTGGTTTTTGTACATCCATATATAATGCGTTTTCTTTTTTCGCTACTTCGCTAGGTTCATCAGGGAAAACCCGCTTTATTTCAGTAGGTTCTGCAAACTCTTTTTTACTCTGATTTTCACGAATATACGTCATCATTTCTTCTGGTTGAACTGACCCTACTACGAACATAAGCATATTTGATGGGTGGTAAAAAGTTTCATAACAGGTATACAAATGCTCTGCGGTAATTTTATCTATTGAATCGATTGTTCCTGCAATATCAATCTTAACGGCATGATTATGATACATATTGTCGATTGTACCAAAATATAATCTCCAATCTGGAAGGTCATCATACATCGTAATTTCTTGACCAATAATGCCCTTTTCTTTTTCCACCGTTTCGGCTGTAAAGTAAGGTTCTTGGACAAAGTTTAATAATGTCTCTGTATTTTCATAAAGATGATCTGTGGCCGAAAATAAATAAGCTGTTCTCGTGAAGGAAGTGAAAGCATTGGCTGCGGCACCAAAACCGCTAAATTTTTGAAAGACATCGCCTTCTTCTTTCTCAAACATCTTATGTTCTAAAAAGTGGGCAATTCCATCTGGCACATTTACTGGTTCAGTCTGGCCTCTTGGAACAAAGGTATTATCAATTGCTCCGTATTTCGTTGTAAAAGTAACAAACGTTTTGGAAAAACCTTTTTTCGGAAGTATATAAACATCTAACCCATTATCCATTTTTTCATGGTACATTTTTTCATCTATTTGTTTAAAGTGGAGTTCCTTCATTAGATGACTCCTCCTTTCCAGATAAGAAATAAACCATTTTTTTATCGATGGTATTCGCCATTTTTTGTACATCATCTTTTGTAACGGATGACCATTTAGCAAACCAATCTTCTACTCTAAAGGTTTCATCCAGTTCCTTATATTGATCGAAAATTTCAATTTGCCCTCTAGCTGAATCTAGAGCTTCTTTTAATTGATTTTTTAACATAGCAACAGTTTGGTCGATTTCCATTTTGGTTATTTCACCTTTTTTAAGAGCTTCCAATTGTTCATCGATTAAGCTTATGGCCTTTTCCTCTTTACTTGCATCAATACCTGCTAATACGAAAATTAGTCCATAGGATGAAGAAAAAGAACTAGAGACATAATAAGCCATACTTTCTTTTTCACGAACATTCATAAATAATTTCGCATGTGGATAGCCACCAAAAATTCCATTTGTTATTTGCATAATAGGGAAATCAGGATGAGTAAATGTAATAGGGGTTTCAAATCCAATATGCAGTTTACCTTGCTTCATATCCTGTGTTTCTTTTACATGGGAAGGATTCTTAGGATCCATATTATGTTGTTCTATCTTTTGTTTTTGAAGTGGTGTTCGACCTTCTAAAGGAAATGCTTCTTTTATGGAATTTGTCATGTTTGCTTCATCAATGTCACCCACAACATAAATATCAAGCTCATCTTCATTGAGCATTCGCTGATACGCATCCCATAAAGATGTTGGAGTAATTGCTTGAACTAATTCAATCGTTCCGTTAGCACCAATGGATGCTGGATGATTCGGTCGAAGTAATTCAACTAGGCGATGTTGAGCGTATCTTGTTTTATCGTCATAAAGAGATTCTATTCGCTGAATAACGGAGTCCTTTTCCCGTTTAATAATCGATTCCTTAAATACACCATTTTCAACATTAGGATTAAATAATACTACTTTCAATAAATCCATTACTCGTTCTAATACTCCACCAGTAGATAAATATTGGTCATTCACGGACTCTGCAAGCAATGTAACAAAATGTTCATTTCCTCTCTTAGAGGAATCCATATACATCGCTGTACCATACAATTCATCTAGATAACTACGAAATGCAGGATTGGATGGGTACTGCTCATTGCTATGAAGTAGAACATTTGCTAATACAGATCGCTCCGACGCAGACTGCTCGGATAAGGCTTGTTTAAATTTGAAAGAAAAATTCACCGTTTTAAATTGGTCGGTTTTTCGTATATGTAAATTTATGCCTTGTTTTAACTCGATTGATTGAAACATCGAAATCCCCTCCTATCTCTATAATATGGCAAACCATTACTTCCACTATACATGTAGCGAACAAATCATTGCAAATAGCACAATAAAAGGACCAGGCAATAAGCCTGGTCCTTAACTATATTTTATCTATTTCCTTTAATGTATGGAACACCATTGGCTTTTGGTGCATTAGCTTTTCCGATAAACCCAGCAAGTGCTAGAATCGTTAAAACGTAAGGAAGAATTAATAATAATACACTTGGAACTTGTTCGATGTACGGTAATTTGCTACCAACAATACTCAACGCTTGTGCAAATCCGAAGAATAAAGCTGCCCCCATTGCACCTAGTGGATGCCACTTACCAAAAATCATTGCGGCTAAGGCCATAAATCCTTGTCCATTAATGGTGGAATGACCAAAATCTAACGAAATTGATTGTGAATAAATTGCGCCACCAATACCAGCTAACCCACCGGAAATCATAACGGCAATATAACGCATACGAGATACATTGATTCCCATTGTGTCTGCTGCCATTGGGTGTTCACCGACTGAACGAAGACGTAGACCGAAAGGCGTATAATATAATACAACCCATGCTAGAATCGCAATTCCTATTGCTAATACAGAAGTCCAATAGACATTTTGGAATAACATCGGACCTAAAATAGGGATATCCTTTAAAAAAGGAATGTCATCACGTAAGAAACGTTCTTCAATAAAACCCGTTTGACCTTTCCCATATATCTTTTTCACTAAAAATAAACTTAAAGCCACTGCTAGTAGATTAATGGCAACACCAGAGACGACTTGGTCAGCCCGGAAAGATACGGATGCTACTGCATGTAATAATGAGAATAGAGAAGCTACTACCATAGCAGCTAAAAGAGACATCCATGGTGTTGTTGCTCCGAAAACATCAACATAAAATAAGTTGAACACGATTCCGACAAAAGCCCCCACTACCATTAGACCTTCTAAACCAATATTTACAACTCCAGAACGTTCAGAAAATACGCCACCGATAGCCGTTAAAATAAGAGGCGCTGCATAAAAAATTGCGGCAGGAACGATGAAATATAAAACATCTAAGAAACTCATGTTACTTCGCCCCCTTTTTCTTGCTTAAGCGCTCTATAAATAATCGAATCACATAACCAGAAGCTACAAAGAAAATAATTATTGCAATAACTATTGACACGATTTCCGTCGGAATACCTGCAGCATTCGGCATATTTAATGCGCCATACTTTAATGAACCAAATAAAGTTGCACCAAATATAACACCAAGTGGCGTATTTGCACCAAGAAGGGCTACAGCGATTCCATCGAAACCAATTCCTGTAAATCCACCTTTAATTGAAGCATATTCAAATGTTCCTAACGCTTCCATCGCGCCACCTAAACCAGCAAAAGCACCTGATATCGACATGGCAAGTATAATATTTTTATTTACATTCATACCAGCGTATTCTGAGGCATTTTGGTTTAACCCAACAGCTTTTAATTCAAAACCACGTGTTGTTTTCTCTAAGATTAACCACATAACTAATACCATTGCTAGTGCAATAAAAATACCATAATGTAAACGTGAGAACTCTGTCATGTTTTGAAAGAATTCCGATCTTAATGAAGCTGTAGGATGAATTGCTCCCGTATTGTCTCCACCATCAGATACTACTTTTATTAACGCGTTCGATGTATGAAGCGCAATGTAGTTCATCATGATTGTGACAATAACTTCATGGACTTTAAAACGAGCTTTGAGAAGACCCGGTATGAATCCCCATAATGCCCCAGCAGCTGCCGCAGCAAGTAATGCAAGGGGTAAATGGATGTATTTTGGTAGTTCGTCAAACGTAATCCCCACGTAAGCTGCTGCAAACCAACCCACGATTAACTGCCCTTCCACACCTATGTTAAAAAGCCCAGTACGGAAAGCAAATGCTACCGCTAATCCCGCTAAAATATAGGGTGTGATTTGGCGAATTGTTTCACCAATGGTATAGGCATCACCAAAAATTCCACTCCATAATGCCATGTACCCTTTAACTGGATCATATCCACTGACAAACATGACAATTGCACCTACAATTAAGCCCAAAATAACAGATATTAAGGGAACAAGAATATTGATCAGTCTATTCGACATGATGATCGTCCCCCTCTTTCAATTGATTTTTCTCACTGATACCCTTTTTCGAATGACCTGCCATTAGTAAGCCAAGTTCTTGTTCATTCGTTTGCTTTTGGTCCAATGTGTCGACAATTTGACCATCATATATAACTGCAATTCTATCGGAAACATTCATAACTTCATCTAATTCAAATGAAATTAATAACACTGCTTTCCCATTATCACGTTGCTCGATTAACCGTTGATGAATGAATTCAATTGCTCCCACGTCTAACCCTCGTGTAGGAAGTGCTGCAATTAAAAGATCTGGTTCCCGGTCAATTTCACGTCCAATAATGGCTTTTTGTTGATTACCACCCGATAGCGCACGAGCAGGTTCATGAGATCCTTGTGTTCGAACATCGTATTTTTGAATAATTTCATTGGCTTTTTTAGAAATCGTTGAATAGTTCATAAATCCATTTTTGGTAATTGGATCTTTATAATAGGTTTGTAAAGCGATATTATGTCCAATAGGAAAATCCAGTACAAGACCATGTTTATGACGATCCTGTGGAATATGTCCAACACCTGCCTCAGTTATTTTACGTGGGCGTTTTCCAGTGAGGTCAACACCATTAATAAACACCTTGCCGCTTTTTACTTTTCTCAAGCCTGTAATAGCTTCTACCAACTCTGATTGACCATTTCCATCTATTCCTGCAATACCTACAATTTCACCACGACGAACTGTCAAATTTAGTCCTTTTACTTTTTCAATTCCACGATAATCTGTAACTACTAAGTTAGAAACATTTAATACTTCTTCTTTTGGATTGGAATCGTTTTTAACTGTTTTAAATTCCACATGACGACCTACCATTAAATCAGCAAGTTCATTTGGGTTTGTTTCAGCTGTTGTAACGGTTCCAATTCCTTTACCTTTTCGAATAACCGTTACGCGATCTGAAACATCCATAATTTCTTTTAATTTATGGGTAATTAAAATAATCGATTTTCCTTCTTCAGTCAAACGGCGCATTATTTGAATTAATTCCATAATCTCTTGTGGAGTTAATGAGGCAGTAGGCTCGTCAAAAATTAAAATTTCTGCACCTCGATACAACGTTTTCAGTATCTCAACACGTTGCTGCATGCCTACAGAAATATCTTCAATTCTTGCATAGGGGTCTACATTTAAACCATAAAGCTCTGATAATTCTTTTACTTTTTTAGCAGCAGATTTGGTATTAATCATTCCTACTGTTGTCGGTTCACTGCCTAAAATAATATTTTCTGTTACTGTGAAATCTTCTACTAACATAAAATGCTGATGAACCATCCCGATACCGAGTCGATTGGCTACGTTTGGATCCGTAATTCTCACTGCTTTACCATGAACACGAATTTCTCCACCTTCAGGTTGGTAAAGACCAAAGAGCACATTCATCAAAGTTGATTTCCCTGCACCATTCTCACCTAAAAGTGCATGAATTTCACCTTTTTTTAGTTGAAGAGTAATATTGTCATTAGCTACGAATGTTCCAAATTCTTTTCGGATATCGAGCATTTCTATTACATATTCCATAATCTTCACTCCCTTAGACGCTGTTAAAATAAAAAATAAATTAATACAGGAAAGGTTTCAAGATTAAAAACCTTTCATCTATTAATTTAATAATTGAATGATAACATCATAAAGACCGGAAACCCGGTCTTTATGATGAACTGTATTAGTCGTGAAAATTACTCTACAGTTTCAGGAACAGTAACTGAACCATCAACAATTTTCGCTGCATATTCATCGATTTGAGCTAATACATCATCCGGAATTGCTCCACGAGAATCAGCTAATCCAACGCCTTCTTCTGCTAAACCATAAACAGTTGTTTTGCCACCAGGGAATTCTCCGTCCATAGCCATTTTAGAAAGATTTTGAACTGCAGTATCAACACGTTTTAACATTGAAGTTAAAGTTACGTTTGTATCGCCTACAGCACCTTCTTCATATTGGTCAGAGTCAACTCCAATTACCCATACGTTAGCATTTGCATCTTTAGTTTTTAATTCTTTTGCTTCTGCGAATACACCGTTACCAGTACCACCAGCTGCGTGGAAAATAATATCTACGCCAGATGAGTACATGCGGTTTGCCGTTGTTTTACCTAACGCAGCGTCATCGAACTTACCAGTGTATTGAACGTCAACTTTGATACTTGGGTCTACAGCAGCAACACCTGCTAAGAAACCTGCTTCAAAACGTTCGATAACTGGAATATCCATACCGCCAACGAAACCGATTTTTTTTGATTCACTCATTAATGCTGCAGCTACACCAGCAAGATAAGCACCCTCTTGTTCTTTAAACATTACTGAAGCAACATTTGGTTGATCTACAACTGCATCAATAATGGCAAGATGAGCATCTGGTTGTTGTTCAGCGATTTCTTTAACGGCATTTTCCATCAAGAAACCAATACCGAATACGATGTCAAAATCACGACGTACTAAGTTGTTTAAGTTTGTATTGTAGTCAGCGTCAGAAGCTGATTGTAAGTAATCAATTCCACCGTCGCCTTTTTCAAGTCCATTTTCTTTACCAAATTCTTGAAGACCTTTCCAAGCCGATTGGTTGAATGATTTATCATCAACTCCACCAACGTCAGTAACCATTGCTGCAGAGAACTCATTAGTTGTTGCTTTTTCTCCGCCTTTTGTTTCTGTACCATTTTCCTTGTCACTACCACAAGCAGCTAATAAAGTACTAGCAGCCAATACCATTGATAAAGCTAAACCGAATTTACGTTTTGTCAATTTGAGTACCCCCAAAAATGTTTTTTCATATTAGCAGGAAAGTTTGTTGTTTTACACCCGTTTACGCACTACATGGAAACTGAATTTATCAGCTCGAAAATAGTTTTTTGAATACAACACAACTTGATCATTGTCATCATAATGTAATTGCTTCAGAACAAGTAACGCCGTTTCGGGTTCGCATTCCAAAAATGGTGAAGCTACTTCGTGATACCCAGTTGGATCTATAAATGCAATGGCATGTGAAATACGTATTTGACCGGATTCCTCGATTGCAGTAAAAATAGAACCTTCTTGTCGACTTAAAAAATCGTTCGGTAGATACTTTGTTGGCACTTTGTCCACACAGTATACAACCGGATCACCATTAGCTGTTCTTACACGTTCAATTGTAATGACAGACTCATCTATTTCGCAATGAAAGCGTTTTACATCTTCCTCAGACGGTAGGGCCTCCGATGAACTCAAATAAATCGTTCCCGGTTCCATTCCCGCTTTACGAATCATGGTTGATACACTTGTTAACTGCTCGATACCAGACGTAAAGACTGGACGAGGATTTACAAATGTACCGACACCATGTCGTCTAACGATGATGTTTTCTTCTTCCAACAGTCTTAAAGCTTCACGAAGTGTAGCACGACTGACTCCAAGTGATTTGGCGAGTTCAAACTCTGAAGGAAGTTTTTCCTTCTCTTGAAATACACCTTTTGCAATATCGTCTTTTAGACGATCGATCACTTGAAGATACAAATGACGATGATCTGATTTAATTGTCATATGAACCACCCACCATAAGTAGAGATCAGATATCTGATGTAAAACGTTCCTACTAATCAGACATACTATACCATTTATACTTGTTTAAATAAATAGATTTTTGATTAAAATCAGAGAGTTTCGTAAAAAAAATATATTATTTGTAATACATATGTCTTATTTAGGGCTTTAAGAATAGTCATCAAGTTGCTTCGATTGTAAAACCTGTCTAGGCTTACTTCCTTCATACGGGCCAATTATCCCGCGCATTTCCATTTGGTCAATGATTCTTGCTGCTCTTGAATACCCAACGCGGAACCTCCGTTGCAGTAAAGAGACAGATGCTGTTTGCATATCTGTTACGAGTTGAACCGCATCATCGTATAAATCATCGGTTTGCTCTTCTATAGAAACTTCTTCTATATCAGAAGGAATCATCTCTTCTTGGTATTGAGCCTTTTGTTGTGAAATTGTATAATCAACGACTTTTTCTACCTCTTGATCGGATAAAAATGCGCCTTGCACTCGAACAGGTTTCGATGCACCTGCTGCTAAAAATAGCATATCTCCGCGCCCAAGTAGTTTCTCCGCTCCACCCATATCAAGTATTGTACGAGAATCAATAGAAGAGGATACAGCAAATGCGATGCGGGAAGGAATATTGGCTTTAATTACACCTGTAATAACATCCACACTTGGTCTTTGTGTAGCAATTATCAAGTGAATTCCAGCTGCACGTGCCATTTGTGCTAAGCGCGTTATCGAATCCTCTACATCATTTGATGCAACCATCATTAAGTCCGCTAACTCATCCACAATGACAACAATGTATGGTAATTTAGGATGTTTTTCTTCATTCTCATCATTCCAAGTACTTACATGGTCATTATATCCCTCAATATTTCTTGTTCCTGTGTGAGAGAACAATTCGTATCTTCGTTCCATTTCCGACACAATTTTTTTCAAAGCTTGGGAAGCCTTTCTTGGATCTGTTACAACAGGCGCTAACAAATGTGGAATACCATTATAAACATTTAACTCCACCATTTTAGGGTCAATCATCATCATTTTCACTTCATGCGGTTTTGCACGCATAATAATACTGACGATAATTCCGTTAATGCAAACACTTTTTCCACTACCTGTGGAACCAGCCACTAATAGATGTGGCATTTTATTTAACTCTGCTAGAACTGCTTGTCCAGTAATATCTCGTCCTAAACCAATTAAAAGCTTCGCATCTGGTTTACTATTTTCTTTTGCTTCGAGTACTTCACGTAAACTTACTATTGCAACTTCTTGGTTAGGAACTTCAATACCAATTGCTGATTTCCCAGGGATTGGAGCTTCAATTCTAATATCACGAGCAGCCAAAGCCAATGCTAAATCGTCACTTAAACTCACAATTCTACTTACTTTAACTCCTGTATCAGGTAATACTTCATATTTCGTAACAGCTGGACCTAAATGTACTTGAGTCACACGGGCTTTGACACCAAAACTGTTAAATGTTTGTTCAAGTTTTTTAGCATTTGCTTGAATAAGAGAGTACTCACCACTTTGATCACTATGTGGTGGCGAGTTTAATAACGTTACTTGAGGTAATTGATAAGCTTCGTTTTCTTGAACAGCCTCAGATACTGCTTCAAACACTTTTTCAACATCGACCTCTTCTACACCATCTGGAACACTATCGTTGCGCTTTTCAACTCGTTCGGTAAAAGCAGATATAATAGGAGATACATGAACTTCTTCAGCAACGGTAGCCGCTTCAGGTCGCTCATCTATCGTAGCCACTGGATCAATTTGTTCACGCAATTCTTTTCTTCTTGATACTTTAACTTCTGGTTTTGCCTTCACTTTTTTCTTTGTACGTGAAAGCTTCCAATTGTTTCTCCATTGTGCAACCTGGCTGGCAATGAATGGAACTAAAGCTTTTCCTGATAACAATACGCACCCAATAATAAATAATAACCAGCCTGCTATGATTGCTCCACTTGCATCAAACAAGATATGAAAGGCTGCAAATAGAAAAGCTCCAAGCATTCCTCCGCCAAGTGAATGATCCCTTTCCGTAATCCCATCACTTTCAATCAGTACACGCCACGTTTCTCTTAGTACTGAATCACTTAAAAGGGCACCACCTTGAAATAAATTTTCAAATAAAGCGTGATGGCTGATTAACGTTAAACTTGCTAGAATACATAAATACCCAACTAAAATACGATTACTATAACTAGGTATCGAACGTTGGACCATCATCATAAGTGCAAAAACCAGTAAAAATAATATTACTGCAATATGCCAATTACCAAATAAAAAATAAGTAAATGAGGAAAGTGCAAATCCGACAGAACCAAATTCAAAAAAAGTAATGATCGACAGTCCTATTAATAAAAGACCAATAATTTCATACATTAATGGGTGCATCTGTTTAGGTTTTTTCTTTTTTATTACAGTTTTCTTTTTTCGTTTCATGCTAGTCACCTGCTTTCTTCATCATACAAAAAGGATTTCCTGCCGATTCATATGGCTAGGAAATCCTTTGCTAAGTGGCACATTAATATTCCATAATAATCGGGATAATCATCGGACGCCTTTTTGTTTGTTGGTATAAATATGAGTTTAGTGTATCTCGGATTTCTTGTTTAATATTTGTCCATTCAAAGGTATCTTTATTCACATATTTTTCAACAATCTTTTTCACAAGCTCTGCTGACTCTTCCATTAGTTTCTCAGATTCACGTACATAAACGAATCCTCGTGACAAAATTTCCGGACCAGAAGCTATTTTTTTCTGAGAACGGTTTAGTGTAACTACAACAATGAAGATTCCATCTTGAGACAGTAGTTTACGGTCTCTTAATACGATGTTTCCAACATCTCCAACACCAATACCATCAATTAAAACATTACCAGCTTGAACTCGTCCACTCATTCTCATTTTGCCATTCTTATGTTCAACAATATCACCTTTGTCGGCAATAAAAATTTGAGCTTTTGATAATCCAGTCGATTGCGCAAGCTTAGAGTGGGCCATCAGCATGCGATACTCCCCTTGAATCGGGATGAAATATTGAGGTTTCATTAAATTCAACATCATTTTCAAATCTTCTTGGCTACCATGTCCAGAAACGTGCACCTTTTTACTAGCAGTTAATACTTTAGCTCCTGCTTTTGCCAGTTGGTTCATCGTCTTATACATCTTTACTTCCATTCCGGGAGAAGGTGTAAAGGTAATTAATACAGTGTCTGTGTCTTTAATTTTTACGTCTTTGTGGTGTTTTCGTACCATTTTTTCTAATGCTTCAAGTGGTTCACCTTGTGAGCCGGATACAATAATCACCACTTCTTCATCCGCATACTTCGTTATATCTTTAATTGATATTAATGTTTCTTCATCGACATTTAAATAACCTAAACGCATACCGACTTCAAATACATTTTCTAATGTTTTCCCAACTACAGCTACTTTACGTTTCGATTCTAACGATTTATCAAAAATTTGTTGAATTCTGATAAAGTTAGAAGAATATAATGAAACTAAAATTCTTCCATTTGCACCATAAAACGTTTCAGAAAGTTGCTCCTCAACCACTGCCTCAGAAGTGGTATAGCCAGGACGTTCTGCTTCAGTTGAATCAGACATTAAAATGAACACGCCTTCTTCACCTAAACCAGCCATTTTAGCTATATCAGGACGATAGCTCCCTTTAGCCGATTGGTCAAACTTAAATTCGCCTGTATGGACAATAGCACCTTCAGAGGTATGGAATGCAATACCTAAAGAATCAGGGATACTGTGCGTTGTATGGAAGAACGTAACATATGTTGTTTTGAAATTCATACGACTGCGATTTGTAACTTCGAAAAACTTCACTGGCTGTGCTGCTGGTAACTCTTTTAAATGTTCTTTTGCTAAAGCAATAGTTAAACGAGAACCATAGATTGGCGCTTGGATTTTATTTAATAAATACGAGATTGATCCAATCGCGTCTTCATGTCCATGTGTTAAGAATATCCCTTTTACACGGTCTTTATTCTCCTCTAGATACGTAACGTCTGGAATGACAATATCAATACCAAGCATTTCATCTTCTGGGAACATTAATCCACTATCTACCACAAATATTTCTTCGTCGATTTCGACAACGTACATTGCTTTTCCAATCTCCCCTACTCCACCGAGGGGGATGATTCGAATTGTTTCATTTTTTATTTTAGTCACTTGCTTTCCTCCTAAAAATTTACCCGAACAACATCCACTGCATTCATTATACGAGACAAACGACAACAGTACAAATAGAAAAGCGAAAAGTGCAATTTTAACTCAACACCATAATTACAGAACAGGATAAATAGAGTGTTTGTGCGGAACCTAGCTTGTCTTGAATGAAAGTAACTACCAATACAAATTATTACGCTCTAAAATGACAAAAAAGGCCAGTTAATACTGACCTTTCGGAAATTAGTTAAAACTCTTTCTTTTTTGTTCATATAGGTCCCATGCACAATCGAATTCTTCTTGTTCTTCAGCCGTCATGTCTACAAGAGGTAAACGAACCGTTCCAACATCCAAACCAAGTTTACCTAGCGCATATTTAACTGGAACCGGATTCGGTTTAGCGAAGAGAGCTCGAATTAGAGGTAACATCGCGTGATGGATTGTAGCAGCATCTTGATGTCTTCCCTCTTCAAAAGCCTTTATTAATTTTTGCATATCTTCTCCAACAACGTGGGAAGCAACTGAAACAACTCCTGCTCCTCCTATTGAAAGGAGCGGTAAAGTCAATCCATCGTCACCGCTATAAACGTCAAAATCCTGAAGACTGCCAGCAATTATATCTGACATTTGTTCTAAGTTACCACCGGCTTCTTTAATCGCTTGAATATTGGAGATTTCACTTAATCTTAATACCGTTTCTGGTAACATATTAACTACGGAACGACCGGGAATATTGTAAAGTAAAACAGGCAAATTCGTAGCATTTGCTATGGTTTTAAAATGCTCAAACATTCCACGTTGATCGGGTTTATTATAATAAGGAGTTACGAGCATGATTCCGTCTACGCCCGTTTCTTCTGCTATTTTAGTTAACTCGATGGAAGCCATCGTGCTATTGCTTCCTGTACCTGCGATTACAGGAATTCGTTTATTTACAGATTCCACCGTAAATCGAATAAGATCTACTTTTTCTTGAAAAGTTAACGTTGGAGATTCACCTGTCGTACCACATACAACAAGGGAATCAGTACCTGTTGCTATTAGATGTTCTATTAATTTGGCAACCATTTCATAATGGATGGATCCATCAGGTGAAAAAGGTGTAATCATGGCTGTTGAAACGCGACCTATCTGCATTTGAATCCCTCCTTCTATAATATTCCGTCTTCAATCATCGCTTCTGCTATTTGAATCGAATTCAACGCTGCGCCTTTTAAGAGATTGTCAGCAACGATCCACATATGGAATCCTTTTTTGTTAGATAAATCGTGGCGAATTCGTCCAATAAAGACTTCATCTTTATCTTCAGCAAACAATGGCATTGGATAAATTTGATTTGCGGGATCATCCAAAATTTGAATTCCTTCAGAATGTGTTAATAGTTTTCTTATATCATCAGCTGTTACGCCGTCTTTTTCAATTTGAATAAAAACCGATTCGGAATGTCCTGAAACAACTGGTAAACGCACACATGTTGCAGAAACAGCAAGGTCTTGCATATGCATGATTTTTTTTGTTTCATTGATCATTTTCATTTCTTCATACGTATATCCGTTATCATCAAATACGTCAATTTGTGGAATTACATTAAATGCTATTGGGTAATGATTCTCTGCACCTTTGACAGGCAGCACTTCGGCTTTTGCGTTTAATGTTTCACCAAATGTATGACTTTGGTCTTCTAATTCCTTAATTGCAACAGACCCAGCTCCAGAAACCGCTTGATAGGTAGATACAATGACTTGATTTAAGCCGTATGCTTGTCGTATTGGCTCAAGCGCTACGACCATTTGAATGGTTGAGCAATTAGGATTCGCTATAATTCCCTTATGCGCCTTTAAATCTTCTCGATTTACTTCTGGAACTACTAACGGAACATTTTCATCCATTCGGAAAGCGCTAGTATTATCAATTACTACCGCTCCACGTGATGCGGCTTCAGGCGCTAATAATTTTGAAACAGATCCGCCTGCACTGAATAGTGCGATATCTACACCATTGAATGAATCCGGTGTCGCTTCTTCAATAATGTGAGATTTCCCTTTAAATTCTATGACTTTTCCAGCAGACCGTTTGGAAGCTAAAAACTTAATATGGCTTATTGGGAAATTTCTTTTTACTAGTTGGTCCATTATTTTTTCACCAACCGCACCTGTTGCACCTACTATGGCTAAAGAATATTGTTTTGACATGTCAATCTCTCCTTTATTACAAAAACACAAACATAATGGAGGTATTGTATCACACTCTTACTGAGGTGTGCATGTAAATTAATTAAACTATTCATGCTGGATTAATAGAGGTTGGACTTGTTGGTGGTTAATTGCAGCAACAATTGTAGGAACAATTTTCGAAAAATCCGCAATAAGGGAATTCGGTTTTTTGTATGGATCATCTTGACCAAATGGTATAAAGTAAATATGTTTTGAATTTAAAAGTTTCATCAAATTCACACCATTTAATCCGAGTGCATCATTTGTGGAAATACCTAGCACGACTGGTGAACCGTTGCGCATGGTTGCTTTTGCAGCCATTAATACTGGTGAGTCTGTAGCTGCGTTGGCAAATCGACTTATCGAGTTACCTGTCATTGGAGCAATGACCATACAATCGACTGGCGTTTTTGGACCAAGTGGTTCCGCATCGACAATCGTTGAAATAACCTTCGCACCCGCAGCTTCCTCGATTTTTTTCACCCATTCTTCCCCTGTCCCAAACCTCGTAGCCGCAGCTAAAACTGAATGCGTAATAATGGGTACTACTATAGCCCCATTATCACGTAACAATGAAATTTTTGGTACGACCTCTTCATACGTACAATGCGATGCAGTAATTCCAAATCCAATTCTTTTTCCGGTTAACACATACTTCCTCCTCAATAATCTTTCGACAACTTCCTCACACACGTAGATAACAATTTGGCTGCATCATTTTCAATAAATTGACCAGGTAAAGATGTATATAGATGATAATTAACTGGAGAATCATCAATCTCTAGGCACCCAGGAGCTGAGGCTACATCATAAAACGTTTTACAGTTTATAAAGCCTTGCTGGTATTCTTTTGTGAACCATCGTGCGGGTATTGTATTAATGAAATAATAACCTTGCATTTCAAAAGTTGGTGAAAGTACTTGGGCGTTATAACCCATTGCTTTTGCTTCCGCTAATTGTTCCCATGACCTGACAACGAGTAATGGAAAAGCATCCATCCTCTTTAGTTGAGCTGCAAGTAATTTAGCAACGCGACCGAAACCTGCAATGACAAATTTTTTCCCGGCAATTGTTTCTTTCTCGTTTGCATAAAATGCAGCGATGAACCCTTCAGCAGTCAGCTTTGCATTTAACCAGATGAATTCTTCATCCTCTAAATATCGTTCGACTGGACAATCATTCGAGACAAACACCTCTGTCCATTCCGGAGATAGCTTCCCAACAAATGCTACGGTGATATGTGAAAATATCTGACCATTAATTACAGGGACAGCCATTTCCAGTGGCTGAATCGGAAACACCATTTTTTCAGGCTGGAAGTCCAGAAGTGTCCGCTCTAGATTGTACCCCCATGCTTTTGTTTTGACATAGAGGACCTCTTCTCCGGATTCTTTAAGGTCAATCGCTAACTTTTGCATACGTGGATCCATACCCATGACACACCACTTGCTTTTACTCATACAGAGTATTCCGTTTCTAAGTGTGACATTTTGGTAAACAAAATTCGATGTTCGCCAATCAGGACTATATCCTCCCATGCAATATATGTGTTTTTTGGTGCAGATTTCGCTTTAAACGGCTTACTCGATTGATCTTTCATAACTAAAAATCCAATAATTTTTCCCGAAGTTGGTTCAAACAATAATTCAGTATCCGCTAACAAACCAAACCTTTTTCCATCTTCAATTTGTATCAATTCTTTAATGGCTAATTCAGATAGTAACATTGTGCCCCTCCTCTGTTTCCATCATTTTATGTATATGCGAAAATTAAAGGTGATGTTCAGTAGAAAACAAAAAAAGACAAACCTACAAGTCTTGTAGGTTTATCTTTTTAAGTTAGAAACAGATAGGGTTTCCGTCGATTTAATTTAATGAGAGGGGGTAATAGTAGACAAAGCGGCTTGCTGAGTGAAAATTTCTGTCACTAATTTTTGAACCTGATGGATGGAAACTTCATCGATTGATTCCAACACCTCATCGTACGTTTTGTGTTCTTCAAATATTAGCTCATTTTTTCCATTTCTATTCATCCGAGCATTTGTACTTTCTAGACCAAGCATTAAGTTTCCTTTTAATTGCTCTTTTGCATTTTCTACTTCTGTGGTTGCAACACCTTGTTGGATTACCTTTTCTATCGTTTCATGGATCGTTTGTTTTAACTCCGCTAACTGATTACTTGAAGTTCCACCATATATTACAACACTCCCACTATCTTCATATGAAGACTGATAGGAATAAATGGAATAAGCGAGTGCTTTTTCTTCACGAACTTCTTGGAACAACCGTGACGACATGTTCCCGCCTAAAATGTTGTTTAATACAACTAAATCGTAAATATTCTTATCTTTAATACTTAAACCTGGATAACCTAAGCATATATGTCCTTGTTCGGTATCCCGTGATTTAAACGATTCTCCTGCATGAAAAATAGGAAGTTCAAATTTACTTCTTTCTTTAGTTGATTTTGATGAGAACTGACCAAATAACGAATCGATATGATTAATAAAACCAGCAGGAATATTGCCAGCAACTGAAATCACAATATGTTCCGGACGATAGTGATGATTCATGAACTGATGAATAGTATCTCCAGTAAACGTATCTAATGTTCCTTTTGTCCCTAAAATGGATGTTCCTAATGGTTGATTGGGGTACATAACATTCCATAACTGTTCATGTACATCATCATCAGGTGTATCTTCGACCATTGATATTTCTTCTAAAACAACATGGCGCTCTTTGTCTAACTCATGTTCATCAAATTGTGAATGAAAAAACATGTCAGCTAGAACGGAAACTGCATGTTTAGCATGATGATCTAATACTTTTGCATAGTAGCAAGTATATTCTTTAGAGGTAAAAGCATTTACATGCCCACCAATTCGATCAAATTCTTCGGCAATTTGTCGTGCTGTGCGAGATGCAGTCCCTTTAAATAACATATGTTCAATAAAATGAGTTAACCCATTTTCCTCAGTCTTCTCATGTCTAGAACCAACATGTACCCAAACTCCAACTGCAACAGATCGGACATGCGGTATATGTTCAGAGATAATTCGGACACCATTTGTACTTGTATATTTTTGTAACACGATAATAAATCCCCACTTTCTGTAAAGAAAAGCACATAGCGCCTTATAGCTCGTTACTGGCGCAGGAAGAATCGTGGCGAAAGCCTACTTTCGCCTGAGGTTCTGTAAGGCTAAGAACCCGACATCCTGCTCCTGCGGTTACTCGTCGCAAAATACAGTGCAAAGAAATTTGCTCTGCGGTTACTCGTCGCAAAAATACAGTGCAAAGAATTCTGCTCCTGCGGTTACTCGTCGCAAAATACAGTGCAAAGAATTCTGCTCCTGCGGTTACTCGTCGCAAAAAAAAGTGCAAAGAAATCTGCTCCTGCGGTTACTCGTGCAAAATAAAATGCTAAGAAATTTTGTCAGAACGCCACTCATGACTCACATCGTGTGAGCCACTAGCTTAGGTGCGAGCTGGCGCTAGAAGCTAGCCATAGCTAATCTTGAATGAAAGAAAGTATCTTTAAGAGTTCATACTTTCTTATAATTCAAAGAAAAGGTTGCCTATTAACCACATAGGCAACCTTTTCCATATGTGCTTAATTTACTTAAGCTTCAGCATTTTCTGCCGCATCTTTTTCTTCCTTAACAACAATTTTACGTGACAAGTTTACACGTCCTTGGTTATCAATTTCAATAACCTTAACCTTCAATTCATCATCAAGCTTAAGAACATCTTCAACTGCTTTTGTTCTTTCTTCTTGAATTTCTGATATATGAAGAAGGCCGTCTTTACCAGGGAAGATTTCTACAAAAGCACCGAATTTCTCAATGCGTTTAACTTTCCCCATGTAATATTCGCCAACTACAGCGACACGGACAATACTTTCAATAATCGCTTTCGCACGAGCAATCATCTCTTCGTCTATAGATGAAATATAAATGGAACCATCTTGCTCTGTATCAATTTTAACTCCTGTTTCATCAATAATTTTATTAATTTGTTTACCACCTGGTCCAATTACATCGCGAATCTTATCTGGATTGATTTTTATCATGACAATTTTCGGTGCAAACTTAGAAAGGTTCTCACGTGGTTCTGCAATTGTGGCAATCATGCTTTCTAATATATGCATACGGCCAATTTTAGCTTGTGTTAAAGCTTCTTCTAAAATTGTACGTGATAAACCATCAATTTTGATATCCATTTGAAGAGCTGTGACACCTTTAGCAGTACCTGCTACTTTAAAGTCCATATCACCAAGATGATCTTCCATACCTTGGATATCTGAAAGAACGGAATAGTTGTCTCCTTTTTTTATAAGACCCATTGCAATACCGGCTACTGGAGCTTTAATCGGCACACCAGCATCCATCATTGCAAGAGTAGAAGCACAAATACTCGCTTGAGAAGTAGAACCATTTGATTCAAGTACTTCCGATACTAAACGAATGGTATATGGGAATTCTTTTTCATCTGGAAGAACCGCTTTTAAAGCACGTTCTCCTAATGCTCCATGACCAATTTCGCGACGACCTGGTCCACGAATTGGGCCAGTTTCTCCAACGCTAAACTGTGGGAAATTATAGTGATGCATGAAACGTTTTGATTCTTCAATTCCTAGACCATCAATGATTTGAACATCACCAAGGGCACCTAAAGTTGCAACACTAAGTGCTTGTGTTTGACCACGAGTAAAGAGTCCTGAACCATGTGTACGTGGAAGAATACCGGTTTCTGACGAAAGTGGACGAATTTCATCCAATTTACGACCATCTGGACGGACTTTGTCTTCCGTAATCAAACGACGAACTTCTTCTTTGACCATTTTATCCAGTATTTCACGGACCTGTTTCATTGAAGCATCATCAAATTCTCGTTCAACAAATTTAGCGACTACTTCATCTTTGACAGCACGAATTGCTTCTTCACGAGCATGTTTTTCATAAACTTGAATAGCTGCATTCAAGTCAGTCTCACATAATCCTTTAATCTCAGCTGATAACTCTGCGTCTAACTCATATAATTTTATATCGAGTTTTTCTTTACCCATAGCGGCAGCAATTTCTTCTTGGAATTCAATTAATTTAATGATTTCTGAATGACCAAACATAATTGCTTCTAGCATAACTTCTTCTGGAACTTCTAAAGCGCCAGCTTCCACCATGTTAATTGCATCTTTTGTTCCCGCTACAACTAAGTCAATTGTACTTTTTTCCATTTGTGCTTGAGTAGGGTTAATGATGAATTTATCGTCAATTAAACCAACTTGCACACCCGCAATCGGTCCTCCGAACGGAATGTCCGAAACCATTAATGCTAATGATGAACCAAACATAGCTGCCATTTCTGTCGTACAATCTTGGTCGACAGACATAACAATTGAAATAACTTGGACTTCATTACGGAAACCATCTGGAAATAGTGGCCGAATTGGACGGTCAATTAGGCGACTAGTTAAAATCGCATTTTCTGACGGACGACCTTCACGTTTAATAAAACCTCCTGGAATTTTTCCTGCAGCATATAAACGTTCTTCGTAGTTTACTGTTAGTGGAAAGAAGTCTAAAGGTTTTGGATGTTTTGATGCGGTAGCTGTTGAAAGAACGGTTGAGTCTCCATAACGTACCATCACGGCGCCGTTAGCTTGTTTTGCAAATTTGCCAACTTCAACTTGTAACGGACGACCTGCCCATTCAAAATAATAAATTTGTTTTTCGTTCATTGGATGAACTCCTCTCCTACTGAAAATCCTGTATCACATAGTTGTATGTATCATTAGTAGTGTATCAAAAAAGCGCTTTCGATGCGAAAATATTTTCATTCTTATGTGTGTGTTTATTTCTTTAATAAAATAAATGTAAGAACATAAAGAAAAAGCGGGAAAAATCCCGCTTTCTCAAAAATGTATCTTATCGACGTAAACCAAGTTTGCTGATTAAATCGCGGTAACGAGATACTTCGTTTTCACGTAAGTATTTCAATAAGTTACGACGACGTCCAACCATTTTGAATAGACCGCGACGTGAGTGGTGGTCTTTCTTGTGTGTACGCAAATGTTCATTCAAGCTGTTAATCTCTTCTGTTAAGATCGCGATTTGAATGTCTGCAGAACCAGTGTCGCTTTCGTGAGTACGATACTCAGCGATAAGTTCGTTTTTACGTTCTTGTGTAATTGCCATCCGGTTCACCTCCAATACTCTTTTAATATCCCCTATTACTGAGCAAACGGTGGTGAGTCGTCTTGCCAAGCAACGGTTAGGCACATCACTGTGCACATAGAAATAGTAGCATATATTTATGCGTCATGCAACTGTTATAAGTTACTTAACGTTTCAATTGCAGTAAGTTTGTCTTTCTCAATTTGCTCTTTTAACGCTTCAATCCCATCAAACTTTCGTTCATCTCGAATACGTTTATACCAATCAACGAACACTTCTTCTCCGTAAATATTTTTGTCAAAGTCGAATAAATGAACTTCAATTGTCAGTTTCTTGGCATCCGGATTATTGAATGTAGGTTTATACCCCACATTGCAAACACCATCAATCCATTCATTTTGCACAAGCATCCTTACAGCATATACACCTGTAGCTGGAATAAATGATTCTTCACTTGCTTGGATATTAGCAGTTGGGAAACCGATTAATCTGCCCCTCTTATCTCCATGAACAACAACACCTGGAATTTGAAAAGGTCGTCCGAGTAAGCTACGCGCTTTATCCATATTGCCAGCTTTTAGTTCGGATCGAATTCTTGTCGAACTAATTTTCTCAACTTGATCCGATTTTTTCTTTACAACATTCACAGTAAAATCGTTGTTTGCAAGGCTTTTCATGACGTCCATTGTTCCACTTCCGAGTGCACCAAATGTGAAATCAAATCCTGCAGTAACATGTTTTACACCTAAATTTATGATGAACTTTTGTATAAATTCTTCAGGGGTTAGTTGAGCAAAATCAGAAGTGAAACGAACAACAAATACTGTATCTACTTCCATCGTTTCAAGTAATTCTAATTTTTGTAAAAGAGGTGTAATATAAAAAACTTGTTCATTGCGTTTACCTAGAACAATGGAAGGATGCGGATCAAACGTCATTACTGCTGTCTTTATCCCATATTTGTTTCCGATTTGTCGAGCATTTTCAATAACCGCTTGGTGACCAAGATGGATGCCATCAAAAAAACCTATCGCTAGTGAATATGGACCCTCTGCATCCTTACTTTCCGTGTGATGAGGGTAGGATAAGTGTATAGTTTTCAACCCTATTCCTCCTCTTTTTCCCATGAAAACATTTTTTCGGGTTTCATTTTTTCAACTTTCGTCGGGTGATTTACATAGATAGCTACGGCACGGCCATTCTTTGTAAAAACAACGCGTTCATTTAGCCGAAGTTCTTCCATTACATCAAGCACTTGTCCATTTCGTATGGACTTTTCCATATTTGAAGGCACTTCCACTTTTGGCATATCGTGAAGAGCATAATCTAAGGGAAATAAATTTTCTGTTAAATTTCCACTTCCCACTTTTTCTTGGACCTGATCTAATGTTAAACAATTAATATCAGTAAATGATCCCGAAGCAGTCCGAACTAGTTTTGACATATGTGCAGGATATCCAAGTTTTTCACCGATTTGCACAGCAAGTGTGCGTATATAAGTTCCTTTGCTACATGCAACGCGTATGCGGAAAGTGACATACTCCCCAACAAACGAGGAATCCTCACTAAGAAGTTCCAACTCATAAATCGTTACTTCTCGCGACGGTCGTTCGATAATTAACCCTTGTCTGGCATATTCATATAATTTCTTTCCATTTATCTTTACCGCTGAGTACATCGGCGGTGTTTGTTCTATGACTCCGGTTAATGAAGTAAGAACGGATTCTAATTGTTCTCGAGAAATATTTTTCTCCGAGTTGTTAAATTCAACGACTTCTCCTTCAGCATCCTCAGTTGTCGTGGAACTACCAATTGTAACTTCTGCGATATATTCTTTTCCTGCGTTAGTTAAATACTCTGCTACTTTAGTGGATTCACCGAGACAAATAGGCAATACCCCTTCAACACTAGGATCAAGTGTACCGGTATGCCCAATTCGTTTCATATTTAAAATTTTACGTAATTTAAATACGCAATCATGGGAAGTCATCCCTTTTTCTTTCCATAGCGGAAGAATGCCATTTTGCATTCGTTCCATCTCCTTTTAAATGTATTCTTATGTACTTAGAAAAGCGTAAAGCCCCATATCAGTTTGATCATAGCAAATCTTGAATGCCTTTAAAAATTTAAATTCTCTAATCAATTTAGAAAAAGCCTGCTTAAAAAAGCAGACTTCTTCTAATTACTCGACATCTTCAGTTTTATCGTCGTTGATTTGTCTAAGTAAATTATCAATTTTATTACCGTAATCGGAAGATAAATCAAACTCAAACATAAGCTCAGGAGTTTTACGTAATCGAATACGCTGACCAATTTCTGTTCGTATAAATCCTTTTGCTTTTGCTAATCCTTTTAACGTCTCTTCACGTTTTTTGTTATCACCTAGAACAGTTATATAAACTGTTGCTTGTTGTAAGTCACCCGTTACTTCAACATCTGTAACTGTAACAAACCCAATGCGAGGGTCTTTTAACTTACGTGCAATAATTTCACCTAACTCTTTCTTCATCTGTTCGGCTACTCGATTTGAGCGATTCGCCATAATGGCTTCACCTCGATTTCTATCTATAAATACTCTCGGTTTGTTTCCGTTCGTTCCCACTCTGGATTTGATTCTAAGAAATGAATAGCGTGCGTAAGTTCACGATCACTTGCTTCACTTGATGAAGCTACACAAACAATCGCGATTCTCGTACGCTGCCAAACATCTTGATGATCAATTTCTGAAATGGAAACATTAAACTTTTGCTTCGTTCGAGTCAACATTCGCTGAAGCACAGCTCTCTTTTCTTTTAACGAATGTGACGTCGGAATGATGAATTCACATTCCGCATATGAAATCATTTGCGTTTAATTTCTTCCATCACGTATGCTTCGATGATGTCGCCTTCTTTAACATCATGATAGTTTTTCACAGTTATACCACATTCATACCCTTTTGCTACTTCTTTTGCATCGTCTTTAAAACGTTTAAGTGAATCCAATTCACCTTCGAATACGACGATACTGTCACGAATTACTCGTACTCCACTATCACGAGAGATTTTACCTTCAATAACATAACTTCCTGCAATAGTACCGATTTTAGAAACTTTAAATGTCTCGCGGACTTCAGCTTGGCCAATGATTTTCTCTTGGAATTCAGGATCTAATAATCCCGTCATTGCAGCTTCAATTTCTTCGATTACTTTGTAAATAACACGATGTAAACGAATATCTACGCCTTCAGCTTCAGCGGCACGTTTTGCATTGGTATCTGGACGTACATTAAATCCGATAACTATCGCATTTGAAGCAGCTGCTAAAGAAATATCCGATTCAGTAATTGCACCAGCACCCGTATGGATAATTCGAACATTAACGCCTTCAACTTCCAATTTCCTTAGAGAAGCTGCCATTGCTTCAACAGATCCTTGAACGTCTGCTTTAACAATAAGGTTAAGTTCTTTCATTTGTCCTTGTTTCATTTGGTCAAATAAATTATCTAAAGTGACACGTGTTTTTTCTGAACGTTGTTCTTGTACCATTGTTGAAGCACGAGATTCTCCAACTTGACGAGCCGTTTTTTCATCCTCGAAGACTACGAAACGATCTCCTGCTTGTGGTACTTCACTAAGTCCTGTGATTTCTACTGGTGTACTTGGTCCAGCTTCTTTCACTCGACGACCAAGATCATTTACCATTGCACGTACGCGACCAAAAGTATGACCAACAACGATTGGATCCCCAATTTTAAGAGTTCCTTCTTGCACTAAAAGTGTAGCAACAGAACCGCGACCTTTGTCTAATTGCGCTTCTATTACGGTACCAATTGCACGACGTTTAGGGTCTGATTTAAGTTCGGCAACTTCTGAAACTAATAAAATCATTTCTAATAAGTTGTCAATTCCTTCGCCTGTTAATGCTGAAATATGTGCGAAGATTGTTTCTCCACCCCAAGCTTCAGACACTAATCCGTGTTCTGTTAACTCTTGCATTACACGGTCAGGATTTGCAGATGGTTTATCCATTTTATTGACCGCTACTATAATTGGAACTTCAGCGGCCTTCGCATGATTAATCGCTTCAATTGTTTGTGGCATTACACCATCGTCCGCAGCAACAACAAGAATCGTAATATCCGTAACTTTAGCTCCACGAGCACGCATTGTTGTAAAAGCAGCATGTCCAGGGGTATCTAAGAAGGTAATTTTCTTGCCATTCTCAACAACTTGGTAAGCTCCAATATGTTGCGTAATTCCGCCCGCTTCACCTGCTGTTACTTTTGTTTTTCGAATCGAGTCTAACAAAGTAGTTTTACCATGGTCAACGTGACCCATAATTGTTACTACTGGTGGACGTTCTTTTTGTACGCCTTGAACTTCATTTTCATCTTCAAAATAAACTTCAAGGTCTGTGATATCTACTCGGATTTCTTCTTCTACTTCTACACCATAATCCGCACAAATTAATTCAATTGCATCTTTATCAAGCTCTTGATTAATTGTAGCCATTACGCCAAGCAAGAAAAGTTTTTTGATGATTTCAGATGGCTCACGACCTAATTTTTTCGCAAGTTCAGCTACCGTCAATGATTCATAGAAAGTAATTTTTTCTGGTAATTCTTTTTCTTTTCTTGGAACTGGTGGGGCTACTGGTTGACGATTTTGTTTGCCTTTTCGACCAGCACGATTCCCTGTACCAGGACGATGGTTACCACCGCCACCTTGACGACCTCTAAAGGCACCGGCTGGAGCTTTGTTTTGACCGAAAACTTTTTGCTCTTTAGCTTGTGCACCTTGCTCTGTTTTACGACTATCTGTAGACGTATTAGTTGTTTGAGATTTTTGTTTATCTCTAGCAGTACCTTGCGTCGCTACACCTCTAGCTTGACCACTAGATGGCTTCGCAGGAGTCGTGCTTTGTGGACGCGTGTTTTGTCCTTGGGGACGATTTCCTTGTGGGCGTGTATTTTGCCCTTGAGGACGATCTCCTTGTGGACGAGTACTTTGACCTTGTGGACGATTCCCTTGTGGACGCGTATTTTGTCCTTGTGGTCGATCTCCTTGTGGACGTGTATTTTGTCCTTGTGGTCGATCTCCTTGTGAGCGCGTGCTTTGCCCTGGTGCACTAGTGTTTGTCGATGCAGGTTTTGCAGTAGCGGCAGCAGCAGGTTTTTTATACAATGAGTCTAATTTAGAAACAGCGTCTCCTTCTAAAGTGGACATGTGATTTGTCACCTGGACGTTCAGTTTGCCTAGTTGTTCAATAACTTCTTTACTAGTTTTATTAATTTGTTTCGCATATTCATGAACCCGTAATTTGGTCATTAGGTCACCCCCGGTTTAATTCGTTGAGAAGGCCGGACAGTTTTTTCGCGAAACCGGCGTCTATAATGGCGAGTGCCACTCTGGCCTCTTTCCCTGTGGCATGTCCGAGATCATATCGATCACCGAATTCATGCAACTCAACGTTGTAAGACATACATTTATCTTTAATCTTTTTACTCGTGTTATGTGAAGCATCCGTTGATAAAATAACGATTTTCGCTCGATTACTACGAATATCTTTTACCACTAACTCTTCACCTGTTGTTATTTTTCTTGCACGTGTTGCTAATCCTATTAGTTGTAAAATAGCCTGTTCAGGATTCATTTTGAACCTCTTTTGAGATGATTCCTGCTAATTCTTCGTAAATATATTCAGGTATTTTCACTTCTAATTGATTGTCTAAAACCTTGCGTTTTCTTGCTATTTCTACCGCTTGCACAGACTTTGAAACATATGCACCACGACCTGACTTTTTACCTGTCAAATCCACAGTAACTTCGCCTTCCTTCGAGCGAACAATACGAATCATTTCTTTTTTAGGAAACATTTCGTTTGTAGCCAAGCATTTACGTAAAGGAACTTTTTTTTGTATCGACATCAGAATTCACCCTCTTTGCTTATTCTTCGTCGTCTTTGTATAAATCAATCGTATCTTCAAATCCATCTTCATTATCATATTCTTCAACATCATAATCATTGCCTACTTTGGAAGATGGATATATTCCTAATTCACGCGCATCTGTTTCACTCTTAATATCAATTTTCCAGCCTGTTAATTTAGCTGCTAATCGAGCATTTTGTCCACGCTTACCAATGGCAAGTGAAAGTTGATAATCAGGAACTACCACTGTTGTCGATTTTTCATCTTCATTAACTTGAACATCCAATACTTTTGACGGACTTAAAGCATTCGCAACAAATACTACTGGATTTTCAGACCATTCAACAATATCAATTTTCTCACCATTCAATTCATTGACGATTGTTTGAACACGAGAGCCTTTTGAACCAACACAAGAACCGACTGGATCCACTTCATCGTTATGTGCAACAACAGATATTTTCGAACGGTCTCCTGCTTCACGTGCAATGGATTTTATTTCAACAATACCATCGTAAATTTCAGGCACTTCCATTTCAAACAGTCGACGTAATAAACCAGGATGTGTGCGAGATACAAAGACTTGTGGCCCTCGTGTTGTACGCTCCACTTTTGTAATAAATACTTTTATGCGATCGTGTGGGTGGTAAACCTCGTTTTGAATTTGTTCATTAACAGGAAGAACAGCTTCTACTTTACCCAAACCAACATAAATATTACGTGCATCAAGGCGTTCAACAATTCCATTAACGATATCTTCTTCTCGATCTACGTATTCTTCGTAAATTAACCCTCGCTCTGCTTCTCGAACACGTTGAGTAACAACTTGTTTTGCAGTTTGAGCAGCAATACGTCCAAAGTTTCGAGGCGTCACTTCTTGTTCAACAATATCCCCAAGTTCAAAAGCAGGATTAATCATTTTAGCATCTTCTAAAGAAATGTGGAGACGCTCGTCTAAAACTTCTTCCATAACATCTTTGCGTGAATATACAAGCATAGATCCATTATCTAAATTTAAATCAACACGCACGTTTTGTGCTTGGTTGAAATTGCGTTTATAAGCTGTCACTAACGCTGCTTCTATTGCTTCAATTAAAACATCCCGAGAAATGCCTTTTTGTTTTTCAAGTGCTGTTAATGCATCAAGCAACTCGCTACCCATTTTCCTCACTCCTAAATTCACATTATGCTTATAATTTAATTGCTAATCGAGCGAATGCAATTTTCTCTCTTGTTAGATGGACTTTAATTTTTCTAGTTTTAACACGTACTTCTATCTCAAGTCCTTCTGGAGAATAGGAAAGAAGATATCCTTCAAATTCATTTTCCTTTAGTTCAGTAACAGCAGCATATGTTTTCACGTGAATATATTGTCCAACAGCTTTTTCAAAATCGCGCTCTTCTTTTAGCGGACGCTCAGCACCTGGTGATGATACTTCTAAGAAGTAGTTTTGTTCAATTGGATCATTCGCGTCTAATATTTCACTAACACGCTCACTTACAAGAGCGCATTGTTCTATATCAATCCCACCCTGAGGTGTATCAATATAAATACGTAAGAACCAGTCACGACCTTCTTTTAAATATTCCATATCCACTAGTTCAAGATTCAACTCTTCAACAATGGGCTTCACAAGCTTTTCTACTTCTATTATTATTTTGCTCATACATGCCTCCTGCCGGATAATGTTGTCGACATAACAAACAGAAAAGAGCGGGAAATCCCACTCTTTTGTCGCGTACCTATCAACAAATTGTTATACAAATCATAACATACTCTACCTTAGCGTGCAAATTATCCTAGAAAAGTGCAGAACGGCTTCGAGCTCGTCTCCAGATGATCAATTTTATATCTTTAGCTTATTAGAAAAGCGATAACTGATTCGCATCTGGCATTCCTTCTAGACAGCCTAATGTATCCATGTATTCAATCAATGTTTTGGAAACCCGACCACGCTGTTGTAAATCTTCTTTCGATAAGAATTCCCCGGCTTTTCTAGCTTCCACAATGGCTTTAGCAACATTGGTTCCTAAACCCGGAATCGCATTAAACGGCGGAATGAGTCCCATTCCATCAATGATAAACTCTGAAGCATGTGAACGGTATAAATCAACCTTTTTAAAATGATAGCCACGTTCGCACATTTCAAGCGCGATTTCTAATACAGTCATCAAACTCTTTTCTTTGGGTGCTGCATCCAAACCTTTAGCATTAATCTCATCTAATTTAGCCTTAATGGAAACAGAACCTTTCGTCATCGCATGCAAATCGAAATCTGCAGCGCGGACCGTGAAATACGCTGTGTAATAAAGAATTGGAAAATGCACCTTAAAGTAAGCAATACGGACCGCCATTAATACATACGCGGCAGCGTGAGCTTTAGGGAACATGTATTTAATTTTCTTACAGGAATCAATGTACCACTCAGGTACACTATTTGATCGCATATCAGCTTCAAACTCAGGCGTTAACCCTTTTCCTTTTCGGACAGATTCCATGATTTTAAACGCTAAGGACGGTTCAAGTCCTTGGTAGATTAAATACACCATGATATCATCACGACATCCAATAACATCTGACAATTGGCAGGTTCCGTTTTGAATTAATTCTTGAGCATTTCCGAGCCATACGTCAGTCCCATGAGATAGTCCTGATATTTGAACCAATTCGGAAAATGTTGATGGCTTTGTTTCTTCTAACATTTGACGAACAAATCGTGTTCCGAATTCTGGAATACCAAGCGTTCCTGTTTTACAGCCTATTTGTTCTTCTGTTACACCAAGTGATGATGTCCCACTAAAGATTTTCATTACTTCAGGGTCATCCGTTGGTATGGTCTTCGGATCAATTCCAGATAAATCCTGTAACATTCGGATAGCTGTTGGATCATCATGACCAAGTATATCGAGTTTCAGCAGATTATCATGAATGGAATGGAAATCAAAATGTGTTGTTTTCCATTCTGAATCTTGCGCATCTGCAGGGAACTGAATTGGTGAAAAGTCATAAATGTCCATGTAATCCGGTACAACAATAATACCGCCAGGATGTTGTCCAGTGGAACGCTTTACCCCGGTACAGCCTAGAACTAAGCGGTCGATTTCTGCTCCACGGATGGTCAAGTTGTGATCATTTGCATACCCCCGTACATAGCCATAAGCCGTTTTTTCAGCTACGGTTCCAATAGTTCCTGCACGATAAACATTATCTTCACCAAATAGTACTTTCGTGTAATTATGAGCAATTGATTGATATTCACCACTAAAGTTTAAATCTATATCCGGAACTTTATCTCCTTTGAATCCTAAGAACGTTTCGAAAGGAATATCCTGTCCATCTTTTGTATATGGTATTTCACATGTTGGACATGATTTGTTTGGTAAATCGAACCCTGAACTTACAGATCCATCATCAAAAAACTCTGCACGCTTACATGTCGGACAAATATAATGTGGTGGCAAAGGATTAACTTCGGTAATTTCCATTAACGTTGCAACTAATGATGATCCAACTGAGCCACGTGAACCTACTAGGTAACCATCATTTAAGGATTTTTTAACGAGCTTATGCGATATCAAATAAATAACAGCGAATCCGTGACCAATGATGGATGTTAACTCTTTTTCAATACGCGCTTCAACAATTTCAGGTAATGTTTCACCGTATATTTGTTTTGCCATTGAATAACTTAAGGCTCGAACTTCATCATCTGAGCCTTCTATTTTTGGTGTATATAAGTCGTCTTTTATTGGTTTGATGTCTCCGATTAAATTAGCAATTTTATTTGAGTTTTCAACAACTATTTGCTGAGCTGTTTCTTCCCCTAAAAAATGGAACGCATCGAGCATTTCATTCGTTGTTCTAAAATGAACCTTTGGTAGTTTTGCACGGTTTAATGGATTCGCTCCGCCCTGGCCGCCAATTAATATTTGTCTGAATATCGCATCATTCTCATGAACATAATGGACATTACCAGTCGCAACAACTGGAAGGGATAATTTTTTCCCTAGCTTCACCATTTTTCTAATGATGTCCTCTAAATTCCATTCATCACGTACTAGTTCTAGCTCGATTAAGTGAGAATAAGCTTCTTTAGGGAAAACTTCTAAGTAATCATAAAACTTTGCAATCTCTTCTACTTCTTCTGGGGACTTCTGCATGAGACCTTCAAAAACTTCGCCTTTATCACAACCAGAACCGATCAGTAAACCTTTACGATGTTTAATTAAAACGGACCTTGGAATACGCGGTACACGGAAAAAAGAATTCATATGAGAATATGAAACTAATTTAAATAGATTTTTCAAACCGGTTTCGTCAATTGCGAGCAATGTACAGTGAGAAGGTCTTGCTCGCTTGTAAGCTTCACCATTTCCTGTTTGATGATTGAACTCATCATGGAAATGGATTCCTTTTTGTTCCGCTTCTTTTAATAAAATCAACAATAAATATCCGGTAGCTTCACAGTCATATATAGCTCGGTGATGCTGAGTCAAATCAATATTGAACTTTTTAGCTAATGAATTTAATCGATGATTTTTCATTTCTGGATGAAGAAATCTTGCTAACTCTAATGTATCAATAACTGGATGTACCGTATCTTGAAGACCACATTTTTTATACCCTACATACAAGAAACCCATATCAAAGGATGCATTATGTGCTACTAAGATACTGTCTCCAATCCAGTCGTGAAAACGTCTAATCACATCTTCAATTTCCGGAGCATCTTGCACCATATCATCTGTAATTCCCGTCAGATTGATTGTAGTCGCTGATAAGGAATGATGTGGATTCGCAAAGCTCTCAAACTTATCTATAACATTTCCATCTTTTATTTTTACAGCCGCTAACTCAATGATTGTATCGTATACAGCGGACAAACCTGTTGTCTCGACATCAAATACGACATAGGTCGCATCAGCTAATGAGCGATGCTCTTCTTCATAAGCGATTGGTACTCCGTCATTTACTAAATAGGCTTCTAATCCATAAATGATTTTTATACCATGCTTCTTCCCAGCTGCGTATGCATCAGGAAACGATTGAACAACTGCATGATCTGTTATTGCTACTGCAGGATGGCCCCATTTTGCCGCTTGGCTAACGAGAGCCTCAACGGATGATACGGCATCCATTTGACTCATGGGCGTATGTAAATGAAGTTCAACACGCTTGTTATCGTCAGCTGCAGTATCTTTTCTAGCGTCTACACGAATTTCCATAATATCTTGTGCCATGATAATAAGATCGCGAACAAACGTGTCATTTTGAACAGATCCTCGAACTTTTAACCATGTCCCTTTTTTTAATAATGTCATGAGTTCAGCATCTTCTTTATCACGTGAGAACATTTTCACAAGTATTGAATCTGTGTAATCCGTCATTTTAACAGTTAATAAAGAACGACCACTACGAAGCTCTTTTACTTCTACATCAAAAACAAAACCTTCGATGGTTATACGACGTTCTTCATCTTGAATTTGCTTAATTTCCATGATGGGTTCATCTGCTTTAATTGCTACACCTAATTGGAATGGACCATTTAGTGCAGGACCAGATGAAGATTGACGATCTTTTTCACGTTTTTGCATATCTGCCAATGCTTTTTTACCAAGTTCTTCTTCTTCAAGACGACGTTGCTCCATGAAAGCAAGTTGTGCTTGTGCTTGTTCTGCCGCTTCTTCGACAATTTTAAAATCGACAGGCATCGAAGGGAATCCATAAGATGCATAAACTGCTGTTATTTTTTCTGCATATTTCATTTTCAACGTTCGATGTTCTAATTCAAGTGCACAGGTAAAAAGGACAGTTTGTCCATTAAAACTTGGTAATTGAGAAAACAGTCGGTTACGGAGCGGTGGTGACATATCGTCAATTTCTTCTAATATGACAGGCCAATAACTACAAATTAAATCAGCACTCACTTCACTGTTTCCACATTCAATCACTAATTTCACATCTGCAATTCCTGCAAATTTCTCACGAAGTCTTAATTGTAAAAGTTGGAAGACCTCAAACGGTAAGACGTTTTCTACCTGGACCATAAATTTCCAGACTCGACCTTTCTTGTGAACAGTCATTCTATTTAATGATGCAGATTCAAAATATGGTATGTATTGATCGTCCGTTAACTGTAATTGCAAAAGTAAGTGTTGTAACCGTTTTTTAGCATCTATTGTTTCACTCATGTTTTACGCCTCCTATCTCTATAAGAATGAGAAAGGAAGACCTGAGAACTCGGTCTTCCTTACTTATCATGCATTTAGTGAGCGAAAGAACGCTTGAAGATGATCGATGACTTCTTCTTTATTCCATTCAAATGATTCACCGGTGTGGCGAATTTTCACTTCTACAATGCCTTCGGCAGCTTTTTTACCAATTGTAAGTCGAATTGGCAAACCAATTAAATCTGCATCGGCAAATTTAACGCCTGCTCGTTCCGCACGATCATCGTACAAAACGTCAAAACGGTAAGATTTCAATAATTTATATAGTTCATCTGCTAATGCAACTTGATTTTCATCCTTCGTGTTGACAGGAACTAAATGTACATCATATGGAGAAATAGCGGCAGGCCACATAAATCCTTTTTCATCTTGGAATTGCTCTGCTACTGCAGCCATTACACGAGATACACCTATTCCGTAGCACCCCATAATGTAGGGCTGTGATCTTCCATTCTCATCTAAGAAAGTACCATTCATAGGTTCCGAATAAGTTGTACCTAATTTAAATACGTGACCAACTTCTATCCCTTTAGCAAAAACAATTGTGCCTTTACCATCTGGAGAAGGATCTCCTTCCATGATAAAACGAAGATCTTCATATTGATCTACAGCAAAATCACGCACAGGATTGACATTTATTAGATGTACTCCAGGCTCATTTGCACCACAAACACCATTTCGGATTGCTGCAACAGCATGATCTGCAATTACTTTAACACCCACTGGAATTCTAACAGGTCCAAGAGATCCTACTTCACATTGCATGAGGTTACTCGTTTCTTCTTCTGAAGCAAATTCAACGACTTTAGCTTGTAATGCATTTTTCACTTTAATTTCATTAATTTCATGGTCTCCACGAGCAAGAACTAAAACTAATTCATCATCGACCTTAAAAACTAGTGTCTTGATACAACGCTCAGCCTCTACATTTAAAAAATTCGCAATTTGATCAATTGTTTTCTGGTTAGGTGTATTTACCTTTTCTAATTCTTTTAATTCTTCATTTGATTGCTGATAAGAAACATTAACTTCTGCCATTTCTATATTCGCAGCAAAATCTGAGGTATCTGAGTAGGCAATTGTATCTTCACCTATTTCCGAAAGCACCATAAATTCATGTGTATCTTTCCCACCAATAGCACCAGAATCGGCAATTACAGCACGGAAGTCTAAGCCAAGACGCGTAAAGATATTGGTGTACGCTTGCACCATATCTTCATATGTTCGATCTAGACTTTCACGTGTGGCATGAAATGAATAAGCATCCTTCATTAAAAATTCCCGTCCACGCAGTAAGCCAAATCGTGGTCGTTTCTCATCCCGAAACTTTGCTTGTATTTGATAAAGTGTTAAGGGTAACTTTTTATAGGATTTAATCTCATCACGTAAAAGAGATGTAATGACTTCTTCGTGTGTTGCTCCTAATGCGAAATCACGATTGTGACGATCCTTTAACCTCATGAGTTCAGGTCCATAAGAATACCAACGACCTGTTTCTTGCCATAATTCAGCCTGTTGCATGGCAGGCATCAAAACTTCAACACCGTTAATGGCATCCATTTCTTCACGAACAATGTTTTCAACCTTTTGAAGAACACGTTTACCAAGTGGTAAAAACGAATAGATTCCACTTGTATTTTGACGAATAAAACCTGCTCGTAGTAGTAGTTGATGCGACTTTACGTCAGCATCAGCAGGCGTTTCTCGTAATGTAGGAATAAAAGTAAGGCTTTGCTTCATAAATAAACATGCTCCTCAAACAAATACGTATTTTAGTAAATAACTCTTTCTAAAAGTGCTATATCAAAATCTAAAAGAAAAACCGTTGAATATCATTCCAAGTGACAACAACCATTAAGACCATGAGTAACATGATTCCCACGAAATGAACCATGCCCTCTTTTTGGCGATCAATGGGTTTCCCTCTTATTGCTTCAAACAAAAAGAATAATAATCTTCCGCCATCTAATGCCGGCAAAGGCAACAAGTTCATGATTCCTAAATTAATACTTAAGATGGCTGCCCAGTTCATCAAATTAAAGATACCATACTGTGCTACTTCCTCAGTTGCTTTGTAAATACCAACTGGTCCAGATAAAGCATCTATCGTAAATTGCCCTGTAATTAGCATACCAAGGAGTTCAAAAATTTTCACAAACCATGTGTATGTTTGCTCTGCTCCAAAGGCTACGGCTTTCAAAGGATTTTTCTCTACAGGACTTTCGTACATAACACCAATCTGTCCATAAGATTGTCCTTTATCTTGAATCGTCTTTGGAGTAATAGTTGAATTTATTACTTCTCCATTACGCTCATATTGAAAAGATAACTTTTCACCAGCACTTTCCTGTATTTTACCTGCTAATTGTTGCCAAGTATCAATGGATTCCCCATTAATTTTCGTAACAAGGTCACCTTTTTGCATACCTGCTTCAAGTGCTGGTCCGTTTTCTGTAACCCCAGAAATAACTGGCTCGTACGTAGGAACACCTTGGATGAGACCAATGAGTAAAAAGATAACAAAAGCTAAGATAAAGTTAAATAAAGGACCTGCAAAAATAGCCATTGCTCTTTTACCAATAGATTTTGATCCGAATTGACGATCGTAGGGAGCGATTAACGTCTCTTTTCCATTTTCAGAAATCACAGCCTTACGTGAAACTGTATATCTAACTAAACGATCTTCCTCATCATAACCTTCAATCCATAATCCTTTTTCTAAATCAGATCGTTCAGTTTCTAAGAACAACATATCTGGTTGTTGCTTATTTTGATTTAAAACGATTTTCGTTACTTCTTCTTTTCTGTTTAGAACCAGACCTACTCGGAACCCAGGTTGTAATTCAACTGAGTCCATATCTTCTCCAGCCATGCGGACGTAACCGCCTAAAGGAAGTAGACGTAATGTATAAACCGTCTCACCTTTTGTTAAACCCACTATTTTAGGACCAAATCCTATAGCAAACTCTCGCACCATGATTCCTGCGCGTTTCGCAAAAATAAAGTGACCTAATTCATGAAAAAATACAAGTGATCCAAATATTAATATAAAAGCAATGGTTGTCTCCATCTTATTCCACCCTCATCCGCACTATTATTCTTCAGTCAATTATTATTTTATCATGTTTTGAACGTCTTTTCTTGTTTGAGCATCCACGTGCAAAATCGTTTCTAAATCAGGCACAGAGATAATTTCATGTTGGTTCATTATTCTTTCAATCATTTCTTCAATCTGTATAAAGCTTATTTTTTCTTCTAAGAATAAAGCAACTGCTGCTTCATTAGCTGCATTTAAAACGGTCGTCATCGTTCCTCCTGCACGACCAGCATCGTATGCTAATTGGAGTGCACGAAATCTAGTCATATTCATCTCTTCAAAATGGAGCTTCCCAATTTCAACAAGGTTTAATCTCTTTGCATGTGGTCTTGGTAAGCGATTTGGGTAGGACAAAGCATATTGAATGGGAACACGCATGTCGGGCGTACCCAGTTGTGCAATAATACTTGTATCCTGAAATTCTACCATGGAATGAATAATACTCTCCCGATGTAAGACAACCTCGACATCATCATACGGTATATTGAATAACACATGAGCTTCAATAACTTCTAATCCTTTGTTCATCATCGTTGCAGAATCAATGGTTATTTTTGCCCCCATCGACCAATTAGGATGATTTAAAGCATCAGAAATCGTAACATTCGCTAAGTCATCTCTTGTTTTATCGCGAAAACTTCCGCCCGATGCAGTTAAAATCAATTTGCTAATTTGATTATGTTTTTCACCATTCATTGATTGAAATAATGCAGAGTGTTCACTATCGACAGGCAGGACCAAACTATTGTATTTCTTTGCTGCAGACATAACCAAATGTCCCGCTGTGACAAGTGTTTCTTTATTCGCTAAGGCAATTGTTTTTTTTTGCTTAATCGCCTCTAACGTGGACTCTAACCCAACACTGCCTAAAACCGCATTAACTAACACACTAGCTTCACTATAGGTTGCTACTTCAACTAATCCTTGCGATCCGTAAGAGAAATCGATAGAAGGAAACTCTTTTTTTAACATTTGAGCATCTTCTTCATGTTGAACAGATACGAGAGAAGGATGGAATTCACGAATGATTCCTTTCGTTTTTTCCATGTTACGACCAGCAGAAAACGCAACAAGTTTAAATTCTTCTGGATGTTCTTTTAGGATATCAATCGTTTGAGTTCCAATTGATCCTGTAGCGCCTAATAAACTTATATGCTTCTTCATGAATTTCAATCTCCTTATCCAACAAAATGCAAGAAATGTAATAACGGTAATACAAATAACAGACTATCAAACCTGTCCAAAATTCCACCATGTCCAGGTAATAAATTCCCAGAATCCTTCACTTGGTATTGGCGTTTTAGTGCAGATTCAACTAAATCTCCCATTTGACCAAATACTGAAGCAATAATCGTGACAATAATTAATGCTACGAACGAGATAGAAAAAGGTGAAATTAACTGGAATAAAAGGGCAAAAACAATGGCCGTTACAATTCCCCCTATAAAACCCTCAACGGTTTTATTTGGAGAAATATCTGGCCAAAGTTTTTTCTTGCCGAATTTTTTCCCAGTAAAATAAGCGCCTGAGTCAGTTGTCCATATAATGCCTAAGGCGAAAATGACATACTCGATACCTGCTACACGCGTTTCCGTAAAATAAAAAAATCCAATTCCAAGATAAAGTGCACTTAAGATTGAAAATGCGGCATCATCAAAAGTGAATCTGTTTTTAACAACTACAATATAAATTAATAAAATAAGAACTGAAATTAATGTTAAATCAATTTTGGTGTAACCTGTTAGATCGACTAAATAGAGTGACCATTGATTAGGCATTAAAAAAACAAATAAAACAAACAAAGTGATAAATCCTGGAACGGAGAAAAGAGCTAACCCTTTCATCCTAAGTATTTCATATAAGCCTATTGATGCCATTGCATAGACGAGAATAGTAAATGGAAGTCCGCCTAAGACGACAATCGGAATAAATAATGCAGCAGCGATAATTGCTGTAAGTATTCGTTGTTTCAATTTGTTTATTCTCCTTTCAGACCTCCGTAACGGCGATTCCGATTTTGATAGCTTTCAACCGCATCTAATAAACAGCTTTCATCAAAATCAGGCCATAACGTATCTGTAAACCAAAATTCTGTATAGGCTAATTGCCAAAGCATGAAGTTACTTAATCTTACTTCACCGCTGGTTCGAATCAATAAATCTGGTTCTGGAAGTGAGCATGTCATTAAATGTCTAGCAATCATTTCTTCATTAATTTCTGTATGCGTAATTGTTCCTTCTTGTACTTCTTTTGCAATCTGTTGAATCGCTTGTGTAATTTCCGCTCGACTACCATAGTTGAGAGCAAAATTTAAAATAAGCCCAGTGTTATTTTTAGTAGCTTCCATCGCATTTTGAACAGCCGCTAGGGTATGGGGTGGTAAAGTCAAATCGTCACCCATCATTTCCACTCGAACATTCTGATCGATTAGTTCTGGTAGATAAGTACCTAAAAACTCTTCTGGTAAACGCATAAGAAAATCAACTTCTAATTTAGGTCGTTTCCAATTTTCAGTTGAAAACGCATATACAGTCAATACATTAATGCCCAAGTCGTTAGCAAGTCTCGTAATTTTCCGAACGGTTTTCATACCTTCGTGATGCCCAGCTACTCTTGGTAAGGCGCGTTTTTTGGCCCATCTACCATTTCCATCCATTATGATGGCAATATGAGTTGGCATTATTTCTTTTTTGGCAAGCGAAATTCGTTCCGCTATCGATTGTTCTTGTCGTTCGGGCTTTCGCCGAATGAGTTTATTCAACATATTGAATCCTCCACTTTTACATACATCTCGGAACATATTCTTTCTTATCATATCAAAAAACGCTGGCATTTTGTCCATTCTAACAAAAAAAAGACGTCCCATTATTTAGGACGCCTTTCGTAAAAGAAAGTTCAATAGGTAAAATAGTTGCACAAAAGAGTGTACATACGTCATAGGATGCTCAGATTAAGCTTTAAAACTGAAAAAACTCCTTCAATAAAAAGGAATATAAAAACTTACACTTCTAATATTTCTTTTTCTTTTTCTTTAGCAACTTGATCAATTTTTACAATGTGATCGTCTGTTAACTTTTGCACATCTTCAGTAAAACCACGTAATGCATCTTCCGTAATGTCACCATTTTTTTCGGACTTTTTCAACTCGTCATTTGCATCACGACGAATGTTACGAATTCCAACTTTAGCTTCTTCTGCTTCTTTTTTAACAAGCTTAACTAAGTCTTTACGACGCTCTTCGGTTAAAGCTGGGATAGCAATTCGTATGAGTGTTCCATCATTCGTCGGTGAAATGCCAAGGTCGGATTTCATAATTGCTTTTTCAATATCTCCTAAAGCAGTTTTATCATACGGCTGTATCGTAATTAACCGAGCCTCTGGAGTTGCAATACCTGCGATTTGGTTGATAGGTGTTGGAGCACCATAATAATCGACAAAAATTTTATCAAGCAGTGAAGAACTTGCACGCCCTGCACGAATTGTCGATAGTTCACGACTTAATGCTTGAATTGCTTTAGCCATTCTCTCATTTGTTTGATTAATTACTTCCCTCGTCATTTTGAATTCCTCCTAACTACTGTACCAATTTTTTCACCCACGACTGCCCGCTTAATATTACCACTCTCCATTATTGAGAATACGATAAGTGGAATATCGTTGTCCATACATAATGTAGAAGCAGTTGAATCCATCACTTGCAGTCCTTGTTGAATGACTTCTAAGAAAGATAATTGGTCATATTTTATCGCATCACTATTTGTTTTAGGATCTGCAGAATAGACCCCGTCCACATTATTTTTCGCCATTAATATGACATCGGCTTCTATTTCAGCAGCTCTTAGAGCAGCTGTTGTATCTGTAGAAAAATATGGATTCCCTGTTCCCGCTGCAAAGATTACGACACGTTTCTTTTCCAAGTGTCGGATTGCTTTTCTACGAATATAGGGTTCAGCAACTTGTCTCATTTCAATTGAAGATTGAACGCGTGTTTCTATTCCAGATTTCTCCAAAGAATCTTGAAGGGCTAAAGAGTTCATGACAGTGGCAAGCATACCCATGTAATCAGCAGTTGCACGGTCCATACCCATTTCACTGCCAACTTTACCTCGCCAAATGTTTCCACCGCCAACAACAACAGCAACTTCTACACCTAATTCTACAATTTCTCTCACTTGTTCCGCGACAGATTTAATTATCTGAGGAGACAAACCAAAACCTTGTTCTCCTGCTAATGCTTCACCGCTTAGCTTTAGTACAACTCTATTGTATTGTGGTTTGCTCATTAGTATCCTCCATCACTCTTTTTTCTTGAAAAATAGGGAACACAAATTCGTGCCCCCTAGATAAAATCGTATAGTTGTTGGAAATCCTGTTCCAAGCGCATACTCATTCTGTTCATACAGCTTAGTAGGGCTCTTCACTTTTCTATATTAATTACCCTTTGTTTACTTGGCTCATAACTTCTTCAGCAAAGTTATCTTGACGTTTTTCGATTCCTTCGCCAACACTGTAACGTACGAATTCAGTAACTGTACCACCAGTAGAACCTACAAAATCACGCACTTTTTGATCTGAATTTTTAACAAATGATTGGTCAAGTAAACAAACATCTTCAAAATATTTACCAAGGCGACCTTCTACCATTTTAGCAACAATATTTTCTGGTTTGCCTTCATTCAATGCTTGTTCAGTTAAAACTTTACGTTCACGATCCACTTCTTCTTCAGACACTTCGTCACGAGAAATATATTGTGGATTCAATGCTGCAATGTGCATAGCAACATCTTTAGCTGCTTGCTCATTTGTTGAACCTTCAAGTGTAACTAATACTCCAATACGTCCACCCATGTGTAAGTAAGGACCAAAAGCATCACTATCAGTTTTAGTACGAACAACAAATCGACGTAATGTGATTTTTTCACCAATTTTAGCGATTGCATTTGAGATATGATCTACTACTGAAAGTCCATTATACATTTTAGATTCATTTGCTTCTTCTACAGATGAAGGTTTTGTAGCTAATAAATGTTCTGCTAATTCTCTAACTAATGTTTGGAACCCTTCGTTTTTAGCAACGAAATCCGTTTCTGCATTTACTTCAAGTAGTACAGCATCATTGCCATCTACTAAAATTGAAGTTATACCTTCTGCCGCGATACGATCCGCTTTTTTAGCAGCACTAGAAAGACCTTTTTCTCTTAGAAAATCAATAGCTGCTTCGATATCACCATTTGTTTCAACTAATGCTTTTTTACAATCCATCATACCTGCACCTGTTTTTTCGCGTAATTCTTTTACCATTTGTGCTGTAACTGCCATTACTGTTTCCTCCTATCAAAAAACAACTAGTATCTTTTTCTCAAAATAAGGTGATAAGGGGTTTAGCCGCTTATCACCTTTTATCATACATGTGAATTACTCAGCCGCAACTTCAGCAGCTGGAGCAGCTGGAGCAGCTAATTCTTCACCTTGTCTAGCTTCCATTAACGCATCTGCCATTTTAGCTGTCAATAATTTAACAGCACGGATAGCATCATCATTTGCTGGAATAACATAGTCGATTTCATCTGGATCACAGTTTGTGTCAACGATTCCAACGATTGGGATGTGTAATTTAATCGCTTCAGCAACAGCAATACGCTCTTTGCGTGGGTCTACGATGAACATTACATCAGGAATAGCTTTCATATCACGAATACCGCCTAAGAATTTAACAAGACGTTCGTGTTCTTTTTTAAGTTGTCCTACTTCTTTTTTAGGAAGAACCGTGAATGTACCATCTTCTTCCATTTTTTCGATAGCTTTCATACGATTAACACGTTTTTGAATTGTGCCGAAGTTAGTTAAAGTACCACCTAACCAACGTTGGTTTACATAGTACATTCCTGAACGTTCTGCTTCTTCTTTAATTGCATCTTGTGCTTGTTTTTTCGTACCAACGAAAAGAACTTTACCACCGTCTGCACCTACTTGACGCATATAGTCATAAGCTTCTTCAAGCTTTTTAACTGTTTTTTGTAGGTCAATGATGTAGATTCCGTTACGTTCCACAAAAATATATTTTTTCATTTTTGGGTTCCAACGGCGAGTTTGGTGACCGAAGTGGACACCAGCTTCAAGTAATTGTTTCATAGAAATTACTGACATTTTTTGTTTCCTCCTGGTTTGGTTTGATTTCCCTCCGCATTTTTCACTTAGTGCACAAGACCTTAATTTTGTAAGGACCACTTGTCACCATCCAAATGCGTGTGTATTAACACCATTTGATAATATACCATATATCAACAACCGTCGCAACCTATTCGCTATGGAATTTTAGCATAAGTTCAATTTCTGTTTTACCTTTTTCTAACTGTTTGGCAATTTGTTCAATTGATTTACCTTCTCTATAAAGATTGTCGACTTGTTCTATTAAGGTTATCGGTATTGATGTTACTTCCGAATCAGCTGTTTTTTGTGTTTGCTTATATAAATTCGCTACTTTTGTTTTAGAGACTGTGGATCGACTGGAAAAGTGGACTTCATCCTGGGGACTCTGTGACTGCACTTCTTTTCCTTCAAATGAAGTATGTCGTCTCGAAAGCTCTTTTAATAATCGATTATTCTCGTCTTTAATTTCAAATAGATACGCACTTACAGCGTCATCCATTTCTTTCATTAGTACTTGTTGTTTACGCTCTACATCTTGAAGTTTTGATAATCGAGCATTCAAAATAGCAATGAGAAAAAAACTAACGAGTTGTAGAATAAATAAAAACGCGAAAAACAAACCAGACATACTTGCTCCTAACCACTAAAGTCTACAAAATTCCCCTTATAAGGATGTTTGACTTCAGCTTGAGATTCATTTTTATTGTTATCTTTTTCTTTGTGATTTTCAAATTCCTGGTTATGATTGTGATCTTCATCCGCATGAATTTCTTCTGAATTCTCTGATGTAGTCACGGTTGACCGATTACGTTCTAACTGACGATTCATAGCTTCTGTAGAAGCAGCTTGATTTCCTAAGGTTAATTGAGCTGCTTGATCCGCCATTTTCCCCGCATCAAATGTTTTGGGAATCGCGATCTGTAATTCTACCCCTTTAAGACTCACACTGGTCCCCCCGTTTACGCATTTAACATCTCACTGGTCAAATACTTTCGTAATTTAAAAAGAGCTTTTGAGTGAATTTGTGAAATACGAGAAGTAGAAAGACTCAAGGTCTCACCAATCTCTGTCAAGGTTAATTCTTCGGTATAAAATAAACTTAAAACGAGCTGTTCTTTTTCATTTAATAAAAGAATACGATTCGCTAAATCTTGTAAAAGTTCAACTTTTACAATTTGTTGTTCAGGGGTTTTTGTCGAATCATCCCGAATAACAAATGATTTACCTTCCGCCTCCTCATTATCATGAATTTGCTCATCTATTGATAATACATTTGAAAAAAAATGTTCTTGTACAGTACGGTAAACATCATCAACCGGTAAATTGACATGAGTAGCGATTTCTTCAGGTGTTGCATGACGCATTAATTTTTGTTCTAACTCTTCTATGTTAGCTTCTAAGCGCTTTGCTTTCTCTCGTGTTGATCTTGGAAGCCAATCTTCTTTTCTTAACCCATCAATGATTGCCCCTCTAACTCTAAAAGAAGCATATGTATCAAATTTCAAATCACGAGAAGGTTCAAATTTATTGAGCGCATCAAATAACCCCATCATTCCTAAGCTTTTCAAATCATCTCTTGAAACATTCTTAGGCAGACCAGCACCAATTCGTTGAACATGGTAATTAACAAGGGGGGTATACTTTCGTATTAACGCATCGCCTGCCTCTGGATTTTGTTCTGTTATCCATAATTGCCAGTTAAGTTGCTCGTCTGAATGAATGGATTGTGACATCGAATCCCCCTATCATCCTAAAGGATATTTTATATGAATATTATAACAAATGATTCGACAAAAAGGGCAGCTGAATTCATTCAGCCGCCCTACTTTTCACAATTTACTTAAATCTTCATCTAACATTTGTTTAACAACAGTTGCAATTTCTTCAGGAGAATACTCGGTTTGTTCTTTTTTCTTGGTCGAAAGTTCAACTGAATCTTCTAATTCTAGTACTCTTTCAATTGGTGCTTGCCAAACAAAATAAAGCAAATAACGTATAACATAGGTTAATAGAAAGAACACGATTGCCCATATACTTGAACCAATCAGGATAGGAGATGGAGCATCGAATGGATAGGATAATCCAAAATACAATGAAAAAGCAATGAGAGCTGCCCATAAATTTGAAAGTATAGAACCTACCATTAGATATCTTTCACTCCTTGATTAACCGTTCGTATATTTAATAAAGTAGTAGATGGGTCAAATTCAATGGTCCTTCCGCTACTGCCGCCTGTTTCTTCTGAAATTAAAGGTATCTTTGATTTCAGTAAATATTCCTTTACTGCTGCAACATTTCTTGGACCAATTCTCATCGTATCCTTGTTGGCTGTAAACTGGAACATTTGAGCACCACCAGCAATTTTTGCTTTTAAACGAAAAGGTTGAACGCCTTCAAGTTTTAATTGATCGATCATGGCTGGAATTCCAGTATCAGCAAATTTCGCAACATTAACTGTCTCTGTTCTGCTTAGATTTGAATCAGGTAACATGACATGGATCAATCCAGCAATTTTCAAAGACTCATCATATAGAACGACACCAACACATGATCCTAATCCAGAAGTTCTTATCGAATCAGGTGATTTCACAATATTCATATCAGCAATTCCAACTTTGACAACCTGTCGAGTCGTCATCACTTTAAGATACTCCTAAAGATTTGAATATCGAATCAAAAGATTCAGGATCTGGTAAAAGGAAAAAGTGCCCTCTAACGCTCTCCGAATCTGGCACATCATCTTCAACAATGGCCGTATCTATAACAATGACGTAATCACTTATGTGTGAAAGTTCAACTAATCCAAAACTAATAATTGCACCAACCATATCTACACTTAATGCAGGAACTGTTGGATAAATTTTTAATCCAGTAAAATCGGATAGAGCCGACAAATATGAGCCTGATAAAATATTTCCTAATTCTTGCATAGCTGAAATGCCCAAATCAGAAATAGGTGGTTTTTGAAAATCAAATGAATTGTCATGAATTAAGTTTCGAATAAATCTGTTTGATTGTTCTATAGGAAGAACAAAGAACATACTCCCCGTTAGATCTCCTTCAATTCGCAAATAAATTCCAGTCACTACATTTTCTGGACCACCAGCTAATTCCATCATGTCATCAAAAGAAACCATTTCCACTTTTGGAACTCTCATGTCTACTTTCTTACCTAATAATGAAGATAATGACGTCGCTGCATGTGCAGCACCTATATTCCCAATTTCTTTTAACACATCCAAGTGCATTGAGGTAATTCGTTGATGAAACGTCATTTTACATAACCTGTTGGAGCGGGTTAAGCACCTTATCTAATTGTAATAACACGAGTAAACGACGATCTAATTTTGCTACACCTGCTATAAATTCAGACTCTATAGACCCCACGACATCTGGCTGTGGCTCAATTGCAGATGCAGGGATGTCTAATACATCATTTGCCGCATCTACAATAAGACCGACCTCCATATCATCCACTTTTATCATGATCATACGCGAACGATCATCTAAAGGGTTTGCTTTCAGCTCAAAACGCTCTCTTAAGTCGATAATTGGTGTAACAACTCCTCGAAGATTAATGACACCTTTTACGAATGTAGGCGTTTTTGGTACACGTGTAATATGCATCATTTTCTCAATTGACTGTACTTGACTTACTGGAATCACATATTCTTTATCTACTAATTGAAATACGATTACTTTCATATCATCCATTTTCGTTTTTTCTGTCATCTTTTCGCACCCTCTCCGAGTGGTTTATTTAATCAATGAATTACAATCAACAATTAGAGCTACTTTTCCGTTCCCTAAAATTGTTGCTCCAGAAATAGCAAATACATTATTTAAGTAATTTCCTAATGATTTTAATACAATCTCTTGTTGACCGACAAATGTATCTACAACTAATCCAGCCATCTTGTCCCCTTTGCGAACAATCACCACTGAAAGGAATTCCTCGTCTAATTTTTGATTTCTTGGCACATCAAAAACTTCATCCAAAAACACTAACGGAACTACTTTTCCACGGAAATCTATCACTTTTTGATTATGCGCATTCAAAATGTCTGAGGTACGAATAATAGCTGTTTCTATAATAGACGATAGTGGAATCGCAAACATTTCCTCTTCAATTTCAACTAACATGACTGAAATAATAGAAAGAGTTAATGGTAGTTGAATAGAGAACAATGAACCTTTACCTTCATTTGAGTCAATTGTAATAGATCCACCCAATGATTCGATTGTAGATTTTACTACGTCTAATCCGACACCTCGTCCAGAAACGTCCGAAATCGTGTCTGCAGTTGAGAAGCCAGAAGCCATAATCAGTTCAAATACTTGTTTGTCTGTCATAGTTAAGGCGCTTTCAGATGAAACAATTCCTTTCGAAATGGCCTTCGATAAAACTTTGTCACGATTAATTCCTGCACCGTCATCTTCAAGCTCGATAAATACATGGTTTCCACTATGATAAGCTCGTAATACGACCGTTCCTTCTTCAGGCTTTCCATTCGCTACACGAATTTCTGGTCTTTCGACACCATGATCTAATGCATTTCGAATAAGATGAACTAGCGGATCTCCGATTTCATCAATTACGGTTCGGTCTAACTCTGTTTCTGCACCTAGAATTTCTAGGTTTACTTTTTTATTTAAGTCACGGGCTAATTGACGAACCATTTTCGGGAAGCGATTAAACACCGTTTCTACAGGAACCATTCGCATTGTTAAGATAATAGTTTGCAAGTCGCCTGAAATCCGCGTCATTCTTTCAACCGTTTCATCTAATTCTGTATGATTTAGTTCTGATGAAATCGATTGAAGTCTTCCACGATCAATGACAAGTTCCTCAAATAGGTTCATTAAAATATCCAAACGTTCAATGTTAACGCGAATGGTTTTGTTGCCTGCCTGAACAGCTTGTTTTGGTGGCGAATTTTTCGTATCTTGTGTAGAACCCTTTTCATCTGATGTTCCTTCACTATCAGAAGCATTTACTTGGTTTGAAATGTTTCTTGCATTTAATTGCTCTACCGTTACCAGGTTTACATGAACTTCCACGACTTCAGAAACCTTCATCAATTTCTTTTGCACATCATCAGCTGGTTCATTCGTCACAAGTGACACGTAAAATTGTTGATCAAATTGTTCGTTTTCTAAGTGATCTACCGAAGGAGATGACTTAATAACGTCTCCCATTTTTTCAAGTAATTCAAATACCATAAAGACTCGTGCCGCTTTTAATAAACAATCTTCACGGAGACTTACTGAGACTTCATATGTTTGAAATCCTTGTTCTTGAGACTGGGAAATGACTGTCAACTCGAATTCATCATATGTAAGAATAGATTGTCCTGTTGGATCAACCACTGACGTGGCAGCGACTTCTTTTGTTGAGGTTGAAATCGATTCACCTTGATCTATCGCATTTAAATGTGAAACCGTGTCACTGACATCACGTTTCCCAGTCCCACCACTTGCAATATCCATAACCATTGCCTCTAAATGATCGACAGCAGTAAAAACGACATCCAAAATTTCTGTGTTCACTGTAATTTTTTCATTTCGAATGCCATCTAATACATTTTCCATCTTGTGTGTTAAATCAGCTAAGTCTTCATAACCCATTGTCGCAGACATGCCTTTAAGTGTATGCGCTGAACGAAATATTTCATTAACAATACGAAGGTCAGAAGGATTTTTCTCGAGTTCAAGTAAATTTTGATTACACGCTTGTAAATGCTCTTTACTTTCTTCGATAAACATTTCTAAATATTGACTCGTCTCCATTGAATGGCACCCCTTTAATGCAAATATTTCATAATTGTTTTTGCAATATCATTTACATCTGCCACATCATCGACTAAATTACTTTCGTATGCTGCTTTTGGCATTCCGTACACAATACATGTTTCAGCTGATTCAGTAATTGCTTTAACTTGACCATGCTGTTTTAGTTGTATCAAACCTTTTGTACCATCTGAACCCATTCCTGTCATGATAACGGCCACTTTATCAAGAGCATTGAGTTGACTAACACTTTCAAACATCACATCAACTGAAGGACGATGACCTGCACGTGGGGCTTTTAAGTTATCTAAATCTATAACATAATTTGAACCTACTTGGAGGATTTCCATATGATAACCACCCGGCGCAATATAAGCAATTCCATCATGTAATATATCGCCTTGCTCTGCTTCTTTTACATGAATCTCTGATAGTTGATCAAGTCTTGTTGCTAAAGACTTCGTAAATCCAGCTGGCATATGCTGTACTATTAGTATCGGCGATTTTATATTTTTTGGTAGTCCTGATAAAACTTCTTGTAAGGCACGAGGACCTCCAGTTGAAGTTCCAAGTACAACCACTTTTTTTCGAGTAGATAACCATTCTCTTTCTACTGTTTTTCCAATGGTTTTATTTATAGGAATCGGGACTGTTTTTTCCACCTGAACCTTTTGTACTTCACGCGGAATTGCAGTTTTTTTAATTTTTATAACTGAAACTTGTGCTGCTTGAGTAATCTTTGTTACTAATTCATCTTTAATTTTATGTAAGTCTAATGATATTGTCCCGCTCGGTTTCGCAACAAAATCAACAGCACCATACTCCATTGCTAACATGGTATTTTCAGTTCCTGTTTTAGTGGTACTGGATAACATCACAATTGGAATTGGATAATCCTCCATAATACGCTTTAAAGCTTCAATCCCATTCAATTCAGGCATCTCAACATCCATCGTTACAACATCGGGTTTTAAGGATTTAATCTTCTGGAGGGCATCTTTTCCGTTTCTAGCAGTCCCAATTACAGTAATTTGTGTATCATCTTTAAAAAAGTCGCTAATCAACTTTCTCATAAAAGCAGAATCATCCACGATTAATAATTTTTTCTTTTCGTTTAAATCCATGTTAGTCACGTCCTATCGAAAACATGTTTTTCAAACGAGAAATAAATGTATTTGAACGTTCGGTAGCATGAACTTCTTCATTCGAAAACTCCGTAAAACGCAACGTCATCATGTGAAGAGTTTTAGAAATTTCTGCATCTGGATATAAGATGGAGAACGGGACTTGTTCTTTTACCGCTTTTCGAACTACGGGATCTTCTGGTAAAGAACCTAAAACGGTCACTTCTTTGTCAAGAAACTTCAACATAGCAAATGATAATCTAGTAACCGTATCTCTTCCTTCATCGGGTGTAAACGCACGATTACATACAACATAAAAATTCTTGTGAGGATCTTTAAAATGAATGTATTTCATCATGGAGTAGGCATCTGTTATTGCGGTTGGTTCTGCAGTAGAGATGACAATCACATCATCAACAGCTCCGATTAAATCTAGTGTTTGGTTTGTAGCACCTGCACCCATGTCAAACAAAATGACATCAAATTCTTTTTGTAAATGTTCAAAAGCTTGAATCAGTCGGCTAAACATATCTTCGGTCCACTCAAGAACTCCGTTTAAGCCCGAGCCACCCGAAATATAAATCATTCCATTGGGTCCTTCATACATCACGCTTTCAAGTGGTTGTTGATCTACTAAATAATCTTTTAGACTGGTAGGAACACTTTTACCCAATAAAATATGAATGTTTCCCATGCCAATGTCCATATCTACTAAAACAACTTTTTTACCCATAGAACTGAGCATGGACGAAAAATTTATAGAAAAGTTACTCTTTCCTACTCCCCCTTTGCCACTTACAACCGCTATAGAGCGTCCTATTTTCCCTTGACTACGAAGCATGTGCATACGGAGTGATTCAGCTTGATCTCTCATCTGAATGCTCCTTAAATAGCAACTTTAGAAGTGATTCTATTGATGCTTCGCTAATATCTTCCGGGACTTCTTGACCATCCGTATAGTAAGCAAGTCCTTTTTTATATTTAATCATTAAATTAAGAATTGAACCAATAGAATTTGTTTCATCTGCTTTAGTGAAAATAAACTGTTCAATGGGAAGAGATGAAAATTGTTCAATAATGGTTTCCATATCTTTTTCTTTAGAAGTGCTTGCAAGAACTAAATAGGATTCCACATTCTCTTCAAAATTGATTAAATTCTTGACGTCTTCTACAAATTTATCTTCTTTATAATTACGACCCGCTGTATCAATAAAAACTAAATCTCGATCACTGTAAGTATTCATTGCATTAGAGAAATCTTCACTGTTATAGACTATTTCCACTGGAGCTTGTAATAATCCCGCATATGTCTTCAATTGCTCAATTGCCGCAATGCGATATGTATCCGTTGTGATAAATCCGACTTTCCTTTTCTTTTGTAATACAGAATGCGCAGCCATTTTGGCAATAGTGGTGGTTTTCCCTACACCGGTTGGTCCGAGCACATTTATGTATTTTTTTTGATAGGATAGGCCACCAAAAGGTAAGTCCTTCAATTCGTCTTTAATAACTTTTTCAGCAATTTGTCTATTCGTTAAGGAAGTTTCGTTATTAGCATTTTCTTTTTGATGGTCAAAAAGCTCATCACCAATACGTGTGATAAGCTCATCGTTTATTTCTTGATTTCTTAAATACGCAAGAAATAATTCAATATCTTCCGGATAATCAGCTGGTTCAATTTGTGGTTTCATCGATTGAACTAGTGCTTTTATATCCGCTAATTCTTTTTTCAACTCCACAGAAACTACGTGATCAACAGTTGCGCTTGTCTCTAAGACTTGTTTTTTATTCTGGACAGGTTTTAAAGGCATTTCAAATTGATCCATACCTGCGAAGACTTCAATGGACTTCTTTTTAAAGAGTCCTAAAAAACCTTTAGTATAGACAACCTTTGAATTTAAAATGACGGCATCCTCGCCTAAGTCAGCACGAACTTTACTCATTGCCTCGGTCATAGAGTCAGCTGTATATTTTTTCATCTTCATTCGACATTCACCACCCCAACACTTTGTACTTCAATCGATGATTCTAGTTCGTTATAGGAAAGAATAGGAATTTGAGGGAAATAACGTTCTGTCATTTGTCTCAAATACAATCGTACTGCCGGTGAACATAAAACAACCGGGGATTGTTCAATAAGTGACACACGATCTACTTCTTTCGCAATCGATTCTAATATATTTTGAGAATCGCTCGGATCTATTGATAAATAATTACCATGCTCCGTTTGCTGAATACTGTCTGCGATTAGTTTTTCAACACGGCCTGAAACAGTTAGTACTTTTAAACTGGCTTGTCCACCCGCATATTGAGTTGTAATTTGCCTTGCGAGTGATTGACGAACATATTCAGTTAAAATATCGACATCTGAAGTCATTTTTGAATAATCTGCTAATGTTTCAAAGATTATAGGTAAGTTTCGAATCGATACATGCTCTTTCAATAGTTTGCCTAACACTTTTTGTATTTCTCCAACTGATAGAGGCATAGGTGTTAATTCGTCCACTAAAATTGGGTACGATTCTCGGACATGATCAATTAATTGTTTCGTTTCTTGACGACCTAGTAACTCATGGGCATTTGCTCGAATGATTTCAGTCATATGTGTAGATACAACACTTGGAGGATCTACGACTGTGTACCCTAGCATTTCGGCATCTTCTTTCACTTGGTCAGTAATCCATTTAGCTGGTAAACCGAATGAAGGCTCGATGGTATCTATCCCCTCAATCGTATCATCATCTCCTGGACTCATTGCTAAATAATGATCGAGTAATAACTCTCCGCGGGCCATCTCATTGCCCTTTATCTTTATTCTATACTCATTCGGTTGGAGTTGAATGTTATCACGAATTCGAACTACCGGAATAACGATTCCAAGTTCTAGAGCAAGTTGTCTTCGAATCATGACAACTCGGTCTAATAAATCCCCGCCCTGTGCTGTATCGACGAGAGGAATAAGTCCATAACCAAATTCAAATTCAATCGGATCGACATTTAGCAAATTCACCACATTTTCAGGGCTCTTCATACCATCAGTTGCCACTTCTTCCTCATATTCTTGAATATCTGAAGGGTCTTCTTCCTTTTTACGACTCATCATGAATGCACCAAATGCTAAAGCTCCAGCTAATGGTATGGTTAATAAATCAGTAATTGGTGTGAATAAACCTAATAAAAATATGGTCACTGCAGCAACATATAATAATTTTGGTTGCCCAAGAAGCTGACTCGTAATGTCCGAACCCAAATTACCTTCTGAAGCTTGTCGAGTTACAACAATACCTGTCGCAGTCGAAATTAGAAGCGCCGGTACTTGAGATACAATTCCATCACCCACAGTTAATGTGGAGAATAACCTTGCTGCTTCAGCAAACGGAAGCCCCATTTGCACAACCCCTATTATTATTCCTACGATTAGATTAATAATAACGATAATGATTCCGGCAATGGCATCCCCTTTAACGAACTTTGTAGCACCATCCATGGCACCATAAAAGTCTGCTTCATTGCCAACTTTTTCACGGCGTTCACGTGCTTGTGATTCTGAAATCATACCTGCATTTAAATCTGCATCAATACTCATTTGTTTACCAGGCATCGCATCTAAAGTAAATCTTGCTGCAACCTCAGAAACACGTTCAGCTCCCTTTGTAATAACAATGAACTGAATAATAATTAAAATAACGAAAACGACCATACCAACGAGGATATTTCCCCCAACAACGAACGTTCCAAATGTTTCTACGACTCCACCTGCATGTCCATTACTTAAAATTGCACGGGTTGTCGAGACATTTAAACCTAAGCGGAACAAAGTTAATAGCAATAGCAATGATGGGAATATAGAGAACTGCAAAGCTTCTTTCATATTCATGGAAGTCAGTAATACCATGAGGGCTAATGTGATGTTTATCATAATTAAAAAACTTAACATCCACCCAGGCAGCGGAATGATGAGCATCGCTACTATTAATATGACGGCTGCTAATACTCCGATGTCGCGAATCTGCATGTTTTACCCTCCACTTATCAAACACTAAATTTTTCGTTTAATCCGATATACATATGCTAAAATTTCGGCAACTGCACGGAAGAATTCTTCTGGAATCCGATCACCGATTTCTACCTGACTATACATACCTCTTGCTAATTCACGGTTTTCAACCATGACAATTTCATTTTCCTTTGCGATGAGTTTAATCTTTTGAGCAACAAAGTCTGCACCTTTTGCTATAACAACTGGCGCATCCATTTCACCATCTTCATACTTTAACGCTATGGCGTAATGTGTTGGATTCGTGATGACAACATCCGCTTTAGGTACTTCTTGCATCATTCTCCGCATGGCCATTTCTCGTTGCCTTTGCTTGATTCGGGATTTTACGATTGGATCCCCTTCGGTATTTTTATATTCATCTTTAATGTCTTGTTTTGACATTTTAAGATTTTTTTCATAATCAAAACGCTGATAAAAATAGTCAAGTATTGAAACAAACAGCAACACAAAGGATGCCGCTATTCCCATCATCACTGTTAAATAAGATACAGTTGAAAGTGTGTCCCATGGACTTTTAAAAGAAAGTGAGAGTACATTTTCGATGTTTATCCATATAATCACAACCGTAACAGACCCAATAAGTGAAATTTTTAAAATTGATTTTATTAATTCAATAATGGCTTTAAAAGAAAATATTCGTTTAAATCCTTGTATTGCATCTAATTTCTTTAAGTCCATTTTTAATGGTTCCGTTGTAAAGAGAAGGCCAAACTGAAAAACATTCCCAGCAATCCCCGCAATGACAGATACCATCAAGATGGGCAAAACAAGTAATCCGACTTCTTTTAATAAATCAGTGTATATTTGCATGATTAAATCTACTGAAATAGTATCAATTAACATATAGCGATTAAATGTTTGGTAGAAAAATGTGAAAATCCGTTCTCGCATAAAACTAGCAGCAAATAAGAGGAATAAAAACACAGACAATAAAACAATTGCACTTGTAACATCTGGGCTTTTTAAAACTTGACCCTTCTTCCGGGAATCTTGCCTTTTTTTCGTTGTCCCTTTTTCCGTCTTTTCTCCAGCGAAAAATTGTAAATTTAAACGAAGTTGACTCACATTATCCACCACCCAAGATCACCATTAAATCACGCATACTGAGAATCATAATTTCGAATATATTTTGAATGACTGACATCATAACACCCATCATAATAATGAGAACAAGAAAACTGACACCAATTTTAATTGGAAAGCCTACGACAAAAATATTCAACTGAGGAACAGTTCGAGCAGTAATTCCTAATGCAATATCGACTAGGAATAGCGTAGCAACAATCGGTATCGACATTTGAAATGCGATTGCGAATACAGCTGTAAATGTTCGCATAATAAATTCCGCAAATTCTTTTTCACCAAACGGTGGCCACATATACTCCATCGGAATGAATTGATAACTATAAAAAATTCCATCTAATAGGAGATGATGTCCATTTAATGCAAGTAACAATAGAAGTGCAAGTGTATTAAAAAACTGTCCAAGTAAAGGACTTTGTGCTCCGGTTTGAGGATCAATTATATTGGCAATAGCAAAACCCATTTGAAAATCCACAAAACTTCCGGCAATTTGAATCGCAGTCATGATGATATAAGCTAAGAGGCCGATAAAAAGACCAATGATTACTTCTTTCGCAACTAGCAATAAATATTGTCCATTAAATTCAAATGGCTCTATGTCCATCGTGTAGTACATCATCCAAGACATCAATACCGCGAAAGCTATTCGGTGACTCGCAGGAATGGTCCGATGGGAAAAAAGAGGTAATATCACAAAAAATGCAGATACACGGGCAATAATTAAAAGCAGCACTGTAACATTTGGTAGAAGTTGTTCCATAGAATCACCCAATGTATCGAATCAAGTTTTCAAAAATATCTTGAGAATAACTCATAATTTGAGTTAACATCCATGGCCCAAAGAAAATGATGCCTACCATTACAGCAATAATCTTAGGAACAAACGCTAAAGTTTGTTCTTGTATTTGTGTCGTTGCTTGAAAAATACTAACTAGTAAACCCGTAACTAGTGCAATAATAAGTAGAGGTCCTGATGTTAAAAGGACGACCCATATCGCCCGTTCAGCTATTGAAATAACCATTTCACCTGTCATATGGACTCATCCCCTAAAAGCTTTGAAGCAAAGATTTCATAACTAAATACCAACCATCCACTAAAACAAATAATAAGATCTTAAAAGGTAACGAGATCATGACGGGTGGTAACATCATCATCCCCATCGACATAAGGACACTTGCTACGACCATATCAATTACTAGAAACGGAATGAATATCATGAATCCAATTTGAAAGGCTGTTTTAATTTCACTTAGAGCAAACGCAGGAACCATTAATGTTAACGGAATTTCTTCAATTGAGTCTGGTTGTTCTGCTCCTGAATAATTTAAAAACAACTCTAAATCTTTTTGCCTTGTATGCTGACTCATGAACTCTTTAAATGGTCCACTCGCTCGTGTATAAGCTTCCTCCAGTGTAATTTCCTCATCAAACAACGGAGTCAGTGCTTGATCATTTACCTCTTGTAGTGTTGGAGCCATGATAAAGAAAGTTAGAAATAAGGATAGACCAACAATAACCTGATTTGGAGGCATTTGTTGTGTTGCTAACGCCGTTCGAACAAAGGATAAAACGATGACAATTCGAGCAAACGAAGTCATTAAAATTAAAATACTAGGTGCTAAAGAAAGTACTGTAAGTAATAACATAAGCTTGATTGATGTAGAAACGTTAGAAGCATCACTATTCGCAAATAAATCTACAAAATCGTTCATTGGCGATCGTTCTCCTTCTTCTTCCAGTCACTTAAACCTACACTGCGGTCGGCCTTAATTTCACTTAAGCGTTTTTTAAACATCTGTTCAAAATTCCCCTTCTCCTGTTTCTTTGATGTTTCATTGAGAAAAGGGTTTTTGAATCGCTTTAATACATTAGCTATGTATGGAACTTGCGCTGTGAATTCTTGTTTTTCATTATAAAAAGTCATCATTTTTTCTTTTTCATCAGTGTCTGTTATTTCTTTTAAAATCGAAATATCTTCACCAACGCCTACTAAAAATAATGAATCTCCCACTTGCAAGAGTTGCACCGATTTTTGTTGTCCTAAAGACAATCCGCCCAGATTTTGCATGAGTTGGTTTTGTTGGTACATTCTATTTTTACTATTCACTAATTTCAACACACCGTATAGTAATGCTAAGACAAAGAGAAGTGCCAACACCATTTTGATGTAATCCCAAGCTGAAACACTTACAGCTGCCGTCTCAGAATTAGTTTCGGCAGCTGGTGGTTCTTGTACATCATTATTTTTAAGATTTTTTAAACGGTCTTCAACTGATTCGGAATTGTTGGTATTAGTAGCTGCCAGAGGTTTTACAGAAAAACACACGAGCAGTAACACACAACAACTTATTGCAACAAAAGTTTTTTTGATTCTTGATTGAAACTTATTCATCCGATTACCCTATCGCTTTTTGAATAGCTTCGATTACCCGGTCTGCTTGGAAAGGTTTTACGATAAAATCTTTTGCTCCAGCTTGAATCGCATCGATTACCATTGCTTGTTGTCCCATAGCTGAACACATAATAACAATAGCCGAAGGATCTTTTTCTTTAATTGATTTCAAGGCAGCAATTCCATCCATCTCTGGCATTGTGATGTCCATTGTGACTAAATCAGGTTTAAGTTCGTTATACTTTTCAATTGCTTGGATTCCATCAGCAGCTTCTCCTACTACTTCAAATCCATTTTTCGATAAAATATCTTTAATCATCATGCGCATGAATGCTGCATCATCTACTATTAAAATTCGTTTTGACATAACTTGATTCCTCCAGTAATTGTCTATCGTAAATTCTTTAATCGATCGGCTTGGCTAACAATATCTGTAATTCGAACTCCAAAGTTTTCGTCGATCACAACTACTTCTCCCTTGGCAACTAACCTTGCATTTACTAAAATGTCAACGGGTTCTCCAGCAAGTTTATCGAGTTCAATGATAGATCCACTTGTAAGTTCTAATATTTCTTTAACAGACCTTTTTGTACGACCAAGTTCAACCGTTACTTGTAGCGGAATATCAAGTAACATATTTAAATTTCTAGATTCCGATTGGGTTAACTGATTCTGTTCGAAACTAGCAAATTGAGCTTGTTGAACATGAACAGGTGCTTGCGGCGGTCTCTGTGGCATTGCATGTGGTGCTGCATATTGATTTTCAACATACTGCGGCTCCGAATATTGAGGTGCCGCCGCATGATGAGCTTGTGCATATACAGGCTCTTGTCTAACTGGTGCAACATGAACAGGTGCTTCAGCAACACTTGTTGCAGCTACCTCATCTTCGTCTTCTCCCATTAACCCTTTAACGAGTTTTTGACTAAACTTAAGAGGTAACAATTGCATGATACTTGAATCTATTAAATCACCAATTTTTAAACGGAAGCTCACTTTTACAAGCAAATCATCTTCTGGGATTTTATCCATCCCTTCGTCTTCTTTAAAATTCATCAAATCGATCGAAGGTGGTGAAATATCTACTTTTTTATTAAAGACTGTGGACATAGAAGTAGCAGCCGATCCCATCATTTGGTTCATGGCTTCTTGAACCGCACTCAATTGTATTTCACTTAAATCTGGACTTGGTGAAAGTCCATCGCCACCTAACATCAAATCTGCAATAATTGCAGCATCTGATTGTTTTATAACAAGTAAGTTCATCCCGATTAATCCAGCTGTATAATGAACTTGGACTGCCACATATGGATGTGGAAATTCATCCTCTAAGCGGTTTTGATTAATCATCCCAACCGTAGGTGTTGTAATTTCAACTTTCTGACCCAGTAATGCTGATAGAGCTGTTGCGGAACTTCCGAAAGAAATATTTCCTACTTCACCCAACGCATCTTGTGCAAATGCATCTAAGTAATCTCCTACAACTATTTCATCTTGAGCAGACGGTTGAGTTTTTGCTTCAATAGGTTCTCCTCTTAATAGTGCTTCTATTTCTTCTTGGGAGAGCATGTCATCACTCATCATCCTCGTCTCCTCCTTTCAATGGTTCAATCACTTGAACAGCCATACGTTTTTTTAACTTCCCTGGCTGTACAGAAAATTTAGGAATATCCCCTATACGAAGTACAAGAGGGTCATCAATTTTCTGACTTAATTGTATAACATCTTGCGACTGTAATAGAAGGAAATCTTCAATTGAGATTTCTGTCTTTCCAAGCTCTGCTACAATTTGCAAATCCGCTTTTTTTACACGACTCTCTAAAACTTCTAACTGTTCTGGAGATACTTCTTTTTTGTTCGTTTGCATCCAATATCGTACAGATAAATTCGGAACAATCGGCTCTAATACAACGTGAGGAATACAAATATTTATCATACCGCTCGTTTCACCTATGATGGTATTGAATGAAATAACAACAACCGTTTCGTTAGGTGAAATCATTTGTAGAAATTGCGGATTGACTTCAAGTTCAGTAAGAATAGGATCAATATCTGCGACATTAGCCCAAGCTTCACGTAGGTTGTCAAATGACCTTTCAAATAGATTGGTCATTATTTTGGTTTCAATCTCTGTCAAGGTGTCCACTTTGCTGCTACTCATTCCTGCTCCACCCATTAAGCGGTCTAACATGGAGTAAGCGATGTTTGGGTTAATCTCCATTAAAATGTTGCCATCTAATGGAGGCACTTCAAAGACATTGATAAGTGTAATATTCGGAATCGAACGGATAAATTCCTCGAATGGAATTTGGTCAACCGATGCAACTGAGATTTGCACATATGTTCGAAGTTGTGCTGAAAAAAATGTGGTTAATAATCGTGCAAAGTTTTCATGTATTCGGGTCAAACTTCGGATTTGATCTTTTGAGAATCTAAGTGCACGTTTAAAGTCATAGACTCTAACTTTGCGCACTTCCTCTTCTTTTTTCATCTCTTCAGCCGTCATCTCACCTGTTGAGAGCGCAGATAATAATGCGTCTATTTCATTTTGGGATAAAACATCAGCCATTTTTCCCACCTCCTATCAAAACAGTTCGTTTTATTGAATAATATAGGAGGTTATGTACACTTGTTGTACCTCTCCGTCATGCATTAGTTCATTAATTTGCATTTTTAATGCATTTTCAAAAGCTTTTTTGCCCTCTTTACCTTCTAAATCTTCAGGTGTCATTTCAGATAATTCTTGAATGACAATATTTTTCACTTGGAAATCACGTTTTGTGAGTTCTTCTGCGGCTTCTGCGCTATCAGTTTGTATTTTCAATGACAAACGAATAAATGAATCAGCAGATAAATTTGTTGTAATCTCTGGAATATCAATAGAAGCTTCTATAATTTCATCGATAGTTGGACCTTCTATTTCACTTTCTTTACTAAATTGCATCACTAGAATAAGTGCAACAACCCCAATAAGGGTAATAGAAACTAAAATAATGAGCATGATCGTTAATAACTTATTCTTCATCTTTATCACCTCTTAAATGCGGGTTAGATAACAATTGAACTTCTTGGTAAAACTTAACGATACGAGAACGTACCTCTTGCTCTTTTTCGAGTGCTACATATTTACGTCCATTTGTCGTCGTGATCGTAGTATCTGGAAAAGATTCGATGGTTTCTATGTATAAAGCGTTTAAAGAAAACGCTTTGCCATTAAGGCGAGTTAATTCAATCATTGGTAAGGGCCGGGCTCACTAGGAGTCGGCCCGACCCCCCTTTACAATGAATTTATCAATCTAGGTTATCGTTTTAAGTTTACTAACTCTTGTAGAATTTCATCAGATGTCGTAATAATACGAGTATTTGCTTGGAATCCACGTTGAGCAACAATCATTTCTGTGAATTCTTCAGATAAGTCAACGTTGGACATTTCGACGAATCCAGAAGCAATTTCACCCATACCTTCTTGAGTTGCAGTTGAAAGTAATGGAGTGCCTGAGTTTGGAGAAGAGTCAAAATAATTAGCTCCAACCTTGTTAAGACCTCCCGTATTAGGGAACTTTGCCATTACAATTTGTCCTGCCCATCTCAAATCCCCAGCTTTGTCAACGAATGTCACAGTTCCATCTTGACCAATACTCATTGACTGTGCATCTGTTGGGATTTGCATAGGTTTGAAAGCAGGTGTATAACCAGTAATAGTAACAGGTGATTTTTCAGCAATTCCATCTATAGGTGTAGCTGCGTCAAGGTTCCCTGGAGTGGTTACAGCTGAAACAGTACTTGCAAGTGGCATAACAGCAGGAGTTCCAGTAGGACTAGTAGATACACCAACTAAAAATTTACCATCAGAGTTTACTACATACCCTTTAGAGTCCATGTAAAAATTCCCAGCTCTAGAATACAATATGTTGTTGTATCCGGTAGGTCCTGTAGTAGCTGTAGCTCCGGTTCCATCTGCAACTTGAAAGAAACCGTCTCCCGAAATTGCTAAATCAAGAACTCGACCCGTTGATTGTAATGAACCACCAGTGTGAATCGTGTCTATTGCAGCCATTTGTGAACCCAATCCAACTTGTTTTGGATTCACACCACCACGAGTATTTGTCGCAGCTGATGCTCCAGCTACGGTTTGAGAAATCATATCTTTAAAAACTGTACGGCCTTTTTTAAATCCGTACGTATTAACATTGGCGATGTTGTTACCAATTACATCTAATTTCGTTTGAAAATTTTTTAATCCACTGATACCTGAATACATTGAACGTAACATTTGTTAGTTCCTCCTTAGAATTGTGTGTCTGCTTCAATCAGTCCGCAGCACGTTGGCATCCTTTTCTAGGTCCTGCCAGTTAACTTAATAAAATTGTCCCATCGATGTTTGTAAATAGTTGGTCTTTCGCTTCCATGCGATCCATTGCAGTAATAACTGTGGCGTTTTTTGCGCTTACAATTAGTGCAGCTTGTTCCATCAAGACGAGTGAGTCTTTTACACCTTTTTTCCGAGCTTCGAAAACCTTATCAGAGACGCGTTGCCATTCTTGATCTGAAATCTGAATGTTTCGTTCTGCTAATCGTTCAGAAGCGTGTTTGCTCACTTTCAACTCTTGCTTATCCGTGGCTTCATGTAACTGTTGTAAGAAAGTTTGTTTTGGTGGCAAGACCGGTTTTGTACTCAAGTTTTGACGAATCGATGTGGGTTGCAGTGGAACGCGTTGAATATTCAATTTGTCCATTGCCATACTCCGTTCTTTATTGACTGATACTTGAGAATTGATCTGATGTGATTTTAGATCCATCAGCTAAAATAAAGTTTATTTTTCCATCTTTGTTTAATACAGAAACTACTTGTCCAGATTTCTCTGTTTCTCCATCCTTGTATCCAATTGTTTTGCCAATTAACATACTGGCTTCGACCAAGCTATTTGCACTCGCTCCGCTAGAGATAACTTCTGATATATTACCTGGGTTAATTTTCTTTCCATCATCTAATGTAAACTCAACCGTACCATCTAAGAATTTCACAGATCCAATCGTTCCTGTACCTTCATTAATGATTGGTTTGTTGTTTTCATCAAACTTGTCTGTTAATTCATGCCACTTCACTTGTTTACCGACAAAGGTATTGTATTGAATTAATTGCGTTTGTTGTTGACCCGTTGCAAATTTTTCAAATGCTTGTGTCATGTTTGTCATTTGTTCAAGTGATGAAAATTGAGCCATTTGGGCAATGAATTCATTATCTTTCATCGGATTAGTTGGATCTTGGTTTTGTAATTGTGCCATTAAAATTTTTAAAAACTCGTCTTTACCAAGCTGACTATTTCCTGTTTTACGTTCATCTGGCTTTTGTGACAAATACATATTGCTAGTAATTGCATTCATTTCTGCCATCATCTATGCCTCCAGTTCCATTAGGAATTCTCGGAATGAAGCTTGTTCCGGTGTCTCTTCATATTCACTCTGTTCTTGCTGTTGTTGTTGCTGTTGTTGCTTAAACGATTGGCTAAATTGTTGCTGCTTATCGTTTTTATTTGAATCTTGAAGTGCTTGAGTAACATCTAAACGATCAACTTGCACATTCGCATTGGCAAAAGCCGATTTAAGTTGATGGAGTTGACTATCTAACATTTCCTTACCAAGCGCTGTATTGGCAAGTAAACGAGCTGTCATTACACCATCCTTCTGAATTAACTCTACTCGAATGGTACCGAGGTGTTCAGGATACATTTTGATTAACATCTTTGTCATACCACCTGCTTGTCCAAATTGAGAGCGATTTAATAAAGATGCGAATTCTTTTGTAAAAGCCTCGGATTGAGCTGGTGTCTGTGTTGGAAGTGTAATTGAAACTGTTTCTGTTTTCACTTGCGTAACAATTGGTCCAGAAGAAACTTGCTGGGTTTCTAGTGTTTGGGTTGTATTAACCAATCTTGGACTTTGTATTAAATTTTCATTATTATCTATCACTGTTGTAGCAGTTGTAGTAGTGATAGTTATAGCCTTTGTAGCTGTTGCGTCTGTTGTAGCCGTTGTAGCTGTTGTAGCTGTTTCCGTGACATTGTTTATATTTACAAGTTGTGACCTTTTCTTCATATCTAATGGATTAACTTTTTTGTCAGTTGAAACCATTTTCTCAACTTGGTTAGAAATCGAAGAAAGCATTTCTTTCAAACTAAACACTTGTACTTCTTGCTTTAATACTAAGTCCGTTTTTGGTGCAGCAAGTTCTACAGCTTTTAAAAATTTCAAAACTGATGCAGCTTGTTGTCCTGTGATTTCCCCTTCACCAGCTAATGATTCCATAATGGATTTCATAAACATGGGTGATTGGTTTTCAATAAGACTTAACATTTCCCACATTTCTTCTCCCGTTTTCTCTTCACCGAGAAGTTGTTGAATCGTCTTCTTTAATTCCTCGACATCGAGTTGCAAAAAGTTAGCTACATCTTCTAGAGTAAGTTGACCATCTAAATTCATTCCTTCTATAGGAATATCTAGTACGCTCATCAATTCTTCTAATGTTGTTGCATTCAAGATGGGAGAGACTTCACCTAATACAGGTTTTTCAGTTTCAGGTTTCGTTGCAATCTCTTTACTTAAAGTCAGTTGACCAAATACTGCACCAAAACTACTTAATGAAACATTTGTTGCTGAAAGAGAGTTGTTTGAAGTTCCTAGTGATTTGACACTTCCTAATTGCATAGAATTAATAGGACTTGCGACTACTTGCATTTTTTCACCTCCTTTCAATGAGAAAACTATTTATTGTTTGGACATTAATTCTGTATATTTCGCAGCTTCTTCAGGCGTCATTTTTTCAAGAATACTTGCTAAAATATCTGGTTTCATATTAGTTAAGATTCGAAGGGCTTCTGCGTCACTCATCTTTGTAATGACAGGTGCAGCAGATTTGGCAGACATGATTTCAAACGTTGAAATAATTTCATCAAAGTCTCGCTTTGTATTATCTTGTTTACGCTGAAGTAATTCGATTTCTTCAAGCAGTCTTTCTTGCTCGATAAGTAGTGTTTCTTTCTCAGATGCGGAAGAATCAAGCTTGTTTTGCAATTGAACTACTTGCGCTTCTTTTTCTTGTATTTGGGCTTGTAAAGTAACCACACGCTTTTCAAACACGAGGTCGTTTTCTTCCGCTGTTTTACTTTCTGCGCCTTCTGTTCCATTCGATAAGTTCTTTACTTCTTCAAAAACGTTAATATTCGTTATTTGAGAAATGAGGAGAATCACAGCAAGTGCAAACAACACAGGAATGAAAAACAAATAGAATATTTTTTGTAAGAATCCTGTATTTTTCGGTTCAATGGAAGTAGACCCTTTTTTTGCAGTTTGTTTTGTTGCTTTTGCCATTTTTTCACCTAATTTCCTTCGTTCGATATTTAAGCGATGATAATTCGTCCAATTGATTCATTTCAATTCGCTCTTGCTCCGTCTTATATGCATTCAAATCTTTTTCTTTCATTTTTTCGTACTTACGAACTTCTAATGTTTTTTCCACTAATTTTTCTTCATGCCAATTCATTTTCGACCTTGCTTGGACTACTTTTTGTTGCAAGTCAGCAATTGACTTTTCAAGACCACTAATGAACCGAGAAAAATGATGAATATCATTTACGGAGAAACCAATCGTCATTCGTTCGTGTTGAGAAGCAAGGACATCTTCTTTTTTCTTGAGCATGTCATATAATTTTGTTGCCACATCTTCAAAGTGTCTAACTGATTCTTTAAATGCAAGTTCCATCTCACTTTTTTCTTGATCGCGAACGACTAAGACATTTTCAAATCGATAATGATAAGCCGTCATTTGCTTGCACTCCCATTTGCTTATGTAATGATTTGGTCAACACTTTCATCCATGTGGATTTTATCTAAGTAACCTTGTTTTAGGTACGCCGTAATTAGTGGTTCATACTGAATCGCTTCATCAATTTCTTTGGAAGTTCCACGTTTATATGCACCAATATTAATCAGGTCTTCTGACTTGTTATAGGTGTAATATAAATTACGTAATTTTTCAGCTGCTTTCACATGTTCTGCATCTGAAATATGATTCATTAAGCGGCTAACACTTTTTAAAACGTTAATTGCAGGATATTGACCTTTATTTGCAAGATTCCGGTCTAATACAATATGGCCATCTAAAATTCCTCGCACTGCATCAGCGATTGGTTCATTCATATCGTCCCCATCAACCAGAACTGTATAAAAAGCTGTAATCGACCCATGTTCATTCGTACCCGTACGTTCGAGAAGCTTCGGCAATATAGAGAACACTGAAGGTGTGTAGCCCCTAGTCGCAGGTGGCTCACCAACTGCAAGTCCAATTTCTCGCTGTGCCATCGCAACTCGAGTTACGGAATCCATCATCAACATGACGTTTAATCCACGGTCTCGGAAGTATTCAGCAATTGCTGTTGCGGTAAAAGCTCCTTTTATCCGCATAAGGGCAGGCTGATCAGAGGTAGCAGCAATAATAATTGATCTTTTCAGTCCTTCGGGACCTAGGTCACGTTCAATAAATTCTCGTACTTCTCGTCCACGTTCACCGATAAGAGCTATAACATTTAAGTCTGCAGTCGTATTCCGAGCAATCATGCCAAGTAATGTACTTTTCCCAACACCTGATCCGGCAAAAATACCAACTCGTTGGCCATTCCCTACTGTTAGCATTCCATCGATTGCTTTCACACCAACCTCAAGCTTATCTTGAATGGGTGGTCTAGTTAATGGGTTTGGAGGATCTTGTTCTGTCCAAGTAGTGATTAACCCTTTGGGTAATGAACTGCCGTCTATTGGTAGACCCATAGAATCTAATACTTTTCCAATTAATGCTGGACCCACTTTTACTTCTAGCGGTTTGCCCGTACCTTCAACTAAACAACCGATTGATATTTCACGAATGCTTGTATAAGGCATTAAAACAACTATTTCATCACGAAAACCGACAACTTCAGCTTTCATAATTGAAATGCCACCTCTTGAACTCGGAACATGAATATAACAAACATCGCCAATAGAGCTTTCAGGACCTTGCGACTCAATCATCAACCCAACGACACGTTTTACGCGACCATATTTCTTAAATGTCGACATATTTGGTATGTGTTCTGACAAATCAATCGCTCGCATGTTGGTCACTCCTGACTTTCAAGTATTTCGGTAAGCTTTAGTCTTAATTGATTTAATTGTTCGTCGATACTTACGACGATTCTTCCATGATTGGTTTCTATAAAACAATCAGTAGCATTTAAGTCTTCATTTACAAATATCATGAAGGGAACATCAACCGGGAAAATCGATGCTAATTCATCTCGATTAGACGATACAAGTGCATGGTACATTGTGGGAACGTATAATTTTATCTCTTTCATTTCACGAACTTCTTTTAATCCTCTTCTGACAAGAGACAAATAAAGTTCTTCATCTTGTTCAAGAACACTTCCTAAAATTCGTTCAGCTGTTCTTAATGATAATTCAAGTACAACTCTTTCTTGCTCATCAACATATTTTTTAGCAATGTCATGGGTATGTTGCATCGTTTCATTCGCCTGTTGAATCGCTATTGACATATCGGCTTGAGCTTTTAAATGACCTTCTTCAAAACCTTGTTGAAAGCCATCTTCGTAAGCTTGATGATGTAAATTCTGTTTTTCTGCTTCCCATTTCAAACGTTCATGCTCGATATATACTTGTGTCTGTTGTTTTTGTTCCATTAAGCCCGTTCGTTCCATTTCAATTTGTTGCATCGCGTCTTCCATTAATCGATCACGCTCTTTAAACAACATATCAAGTGTAATGTGCTGTTCATTTGTAGCTTCATGGGGAAAAGACAAATTTCTTATGTGTATGGACTTAGTAGGTTCGCTATTGGTATTGGCCATCGATGAGCGAATAATTTTAGACAATTATGTCATCTCCTCCACCGCGAGCAATAATAATCTCGCCAGCATCTTCTAAGCGACGAATGACTCCTACGATGCGAGATTGTGCTTCTTCTACATCGCGAAGACGAACAGGTCCCATTATTTCCATTTCTTCTTTAAAGGTTTCCGCCATTCGCTGAGACATATTGCGGAAAATAATATCTTTTACTTCTTCACTTGATACCTTCATGGATAACAATAAATCTTCATTTTCACAGTCACGGACCACTCGTTGTATTGAACGGTTATCAAGAGTAACAATATCTTCAAAGACAAACATGCGTTTTTTAATTTCTTCAGCTAACTCTGGATCTTGAATTTCAAGTGCATCCAAAATAGTTTTCTCAGTTTGTCTGTCTACTCCATTTAACACTTCAACCACCGCATCTATTCCACCGGTTTCGGTATAATCTTGGGTAACTGTTGAAGATAACTTTCTTTCAAGTACAGATTCAATTTCACTTATTACTTCAGGTGAAGTAGAGTCCATTGTTGCTATCCTTTTAGCAATATCCGCTTGTACTTCTTGTGGAAGAGACGAAAGAATCGTTCCAGCTTGTTGCGCTTCTAAATAAGAAAGGATAAGAGCGATTGTTTGTGGATGCTCGTTTTGAATAAAGTTGAAAATTTGGGATGGATCTGCTCTTCTAGCAAAATCAAATGGTCGTACTTGTAAAGAAGAGGTTAGCCGATTAATAATAGATTGCGCATGTTCCAACCCAAGAGCTTTTTCTAGAATGGTTTTCGCATAACCAATCCCGCCTTGTGAAATATAATCTTGAGCTAAAGCGATTGTATGAAATTCTTCAATTATTTCTTCTTTGATACCGGGTTCTACTTTTTTAACACCGGAAATTTCTAATGTTAAACGCTCGATTTCATCTTCATTTAAGTGCTTATAAATTGCAGCAGACACTTCAGGACCAAGCGAAATTAACAGGAGCGCTGCTTTTTGTTTACCCGATAAATCTTTTTCTTTCCTGGACACAGCCGAACCCCCTATTAATCTTCAGCAATCCAAGTACGAAGTAGCTTAGCAAAATCATCTGGTTTATCTTTTGCCATTTTTTCTAACTGCTTACGACGTAATGTAGCTTCCGTTTCTATTTCTGAATTAATATCGGACACGTTAAGTTCTTCTCTCTGTTCTTCAAGCATGACGATGTCGTCCTGAGAAGATTTTCTCGAACGGAACATAAAGAATACTAAAAGAAGAATTACAGCTAGTAAGATTCCTCCTACTACAAACACCCACCAAGGTATTACCGGTTTATTGCTAGCGATATCAACTGACTTGCCATTGAATGGTTGAACAGAAACAACTATTTTTTCGCTAACTTGTTCTTCTGTTAACACACCTACTGAATCTTTATCAATAGTAGTTCGAACAATTGTCGCTAAAATTTGTTCAATATCCTGCTCTACGCCTTCTGGTAATGATTCTAAATCTTCAGGGTTCGGGGGTTCTACCATAACTTGAAGCCCTATATCACGAATTTTGTATGGACTTTCCACAATTTCTTTTCTAATTCGATTTACTTCATTGTTTATGGTTTCCTCAATTTTTTCATAATCTCCACTTCCCATTGCACCTTCCCCATAGCTGGTGAAGTTATCAGTTGGGTCTTCCCCTTCGGGAGTACCTCCTTCAACAGGTGAATTTCCTGTGAATGTCTCTGAAATACGTTGAGCACTAATTTGAATGCCTTCCATATTTTCTTTATCTACAGGTTCTACTAAGTTCTCTTCTCGATTTTCTTTTTGAAAATCGATATCTGTTGTTACAGAAACAATAACTTTGTCTTGTCCCATTAACGTTCCAAGCATCGTTTGGACTTGTCGTTGCAAATCACGTTCGATTGTTTTCTTCACGGCCATTTGATCCATAGCGGATGTTCCAGCTGTTTCAGGTTTATTTAAATCGAAGTATTCAAAGTATTGGTTCGTAATGACAATATTTTCGGTAGATAAATTCGGCACACTTTTTGAAACTAAATTGTACATAGCTAAAATTTGTGATTCAGTGAATTGATATCCTGGTTCAGTGTTTAACACAATCGAAGCACTTGCTGCTTGTGTTTCTTGTGTAAGGAACACACCTTGCTCTGGTAATGTAATCATTACTTTCGCTTCTTTTACACCCCTGATACTCTTCAGTAAATTAGCAAGTTCAGTTTGGGTTGATGCTAGCTTAAGTACATTAAATTCGTTATCAGTCATCCCAAAACCAGCATTTTGTGAAAAGAAGGAATAATCAATCGTACCCGACTGAGGGAATCCTTCCGCCGCTAATTGAACTAATAAAGAATCTACCTGTTCAGATGGAACCAATATAGTTGTTCCACCTGGAGCGATTTGGTTAGGTACTCCTTGGGAATCAAGCGTTTCTTTAATACGGCCGATTTCGGCAGTTGAAACATCTTTAAACAAGGGAACATAATTCGTGCGAGTTGCAAAAAACGTAACAATCGCAGCGAGTATAATTACTCCTACGATTGTTGCGATAAATGTACCCTTTTGTGCTTTTGTTCGACTTCCCCAAAAGAGGGTTACATCGTTTTTAAATTTACTTATTCGTTCATTCATTTTAATCCCCCGGTACTGGTGAATGTTTCGACGTCACATAAGAATCAAATTACACGCTCATACGCATAATTTCCTGATACGCTTCAATCACCTTGTTACGAACTTCCATAGTGGCACTTAGCGTGATACTCGCTTTTTGAGAAGCAATCATCACTTCATGGAGTTCGACTTGTTCGCCACGGATTAATTTATCAGTCATCGTGTCTGATATTTTTTGTTGTGTATTTACATTTGATATCGCATCTTTTAACATAGCCCCAAATTGTTGTTGAGCCTCATAAGGTGTTGTCTTTTGCATGATATTAGGTATCGGTTGTTGAACCGGAGTTAATAAGGATAAAGGCTGAATTGGCATTTTTTACTTCCTTTCAGTGAACGTTATTTCCCGATTTCTAGCGCTTTTGTTAACATTGCTTTATTTGCATTAAAAACCGTTACGTTAGCTTCGTATGATCGTGTAGCCGAAATTAGATCGACCATTTCTCTTAAAGGGTCTACGTTTGGCATTTCTACGTATCCATCTGCATCTGCATCTGGATGTGTGGGATCAAAAACTAGTTTGAATGGCGTTTCCATATCGTCTTTTATACTAGATACTTTCACACCATTTCCCACGTTATTTTTTCTAGAATGACCGATTGCAACATTTAAAAACGAAGAAAACTGCCCTTCAAGTGGTCTCATGGTAACTGACTTCCGTCGATAAGGTTCCCATTCACCATTGACTAACCGTCCACGTGTTGTGTCAACATTCGCCATATTAGAAGATATGACATCCATTCTTAAACGCTGTGAAGTAAGTGCAGATGCCGTAGTGTTCATGCTATGGAAGATACTCATGGTTGTTAGCCTCCTTTAATAACGGTTTGCAGTGAATTTAATTTTCCATTGACTCGATCTATTAGTGCATTATAGTAAATTTGATTAGTTGCTAGATTTGCTTGTTCTTTATCCATGTCGACTCCATTACCATTTTGTCGATAACGCATATTTGAATAACTAAAAACACCCGGAGAATAATCTCGCATCTGGAAATCAAAATGCTTGTTATTGGTCCGGTATGCTGAAATTGATGAATTTCGTTTTGCATCAGAAAACATCTGCTCAAAACTAACATCTTTCGACTTATAATTCGGAGTGTCGACATTTGCAATGTTTTGTGCAATTGTTTTTTGTTTCACACTCGCATATGCTAGTCCATTTTCTAAGTTCTGGATAGTTCCACCAAATAAACTCAAATTTTCACCCCATTGTTTTCCTGTAAAATTACATTTTAATAACACTTTCTTTTTCATTGTAAAGAATATGCAATATAGTGTCTATGACATTTTATACTTTTTAATAGTCCATAATGACTGTTTTTTCGATTTATTTTAACATTTTGTGAAAAGACGGTCATTCCCAACACCTATTTGTCGAATAATAGGCTATTTTGACCGTAGTTTAGAAAATCAGTTACATGGACAAGAAAAAAACCACAGAGATAAAAATCTCCATGGTTTATTCTTTACTTTACTTATTTTAATTTTAATTGTGCTAATTCATTTAAAAACTTATCATTTAAAACTTTGATATACGTTCCTTTCATTCCTAAAGAACGAGATTCAATTACACCGGCACTTTCAAGTTTACGAAGTGCATTTACAATAACTGATCGAGTAATTCCTACACGATCAGCTATTTTAGAAGCGACCAGTAAGCCTTCATTTCCATCTAACTCTTCGAAAATGTGCTCGATTGCTTCTAATTCACTATATGACAATGAATTAATCGCCATTTGCACAACTGCTTTCGTACGAGCTTGTACTTCAATCTGTTCTGATTTTTCACGAAGAATTTCCATTCCAACTACAGTAGCACCATATTCCCCAAGGATTAAATCATCATCATGGAATTCATCTTTTAAGCGACCTAAGATGAGTGTACCTAAACGTTCTCCTCCACCAATGATAGGAACGATTGTTGTTAATCCGTCTTTAAATAGTTCACGGTTTTCAACTGGGAAGACCGTATGAGCACTATAAACATCCAAGTTGGATGATGTTTCATTTACATTAAATAAGTTTTTTGTGTACTCTTCAGGAAATTGGCGTTCTTCCATCATTTTAATCATTCGTTCATTTTCAATTTGTTGATTGATATCATGTCCTAGTAATTTCCCTTTACGGCTAACGATAAATACGTTACATTCAATTACATTACTTAAAATTGTAGACATTTCTTTAAAGTTAACTGGCTTACCTGCTGATGCTTGTAACATCGAATTAATCTTTCTTGTTTTTGCTAATAAATTCATTTTCTCGTCCTCCAGTAGTTTATACGTTCTATTTTATTCAATATTCTAAAGGTTTTAAATCGTTTATGGAATAGATATATCTTATATTACAATATAAATTGTGACAAATCTTTGTTTTTTACGATACTTCCAAGTTTTTGCTCTACATAAGCTGGTGTTATGTCGATATGTGCCGGTGTTATTTCTGATGCTTCAAAAGAAAGTTCTTCGAGAAGCTTTTCCAAAATCGTGTGTAAGCGCCGTGCTCCAATATTATCTGTTTCTGAATTTACTTCCGTAGCAATTTCGGCAATTCTTTCTATTGCAGGTTCAGTAAATTCAACTGTTACTCCTTCAGTTTGAAGTAATGCCTTATATTGTCGTATCAATGAATGGTCGGGCTCTTTTAAGATTCGAACAAAATCTTGTTTTGTTAGTTTCTCAAGTTCAACTCGAACTGGAAATCTTCCTTGAAGTTCAGGAATCAAGTCTGATGGTTTCGCTGTGTGGAAAGCACCTGCTGCAATGAACAACATATAATCTGTTCTAACTGGTCCGTATTTGGTTTGGACAGTTGAACCTTCCACAATCGGTAAAATATCACGTTGTACACCTTCACGAGAAACATCTGCCGAAGAACCAGGTCCACCTTTGCTTGCAATCTTATCTATTTCATCAATAAAGATTATACCTGACTGTTCAGCACGATTCACTGCTTGTTGGGAGACTTCTTCATTATCAATTAACTTATTTGCTTCTTCTACTGTTAAAACACGTCGTGCATCTTTTACTTGGATCCGACGTTTTTTCTTTTTCTTTGGCATCAAATTAGAAAATGCATCTTGCATGTTTTGTCCCATATTTTCCATTCCAGATCCTTGAAAAGCATCGAATAACGAAGGAGATTGTTCGGTTACTTCAACAGTTACCCATTCCTCCTCCAATTTCCCATCTCTTAAGTCTTCTGCAATTTGAGATCGTTTTAAACGGATTTCGGTATCATCACTTGAAAACTCTTCTTGCTCTGATTTTTGACCAAATAACATCTCAAATGGATTTTGACCATTTTGTTTCTTTTTTAATGAAGGAACGAGAAGTTTAACAATCGCATCATTCGCAAGTCTTTCGGCTTGCTCTTTTACTTCTTCCATCATTTCTTCTCTAACAATTCGAATGGACGTTTCCATCAGATCTCTAACCATTGACTCAACATCTCTTCCAACGTAACCTACTTCTGTAAATTTCGTGGCTTCAACTTTTATGAATGGTGCGTTGGTTAACTTGGAAATTCTTCTAGCTATTTCAGTTTTCCCTACACCTGTCGGACCAATCATTAAAATGTTTTTTGGAATGACCTCATTTTTCATTTCTTCCGACAACAAACTTCTTCTGTATCGATTACGAAGTGCTACAGCTACAGATTTCTTTGCTTCACGTTGACCTACAATGTACCGATCTAAATGCTCAGTTATTTGTTTCGGTGTTAGATGCTTACTCATTCATTCAACGCCTCCACAATAATTTGATGATTTGTAAATACACAAATATCGGCTGCAGTGGTCAATGCCGCTTTTGCAATTTGTTCTGCTGTCATGCTTTCTCCAGAATATTGTTTTAACGCTCTTCCTGCAGCTAAAGCAAAATTCCCACCAGAACCAATCGCTAATATGCCATCATCAGGTTCAATCACTTCACCAGTGCCTGAAACAAGCAACAAAGTTTCTTTATTCATGACAAGTAACATCGCTTCCAAACGTCTCAACATCTTGTCACCCCGCCATTGCTTAGCTAACTCCACTGATGCACGTTGCAAATTCCCATCATACTCCATTAACTTAACTTCAAACATTTCAAATAACGTGAAAGCGTCAGCCACTGAACCAGCAAAGCCTGCTAGGACTTTTCCGTTATATAAACGCCTCACCTTTTTAGCGGTATGTTTCATGACTACTTGGTTTCCTAAGGTTACTTGTCCGTCTCCAGACATCGCAGATTTTCCTGCATGTTGAATTGCAAATATAGTAGTTGCATGTATTTCGCCCATGTGGTTCACCTCACGATTAGTTATGCACGAGGATGTGCATTCATATAAGTTTTTCTTAAGTGTTCTTTTGTAACGTGTGTGTACACTTGGGTTGAGGATAGATGAGCATGGCCAAGTAATTCTTGAACAGTTCTTAAATCGGCTCCATTATTTAATAAATGAGTAGCAAACGTATGCCGTAACATATGTGGATAGATTTTCGTATGAATAGAAGCTTTTTTAACCAGCTCATTCAATAAATACCTAACGCCTCTAGGAGTTAAAGGTTCGCCCCGCATATTGGTAAAAACCGTATTATGCTTTTTTTGTTTCATAAGCAAAGGACGTACAACATCCAAATAGTGTTCCAACGCATCTTGGGCGAATTGACCAAAAGGAACATACCGTTCTTTCCGCCCTTTTCCCATTACTCGTAAAATACCCAATCGATAATCCACGTCTTTTTCTTCAAGAGAAGTTAATTCACTTACACGAATCCCAGTTGCATATAGTAGTTCCAGAATCGCACGATTTCGAATCGACATATGATCGTCGCCTTCTGAAGCACTGAATAATACATCTAGCTCTTTTTCATAAAAAAAATGAGGAAGACGTTCCTCTTTTTTGGGATGATATAGTGAGCGAAAGGCATCTTCTTTTAAACCGAATTCACGATTACCAAATTTATAAAATGACCTTATAGATGATATTTTCCTTGAAATGGAAGTTCTTGCTAGTTGTTTATCATATAAGTTAGTCACATACAACCTGGCGTGGAGGTATTCGACTTGATCCAAATTAGTCACACCTTCCACTTCAATAAATCGGAAGAAATCAAGAATATCCGATTCGTATTCTCTAACAGTATGTGCAGAATAATTTTTTTCTAATTGGATATAACTCATAAATTGATTTAATGCTTCAGTAGGAGTCATCAGTCCTTCACCTCCGAAGAAATGGAATCATTCATTGCGCTAGAACATGTGACTTTTGGAAGACATGCACTCAAAGCTAAACTTAGTTCTAACATATTCCAAAATGTAGCTGGCAAAGTATCGTACAAACAAAGCATAAAGAAAAAGCCTCTAAATTATAACAATAATTAGAGGCTTTTCGCAATTAAATTGAAACTAAATTCATAAAATTTTGAATTGTTGTAAGAGCTCGTTCAGCTTGTTTTTTCCCACGTTCTTCTTTTGATCGATAACGTCTAGACAACTCTGGGAACAGCCCAAAGTTAACATTCATTGGTTGGAAATTATTAGGATCAGCTTCTGTTATATACCTAGCCATACTACCTAATGCAGTTTCAATTGGCAAAGTGATAACATCTTCTCCAAGCGCTAGTTTAGCAGCATTAATGCCTGCTATCAAGCCACTTCCAGCACTTTCAACGTATCCTTCAACACCTGTCATTTGACCTGCAAAGAATAATTGATTGTTATTTTTTAACTGATATGTTGATTTTAAAACACGTGGGGAATTAATAAAGGTGTTCCGATGCATCACACCATAGCGAACAATTTCTACTTGTTCAAGTCCTGGTATTAGCTGTAAAACTTCCTTCTGAGGTCCCCATTTTAAATGTGTCTGAAAACCGACAATATTATATAATGTACCCGCTGCATCGTCTTGACGTAGCTGAACGACTGCATATGGAATCTTTCCTGTTTTTGGATCTTCAAGACCAACTGGTTTCATCGGACCAAAAAGTAACGTTTTTTTGCCCCTTTCAGCCATTACTTCAAAAGGCATACACCCTTCAAAATAAATCTCTTTTTCAAATTCTTTTAAAGGAACTACTTCAGCAGAAATTAATGCGTCGTAAAAACGATCAAATTCTTCTTCTGTCATTGGGCAATTTAAGTATGCCGCTTCTCCTTTATCGTAACGAGATTTTAAATATACCTTGTCCATATTGATACTGTCTTTTTCAACAATAGGAGCTGCAGCATCATAGAAGTATAAATAATCTTCACTCGTTATTTTTTGAATTTGTTCAGCTAACGCAGGTGACGTGAGTGGCCCACTGGCAATAATCGTTATACCTTCAGGAATTTCAGTTACTTCTTCATTAATCACTTCAACCAGTGGATGATTTTTCACTCTTTCTGTTACATATGCAGCAAATTCATGACGGTCTACAGCCAGGGCGCCTCCTGCAGGAACCGCACATTGATCAGCTGCAGCGATAATAACAGAGTCCAACATGCGCATTTCTTCTTTAATGACACCGACAGCATTTGTTAATGAGTTGGCTCGTAATGAATTTGAGCAAACCAATTCTGCAAATTTATCTGTATGATGAGCAGCCGTTTGCTTAACAGGTCGCATTTCGTATAAACGAACACGTACACCTCTTTTGGCTATTTGCCATGCAGCTTCACTTCCAGCGAGACCCGCTCCAATTACATGGACAATCGTCAATTTCTACACCAACCTTTTCTTCATTCTTAGAAAGTATATATTTTCTTAGGCTTACTTAACTTTTATTGTTGATATTTTATTGAAATAGAGGGAATCTGCTCCCTTTCCACGGACGAACTGGCAAGCCTCATCAGGCCAACAGGATGTTGGTCACGAAGGCGTTGCCACACGAGTGGCGTCCTAAGCCTTCGTTCCTTTGTCCTCTCTGTGTGGGGTGCCAGCACGTTTTCCCGCAGGAAAGAATAGGTAAAATGTTGTTTGACCCTATTCTTTGCGACGAAGCTAGCGAAGCGTTGCAACGTACTTTCATGTTTCGAAGCTAGCGAAGCGATACAGAAACAGGAGCAGTGGTTTTGGTCGCAGATTCTCTTACTATCAACAAGATCGGTTATCAGAGCCATTTTTTATAATTATACATGTCATGCTACAAGCGCCAGTCTCTAAATAAGAAGGCGCTTTTCGCTTTTCTATTTAAGCTTGCGCATCTTCTTTATAATCACAAGATGTACATTGGATTTGAATACCTTTTTTCAACTTTTTCTCTACTAATAATTCATTACATTTTGGACATGGTCTACTGAGTGGTTTATCCCATGATACAAATTCACATGTTGGATAACGATCACAACCATAAAAAATACGTTTCGTTTTGCTCTTTCGTTCAACAACTTCGCCCTCTTTACACCTTGGGCACTTCACGTCGATGTTTTTCACGATTGCTTTTGTATTGCGACAATCCGGAAAATTGCTACAAGCCATAAATTTACCATAACGGCCTAATTTATAGACCATAGGTGAACCACAATTTTCACAATCTTCTCCTGCTGGTTCATCTTTAATGACGACTTTTTCCATTTCTTTATCTGCATGCGTGACATGCTTCTCAAAGTTTTGGTAAAACTTATCGATTACATGAACCCATTTTTCTTGACCTTCTTCAACGCTATCCAAATCTTTTTCCATTTGAGCAGTAAATTCAATATTAATAATATCCGGGAAAAATTCTAGGACTAGTTGATGGACAATTCCACCAAGCTCTGTTGGAATAAATCGTTTCGCTTCAAGCGTAACATAGCCACGTTTTTGAATGGTATCAAGTGTAGGTGCATAAGTTGAAGGTCTACCTATACCTAACTCTTCTAACGTTTTAACAAGTCTTGCCTCTGAATAACGAGGTGGTGGTTGAGTGAAATGTTGTTTAGGTTCAATCTCTACCTTTTTCACCATGTCGCCTTCATTCATTACAGGTAAAATGCGATCTTTTTCTTCTACTTGATCGTCATTACCTTCAACATACACTTTCATGAATCCAGGGAATTTCACTTGGGATCCATTTGCTCTAAATACCACATCTTGATTCGTTAAATCGATCGTTACTGTGTCTAATAAAGCGGAAGCCATTTGACTTGCCAAAAAACGCTCCCAAATTAATTTGTATAATCGGAACTGATCTTTCGACAAAATCGCTTTCAATTGATCAGGCGCTCTTAATACACTTGTTGGGCGAATTGCTTCATGCGCATCTTGAGACTTACTTGATTGTTTTACTGGCGCAGTTGATGTTGAGATATACTCTTTTCCATACTCAGTTTCAATATAAGACTGTGCATCTTTTTTAGCTGTATCAGAAATTCGAGTCGAATCAGTACGCATATACGTAATAAGACCAACTGATCCTTCCTTACCTACATTAATACCTTCATAAAGTTGTTGCGCAAGCATCATTGTCTTTCTTGCACGGAAGTTAAGTTTTCGTGCTGCTTCCTGTTGCAAAGATGATGTTGTAAATGAAGGAGCCGGATTACGTTTTCGTTCTTTTTTAACAACACTTGTTACTTCGAACTGGTCGCCTTTGATTTGTTTAAGAATATCTTTCACTTGTTGTTCATTTGTAAGTTTGATTTTATCTTTGCCATTTCCAAAGTAAAGAGCATCGAATGGTTTTTTACCTTTTTCAAAGTTCCCTTCGATTGACCAGTATTCTTCCGGTTGGAAATTCTTAATTTCGTTTTCACGATCAATAATAAGACGAAGAGCTACTGATTGTACACGTCCTGCTGAAAGTCCTTTTTTGACTTTCTTCCATAGTATTGGGCTAATGTTATATCCAACAAGTCGATCGAGAATTCGACGAGCCTGCTGAGCATCAACTAAGTCCATATCAATTGGACGAGGGTTTTTAAATGACTCTTTTATAGCGTCTTTTGTAATTTCATTAAAAACAACACGACAATCTGATTCAATATCAATATTTAATGAGTTCGCGAGATGCCAAGCAATTGCTTCACCTTCGCGATCCGGGTCAGCTGCGAGATAAATTTTCTTCGCTTTTTTTGCTGCGGATTTTAAATCTTGCATAACTGGCCCTTTACCCCGAATGGTTATATATTTCGGAGAATAGTCATTTTCTACATCCACACCCATTTGACTACGTGGTAAATCACGCACATGACCAAGTGATGCTTTTACTTTATATTTTTTGCCAAGATATCGTTCAATCGTTTTCGCTTTGGCTGGCGATTCTACAATCACTAAAAAATCCGACATGTATGTGCCTCCTCATAGAGGTTCCTTATAATCAATAAAAGAAATACCTGTTGCAAAATGTATAACAGTTTCTGTATTATTGCAACCATTTTTCATTTTTGTTTCAACTTTGATGCATAGTTTCTTTCAAATCTTCTATTATTTGATAGCCGTTCCACACTGGTTTTGCTCCTTCAATTAATAGTTTGTGTGGGCCAACAGATAGATTAGAGGTGATTGGTCCAGGTATACAATAAACGTCTTTACCGTTATCAATTGCGTGCATCATTGTACTAACTGTACCACTTTTTTCTTTTGCTTCAGTAACAACAACCGCTTGTGATAAACCACTAATAATTCGATTTCTCATAGGAAACGTCCATTTCTTTGGCGTAACATATGGTGGATATTCTGTTATTACTAATTGCTCTTTTTCCATTATTTGATACAAAGGACTATTTTCTTTTGGATATTGATGAAATAAACCATGTCCAAGAACAGCGATCGTTTTTCCGCCTAATTCGTGTGTGGCTAAATGTGCCATGGCATCTGCACCTTTTGCAAGGCCACTTACTATAACCACTTGATATTTTACTAGAGGGGGAACGATATAGAGCAATGCTCTTTCTGTATACGCTGTTGCTTCTCTTGAACCAATAATCGCAACAAATAGTTTTTGTTCCAAATAGTCAATACGCCCTTTTGCATATAAAACTACAGGTGGATCATAAAGAGATAGTAATTGTTTTGGGAAGTTGGGTTGATTAAATAGGATTGGGGTAATGTTGTGTTTCTCATATGCTAGATTAAGTGGGGTTTCTAGCGATTTCTCGTATGACTTTTTAAATCTAGTTGCACGATCATAAGATAGTTTTAATAAGTGGGAAAGTTGATGGGTCGACATTTTTTCAACAGATAATAACTCGGGATTCACTTCGAGTAACGGCGTAAGTCTGTTTAAGGGAACAGGAAATACATAGTGGAGTGCAAGTATTCGATGCAATAACTTCGGATCATTCATTTCTTCCCTCCTTTAATATATAAAAAAAGCGACACATCGGACGATGCGCCGCATTCTTCTATATTAATGTGTTTTACACTTATCGTACAAGCCTTTTTCTTTAATCACTTTGATTAAAGTTTCACCAATAACAGATGGAGTAGCTGCAACTTCCATACCTGCAGCGTTCATTGCTTTGATTTTGTCAGCAGCTGTACCTTTACCACCAGAAATAATCGCACCGGCATGGCCCATACGTTTACCTTCTGGAGCTGTTTGACCACCGATAAATCCTACAACCGGTTTTGTCATGTTTGCTTTAATCCACTCAGCAGCTTCTTCTTCAGCTGTTCCGCCGATTTCACCAATCATAACAACTGCATACGTGTCTGGGTCTTCATTGAATGCAGAAAGTGCATCAATAAAGTCAGTTCCATTTACTGGGTCTCCACCGATACCTACAGCTGTACTTTGTCCAATTCCTTCTTGAGAAAGTTGGTGTACTGCTTCATAAGTTAGTGTACCAGAACGAGAAACTACGCCTACATGGCCTTTTTTGTGAATGTATCCTGGCATAATACCAATTTTACATTCTTCAGGTGTAATAACACCTGGGCAGTTCGGTCCGACTAAACGCGTTTTTTTGCCTTCCATATAACGTTTCACTTTTACCATATCCAAAACTGGAATATGTTCAGTGATACAAATCGCCATATCTAAGTCTGCATCTACCGCTTCTAAAATTGCATCTGCAGCGAAAGGAGCTGGAACATAAATAACGGACACGTTAGCGCCAGTTGCTTTAACAGCTTCTTCTACTGTATTAAATACGGGAACACCTTCAGCCTCAGTACCGCCTTTACCTGGTGTTACACCAGCGACGATTTTCGTACCATACTCAAGCATTTGTTTTGTATGGAAAAGAGCAGTTGAACCCGTAATACCTTGTACGAGTACTTTCGTATCTTTATTAATATATACGCTCATCTTTTGTCCCTGCCTTTCTTAGCCTACAAGTTCAACAATTTTTTGCGCGCCATCAGCCATAGAGCCAGCCGCAATAATGTTTAAGCCAGATTCGTTCAATAATTTCTTACCAAGTTCCACGTTTGTTCCTTCTAAACGAACAACTAGTGGTACTTGTAATCCAACTTCTTTTGCAGCTGTGATTACGCCTTCAGCGATAACGTCACACTTCATAATTCCACCAAAGATGTTAACAAATATACCTTTAACATTTTTGTCAGATAAAATGATTTTAAATGCTTCCGTTACTTTCTCAGCTGTCGCACCGCCCCCAACGTCAAGGAAGTTAGCGGGTGATCCGCCGTAATAGCTAATTGTATCCATTGTAGCCATAGCTAGTCCAGCACCGTTTACCATACATCCGATGTTACCATCTAAAGAAATATAGCTAAGGTCATATTTTGAAGCTTCGATTTCTTTTGCATCTTCTTCGTCGAAGTCACGTAATTCTAATATGTCTTTATGACGGTATAAAGCATTTGCATCAAAGTTAAACTTCGCATCAAGTGCCATAACGTCTCCACCACCCGTTACTACTAATGGGTTAATTTCAACAATAGCAGCGTCTTTTTCAACAAACACTTGGTATAAACCAAGCATGAATTTCGCAGCTTTGTTAACTAAATTAGCTGGAATGTTCATATTGAAAGCCATACGACGAGCTTGGAAACCTGTTAATCCAACTACTGGATCAATTTCTTCTTTGAAGATTTTTTCAGGAGTTGCTTCAGCTACTTCTTCAATATCCATTCCGCCTTCTTCAGAACCCATAAGAGTTACACGAGAAGTTGCACGGTCAAGTACTAAACCTAAGTAGTACTCTTTCTTAATGTCGCAGCCTTCTTCAACAAGAAGACGCTTAATTTCTTTTCCTTCTGGACCTGTCTGATGAGTAACAAGTACCTTCCCAAGAAGTTCTTTCGCGTATGCACGAACTTCATCTAAGTTCTTCGCGATTTTAACACCGCCAGCTTTACCACGGCCACCAGCGTGGATTTGAGCTTTCACCACGACAACGTCTGTGCCAAGTTCTTTTGCAGCTTTTACTGCTTCTTCAGGAGAAAAAGCAACTAAACCGTTCGACACTGCGACACCATATTGTCTGAGGAGTTGTTTACCTTGATATTCATGGATATTCATCTTACATCCTCCAATCAAACTTCTGTCAAGTAATTTACTACCTTCACCATTGTATAAAACCTGTCAAACAATGTCCACATAAGTCTATTAGTTTACGGTAAACTACAAATATTCAGACATTTTGTCGAATCCCACCTTGCTCTTATTCGTTAGAAACGGACAAAAACGCCTTAGTTTTCATTGCATTTTTTATGTTTGTGTGGTTTCGAATCTCTGTATTGTTCAGAAAAAAACTTATTTTCTTTGCAAACCATGTGTTTGGTCTACGCGGTAAATAAATGCGAAAACTTCAGCTACTGCTTGGTACAATTCTTCGGGAATCGATTCATTAATATCTAATTGTCCTAGTAATGAAACTAAACTAGGATCTTCTTGTATAGGAATCTGGTTTTCTTGTGCTTTTTTTAAAATATTTTCAGCGATTTTCCCTTTCCCTTTTGCAAGGATGATGGGAGCATTTTCAGCGTCTGGTTTATACGTAAGCGCAACGGCTTCTTTTCTTGTTAATTTGTCTTCATTCATACCCGAATATCTACTCCCCGCGAGCTCAATTGTTTTTTTGTTCCAATAGAAGTTTTAGAAGTAGAAAGATCATCTTTAGTAAAACGTTTCAAAAATACACCTGAAAGTTGATAATCTAAAGATCTTAAACCTACTTTAAGTGCTTCTTTAAATGGTTCAGCATACTGTTGTAGAGCGTCATCTTCGTTGAAAATATTCACTGTAATTACTCGATTTTGTACCTGCATATCTATAATGGTTTCTTTTAACGATGCTAAATCCAGGTAAAACATGATTCGGGCGTAATTAGAATCAATTTTCCCATTTTCTTTCATTTGCCCATTCCACTGCAAAGTAGCATCCATTCGCTTTCCAAAAAAGTCTATAGGGACTTGCATGAGCAATTGATGTTGGGGACCATTTTCTCCGGATAAAATTTGTAATCCATTCATACGTGAAACAATTGCCTCAGCAGCTTCTTTAACAGGTCCAGAAACGGCGGCGTCTTGTATTAAAGCTACTAGTTGTGGTTTTAAGGTTTCGCTTAACTGGTGAATATTGGTGCTAGACTGACTTAACTTCGCTTCATAAGCAATCCCTATATCATTTAACACTTGTTTAAGTACCTGTTCAAATGCTTTAGAGTTTATTGCTGACTGCACAGCTAATTCTGCATGATTCACAATTTTTTGAACAGGGAGTTGTGAGGACTGGCTACTTATCATCGTGATTTGTTCCATTGTTTTTGCATCGGCTTTGATACCTGTTAATGATGTCAGAAGAAACAAGACATGGTCTTTCGGAGTTGCCTTTTGATGATCCGTATGGAATGGTATCGTTTGGCTAGCAATAGCAAAACTCTTCATTACTTCATTTGAAAGAGTTTTATATAATACTGGCCATTCTTGAGATTTTGGTGGAACCAGTTCCATCCTTTGGATGATTTGCTGAATTTGTTGTTTAGCATCTGTTGTTAGTAGTGTGTTTTGTTGTATGGAATTTTGTAATGCCTGTAATTTCAGGGATACTTCTTTTTGTGCTGGTAGCTGTAATTGTATTAGTTGTTGACTAATCGTACTCTGACTTTCACCTCTAGCAAACTCATTAGAGGGTTTTGGAGAGCTAAGAAAATTTGATACAGTTGCTTGTTTGGCAACTAATCCAGCCTCTTTTAAAACATTTAACATACTAGCTTTCTCGCTTACTGAGACAGTTGTGGATAACATGTTTTCCATCATTCTCCCAATAATAGTTCCCCCAAGCTCTTTAGCTAATGGTTGAGAAACTTGATTTAGCACTTGTTGAAGGGATGTACGCTGTTCTTGAGGTATGGATGAATCATTTTTCAATACAAGTTTAAACGCATCCAGAATCGTGTGTAAACCAGTTTTATCTTGCCCACTTATTAGTGAACGGAATATCTCTTTGGTAAAGGGTAGTTTTAGGTCACTCATTCGTTGAATTGCGAATAAAGCCTCTTCGATTTTCGTTTGAGGAGGTAAAGATTTTATCCATTGTTCTGCTTGTACTAATTGATCTTTAGATAATGGAATTTGTTCTTTCACCATATGTTGAACTAAAGTTTGTATCACTGCAGTTTTCGGCAATTGTAAGGAATCTATTAATTGTTGGATTTGACCCGAAACTGATGTTGTTGGTTGTAAAGGTCCTGTTACTACTTTCAATTGCAAATCTGGCTTTACACCAGTTACTTGAAAGTAATGTGAATCTCCCGCTTTTAATGGAACTTCTAATTTAGCAATCATTTTTTGATTCCCTACATGAACTTCTGCGGTTTGATCGGGATATAGCTTTTTAATACTTCCATGAAAAACTTGCCCTTGTTTTAAAGAAAGTGACTGCTCACTCATCACTTGGTTTCTCATGCTTGGTTGAATTGAAGAAAATGATGAAGCTGTCATGTGAGATCTCTCCTCTCCTTAAAACGTCATAGATTTAATAGGTTCAAAAGATTTCCTATGTATTGGGGTGGGACCGTGTTGTTCTAATGCTTTAAGATGTTCCGCTGTTCCGTAGCCCGCATTTTTTTTGAAATGATATTCAGGATAGAGCTGATCCCATTCGTTCATTAGTTCATCTCTAGTTGTTTTTGCCAAAATGGATGCTGCTGCAATCACTATGCTCTTTGCATCCCCTTTTATAATGGAATGTTGGGAGATCGGCAATGGAAGCGACATCGCGTCAACAAGTAAAATAGTAGGTTGAATTTCTAGTTGTTTTACTGCCTGTGTCATAGACACTTTCGTCGCCTCGTAGATGTTTAATTCATCGATTAGCTCTGGTGATTGAATATGTATACTGTAAGAAATAGCATGTTTCTTTATTAACAGAGCAAATTCGTTTCGTTTTGAACGGGATAATTGTTTAGAGTCATTAAGACCCATTAATTCCTCATGGACATGTTCAAAAATAACAGCTGCAGTAACAACTGGTCCAGCAAGTGGTCCTCTTCCAGCTTCATCAATACCAGCAATTATGTCTTGGGGGTTGTTTTTAAAAGAAACATCAAATGCACGTTTTTCTTCATGGCTTTTTCGAACAGCTTCAATTTTTGCTAAACGATTCTGCCACGATTCAATGAGTTGTTGGACGCCCACCCTTGGATCTTTTTTTAATTCTCTCGTCCATTTGTTTGGTGCATGGCAATGTTTTAATTCTTGTGCTATTTCTTGGATGGTTTTCACAAAAATCCTTCTTTCTTTCGTACTTATTTTATCGGCTAGTTTACTGTTTTATAGAGTCAGAACCTTTATAACAGAAAAACCTCTTCCACCCGAAGGCAAAAAAGGTTATTCATCACTGTTATTGACTGTTTCTTCCACAAAATCAAATGTTAACTTTCCTAGATATTCTCCCCGAATATCACGAACGACTAATTCAGCCACCTGGTCATAATCAATTTCTCCACCACTAGCAAACGTGCGTCGTAATTTCCCAATATGATCAAATGTCTGAACTAGGTCTTCATCGACTTCAGTTAGTTGATATCGTTCTTCCATTCTTTTTGGATAATGTTTAGCTAAAAAGTGTAAACCATAAACGGCTAAATCTTCCATGTTTGTTATGGTATCTTTAATGGCACCTGTTAATGCTAATTTGTATCCGACTGATTGATCTTCAAACTTAGGCCACAAAATACCCGGAGTGTCTAGTAGTTCGAGTTCTTTGCCAACCTTAATCCATTGTTGAGCTTTTGTAACACCAGGCATATTTCCGGTTTTTGCAAGATTTTTTTTTGCTAACCTATTTATCAATGTGGATTTCCCTACGTTTGGAATACCAACAATCATGGCACGGATGGCTCTTGGTTTAATGCCTCTTGAGCGCATTCTCTCCCATTTTTCTTCTAAAAGTTCAGCTGCTGCTTTTGTAACAAGTTGCAAGCCTTTACCTTCAAAGGAGTTAATAGCTATGGCACGATGTCCTGCAGCCTCAAAATATTGTATCCACTTTTTCGTTTGAAAATCGTCTGCCATGTCAGCTTTATTCAAGATTAAAAGTCTTATTTTCTGTCCTACAACCTCATCAATCATTGGATTTCGTGATGATAGAGGTAATCTCGCATCAACAAGCTCAAATATTATATCAACGAGCTTTAGTTTTTCCGTAACTTCACGACGTGCTTTCGCCATATGTCCCGGAAACCATTGAATGGTCATACTTTTTCCTCCTAAAGTGTTACTTGATAATACTCATTTCATTAAGAGGCCAGAAAATAACGCTTGTACTTCCTATAATTTCATCCATCGGGACTACACCAATGGTTCGGCTGTCTGTACTATTCAGACGATTATCGCCCATAACAAACACATATCCTTCTGGGATTACTGACATTTGAGTGTATTCTTCAAGTGTAAAATTTTCTGTTAATGTACCTGAAGTAATTTCTGCTTTGTACTTATCTAAATATGGTTCAGGTATTGCATCCCCATTGACAAAAAGCTGGTCATCTTTATAGGCAACGTGATCCCCTGGCAAACCGATTACACGTTTTATGTAATCTTTTTTCTCAGTGGCATGAAATACTACTATATCAAATCTGTCCGGTTTACCTATTTCATAGCCAATCTTATTAACAATCATACGTTCGCCGTTTTCTAGTGTTGGCATCATTGATTCACCTTCAACGACAATCGGTGTAAACAAAAGATATCGAATCAGCCATGCAAGTCCAAAAGCAATTAATAATGCTTTGGTCCATTCCCATAACTCATTTTTCTCTTTTTTAATTTCTTCTTCCATCATGTTGCCCCCCTACTTGTACTTCTTTTATTGTACAAGGTATTTGTGTGACAAGCAAAAAGAAAGAGAGCTTGAAAACCAAGCCCTCTTTCTGATTGGAAATTATCGAATTTCTTTGATACGAGCTGCTTTACCACGCAAGTTGCGTAAGTAGAACAATTTAGCACGACGTACTTTACCACGGCGAATAACTTCTAAAAGAGTGATTTTTGGTGTGTGAACTGGGAAAATACGTTCAACACCAACACCGTAAGAAATTTTGCGAACTGTGAAAGTTTCACTAATTCCGCCACCACGACGTTGTATAACTACTCCTTCATACAATTGGATACGTTCGCGAGTTCCTTCAACGACCTTAACGTGTACACGAACCGTGTCACCAGGACGGAAATCCGGAAGATCCGTACGAAGTTGTTCTTGTGTGATTTCATTAATAATATTTTGCATGTTTTTCTCTCCTTAGACAGATGCTCTTGCTAGCGACTATGGCTACAGCGGAACACCGTAATTCAGTACTCCACATAGAAGTACAGAATATATTATATCATATTTCCAATTAATAGACAAGATGATCTGATTATTTATTATTTTTTTCCCACTGATTAATGAGTTTAATTTCAGCTTCAGTTAATTCAAGAGTTGCAAGTAAGTCCGGTCTCCTAGACCATGTCCGGTATAAAGACTGTTCCTGTCTCCATTTATCAATATTTGCGTGATTTCCAGACAGTAAAACGTCCGGAACCTTCATTCCCCGAAACTCAGCTGGTCTTGTATAGTGAGGGTGCTCTAGAAGCCCAGTTGAAAAAGAGTCCTGAACTGAGGACTCTCCATTACCAAGCACCCCTGGTAACAACCTTACAACACTATCGATGACCGTCATTGCACCAAGTTCTCCACCCGTCAGAATAAAATCACCAATTGAAATTTCATCTGTTACAAGATGTTGTCTAACACGTTCGTCATATCCTTCATAATGTCCACACAGAAAAATTAATTCTTCCTCTTTAGCCAGCTCTTCTGCTTTACCTTGCGTAAACCGTTCCCCTTGTGGACACATAAGAATAATACGTGGTTTTTTGACGTTCACTGTAATCGCTTCTACAGCTTGAAATAAGGGCTCAGGTTTTAAAACCATACCTGCACCACCCCCATAAGGATAATCATCAACCTGGCTATGTTTATTCCCCGAATACGCTCTGAAATCTGTTACCTTTAACGCTACAGAACCTTTATCTTGTGCTTTTTTTAAAATAGACGCCCCAAAGACGCCTTCAAACATTTCGGGAAAAAGTGACAAGACATGGATGTTCATCATGTCAATAAGCCGTCCAAAACTTCAATGATGATTTTTTTCTCATCGATATTTATTTCTTTTACGACGTCCTCAATATAAGGAATGTAATGATCTCTTCCTTTTGCTGGTTTTACAGTCCAGACGTCGTTTGCTCCAGTTTGTAAAATGTCTGTAATCACACCTATTTCTTCACCATTTTCTGAAAAGACAGTACAGCCAATAATTTCATGGAAGTAATATTCATTTCCTTCTAATTCAGACAATTGGTTATCAGACACTTTCAAGATTCCATCTCTGAATCCTTCCACCATTTCAAGTGTTAAGAATCCTTCAAATGTCAAAAGGTCAAAGTTTTTATGTTGACGATGGCTTGCCACAGTTAAGACAGTAGGAGAGTTAGAACCTTCTTTAAATAAACTCAGTTTATTACCTACTGCATAGCGTTCCTCTGGAAAGTCAGTACTTGATATAACACGTACCTCTCCTTTAATGCCATGAGTGTTTACTATTTTCCCTACATTATACCAATTCATTACTATCACTCCTTATTTGAAGGCGCTGTTAAACGATATTGTTGATAGGAAGGGAATCTGCGACACTCCTGCGGACAACGGGCTGGCAAGACCCCGCGTAAGCACAAAGGAACAAAGGCAAGGACGCCACCTCGTGTGGCCACGCCTTCGTGACGAACATCCTGTTCGCCTGAGGAGGCTTGCCGGTTCGTCCGCGGAAAGGGAGCAGATTCCCTCTATTTCAATAAAAATCAACAAGTTAAAGTGCCTATTTTAAAAACACAGCTCGCACCACAAATGGGACAGCTGTCTTTTGTTGTTGTTTATTCATCCGATACTCCAACTAATCAGTACAAAAAAGGAAGGAACTATGAGCTCCTTCCTTCCTTGTATTAATCTAAAATATCGACATACGTCTTTTTCTTATGGTGACTGCTCGCTGCTGAATAAACAATAGTACGAATGGCTTTCGCTACTCGTCCTTGCTTTCCAATCACTTTCCCCATATCTTCAGAATGGACAGAAAGCTTGTAGACAATACGGTTTGCATTTTCGTCAATTTCAATACGAACTTCATCCGGATAATCAACTAATGGTTTAACAATTGTTTCAATCAGCTGCTTCATTATGCTGCCCCCGATTACTTACTGTTTTTTGCTAAATGGAATTTCTCCATGATCCCTTGTTCAGAGAACAAGTTACGAACTGTGTCAGATGGTTTTGCTCCATCTTGAAGCCATTTTAACGCTAACTCTTCGTTAATTTTAACTTCAGCTGGTTTAGTTAATGGGTTGTAAGTTCCCACAGTTTCGATTTGACGGCCGTCACGTGGCGCGCGAGCGTCAGCAACAACAATACGATAGAAAGGAGATTTTTTAGCTCCCATACGTTTTAAGCGAATTTTAACTGCCATGTTTAATAGCACCTCCGAATAGTTTCACACAAGATAGTATATTATCAAGATTTGATTTGTTTGTAAAGTGTTTTTTCTTAACACCTTAAAAATCGCCTTTAAAATTATTTAAAAAGCGAGTCCAATCCTGGCATTCTCATCTTTTTCTTACCTTTTTGTTGCATCGATGACATTTGCTTCATCATTTTCTTCATATCTTCAAATTGTTTAAGCAATCGGTTAACGTCTTGAATCGTCGTTCCGGATCCTTTAGCAATTCTCTTTTTTCTACTAGAATTAATAACTTCTGGGGTTGTTTTTTCTTGAGGCGTCATTGCATAAATAATCGCTTCAACTCTCCCCATCTGTTTTTCATCAACTTTAGCATTCTCGAGGCCCTTAATTTTACCTGCACCAGGTAACATCTTAATAATATCTTCAAGTGGACCCATTTTTTTGACTTGATTTAATTGTTCAACAAAATCATCAAAAGTAAAACTCTGGGTTCTGAATTTTTCTTCAAGTTCTTTTGCTTTCTCTTCATCCACATTCGATTGTGCCTTCTCGATCAGTGACATCATGTCGCCCATTCCAAGAATACGAGAAGCCATACGTTCTGGATGGAATGTTTCTAAAGCATCTAGTTTTTCACCCATCCCAACAAATTTAATTGGCTTTTCAGTGACTGAACGAATAGAAAGAGCTGCACCACCACGTGTGTCACCATCTAGTTTTGTCAAAATGACTCCTGTGATACCAATCGCTTCATTGAAGCTTTGTGCCACATTCACTGCATCCTGACCTGTCATGGCATCTACCACTAAAAAGACTTCATCTGGTTCTTTGAGTGCCCGAATATCTTTAAGCTCCTGCATTAAAACCTCATCTACATGTAACCGTCCTGCAGTATCCACAATCACGACATCATGGTGTTCTTCTTTTGACTTTTCTAGTGCTTGACGAACGATTTCAACTGGAGAAATGTCAGTTCCCATAGAAAAGACAGGTAATGACAATTGTTTTCCTAGCGTTTCTAATTGCTGAATCGCAGCTGGACGATAAATATCAGCAGCTATCAATAACGGTTTACGGTTATATTTTTTGCGCAAGATATTTGCTAATTTTCCAGTTGTCGTTGTTTTCCCGGCACCTTGTAAACCAACCATCATAATGACAGTCGGTGGTTTATTTGCAAATTGAATAGGACTTTGTTCCCCACCCATTAACTCTGTCAATTCATCCTTAACTATTTTAATAACTTGTTGACCGGGAGTGAGACTCTTCATTACGTCTGATCCAACTGCACGTTCACTTACTTTTTTTACGAATTCTTTTACAACTTTTAAATTCACGTCGGCTTCGATTAATGCAAATCGAACTTCTCGCATCATTTCTTTTACGTCTGCTTCGGAAACTTTTCCTTTGCCTTTAATACGTTGGATGGTTCCTTGCAGCCGCTCGGCTAATCCTTCAAATGCCATGCACGCAGCCTCCTAATCCCATTCTTTTAATTGAGTGATAAGTTCCAAAATCTGTGTTTTATCAACCTCTTTTTCCTGTAAAAGGATGTTAAGTTGTTCAACCACGATCTGTCTCTCTTGAAACTTTTCAAACAATTGCAGTTTATTTTCATATTCTTCTAGCATCGCCTCAGTGCGTCGAATATTATCATATACCGCTTGTCTTGAGATTTCATACTCATCCGCAATTTCGCCTAACGAATGATCATCTAAATAATACAAATGCATATAACTACGTTGTTTCTCTGTCAGTAGTGATTGGTAGAAATCGAAGAGAAAGTTCATGCGTGTCGTTTTTTCTAAAAGCATCATGATCTCCGCCTTCATGTATTATTTATTCATCATAGCGAGCATGAATTCATGTGTCAAGTAATTTTACTTGTCTAAAGATTTCCATCTGCGTCTTCTTTTTCTAATCCTTCAGCAAATAAACCATACACATACTTCTCCGTGTCAAAGGGTTGCAAGTCATCCATTTTTTCTCCTAGACCTACAAATTTCACAGGAATGTGCAGTTTGTTTCTTATGGCTAAAACAATCCCACCTTTAGCGGTACCGTCTAGTTTAGTTAAGACAATTCCTGTAACATTTGTTGCTTCTTTAAAGGTTTGTGCCTGGATTAAAGCATTTTGACCCGTCGTTGCATCGAGTGCCAGCAGAACCTCATGAGGAGCACCCGTAATCTCTCTTGAAATGACCCGATGAACTTTTTCTAACTCATTCATTAAATTCACTTTATTTTGCAAACGTCCGGCAGTATCACATATTAATACATCTACACCTCGGTTTTTTGCAGCTCGAACCGCATCATACATAACAGCAGCGGGATCGGAACCCTCTGATTGTTTGACCACTTCTACACCTACTCTGTCACCCCATACTTGTAACTGTTCGATGGCTCCTGCTCTGAACGTATCACCTGCAGCCAGCATGACTTTTTTCCCTTCAGATTTTAAGCGGTGAGCTAATTTCCCAATTGTCGTTGTCTTACCAACTCCATTTACGCCGACAAACAAAATCACCGTTAAACCGTCTTCTTGGATAAAAAGTTCGTTTGACGTTTCTTCACCTGATTCATAAATCTCTACAAGTTTCTCTGAAATTACGGATTGAATTCCTGCAGTATCTTTAATATTTTTACGTTGAACTTCAAAACGTAGTGCATCCATCAATTCAATAACTGTTTCAAATCCTACATCGGCCTGTAGTAAAAGATCTTCCAATTCTTCAAAGAAATCTTCATCTACTTTTCGATATTTAGCTACAAGATCGTTTACTTTAGATGTAAATTGATCTCGTGTTTTAGCTAGACCATCTTTGAACTTTTCTGAAACTGAAACCGATTCTTGTGTTCCTGATAATTTTTCTTTCATTTTTTTGAAAAAACTCATGCTTTTCCGCTCCCTTGTGCTACAAGTGTTGGTTGTTCTTCTGATAGTTTCACAGAAACAAGTTTCGAAATTCCTGATTCTTGCATTGTAATTCCATAAAGAACGTCCGCACCTTCCATTGTTCCTTTACGGTGAGTAATCACGATAAATTGTGTGTCATGACTGAACTTTTTCAAATATTGACTATAACGAACAACATTTGACTCATCAAGTGCAGCTTCTACCTCATCCAAAATACAAAACGGTACAGGACGAATATTTAAAATGGCAAACAACAAGGCAATGGCAGTCAAGGCACGCTCCCCACCTGATAACAAACTCAAATTTTGAAGTTTTTTCCCTGGCGGCTGAGCAATAATGTCAATCCCTGTTTCTAATAATTCTTCTGGAGTTGTCAAAACTAGATCTGCTTGACCTCCACCGAAAAGCTCTCTAAAAACACGAACAAATTGAGTACGGATGGCAAAAAAAGTTTCGCTAAAGCGTATGGTCATTTCTTCGTCCATTTCTTTTATTGCTTCATGGAGTGTCTCTTTTGCATCTAGTAAATCTTGTCTTTGTTCTGTTAGGAATGCATGTCTTTCTGAAACCCGTTCAAATTCTTCGATGGAGACAATATTAACCGGACCTAGTTCTTCAATCGATTGTTTCAAAAGCTTCACTTTCTTACGCGATGCTTCTTCATTAAACGTTTCCATGTCGGGGTAATCAATTTCTTCGATACTGAGATTGTATTGTTCATATAAATGAGTATGCAATGCAGACTGTTCTACATCTAAGCGATTCACAATTACTTCCGCTGCTCTAAGCGCGTCTAGTTCTTGCTTATGTAAATGCTGATGCTTTTTCAGATGAAGCTCAAGATGTGTTACTTTTTGGTGAATATCCAGCCTTTTTTCTTTCCCCTCACTCACAATTAATTGGAGTGTATGTTTCTTATCTTGCCAAAAAACAAGCTTTTCACTTATTTCTTCAATTGATGGTCCCGATTGACCGTCACCTGAAGCATACCAAGCTACTTCTTTTGTAACTTGGTCCATTTTAGATGAGATCCTATCGAGTTTTAATCTCAATTCAGAAACAGCTTGTTCAGCGGCTGCAACTTGTTCAGTTAATACAGCAATTGTTGAACGTAACTGTGCAGATTGTTCAGTTAGCTGATCTCTCTCACTTAGACTTTTTGATTTCATTGTCGTTAAACGATTTATGGTTTCGTTTATTTGTGTTAATTCAGTTTCCAACTCTTGCAAACGCTTTTCAGCTTGATCTTTTTTCAATACTAATTCGTCTTGTCGTCCAGAAATATGATTTTTTTCGGAATGAGAAATAAGCTCACGCTCTTTTAAACGCTTGTATGTCGTCTCAAGTTCACGTAAATTTGCACTTAATTCCAATTCATTTGATCGAATATCTTCTCCATCCACTTTAAGGATTTCAAGTTCCTTCGAACGTTTCTCCACTTTTCCTTTTAATAGCGTTATTTGACTTTCAGCTTGACGAATTGTTTCATTCATATGCGTTAGCTTAGAAGACAATTCTTCTAGTTCTGCTTTTCTTGAAAATACCGATGATTGCTGTTTGGTAAACCCACCTGTTAATGAACCTCCGGAATTCACAATATCCCCATCAAGAGTTACGATGCGGTACCGATATTGACACGCCTTCGCGATTTGGGAAGCTCCTTGCAAATCCTTTACTACTATTACGTTTCCTAGTAAATTCTCTACAATACTCCTCGAACTTTCGTCATACGATACGAGTTCATCAGCAGTCTGAATATAGGAAGGGTGATCCAGAACGATACGCAAGGAATCTCTTTGGATCTTTCTTGATTTCATGACCATCTTTGGTAGGAACGTCGCTCGTCCCATTTTCTTTTCTTTTAAATAGGCAATTGCTTTTTGTGCATGTTGCTCCGTCTCTGTCACAATATGCTGCATAGACGCTCCAAGTGCCGTTTCCAATGCCTTCGCATACTCTGGTTTTACTTGTATAAGTTCTGCTACTGCACCAGTAATGCCCTGTAATTGTCCTTTTTCACGAGCCACCAAGATTTCTTTTACACCTTGAAAAAAACCGGAGAAATCAGCTTCCAGTGCCTCCAATGATTCTTTTCTTGCTTTCAGCTGTTGCTGGTGCTGATAGGCTTGGAATAACATGGACTGTTTTGATTCTAATTGGTCTTTTTCTTTCGAATATAGGTCCTGCTCGTCTCTAAATTGTTTTAACTTCAATTCTAATTGAAGTTGGATATCTGAAAGTGCTTCAGCAGATTTTGCTTTACTCTTTTCGACGACCATAATCTCTTCAGAAATTTGCGAGTTTTCACCTTGCATTTTTTCTGTATGCTCTTTTTGTTGAACAATTTGTTGGTCTAAATGCTTTAATTCATTTTTTACGGTAGCTTCTTCGTTTAATCGTTCGATATAAGTTGTTTTCCATTCTTCCATTTCGCTTTCAATTTCTGCGGAAGATTGTTTAAGGATATGGTCAAATTGCTTCAGTTCAGCGCGTTCTTTTTGCAATTCTTCTTGTTTCTTTTTTGTAATAACTTGTTTGTCATTTAGCTGCTCGAGCAATTCATTTTTTTCTTCTTCAAGTTCATGAATGGTCAATTGAAGTTTTTCAATTTGTTGGTCTGTATTTTGGCGTTTTTCAGCCAATAACTGTTTACGACCATCCCATCTTTCAAGTTCTGAACTTGCTTCAATTAATTGCTCTTGAGCACCATCAATAATCGTATCTTGATTTGTTAACTCTTGACGAATCTCTTTTACTTGAGTTTCTGTGTTCTCAATTACCGATTCCAATTGTTGTTCATTTTTTGTATGTTCAGCAACTTGATCATTTAACTCACGTAATCGATCATCAATCCGTTTCACATCAAATGCAATGACATCAAGTTCAATTCCTTTTAATTCTTCAGACATACGCAAATAATCAGTTGCAGCCGATGCTTGTATTTGAAGCGGCTCCATCCGATCATCCAGTTCATGTAATATATCTAAAACACGATGTAAATTGTCATCCGTTTCAAATAGCTTATGCTCGGCTTTCTTTTTGCGTTGTTTGTATTTTAAAACTCCAGCCGCTTCTTCAAATATTGATCGTCGATCTTCTGGACGACTATTCAATATTTCATCCACACGTCCCTGAGAAATAATAGAGAAAGCTTCTTTCCCCAATCCAGAATCCATGAATAAATCTGTAATGTCTTTTAAGCGACACGTTTGTTTGTTTAATAAGTATTCGCTGTCTCCAGATCGAAACACTCGTCTCGTGACACTGACTTCGTTATAGTCTAAAGGCAATCGTTCATCTGAATTATCCAGAATGAGCGTCACTTCTGCAAAATTAAGAGGTTTTCGCGAATCACTTCCTGCAAAAATGACATCTTCCATTTTTGCTCCGCGAAGGGATTTCGCAGACTGTTCTCCTAGAACCCATCGAATTGCGTCTGTAACATTGCTCTTCCCACTACCATTAGGTCCAACAACCGCTGTTACTCCTGGCACGAAATCAATACCAATTCGATCCGCAAACGATTTAAAACCGATTACTTCAAGTCGTTTAAGGAACAAAATCAGCCCTCCTGTCTGCTAGAAACTTGTTCTTGTAAATGCAAGATTGCAATTTGTGCTGCTTTTTGTTCTGCTTCTTTTTTCGATTTTCCTTTACCTACTCCTAATTCTTCTGAACCTAGACGGACCGCCGAGATGAATGTCCGGTTGTGAGCTGGTCCTTTTTCTTCAATAATTTCGTAGAGTAAAGAACCATTATTTGATTGTTGTACCATTTCCTGTAGCTGACTTTTGTAATCCATCACATGCGAAAAAGCACCGATTTCGACTTTAGGAAAAACGACTTGCTCTAGAAACGTAACGACAGGTTGCAAACCTTGGTCTAAATATAGCGCTCCAATAAATGACTCAAAAACGTCAGCTAATAAAGCAGGACGTTCGCGCCCACCTGTTATCTCTTCACCTTTTCCTAAAAGTACGTACACACCAAATCGTAATTCATTTGCAAATAAAACCAATGAAGGTTCACATACGATTGCTGCACGTAATTTTGTTAACTCGCCTTCGCTCATAGAAGGAAACTTTTGAAATAAGTATTGAGATACAGAAAGTTCGAGGACAGCATCCCCCAAAAACTCTAATCGTTCGTTATCTGTATAAAATTTACGTCGATGCTCATTCACATAAGATGAATGGGTAAAAGCTTGATAAAGAAGATTCGTATTTTCAAATTGAACATTTAGTTCTTCTTGCAATGTAATAAAAGATTGTCGGACACTTTCTGAGAAAGTTCCATTTTTCTGAGGCATTCCTCTACGTTTACCGTTCATTTATAATCTGCCTTCCTTAGTTTCTACGCTTAAGTTTACCTGTTTCATGCACTTTGTGCAAAAGAAATAGAGACGCTTTAAGCCCATTCAAACTGAATGACTAAAGCGTCTCTTTCAGGGAATTTAAAAATTACCCTTGTTTGCTTTCAATATACGATACCGCACTACCTACCGTACTAATTTGCTCAGCATCTTCATCAGAGATCTCCATGTCAAACTCGTCTTCTAATTCCATTACAAGTTCAACAACATCTAGAGAATCCGCACCAAGATCATCACGGAAGGAAGCTTCCATTTTTACTTCGCTCTCGTCTACACCTAGACGATCAACGATTACTTTTGTTACACGCTCAACTACTGTTGCCAATATAGTCACCTCCCCTCAAATAGTATACAAGAAACGAGTCAATTGTTACATAACCATTCCGCCGTCTACATGAAGCGTTTGGCCTGTAATATAATTCGAATCATCAGATGCTAGGAAAACAACTGCTTTCGCAACGTCTTCAGGATTCCCGAGTTTTGCTAACGGAATTTGTGTCAACATTTGTATTTTTACTTCTTCAGGTAATTCTTCTGTCATTTCGGTTTTTATAAACCCCGGTGCAATCGCGTTCACATTAATGTTTCGACTTGCCAACTCTTTCGCTGTCGTTTTCGTTAAGCCAATGACGCCCGCTTTAGCAGCAACATAATTTGCTTGTCCAGCATTGCCAGATACGCCAACAATAGATGCGATATTTATAATTCTTCCTGCACGTTGCTTCATCATTTGTCGCGTTACAGCTTTGGTGCATAGGAAAACACCTTTTAAATTCGTATTTATTACATCATCCCACTCGGTTTCCTTCATGCGCATTAATAAATTATCTCTAGTTATCCCAGCATTATTTACTAATATATCAATTGTACCAAATCGTTCCAATGTAGCAGCAATCATCTCTGTTACGCTAGCTGAGTCTTCAACACTAGCTTGAATGGCAAAAGCTTCTCCACCTGCAGCTTCAATGGCTTTTACAACTTCCTCTGCCTTACTTTGACTTCCACTGTAGTTAACGGCTATACGAGCCCCTTCTTTTGCTAAATATTTCGCAATTTCAGCACCTATTCCACGGGAAGCCCCTGTGACGATTGCCGTTTTTCCAACTAGTTTACCCATTTTCACCACTCCTTCGAAGCATCTAAAACATTATTAATAGTATCAATATCATATGCTGGGTATACTGTAGCTGAACGATCGATTTTCTTCACTAAACCACTCAGTACTTTCCCGGGTCCACATTCGATAAAAATAGTTACGCCTTCTGAAATTAATTTTTGAATACATTCTTCAAATCGAACAGGTGAGTATAGTTGTTGAACAAGTAAATCTTTCATCTCTTCCGCATTTGTTGTTGGGACAGCAGTAACATTCGAAATAACAGGTATATTCGTATCTTTCAACTTAAGTTTTGATAATGCTTCTTGAAGTTTAAAGGCTGCTGGACGCATTAACTCTGAATGGAATGGTCCGCTTACTTCGAGAGGAATCGCTCTTTTTGCTCCCGCTTCCTTCGCTTGTTCACACGCTTGCTGAACACCTAATTTTGTACCTGATATCACAATTTGTCCGGGGCAGTTTAAATTCGCAAGTTGAACAATATTGCCTTTTTCAGTCACGGCATCAGTTACAGTTTTAAGTGCCATTTCCTCCATTCCTAGGATGGCAGCCATTGCCCCTTCCCCAGCAGGTACTGCTTCATTCATAAATAATCCGCGTTCATGAACAATTTGGACACCATCTTCAAAGGTTAAAACTCCTGAAGCAACCATTGCAGAATATTCACCTAAACTATGACCAATCGTATAGTCGGGCTTAACCCCAGCCTTTTGAAGCAAATCTGAAATCATCGTACTTGTTGTTAGTAAGGCAGGCTGTGTGTTATACGTATACGTTAAGTAGTCGCTTGGGCCTTCAAGCATGAGAGAAGATAATGAAAAACCTAATTGCACATCAGCTCTGTCATAATATGATTTGTTCATTTCATTGTTTTGGACGAGTACAGATCCCATTCCAACAGACTGTGATCCTTGACCAGGAAATAAAAAAGCAACCTTAGCCATGTTTTTGTCCTCCTGAAATGGTTGTATAAATCGTCCCACAAACATCAAATTCAACCATTGTCCGTGCTTGTCGAATAGCGTTCATTACTGCATTCGCATTTGAAGAACCATGTGCTTTAATCACGGGCGCTTTCAAACCGAACAGCGCGGCTCCGCCATATTCGGTATAGTCCATTTTGTTTTTCAGAGAACGTAAGCCATCTTTCACAAGATAAGCAGAAATTTTTGATTTGGTCGAAGACATATATACTTCTTTTAACATGCTAAAGAAACCTGAGGCTGTTCCCTCAATTGTTTTTAGCACCATGTTACCCGTAAATCCATCTGTTACGACTACATCTGCTACACCCATTAACAAATCACGGGATTCCACATTGCCTACAAATTGAATCGGAGCATTCTTTAACTGGGCAAAAGTCGCTTTAGTTAATTCATTCCCTTTTGTTTCCTCAGTTCCTATATTGAGCAGCCCAACTCGAGGACTTTCAATTCCACGAACTTTTGCTGCATAAATACTCCCCATAATGCCAAATTGAACTAAATGTTCAGGTTTTGCATCTGAATTGGCACCTAAGTCGAGCATAACAAATCCTTGTCCATCAATTGTAGGTAGTGTTGGAGCCAAAGCAGGTCGGTCAATTCCCTCAATACGCCCAACAATAAATAACCCAGCTGCCATCAATGCACCTGTATTACCTGCAGAAACGCATGCATCTGCCTCACCATTTTTCACAGCTTCAGCCATTCTCACCATAGATGCGTCTTTTTTACGTCGGATGGCTCTAACTGGCTCATCATCTGCTTCTATTTTCTCTGTTGTATGGATAAACGTTAAACGATCATGGTCTTTCAAATAAGGTTTAACTTTTTCTTCATTCCCATATAAAAGAATGTGTATGTCTTCAAATTGGGTTAAAGCTGAATATACACCTTCCACAATTTCTTTAGGCGCATGGTCTCCACCCATTGCATCAACTGCTATTTTCATGTAAATTCACCCTTACTTTGTACGTTTGTTCGATACATTTCAAATTGTCCAATAAAAACAGTCTCATTATCAACAGTTGAAGTTACATCCACAAACGTTCTGTTTTTGTCTTGATTTTTATGTATAACAATTGCTTTTGCAATTACACGATCGCCTAATTTCACGGGTTTGATGAATGATAAATTCGACGAAACGGTTAAAGCTAATTCATCATTAATCACAGCTACCGCAAGGGAGTTCGCTTGGGCAAATAAATGGTGGCCCCGAGCAATGTCATTACGTTTAAAGACATGATCAGATTTAACGTCAAAAATAGAAATAGCACGTTCATCTAATTCAATATCTACCATTTCTCCTATCACTTCATTTAAAGGCAAGGAACGGACTTCATCCTCAAAAGACTTAGATGCTACATGTTTTATACGTTCTCGTAGTTCAGGTATGGATAATTCCAATCGATCTAAGCGAACTGTCTGTACACTTACGCTAAAGTGCGAAGCTAAATCTTCATCTGTTATGAAAGGATTGGATTTTATCGTTTCGATAAGCATTTGTTGTCGTTCTCTTTTTGAGCTTTTCATAAGTTCACCATCCGATATTAGCACTTGGTACTAATATCAGTATATAAATACCTAAAAAAGAATGCAAGGATTGTATGAAAGAGATGTAAAAAACCATGGATAATCAAGAGTGAAATGATCGGCTATCCGAAATTATAGTGGAAAGCTAGACGCTTTTTCACAGGTTTTATTTCTCAACAATCTTGCATTCATTTTAATCGATTCGATCTCCTTCAAGTGCACCTGAACGTTCTAAATAGGAACGTAAACAATCTGTTTCATTCGAAGTCCAAAATTCCTGGGAAGCCATATATTTTTCCGCATCTTGTCTTGCAGTGTCTAGCGCTCGATAGTCATGAACAAGATCAGCCATTTTAAATTCGGGCATTCCGCTTTGCTTTCTGCCAAAAAAGTCACCTGGACCTCTCAGTTCTAAATCCTTCTCAGCTAAACGAAATCCATCATTCGTCTCGGTCATCGACATCATACGCTCTTTTCCCTCTTCCGTTTTCGGGTCCGCAAGAAGAACACAGTATGATTGGTCATTTCCGCGTCCAACACGTCCTCTAAGCTGATGTAACTGGGCCAATCCAAATCTTTCTGCATCATAAATGACCATAAACGTTGCATTGGGTACATTTACTCCAACCTCAACCACAGTTGTTGACACCAATACTTGAATGTTTCCTTCACTAAAAGAACGCATGACTTCTTCTTTTTCGTTTGAATGCAACCGTCCATGCATGAGTCCAACTTTATATTTTTGATGAAAAATAGAAGTCAATTGTTCATACACTTCTACCGCATTTTGAACATCCAGCTTTTCAGACTCTTCAATAAGGGGACAAATCACATAGGCTTGTTTTCCAGCCTTTAATTCAATTTCCATCCTTTTTAAAGATTGGTCAAATAACTCTTTTTTGACCCAATGCGTTTCAATTTCTTTTCTTCCTGCAGGCATCTCATCAATAATTGAGACATCCATTTCCCCAAATGCTGTAATTGCAAGTGTTCTAGGGATCGGTGTTGCCGTCATAAATAAAACATCTGGGCTTATTCCCTTATCACGCAGCACTCGCCTTTGTTCAACGCCAAATCGATGTTGTTCGTCCGTTATAACTAAACCTAATTGATGAAACTCCACATCTGGTTGAATTAGAGCGTGGGTACCAATTAATAAATCAATTTCACCTTGACGCAATTGGTCTAACAATATTCTTCTTGCTTTCATTTTAGTTGAACCTGTTAGTAGAGCGATTTTCACACCAACAGGAGCTAACCATTCATGAAGAGAAGCCGCATGTTGCTCTGCCAAGATTTCAGTTGGTGCCATTAATGCTCCTTGATAACCTCCAGAAATCGCGGCATACAACCCAATAGCTGCAACTACAGTTTTACCTGAACCTACATCTCCTTGGAGAAGTCGATTCATACGGTGAGGTTCTTTTAAATCTTTGCAAATTTCATTTACAACTCTTTTCTGGGCACCTGTTAATTCATAAGGTAACGTAGAAATCATGTCCTTTAACAAGTGAATGTTATAAGGAATCGAAACGCCTTTGTTTTGTTCTTTTCTCACTTTTTTTATCGCTTGCATTTTTAACTGAAACAATAATAATTCCTCATAAACAAAACGTCTTCTTGCTTGTTTCACTTGTTCCGCATCTAATGGAAAATGAACACCCTCTAATGCTTCTTGGACAGGGAGCAACTTATAACTATCTCTTAAATCTTGAGGCAGACAATCTTCTAAAGTGGGTCCAACTTCTAGAAGTGCCTGTCTCATAAACTTACGAAATGTTTTTTGATGCAAATTTCCTTTAAGACTATAAACAGGTTCAAAATCAACTTGCTCAACCTTTGGTCCACTTGAATAATGACTGACATTAATTACTTGTCTACCACGATCCCATTTCCCTGTAACCGTAATTATCATTCCTACAGTTAGCTTATTTTTGAGATAGGCTTGATTAAAAAAGACAACTTTAATTAAATGTGGACCTGCAAGTAACCGTATTTGCATACGTGTTTTATTTTTCCCTAAAAAAAGAACGGAAGGCTCACTTTCGACCCTTCCCTCCACTGTAATGCGTTCATTATGAGGTGTTTCTGCAATATTTTTCAATCGGAAATCTTCATGTCTATATGGGAATGTCATCACCATATCATGAAGTGTAATTATGCCCATTTCAGCTAACGTATTTTGCGTTTCACTGCCTATCCCTTTAAGAACCCCCACTGATTGTAACGATTCCTTACTCACTTTTAACTGCAGCCTTACCAAAAATTTTCTCTGCTAGCGCAATTCCTGTTGGGGTAGCGGCAAGACCACCACGAGCTGTCTCTTTTAATGCTGAAGGCATGGATTGTCCAATTTTAAACATGGCATCAATTACTTCATCACAAGGAATACGGCTAGTAACTCCAGCAAGTGCCATATCAGCAGCAACTAATGCGTTCGCAGCACCCATTGCATTTCGTTTCACACAAGGTACTTCAACTAAACCTGCAACAGGGTCACAAACGAGACCCAGCATGTTCTTCATGGTAATTGCAAAACCTTCGGCACTTTGCTCTGGAGTTCCTCCAGCCATTTCAACGATCGCAGCCGCAGCCATAGCTGCAGCAGAACCCACTTCAGCTTGACAACCACCAGCTGCTCCAGAAATGGAAGCATTGTTTGCTACCACAAAACCAAAAGCTCCTGATGTAAACAAAAAGCGTATCATTTGCTCTCGCGATGGATTCAATTGATTTTGTACCGCAAATAATGTACCAGGTACGACACCAGCAGATCCAGCCGTCGGGGTTGCACAAATCGTACCCATCGCAGCATTCACTTCGTTTGTTGCGACTGCTTTACTAACAGCGTCAAGTAATAACATGCCTGATAATGGATTTCCCTGTTTCATATAATTTTGAATTAGAACAGCATCTCCTCCTGTTAAACCAGAAGTCGACTGAACACCCTTAAGTCCTTTTTCTACAGCTTCTTCCATTACCGTTAGATTATTATCCATTTGATTCATGATTTCTTCGCGCGTTCTTTTTGTAATTAATATTTCTTGCTCAATCATAATTTCTGAAATTAATTTATTTTCACGATTAGCTAATGTTACTAATTCTTTTACATTACGAAATAGAACTTTCATTAATGAATCCTCCCTCACTCTGCGATTTTCGTTACCTGTGTTATATATGGTAACATCGCGATTTGTTCTAACAGATGATCATCAATGGATTCATCCACTTCAATCACCATTAATGCCATTTGACCTTGTTCTTTTCGAGAAACTTCCATATGCCCGATATTGATGTTTTGTTCAGCTAAACAAGTCGCTACTTTTGCAATACTTCCAGGTTTATCATCGTGTACGACTAGTATAGCTGGATGATTCCCTGAAAGTCGTAGAGGAAATCCGTTAAGTTCGGTAATTTCTATTTTCCCACCACCAATTGAAATACCGATTAACTCCATTTCCCCTTGTTCATCTCCAATGACGACTCGGGCAGTGTTAGGATGTTCTGTATGTGCACTTTCTGGAATAAACTCAAAAGTCATACCAACTTTTTTTGCAAAATCAAATGATGTTTTAATACGTTCGTCGAATGTATCGTAATCTAGTAATCCTCCAATAATTGCGATATCTGTACCATGACCTTTATAAGTTTCTGCAAAAGATCCATATAAGTGTATTTTAGCCCACTGAGGTTGTCGTCCAAACAAATCGCGTGCTACACGACCAATCCTGGCAGCCCCAGCAGTGTGAGATGAAGAAGGTCCAATCATTACGGGACCAATAATATCAAAAACCGATTTAAATTTCATGAAAATACCCCCTTGAAATTATGTGATAAAAAAGTTTATTAAAAGATTTGTTTTTGCCTCAAGGTAAATTTATTCCCAAATATAATCATCATCTTGCTTTGAGTATTTCCCTATTAAACTAGTTAATCCTTATCTATTGTATTACTTCCCTTCATATTACATCATACATTGGGTATTCACAAAAAGTATAACAAAATAGTGAATCCGCTTTCATGTAGGGCGAAAAAAAACAGCGAATCGAAATGATTCGCTGTGAATTCATGTATTATTCTACAGAAATGATATATGGGTAAAGCGGTTGTTTCCCATTATAAACTTCAACTTCTGCATGGGAGAAGTTCTCTTCCACAAATGATGCTAGATTATTCGCAACATCTTCAGTTACGTCTTCACCGTATATGATTGTTACAATTTCTGAATCGTCATCTAGAAGGTCTTTTACAAGTGCTTGAGAAACTTCTTCAAGGGAAGGCGTTGCAACAATAATTTTCCCTTCTGAAATAGCCATGAAATCATCTTTTTGAATTTCTACACCATCAATTGACGTGTCGCGAACTGCAAATGTAACTTGACCCGTTTTTACATGTGCGTATGCTTCTATCATGTTCGATTTATTATCTTCAACAGATGCTTCAGGGTTAAATGCCAAGATGGCAGCCATTCCTTGAGGCACTGATTTTGTTGGTACAACAGCAGCTTCAATCCCAATGACTTCAGCAGCTTGTTCAGCAGCCATAATAATGTTCTTGTTATTTGGGAGAATAAGCACTTTTTCCGCTCCTACTGATTCAATTGCTTTGACAATATCTTCAGTTGAAGGATTCATTGTTTGACCGCCTTCAATAACAGCAGTTGCCCCTACACTCTTAAGTAAATTTGATATCCCTTCACCCATTGCTACAGTTACTACTGCATAAGGTGTTTTTTTAATAGTAGGCATTGGGGTTTCGCGTTTGTAATCATCTCCAACAATTTCAGCATGTTGTTGACGCATGTTTTCAATTTTAATTTTAATTAAATCACCGTATTGTTGACCAAAAGATAGTACATCTCCAGGTTGTTCGGAATGAATATGTACTTTGGCAATTTCTTCGTCCGAAATAACCAGCAATGAATCCCCAAATTGACTTAAGGCATTTCGGAAATCATTTTCATCAAAGGGATGCTCCGCAACCTTCTCAGCTTCGAATTTAACCATGAATTCTGTACAATAACCAAATTCAATGTCAGCTGTGTTCATAAATCCTTGCACATTTTTATGATGCTCAGCACTAACTAAATCGTCCATTGAATGGGCAGTCGTTTTTTCAGGTAATTTTTCACCTTTTAAACAAGCAACGAACCCCTCGTAAACATAAACGAGACCTTGTCCACCACTATCAACTACACCCACTTCTTTTAAAACAGGAAGAAGATCCGGTGTACGAGCCAATGAAGCTTTCGCTTCTTTTAACATTTCCTCCATGACGAAAACTACATCATCACTTGTTTCAGCTACTACAACCGCTCTTTTTGCTGCATCTTTAGCGACTGTTAAAATTGTACCCTCTACCGGTTTCATAACGGCTTTATAAGCTGTGTCCACTCCGTGTTTAAGTGCATGAGCAAATGTTTTTGCATCAAGCGTAGCGTGTCCCTCAACATTCTTACCAAATCCACGGAACAATTGTGACAAGATTACACCTGAGTTTCCACGTGCCCCCATTAATAATCCTTTTGATAAAGCTTGAGCTGTTTTCCCTATATGAGCTTGCGCGTTAGCTTCTGTTTCTTTTGCACCTGATGACATAGATAAATTCATGTTAGTTCCTGTATCCCCATCGGGAACAGGAAAAACATTTAACGCATCCACATAATCTGCATTTTGAAATAGATGGTGTGCACCCATCTTAACCATTTCAGCAAATTGAATACCGTTTAAAGACTTCATTTCTGTATTTCCTCCTCTTACGGGTTCGTTACACGAACACCTTGTACATAAATATTTACGGATTTTACAGCTAATCCTAATGTTTTATTTAGCGTGTATTTTACTTTGGACTGAACTTGATAAGCTACTTCAGAAACTTTTGTACCGTAACTAATGATTATGTACATATCAATATGGAGATCTTCACCTTGTTGACGTACAAGAACACCTTTTGCAAAATTTTCTTTTCGTAAAATATCCGTTAAACCATCTCTAATTTGATGTTTAGATGCCATTCCTACGATTCCATAGCATTCTATAGCTGCCCCTCCAGCAATTTGAGCCACAACATCGTTTGAAATATCAATTTGTCCGAATTCATTTTTCAATTCAATTGACATAGTGAATGCCTCCTTATAATCCATTTTGACTACCCATTATTGTACTACACAATGTTTGATTATAAAAGAAAACCTTTACAATCATCTACATTTGTCTGTAAAGGCTTTATTCTTGAAAGAGGTTGAAAACATCTTGCAATGCCCATGAAATTGTGTTAAATTACTAAAGTATGTGAAATATCGAACTGAAAAAAATCTTTCAGCTTCTTTTTATGAGGAGGAAATATAATGCCAAAAGTTTGTGTAATTACAGGGCGTAAAGCTCGTGCTGGTAACGCTCGGTCTCACGCAATGAACTCAACTAAACGTACTTGGGGAGCTAACTTACAAAAAGTTCGTATTCTTGTAGATGGTAAACCAAAACGTGTATGGGTTTCTGCAAGAGCATTGAAATCAGGAAAAATTGAGCGCGTTTAATCTTCGTGCCCATAAGTAATGCCAGGCCGACAATTGTCAGCCTGGCATTTTTTCGTTTTTCCTTTTCGGTTTGTCTTCTTTATGCATCAATTGCAAACATATTCTTGCAAAACCACTGACCATTTTTGGTAATCGAAACGTATAAACTCGCATGCTTCCACTCCTTCTTATTCGTCTGAGCTTCTTATAACTAAACATATGCCAGAGGAAAAGGAGATAGACCCATCTTCGCTTAATAGTTCATTACTTGTGAATCGTGAAGTCCCTATTTCAATCATTTCATTGTGAACGTCGTATTTCATTCCTATTAAGGATACCTGAGAAACGGGCCCTTGAATCGCAAAGAATGAGATGTAGGGAAAATGATGATTTCTTTTAAAGCTATGTACACCCGGAGTCAAAATGAATATTTCGTTCCATTTATTTAAAATTTTAAAAGTTACAGTGTTATTTGGCGCTGATTGAAATCGGTATACACTGTTAACCACGGCCAAGAAATGATCCATCCTTCCTCCAGTTACACCAGTAAGATAAATCTGTTGGGGTTGATATTCTAACGCTTTAACAATAGCTAAATCTGTATCTGTTTCATCCTTTTCTGAAGAAACTGGTCCTACTCCCGTTACTTTACTGGTTAAAAGACTGTACTCTTCTTCTGATAAGGAGTCAAAGTCACCTACCGCCTCGTCTGGAATGATACCAGCTTGTAATAAGTGTATGGCTCCTTTATCCGCTCCTATGAATACAACTTCTTTCATGTTCCTAAAGTGTTCGAAAGAAACTAATTCTGCTTTTGGACCACCTGCACAAATCATGACTGTTTTCATTTGCTAATAGCTCGTTCGCCTGCTTTTTTAATATCTTGCAGCGCTTGTTTTCGATCCTTTTGGCTATAGATAGCAGAACCCGCTACAAATATGGTTGCACCCGCTTTTGCACAAGGAATAATTGTTTCTGCATTTATTCCTCCATCAATCTCAATTTCAATGGATAAACCTTTTTCTTGTATGATAGCTGATAGCTTTTGAACTTTCGAAACTACTGAATGAATAAACTTTTGCCCACCAAAACCAGGGTTTACCGTCATAAAAAGCACCATGTCGATATCCTCAAGAACATGTTGGATAGTTTCGATAGGAGTATGAGGATTTAACACGACACCAGGCTTTACACCATACGATCGAATCAGTTGTATGGTGCGATGTAAATGAGGACAGGCCTCAACATGGACCGTTATATAGTCAGCTCCAGATTTAGCAAATGCTTCAATATATTGATCAGGATTTTCAATCATTAAATGGACATCTAATGGTAATTTCGTTATTGGACGAAGCGCCTCAACAACAATTGAACCCATCGTAATATTAGGTACAAAATGACCGTCCATAACATCAATGTGAATTAGGTCTGCTCCCGCGCGTTCTACATCTCTAACCTCTTCCGCTAATTTTGAGAAGTCTGCAGCTAAAATGGAGGGTGCGATTTTTATCATGTTAATACCTCGGCTTTCGATCAGATATTTCTTCTAGGAATTGTAAGTAATGCTTATATCGGTATGAAAGAATACTCCTCGTTTCAACACCATCTTTCACAGCGCACTTAGGTTCTTGTAAATGCATACACCCTCTAAATTTACAGTGTTCAGAAGCTTCTCGAAATTCTGGGAAGCATGAAGATAATTCTTCTCGTTCTATTTCATCAAAATCAAAAGAGCTAAAACCAGGAGTATCAGCAAGTAAGCCTCCGCAAACGTCTAACAATTCCACGTGTCGAGTAGTATGTTTTCCGCGACCTAATGCCTCTGATATGACACCTGTTTTTAATTTCAAAGATGGTAGCAATGTGTTTAACATTGTCGATTTCCCAACGCCCGATTGTCCTGCTAATACACTTATTTTTCCTTCTAAAAGCGGAGCTAGCTTTTCAAATAGTTCAGCCTCGTCTTTAAACGTTTCAATTATTTTATACCCAATGTTGCGGTAGTCTTCAATGAACGGTCGAACTTTCTCAAGTTCTTTTTCTGACAATAAATCTATTTTCGTAAAGCATATAACCGGTTCTACATGAAACGATTCGACAATAACTAGAAACCGATCTAATAGAAGAGGGTTGAAGTCGGGCTCCTTCAATGAAAAAACAAGTAATGCCTGATCAATATTTGCGATTGGTGGACGAACTAGCTCATTCTTCCTCTCATGGACAACAGTAATTGTCCCATCTGAAGACCCTTCTACCTCATAATCCACATAGTCACCAACTAGTGGGGAGATACCACGATTTCTAAATACTCCACGTCCACGGCATTGAATAAATTGTTTGCCATCCTGTACATAATAAAATCCGCTAAGAGCTTTTCTGATTTGGCCTTGCGACATAGAATTCCTCCTTAGTTTAGATCGTTATAATCCATTGTATCTTGTGCAATAACCGTCCCATTTCGATCTATACGGTATGCACCCTTTTGACCTTCTTCAATATCTAACTGTATTTGAACCGTTCTTGTTTCAGTTAAAATAAACTCTTCGGCAGGTTCTGCCATGGACTGATCTTGATCTTGAATATATATTTTAACGACTTGTTCGGTACCATCCTCATTTGGTTCATAGGGTATTTCTATTTTTTGGTAATAAGTTTTAATTGGTTTTTCAATTGGACCTTTAGATAACACTACTTCAATGTTACTGCCAGGTGCTAATTGAGTACCTGCTTCTGGCTTTTGGGATATCACATTCCCAACTGGAACAGTGTCTGAAAAGTCTTCTCTGACGATACGAATATGAAAACCTGAAGATTTAGCATAATCATTTAACGTTTTTTCGTTATAATCAAGCAAGTCTATAAGTGTTCGTAATTCCTTCCCTTTACTCACAGTAAATTCAATGTCTGTATTTTCTGGTAGTAATTCTGTACCTGCTGATGGTGTTTGTGACAATATGGTTCCAACTGGCTCATCTGAAAACTCTTCAATTGTTTCTATTGATTTAAAGTTTTGTGACGCCAACAAATCACTTACTTGATCAATATTATCTCCTTTATAATCAGCGAATGTCGTTAATTCTTTTCCGAGAGATACAAATAATTCTATACTGGTACCCTCATCTCGAATTTTCCCTGCTTTAGGATCTGTTCGAATAACATGACCTTCTTCGACTTCTTCAGATGCTTCTTCCACTTCTTTTTTCACTTTAAATCCTGAATCATTTATTTTTTCGATCGCCTCGTCTAATGGTAGATTTGAAACATCTGGGATTTCAATTCTCTTTGGTCCAAAAAGATTAGGAAATACGATAATGATAATTAAAGCTACTAATAAAAGGAATCCAAGAATACCTACAACCCAAGGCCACTTTTTCTTTTTCTCTTTATTTTTGTTTTTCAAAGGATCTGCAACAACATGCCCATTACCAGCCGCTACTGGCATCTTTTTCGTATCGGCAAGTTCATCATAAGGTGCTCCATATTTAATGGCTGGCATCGCTTTTGTAGCTCCATCATCGAACGGTTTAACAAATGTTTTTTCATCCATTCGCTCAGCAGATAACACAGTTTCTAAATCGTGCTGCATTTCTTCTACCGTGCGATATCGATGTAGCGGATCTTTGGCTGTCGCCTTCATAACCACATTTTCTAAACTTTGTGGAATGTCCGGTTGTACTTCCCTTATAGACGGTGTTTCTGTTTGTAAATGTTTTAAAGCAATAGAAACCGCAGACTCTCCAGAAAACGGAAGTTTTCCAGTTAATAGCTCATATAGGACGATTCCTAAAGCATAAATGTCTGATTTCTTGGTTGCAGTACCACCCCTAGCTTGCTCTGGTGATAAATAGTGAACAGTGCCGAGTACAGAATTCGTTTGTGTAAATGATGTTGCACTTAAAGCCATCGCGATACCAAAGTCTGTTATTTTTACATTATGTTCATCATCCATCAAGATATTTTGTGGTTTAATATCACGATGAATGATTTGATTTTGGTGTGCATTTGAAATTGCAGATGTCAATTGTTTCATAATATTCACAGCTTCCTTTGGAGGAAGTGGTGCTGAGTCAACAATATATTGTTTCAAAGTCTTACCTTCAACAAACTCCATGACTAAATAATGAATGTCGCCATCTTCCCCAACATCGAAAATGTTTACGATATTTGGATGTGTTAAACTGGTTGCAGATAAAGCTTCGCGTTGAAATCTACGGTGTAAATCATCCTCATTTGAGAAATCATACCTAAGTACTTTAATCGCAACATCTCGGTCTAAAATCATATCATGAGCGAGGTACACATTGGACATGCCGCCTCCGCCTATCATTTCAATTACTTTATATCGACCACTAATTCTTTTCCCACGAAGCATGACTACACCTCCTCTTTCATGTTTGAGATTAAGACGAGAGAAATATTGTCTTCTCCACCATTTTCATTCGCTAATCGGATTAGGTATTGACCTTTTTCCCTTACCGAAGAGGATGTTCCAAAGATTGCAGCCATATCACTTTTATTTACTTTGTTGCTTAAGCCATCGGAACATAATAATAAATACGAGTATGTAGGTAGAGATAAAGGAATAATGTCAGGTTCAATTTCTTTTTCTGTTCCCAATGACTTAATGATTAAATTCTTTTTCGGGTGATTTTCAGCTTCTTCTTCTGTAATTTCCCCATTTTCAACTAAAATATTTACATATGAATGATCAATTGTTAATTGCGTTAATTGACCTTGAAAAAATTCATAAGCTCGACTATCACCTATATGGCATAATACCTTGGCATTTTGAGAGAAAATAACTGCTAACAATGTTGTGCCCATGCCTTGGCATTCATCGTGAGTTAATGAATGATTATATATCGCAGAATTTAATTCTTTAACTGCATGTAGAAACCATTCGCGAATTGAATCCACGCTTTCAAACTGCGTTGAATCTGCAGTGTCAAAATGTTTTTTCAGAAGTGAAATGGCCATTTCACTAGCAACATCCCCTGCATTGTGACCACCCATTCCATCTGCAACAACGCCAAGCCAGACAAAATTTGATCGCTTGAACATAGCTGCACGGTCTTCGTTTACCGAACGTTTTTGACCAATATCACTTATTGCTGTGTATATCATCAAATGTCACTCCGTTTCTTATTGAAGCTCCTCCGTATGAAGCACAATACACACTGTAATCTGAACGCTAGTACGAGGGATTATAGAAAGCGCAAATCACTTTTTGCAAGATGTATTGAAGAAGTCCGTTCATATTAAACTTCAGCGCTGAAGCAGCTAAATTGTTAAATGGTTTTCGAATGAATAAAGAAAGGAAGGCTAAGATAAATTCATCGCTACTCCAGTGATTACTCCTCGTAAAAACAGAGAACTAGCTTTTGAAGTCAAGATCTAGCAAATTCTGAATGAAACAATTCATCTTAAAGCCTATACTTTCTTATATTCAGAAAGACAAATGTACTTAAGTTATCTTTTTAAACGCGGCAACAAAGAATCCGTCACTATTAAAATCTTGAGGAAAAATGTGTATCATGCCGTTACTTATTAAATGATGGTACGTGTTCGGTAAATCCGTTAATTCATCTAAAACCATTTCTGGATGGTTTTCTAGGAACGCTTGAACTGTTCCTCTATTTTCTATTTCATCAATTGTACATGTACTATAGACAATCAGGCCATTCGGTTTAATTAACTTGGCAGCTTCTTCTAATAAACGGAGTTGAATGGTTTGCAAAGAAGCAAAGTCTTCTTCTTTTTTTGTATATTTAATATCAGGTTTGCGGCGTATTACACCTAAACCACTACACGGCGCATCAACAAGAATTCGATCAAATGATTCTTCTTCGTATTCCTCTGTAAGCTTTCTACTGTCCATCGTCCGTGTCTCAATGTTTTCAAAACCTAAACGATTTGCTTGTTCAGTAATAAGTGTCACTTTATGAGGATGTAAATCAACAGATACGAGCGAGCCATCACCTTTTAATTGTTCCGCAATATGCATGGATTTACCTCCAGGAGCTGCACACATGTCTAACACACGATGACCTGGATCAACGCGTAACACATGTGTTGGAATCATCGAGCTTTCATCTTGTATGGAAACAAATCCATATTGGAAAGCCCTTGTCTTTGCAACTTGACCTTTTTCAATATGCAAACATTCAGGTAGAACTTCACTTTGATGAGAGATAATCCCCTCATCCTCAAGCATATCTATTACTTCATCTACAGTTGTTCTAGATAGATTTACACGAACGGTTTGTGTTGGTGGCGTATTATTTTCATGAGCCATTACTTCCGTTTTTTCAAATCCAAACTGCTCAACCCAGCGTTTGATCAACCAAAGAGGATGACTTGATGATATTGCTAACCGTTCGATAGGGTCTTTAATTTCATCCGTTGAACGTACCCCTTGACGTAAAATGGACCGTAAAATACCATTTACAAGACCTGCAGTACCTTTATGACTTCTTTTTTTTGCAATTTCTACTGCTTCATTTACTGCGGCGTGATTCGGAATTCGATCTAAATAATGGATTTGATATAGTGAAAGTCTAAGTAGTTGGCGTACCCAATCATCAAGTTTCCCTTTAATAAATGGTTCTAAATAATAATCAAGCGTCATCTTATGCTGTAAGGTCCCATAAGTGATTTCCGTTAAAAGTCCACTATCTTTTTGTTCAATATGGTATTTTTCAATCGTTTGATGAAGCAACAAATTACTGTAAGCTTGATTTTTCTCAATAGCCATCAGTATCGATAAGGCTGCATCGCGGACATTTCCATTCCACATTCTGTATGATCTACTACTCATAGAAACCGGTCCCCAATCTGTAGTTTTGAACCTGTGCCCCGTAAGAATTCTCCAGCTGTCATCTTTTTCTTACCTGAAGGTTGCAGTTCAAGTATTTCAAACGTTTCGTTATCGCCCGTTTGTATGATGATTCGATCTTCTAAAATCCCTACCACAGAACCGACTTTTTGATCTTTATTTCCTGTGCCCTTTTCACCCCACCATATTTTCACAGTTTGCCCAAGTAAAGTCGTATAGGCAATCGGCCAAGGATGTAAACCACGAACTTGGTTATAGATAGAAGATGCTGATTTTGACCAATCAATTCGTTCTTGCTCTCGTGAAATATTACGTGCAAATGTGACATGTTTTTCATCTTGAGATTGTCGAGTATGCTCATTACGTAAAATTATTGGCAATGTTTGTTTCAATAAATCTCTTCCTACTATACTTAGTTTTTCAAAAAGAATACCTGTTGTATCGGTAGGCTTGATCGCAATTGCTTGTTGTGAAATAATATCTCCTGCATCTAGTTTTTCAGCCATATACATAATCGTTACACCTGTTTCACTCTGCCCGTCAATAATCGCTTGATGAATTGGCGCACCACCTCGGTATGCAGGAAGTAATGATGCATGCACATTTAAACAACCATATTTAGGCGACTCCAATAACTCAATTGGCAAAAGTTGTCCAAAAGCTGCGGTAATGATAATATCTGCTTGCAAAGAAATGATGTCCTGAAGTTCACTTGACCCTTTAAGCTTTTCTGGTTGAATGACCTTTAATCCCAGGCGTAGGGCTTCATCTTTAACAGGAGTAGGTGTTAATATTTTCTTCCTACCAACCGGACGATCAGGTTGCGTTACGACTGCACGAATGTCATAGCCATCTTCTGCAAGCATTCGTAATATCGGGACCGAGAAATCAGGAGTTCCCATAAAGATTAAGGAAGTCATAATTCTTCTTCCACCTCTTCTTCTAATTCAGATGGGTCAATAATTCTTAAAATTTTCGAATCAAATAGGATCCCATCTAAATGGTCAATTTCGTGTAATATGGCTCTAGCTTCATAATCTTCCGCTTCAAGTTCATACCATGTACCATTTCTTTCTTGAGCCTTTATTCGAACATAAAAAGGACGCTCTACTTCACCATATAATTGAGGGAAACTCAAACATCCTTCGATATCTATTACAGAGCCTTCTGTTTGAAGTACTTCTGGGTTTATCATTTCTATGATGTCTTGTCCTTCTCCTAGATCTACAATTGCAACACGAACAGATTCACCTACTTGTGGGGCAGCAATACCAACTCCGTCTGCCTCCAACATCGTTTCAAACATATCATTTAATAAGGTTGCTAATGATTTGTCGAAATTCGTGACTTTCTTTGCAGATGTAGTTAATACTTCGTTCGGGCTCTTAACAATTGATCGAATCGTCAAAACTCATTCCTCATTTCTAATGCTTACATAATAGAAGAAGGATTAATATCCACTTGTAGAATAATTCCTTTTTTCATCCATTCTGTTCGGTAAATTCTAATAAGTTGTTGCATAATTTCCGGTAGCATTGGTTCTTTTTTGTATTTTATCAAACATTGATAGCGATATCTATTTTGCACACGGCTAATAGAAGAAGCTGTAGGACCAATAATGTCAGATTGATTTGACAGGTTACTTTTCAACCAACTTGCTGCTTTGTGTGCATATTCTGCCGTCATCAATACATCTTCATGAGTGACCTGTATAAGTGCAACATACGTAAAGGGTGGATAAGCATACTGCTTTCTTAGCATCATCTCTTGATGATAGAAAGCGTTGTAATCATGATTTTGTGCAAACTGAATGGCGTAATGATCGGGGGTATACGTTTGAACAATAACTTCGCCTTTTTTATCATGACGTCCTGCTCGTCCACTTACTTGTGTTAATAACTGGAATGTTTTTTCAGCAGCTCGAAAGTCTGCTAAATGTAACGTGGTGTCAGCAGATAAAACCCCAACCAATGTGATATTCGGAAAGTCGAGTCCTTTGGCAATCATTTGTGTACCTAGTAAAATATCTGCTTTACCTTCCCCAAATTGACGCAAGATATTTTCATGAGAACCTTTTTTTCTAGTGGTATCAACATCCATTCGAAGAACTCGTGCTTCTGGGAACAACTTTCCGATTTCTTCTTCCACTTTTTGTGTACCCGTTCCAAAAAAACGAATATGCTCACTTTGACATTGGGGACAAGTTGTCGGAACTCTTTCTTCTTCTCCACAATAATGGCATTTTATTAACTCTTGATGTCGATGATAAGTCATTGATATATCGCAGTTTTGACATTCAATAACCGTACCGCAATCTCTACAAAGTACGAACGAAGAATGTCCTCTTCGGTTTAAAAACAACACCATTTGTTCTTGTTTAACTAATCGTATTCGAATAGCTTCAGCCAATTCAATGGAGAACATGGAACGATTCCCATTTTTCAGTTGTTCGCGCATATCAACGATGGTTACTTCGGGAAGCGGTTGTTCTTTTGGTCGATTCTTCAATGTTAGCAACGTGTAGTTCCCTTTTTTTGCTCGTGCAAAGGATTCGAGTGATGGGGTTGCACTTCCTAAAATGACTGGACAATGATGATATTCACTTCTCCAAATGGCTACATCTCGAGCATGATAGCGTGGTGAGTCATCTTGTTTATAAGTGCCTTCGTGTTCTTCATCTAGTATTATCAGTCCCAATTTAGTAAATGGAGCAAACACCGCTGATCGGGCACCTATTACAACTTTTACTTCTCCACGCTTAATTTTTCTCCATTCGTCGTACTTTTCCCCAGCAGAAAGGCCACTATGCAAGACCGCGACAAGTGATCCGAAGCGTGCTTTAAATCGGTTGGTCATTTGAGGTGTTAATGAAATTTCCGGGACTAAGACAATCGCTTCTTTATCATCATTTAAGGCACGTTCAATTGCTTGAAGGTAAACTTCTGTCTTACCACTTCCTGTAATTCCATGTAATAAAAATGTATGGGCTATGTTTCGTTCATATGCATCCACGACTTGTTCTAAGGCTCTTCGTTGTTCCTCAGTTAATAACAGGTTCGTTGACTTTTCTATTTCTCGTGCAGCAAATGGATCGCGGTATATTTCATCCATTTTAACAATTGCAACGCCACGTTCTATAACTCCCTGTAAAACTGCATTCGAAGTCTTTGCTGCTTTCAAGAGCTCTGAGGCTTGAAAGGATTCACCAGAATGTAAAGTCATCCATTCAATCAATTGTTTTTGTTTTTTAGCTTGAATAGGAATTTCTTCTAATACCGATTTCATATACACTTCATTCTCAGTTATATGAACCATTCGAACTTTTTTAATAGTCGTATTTTGTTTAACTGCTGTCTCGAGAACTAGTGCGCCATTTTTAATGGATTTTTTTATTAAAGCTAGCATTTCTTTTGATGTATTCCCAGTAACTTCAGCCGTTTCATTTCCATTGAATATAGCCATTAAATCATCTGGTAAAGGAATGTCTGAATTCACATGACGAATAATTTTCTCATACTTGGCTCTGAGTCCTGCTGGTAACATTACCTGCAACGCGTCAATTTCATAACACATGGTTTCTCGTTTCATCCATTTGGATAACTTAATCATTTCTTCGGAAAATACCGGTTCAATATCCAAGAGTTCATGGATCGCTTTTTGTTTTTCAACAGGAACTTCAGTGTCATACTTTATTTGCGTTACAAACCCCAAGACGGATCGATTTCCAAAAGGTACTTTTACTCTAGAACCACTCTCGATTAGCGGTTGTATATCTAAAGGCACTGAATAATCGAAAGGTCGGTCAATCGGATAAGCTGAAACATCCACAATTACTTCAGCGAACATGTAATTTACTCTCTTCATTTTCTAAAATTGTCTCTAGCAGTTCTAAAGCGAGTGCTTTTTTACTCATATTTGAAAAATGTCGTTCATAGTCATTTTTACCGATTACAACAACCGTGTTGGTATCCGTTCCAAAACCACTACCAGGCTGTGTTACATCATTAGCTACAATATAGTCAGCATTTTTCTTTTTCAGTTTATCTTTAGCATATCTTTCAATATCATTCGTTTCAGCAGCAAAACCAATAAGAAGTTGATGCTTCTTTTGTTGACCGAGTGTCCACAAAATATCAGTTGTTCTCTCCAAATCTAGAACTGAATCACCATCTTGCTTTTTCATTTTTTGCTCATGAATATGCTTTGGACGATAGTCGGCAACGGCTGCAGTTTTTATGACGATTTGTGCCTCATCAAAGTTAGCTAATACTGCTTGTAGCATATCTTCTGCACTTTCAACTTCAATTAATTTGACACCATTAGGCTTAGGCAATGAAACTGGACCCGAAACTAATATCGTTTCTGCACCAAGTTTTACAGCTGCTTCTGCTAATGCGTACCCCATTTTACCCGAAGAAAAATTAGTTAAAAACCGAACAGGATCGATTCTTTCTCTAGTGGGACCAGCAGAAATGACTACTCGTTGTCCTTTAAGTGGTAAAATTTTCGGTTGAAAAAATGCTTCAACCAGATGTACGATTTTTTCCGGTTCTTCTAAGCGTCCTTTTCCAACATACCCGCAGGCAAGAAATCCTTCCGACGGTTCAATAAATTCATACCCATCCTCAGCAAGCAACGATATATTTCTTTTCACAGCTGGGTGGTCGTACATATGTACATTCATAGCAGGCGCAATCCATACCTTTGCCGTAGTAGCTAAAAGGGTTGTTGTAACCATGTCATCCCCAATGCCATTTGCAAGTTTGCCGATTAAATTGGCGGTTGCAGGCGCAACAATTACTAAATCTGCCCAATCCGCTAAATCAATATGTGCGATAACTCGAGAATTTTTTTCATCAAATGTATCCGTATAAACATCATTTTTAGACATAACTTGAAAGCTTAGAGGTTGAACGAATTTTGTGGCCGACTCTGTCATGATAACTTTAACTTCGGCTCCGGCTTGAGAAAGCTTGCTGACGAGTGCGACAGCTTTATAAACAGCAATTCCGCCAGAGACGCAGAGTAAGATTTTTTTAGTAGAAAGCATAACACTCTTCCTTTCTGAAACAACAAACTCCCAAAGCATCTGACATGTCTAAGGGAGTTTTCATTGTGAAATAATGAGATTTAAATTTCGTCTTCGTAAATTGCTGCTTCGTCTTGAACTTCTTTTACAAGTGCACCTGCAGCTACTTCTTCTAAAGCTTTCCCTACAAATTTTTCGGATTGGTAAGCGCTCAAACGTTCTCCGCCCTCTTCTTGCATTTGACGAGCACGTTTTGAAGCTAGGCTTACTAATTGGTATTTCGAATCGATTTTACTTTTTAATGAATCAACTGATGGATATAACATTATGATTCCCCTTCCAACATAGATAGATATCTTTTTTCAACGCGTTCACGTCGGCAATGTTCTGCCGTAACAATTGCATTTACACGATCACATGCGAATTGAACTTCATCATTCTCAACCACATAATCATATAAATTCATCATTTCTAATTCTTGTCTCGCAGCACCAATACGTGAAGCAATAACATCGTCAGTTTCTGTTCCTCTACCAACTAAACGTTGTTCGAGCTCTGAAAGACTGGGAGGAGCAAGGAAAATGAATAAACCATCTGGAACTTTAGCACGTACTTGAGATGCACCTTGTACTTCAATTTCCAGAAAAACATCACGACCCGCATCTAATGTTGCATTCACATAGTCTAGCGGTGTTCCGTAATAATTCCCTACGTATGAAGCGTATTCAAGCAAACGGCCTTCTCCGATTAGTGTCTCAAAATCCTCATGGGATTTAAAAAAGTAATCAACGCCATCTACTTCACCTTCGCGAGGTTTTCTCGTCGTCATCGAAATAGAATATTCATAATTCGTATCGGGTTGCGAAAATAACTCTTTTCGCACTGTACCTTTCCCAACACCAGATGGTCCTGAAAGGACGATTAATAATCCGCGTTCTTTTCGCATTCAATCCCTCTTTTTATCTAGTCGGTATGGTCCGTCATACGAGACATACTTGTATCTACATTCACAGCAGACAATACCACATGCTCACTATCCATGACGAAAATTGTACGTGTTTTTTTCCATAACTTGCATCTATCAGAAATCCTTTATCTCTTGCATCTTGAATAAGCCTTTTTACGGCTGCTGTCAGGATGCAAAATGGAGATGATTCAGTTTTGTGCCACAACACTTCCATTGCCTATGTTCATAAACTTGGCATTTGACACTGTCGTTCCTCCTGAAAGGCCTGATAATTTCTTTTACACACACTATCGCAATTATATCACATTTCCTCTAGAAAATGATAAGATAGAGCAAAACGTTTTGAAAGAGGTATAACTATGGCCTTTGATGGTTTATTTACAAAATCTATGACCAACGAACTTCAACAACTTGTATCAGGTAGAATCTCAAAAATACATCAACCAAACTCACAAGAAATTGTGTTTCATATACGCGCTGGAGGTAAAAATAGTCGTTTACTTATTTCAATTCATCCATCCTATTCACGAATTCAACTTACAAATGAAAATATTGAAAATCCTTCCGAACCACCGATGTTTTGCATGTTACTTCGAAAACATTTAGAAGGAGGATTCATTTCATCCATTAAACAATTAGAAATGGACCGTGTCATTGTACTCAGAATTGAAGGCAAAAATGAAATTGGAGATGATATGGTACGCGAACTTCATGTAGAGATTATGGGAAGACACAGCAATGTAATTCTCATTGACCCTGAACGTATGATTATATTGGACAGCTTAAAGCACTTATCTCCATCCGTAAATAGTTACCGAACCATTTTGCCAGGGCAACCACATATCGCTCCACCCTCACAAAATAAGTTACAGCCATTTGAATTAGTAGAACATGAATTTATGAAGATAATAGAAGAAGACGAAGATACTGCTCGTTCAATTGTTCAACAAATCGCTGGGTTCTCACCTTTGCATGGCAACGAATTAGCTTATCGTTTAGAAATGGGCAACGAGACCCCTTTTCAAACATTTACATCTTTCATACAAGAATTTACTCAACAGGAACTGAAGAGTACGTATATTGAAAGTGGAAATAAAACATTCTTTTCAAGTATTCCTCTAACACATTTAGAAGGAGAAAGAATTTCTTATTCTTCACTCGGAGAACTTCTCGATAAAGTGTATTTTGCTCGCGCAGACCGCGACCGGGTGAAGCAACAGGCTGGTGATTTAGAACGTTGGTTACAAAATGAATTAGATAAATTAAAATTAAAGATGAAGAAATTGTCCAAGGAAAAAGCGCAAGCAGAAAAGTTAGATACCTTTCAATTATATGGGGAGCTTCTGATGGCACACTTGTATCAACTTGAAAGAGGTCAAACGGAAGCCAAAATCGTTAATTATTATGATGAAGATGGTGCAACCGTATTGATTCCTTTAAATCCAAGGAAAACACCTGTTGAGAATGCACAGGCTTATTACACACGCTATAATAAAGCGAAAACAGCACTCATAAAAACGCAGCAACAAATGGATAAAACAAAAGATGATATTGATTATTTGGAAATGCTGCAACAACAAGTTATGCAAGCTTCTCCTAACGATATTGAAGAAATTCGAGAAGAATTAGCTGAACAAGGTTGGATGAAGGCACGTATCTTAAAGAAGAAAAAGAAAATTGTAAAGCCAACGCCAGAACCATTTATCTCATCAAATGGATTAGCCATTTCTGTTGGTAAAAATAATAAACAGAATGATTATCTAACCTTTAAAATTTCGAGCAAGTCTCACGTTTGGTTCCATACAAAGGACATTCCAGGATCTCATGTTGTCATACATGATGTGGACCCAGACGAAACAACAATCTTAGAAGCAGCCAATCTAGCAGCTTATTTTAGTAAAGCCCGGGACTCATCGACTGTTCCTGTTGATTATACTGAAATAAGACATGTGAAAAAACCAAATGGATCAAAGCCTGGCTTCGTTATTTACTTTGAACAGAAAACTGTCTTTGTAACACCGAGTGAGGATATCGTTAGAAAACTTAGTAAATGAATAATAATTGACTAATCTTAAGAAATACAGTCAGTCCTATATGGACTGACTGTTATTTACGTTGTACACTAAAGGGAAATAAAGGATAAAAGTTGTTCTTATTAACTGGGGCTTTGGGGTGAGGGTTTACAAATGAAGAGAAAAGTAATGATTATTTTGATTTATGTCGGAGTATTTTTTTTAGGGTTTATAACCTACAACATGTTCAAAACGGATGATGAAGCTATATTTCAAAAAGTTATTAATAGTCAGGGATATACAATAAAACATATAGGAAAACCAGAACCTCTTGAGTTCTTTATTAAGCCAGAGTGGATAGCCTTTAATTCCGGTGAAGAAAAAAAGGAAAATAAGAAATTGATGGAAAGAAACAACACAACCATACTTTTAGACATGGTTATAAATAGAGAAAATGACATCCACTTTAACTTTCATCCAACTTTTAATATGAATCAAAAAGGAGGGGAATTCATGTATATTGATATGATTAATGACGATGGCACATTTACTTCAAATACCTCCCCTATCGATTTTGCCCTTTATGATAAGAATCGGAATGAAATAATAATAGGTGCGATTGGTAGTGGGCCAGAATCAGATTTCAGTTTCGAAATAGATAAAGAAAATCAAGAACAAATTCGCGAAGGATTTTATGTCAGATATTCTGGATTTCATCTGTATAAATACACAAAGAATTAAATTCAAAAATAATTATGGATAGAGTATCAGGGTTTATACTGACACTCTATCCAAATATCATTCAAAGCTGTGCAGCTTTCAGTTTTTCATGCCATTCAGTTAATTGTGGCTTGTCTTCATCACTAATTTTCTGTTCTTTAGAAGCTACTTCTAGTAAAGCTTCAAAACACGTTAAACTGATATATGGTATCCCTGCTTGTTTGAACATTTCATCTGCACGATTTAAGTGATATGTGAAAATGCAAACAACACCCAGAACTTCGCAGCCCTGTTGTTGAATTGCTTTAACAGCCTCGATACTACTACCACCTGTTGATATCAAATCTTCAATCACGACTACTTTTTGACCCTCTACTAAATTTCCTTCAATTTGATTTCCACGGCCATGTTCTTTTGCTTTTGACCGCACGTATACCATTGGCAGATTTAACACATCACTTACCCATGCTGCATGTGGAATTCCGGCAGTTGCTGTACCAGCCACGACCTCTGTTTGAGGGAATAAATCTTGGATGTTTTTAGCTAGTGCCTCAGCAATTTGCTTTCTTACAACTGGACTCGACATCGTTAAACGGTTATCACAGTACATAGGCGATTTAATACCAGAAGCCCAAGTAAAGGGATCATTTGGTCGTAGCTCGACTGCTCCAATTGATAGCAAAGCTTGTGCAATTTCAAGTTGTTGATGTGTCATTTCATTACCCCCCATTGGCTTTTAATCATTCGGTATGTATCTACAGGCTGTTTTGATTGTGTGATTGCTCTACCCACGACAATGAGAGAAGAACCTAATTTTCTGGCGTTTTCTGGTGTCGCAATCCGAACTTGATCATGATTTTCTCCGCCGGTTAAGCGAATTCCAGGTGTTACGCGTAGAAACTCGTCTCCACATTTACGTTGGATAAATGATGCTTCTTCTACGGAACAAACTACGCCATCAATACCCGCTTGCTGCGCGAGTTTTGCATAATGAATGACAGATTCTTCTAATGTGAGCGATATTTTTTGTTCTTCTTTTACTTGAGTTTCACTAGTCGACGTCAATTGAGTAACACCAATTATTTGTGGACGTTTTACTCCCATAGTGGTGCCAGCTTCCAATCCTTCGATTGCCGATTCCATCATCCGTATTCCACCGGCAGCATGAACATTGACCAAGTCTGCACCTAATCTTGCAAGACCTCGCATAGCCGACTTCACGGTATTCGGTATATCATGGAGCTTCAAATCCAAAAACACATCATGGCCTTGCTCTTTTAAGTCCATTACAATTGATGGACCAACTTGCATATACAGCTCCATGCCAACTTTGACGAAAAGCTTTTCATCAAAGTGACTCAAGAATTGTTGGACCTCTTCTTTGGAAGAAAAATCTAATGCAATTATCGGGTTTTGATGGTTCATCGGTGACTCCTTCCAGTCAATTCAGACACGTTATTTAGTCCTAACCAATCTAATTTCTCGGGCAATTGTTCGATTATGGTTGGGCAAACAAAGGGATCTACAAAGTTAGCGGTTCCAATCGCAACAGCACTAGCTCCGGCAGACATAAAATCAATTACATCATCCACTGTCGTAATTCCACCCATTCCGATAATGGGAATGGAGACTTGTTTACTTACTTCATAAACCATTCTTAGAGCTACAGGTTTCACTGCAGGTCCTGATAATCCGCCTGTACCATTTGCGATAACAGGTTGTCCAGTACGAGTATCTAAACGCATGCCGATCAGTGTGTTAATCATCGTAATTCCATCTGCACCGGCTTCTTCAACTGCTCGAGCAATAGCACTCACGTCCGTTACGTTCGGTGATAATTTCACATACACAGGAACTTCAGATACTGCTTTGACTGCTGCTGTGAGTTCAGCTGCAATGACAGGGTCTGTTCCAAATGTAATTCCTCCGCATTTAACATTCGGACAGGATATGTTTAGTTCAACGGCATGTACATTTTTTGCTTTTGAAATATGTTTGGCCACTTCCACATAATCCCCCGTTAATGTTCCTGCTACATTCGCGATAATCGGAACATCGTATTGTTTAAGCCATGCGAGTTCTTCAGAAATCACTTTTTCGAGTCCAGGGTTTTGTAAACCAATCGCGTTTAGCATACCAGAAGCCGTTTCTGCTACACGAGGAGTTGGATTTCCGAGCCGAGTTTCCAAAGTTGTTGCTTTTATCATAATGGCGCCAAGTTTAGATAAGTCATATAGTTTCGCATATTCTTTACCAAATCCAAAACACCCGGATGCAGGCATAATCGGATTTTTCAATGAAAGACCGGGTAATTCAACGGATAATCGATTCATAGACTCACCACCCCTGAAGGAAATACAGGACCATCTGAACAAACTTTTACATAGGCCACTTCGACTTGGTCCGTAGTTTTACATACACATGCAAAACATGCGCCAAGTCCACAGCCCATTCGCTCTTCAAAAGACAAGTACCCATTTTTTTCAGGCATTATTTTTTGTAGAGCAGATAGCATAGCTGTAGGACCACATGCATAATAAACGGAAAATTCTTCGCTTAGCGTCTCTAAAACATTTGTAACAAATCCTTGGACTCCACGAGTTCCATCAACAGTCACGATATGTGTTTCACCTAATTGACTAAATTCTTCTTCATAAAAAACCGCATCGGATGTTTGAAATCCAAGGATATGGATAGTGCGAACATCTTGTTTTGCCAGTTGTTTTGATAATTCATAGAGTGGAGGAACGCCTATTCCCCCACCTATTAATACAACCGTCTCTTGATCTGATGCTCCGTTAACAGGGAAACCATTTCCGAGTGGTCCAAGAACATCAACTTCATCCCCTGACTTTTTTAATGAAAGAAGTTTTGTCCCGCGACCTTCTGCTCGATAGATCATTGTGAATTCCAACGTTTCACGATCAATTGAGGCAATGCTTATGGGACGACGTAACAACGGTTCATAACTATCCGATACCCGTATGTGAACAAATTGTCCTGGACTTTTCATATCGTGTACGAGTTGACCGATTAATGTCATTTCAAAAATATTATGAGCAATTTCCTTGTGTTTGACGACGCGCATACGCTCTTGTCTAATCATGCAAAGACCCCCTGTTTCGGCATTTCCTCCGCTTGGAAGGTCATAGATTCAATGACACGAAGCATCGCTTCTGCAGTGTCTAATGAAGTAAAGCATGCTATACCATTTTCAACAGATTCTCGACGAATTCGAAAACCATCACTTTCCGGTTGTTTCCCCTTTGTTAACGTGTTAATAACGAACTGTGCTTCACCTCTTTGAATGTAGTCAAGAAGTGTTGGTCCTTCGCTTCCTATCTTATTAACCGTGGTTACCGGAATTCCTGCATGCGCCAATGCTTCTGCCGTTCCTTCTGTTGCTAAGATTTGATAGCCTATTGAAGTGAATCTCATGGCAATCTCCTTAGCTTCTTCTTTGTCTTTATCTGCTATGGTCATCAATACGGATCCGTGATCTTTAATTTCCATCCCCGCAGCAACCAACCCTTTATAAAGGGCTTTTTCTAATGTAGTATCTTTCCCCATGACTTCTCCTGTTGATTTCATCTCAGGTCCTAAAGTAATATCTACTCTTCTCAGTTTCGCAAAACTGAACACTGGCACTTTTACAAAAACTCCTTGTGGATAAGGAGCAAGACCATTTTTAATTCCTTGTGAAAGTAAAGTTTGACCTAAAATAGCTTTCGTTGCGATTTTCGCCATTGGGATGTTCGTAATTTTACTTAAGAAAGGTACCGTTCGACTTGAACGAGGATTCACCTCGATTACATACACTTCTCCTTTGGAAATGACATATTGGATATTAAGTAGCCCTATAATGTTTAGCCCTTTTGCTAATCGTGTTGTGTAATCAATAAGTATGTTGATATGTTCTTCTGACAAATTCTGTGGTGGGTAGACCGCGATTGAATCCCCTGAGTGAACGCCTGCCCGTTCAATGTGTTCCATGATGCCAGGAATACAAACATTAACTCCATCTGAAATGGCATCTACTTCGATTTCAATCCCTGTTAAATAACGGTCTACTAAAACCGGATGCTCAGGACTTGCCTGAACGGCACTTTCCATATAATGAGCTAATTCTTCTTGATTGTAGACGATTTGCATCGCACGACCACCTAGAACATAAGAAGGCCGTACCAGCACGGGATATCCGATTTCATTTCCTATCAAAACTGCTTGTTCTGCAGAAATCGCGGTTTTTCCCATCGGTTGTGGAATACCAATTTCATGCAAAGCTCGTTCAAATTTATCTCTATTTTCTGCTCGATCTAAATCTTCTAAAGTAGTGCCTAAAATTCGAATACCATGTGCCTGCAATTTTGCTGCTAAGTTAATCGCGGTTTGTCCTCCAAACTGAACAACTACTCCTTTAGGTTGTTCTAAATCGACGATATGCATGACATCTTCAATTGTTAATGGTTCAAAGTACAACTTGTCCGAGATAGAGAAATCAGTAGAAACTGTTTCTGGATTGCTGTTTATTATGATTGCTTCATAACCCGCTTCTTTTATTGCCCAGACGGAATGAACTGTCGCATAATCGAATTCAACTCCTTGACCGATTCGGATGGGACCAGATCCAAGAACAATTACACTTTCTTTATCCGTTTTCACGGACTCATTCTCATCTTCGTATGTTCCATAAAAATAAGGGGTCTCTGATTCAAACTCAGCAGCACATGTGTCAACCATTTTATAAACAGGTATTAAGTTATGTTCTTTTCTCCAGTTGTAGATTGTCATTTCATCCGTGTTCCACAACTTGGCAATGGTAGGATCTGCAAAGCCCATGCGTTTTGCTTTTTTTGCAACGATGAGATCAAAAGGATGTTCAGCAACAACTTGCTCATAGTTCACAATGTTTTGAAGTTTATGAAGGAAGAACAAATCTATTTGACTCCATTCATGAATGGTTTGAATCGTCACACCTCTTCTTAAAGCTTCTCCTATGAAGAAGAGTCTCTCATCACCAGCTCGTTGAATTCGTTTTTCAATCCATGCATCTGTCATGGTATCGGCGTTTTTCAAATCGATATGGAATTGCCCTGTTTCAAGTGAACGAACAGCTTTTAAAATGGATTCTTCAAATGTTCGACCTATTGCCATGACTTCGCCAGTTGCCTTCATTTGTGTGCCTAAATTCCTTTTTGCTGTTTCGAATTTATCAAAAGGCCAACGAGGAATTTTTGTAACGACATAATCTAGCGCCGGTTCAAAGCATGCATAAGTTTTTCCCGTAACGGGATTCATCATTTCATCTAGTGTTAATCCGATGGCAATCTTAGCTGCTAATTTTGCTATTGGATATCCAGTTGCTTTTGAAGCTAGAGCTGATGAACGACTAACTCGTGGATTCACTTCGATAATGTAATAATTGAAACTGTGTGGATCAAGCGCTAACTGTACGTTACAGCCACCTTCAATTTTTAATGCGCGAATAATTTTCAAGGATACATTTCGAAGCATTTGGTACTCTCGGTCAGACAATGTTTGACTTGGTGCAGTCACGATCGAATCACCCGTATGAATGCCTACTGGATCAAAGTTTTCCATGTTACACACAACAATAGCGTTGTCTTTCGAATCTCGCATAACCTCATATTCTATTTCTTTAAACCCTGCAATTGATTTCTCTAATAAACATTGTGTTACTGGGCTATATTTAAGTCCACTTATCACAGTTTCTGTTAACTCTTCTGCATTGTGACAAATTCCACCACCCGTACCACCGAGCGTAAATGCTGGACGAACTATTACCGGATAGCCAATTCGATTAACGAACGTGTAGGCTTCTTCTAAATTATGAATGATGTCACTCTCCGGAACTGGCTCGGCAAGCTCATTCATTAGTGTTCTAAATAAATCACGGTCTTCTGCTTTATGGATTGCTTCTAATTTCGTCCCTAATATTTCAATGTTTAATTCCTTTAGAATACCGGATTCGTCAAGTTCAATGGCCATATTTAAGCCGGTTTGACCACCTAGTGTTGGAAGAAGAGCATCTGGTCGCTCTTTACGTAAAATGCGGCTTACGAACTCCAAAGTAATCGGTTCGATATATACTTTGTCTGCAATTTCAGTGTCTGTCATTATTGTTGCCGGGTTGGAGTTGATCAAAATAACTCGATATCCTTCTTCTTTTAAAGCTAGACAAGCTTGAGTTCCTGCATAGTCAAATTCTGCAGCTTGTCCAATGACGATGGGACCTGACCCAATAACTAATATGGTTTTGATATCTTGTCGTTTAGGCATGTTCTTTGTCCCCTCTCACATTGGCATTCATCATATCGATAAATCGATCAAATAAGTGATTCGAGTCTTCTGGTCCAGGTGATGCTTCTGGGTGATATTGAACGGTGAAAGCTGGTACGTCTAAATGTTTTAACCCTTCAACAGTTCCATCGTTTAAAGCAATATGTGTAACTGCCAAACGTGTTTCTGTTAATGAAGACGGATCAACGGCATATCCATGATTCTGAGAAGTTATCTCTGTTCGACCTGTTTCTAAATCTTTTACAGGATGATTGGCCCCTCGATGCCCAAACTTTAATTTAAATGTATCCCCACCACTCGCTAAAGCAAAGAGTTGGTGCCCTAAGCATATCCCGAAGATGGGGATTTCACCTATAAGTTGTTTTAGCATGGTAATTGCCTCTGGAACGTCCTTCGGATCTCCAGGACCATTTGATAACATAATTCCATCCGGATAAATCGCCATAATTTCTTTAGCCGTTGTGTTATAAGGAACAACCACTACATCACAATCCCGTTTGTTTAATTCTCGTAAGATACCGTGTTTCATACCGAAATCTACGAGAACAACCCGCTTCCCACGTCCAGGACTTGGATAGGGGCGTTTCGTTGATACTTGTTGAACCTGGTTTATGGGGAATGTTGTCTCTTTTAATTTCTTTATGACTTCTTCAACACTGACCTCTTCACCAGCAGCGGTTATTACTCCCTTAACTGATCCAAATTCACGAATGATACGAGTCAATTTCCGTGTATCAACCCCTTCGATACCAGGTATTTTTTTCAGTGAAAATAAATCATGGAGTGTTGCATCACTTCTGAAATTTGAAGGCGTGTTTGCTAATTCTCGTACGACCATTCCTTTTATTGCAGGTTCAATAGACTCAAAGTCATCTCGATTGATTCCATAATTTCCGATTAACGGATACGTCATGGTTACAATTTGTCCACAATAAGAGGGATCGGATAATGTTTCTTGATAGCCGGTCATCCCCGTTGTAAATACAACTTCCCCTTCAGATGCATGAGGACTTCCAAATGCTGTTCCTTCAAAGATAGTGCCTGTTTCAAGAATTAGAAAGCGTTTCATCAATGTTGTCCCTCCTCCTGCCATACAAGATTACCTTCAAACATCGTCATTACCGGCCATCCTGTACAAACAAGCCCTTCAAATGGGGTATTTTTTCCTTTAGAAACAAACTTTGTTGAATCAATTGCTTGTTCTTTATTTAAATCGATAAACACCAAGTCCGCCGATTCGCCGATGTGAAGTCTCCCATATGGTAATCCAAAAACATCAGCAGGTTTCTCAGTCATCCAATCGATTAACTGTTTCAGATTCCACTTTCCAGTTTTTACGAAGTGTGTATATAAAAGAGGGAAGGCGGTTTCTAAACCGACGATTCCAAAAGGTGCATTTTCCATCCCATGTCCTTTTTCGTCAGCAGTATGAGGTGCATGATCGGTTGCTATGAAATCTAACGTTCCATCTTCTAAACCTTGGATCAATGCATGTAAATCTTCTTTTGCACGAAGTGGAGGATTCATTTTCCAGTTAGCATCATTCGATGGAATATCGTCTTCACAAAGTAGTAAATGATGTGGACTTACCTCAGCCGTTACACGGATGCCAGCTTTTTTCGCATCACGAATCACTCGTACAGATTCTTTCGTACTGACATGACAAACGTGATAGTGCGCTCCAGCAGCTTCTGCAAGTAATACATCTCGTGCAATATGAACCGATTCAGCAATTGCAGGAATACCTTTTAAACCAAGTTCCTTATTTTTCTTCCCTTCATGCATGACACCCGAATAGATAAGGGTATTGTCTTCACAATGAGCCACAATTGGCATATTCAATTGAGCAGCATCTTTCATTGCTTCAAACATCATTCCTGCTTGTTGTACACCTACTCCGTCATCCGTAAACGCAAATGCACCGTTCTCTTGAAGTTCAGCTAAGTTCGTTCTCTCTTTCCCTGCCTCACGGATTGTAATAGATGCATAAGGTAAAACACGAATCTTTGCATTTTCTTCTATCAGTTTATTCACGTGTTTTAAGTTTTCTATTGTATCAGGAACAGGACGGGTATTTGGCATGGCACATATTGTTGTATACCCACCTTTTGCTGCAGCACTTGTCCCGGTTTCGATTGTTTCTTTTTGCTCACCACCTGGTTCACGCAAATGAACATGTACATCAATAAATCCGGCTGAGAGAAAATGACCTTTACCATCCATTTTTTCTTCAACGTCCTCTGTAATCTTCGGGTTAAACTCAATGATACGACCGTTTTCTATTAGGACTGAACTTACTTCTAATTCAAGTTGGTCATTTAACACTTGTATATTTTCTATTAATTTTCTCATCATGATCTCTCCTTTAAAACAGATTCGAGAACAGCCATTCGAATGAATACACCGTTTGACATTTGTTGAAAAATACGTGATTTTTCACTTTCAACAAGTTCTCTTGCAATTTCCATGTCTCGATTGAATGGTGCTGGATGCATCACAATTGCAGTAGATTTAAGATGTTTGTAACGTTCTTTCGTAAGACCATATTGCTGATGATAGGTTTCTTTTGTATATGAACTTTCAATATTATGACGTTCATGTTGCACCCTCAATAACATCACAACATCGGTATACGGTAGTACTTCCTCCCAGTTAGAAATGGAACTGAATTCACCTTGCCATTCAGGTGGGCATAAGTAGGAAACTTGAGCACCCAATTTTGTTAAAGCATCGGCATTCGAACGGGCTACACGACTGTGTGCAACATCACCAGCAATCGTAATATGGAGTCCTTCAAAGTGCCCAAACTCTTCTTTGATGGTATACAAGTCTAATAGAGACTGTGTTGGGTGTTGTCCCGAGCCATCCCCGCCATTAATGATGCCTATGCTTATATCCTTTAGTTCCTCATAATACTTTTCTTGTTCATGTCGTATGACCACCACATCTACGCCTATGGCTTCTAACGTTTTAACCGTGTCATAAATGGTTTCTCCTTTTAAAGCGCTGGAGGTAATTGCTTCGAATGGTAGTACAGTCAATCCTAACTTGCGTTCAGCCATTTCAAAGCTCATTTTCGTTCGTGTGCTTGGTTCAAAAAACAAGTTCGAAATTGTTAATGAACTTCTCCTTTTCGGGCTCTCGCCTTCTTTGAATTGTTTAGCCCGTTGTAAGATTTGTTCGATATCAGATATGTTCAAATCTTTCATTGAAAATAAATGTTTCATATCTTTACCTCCATTCTTTTTTAAAAAGAAAACCCCTCAACATAAGTTGAGAGGCTAAGGGCATGACCAAGAAAAGAACCATATAAAGGAACCTTTCTAAATCTCCCTTCCCTGCCTCTCTGGACTAGGTTTTAAAAGGATTTATTCAGTTGAGTTGTTTTCTTCAGAGTCAAGTGTTGTTTGCGGTCTACCCGGCAATAGTAGATTTAATAGAACACCGACGATAGCAGCTAATGCCATGCCTGCAATTTCAAACGTGTCTGAAAAATGGAGTTTTGCTCCACCAACTCCGATTACTAATATAATTGAAGAAATAACTAAGTTTCGTTTATCGCCAAAGTCTATGTTGTTATCTACTAACATACGAAGTCCAGAAGAAGCGATTATTCCAAACAACAAGATGGAAATTCCGCCAAGAACAGCCGTTGGAATGGTTGCGATCAGGGCCATTACTTTACCAAAGAATGAAAACAAGATAGCTAAACCTGCTGCTCCCGCAATTACGTATACGCTGTATACTCTCGTAATCGCTAGTACGCCAATATTTTCTCCGTACGTTGTTTTAGGCGGTCCTCCTAAAAGTCCACTTATAAATGTTCCTAAACCATCACCTAGTATTGAACGATGTAATCCTGGTTCTTTTATGTAATTTCTGTTAACAATTTTACCTAACACTAATTGATGACCGATATGCTCTGAAATCGTTACAATTGCGATAGGTACCATTAATACAAGCAACGTTGGAGTGATAATAAAATCATAATGCAATCCTGGAACCAAGAAATCCGGAATAGCTAACCATTTTGCTTTTAAAACCGCTGTAAAGTCGACAATTCCAATAATTAATGAATAGACATATCCAACGATAATACCGATGAGTACAGGCATTAAACTAATAATGCCTTTAAAGAATAATGTGGCAATAACCGCTGCAGCTAATGTGACTAGGGCTGCTGAAAAATGTAGCATGCTATATTCTTTTACTCCATCCACAACTATGTTCATGGCCATATCTACTGCCACTGGCGATAACGCTAAGCCGATTACAATAATTACAGGTGCCACAACTATCGGTGGCAATAGCTTCATAATCCACTTATAACCTGTTTTCCAGATTACTAGTGACACGAAGAAATAGACGAGTGCTACGAACATACTTCCGATCATTGCACTGCCGATTCCACCTTTATCCGTCACAGCAATTATTGGAGCAATAAAGGCGAACGACGAACCTAAGTACGCTGGTACTTGAAACTTCGTTACAAATAAGAAGATCAGGGTAGCAATCCCACTTGTTAGCAATGCGATAGCTGGACTTAAGCCAACTAATTGAGGAACTAAGATTGTCGCGCCAAACATAGCGAACATATGTTGCATACTTAATGTGAATAACTTCCCTGTTGCTGGCTTATCATGTACATCTAAAACTGTTTGTGTATTCGTCATTTTAATTCCCCCACTCGTTCTATTCGTGTATCGTTACGCTATCTTCATGATCGGTTTCTGTTAACCGTACGACAATTCGTTCTTGACTTGCAGTAGGAATATTTTTACCAACATAATCTGCCCGTATCGGTAATTCTCTATGTCCTCGATCAATCAAAACAGCTAATTGAATTTGTGCTGGTCTGCCTAAATCCATAACTGCATCCATCGCAGCTCGTACAGTTCGGCCCGTATATAACACATCATCGATCAAGATTACTTTTTGATCTGATACTGCATGTTGAATATCTACTTGTTGAACAAGTGGTTCTTTGTTTTCTGTTTTCAAGGACAAATCGTCACGATACAGAGTGATATCTAACTCTCCTGATTTAATTGTTTTGCCTTCAATTGTTTCAATTTTTTTAGCTAAGCGATTTGCTAAATAGGCACCTCTTGTTTTAATTCCAACTAAAATACATGTCTCGATTCCTTTATTACGTTCAATGATTTCATGAGCGATTCGAGTAAGAGCACGATTAATCGCTTGATCATCTAAAATATTCGTTTTTTCTGCCATTATAATTCCTCCTTTTCCCAAAATAAAAACCCTCTCGTCCAATGTGGATGAGAGGGTGTGAGTGTAGAAAATTATGCGTATCTATACACACAGCATGTGTACTTATACGTTTCACGTTTACCTTCCCAGCCTCTCTGGACCGTCTTTAAAGGTCTTCTATTAAATTCATTAACCCAAGTATAGAGTTACTATTCCTTGCTGTCAACAGTCGTTTTCATTTCATCAAGCAAATTCTTAAATTCTTCTGGTAATGGAGCTTCGAATTCTAAGTACTCTTCTGTGCGTGGATGTATGAAACCAAGTACACCAGCGTGAAGTGCTTGTCCATTAAAATCGATTGTTTTTTTCGGTCCATACTTTGGATCACCTGCAAGAGGGAAACCTATATATTTCATATGAACACGAATTTGATGTGTTCGTCCTGTTTCTAAACGACACTCGACTAATGTGAATTTCCCAAACCTTTCGATTACACGAAAATGGGTAACAGCATGTTTACCACTATCCACTACTGCCATACTTTGGCGGTCTTTTTTGTCACGACCCAATGGGGCATCGATTGTTCCTTTGTCATGGGGTATGTGCCCATGAACTAATGCCGTATATTTTCTAGTCACGGTTTTCTTTACCAATTGGTTAACTAAAGATTCATGTGCTTTATCATTTTTAGCAACCATTAATAATCCAGAGGTATCTTTATCAATACGATGGACAATACCTGGACGCATGACACCATTAATACCTGAAAGGTCTGTGCAATGATGCATTAAGCCATTCACTAATGTACCTTCAGTATGGCCCGGAGCTGGATGGACTACCATTCCACGGGGTTTATTTACGACTAATACATCTGAATCCTCATAAATAATTTCAAGATTTAAATCCTCCGCTTGAATATCTAAAGGTTCAGCTTCTGGTGGAGACACAATGATAATATCATCTTTTTTTACTTTGTAATTCGTTTTTACTTCTTCACCGTTAACTAAAACGGCTCCATCTTTTAACCAATATTGAATTTGACTTCTAGACCAATCTGCTTCCAGTAAGGATATAGCCTTGTCTATCCGTTCACCTTTTTGTTCTTCAGTAATTGTATACGTAAAATCTTCCATTTACTCACCTGTTTTCTTTTCTTGTTTTTCTTCTAAAAATAATACGATAATCACCAAACCGACACCAATCGTAAGAGCAGCATCTGCGATATTAAAAATCGGGAAATCATAATTTAGTATAGGTATTAATACGTCAATAAAATCAACCACTTCTCCACGAAATAAACGATCGATGAAGTTTCCGATTGCCCCACCTAATATAATCATTAAACTTAGTTGAAATAAGGGTTTACCTTTTGTTTCTTTATGAAAATAATAAAGAATACCAGCAATAACCACTATAGTAACAATAGTAAATAACCACATTTGCCCTTCAAGCATTCCCCATGCAGCACCACGGTTTCGATGTGATAGTAATGCAAATGTCGGATCATTTAATAGTATACGTTCACCTAGCTCCATATTTTTCACAACTAACCATTTTGTCCATTGATCAATTGCCACAATGACAATTGCTACTAAATAATAAATGTACACGCATGTTCCCCCGTTACAAAAGTATCTTAGCTAGTTTACCACATTATTTAAACATACAGAAAGAGCTGCCCAATCGGACAGCTCTTTATTTTATACGTAATACTGTTCTACAACATCAGCACAACGAGGACATAACGTCGAATGTTTAGCATCTTCGCCTACTTTAGACGAGATGGTCCAGCATCGTTCACATTTTTCGCCATCTGCTTTCGTTACAATAACTGAAGCAACATCTAGGACTAAAGCATCTTCAGGTGCCTCTTCTTTTAAGCCCGCAAGTTTAAAGTCAGAAACAATAAAGAATTGTGCAAAGTCAATTTTGTTTGTATCGAAAACTTCTAGTAAATCTTGTTTAACGTAAACCGTTACTTTCGCTTCTAGTGATTTACCAATTACCTTCGCGCTTCTCGCTTCTTCTAAAGCTTTTAACACATCATCACGTACCAGCATTAATTGTTCATACTTCGTGCGTAAGTCTGCAAATGAAGCATGTGTTGTAGCTTCAGGGAAATCGGTTAATTGAACACTTTCTTCATTTTCATAAGTCATGAATTCCCATAACTCATCAGTTGTATGTGGAAGAATTGGTGTTGTCAATTTCAATAATGCTAATAATGTATCATACATAACCGTTTGCATCGCACGACGATGTGCATGATTTGCACCTTCAATATAGACAACATCTTTTGCAATATCTAAATAGAATGAACTTAAATCTGATGCAACAAAGTTATTTACCATGTGATAAACACTTGCGAAATCATATTTGTCATAAGCTTTACGAACCGAAGCAATCAGCTCTTGAAGCTTCATATACATGTATTGATCCACTTCACGAAGTTCTTCAAACGCCAATCGATCTGTTTCAGGATTAAAATCAGAAACATTCCCATGTAAGAAACGGAACGTATTACGGATTTTACGGTAAACTTCAGAAACTTGTTTGAAGTTACTATCGGATACACGCACATCTGACGTGTAGTCAACAGAAGCAACCCATAGACGGAGAATATCTGCTCCTAATTGGTTAATCACTTTGGAAGGAACAATTACGTTACCTAAAGACTTACTCATTTTGCGTCCTTCAGAATCCAATGTAAAACCATGGCTTAGCAATCCCTTGTAAGGTGCATGACCATTAATTGCAACACTTGTTGTTAATGAAGAGTTAAACCATCCACGGTATTGATCCGATCCTTCTAAGTATAGGTCCGCTGGATAAACTAGATCTTCTCTTTCATCAAGAACCGCTTGGTGTGACGATCCCGAATCAAACCATACATCCATAATATCTGTTTCTTTAAAAAACAGACCATTTGGACTTCCTGGATGCGTAAATCCTTCTGGAAGTAATTCTTTTGCTTCTCTTTCAAACCAAATCGTTGATCCATTTTCACGGAACAATTTTGAAACATGAGCAATAGTTTCGTCAGTTAAAATTGGTTCTCCGTCTTCTGCATAAAATACAGGGATTGGTACACCCCATGCACGCTGTCTAGAAATACACCAGTCTCCACGGTCACGAACCATATTAAACAGACGAGTCTCACCCCATGATGGTGTGAAAGAAGTATCTTTAATCGCTTGTAATAACTGATCTCTAAACGCTTCAATTGAAGCAAACCATTGAGCAGTTGCACGGAAAATAACTGGTTTCTTCGTGCGCCAATCATGTGGATAAGAATGTGTAAAGAAAGTTAATTTTTCAAGTGCCCCAGCAGCTTCAAGAGCTTCCGTAATGTTTTTATTGGCTTTATCATAAAATAGACCCTCAAAACCTGGTGCTTCGGCTGTCATTACTCCACGGTCATCTACAGGTGACAATACATCTAGACCATAAGCTTTCCCAACATAGAAATCGTCTTCACCGTGACCTGGAGCCGTATGAACACATCCTGTTCCGCCTTCATTCGTCACATGTTCCCCTAACATGATAAGAGAATCACGATCATACAAAGGATGTTTCGCAATCATACGATCCATTTGTTCCCCTTTAACAGTCTGAACAATTTCATATGATTCCCATTCTAATGTCGATGCAACTGATTCAAGCAAATCTTTTGCCACAAGGTATCGAGATCCTGCAACTTCTGCAATTACATAATCAAAATCAGGATGTACTGAAATTCCAAGGTTAGCTGGAATCGTCCAAGGAGTTGTTGTCCAGATAATAATTTTAGTTCCTTCTGAAATAACACCTTTACCATCTGTAACCTCAAAGCTCACATAAATAGATGGTGATTTTTTATCCTGGTATTCAATTTCCGCTTCAGCTAAAGCTGATTCACTTGAAGGAGACCAGTAAACAGGTTTTAACCCCTTGTAAATATAGCCTTTGCGTGCCATCGCACCAAATACTTCAATTTGACGAGATTCATAAGCAGGTTTTAATGTCACATACGGATTTTCCCAATCCCCACGTACTCCAAGACGTTTAAATTGCTCTCGTTGCCCATCAATTTGCTCATAAGCATATGTTTCACATAAATTGCGGAACTCGGCAACCGTCATCTCTTTACGATTGACACCTTTGTTTGTTAACGCTTGTTCGATTGGAAGACCATGTGTATCCCAACCTGGAACATATGGTGCATAAAATCCCGTCATCGATTTATGGCGTACAATCATGTCTTTTAGAACCTTATTTAATGCATGACCCATATGAATATCTCCGTTTGCATAAGGAGGACCGTCATGTAAAATAAAGGCTGGTCGATCTTTCGTACGTTCCAATACTTTCCCGTACACATCCATGTCATTCCATTTTTCTTGAATAACTGGCTCTCTTGTAGGTAATCCTCCACGCATTGGAAAATCTGTTTTAGGCATTAAAAGTGTATCTTTGTACTCCATCTAAAAAACCTCCTCATTATTGGAAAAGCAAAAAGCGGTCAGGGTGGGAAGTTATGTTTTTTTACAACAAAAAAACCCCTCATCCCGTGAAGGGACGAGAAGTTTATACTCGCGGTACCACCCTAATTGCATCTTTAATAGATGCCAACTTAGATCACATTAACGGTGTGAAGCCGAAATCACTTACACGTGCAGTTCAGTGATTCTACTCAAGAGTGATTTTCATTTGTTCGCAACTTGTTCGAGCTCACACCGTCCTCGAATCGCTTATCTGTGCTTTTACAAAATACTGTCTCTTTCAACGTATTTATATTTGTTTCATACATGCATCTTCATACATGTCTTTTATTCCTACAACTATAATATGTAGTTATTATAGTGATTGTAGACAAAATCGTCAAGCCAATACTATTCTTCGATTGACTCGATTCGTTCAAGCTCTGAAGTATCCACTTGGTATTGCATTAAATGATCCCAGTCATCTGTGTTAATCAAATCTAATTGAGCTTCAACTAACATTTTGAAACGATTGCGGAAAACTTTAGATTGTTTCTTTAACTCTTCAATTTCAAGTGCAATACGACGAGCTTTTGATAATGCTTCATTCACTATACGATCTGCATTTTTCTCAGCTTCTCTTACGATAAGTTTGGCTTCTTTTTGAGAATTACGACGAACTTCTTCAGCTGCCTCTTGCGCAATAACAATTGACTTTTGTAGTGTCGATTCGATTGTATTAAAATGACCTACGCGTTCACTTGATGACTTCAATTTATCTTCTAATTCTTTTTTATCTTTTAGAAGTAGCTCAAAGTCTTTGATGATTTGATCTAAAAACTCATTCACTTCATCTTCGTTGTATCCACGGAATCCCTTACCGAATTCCTTGTTATGTATATCCAGTGGTGATAATGGCATTATTATATCTCCCCTTTAAAACTAGCGTTGTTTCAAACTATTATACCGTTCATTGCGTCAGTTGACATCAATTATTCGAAATTTCTTGAAATATTTTCATATTTTCGACTCAATTCGACCAATTTGAAGTCGAATTTTGTCTTTCTTTGTACGACCTTCGATTAATCCGATTTTAATTCGACCAAAACCTCGTATAGATATAAGGTCAGATTCATGCAATTCAAACGATGGTTGTTCCCGATAAGCCCAGTTCACCTTCACTTTTCCACTATGGATTAATAAAGAGGCTTTTTGTCTCGAAACATTAAACAAAGATGCAATGATGGTGTCGAGTCTCATCGAACTAACCGTATGTGATTCTTCCACCCATGTTTCTGTATTTGATAAAAACAAATGCTCATTGTCTAGTTCAACTAATTGCACTTTGGATTTCCCAATCGATGTAATATTTGCTTGAACAAAATCGGCGATTTCTTTTTCAACAGCAATTTCGATCCGATTTTCTTCAATACGAATATCTCCAAACTTCGATCGGTCGAGACCGATTGACATCATTGAACCCAGAATATCCGGATGCTCCAGTTTAATAAATTTAGATGGATATTTAATCTCAAACATGATTATGGAATAATCCTGATCAGAAGGTACGAAATAGGATGGAGAAATCAACATTCGTTTACGTTCGGCATCTAAAAATTTCCCATAACTTGTTGTGATAATATCTTCATTTTGTCCTGCAATTGACTGGACAATATACTGTTGCCTAGGATCTAAGAAATCCGTTAATTTCGGCGCATACCGATCTTCTGTATCACGGATCCATCCACTCACTTGTTCGATAAATGGTTGCTCATCTTTTCTAAAATGTTGAAATACTTGTTCCATTTCCGTTCTCCCTTTCGAAGTTTAAAAAAGCCTCACATTAAAGTGAGGCAATCAGTTAAAATGTTATTCTTAAATATTCTAATCCGGTTTGAGCGAGTCTTAAAACTAAGATTGCGACAATCGGTGAAACATCAATCATGCCAAACGGTGGAATAATTCGTCTAAATGGCTCTAGATAAGGTTCAACAATTCTTTCTAAGAACCTTCCAATTGACGATTCTTTTATGTTAGGTACCCAAGACATGAAAATATAAATGATAATTAAAATTGAATAATAACCAATTGCTTTAGAAATCAACAAAATAAGATAGTCCATATTAACTAGTTACACCTCTACTGTTATAAGTCATCGTAATAATAATCTGAAATAGCACCTGCAACTTCAACCGTATCTGGTGCACATAAAAAAATATCTGTCCCTATACGCTGAATGTCTCCACCTAAAGCATACACGGTTCCACTAAGAAAATCTACAATCCGTATTCCTTGGTCTTTATCAATGCGTTGGAGATTCACGACTACTGACCGTTTGTTTTTTAAATGCTCTGAGATATCTTGTGCCTCAGCATACACACGGGGTTCAACTAAGATTACTTTTGAAGATTTTTGTAAGTTTTGAAGGCTCACAACATTTGGCACTGCGGCTTCTGGATAAGCAACCCGTCTTTCTTTCGACGTTTTTTTGACTGCAGCAGGTTGTGATGGTGTTTGCTGGGATTCATATCGACGTCCACGTTCAGTTGGTGCTTCTTCTTCATATTCATCTAAGTAGAAAAAGTTTTTAATTTTATTTTTTATGCTCATCCTACATCCCCACTTTCATCTCCGACTAGTGCTGTCCCAATTCGTACGTATGTAGCGCCTTCCTCAATTGCAATTTCATAATCATTCGACATGCCCATAGATAATTCGGTACATGGTGCATGTGGATAATTATATTGAGCTATGAACTGTTGTGCATTTTTTAATCTTGAAAAAACTGAACGCAAAACATTTTCATCTTCAGTGTTAGGTGCCATGGTCATTAATCCAATAACGCGTATTTTATCATAAGGTTTTAGTGCCGTTACGAAAGTTACAATCTCCTCAATCGGAATGCCATGCTTGGCTTCTTCCCCTGATACATTAACTTGAACGAAACAATCAATTACTTTATTTGCACGTTTTTGTATTTCTTCAGCTAAACTAATTCGATCAAGTGAATGCAGAACATCTACAGTATCAATTACTTGCTTCACCTTTCTACTTTGCAATGAACCGATAAAATGCCAAGTAGCATTAGACTGAATTGCTTCTTTTTTTTCTTGCAAACCTTCAGGCCGATTCTCTCCAAGATGATATAACCCAGCATTTACAGCTTCTTGTGTGCGTTGAACTGAGACTGCTTTGGTAACTGCTACAATGGTAACATTTGAGAAAGGTCTTCCTGAACGTTCACAAGCTTTTTGAATTTGTTTTTGTATATGATGATAATTGTGTGCAATTTCCATATGAATAAAATCCCAACTTGTTAAGACATCTGTATTATTTCTATATTGTACCAAGCAAACAGTGAATATTCAACGTTTTATCCTTGTTCATGTCGGGTCCGTTTAACTAACACAACATCCTTCCCTATAACATGAATATCATGAAGTGGAATAGAAATAGTCGAATTGTCACTTGAAAAAAACTCAAACATTTTTTTGGGTTGGGCAACCATAAAAGCCTCTATGGCGCCCTTTTCTTTCGAGATTCGAGCATCACTCACAAATCCAAGCATTCTCCCATCACTTGCTTCAATAAATTCTTTTTGTTGAATTTCTGTAAATTTCATCATAATCCCTCCTCCTATAGCTTATGTTACATGATGAAAAAAAAGCTTGAATTCCAAATGGAATCCAAGCTTTCGTTTATTTTACGAATCATGATAGTACTGTTCCTGAATTATACTTAACGCGTGTTTTTCAAGACGAGAGATTTGGGCTTGAGAAATTCCAAGTTCTTTTGCAATCTCTGTCTGAGTTTCCCCATAATAGTACCTTCTACTTAATATTTTTTGTTGTCGTTCATCTAGTTGGCTCATGCTTTCTTTCATGAAAACATAAGTTGACCATTGTTCCTCTGATACATGCTCATCCTTTAATTGGTCCAACATGTAAACAGGATCTCCTCCGTCATGGTAAATAGGTTCCTGTAATGAAATGGGTTCTTGGATCGCATCTAATGCAAACAAGATATCTTCATGGGGTATGTCTGTTATTTTGGCAAGCTGTTGTATCGTTGGTTCATGCAAATGTTCTACAACATATTGCTCTTTGGCTTTCATGGACTTGTAGGCAATATCTCTTAATGATCGAGAAACCCGCACAGGATGATGATCACGTAAATGTCTTCTGATTTCTCCTATTATCATCGGAACGGCATACGTCGAAAAACGAACATTGTGTTTCAAATCAAAATTTTCAATGGACTTAATCAATCCAATACATCCTACTTGAAATAAGTCGTCTGCTTGCTCACCTCGATAAGCAAATCGTTGAACTAAGCTTAGTACTAATCGTAAATTCCCCATGACTAACTCTTCTCTGGCTGCAGTATCTCCACTTTGGAACCTAATGAAGGTTTGTGTCATCACTTCGTTTGAAAGTACAGGAAGTGTTGACGTATCCACTCCGCAAATTTCTACTTTTGTCCGCACCATCACTTTTCCTCCGAACTGTTTAACACTGAGAATAGAATCAGTTTGTCCGGCTCGGTCGAATATATGCGTGTGGAATCTACTCCAAATTCAACCATTAACCTGTCGGTTGATTTAATTCTTCCCTTAAATCATGTATAATTTTTTTCTCTAAGCGAGATATATAAGACTGAGAAATACCCAGTAAATCGGCTACTTCTTTCTGTGTCATTTCTTCTTGTCCATTTAAACCAAATCGACATTCCATTATATATTTTTCACGTTTATCTAATAAATCGATAGCTGAAAACATAAATTGACGCTCAATTTTCTTTTCCACATCTTCCGAAATAATGTTTTCTTCTGTTCCTAAGATATCTGATAATAGTAATTCATTGCCGTCGGCATCAGAATTTAATGGTTCATCAAAAGATACTTCCGATTTTAGTTTGCTCGTTTTTCTTAAATGCATGAGGATTTCATTTTCAATACAACGAGATGCATAAGTTGCCAATTTAATTTTTTTCTCTGTATTAAATGTCTCAATAGCTTTAATTAAACCAATTGAACCAATGCTAATAAGATCTTCAATATTTGTTCCTGTATTTTCAAATCGTCTTGCAATATAAACAACTAAACGTAAATTACGCTCAATTAATTTATCTCTAGCAGTCAAGCTTCCATTCATAAAAGCCTCAATCGTTAATGCTTCTTCTTCCCGATTCATTGGAACAGGCAGAGATTCACTTCCCCCAATGTAAAAAGTACCTTTCGCTCGCCAAGTTGACCAGAATTGTACAAGTCGTCTCCAAATATTCAAGAACATAGCACTGCTCCTCTCGATTGTTGAACAAATAATGTTGATGCATGTAAAATGGCGTCAGTTTGACGTGGAAAATGTTGGCTGTTTTTAGTGAGAACGATATAACAAGGTGGTAAAGAACATTGTTCATTGTGTCGAATTGAGAGCTTTTCAACTTTTATACCGACAGCCCATGTACTTTGACTTTGTACTGTTGCCAATCGAATAAGTCTAACTTGATGTTGAAACTCTTGTGGAACTTTCTGAAATTGAGCAGGATCACTGCCATCAAAATGAAGTAGATACGACCAAAGTTTTTTTGGGATATAGCATTCGACTTTTGCAGATGAAACAAAGTGTACAGGTTTACCCGAAAGTGCCTCTATGCATTGATTCCCTGTGTCCGTATAACTGGACAGTGTGACGTCATGATCAAATAATTGCAAGGTCACTTGACTTATATATGATTCTTTTACTGCCTTCATATTGATTCTAAACCAATTCTTATACACCCCGGTTAAACTCCCAAGTAATGCAACGCCTCCAATTGCCAATAAAGTAAACCAATTTGCTGAGTTTAACAATGGTTGAATGACTGTTAATAACCCCCCAGCAAAAAGGGCACCTATTAAACAATTTGAAGCTGCTAGAATCATATTAGATCTATTAAATCCGAATGCAATTGCAATCATGACGATGAAAGTTAAGACAATAGATACAAAACCACCACCAAATAAAACGATCAGTGTTCCACCCGCTAACGCACTTACCCATAACCGCCATTTCTTTTGTTGAAAAGAGCCTATTTTATTTGTAAAGGAAAGTAAGCAATAGTTAATAAGTGCGTTCAACGTAATCATCACTTCAGCATACATTTTCTCACCACCTAGAAAAACTGTAACACTTGTGGCCTTCAAAACTTGTCACTTTTTGAGAGGTTTATGAAAAATTTAGACGACAAAAAAACTCATCTTTTGCAGCAAATCGCTACAAGAGATGAGTTTTGTAAAACGGTCTTATTGACGTTTTTGTCTGTTGCGTAAAAAAGTTGGAATGTCTAAAGTATCTTCCTGTTGAGAAGAATGTTGTGGCTGATTTCTTATCGGCTCTTGTTGATAAGTTGGTGCTTCTTCACGTCGTGGTTCGCGCGTAGGAGCCTGCAATTGACTTGAGTGTTGCTGTTGCGGTCTACCAGCCCCAAATCCACCACTTCTTGTTGAACGTACAGTTAACGGTTCTTCATTAAAGCCAGTTGCAATAACAGTAACAATGATTTCATCTTTCAAGTTATCATTGATAACTGAACCGAAAATCATATTTACATCTTCATCCGAAGCAGACGCTACGATGTCAGCTGCTTCTTGAACCTCAAATAGACTCAAGTTAGAACCACCTGTAATGTTCATTAGAACACCTTTAGCTCCATCTATTGAAGTTTCAAGAAGGGGACTCGAAATCGCTTTCTTCGCTGCTTCAGCCGCACGGTTTTCCCCTGAAGAAATCCCAATACCCATCAAAGCTGATCCTTTGTTAGACATGATCGTTTTCACATCGGCGAAGTCTAAGTTGATTAAACCTGGCACTGCGATTAAATCAGAGATACCTTGTACACCTTGACGTAACACATTATCAGCTTCTCGGAATGCTTCTAGCATAGGTGTGTTTTTATCAACAATTTCAAGTAAACGATCGTTTGGAATAACGATTAATGTATCGACCGCTTCTTTCATTTGACCAATTCCGCCGATTGCCTGAGTTGAACGTTTTCTTCCTTCAAATGTAAATGGACGAGTAACAACGCCTACAGTTAATGCTCCGATTTCACGAGCAATTTGTGCGATGACAGGTGCTGCACCAGTCCCTGTTCCTCCACCCATTCCAGCAGTTACGAATACCATATCTGCTCCGCGTAGTGCTTCTTCGATTTGCTCTTTGCTCTCTTCAGCAGCTTTTTTACCAACCTCGGGGTTTGCTCCTGCCCCAAGTCCTCTTGTAAGTTTAGCCCCAATTTGGAGTCTAATTTCTGCTTTTGAAAGATTTAATGCTTGTGCATCTGTATTTACAGCTATAAATTCTACCCCTTTAACACCATGCTCAATCATACGGTTAACAGCGTTGTTTCCACCGCCTCCAACACCAATGACTTTGATGACGGCAAGTTGGTCTACATTTGTGTCAAATTCCAACATCGCATTTCCTCCTTAAATTACTGTTTTTCAAGTCTTTTATTCGAAAAATTTATCGAGGAATTTACGAGCTTTCCCCATGACACCTTCTTTGTTCTCATGTTGAACATTTGCCGGCTTTTGCTTTTTCGGTGCGGATTGGACTTGCTCAGGCTTTCTGGACTGAACAAGTGCACTACTTCCACCCAAACGCCCAAAGAACATATCTTCCATATAAGCGTAGCGGATTAAACCAACTGCTGTTGCATATTGGGGTTCACGCACACCAATATATTCTGGGGTATACAACCTAACACGTGTTTGTAAGATATGACGAGCTAATTGTGAAAGTCCATCTAGTTTACCGACTCCACCTGTAATAACTACACCACCTGGAAGGTCCTGAATGCCCATTTTATAAAACTCTTCTAATATCATTTCGAATAGTTCTTCTAAACGAACACCGATAATTTCAGATATGTACCTTTGACTATATTGTTCCTTTGTATCTGCGCCAATGACTGGAACTTCAAACAACTCATCATCTGAAGCATCATCATAAAAAGCATGTCCATATTGTTGTTTAATTTTTTCTGCTTGTTCTGTTGGTGTTTTTAAGACGATTGATAAATCTTTCGTCACATGATCTCCACCCACAGGTAAAACAGTGGTATGTGTTAAGTGGCCGTCTTGGAAAACAGCAATCGTTGTAGAACCACCACCAATATCAATAAATGCGGTTCCATGATTTTTTTCATCATCTGATAAAGCGTAGTAACCAGAAGCAAGCGGTTGTAAATAAATTTCTCGAATTTGTAAACCAGCACGTTCAACACATCGTAAAACATTGTGCAAAATCGTTTTAGATGTGGTCATCATAGTTCCATCCATCTCTAAACGAATCCCAATCATTCCACGCGGGTCTTTAATTTCATCCAAGTGGTCGACAACAAACTGTTTGGGTACTAAGTTTACTAATTCTCTTTCGGGTGGAATAGACATCACTTGTGCTGATTCCATCACTCGATCTAAATCATCATCTGTAATTTCACGATTTTCACTATTAACTGCCACCACACCTTTGACATGCTGTAACATCGCTTGGTTAGCAGGTATTCCTAATACCACTTCGTTTATTGACATTCCAATCATGCGTTCTGCTTGATCGATTGCTTTTTTAATCGATTGGACGGTTGAATCTATATCGACAATCGCACCTTTACGAATACCATTAGATTTTACATTTCCCACACCAATTACGTTTAGGGAACCATTTGTCATTTCACCAATAAGAACTTTAATTGATGAAGAACCAATATCTAGAGAAACATATAATTCTGTTTGATTCAATCCGTGGCACCTCCTTCAACAACTCTTTAATCCTCATTCTATTGCATTCTAGCAGTCTTGTCTAAGTAAAATAGTTAAAAGTTGCAATTTTTCCTTCTATTCGACTGTTTTTTGTTCATCTCGCCCTTTTCTTTCGGCCCACTTTGTTAATAGAATACGCCTGATAACTGCTATATTTTGGAAAAGACGTACACCAAAAGCAAAAATAGCTGCTAAATACAAATCAACACCTAAATGAACGCCGAGAAATGCTAGACCAGCTGCAAGAGCTATATTGAAGAAAAAACCCGAAACAAAAACTTTATCATCATACACATGTTGAAGTTGGGCGCGAATTCCTCCAAAAAGCGTGTCTAGTGCAGCTAATACAGCAATTGATAAATAATTTTCATAGATTGTTGGAATTTGAATGTCTGTGAGCAAACCGAGGGAGATCCCTAGGATTAGACCAAGTAGTGGTAACCACATTAATTAATCACCCTCCGTAGCTTCTTTTAAGTAATTATTTTCTATTGTTTGGCTGAAAGCAGGAATTTTTAATTCTTTGATTGGTTCCCCTATTGTTAATGATAGATTATCAATAAAAAAATCATCCGCAATCATTGAAGAATGTAAATGGTTGTAAAGCATTTCAGCATCTTCTAGTGTATCTGTTCCAATACGAATTTTAAATGGTGGTGTTCGCACGTTTAAGCTATTTACAGTCGTTTGTCCATTTATATCTCTTATGGGAGTTGAATGTACTATACGTTTTCCATCCACATCAATGTGATGTCCTTTAAACCGATTGATTTCATTTATTAGTCGAACAAGTAAATCTGGCGAAATGCCTGTAATATTCTGACCTAATGCTTGTGCCTCTAAGGAAGGTTCAATGGACAAAATTAGTCCCGGACCCGTTACTTCTGTTAAACCTGCTTTTTCCCTTAAATTATCAAGTGTTTCATTCAGGGCTTGTGCAGGACTTTTACTTTGTAGGTTTTCATACTTGGTAATGGTTTGATTGACCGATTGAATATTAGTTAACAACTCAGAATGCAGCTGTCTTTCTCTTGATAATTCTTGCCTAACTTCCCAGATATCACGCGTATCACGCTCCTCGGGTTGCTGGACCGTGTTGTACTGAACAGCAAGCATGAAACCCACGATGAGTAAAATAAACGTGAATCGTGCATAAACACCTTGTTTCATCAAACTGCTCTCCTTTTGTATAAATGTTTTAGATTTTTCAAACTTTTGTTTTTTCTACAATGCAGGCATGTCCATTTTTTTATTTTCTTCAATCGTTACTACAATGTTGTCATTGATTAATTGATCCATAACTCCACCCGTTAATTGTAGCGAAGGGATAAGCACTTTAGAATCACCGATTGCTTCTATGATAAATGGAGCAGGAAATTGTTTTCCATCAATCGTAATGACTGGACCATTGCACTTAATATAGGAGTTTGCATGTAACCGTTGGCCGTTTACAGAAATTGCTTCAGCACCTGAAATCTTTAACTCATTTAACACTTTAAATACATGACTTTCATGAACAATATAATCATTCGGATTTTCTGATGCTGGGTTATATTCAGCATCTTCTAGCAATACTTTTATTCCCTCACCCTCAGCAGGGATGACACCTAGTAACAAACGCAAATCTTCCGATTCATCAATTAAACTCTCATAGCGTTCTTCGCTACCAGATAAAGATTTCTCAATTTCACTTACTTGTTGTTGTCTTGCTACTAGCTCATCCGCTAATTCTTTGTTACGTTCTTGTTGCTTGATAAGTTCTTCCCGATAATGTTCTTCTTGTTCAAAATAAACACTTCTAGAAGGTTGTCCACTCATTTTTTTTGAACTAGATAAGCTATAGGAATAAGCTAGGATAAAACCAAGCACCAGACAGACAATGGAAAAGATAATTCGTTTATTAACAGCTTTTCGAGAGGGTTTATTCTGGAGATTCTTCATCTTCTTCCTCCCCCTCCTTAGGTTGTGGATTATATTTATCTAGATAGGTTTGAAAGAAGGATCCTACTTCAAGATCTATAACCCCTTTATCACTTTCATTAAGTTGAGCGATTAGTGAAGGATAATAATTCATTTTTTCAGCAAATGATGGAATAATTGCACGAACTTCATTCCCATCATTCATAAATAATTGAACTCGATACGGATCTAATTTTGATGGGACAGACTCAATTTGAGAAATCATTGAAAATACTTCCACATTCAACTCAGCCAATTCTTTTACCATTCGTACCCTTATTTTTTTGTTTTCAAATCCACTTAATAAGGGTGCATCAATTGGTCCAGATGTTTCTTCTGTACTGAACAAGGATCCATTCTCTAATACGACTTGAAAATCATTCTCAGTTTCAACATAAGCTACTTTTTTCCACTCTTTAACTTCAATGTTAACGGTTGTAAGACCACTTCGCCTAACTTCAACATTTCGTACCCACTCATTATTTTGAATTGCTTTTTCTGCAACACTTGTCCGAATTTCCCACATTGATTGTCCAGGTTGAATACCACTTTGATTAATGTAAGTATCACTGGAAGTTAGGTTTGCTCCTTGTACGTGAACATTTTGCACCAGGCTATAAGAAGATTGGAAGTAGAGGAGACCAAACAAAGTAACAAGAAAAAGGACAAGTAATAACGTGAATTTACGATTTGTTCTTTTTTTTCTGCGTTCTCTTAATGTTGGAATACGATCTTCTATATCAATTATTTTTTCCACGTTATTCCCTCCCTCCCTTACTTGTGTATGTAATCTTTTGAAAAATGAAGGATAATACCCACAATCAGCCAGGTTGAAAACAAAGATGAACCGCCATAACTTATGAACGGCAGAGTCACACCGGTTACGGGAAACAAGCCAATAACAACCCCAATATTTAAAAATATTTGGCTACCCAACATAGACACAAGGCCAGCAATTATCATAAATCCCATCGCCGATGATGAAAGCACAGCTAATCGATACCCTGTGTATAAAAACAGAAAGAAAATTCCTATTAATACAAGTGCACCAATAAAGCCCATCTCTTCCACAATGATTGAAAAAATAAAGTCATTTTGTGGTTCAGGTAAATACAAAAATTTTTGTCGACTGTTACCAAACCCATGCCCAAATAATCCAGAGGGTCCGATTGCTAATAATGACTGTATACCTTGAAATCCACTTCCCAGTGGATCTTCCCAAGGATTAATGAATGCTTCAATTCGTTTTAAACGATAGGGTGCTGAAGCTATTAACGCAACAATTGAAACGATTCCGCCGAGGCACACAAGAACAAAAAAACGAATCGGATACCCTGAAATAAATAATAAAGCAAACGCGGCTACAATTAACAAAAAAGCAGAACCGAAATCAGGTTGGACTAAAATAATTCCTGCTGGAAATAAACAAATCAGTAGATGTGATAATTTCCATTTCTTTTTTTCATGCGCACTTTTAGCTAACAATGTTGATAAAAAGCCAACAACGCTAATCTTTACGAATTCAGCAGGCTGAATACTAAATCCAGCTAGTTGAATCCAACTTTGTGAACCATTTCTAACTACCCCGAGTCCAGGAATATAAACGGCAAATAATAAAAGAATAGATAATCCATAAACTATTTTCCATAACATAGGATTTCGTGTCAAAGGGGATTTATATAAAATCCAAGCACCAATGAGTCCAACACCACCGTAAATGGCTTGTTTCCAAAAGAACGGCATACTTTCTTGATAATGAACCTTACCCCAGTAGGAACCTGCTGAATAGACGAAACTAAGGCCAATAAAAGTTAAAATTAGACTTAATAACAAAAACAATTGACTTTGTTTAGATTGCAGTTTTGGCATCCTTCCGTTTGTACATGTTATTCCGTTAAATTAAATACCGCATTAATAAAATCATCCCCACGCAATTCAAAGTTAGCGTATTGATCCCAACTTGCACACGCTGGAGAAAGTAAAACAACATCATTAGGGTCTGAGATACTTGCCGCTATACTTACAGCTTCCTGTACATCATTGACAATAATGGTTTCTTCGACTCCACAAGCTTGCGCGAATTCTTTAAATCTTCCTTTTGTTTCACCAAAAGATATTAGTGCCTTTAAATTCTTCATATATGGTTTTAATTCGTCAAAAGAATGACCTCGATCTAATCCACCTGCTATGAGTATTATGGGCTCTTTAAAAGCAGCCAGGGCACTCTTAGTTGCTAATGTGTTAGTCGCTTTAGAATCATTGTAAAATTTTCGTTGCTTCCATTCTCTCACAAACTGAGTTCGATGTTTGACGCCTGTAAAGGACGATAACACATGTAAAATGGTTTCTTTAGGACAATCTAGCAACATTGCAGCTGCAATTGCTGCTAGAACATTTTCTAAATTATGCTCCCCAGGCAAAGCAATTTGGTTTCGCTCGACATAAACTTCACCATGCCAATAAACAAACCCTTCATCCGCACTAATTCCTATAGATGTTTTTCCTTTTGTAGAGAAAGGAAACAATTGAGCTTTTGTTCTTTTTGCAAATTTCGCCACATCATCTTGATCGCTATTATAAATAAATACATCCGAATGATCTTGATTTTTAGTAACAGCAAATTTCGCTTCACCGTATTCATCAAATGTTTTATGATAATCCAAATGTGCTTCATATAAATTTGTCCAAATTGAAATTTTTGGTTTAAAATTCTCTGTTCCCATTAATTGAAATGAAGAAAGTTCAGTCACAATCACATTATCTGGATTCGCTTCTTCAGCTACCGTACATGCAACTGTTCCAATATTGCCTGCAATTAACGGCTTGAGACCACCCTGATTTAGCATGTGGAATAAGAGAGTCGTTGTCGTTGTTTTCCCATTCGATCCGGTAATACCGACGAGTGGTGCTTCACTAATTCGATATGCAAGTTCTACTTCGGTCCAAACGGGAATTCCTCTTAATATCGCATCTGAAACGATAGGATTATGATAAGGAATACCCGGGTTTTTCACTACAAGTTCAAACCCCTCGTCCAGTAAATCTTCTGGATGATGTCCACATATAACCGTTATTCCTTTACTTAGGACACGTTGTGCATCTGGACTCTCATCAAAAGGTTTTGCATCATTGACAGTAACAAAGGCACCTAATTTATGAAGTAGCTCTGCAGCTGCTACACCACTTTTAGCTAATCCTAATACTAGAACTTTTTTTGATGTGAATTCACTTGTATGTTTCATTTACAAAACCTCCATGAGTACAGCAATAAAAGCAGCTAAGAAGGCAGTTGACCAAAACACAACAACAATTTTCCATTCCGACCATCCTGATAACTCAAAGTGATGGTGAAGTGGACTCATTTTGAAAATTCGCTTCCCTGTTGTTTTAAAGCTTATGACTTGTAAGATAACAGATAATGTTTCTGCTACAAAAACGATACCTATTAAAAGTAATAATAATTCTTGCTTCACTAAAATTGACAGAATCGCAATTGCCCCACCTAAAGCTAGTGACCCTGTGTCACCCATAAATACTTTGGCAGGGTTTGCATTGAAAATTAAAAAGCCGAGTAAAGCACCTGTTACAGCAAAAGCAAAGATGGCTAAATCTTGTTGATGATAAATAAGAGCAAGTACCCCAAACGCAGTAAATGCAATGGAAGCCGTTCCAGATACTAGACCATCTAAACCATCTGTTAAGTTAATAGCATTAGAAAATCCAACCAACCAGAATATCAGGAACCCAACATAAGCTATACCTAAGTCGAATGACCAGTCTGTAAAAGGGATACCTAATGTAGTATCAAAAGGTCCTTGTCTTAATAAGAAAAATGAAGCTACTGCAAGAAAAATTTGACCAACTAGTTTCTGTAAAGAGGTTAGACCTAAATTTCTCTTTAGTACAACCTTGATGAAATCATCTAAAAATCCGATTAAACCAAATCCAACTAGCACTAAAATAAGCACCACGGTTTGGGTAGTTAACATGTCTAAGTATAAAGACACACCAATTGTGGTTAAAACAATTGAAAGTAAAAAGACAAGACCACCCATTGTTGGTGTCCCTGCTTTTTTCATATGTGATTTTGGTCCTTCTTCTCGTATACTTTGACCAAATTTCATTTTTTTGAGCGCAGGGATAAAAAGTGGTGTAAAAAGGACTGTTAATATAAATCCTATTGATACTATAAGTAATGTAGTGGAAAGTGTCATATGTATTCTCCTTCAATACAACCATTATTTTTTCTAGTATTGCCTTTAATCACCAGTTGAATCACTAAGATAAAGATGAATAGTACCATCAATCGATAGCATACTATTCGCTTTAGGAAGTTGCGAAACAATGGTTGAACCTGACCCATGCCATACAATATGAAAAGGCTCATTTAAATCCATTACAATTTCTTTTTTCTCTCCAACAAGTTCAGGGACTCTTGCTTCTAACTGGTCCCCCCATCGATATTCCTTCTCGACTTGAACGGTTTTATTCTCAAATCCAATATATGGTGCACTATCTTCGATTATTTGACCAACAATTGGCGCAACGATTACTCCGCCGAATTGCATAGCATGTTTTGGATTATCAACAGCTACGTAAACAACAATTTGTGGGTCATCTATTGGAGCAAAGCCAATAAATGATACAATATATTGTCCTTGGACATAACGGCCGTTAACAGCTTTTTGAGCAGTACCTGTTTTACCACCAATTCGCATAAAATCTCTATATGCTTGACGGCCCGATCCTTTTGCAACTACAGATTCAAGCGCCTCACGCACTTTTTTAGAAGCATCTTCCGAAATGACTTGTCGAACTTTTTCCGGCTCGTTTTGCAGCTCAATTTCACCCGTTACTTCGTTATATACTCTTTTTACTACATAGGGTTTAAATAAGGTGCCTCCATTTACAGCAGCTGATACAGCCTGAACTTGTTGCAAAGGTGTAACGGATATTCCTTGACCGAAAGAGGTAGTTGCATGCTCAACCGGACCATATGATTCTTTAGAAAAAAGAATTCCAGTGGACTCACCAGCAATAGAAGAACCTGTTTTACTACCAAAACCGAAATCTCTTATATACTTTGATAGCTTTTCACGACCAACACGTGCACCCAATTCGATAAAGCCTGGATTACACGAGTTTTCAACAACTTCTAAAAAGGTCTGTTGTTTATGACCTATTCTTTTCCAGCAGCGAAGTCTGGCTCCTTCAACAATACTGTAACCAGGATCGTAGAATGATTCATTTTGTAAATCGACCTTACCTTCTTCAATTGCTGCAGCCAACGTAATAATTTTAAATGTCGACCCGGGCTCAAAAGTCATAGACACCGGCAAGTTCTGATTATAAACGCTTGGACTCACTTTGTCATATTCCAATGGATGGAAAGTGGGATAAGAAGACAGACCCAGTATTTCTCCGGTCTTCGGATTCATTGCAATGGCCAAAGCCTGATCAGCTTCATATTTCTCCATTGCTTGCGAAAGTTCCCGTTCCATAATTTTTTGTACATTGATATCTATGGTTAAATCAATGGAAGATCCATCTTTTCCTTCTTTCCAATCATCATTAACATGTGGCAAGGTATTTCCTTTTGCATCTGTAAATAAGCGAAGATTCGATTTAATGGCAGTCAGTTGTTTATCATATTGGTATTCCAATCCGGCTAACCCTTGATGATCATATCCTGTAAAACCAAGCAATCGAGAAAGCAAGTCACCGTACGGATAATCCCGCACATAATCCACGCCTGTATAAACGCCAGGTATTTGCAATGATTGAATTTTGAGTGCTTGTTCTAACGTAATGTTTTTTCCTTCTGGTGCCAATTTTACGAGAACTACTTTTGTATTCAATTTTTCAAATAATATTTGAGGTTCTACATTTAACACTTCACTTAATTGTTGAGACGCTTTTTCAATATCTTTATTTTGAACAGGCATAAAATAAATAGTCGGTGCTAATTTACTTCCTACAATTAATTCACTATCACGGTCGCGAATATTTCCTCTTGTTTGTGAGAATGGAATTTGTCGATCCCAATTTTCTTCTGCTTTCTGAGAGAGAAAATCGAATTGAAAAAATTGAACATGTATTAGTTTCCCTATTGATACTAAAGTTAAGCAAAAAAAGAGAAGAACCATGGTTCGTAATCTAATTTTCAGCCGATAAGGCATTCCCATTTTCATTTTACCCACACCCTGTTTTTAACAACGTATGACTCAAAAGGAATGCCTATTCAATGATTAATCTTGTGGAAGTATTTCTTCAGGATTTTCTGATGGTTTTATTTCAATCTTTGAGTTTGTTTCTTCGGGTGTTTCAAGTTTTAAAACGATTGGTCCGTTATCTGACATCTTCGTCCCAGGAGATATACTTTGAGTAGTAACGAATCCATCCCCCACGACTTCAATTGAGAGACCCGATAACCTTTGGTAAACGAGAACATTACGTTTTGACCATTTTGTAAAATCAGGAATACTAATTGGTCCTTCCGTTTTCAAGAGTACAAGACTTCCTGGCAACATTTGTGTGTTTTTAACTGGATACTGATTGACCACTTGGCCACCATCACCTATGATGATTGTATTTATTTTTTTGCTTTCCAACTCAGCTTGAACATTCATTGCATTTTGTTTCTTGTAAGATTTTATCTGAACAGGTGGAGTCTTTTTAAACTCTGCCGGTTTGATATTCATATATTTTAAACTATTCTCGGTAACCGATCTGAAAATCTCAGAGACTGGAATTGATCCAACTTCGGTATCTTCTAGTTTCGGTTTACTTACTGCAACGTAAACAATAAGCTGGGGATTTTCTGCAGGAGCCATTCCTAAAAATGAGTATAAATAATTTTCAGCGCCGTATTGATATTTTCCATTTTCATCTGGAATTTGGGCGGTTCCAGTTTTACCTGCAACCGTGTAATCCGATAATTTAAATCTTTTCGCTGTCCCATCCTCAGATGTTACAGTGGAGGCAAGTAATTCCCTCATTTGTTGTGCCGTTTTTGCCGATATTGGCTTTCCAGCTTCTGTCGGTTTTGAATCATGCATAACTTCTTTTGTGGAAGGATTCACAATTTTATCAATAACATATGGTTTCATCATGACTCCATCATTTGCTATTGCCGTTTCTGCTTGAATTAGTTGCATCGGCGTTACTGTAGATCCTTGACCAAAAGTTGATACGAGTCTATCAAGTGGCCATGTGCTTATTATTTTACCAGTTGCTTCATTCGGCAGGTCAATGCCCGTTTTCTCACCGAAACCGAATTTATCCAGGTATTCGAGAAACACCTTATCTCCTAATCTTTCAAGAAGATACGCCATTGCCACATTGGAAGAACGCTGAAAACCTTCCAAATAGGTGATTGTTCCCCAACCTTTTAGATTATGATCTCGAATGGTATTACTTAGCAATGTATATTTTCCCGATGTGTAGCTTGCATTTGGATCCCATTTATTCTCTTCCATTGCAGCAGCTACGGTAAATGTTTTCATTGTTGAACCTGGTTCTATTGTGTTTTCAATTGTTTCATTCAACCAATTTGTCGTAAGTCCTTCACGCGTCTCTGGATCAAATGATGGTCGTTGACTCATGGCTAATATTTTACCGGTTTTAGGATCAGCTACCATAGCCACCATTTTTTCTGGTGTATATTGTTTTTCAACTCGACTCATGGCATCTTCTAAAAAGTTTTGAACAGTTTTATCTAACGTTAAATTGATGGTATAGCCATCTTCAGCGGGTGAAACCATTTCTTTTGTATTAGGTAATAAATAACCCCACAAATCACTATCGTATTTTACTTTTCCATCTTTTCCAGTCAATTGTTTATCATAAATCGATTCCAATCCCATTTTACCGACCGTTTTAAAGCTACCATCTTCCGTTTCTTCTTTCATAGCAAATCCGATTAGATGTGATGCAAATACCCCGTTTGGATAAAAACGCTTTAAATCCCTTACAAAAACAAGACCCGGAAGTTCTTTTTTACTAATTTGTGTCATGACTTCATGGCTAATATCTCTACCAGCCTGACCAAATTCTACTTGATACGCGCCTTCTTTCGATAATCGTTCCATTATTTTTTCTTTTGATAAAGGTATGTGCGCTGCTAAAACGTCTGCAGTTTTCTCAATGTCATTTACATGTTTCGGATTTTTCGGATTCGAAGTAGCTTTTGGGCTTAAAATGGCAACTAGTCGATAACTTAACGTATCTTCTGCAATCACCTGACCGTTACGATCAACAATTTCTCCTCTATTTGCATTAAGGGTTTGTTCTCGTTCATATTTGGCTGCAGCTTTTGCTGCAAGTGCTTGACCCTCAGCTTCTCCCGTGACTTGGATAAAAATCATCCGTGACAACAATACAAAAAAGAGCCCTCCATAAAACAAAAACATCAGAAAGGCTCCCCATTGGAATCGAAATTTTTTCTTCATTGTCCCTGTACGACTTTCACATTTTTCTCATTTAGTTCCAAGCCTAGTCCTTTTGCTTTTTCCCAAATGCGCTCATACGTTGAGAGTTCGCTCACTTGTATGGACAAATCCGTATTCTGTTTTTTTGTTTCCGCAATTTGATGTTCAATGGATTGAATTTCTTGAGAATTTTTATGAATACTTGCTTGAGTTTGAAGAATCATGACACTAAAAATAGCCACGACTGCGATAAACATAACAAACAAAATCTTTTCACCTTTTGAGAATATCTTTTTGTGTTTTCTAATTGGTTGGATAACTGGTTGCGGATTAACGACTGGCTGTTTTATGTATGTTTGTTGACTTCTAGCGTGCATTGCCATTTAAACACTTCCTTCATCCTTTATTTTTTCAGCAATTCTTAACTTAGCAGATCTTGATCGATTATTATTTAGTAATTCCTCTTCGCTCGGTAAAATCGGTTTTCGGGTAACCAGTTTTAAAATTGGATCCATCCCTTCAGGAATTACGGGTAAATTAGGTGGTAATTCAGGTAAAGAGGCAGCTTCTTTAAAAATAGTTTTGGTGATTCTATCTTCCAGTGAATGGAAAGTTATGACACTTATTCGACCATTCAACGCAAGAACTTGAATCGCGTCTTGTAAAGATTGTTCTGCAGCACCAAGTTCATCATTTACCGCAATTCGAATTGCTTGGAAAACTCGTTTAGCGGGATGACCACCTTTTCTTCTAGCAGGTGCAGGTATCCCATCTTTAATTAGCTCAACAAGTTGTCCTGTTGTCTCAATTGGATCTTTATTTCTTGCTTCTTCTATTTTTCTTGCAATTTGTTTGGAGAATTTTTCTTCTCCATATCGGTAGAAAATTCGGACCAAGTCCTCAAATGCCCATTCATTTACAACATGGAAGGCGGTTAGTGGAGCAGTTGTATCCATCCTCATATCAAGAGGAGCATCATGATGATAACTAAATCCTCTTTCTGGTGTATCAAGCTGTGGGGAGGATACCCCTAGGTCATATAAAATACCATCTACTTTTTCGATTCCTAATTCCTGCAATTTCACTTTTAGGTCTCTAAAATTAGCATGGACAAACGTTATTTTATCTAAATGTTTTGCTAATTTTACTTTTGCATTTTCAAATGCAATCAAATCTTGATCAAAACAAATTAATCGACCGTTTTCATTTAATTGTTGAACTAAATATTCGCTATGCCCTGCTCCACCTAGTGTACAGTCAACATAAGTACCATCAGGACGAATGTTCAATCCGTCAACGGTTTCTTTCAGTAATACAGTTGTGTGATTGAACAATGTAACGTCCTCCTATTAGTCATTTTTCTTAAATGCCTCATATATATTAGAATCTCTAACTCGTGCACTTTAAATACCTCATGAATGGTCTAAATATCAAAACCAATCATATTTTCTGCAAGATCATTAAATGAATCCTCGGATTCATTAAAATAAGACGTCCATGAATCTTTTGCCCATATTTCAATGCGATTTGAAACACCGAGGACGATACATTCTTTTTCTACATGAGCATGGGATAACAACATTCCTGGAATGTTAATCCGACCTTGTTTATCAATTTCTACTTCAGTAGCACCTGAAAAGAAGAAACGCGTAAATGCCCGCGCATCTTTTTTTGTTACGGGTAACCCTTTTAATTTTTCTTCGAGTTTTCGCCATTCATCCATAGGATAGCCGAATAAGCAGTTATCAAGACCTCGTGTAATCACGAATGTGTCTTCAAGATGCTCGCGAAATTTCGCTGGTATAATTAGACGGCCTTTCGCATCAACACTATGTTGATATTCTCCCATGAACATGCTAGTCACCCCACTTATTGTCATTAATGTACCACATCCCCCCACTTTCCTCCACTATTTTTTATTAATTCTTTAAATATGAGAAAAAATGTGTCTATAGTACTTGTATAGACGCCAATAAATACACTGTTTACATAAGAAAAACCGTCTCAAATTGCTTGAGACGGTTTCCTGCTATTTATAAATAAATGATTGAATGTTTTCCATTAAATTCGAATGGCATTGAAAGTAAATCTTCAATTAAAGAATCGCCCGCTTCATTTATAAAAGGAATTGGACTATAAATTCGTTCTTGTAAAGAACGTTCAGGATAAATAATTCCTTCGATATGATTATATTTTCTTAGTGTAGCTTCGTGACGTAATAGCAATGTATCTTCAATCTTATGTTGCAAAAATTCGAATTGCTTTTCATGATTCGACAAATTTTTCGCTAGAATTTGTTTTAAAGGATAGTTTGAATCTAATAAGTAGGTACTGATTTCTTCATATTGTTCTTTCAATGAAGCTTGAATACTTTCAATCATCTGCTGTGCTTTAGAATCTTGAATATCTTCAATAAATGCATATTTTTGCTCCGTCAACCTTCCAAAAAAAACGTCTTTAATAGAAAGTTGAAGTTCATCCATATATTTTAATGACTTACGATCAACCAAAGTTATGGATAACCTAGGTACAATAATTGGCAATTCCATTTTCATATGTTCAAAGAAGGATTTAAATGTCCCCCAGTAAGCTAATTCACCAGGACCACCTATAAAAGCTAAGACTGGAAAAACCATTTCCTGCATGAGTGGTCTAGTGACTACATTATTACTCAGTTTTTCTGGGGTTTTTTCAGCAATGGTAATCAGCTCGGATTTTGTAAAACGGTAGTTACCTTGCTCATTAACAAACCATTCGCCTTTTCTCTTTAATAAAAACCGTTCTCCATCCTCAACAAAAAATAGATTTGCGTTGTCTTCGGAAGCTCCGATTGGTTCTCCATAACCAGCTTCTGAAAAAAGTTGTTCTTGCTTAACAACGAGTTTTGAAATATCCCTTGACTGTTCAATCATTTGCACAAAATAAGGGGATTCATACTTTCTTAAAGGTCCGTAAGCAGCATCTATTAATAATAATCCTTCCTCCGCAAAAAAATGATGCATTAATTTCGCGAAGAAATCACCATAGCTTTCACTTTCTGATGCTAACTTGTTAACTTTCTCCAATAACTTTCTCGTATGAATCGTTTCGACTGATTGTTTAAAGATTGCATGAATGAATGCCTGCAATTTCTCCGCATCTAATACTGTTTCTGACGCCATTTTTTTTCGATTTGGTCTGTCATTATACGTATGTTTTTGCAGCCTTCCGTTTAAAGGACTATATGTCGAGTTAATCTCATCTAAATCATGATCTTCTCCTGCAATCCAAAAAACAGGAACAACTGGTTGATTCAGTTCACTTCGTTGTTGTTTTGCAAGAAGAATAACAGAAATGGCTTTATGTATGGAATATAAAGGACCAGTTAACAGACCTGCTTGCTGCCCTCCTATTACTACGAACGCATTTTCTTCAAGTTCTCGCAAATGTCTCTCTACCTTTTTTGAAGTTGGTAATGCCTCCATGTAGGACCGAATGACTTTTACTAATTCTGGTCTATTTATCGAATGACCAGAAAGATATGCCGCGCGCTTTTTAAAAGAACTCCTTGTAGGAAAATAGTGAAAAAAATTAGTCAGTTCCTTTTTCTCACTAATAAAGTCTTCTAGGAATGAACTAATATTTGGCTGTTCAATTTGTTCATATTTCATCGTGGTAAACCCCTTTAGTGTCTAAATACACATCGAGTATATCATTCAATCTCGAAGACCGAAAAACAAACGACTTGTGATAAATTATTTCAAGTATTGCATAATTTTAAAAAGAAGGCCGAGACAAAAAACCAAGAGATAACAAAGGCTTAAAAGTAAGAATAAAAAACGCCAGATTTTCCGAAGTAACGGAACGAGTTCTATTTCTTTCCTTGTCTTCCATTCTTGTATGGTTAAGAGAACACTTATTACTAGTGCAAAGCAGAAAAAGTAAATCATTGTTTTTACTTCAAATAATGCTTCGATTGCGATGGGCACTGCAAGAAATAAGATAAAAGTTGTGATATCTGCTGCAACGCCAAAAGCACGTTTTGGTTTTCGAATTAATTTATTTATGATAAAAAACAGGAGTACGAATACAAGATAAGGAAGCAAAAGAAACGTACTTAAAATCATTTGAAAAAAGTTACTCACGTTTTACCCCACTTTCTTCTATGGCACAAATCAATTTATATATCGTTGCCAAAGTGGGTATTTCTTTTTGTCTTTCGTTTGCTACCTGTAAAAGTGACCCAGCAATTGTTTCAATTTCTGTTTTTTTGCCTTGTTGCATGTCTTGGAGCATCGAAGAATAATTTTCTCCAGTTTTTTCACAAAGTTGTTGTACGACTTTAAGTGTAATATGTGGTTTCATTTCCGGGAAAACAGACATGATCTCCTCATATACTTTTTGTAGTAAATTTGCAGCATTCGTATTTTTTACTAAGTCACCATTTTTTATTTGTAATAATGCTGTTAAAGGGTTAATACATGCATTTAAAATTGTTTTACGAAGTACCAGAAAATGCGCATCATTCCCCCAAACTACAGGGAAATTTTCATATGTTGAAGAAAAAATTTCTTCGTGATTTTCTTCTGTAGGGTAAAGAGGTGCAAGGTTTAAACTACCAATTCCTTTATGTAGCACCGTCCAATCATTCTGTTTCATGGCACCGTGCTCAATTGTTCCTATGTATAATCGTTTATTTTCCAATTGTCCCATCCACTTTAAATGTCCTAATCCATTTTGTATGAATAAAAGAGGTGTGTCGGAGGATGTATGTTGTAAGATCCTTTTTGTATCTTCTAAATGATGGTATTTAACTGCACAGATCCATAATGCATCTTTAGGTAAATGTTGTACATGAGTCGTTGCGTCCACCCGTACCACAATTTCCTGTTTATTTGGCATTACCCGAGTAATCCCTTTGGTACGAAGTGTCTTTGCTTGTTCTTCCCGTCGCGTAAGAAAATAAAGATCATGGCCCATTTCAGATAAATAAGATCCTAGCAACAAGCCAATCGATCCAGCTCCAACGATGACGATTTTCAACCCGCTTCAACTCCTTACATTCGATAGGAAAAGGTCTACCAACTATGGTAGACCTTTTTCCTACTATTATCTCTCAATAGAACTTGTATAACAAGTTGAATTTGCATGTTTTCTAATAAAACTAACTTCGACTAAATGAACAAAAGGTCGATCAGAACTACACTGGGTAAACAGGATGTTTACGTGGTGGTTGGGCAATTTCTTTTGAGCTATAAGCATGAAAACGCTCGGATAATACCATTCGTAAATCACTTGGTTTTACAATCTCATCAATTATCATTTCTGAAGCAAGTTTATAAATATTAATTTCTTCTTTATACTCTTGGTGTTTCTCTTGTACATATTTTATGCGTTCTTTCGGGTCTTCGATTGCTTCAATTTTATTTGAGTACACAGCGTTTACAGCTGCCTCTGGACCCATAACTGCAATTTGAGCTGTTGGTAAAGCAATACACACATCTGGTTCAAATGCTGGACCAGCCATTGCATAAAGACCTGCTCCATAGGCTTTTCGCACAATGACCGAAATCTTTGGTACAGTTGCTGAACTCATCGCCATAATCAGTTTAGCACCATGACGAATAATTCCTGCACGTTCAACTTTAGTTCCAATCATGAAGCCAGGGACATCTGCTAAAAATAACAGTGGAATAGAGAAAGCATCACATAAATTGATGAATTTAGTTGCTTTGTCCGCAGAATCAACAAATAATACTCCACCTTTTGCTTTTGGTTGATTTGCAATGATTCCAACCGCTTGTCCTTCTATTCGAGCTAACCCTGTTATGATTTCGGTTGCAAATAATTTTTTCACATCAAAAAAAGTACCTTCATCAATCAGTTGATCAATTGCTTCGTACATATCAAATGGTGCGTTTTGATTCTCAGGAATAATTGCTTCTAAAGAACGTCCTTCTTTAGCAAGTTTAGGTTCTATTAATTTAGGCTTTTCTGTAAAGTTTGCTGGAAAGTAAGCCAGATAACGGCGAGCTTCAGAAATGGCCTCTTCTTCACTTGTTACAAGAACATCACCACAACCACTAACTGAACAGTGCATACGAGCTCCGCCCATTTCTTCTAGACTTACTTTTTCACCGATTACTTTCTCAGCCATTCGAGGTGAGCCTAAATACATAGACGCATTTCCTTCTACCATTATTACGATGTCACAAAATGCGGGTATGTAAGCTCCACCTGCAGCAGATGGTCCAAATAATAAACAAATTTGTGGAACAAAGCCAGACATGCGTACTTGATTGTGAAAGATTTTCCCTGCTCCACGACGGTTCGGGAACATGTCTAATTGATCGGTAATACGTGCACCAGCAGAATCAACAAGATAAAGCATTGGTACACGATTTTTCTCGGAAATTTCTTGAATACGTATAATCTTTTCTACTGTACGAGATCCCCATGAACCCGCTTTAACAGTTGAATCGTTTGCCATAACGCATACGGATTGTCCATTGATTTTCCCCATAGCAGTTACCACACCATCAGCCGGCAAATCTGCAGCTTCACAATTCGCAAAACGTCCATCTTCCAAGTATTTACCGTCATCAAATAGTAACGCTAGACGATCCCGTACGAACAATTTATTTTGTTCTTTCATTTTTTCATGATACTTTGGATGACCACCAGCAAATATCGTGGTTAACTTTTCTTCTAGACGCTCGTTATATGTTGTGTTCTCCGTCATACTTGTTGCCCCCTTTGCTTACATTTTTCCTTATTACTCGAAAGTAACTAAAACGTCCCCTTCGTTTACAAAATCGCCTATTTGAGCATCGATTTTAGCTACTTTACCAGCTACTTCTGCCTCAACAGGAATTTCCATTTTCATAGATTCAAGTACCATCACTGTTTGTCCCACCGTTACTTCTTCACCTTCTTTTACGTTTACAGTAAATACGGTACCTGCCATAGTAGATTGTAATTGTTTCATATTATTTTTCCTCCTTTTGTTGGTTAAGCCATTTTGGTAAAACCTCAGTTGTATAAGTGCCGTTTTTAAATTCCTCTGCATCTAAAAATGCGTTAAAAAGTGGAACGTTTGTTTTTACTCCTTCAATCGTAACAGAAGAAAAGAAGCTTTGTGCTTTTTCTATTGCTGTTGCACGTGTACTTCCTTTAATAATTACTTTTGCAATCATTGGATCATAATAAGGAGTAACCGTATTCCCTTCTTCGTATCCTGAGTCAATTCGAACATCTTGTGAAATGCCCCAATTTAATGATTTAAGAGTTCCTGGTGAAGGGAAAAAGGTGTGTGGGTCTTCCGCGTATATGCGGAATTCAAGTGCATGACCAGTAGTGTGAATCTCTTGTTGATTAGATACAGGCAGTTCTTCACCATCTGCCACTTTTAGTTGCCATTCTACTAAGTCAAAACCAGTAACTTCTTCCGTTACTGGATGCTCAACCTGAAGTCTTGTATTCATTTCTAAAAAATAAAACTGATTTTGATCGTCGACGATAAATTCTACAGTCCCTGCATTCCGATAATTTACGGCTTTTGCTGCATCCACTGCTGCTTGAAGAAGTCGTTCTCTAGCTTCTTCCGGGAAATGAGGAGAAGGAGACTCTTCTATTACTTTTTGATTTCGACGTTGTACAGAGCAATTACGTTCAAATAAATGAACGACATTCCCGTGTGTATCCCCAAAAATTTGCACTTCAATATGGCGACCATTTGCGATGAATTTTTCCAAGAATACGACATCGTCACCGAAATAAGCTTTTGCACGGTTTTTTACGGATACAAAGTGCTGACTGAGCGCTTGCTCATCTTCACAACGTACCATGCCAATCCCGCCGCCACCACTACTTGCTTTCAACATAATTGGGTAGCCAATTCGTTTTGCTTCTTGAATTGCTTCTTCAAGTGAATGTACGCCTGCATCCGTACCAGGAACCACAGGGACAGAAGCTGCTTCCATGGTTTGACGCGAGCCAATTTTATCACCCATCTTATCGATAGTTTCTGGTGTTGGACCAATAAAGATCAATCCTGCTTCTTCTACTTTTCTTGCGAACATAGAGTTTTCCGAGAGTAAACCATAGCCTGGATGAATGGCATCCACACCTTCACGTAAGGCAAGTGCTACGATATCATCTGCTTTTAAATAAGATTGTTGCACTTGACTTGGACCGATTAAAAAAGCAAAATCAGCCTCTTTTACAAATGGTAAATCAGCATCTGCTTCAGCGTAGATTGCAACTGTTTCAATATGTAATATCTTGCATGTTTGAATGATCCGACGTGCTATTTCACCCCTGTTTGCAATTAACACTTTCTTCATGTGTCTTCCCCCTAGCTGTGAACGCATTTCCTATCTTTACTAGTCTATACGAAAAATGAAAACGATTTCAACCATTGAATGAAGAAAATTCTAATAAAACAAATAAAACAAGAAAAGGTTATTCCTATTATGTAGATACATGCAATAGGAACAACCTTATAAACAGTTACTTTTTATTATGAAAAGCTGAATGTAATTGATCAATTAATTTCTTTAAATAATCATGCTTATCCACTAAGTGAGCATGTTCATCTTGTAATCTCTTATAATCACCTAGTAAATCATCGTAACTAGACATCGCTTGTTTCAGATGGGTATGGACAGGATGTTGTTGTTTTTGTTTAGCTTGCTTCAGCGCATGTCCAAACGAATGCCGCAATGTCTTGTTCCATCTGAACCCACAAGCTTGCCTTGTTCTACCCAATTTCTTAGCTACGATGTCGAAAGCATGAATTTGGGTACCACCTTTTGTCACAATTTCCAAGACAGTGTCGACTAGAACTTTATCATCATGCTCCGTCCATTGATCTTTTCTCTTTATGGTTGTCATAACATCACCTCGCGTTTTTTCTACTATATGCGCGTGGTGAAAGAATAGACGTTATTTTGCTCTATTCAAAAACTTTTGTACAGCAACATGATGTTCATCGGCTTCCCATAACTCGGAACAAACTCGTACTTCTTCTTTAATTTGACCCAATAGATTTTGAGAAGACCATTTACGGATAACCATTTGTTTATAAGCTCTATGTACGGACGCTTCTATTCCTTTCATATTTACTAGAAAAGAATGTAAAGCTTCTTCTTTATCCCCCTCATATATCTCCGTTGCCCAACCCAGTTCTTTTAATTGTTCTGCTTTGTATACCTTTGATTCGCATAGCATACGAAGCGCTAAATCAGTAGTAGGCATTTTGTCTAATAAATAGGTTCCGCCACCCCAACCACTTGTTATTGCCAATGAACCTTGAATAAATCCACATTTTGCTGCTGCCGATACAATTCGATAATCACAAGCGGTCGCTATTTCACAACCTCCTCCTACTGCGGCTCCATTAACTAAAGCAATAACCGGCACAGGTAATGTAGCTATTTGGTATAAAACGTCTGCCATACGTTGTAGCATTGGAAAAGCTTGTTCAGCTGTTTGCAACCCGTGAAAAACAGATAAATCGCCTCCGGAACAGAATGCCATTTCTCCCGCACCACTAATAACAACGAATTGAACTGTTGCATCTCCTTTGACTAAAGAAACTAATTGTTCAAGTCCTTCCATCACAACATCATTAATAGCATTACGTATTTCAGGTCGGTTTATTGTAAAACGAATGATATTTTCTTCACGAGTAATATGATAAGTCATAAAAAGCCTCCTATTTTAGGGGATTTATCAACATCTTTTTTTAAAAAAAATAGAGAAAAAGACTACCTGAGAGCCATGGTCTCTCTGGTAGTCTTTAATGGAGCAAATACTGTATTATTTGCTCAATACTTCTTTCCCTTTGTAATGACCGCATGATTTACAAATGCGGTGAGCCAATTTCGATTCACCACAGTTTGGGCATGCAACCATACCAGGTACGGATAATTTGAAATGCGTACGACGCTTTCTTTTTACAGCTTTAGAAGTCTTTCTAAACGGTACAGCCATTGGTGGCACCTCCTTACAGATCGTTATTCGTCTGTTTGATCAAAATACTTAGCTAAATCAGCAAGTCTTGGATCCGATTTTTTTGGTTCATTTTCTCTTTTCGCAAGCAATTCCTCATCTGTTAAATACGACCAGTCCTTACCACCAGCATGCGGTTGATGCGAGGCATCTTCCTTAAATACTTGGAGGGGAACTTCAACAACAATTAATTCTTCAAGTACAGGGTCGATATCAATGACATCGCCTTCTACATAATGAATCTCATCGTCGTTATCCTTATGAGCATCAGACCAACTGAATATTTCAACGGTTTCAATGTCAATCGGGTATTCAACATCTTCCCATGTGCGAGCACATGGCAAAATTAAGGTGCCTGTCAAATGAAAATGACAAGTCATTTGCGCTGCACCAAATGTGCAGTGCCCTTTAACATGTACGGGTGAAATCTTCCGGATGTCCGGGTTACGTTCCATCACATTATCCAATTGTACATATTCGTCAATTGGCATCCCGTCATGGCGATATTTAGATAGTTGATGAATGACCCATTTCATACGCTTATCACCTCAAGACAACAAAGTTGATTATATAATGCACATATTTAGATGTCAAGATAATTTCTTGTCACACCATTTTTTCCCCCGTATAATCAAGGTAAGTAACAGGGGGTCGAAACATTTGCGAGCAACCGGAGTCGTGGTCGAACATAATCCTTTTCATAACGGACACTTATATCATATCAAAGAATCACGTAAGAATACAGGGGCAGACATTGTGATCGCCGTAATGAGTGGTAATTTTCTTCAAAGAGGTGAGCCTGCTCTTGTTGATAAATGGACCAGGGCCCAGATGGCCTTAAAAGGTGGAGTCGATTTAGTAATCGAACTTCCCTATGTATTTGCAACTGCACAAGCAAGTGACTTTGCTAGAGGGTCTATATCGATTCTCGAAGCTATTGGTTGTTCTTCTTTTTGCTTTGGAAGCGAACAAGGAACCATAGAGCCATTTATTAACACCTATGACCTGATAACGTCACAGAAAGAGTCTTACCAACTTTCAATCAAACAATTCATGCAAACTGGAATGAGTTATCCAAAAGCACTAAATGAAGCCTATGCTGAGCTAACGTTTAATAAGGGATCTTCATTTGTAGATTTATCTAAACCAAACAACATCCTTGGGTATCACTATGTTGAATCTGCATTACAGATGGGTGCTTCTATCCTACCTGTCACCATTCAACGCATTGTAGCTGGTTATCATGATGATATTGAGCAAGACCAATCTATAGCGAGTGCAACAGGAATTCGCAAGGCAATTTTTGATGATGCTACCATACAAGAAATTTCCCAATACATGCCCTGTTCGTCTATCGAGAACATACTGAAATGGAAATCACATGTAGGTGTATTTGGTAGTTGGCAGCAATTCTGGCCTCTACTTCGATTTACTATCTTAAGAATGTCCACAAAAGAACTTTCTACTCACGCTGAAGTAACTGAAGGAATTGAAAATTTATTAAGAGATGCTGCTAAAACAAGTGAAACATTTGAGCAATTCATGTTATGTGTTAAATCCAAACGTTACACTTGGACAAGAATACAACGAATGCTGACACACATTTATACAGGTTTCAGTTGGACAGATTTACATCAACATAAAAACCCAACATACTTAAGGTTACTCGGCATGACAAAAGAGGGCCAAAAGTATTTAAATGAAAATAAAAAGAATCTCGCATTACCACTACTCAGTCGAGTTGCAGCAACAAAAGATTCTCTTCTTTCGTATGATATCCATGCCACGGATATGTATATGCTAGGGCTCCAATCATCAGCCCTCGATAATCCAATCGGAATGGATTATCGCAATCCACCTATTTGCATCTAACTTTTAGGTTCTAATTTTTCTAAATAGGCTAATGCATCATCCACCGTTTTAACCGGCACGATTTTCATTTTCGTGCCTATTTTTTTTGCCTCTTCACTAGCATCCTCATAATTGGATCTTAGTGAGCGATTCTGTTTTAAAACTTCTTCTGGTAGTTGGTCGTCAGGGGCAAAAAAGATTTCAATCCCTGCTTCATCAGCAGCTACCACTTTTAAATCTATTCCACCAATCCTTCCAACTTCTCCATTACTAAGCATCTCACCAGTTCCCGCGATATTATACCCTTTTGTCAAATCTTCTTCCTCTAATTGGTTTAAGAGTTCAAGAGTGAACATGAGACCCGCAGAAGGACCACCAATATCCTCAGATTTAATAAGTACTTTCGGTGTGGTTTCGATGTTTTTATCTTCCATGAACGTAATTCCTAATCCAGCACGATCAGCAACACCAGGTATGGGCTTAAGCTTAATATCGAACTCCTTAATCTCTCCATCCCGTTCAATTTTCAACTTAACAGTGTCACTTGCAACTTTTCCTTTTATATAATCCACAATTTTTTCTTGATTGTCACTTTCTATATTATCAATACTAACAATTCGATCCCCTGCTTTTAATAAACCATCTGCGGCAGCATCTGGTAGAACATTTAAGACAAACACTCCATTTGAGATGATTTCATAAGGCAAATTCGCTTTTTGAAACGCAACTAATATGGCATTAAATTGCGATTGTGACATCAGTTTTAACTGACGAATGGAATACTCATCATCATCTTCATTTGGTCTACGAACTTGATTCGATTGGAGGATGCTTTGATGATCAGCTATTTTAGCCCAAGCATAAGTTAAAGGTGTGGCTTTTGCTAAAGCAATCGTCATTAAACTCATAGTTCCCAAATCGTCCGTATCACCGCCTTGAACCTTAATAAGAGGTTCAAGCGGATATGCTCCACCTGGTTTTGTTATATACGCATCTATTGGATAAAATGTCACACTCAACAAGAATATACACAAAATAAAAAAGCCAACTGTACTTTTCTTTGGCATGTTGTAACCTCCATAATTAACATCGTTTATGTTCGCATATACATAGTGTAGCACGCTCAAAATGTTCTGACAAAATGATTGAAACGAGGATAAGGTTGCATGATTTACAAAACCAATATTTTCATTTGCTGGTCCTTAATGATACTTTTCATCCTTTTACCAGGAATTGCTCATAAAGGCGCTGAACTGGGGTTAGATGTATTTATACATCGTCTACTCCCGTACTTACTTCCATACCTAGTTGTATCCCAATGGCTTTTATTTGTTTTATATAAAGCAAATTCCTGGCAACCTAATCTCTTAAACAGTCTAAAAATTTATGGTATTGGGGCTTTTGGAGGGTTTCCAACAGGGGCTGCTACCATAGCAACATTGGTGAAAGCGAATATGCTCAATTCAAGAACTGCAAGCCATTTAATCGGCATTTGCCATGCACCGAGTCCAATGTTTGTTGTAGGTGTTGTTGGAACTCAATTTCTTTCTTCTCCTCAAAAAGGACTGACATTGTTAATCCTAATTCATGTTATCAATGCCGTATTTTTAATACTATTTCACAAATATATCCCCCACGACAGGCCAGTAGGTGATACTAATCTAAATAAACATATTCAATCTCCCTTTAGTGAAGGTGTCCATCAAACAGCTTCTATACTACTACTTGTTGCTACCACTGTTGTGTTTTTCACCACTGTAAGTACAGTAATAACAGCAGTTATTGAATATTTTACGACGTCCATTCCACAATACTTCGTTGTTTTCATCTATTCTTTTTTTGAAATGACAGCTGGATTAGAAGTAGCAAATCAAATGTTTGCACAAAGTCCATTATTTCCTATACTCGCCGTCACCATACTTTCCTTTAATGGCGTTAGTATACATATGCAAGTCATAGTACTTGCAAAATCTGCATCCCTAACATTAAGACCTTATTTTATTTATCGCCTATTTCATTTCATCCTAATTTCAATTGCTTGGTTTATATTACTCCAATAAAAAAATCACGCTCTAAGGCGTGATTATTAAGACTGAAATTTATTTTTAAGTGCATCCTCAACCTGTTTTGGAACCAACTCGGAAATATTGCCCCCATACTTTGCAACTTCTTTCACAATACTCGAACTTAAAAATGAGTATTGATTATTAGTCATGATAAAAAATGTTTCAATTCTTTCATCCAAAACCCGGTTCATCGACGTAATTTGCATTTCGTATTCAAAATCTGAAACAGCACGTAGCCCCCGAACAATGGCATGCGCATTTACTTTTTTTGCATAATCAACGAGCAAACCTGAAAATGAATCAACATGGACATTAGGCAACGAAGATGTAACCTCCCGTATTAGGTCCATTCTCTCTTCAATCGAAAAAAGAGGCTTCTTTGAGGAGTTATTTAATACGACGACATGGATTTCATCGAAAACAGATGCCCCTCGTTTAATGATGTCCAAATGACCGAATGTTACAGGGTCAAAACTACCCGGAACTACTGCGACTTTAGTCATGACGTTCTCCTTCTCCCTTAAGCTTACGATAAATTGAAATGATGGTACTTCCATAGGTTTCTCTACGAGTTAGTGAAAAAGAGTGGATAGTCTCTGGAATATCCACTGTTTTCTCATGTTCGCACATGATAATTGCATCTGAACTTAATAATCCTTTTTGAACCATAATCTCGGCTAAATTGTATAATTCAATCTGCTGATATGGGGGATCTAAAAATAATAAATCAACTTTCACTTCTCTTTTTTCTAATGCTTTCACTGCGCGAGACGCATCGATTTTAAATACTTCAGCTTGATCCTCTAATTTGCATTTTTTTAAATTCTCATGGATGATTTGAACTGCTTTCGCATCCTTTTCAATGAAAATACAAGAATCCATTCCTCGACTCAATGCCTCAATACCGAGGCTACCGCTTCCTGCAAATAAATCAATCACTAAGCCACCATCGAAGTATGGACCAATCATATTAAATATGGATTCTTTGACTTTGTCAGTTGTGGGTCTCGTGTTTGAACCTGGAACGGCTTTAATGGGTAGACCCTTACAAATACCAGAAATGACTCTCATTCGGGTTTCCTCCTAAAATAATGCAGATGATGAAATATTAATTCGTTTCTCTTCTTTCTGAATGTCTACAAAAAATAATCGAATGAGCCAGGATTCCTCTATGTAATAAGAGTCTCCAATCTTTTCAAGAGGCTGAGACAATGCATCATACCTTCTCTCATTAAAGACATAAAAAGGTTCGTCGAGTGGAAAGCGGAAAGACCTTGCAGCATTTTTTATATAAAAACCATTTTCACCTTGTTCCGTTGTATATCCAATCATGGACATCATGGGTTCTAACGAATAGAGAACTCGTCCATCAGTAAGTATAATATTCATTTCTTGTTTTTCAAGTTCATTAATATAGACCGTTCTTGTTTCTTCAAATAATAATGGAATCCGTGCTTTAGATCGTTCATTTAATTGAAAGAAAGACGTTTGGTGATTTAATGTATTGGACAACCATTCATCTAAAAGTTCTGGAGATACTGGTTGGCCATTTAATTGTTGAAGGTTTTCAATCCATGCTTCTCTTTGTGATTTTGTCATATAACCTATTAATGAATCGTACATCGCTTTGCTTTTTTCAGAACCAACAGCACGATTGGATAAAAAGGAAGTCAATGTTTCTAGACTGTGCGTAGTATCTGCTGAAAATGAATATTGACTTTGCACCCCACGGATTAATATTTCCTCTTCAAAATTCGGAAGTTTTGTGGAAGGGATAAAGACTATTCGATTTGCATGAAAATCCGCTCCACTTAAACTCTCGATAACGGCAATGTGATTTGTATCTGGAAATTTGATATTACTCAAGGCTGTTACCTTTTGGTTATCGAGGGGTTGGTTTGCATATAATGTGAGTTGATGATTTTTATAAACAGCGGATAAAGGTTCTTTTTGCCAATATAAATCACCAATGACACCTTTTCCATTGAAAAGCGTATAATCGACAAGTGACAATGATGTTTTACCAATAGAAGGTAGTCCAGTTAACCACATACCACCTGATTTCGTTTCATCCGTGAGATGCACGATGGAAGTGTTAGCTGTCCCTCCCGAGAGCAACGCAAATACACCTTTCCATAATTGTTGATTCGTCAAAGGTTCTTTAACAGGAATCTCATATGAAATGGTTTGTTTAGTTGCTTTTCCCTTTGTAAATGAATTCAGATTATCAGTTAAACGTGAACAACTTTCGTCATCATCTCCATAACAAGCCCGATTCTCACTATTAAGTGGCCAAGTTATCCTAACTTCTTCACTAGGTAGTGAAAAAAAGTGATGACGAACAAAGAAACGATTTTCACGATACGTAACGTTTACTTCTTGTGAGTAATTATAAGTAAGCTGTTGTTCAGACTCACTTGAAGAATAAACTTGATACTGAAAGAAAAGGATAATGGTGTTCATGAACAATAATAAGGAAAATAAGCTATACGCTATTTTCATGTGCCAGACCTCCTGCACCATGATAAGATATGTATGGAAAGGATGTGCAATTTTCATATGATTCAACGATTTATTGAACTTGGAGAAGGATACAGTGATATTTATGAATTTTGTGAACTATTACAAACAAACTTACATCGATACCATAACGTATGTATATTAGATTCTACAAATAAAGATGGAAAAGACTGTATCAGTATTGCGTTAATGCTAAAACCATATAAAGATAGCAAATTTATGCCCATTTATTTTTGTAGAGAAGGCATTACCATTCAACCGAATAAAGAAAATAAAAGACTCCAATTAGTTGAAAAGACGCTGCAGGATATTAAACAAGTCCCACATCGTCTAGAAGTTAAACACTCATCTATATTTGCTGAACAGGCATTATACCATCAATATTTAGTCGGTATCTTAAGGTTGCATCATATTTTACCACCATTGTCATAATGGAGTAAGACTTAATAACATTTAGTCTTTATAATGTTGTTAATAACTTGTCGACTACGTTAAAGTCCTGTTTTGTAATCATATTCTTTAGCTTTATCAGGTTTAGAGTTTTCGTATTCAGTTTTAACAAAAGGACGATAAGAAGGCGTCACAGCCTTAACAAAAGGTAATCTAGACATTTTATTTGAAATCGCTTCAATCTGTTCGAGATCACAATACATCACCACATATTTTAGTTTTCGAGAAATATATTGGACATGTCCATATTTCCTAAGAGATTTGGCTTGTTTTAAGTGATGCACATATATAATTAGTCCTTGTCGTTCATTCATACGAATTCCCTCTTTTCTTATCATAAAGAATACCATATGGCAGAAATGTATCGCAACCCGATAAAAGCTGACAGTTTTATATCAATTCCGTTATAATATTGGAAGCAAGTGTTGAGGAGGAAAAGACATGGGAAAGAAAACGAAAGTAGCAATTGCAATCGCCGCTGCTGGTGCAGCAGCTTGGGCAGGCTCTAAAGCTATTTCAAAACCTCAAAAAAGAGAAGACAAAGAAGCTTTGCAATACGATACACCCATCATCCTTGCACATCGAGGTGGCTCATTAATAGCACCAGAAAGTACTATGACTGCGTTTAAAAATGCTGCAAGTCTTGGTGTACACGGTTTTGAAATAGATATTCGTTTAACAAAAGATGAAGAGATCATTGTTTTCCATGATGAATATGTAGATCGCACATCAGACGGTAGTGGTCGAGTAGCTGACATGACATTAGCCGAATTAAAAAAATTAGATTTTGGTTATCAATTTATGAATGAAGAACAAACATATTCCTACAGAGGACAAGGTGAATCAGTTATCACTTTACGTGAACTCTTCCACGAGTTCCCTCAAATGCTGATTAATATTGATATGAAGGATTCTCCTGAAACATATGAAGGTAGTTTAATTCCTTCGAAACTGTGGAGATTAATAGAAGAAGTTGACGCACAAAATCGTACAGTTGTCACAAGTTTCTTTGACGAACAAATTGATCGTTTTAATTTATATGCACAAAATACAGTTGCAGTAGGTGCAGGTGAAAATGAAGTGCGTAAGGCGTACACCGCCTATCTAAGCCAATTTGGACATCTCTACCATCCTAGAGCTGATGTCATGCAAATACCTTTGAAGTCCAGCTTTTTTTCGCTAGATGGGGAAGGATTCATTAAGTTTCTCAGCAAGTTAAATGTTCCAGTTCACTACTGGACCATAAATGACAAAGAAACTATGGAACGTTTATTGGCCTCTGGCGCAAAAGGAATAATAACAGATCGACCTGATATTGCCGTTCAATTACTAGCTATAAAATAAATTAATAACTAATAGAATATAAGGAAAGAAAAAAGGATGTGCATATGCGCACATCCTTTTTCTAATTATGCTGAACAACCGCATGAACCACCAGTTCCACAGCTTCCAGTACTGCAAGAACTTGCAGATGCGAAAAACGGATTGCTGACTGGTACTTTAACAGACTCTGATACAGTTTTACCTATAAGTAAGCTGACTTCGTCCAACAAATCTTGCAATTCGTTTTCAGCTATTTTTAATGTGGCGACACGATCATTTAAATCAAGTTCTCTTTTTTGAATTCGAATCGATTTCATAACCGTTGAATAATCTGGATGATACTTTCCGAAACGCTGAACATCTTCATAATGTTCTTTTAAACGTGAAAAAGAAGCGATTTGTCTTGCTAACAACTCATCGGCGTAGACTGCATAGTGAGCTTCTTTATAACGCATTGCTTGTTCAGAGGATAAGATCATTTGAGTTAAATTATCCGCATCATCCATGATGCTTGCCCATTCAGATGTAATCATCATCGGACATTCCTCCAGTCTTCCTTTATCATAACAGATAGCTCACTCAGAGTGAAAGAATAGTTTTACTAAAATACAGGAGATGACATCATGAATCATTCACTAACTACAAAATTCGAACAAATTGTAAAAGAAGCTACACCACAAGATCTTCAAATTCTATCTCAATGGTTAGACGGCATGAAGCGAAAACAAACTGGCGAAACAAAAACATATTTAGCAAGTAGCTTACTAATGGATCGGATTGTTACTGAAGATTACTGCAAGGTCTCTATTCCCATTACACCCTTCATCCATAATAGATTGGGTATACCTCATGGTGGAATTATAGCCGTCATTCTTGATACGGCAATGGGCTTGTTAGCCAATCATTCTCTTACCGCTGATTTTTCAGCCATTACAACGAATTTATCGGTTAACTATATAGCGGTAGCAACCGGTAGTGATCTTCATGCAAATGCTACCTTTATACATAGGGGACGGCAAACGATGGTAGTAGAAGGCGTGGTAAGTGACAACAGCGGTAAAAAATTGGCTGTGGCAACTGGATCATTTTTTGTTATTCCCGTTTGACCTAGCTAATTGACTCAAATAGTCTTCCACCGTCTTTCTATCAGAGAAAGGGATAAATACTGAACCAATTTGTTGCGTGGTTTCATGGCCTTTACCAGCGATTAAAACAATATCTTTTGATGTCGCACCGCTTAATGCATGCTCAATAGCGAGTTTTCGATCAATCTCCACATGTATATTAGATGTACGTGGAAGTTCACGTATAATTTCGTTGCAAATATCAATCGGATTCTCTGACCTCGGATTATCAGATGTCACCCATACTTCGTTTGCATAGGAGGCAGCAATTTTTCCCATTTCAGTACGTTTCTCCCGATCTCTGTCTCCCCCACATCCAAAAACTAGGATTAACTTTCCTTCGGCTATACGAGCAGCTGAATGTAGCAGCTGTTCCATGGCTTCGGGTGTATGAGCAAAGTCAATTAGAACCTGACAATGTTCTTTCTCAATAAGCTGGAACCTACCTTCTGGAAGTGATAAAAATGGTAAGGTTGGGATGATTCTATCTCGGGATATCCCCATTTGTTTAAGGGTTGCTAAGGCAGCGGCTAAATTGGAAGCATTGTATTCTCCCGTAAATGCAACTTTAGTAGGTTGAGATTCTCCCTCTATAGACAATGTCATATATGAGCTTTTCATCTCCATTATGGATACTTGTTTCTGGTTAAACCATTCAACAGGTTGTATACATTTCTTCGCGTGTTCAAACCAAAATGAATCATCCTCATTTGCCACAATGTTATCCGCTAATGGAATGAGTCGTTTTTTTGATTTTTGGTATTCAATTAAACCAGCATGATCTTCTAAATGATCATGCCCAATATTTAAAAGTACTCCCTGATTAATTTGACAATGATCCAAACGATGTTGAGCCAAACCCATTGAAGATGCTTCTAATACAACATGAGTAACATTTTCTTTCAAACAATATGCTAACGTTTCATGGAGTTCTGGAGAAGACCAAGTTGTAAGATTGGAATGTAATTTATTAACCTTTTTCCCATTAATAAAAAGACCAATTGTCCCAATAACTGCAACCTTTAAACCTTGAGCCATCAGTAATTGACCTATTAAATGGCTTACAGTAGTTTTGCCATTAGTTCCTGTAACCGCTATTACATGCATGTGATGAGAAGGATTGCCTTGCACCCTTGAACAAGCGTGAGATAAAAATGTTTTTGTGTTAGGAACTGTTGCAAAAGCAATCTCTTTATCTGCCACTATGGGTATCTTTTCCTCTGAAATTACACACACAGCACCTCTTTGTATTGCTTCATCTATATAATCAATTCCATTCTCATGCTTCCCTTTTATAGCAACAAAGACATCCCCATTTTTTATTCTTCTAGAATCATCTGTTATTCCAACGATAGGATGTGCAAATGATCCGTGAATCCATGTACATGGCCAGTCTTTCAATAAGTCTGAAATGACACAGGTCATTGTCCTCCTCCTACACAATATAAATTAATCTGAATACATTAATTCAAGATACGTTTATGTTATGTAAAAGCTAGAAAAAATGTCACGATTTCAACCGAGGAGCGGGTAGTGTGATTGTACAAAAATTTGGCGGTATTGCCATGAGAGATGAAAAGTCTCGCGCCACATGCATTCAACATATAAAAGATGCAATTCGAATTCATAAATCCGTAATTGTGGTTGTTTCCGCTATGGGTAGATTTGGAGACCCTTATTCAACAGATACCTTAATCCATTTAAGTGATGCATTTAAACAATCTCCAGAATCTCAGGATTTAGCAGCTATTTGTGGGGAATTATTAGCCACTTCCGTTTTATCAGCAGAGTTATTAAAAGAGCAAATCCCTTGCCATTTGGTCTATGGCGTTCAAGCTGGTATCTTTACAGATGATCATTTTGGAGAAGCATCTATTATCAAAACATCAACAGAAGTAATTCGTGATTGTTTGCAGCTAGTTCCTTGTGTAATTGTCCCTGGTTTTCAAGGAGTAACCACTGACAACCGATTTACAACACTGGGTCGCGGTGGCAGCGATTTAACTGCAATCCTCCTTGCTACTTTATTTCATTCAAAAACAGTTGAATTTTACAAGGATGTACCAGGTGTGATGACAGCCGATCCTAAAGAACATGACCATGCAACAATCCTTGAAAAGATTTCCTATGATGAGTTAATGTCGTATTGTCTAAAAGGTCATCCTATCCTACAAAAAAAAGCAGTGGATATGGCCGCTAAAAACCAAATCCATCTGCATATTCGTCAATTTGGTAGTTCAATAGTAGGCACACATGTCTATCCTTCACTCACTCACTGATTCCCTGATTTGTAAGTATCTTCTATGGTTTTTTGAATAAAATTTTGAGTATAATATTTACCGAATGCACCAGATCCTAAATGTGTGAAGTTTTTATTTAATAACATTTTCCTATGGTCAGATGAGTTGAGCCATCCATGTATTACTTCCGCTGAATCATAATAATTCGCTCCAATATTTTCACCTGCTGTCACGTAGTTAATCTTTGCCTCTTCTAAACGATCTTCTAAATTCCCAAAATCAGGAGATTCATGAGAAAAATAATTTTGAAGTGCCATATCCTCACTATGTTTTCGAGCAACTAAACCAAGCGTCTTTTCATTTTCGACTGCTCCTATACTATGTCTAATCCGATATACATTTGTTAAATCCAATGTTTGCCGTTCGTTGGTCTCATCTATTTCCTTTTGCCGATTAGTAGAAGGCACAGGTGGAGCAATAAAATCCCCTTTATACACCATCTCATAAGGTTGATGCAAAACGAGTGTCTTGGAATCAGTAAATCGAATCGCTTCTATTTCTTTGTCTTCCTGATCAACATAAACCTGCGCATATAAGTCATTAAACTCGACAAGTATCCGGTTCCTTAAATCTTCATCACTTATTGTAAATGTATATGTACTTAAACCAATTTGGACTGAAATCTCGGACTGAATAATGGTAAATCTATATAACTCATCAATCGATTGTTGGATCGCAAATGGTGTTGCATCCAACTGTTTTCCTGCAATATATACTTGATTGATCGTACCATCCTCTGTAACACCAATCATCATGAACTTAGAAAAAGATTCATTATAAACCCACCATTTGTAACCAAATGCTGAAGATTCTATTCTATTAGGGTCACCATATAAAGAAACAAAATCTTTTGCATTCTTTCCAACCATCGTTGACAATCCACTTGTCGGACGTGGAATCGTATTTTCCCCAGAAGGTGGCTGTAAATTCACCTGTGGTATTGCTTGCCCCGAAGAGAATGGAGCTTTCAGTATGTCGTTTTCTTTAACGGATTGGTCTGAGTATAAAAAAACAGTTATAATAATGGCTAATATAATAAGAATGCGAACCAATACCTTCAAATAAACAACTCCTTTTCCAAAGATAGATGAATTTATTATAGCAGTGAAAAGCGTTTAGACACAATGTTGTCATTGCAACAAAAGCGAATTTCAACTATTATAAAATGGAACGCATCATAGGTATATTGCATATAAAAGGAGGACGAATCTATGTATTTTGAAAACACAGGGCTTGAAAATACTGCAGCTGACTTAGAATTGCTGGATGAAATCATGTTGAAACACGGATTAGTTCGTGAAGGTCAATGGGATTACGAGCGTGTAACATATGATAAGAAATATGAAATTAAAGAAGGCACGTTTTATTTACGTGTATTTGGCTTTACAAATCAAGGCGATGTAGGCGCACATGATGCCATCATAACTTTGATGAAACCTGTTGTTGGTAAACATTATTACCCACATGGCGTCGAGTACGGAGACGCGGAAGTTTTTCCAGCCCACTTAGTAAAATCATGTCAGCAAACACTTGCTGCTGTTAAATCGGATTTAAGCGCTTTTGAAATAATTGTATAAAGATAACGCCTGGGAAGAATCTTTCCAAGGCGTTTTTTCTATGTTTCTGTTCAAATTTGTTGTTGTTGTCTATACTTAAGATACTAGTATAAAAGAGGTGTTGCGGATGCCCAAATGGATCACCAAAAAGTTAGGAATCATCATTTTATTAATCATATTAGCCGTTTTATTTTTAACGTTTGTCTTGCCTATCTCCATTCCAATACTTCTAGCGTTACTTACCGCGTTTCTCTTAGAGCCATTGGTAAAATGGGGGAAAGTTAGATTTTCATGGAAAAGAAAGACCTCAGTAATTACAGTCTTTATTTTTTTCCTATTGTTAGTATCAGCTATTCTTTATTTCACAATCACCCAATTAATCGGACAAATTATTCAGTTAACTAAAATAGCACCTGACTACTTTAATACATTGTCTCTTTCCTGGATGAATGTTCAAAGTAAACTATTTAGCTTTACACAAGGGATGCCTATTGAAGTTGTTGATTCCATTAAAGATAAATTAGATGATTTTATGGAACTTATGAAAGAAGCAATTTTGGATTTTGTTAGTTATGAAAGTATTACTAGCTTGCTTACAGAAATCCCAAATTTTTTAGTCAGTTTTATCGTATACATAATCACGCTGTTTTTATTTATGTTAGATCTAACAGATTTAAAAAAAATGGTATTCCGACATTTAACACCTGCTACAGCTGAAAAAACTCGATTTATGACTTTACGATTAAATTCAGTAATCTTTGGTTTTATGAAAGCTCAATTATTAGCGAGCTTGTTCATATTAATAGGGAGTTTCATTGGGTTGTTAATCATTGCTCCAAAATATGCAATTATCATGTCTATTGTCATCTGGATTATCGATATTATCCCTATACTAGGTTCCATCGCTGTACTTGCCCCCTGGTCACTGTATCAGTTTGCAACCGGTGATATTGCCTTAGGCACAAAACTAGCTATACTGGCATTGGTTTTACTTGTCATACGACGTGCAGTTGAACCGAAATTAATGGGTTCACAAATTGGATTATCCCCACTTGCTACACTAATTGCCATGTTCATCGGTTTACAGATTTTTGGTTTTTTAGGGTTAATAATTGGACCATTTGTTGTCATTATCTTCACGACAGCAAAAGAAGCAGGGATTATTAAAACCAATTTTAAACTATAGAAAACGCCAACGATTAAAAAAAATCGTTGGCGTTTTTTATTAGAATCCTAGTATTGCTTTAAATACGGAGGTAGTTTCCCCCCCATGATAAATTACATAAAGTAATGAATAGACAGCCACACCTGTAATTGCCGTAAAAAACCAAATAATACTCGTAATAGGACCAATTTTGCGATGAATATTTAATTTGTTTTTAAAACCTGTCAACAGCGAGAAAATTCCAAACACAGCACCGGTTGTCGCTAAACAAATATGGAAGACTAGAAAAATCGTATAATAAATTTTGTATTCTTCTGGACCACCGAATGCAGTATTACCAATGAATATGGTACGTGACGCGTAAATAGAGAAAAATAGTAATGCAGAAATCCCAGCTGCTATCATCGTCTTTTTATGAGCTTCAATTTTCTTTTGCTTGATAAGAGTCCATCCTATAGCGACTAATACTGCACTCAAAACGATAAAAAATGTACTGATCGTTGGTAATAACGGTAGGTTCATATGACTTCTCCTAACAATTCACAAGTATGATTATTGATTACTATTTAAATACATTTGACGTTCTGCTAAAGCTTGTTGTGTTATCTCTTCTGCATTTTCTTGCTCATTTTTATACCATTGGAAGAATATCATTGCTAAAAATACACCATAAATAATTTCTTGGATAATTTTCATGATAACTCCACCCAATTGTTGATCTTCAATTGCGGGCATATTCGTGAATAATTCTGGACCAGATAACCCAGACAAAGCTAAATTTGACATTGTATCTGATGGAACACATAATTCCATTGCTTTTAGCCATGCAGCCCCATTTGAATACGTAGCATACATTGGTTCAGGTGCGAAAATGATTAATGCACATGCTGGAGTAATGAGAATCGCACTTCCTACGATATAACCAATTTTCTTTAAACCATGGACTTGATGTCCATCATTCAATTTGTTCATAATCGGCCACCATAGGAAGATAGCTGACATAAACAAAATCAGTGTAAAAATGCTGTGGTACCACTCATTTAGTTTGATTGTATCTAACATGATCGGAATGTGATAAAACGAAAACAGACCACTGAAAACAATAAGTGCAAGTAAGGGCTTTGTGAAAAATCGAAATATTGGTCGGATAAATGAAAAAGCTAAGATCTTTTCCCATAGCCATGTTGGAATTCCCACAATGACCAATGGTGGAATTAGCATCAATAGTAAAGCCATTTGAACCATATGCACGGAAAATAAAATATGACCAATAAGGTCGATTGGTGAACCTTTCACTCCATAAAAAAGAATAAGACCAATCACAAATGCACTTAACTCTTTTTTAGTTAAAGGTTGAGTATCTTCAAATCGATCTCGCCATTTTATTGTAACGAGTAAATAGATGGCGAGGACGAGTAGCGTAAAAATGAATAGATATGGACTCCACAATGCTTGGAAACCGAATATATTTAAAGGCATCTCGAAAACCTCTCCTTTTCTTTATACTTCTATTATAAATCTCCTTGCACATAACATCAATGAACGAACTATGACAATCATGGTACAAAACATAAAGACGAAGCTATTCTTAAAAGAAAGCAACTATTTTATTAATAAAAAAAAATCAAAAAAACGAGTGAAGAAAGATTTCTCTTTCTCACTCGTTTAATTTTATCTTAAATCCAAACAACTGTTAAAAATGTTAATATGGTAATCCCAGCAACAAGTGAGCCACTGTATAAAAACAGTGCAGCTGTTTCATGTCCTTTGTGGCTCATATGCATGAAGTAATATAGTTGTAAAATTACTTGAATGACAGCCAATAGTAAAATAATCGGTAAAACAAAGTATATCGAAAATCCTGCATAGACAGCAGTGAACGCGATAAGTGTCAAGAAAATCATAATTGCAAATGTTGTTACTTGACCACGCATTTCATTCGCCGAACGACGACGAGCGTATTCATACTCAATATGAGATTTAACGGGTGTCTGTACATCATGTGCCATTTTAACCTATCACTCCCATCAAATATACTACCGTAAAGATAAATACCCATACGACGTCAATAAAGTGCCAGTATAATGATGCTACGTAAAACTTAGGTGCATTGTATAAATTTAATCCGCGTTTTGAATTACGAATCATCAGTAGTGTAAACCAACCAAGTCCAATTAATACATGTAATCCATGAGTTCCAACTAATGTAAAGAACGCTGAGCTAAATGAACTTTGACTATAATTAAAGCCTAAATGCACATAATGATTGAACTCATAAATTTCAAAACCTAGGAACGCAGCCCCTAGAAGTACTGTTACAAGTATCCAAGCTTGCATTGCTTTAAAATTATAGTTTTTCATATGATAAACTGCATAAACACTTGTCAATGAAGACGTTAATAGCAACATTGTCATGATGAAAACTAGTGGTAATTCAAACAATTCTTGGGTACTAAATTGCATTCCTTCTGGCCCTCTATTTTTTAGAGCTAAATAAGTAGCAAACAAACTAGCAAATAATGTTGTTTCACCGCCAAGGAACAACCAAAAACCAAGAAATTTGTTTTTGCCTTCTAATGTAGAACTCTCCGGATGGTCTGGCCATGATTGGGGCGTGTACTTAGTATTTAAGTCCATTAGTGTTTACCCCCTTCTTTTTCATCCAGTAAATCTTCTTTATGAACATGGTATCCCAAATCGTCTTTCAGTGAACGAGTTCCCATTGAGATAAACGTGATTAGTAAACCAAGCACTAATACAGGAATTGACCAAGGTTGCTCACCGTTGTAAAGTGCACCAAATGCTCCTACGAATAATCCGAAAGACATAACAAATGGAATGAATGAATTATTTGGCATGTGGATATCGCCAATAGGCTCAGCATAAATCATTCCTTCTTTATTACCTTCTTGTTTCTCGATCCAATATGTGTCAAGACCACGAACAAGTGGAGTTTGCTTAAAGTTATAGAATGGTACTGGTTGTGGTACCGCCCACTCTAAAGTACGACCGTCCTCCCAAGGATCACGACCAACTTTTTTGTTTTTCACAATCGTTATAACAATATTTGCCAAAAGAATAATTATACCTAGCGCCATGAAAATGGCACCAAAGGAACTAATTAAATTGAACAAATCCCAGCCTTGATCCTCTTCATATGTGAATACACGACGTGGCATTCCAAGTAACCCTAGGAAATGTTGAATAAAGAATGTTAAATGGAATCCAGTGAAGAATAACCAGAATGTGATTTTACCCCATGTTTCACTTAACATTGTGTTAAACATTAATGGCCAGTAATAATGTAGTCCTGCTAATAATGCAAGGACCGTTCCACCTACGATAACATAGTGGAAATGAGCTACGATGAAATATGAATCATGTAATTGGTAGTCTAGAGGTGCTGAAGCCTGCATGACTCCTGTTACTCCACCAGCAACGAATGTAGGAATAAATCCAACCGCGTAAAGCATAGGAGTAGTGAATTTAATACTTCCTCCCCACATTGTGAGAAGCCAGTTGAAAATTTTAACACCAGTTGGTACAGCAATTGCCATTGTTGCTACTGCGAATATAGCATTAGCAGTTGGTCCCATACCAGTTGTAAACATATGGTGAGCCCAAACCATGAATCCTAAGAAACCGATTAACACAGTTGCAAAGACCATCGCTGAGTAACCAAACAACCGTTTACGAGAGAATGTTGAGAAAATTTCAGAGAAGATACCGAATGCTGGCAAGATTAAGATATATACTTCAGGGTGACCAAAAATCCAGAATAAATGCTCCCAAATTATTGTATTACCGCCCATTGTATGATCAAAAAAGTTTGCACCAAACATACGGTCAAAAATCATTAAGAATAAGCCCACTGTTAATGGTGGGAAAGCGAAAAGAATTAAAGCTGATGCCACAAAAGTAGACCAAGTGAATAGTGGCATACGCATATAAGTCATACCTGGTGCCCTCATGTTAATTATTGTAACAAGGAAGTTAATCCCTGCAATTAACGTACCACCACCGGAAATCTGTAAGCCTAGTGCATAAAAGTCAACTCCGTGACCAGGAGAAGCTATCGCTAAAGACGCATAAGAAGTCCATCCTGCATCAGGTGCTCCTCCTAAAAACCATGATAGATTTAAGAATACACCACCGAAGAAGAACATCCAAAAACCTAAAGAGTTTAGGAATGGGAATGCCACGTCACGTGCACCTATTTGAAGTGGTACAGCAGCGTTCATAAACGCGAACAACAGTGGCATCGCCGCAAGGAATATCATGGTCGTACCGTGCATAGTCATAACCTCGGTATACACACCTGCACTCAGAAAGTCGTTATCTGGTTTTGCAAGTTGGATACGAATAAGCATTGCCTCTATACCACCAACGATAAAGAAAAATCCGCCGGCAACGAGGTAAAGGATGGCGATTTTTTTATGGTCAACTGTTGTCATGTAGTCCCATAATGTTGCGCCAAAGCCTTTTTTCTGAGCGATTGAACTCACAACTTTAACCTCCCTCAAGTCATTCTGCGAAGATTATTCTTCCACAGATAATCCTAATAAATATTCTGTAAGAGCATCAAGCTCTTGATTTGTAAATTCCTTACCATTTCTATTCGGTAAGTTTTTAGGTTGTGGCATTAAGTTGCCAGGTTTATATTTCTCTGGATTACTAATCCATTTTTTAACGTTTTCTTCGTTATGTTCCATAAAGCCAGCAACACGGTTACGATCGCCAAATGTTGCTAAGTTTGGTCCTTGACCACCAGTAGTCCCAGCACCTGACACAGCATGACATGCAACACAGCTCTTTTGGAATAATTCTTGCCCTTGTTGAGCAACTGCTGAATCTGGAGTTGCTTGTTCAGCGGAAGCTTTCATATTTGAAGCCCATGCATCAAAATCTTTACGATCAAGCGTTTTAACTTTAAAGTCCATTAAAGCATGTGATGGACCACAAAGTTCCGCACATTTTCCGTAGAAAACACCATCTTCAAGAGATTCTGATGGTTTGTCGAAATCTAAATAGAATGTATTTATTCCCTCAACATTTGTATCTAACTTACCTCCAACTGCTGGAATCCAAAACGAGTGTTTCACATCTGCCGCTTTTAAGTTAAAGTACACTTTTTCGCCTGTAGGAACAACTAACTCTTGTGATGTAACAATACCTAAATTAGGATATTCAAACTCCCACCAATACAAATTAGCTTTAACATTAACTGTTACAGCCTTAGCGTTACCCTGTTCGTCTTTAACATCCATCCCTTTGATGTCAGCTAAATTATATGTAGCAGTTACAGTTGGGACAGCTAAAATTAATAATAAAATAATCGGAACGACAGTCCAAATGATTTCAAGTGTGTGATTTCCTTCTACTTGCTTTGGAATCGTATCTTCTCCAACCTTAGAACGACGGAACTTTATAATCGCAAGGATGTAAACAACCAATACAACGACTATTACAAGTACCATTATTCCCGTTGAGAGCAGCATTAAATTGTATTGATCTCTACCGACTTGTCCTGCAGGTGTAAGTGTCGATAAATGCTCTTCACCACATCCAGCTAAGAAGACCATTAGAGCTGTCAGCATTGAAAAGAGACGCCACTTTTTGAGCCCTTTCATCATAGCTTAATCAAACCCCTCTTTCGTAGTTGTATTCAATTGTTGTTACTAGGACTGTGGTTCTGTTCTATATGAATTCTTCATTCAAAGAAAGAATTCCACCATTAACTAAAAATCGAGAAAATAATCATAGAAACAAACAAAATTGTCATGTAATTTAACGAATAAATAAACATACCATTTGCCCATTTTAAATCATCTTCCGCTTTAAAGCCTTTAATTGCAAGTACGAGCCATCCCACATTTAATGCAGTAGCTAGGACTAGGAACCAAGGTCCAAGTTCCATTAGAAGGAATGGAAGAGGAAAAAGGACAATTACCCATAGCAACATAGAGCGCTTAGTATGTGCAAAACCTTTTACCACTGGCAGCATCGGAATTCCTGCAGCACGATATTCTTCCGTTCGTTTCATTGCTAACGCATAAAAATGTGGGGGTTGCCATGCAAACATAACAAGGAACAAGGCAAGTGCTCCCCATCCAAGTGTCGGTTCAACTGCAGCCCAACCTATGACAGGAGGTATTGCACCTGAAATGCTACCAACAATTGTATTGCTAACATGCTTCCTTTTTGACCACATGGTGTACAAAACAACATAGCTGATAATACCAGCCAGTCCCCATACACCGGCTGAAACCGATGCCATAAATAACAATATTTCGCCAACAACTAAAAAGGACAGAGCAATTGACAAAACGGGTGTTGGTGCAAAACGACCTGTTACTGTTGGTCTCGTTTTTGTTCTTGACATAATTGGATCTATATCACGATCTATGAAGTTGTTCATTGCCCCTGAACCTGCAATAATCAATGCAGCTCCAAAAAGTGTATAGAACATTAAGTCCAGCTCATTTAAAAAATGACGATCAGAGAATTGAAACGCCAACCATAACCCTGTAAATGTAGTAACAAGATTTGAATTGACAATACCGATTTTGATTAGTGCAAGAAAATCCTTCACAAACGTATTGGTTTCAGAATCTGTATTAGTGTTTGCTGCAAGTGCACGACCGTTTGACATGGAACTCCTCCTTTCAAAGTTGTAAGCATATTCCGCATAACTTACTATATCGAAAAACTGAAGTTATTTCTATAAGTAAGTTGAAATTCACTAGAATTGGTCTTTTTGAATTTTCTCCAATTCCCACAACATCTCTATAATAAAGCATTTTCGATGTTCATTTGTGAATGGAAAGAGGATATTTTATGAACAATTTGTGAAATGGACCGCGCAATTCACTTTTTTCCTACTTAGACATTGTTTTTTGGGTTATTCTTAGCTATTATCATACAAGCAAGGTATCGTTTTATCGAGAGACTAAAAAAACCTCAAATAGTCAAGCAAATTAACGCTATTATAGAATATCATTACAATTATTCAGTATAGGCAAAGTAGGTGTCATAAATGCAACAACGTAAATACCTCAAGTGGTTCGCTGTCGCAGCAACTATTGGGATGTTGCTCATCTTACTTGGAGGAGCACTTGTCACTAAAACCGAAAGTGGTTTAGGTTGTGGCAGGCACTGGCCAGGATGCAATGGGCAATTGATTCCAGATGAAATCACGACCGAGGTTTTAATTGAATTTTCTCACCGTCTTGTAACGGGAGCAGTTGGTATTTTAATATTAATTTTATCAGTTTGGTCGTGGCGAGCACTTGGACATGTTAGAGAAACTAAGTTTCTATCCTTCTTAGCCATGTTTTTTCTTCTTCTTCAAGCACTAATAGGTGCTGCACAAGTTAAATGGGGACAAGGCGATTTTATTTTAGCTTTACATTTCGGTATTTCGCTCATTTCATTTGCCTCAGTTCTCTTGCTGACACTTCTCATTTTTGAAGTGGATCGAAAATTTGATGCTGACAAATTACGTATTGGTAAGACACTTAAATGGAACACAATTGGTGTTACACTCTATTCTTATGTTGTCGTCTACACTGGAGCTCTTGTTAGACACACCAATTCAAGTTTAGTGTGTTCTGATTGGCCATTATGTAAAAACGGAGAATTTTCTTTGCCTTCTAATTTGTTTGAATGGGTACAAATGGGGCATCGTTCTGCCGCTGCATTAATTTTAATTTGGATCGCAGGAATAGCATTTTATGCATGTAAACAGTATAAAGATCAACGTGTCCTATACATTGGCTGGATTATCGCTTTTATTATCGTAGTATTGCAAGCCACTACAGGAATGTTAGTTGTTTTTACGAAGCTTAATCTTTTCATTGCATTATTACATTCACTATTAATTTCCCTTTTGTTCGGATTATTATCCTACATGATTTTACTCGTATCACGTTCACGAAATAGATCGACTTCAGATAATAAGTAAAGGCAGCTCCGCTTAAGGCGGAACTGCCTTTTTTCTTACTCTTTTTCCATTTCGATTAATAAATCACCCGTAGCAATTCCAGAACCAGCGACCACATGAATTTCTTTAATAATTCCATTGTACGGCGCTTGAACAGTCGTTTCCATTTTCATGGCTTCTGTAATAAGTAAATGTTCGCCGCGCTTCACATGGCTTCCGCTTGAGACCACTACTTTTAAAACGGTTCCAGGCATCGTTGCTCCTATATGATTTGGGTTTGATAAATCTGCTTTAATTACTTGGTCACTACTTGATTCAATCGTCAAATCTTGAATAATGACCTCACGTGGTTGACCATTCAATTCAAAATAAATGACTCGATTCCCATCTGATTGAGGTTCACTAATTGATACCATTTTCACAATTAATGTCTTCCCTTTTTCAATCTCTACTTCAATTTCTTCCCCAAGTCGCATCCCATATAAGAATGTAGGTGTATCTAAAACAGAAACATCTCCAAACTTATTCACCATGTCAGAATACTCTTCAAACACTTTTGGATATAAAGCATAGGCGAGAACATCATGACTATCTACTGGACGACTTAGTTTGTGGAAAAGTTCTTCCTTCAATTGCTCAAAATTTACCGGTTCCAATAACTCTCCCGGACGTACTGTAATTGCTTTGCGTTCTTTTAATATCACCTGCTGCAATTCTTTTGGGAATCCGCCATAAGGTTGACCTATATATCCTTGGAAAAACTCGATTACAGAATCCGGGAAATCAATAGTCTCTCCTCTTGTTAAAACTGTCTCTTCGTTTAAATCATTTTGAACCATAAAGAGTGCCATATCTCCAACCACTTTGGAAGAAGGTGTAACCTTGACAACATCGCCGAACATTAAGTTTACACGTGAATACATATGTTTCACTTCTTCAAACCGCTCACCAAGTCCTACTGCTTTTGCTTGTTGTTGCAAGTTACTATACTGACCACCTGGCATTTCGTGCACATAGATTTCAGTATGTGGACTCATCATGCCTGATTCGAAATCTTGATAGTATTTTCTTACATCTTCCCAATAGTGAGATAATTGTTCTAATGCTTTAATATTTGTACGGACCCCACGCTTCCCTCCTGAAAGGGCATACGTTAAGCTGTTAGCACTCGGTTGAGATGTGAGTCCTGCCATTGTTCCAAGTGCTGTATCGACTATATCAACACCTGCATCGATTGCTCGACCATATAAATAGATGCCGTTTCCACTCGTATCATGCGTATGAAGATGAATCGGCAACGAAACGGTTTCTTTTAGTTCAGAAATGAGACGATAAGCAGCCTCAGGTTTTAATAAACCAGCCATATCTTTGATGGCTAAAATATGTGCACCAGCAGCTTCTAATTCCTTTGCCATTTCTTTGTAATAAGAAATGGTATATTTCGCCCTATTATCATCTAATATATCACCTGTATAACAAATAGCCGCTTCAGCAATTTTACCGGAGTTTCTTGCAGAATCTATTGCCACTTCCATACCCTTAATCCAATTTAAACTATCAAATATCCGGAATACATCAATTCCCGCTTCAGCAGATGTTTGGATAAATTCACGAATCACATTGTCCGGGTAATTTTTATAACCAACTGCATTTGCTCCTCTGACCAACATTTGTAAAAGTACATTAGGTATCATTTGGCGCATTTGAATTAAACGATCCCAAGGATTTTCTTTTAAGAATCGGTAAGCAACGTCAAATGTTGCTCCTCCCCACATTTCAAAAGAAAAAGCGTCATGCATGCCTCTTGCAGATTGTTTAGCGATTTCATACATATCATGTGAACGCACGCGCGTTGCAAGAAGCGATTGATGGGCATCGCGGAAAGTAGTGTCCGTAATTAATACTTCTTTTTGCTCATGAATCCATTTAACAAGACCTTCTGCTCCACGTTCAGTTAATATTTGTTTTGTTCCAGCTAAAGGGGGGGTTAGTAATTCTATTTGTGGTTTCCTTGGAACGGTAAAAGTTGGTTTTGATGCTTTTTCAATTCCTGGGAAACCGTTTACCGTAACATTCCCGATATAATTTAATAACTTAGAACCACGGTCTTTTCTTGTAGGGAATAAAAACAATTCTGGTGTTGTATCTATAAAGCTAGTATCAAACTTCCCAGATAAGAAATGAGGATGTTTCACCACATTTTCTAAGAAAGGTATATTGGTTTTGATACCCCTAATTCTGAATTCCTGTAAGTTTCGATCCATTTTTGCTGCTGCTTCTTTAAACGTCATTCCCCAAGTAGAAACTTTAACAAGTAATGAGTCATAATAAGGCGTAATAATCGCTCCTTGGAACCCATTCCCAGCGTCTAAACGAACACCAAATCCACCACCTGATCGGTAAACCATAAGCTTACCAGTGTCCGGCATGAACTGATTTAAGGGGTCCTCCGTCGTTACACGTGATTGTATAGCAAATCCGAATAACGGAATGTTTTTTTGCTCGGGTATGGCAATTTCTTCATCATGAATTGAACTACCATCAGCAATATGTATTTGCGCGTGGACAATATCAATACCCGTAACCATTTCGGTAATTGTATGCTCAACTTGAATACGCGGGTTAACCTCGATGAAATAAAACTCCTCACCGGCTACTAAGAATTCAACAGTTCCAGCATTTAAATAGCTTACATTATTCATAAGTTGAACTGCTGCATCGCAAATTCGATTTCGTAAATCAACAGATATTGAATTGGATGGTGCAATTTCAACGACTTTTTGGTGACGTCTTTGAATTGAACAATCCCGTTCATATAGATGAACAAGGTTTCCTTGTTTATCCCCTAAAATTTGAACCTCAATATGCTTTGGTTTCTCTACGAACTTTTCAACATACACCTCGTCCGAACCAAAAGCTGCCTTAGCCTCTGACTTCGCTCGTTCATAAGCAGATTCCAAATCGCTTTCCGAAGGGACAATTCGCATCCCCCTTCCCCCACCACCTAAAGAAGCTTTAATCATAAGTGGATAGCCATTCTGAACCCCGAATGCACGTGCCTCTTCAACAGATGTTATTGGGCCATCACTTCCTGGAATCACTGGAATTCCTGCAAGAACAGCTTGCTCACGTGCCTTCACTTTATCTCCAAACATATTTAAATGATTAGAAGTTGGCCCTATGAAGATTATTCCCTCTTCTTCACAACGACGTGCAAAATCAACGTTTTCCGATAAAAAGCCATATCCTGGATGAATTGCATCTGCTCCACTATCTTTAGCGATAGCAAGGATACCTTCTATATCCAAATACGCATCAATTGGTTTCTTACCATCCCCTACAAGGTATGATTCATCCGCTTTGTAACGGTGAAAGGATCCACTATCTTCTCTTGAATAAATTGACACAGTTCTTAATTTGAGTTCCGTACAAGCACGGAAAATTCGAATGGCAATTTCACCGCGGTTGGCTACTAAAATCTTTTGAATTGTTTTCATTTGAAGCACCCCTTAGCTTTGCATTTTTTCATGTTTAACAAACATTGATACATTTAATAGTATTCCCATTGCTAAAGATAACAAAACGACGGATGTTCCTCCATAACTAATGAACGGAAGAGGTACTCCCGTTAAAGGAATAATCCCAAGCAATCCACCTAAGTTAATAAAAGTTTGAAAGCCTATCAGACTGCCAACACCCGTGGCAATCATTCTAGCTTGAACGTCTTGTGTATTCAATGCAATGAATAATGCACGTAATACAATAAATCCAAGACTTCCTATCACAAGTACAGTACCTAATATACCCAACTCTTCTGCAATAATCGCCATAATAAAATCGGTCTGCGGCTCGGGTAAATAACCTAATTTCTGAACGGATTGACCTAAACCTAGTCCTTTAACTCCCCCTGCACCAATAGCTAAATATCCATTTACTATTTGAAATCCTGAATCCTGTTCAAACTCAAAAGGATTCAAAAAAGCTTCTAATCGCAGTAGCCTTTTCGGAGTAATAAAGATATCCCGAAAGAAATACAGTATCGGGGTAATTAAAATAATGACGCCAAAAATGAGGCTAAATAATTTTGCAAAGGTTTTGAAACGAATACCACTAGCAGCTAGAACTGAAACAGAAACAAATAAAATAATACCTGCTGTACCCATATCCACTTCACTTAAAACAGAGAAAAAAGCGATGGTCAAAATTGTAACAGGGGGAGCAATGGATTCATTAACAGAGTCCAAATTTCCTTTTGTTTTTTTATTTGCAAAAACACTAGCAAAATATAAGATTAATATAATTTTTGCTAACTCTGATGGTTGCAATCGCAAAGGTCCTATTGTAATCCAACTCTTAGCGCCATTGATGTCATCCCCGATAAAATGGACAGCAAATAGAAGGATAAACATGACAAAAAGCATACTCGCCATAATCGGTTTGCGACGATAATGTTTATATGGAATGAAAGCGGCCAATAAAAAAACAGGGATTGCGACAAGTAGATTAATTACTTGACGTTTATAGAAGAAATCCGGTTCATAACCATATACATTGACTGCCCATTCCATGCTGGCACTGTAAATCATCACTAACCCAAATAGACATAGGAAAAGATATGTAGTAAAAAGTGGATAATCGAAATTTTTTGCATAACGTTTTATGTATGAAATCATAGATGAACCTCTTTTTCTTTTTTCTAGCAAAAAAACTCAAACACATGAAGAGTTTGAGTTTTTTACTTATTTTCCTGTAAATGCATCATGCAAAACAGACATTTCTTTTTCTAAAGACGACATAAGAAGTTTTCCTTCTTCGCGCTCAATAAGCCCAAGTTTAACCGCAAAATCAATTTCTTTGGATAATCCAAACATTTGCGTATCTAAGACTTCTTCATAAAGAGGACATTGAGGCATCGTTAAATGGTCCATTTGAACCTTAATTAATTGTGCTATTTTCAAAGCATCAGCTTTTAGCAAAAGATATGCTTTTTCCTGATACGATTGTTGTAATTCTGTATCCATGAGGACGCCCCCATTACCTTATATTTTCTTAATAAAGTGTATCTTTCTAAACTAAAAATTGCAAGTATTGCTCTCGAATCCTTGCATGATAAAACTTAATTCTTTTTAACGAACCCTTAAAGCGTTATACTAAATTAGATATTGCAACTTCTTAGGAGGCACCCATATATGGAAAGAATCATTCCGATTAAAGGCAAAGTAGCATTTAATATTACGCTTGACCCTAGCGTTTGGATTTTTGATGATCGCCGTATTGACTTAACCACGTTTTTTACGGATGCTCACATAGAAAAAGATGAGTTAATAGAGTATACAAAAAACATGTCTGCACACTGGTCGCGCGAAATAATGGAGGGTGCTACCTACCCACCTACATTAAAAACTGAAAAGAAATATGAAAAAACAAAAATGCTAACAGGTACTTTTGGTATTTACTTAAAGCATTTTTTGAAGAATGCAGAAGTCAAAGATGATGCAACTACCGTTGTACTTGAAACTGCAAGTGGAGACGAATATCGCTATTCTTTAACAGAAGCTGAATCGATTATTTTTAAGTTTAGTCAAGAAGGTAAACAACTAGTAGACGATGGACCAGTGTATGCAATGCTTGAAGATGGCTCTAATCTCAATAATCCCATCAAGCATGTAAACGCTGTTCGAGTAGAATAGGAGCGTAATCATATGCGTGTGAAATGTGTAATTTGTGACACCATTAATCAGTTACCCGATGATGCGCCATTAGCAAAAAAACTGCGAAATCGGCCGATTCATACATACATGTGTGAACCATGTCATGACAGAATTGAAGTCAGAACAAAAGATCGATTGGCTACAGGTCATTTCCAATTTTATAAGAGTTCCCGTCGAATTGAGGAAGATTTCTAATGTGGAATAGCCGTTCAATTATACTGTCTTTGTTTATTGGTTTATTGAATGGCATTGTTTTAGGTCTTATTCTCAAGTCTATTGAACACTTTACTAACATTGGTGTTTATACTTTATTATTAAATGTGGATTTTATTCCTATATTTGGTTCTCATGATTGGTCAGAAACTACTGAATTTTTCTTTCATGTTTTCATCTCAATCGTGATCACTTTTGTCTTTGTAAACCTTGCTCAAAGATTCAAGCTTGGAAAGTATTTTAAACAATTAATGTTACTAAGCTTTCTTATATGTTTACCAACGTTTATTTTATACTTTATATTGAGCGAACTGGCTATTAAAGAAGTTCCAATCTGGTATGATTGGAAAGCGTTCACTTATTGGTCAGTTGGTCACTTCATGTATGTTTGGACATTAGCTTTTCTTTATAAAAAATTAATTTAATCATATAAAAAAAGAGAAGCACTAGCTTAGACGCTAGCGCTTCTCTTTTCATTTCGTAAACGAATTTTATATAAAATCAGTATCATTGCTGCAACGATTAATCCTTCTACTACCGGTAAGGCTAAAGCTAAAAAAGTTAGCATTACACAACCGATTAACAAAAATAAGTAGATAACGATGTTTTGTGACAGCTTTAACTTTTTTGCAAAACCAAGTTTGTAAACTAAAGCAGATAGTAAGAAGATGACAAGAAACAACGCGTATCCTGCCACAGTGTAGCTCGGAAGGACTTCATAAAGCAAACGAGTAATAGGGTACATATCTTCATAGACAAGTTGCTCCTCCAAGATTCCTCACCCTCTCAATCACGATTAGTTATTTTCAGCTGTTTTACTCTTCTTCGTTACGCGTTCACGTTCCGCTTTGTCGAGTACTTTTTTACGTAAACGAATAGATTGTGGTGTGATTTCACAGTACTCATCATCGTTTAGGTATTCAAGTGATTCCTCAAGCGTCATAATACGTGGCTTTTTACGAGTTGTAGTTGCTTCTTTGTTTGCTGAACGAATGTTATTGGCAGCTTTCATTTTCGTAATATTAACCGTTAAGTCGTTATCACGTGTATGCTCTCCAACGATCATTCCTTCATAAATTTCCATACCAGGTTCAGCAAAAATTGTACCACGATCTTCAATTCCTAAGATTCCATATTCAGATGCTTGACCAGTTGACATAGCAACTAGAACACCTTTACTACGTCCTCCTACGCGACCTTTTTGCATTGGTTGGTAGCTATCGAATGTGTGGTTTATGATTCCATATCCACGTGTTAATGTCATGAAATCAGTTGTATAACCTATTAATCCACGTGCAGGTACCATGAACACTAAACGAACTTGGCCAGAACCATTGTTAATCATGTCTAGCATTTCACCTTTACGTTCACCCATTGATTCAATAATTGAACCAACATGCTCTTCAGGGATATCAATTTGTACACGTTCTACTGGCTCACAACGAACGCCATCGATTACGCGAACGATAACTTCAGGTTTAGACACTTGAAGTTCGAAACCTTCACGACGCATGTTTTCAATCAAGATTGATAAATGTAACTCTCCACGACCCGATACAATCCATGCATCCGGTGAATCTGTTGGATCAACTCGAAGTGAAACGTCTGTTTCAAGTTGTGATTGAAGGCGTTCGTCAATTTTACGAGATGTTACCCATTTCCCTTCACGTCCAGCAAATGGACTGTTATTCACAAGGAACGTCATTTGAAGAGTAGGCTCATCAATGCGTAAAATTGGTAATGCTTCAGGATGTTCAGTTGGACAAACTGTTTCACCAACGTTAATATCTTCCATTCCTGATACTGCGATTAAATCTCCTGCAGACGCTTTTTGAATTTCAACTCGTTTAAGTCCCATGAAACCAAACATTTTCGTTACACGGAAGTTTTTCACTTTACCGTCTAATTTCATAAGAGAAACTTGTTGTCCTACTTCCATCGTTCCACGGAAAACACGACCAATCCCGATACGACCAACGTAATCGTTGTAATCTAAAAGAGAAACTTGGAATTGAAGTGGTTCTTCTTTATTGTCTACTGGTGACGGGATGTGTTCAATAATTGCATCATAAAGAACTTGCATGTTTTCATCTTGCTCTGAAGCGTCTGACGAAAGACTTGCTGTACCATTCATACCTGATGCAAAAATAACTGGGAATTCTAATTGATCATCATTAGCTTCAAGTTCGATGAAGAGTTCAAGAACTTCGTCTACTACTTCTTCAGGACGAGCAAAATCGCGGTCAATTTTGTTTACAACAACGATTGGTTGTAAATTTTGTTCTAATGCTTTTTTCAATACGAAACGTGTTTGAGGCATACAACCTTCGTAAGCATCAACTACAAGTAGAACACCGTCTACCATTTTCATAATACGTTCAACTTCTCCACCAAAGTCAGCGTGACCAGGTGTATCAAGAATGTTAATCTTAACATCTTTATATTGGATCGCTGTATTTTTAGCAAGAATTGTAATACCGCGCTCACGCTCGATATCACCTGAATCCATCGCACGCTCGTCCACATGTTCATTTGAACGGAAAGTACCGGATTGTTTTAATAGTTGGTCAACTAAAGTAGTTTTACCATGGTCAACGTGGGCAATAATTGCAATATTTCTTAAGTCGTGACGTAAATTAGTCATTGTTTCACTCCATATTCTTTTTTCGAGTCCATAACTGTGTTATTATAGCACATGTTGTAGTTATTTGTCTGAATTATAATTGTAAATTTATAATCGTATGTTGGAGGGTTTTTCCATGAAAAACAATAAATGGGTTTTTACGCTATATTCTTTAGCTGCTTTGTTTGCGATGTTTGCCATCGGAATATCAATTGGATTACGCAGTGTAATAGGCATTTTCTTAAGTATCCTAATGCTGATATTCATCATGGGATTCGGATTTAAGACAAAGAAAAAATTTCGTGATCAAGGATTATTATGAATACATTATGACTAAATAATGGGCACGGAAAAGGATAACTTTTCCCTGTCTTTTTATTTTAAGCGAATGTATTTGCTAATTATTTGATCGTGTAATCCATTTCGAGCAACAATAAAAGTATCTTGTCCTAACAGATTCAATTGTTCTCCACATAAATTCGTTGACACTGCACCAACTTCGCTAGCGATAATCATGCCCCCGGCAACATCCCATGGCGATAAACGCATCGACATATAAGCGTCTATCCTTCCAGTTGAAACATAAGCCAATTCTAATGCAGCAGATCCATATGAACGGATCCCTCTTACATCTTTCACAAGTTGAATCAATCCTTCATGTTCAATATATCCATTAGGAACCACCCAACTTGCATTCATTCCAATTATTGCTTCATTAATCGAAGTAGATTCTAGAAAAGGAATTCGCTCATCATTTAAGTAAGCACCATGTCCTTTTTGGGCACTATATAACTCATCTAAAACAACATCATAAACATATCCTAAAACTCCTACTCCATCTTGATAAATTCCTAAAGAGATGGCAAAGTTTCGTTTCTGATGAATGAAATTCATAGTTCCATCAATTGGATCGAGTATCCACACGGTTCCGTTTAAACTAGTTAAATCGTCTCCGAAACCCTCTTCTCCTAATATCAGATGGTTTGGGTAATTACTCTTTATATATTGAATGAAAAACTGTTCGATCTCCTTATCGATATTTGTTACTAAATCATTTGCATCTGCTTTAGTTTCTATCGAAAGTTCGCTCGAAAAAGATGTTCTTATTTTACTACCAGCTTCTTTTAGAAGATTTTTCGCATCACGGTCAAGTTTTTGTAAGTCCAAGATGTACTCCACCTTTCTAACCAATTACATATCAAAGTCTCATAAATGAGTATGGTATTATTATAAACAAAAAAAGCACCCGTTGTCAGATTAGACGAACAGGCGCATTTACGTATAAATGACTAATTTATTATTATTGTAAAGCATGGAGCGCCTCCAACTCGTGATGAATCTCAGCAAGTCGAGTTTTACTTTTGGCCATTTCTTTCTCATTTTCCAACTGTATTGCATCGAATAAAGAGGCAAGTTCATAATCGAGTTCTAAAAGTAATCCATTAATTAACTTCTGTTCAATATCTTGTTTGCGTTTGATTTGGACAACTTGTTTCATGGTCATACACCCCTTTTCTTTTATATTAGAATATTCTGAATGTTTTTATACTTTATGGAATTAAATTTTATTTGTCAACTCCATAAAGCCTACTTACAAGATTTTTTCCCATAATATGATTAAAATAAACGTAGTAATTGCAAAGGAGGAAAAAAATATGCCACCAAAATGGGAAAATACCGATTTCGAGGTATTTAAAATAGATGGATTAGAACATCGTATGCAAGCTTTAATAGAAAAAGTCCGACCGAAATTTGAATCATTTGGTACAAGCTATACGACTTTTTTCTCAGGAAAGACTGGGGATGAGTTCTTTCCACATGTGGCTAAACATGCACGTCGGTCGGTAAACCCGCCAAGGGATTCATGGGTAGCATTCGCCCCTTATAAGCGTGGTTATAAAGCTTTACCACATTTCCAAATAGGTTTATGGGGGACACATGTCTTTATAATTGTAGCTGTTATTTATGAGGCACCCGACAAAGTAGCTATCGCTGAAAGATTATTAAAAAAGAAAACATTATTTAAAAAGTTACCTGAGGACTTCATCATTTCCGGTGATCACATGTCACCAAGTGCTATTCCTTTGAAGAAAGCATATAAAGATGAATTAGAAAATGTATTGATTCGATTAAGAGACGTTAAAAAAGGTGAGTTTTTAGTTGGTCGACATTTAGGAAGAGAGAAAGCCGTTCAAATGTCAGGAGATGAATTTGAAACTTTCGCCGAAGAAACTTTTGAATCTTTGTTACCGATTTATCAATTGATGGTCAGTAAAAAATAAGGAAGGAGCAGAGGATTATCTCCCTGCTCCTTTAATAATAGCTCCAGTGGTTGTTTCTTTCATTTTCTTAATAATTGGGTAGCTAATATATCCACTCTCTTTTTCGAACTCTCTAAAGTACGTTTTTTCTTCTGCCATGGAAGGGACAATTTCTTTAAAGCGTCGATATTTGTTCATCAGTTCTTCTCGTTTAACACCTGTTTCATAAGCTTGTTCAATTACTTGAAAAAATTGGACAACCCCCACAATTTCTTCGGTAGACCAATCTTTAGATAATGGATATGAATAGTTCATTATAGTTCACCCTTTCTTTCATTCCATTTTACTCGGATGGATTGTGCTTGTGAAATCATTCGAGAAAATAATTCCTCTACAGAAGGCACGTCTTCAATTAATCCAATTACTTGTCCTGCCCAGCCAAACCCCTGATCGTTTCTACCTTCATAAATATATTGCTTGTTAGCTTCCCCACTAATAAACGGTTTTAATGCATCGAAAGTGGGGGTATTTGCTTCAATATCATGAATTTTATCTGTCCAAGGATTAATTAAGGCTCGTGCGGGGGCACCGATAGAACGCTTAATCACAGTTGTACCAGTTTCTGAACTCTTAATCAGTGCTTGTTTATACTCAGCTGAAGCATGAACACATTCTTTTGTGGCAATAAAACGTGTACCCATTTCAATACCCTCTGCCCCCAAAGCAAGTGCCGCCATTAATCCCCGTCCGTCGCCTATTCCTCCAGAAGCAATAACAGGTATAGAAACAGCATCTACTACTTTAGGCACTAGAACCATTGTTCCAATATCATCCCGACCAAGATGTCCCCCACCCTCTTGACCTACAACCATGACAGCATCCGCTCCTAATTCTTCAGCTTTTTGAGCTTGTCTAGTTGCAGCGACTAAGACTAATTTTTTTATAGAAGTTCCTTGAAGTTGCTTAAATATCGGTGTGGGATTTCCACCTGTCATTGAAACCACTGGCACATTTTCTTCAATTGCTACATCTAGCATGTGTAAGAAAGGACGTCCATGATCACCGATAGCAAAGTTAACACCAAAAGGTTGGTTTGTCATGGAACGAACTTTTCGAATCTCTTCACGTAAAGCTTCAGGGGATTCTAAACTCATTGCAGTAATTTGACCAAGCCCTCCTGCATATGATACAGCAGCTGCTAAATCAGCATAAGCCAAGTAGGCTAACCCACCTTGAATAATGGGGTATTTGATTTCAAGTAAGTCCGTTACGCGTGTTTGCCATTTCATTGATGAATTCCTCCCTACATCTTCCATTCTTCCATAATTCTATCTTTCCTTTTATTAAAGATAGTCAAAATGCAGTCAAAATGCTATAATTCACTTGTTTTTATTTTAAAAGCACATTATATTTTCAGAAAGTTGAGGTGGTACGTTCATTGTCTCAGTTGGAAACCCCTTTATTCGATGCACTACTTAAACATCGAAATAGGCACCCTATTCAATTTCATATACCAGGCCATAAAAAAGGAAAAGGGGTAGACCCTGCTTTCCGCGAATTTGTTGGCGATAATTTGCTGTCAATCGATTTAATTAATATTGCACCTCTAGACGATTTACATTCACCAAAAGGCGCAATTAAACAAGCACAAGAATTAGCGGCAAAGGCCTTTGGTGCTGATTATACATTTTTCTCTGTACAAGGGACAAGCGGTGCGATTATGACGATGATTCTAAGTGTATGTGGTCCTGGAGATAAAATTCTAGTCCCTCGTAATGTACATAAATCGATTATGTCGGCCATTGTTTTTGCAGGTGCTATTCCCGTATTTATTCACCCAGAAGTTGATTCAGAACTTGGAATATCACATGGTATTTCTGCAGAATCAGTTGAAAAAGCTTTGGATGCTCATCCAGATGCTTCAGCAGTACTCGTAATTAACCCAACTTATTTTGGGTTTGCGGCGGATTTAACTCGCATTGTTGAAATCTCTCACAGTCGAAACATTCCAGTTTTAGTCGACGAAGCGCACGGTGTTCACATTCATTTTCATAAAGATTTACCTGTTTCGGCAATGGCTGCTGGTGCGGATATGGCGGCAACATCTGTTCATAAACTCGGCGGTTCATTGACTCAAAGCTCTGTATTAAACGTCCGTGAAGGTCGCGTCTCTGCTAAAAGAGTGCAATCCATCTTATCAATGTTGACGACAACTTCAACTTCATACCCTATTTTAGCTTCACTTGATACTGCAAGGCGTCAATTAGCCGTTCATGGAACGGATTTAATTAATTCGGCACTTTTATTAGCAGAAGGTGCTCGAGAACAGATTAACTTAATTCCTCACTTACGTTGTGTCGGAAAAGAAGTATTGCAAACATCAGCAACTTTTGACTTTGATCCAACTAAATTACTCATAAGTGTGAAAAATTTAGGTATTACAGGACATCAAGCTGAGGAATGGCTTCGTGAAAATGCTAATATTGAGATTGAACTTTCGGATCTTTACAACATCTTGTGTATCGTCACGATTGGAGATACTGAAAAAGAGATCGGCTTGCTTGTTAATGCGTTAAAACGTATGGCACAGTTCTTTGAGACTGAAGCAACCATTGTCGTACCATATGTCACCATTCCAGACATACCAAAACTTGCTATGACTCCTCGTGATGCATTCTATGCGACAACAGAAGTAGTCCCATTTTCTGAAGCAGCAGGACGCATATCCGCGGAATTTATCATGGTATATCCACCTGGAATTCCTATATTTATTCCCGGGGAAATAATAACCGAGGAAAATATCGCATATATCCTTATGAATGTAGAGGCAGGTCTTCCGGTTCAAGGTCCTGAAGATGATGAATTAAAATTAATACACGTTATTAAAGAACATAAGGCGTTTTATTAAAGAAAAACAGGCTGAACTTCCACTTAATTGGAAGTTCAGCCTGTTTTATTTGAAATACATCTATTCTGCATTGACTCCTTGAATCGTTAACGGATCAATCATTTCATACCCTTTAGCTCTCAATCCTTCCACGATTTGTTTCAATGCCGCTGCTGTCCATACTCTATCGTGCATTAATAGGTTTGCCCCATCAGTTAAATACTCTGTATTTACCATAATATCCGCTAGTGCATTTGCGTCTTGATAGTTCTTTTCCCAATCGTATCCATACGTCCAATTCATAAGAAGCATGCCTTCACTTTTTACAAGATTACGACTAAAGTCCGTATTAACACCAAAAGGCGCTCGGAAAAATATCGGTTTTTCACCGATTACCGCTTCAATGGTTTCGTTCAACCCAATTATTTCAGCACGCTGTTCTTCCTCAGAGAGGTGCTTTAAATTCGGATGTGTTTGGGTATGATTTCCAATAGCGAATCCCATTTCATGAATTTTTTTTAATACCGCTTTCTCTTCGTCAGTATCTATGAAATGTCCATTTACGAAGAAAATCGCGGGTGCATTTAATGCTTTTAAGGTTTTAGCCATTTCTAACGAACGTTTGTCTGGTGCATCATCAATCGTTAGTAAAACAACTTTAGATGGTGCGGAAGAAATGGGTTTCAACGACCAGTTTCCTTCGGTCAACACATACTGTGGCTGAGCAACAACTTCTTCTACAGGTTGCTCTTCTTCCACTTTTTCTTCAACAACTTCCTCTTTTTCTTCTTTAATAAGATTATCTTGTTTTTGCGACACTGGCTGAACTTCTTCTTTTTCCGCGCAAGCAGATAAAATAAGAACCAGCGTCATTATCACGATCCATTTTAAGTTTTTCATGTTGTCATCACCATTAACCCTTTCTCTTAGCATTTTATCACGCTAATCAAAAGCTTTGCTACCTATCTAGTAAAAATATGAAAAAAGCCGCACAGCAAAAATTGCTGTGCGACAAGTTAAACATTATTTAGACATGATATGAATAGGGTGACCCATAACAACTTCTGCTGCTTCCATTGCGATTTCTCCCAATGTTGGATGCGCATGAATCGTCATGGCAATATCTTCAACTGTCATACCTGCTTCAATCGCAAGACCAAGTTCTGCAATCATGTCAGAAGCTCCTTGACCCACGATTTGTGCACCTAGAAGTAAACCATCAGATTTACGTGAAACAAGCTTCACAAAGCCTTCTGATGCGTTTAACGCTAATGCCCGACCATTTGCTCCGAACGGGAATTTTCCAGCAGCAACTTCAAACCCTTCATTCTTCGCTTGTTCTTCATTTAAACCCACTGTTGCAAGTTCTGGATCTGTGAAACACACAGCAGGAATAGCTAAGTAATCCACAACTGATGTTTGACCAGCAATGACTTCAGCTGCCACTTTACCTTCATAAGAAGCTTTGTGTGCAAGTTGAGGTCCAGAAACAACATCACCAATTGCAAAAATGTTTTCGATACTTGTACGAACTTGTTTATCTACTTCGATTAAACCACGTTCGCCCATTTTAATACCAAGTTCCTCAAGACCCATTTCGTCTGTGTTTGGACGACGACCTACTGTTACTAACACATAATCCGCTTCGACTTTTTTCTCTTCGCCGCCTGCTTCATAAGAAACTATTACGCCTGAATCTGATTCTTCAACACCTTTAGCCGATGCTTTTACAACGACTTCAACACCTTTTTTCTTTAACCCTTTTTTAACGATTTGTGTCATTTGTTTTTCGAAACCAGCTAAAATATCAGCGCCACCTTCAATAATCGTTACTTCAGATCCTAAGTTTGCAAAAGCTGAACCTAATTCTGTTCCGATATATCCACCACCGATAACAACCAATTTACCCGGTATTTCTTCAAGAGCTAATGCTCCTGTTGAACTTAATACACGTTTCGAAAACTTAAATGTTGGAATTTCCACTGGACGTGATCCAGTTGCAATAATTGCATGTTTGAATGTGTATGTTTGTGCAGATTTTTCGTCCATAACACGAACCGTGTTTGCATCTACGAAGTAAGCTTCTCCACGAACGATTTCTACTTTATTTCCTTTTAATAAGCCTTCAACGCCACCCGTTAATTTTTTAACTACACTATCTTTAAAAGCTTGGGCTTTTGAAAAATCAATTTTCACGTCTGAAGCCGTAATACCCATATCGTCTGAGTGTTTTGCTTGTTCAAAACGATGACCAACTGAAATCAACGCTTTCGAAGGAATACATCCAACATTCAAACAAACTCCACCTACAAGTTCTTTTTCGACAATGGTTACCTTTTGTCCAGTTTGTGCTGCGCGGATAGCCGCAACATATCCGCCAGGGCCTGAGCCAATGACGAGCGTATCTGTTTCAATCGGGAAATCTCCAACTACCATAGTTTTACGCCTCCATTAATAAAAGTTCTGGATTGCTAAGCAAACGCTTAATGTTATTTAACGCATGCTGAGCAGTCGCACCATCTATCATTCGATGATCAAAGCTCAATGATAATGCTAACACAGGAGCGGCTACAATTTCACCATTTTTAATCACTGGTTTTTCAGCAATACGTCCAATCCCTAGAATTGCAACCTCTGGGTGATTGATAACAGGAGTAAACCATTGACCACCAGCAGATCCAATATTCGTAATCGAACATGAAGCACCTTTCATTTCTGAAGGTGAGAGTTTTCCGTCACGAGCTTTTCCAGCAAGTGTGTTTATTTCATCAGAAATCGCAAAAACAGATTTACGATCTGCATGCTTAATCACAGGAACAAGGAGTCCTTTTTCTGTATCAGCTGCAATTCCGATATTGAAGTAATGCTTTTGAATAATTTCACCAGCTTCGTCATCCAATGAACGATTGAAGTCAGGGAATTCACGCAATGTGCTTACTAATGCTTTTACAACGTAAGGTAAGTATGTTAATTTTACGTTTTTCTCTGCCGCTAAGTCTTTGAATTTTTTACGATGGGCAACTAGTTCTGTTACATCCACTTCATCCATTAACGTTACGTGTGGTGCTGTGTGTTTAGAATGAACCATTGCTTTTGCAATAGCTTTTCGAATTCCTGACATTTTTTCACGTGTTTCAGGGAATTCCCCTTCTAATGATGGTGCTACCGACTTATTATCTTTTTCTTCGCTCGGTGTTTCTTCATTTCTAGCTACAGCGTCATTTGAAGATGATTCGGAAGTCGATCCTCCGCTCATAAACGCTTCAATATCTTCTTTCATGATTCGGCCATTTTTCCCAGAACCATTAAGTTGTGAAATTTCAACATCGTTATCTCGAGCAAATTTTCGAACCGATGGCATGGCAATGACACGGCCATTTGGATCTTTTTCTACCATTGGTGTTTCGCTCATTTTAGTTGCTTCTTTTGTCGTTTCAACAGGTGTTGGTGCGAGTTCTTTAGCAACAGGTGTTGGTTCTTTTTCTACTTCTTTTCCAGTCTCAAAAGTAGCCTGTACTTGTGATTCTGTTTGTACCTGAGGTTTAGACTCCTCTTCATGTCCACCCTTAAACTGAAGGTTTTCATAGCCCGGATCGGCATCTATACGGATTAATACCTGACCAACAGTTGCTACTGTTCCTTCGCCAACTAGAACTTCTTCTACTTTTCCAGCTACAGGTGATGGAATTTCTACAACTGCTTTGTCATTCTGGATTTCACATAAAATGTCGTCTTCTCCAATAGAATCGCCCGCTTTGACAAACCATTTTACGATTTCACCTTCGTGTATTCCTTCACCGATATCAGGTAATCGAAATTCAAATGCCATAAAGTTCACCCTTTCTTTTCTGAGTGTTTATTAAAACGTTAAAACTTTTTTAGCTGTTGCAATTATGTCTTTTGAGTCTGGTAACCAAACTGTTTCCGCTTGAGAGAATGGGAATACCGTGTCTGGTGCAGTTACTCGAAGAACAGGTGCTTCTAAACTTAAAATTGCTCGTTCATTTATTTCAGCAACAACATTTGCTGCTATTCCTGCTTGTTTTTGTGCTTCTTGAACAACAATAACCCGTCCTGTTTTTTCTACTGAAGAAATAATCGTTTTGATATCTAGAGGCTGGACAGTACGCAAGTCGATAACTTCAACAGAAAAACCTTCTTTTTCAAGTTCGTCTGCAGCTTTTAAACTTTCGTGCACCATCGCGCCATACGTAATAATCGATAAGTCTTTTCCTTCTCTTTTAACAGCTGCTTGCCCTAAAGGAATTGTGTAAGCTTCTTCTGGTACATCTTCACGGAAGGAGCGATACAATTTCATGTGCTCTAAGAAAATGACAGGATCATTATCACGGATTGAAGATATTAATAATCCTTTTGCATCGTATGGTGAAGAAGGAATAACAACTTTCAATCCAGGCTGTGCTGTCATTAAGCCTTCTAAACTGTCTGCATGCATTTCTGGTGTATGAACGCCACCACCAAAAGGTGATCGAATCGTAACAGGTGCATGGTATTTTCCACCGCTACGGAAACGCATACGAGCAAGTTGTCCACTAATTGAATCCATTACCTCATATACGAAACCAAAAAACTGGATTTCTGGGACTGGTCGGAAACCTTCTAAAGATAAACCTACAGCCAAACCACCTATACCAGACTCAGCAAGAGGAGTATCAAATACACGTTCTTCTCCGAATTCCTTTTGTAGTCCTTCAGTAGCACGGAATACCCCACCATTATTTCCTACGTCTTCACCGAAGACGAGGACGTTTTCATCATTTTTTAGCTCAGTACGGAGCGCGTCCGTAATTGCTTGAATCATCGTCATTTGTGCCATCGGTTACTTCGACTCCTTCTCTTTGTAAATATCGTATTGTTCTTTTAAGTTGTACGGCATCTCATCGCCATACATAATTTCCATTAAATCAGTAACTTTTTGTTTAGGTGCTGCATCTGCTATTTTAATCGCTTCTTTAATTTCTTCTTTTGCTTGCTCAATGACTTCGTTTTCTTTCTCTTCATTCCAAAGTCCTTTCGCCTCCAAATACACACGGAAACGAACAAGAGGATCTTTCTTTTCCCACTCAGAATCTGTTTCAGAAGTACGGTAACGAGTTGGATCATCACCAGCCATTGTGTGAGGTCCGTAACGGTAACATAATGTTTCTATTAATGTAGGCCCTTCTCCGTTGATTGCTCGAACGCGAGCATCACGTGTAGCAACATAAACTGCTAAAGGGTCCATACCGTCAACTAACACACTTGGAATACCTGCTGCAATCCCTTTTTGTGCAATAGTTTTCGCTGCAGTTTGCAATTCACGTGGAGTAGAAATCGCATATTGATTATTCTGTACAATGAAAATAGCGGGAGAACGGAATGCTCCTGCAAAGTTTATGCCTTCATAGAAGTCACCTTGTGAAGAACCACCGTCACCTGTATAAGTAACAGCTACTGTTTTTTTACCGCGTTTTTGCATTCCTAATGCTACACCAGCCGCTTGAATGAATTGAGCTCCAATAATAATTTGTGGAGGGAAAACTTTCACTTCTTCAGGAATTTGATTTCCCATGAAATGTCCACGAGAGAATAAAAACGCTTGTGATAGTGGTAAACCATGCCAAATTATTTGTGGTACGTCCCGGTATCCCGGAAGTATGAAGTCATCCTTTTCTAGCGCGAAATGTGAAGCAAGTTGAGATGCTTCTTGTCCCGCTGTTGGTGCATAGAAACCTAAACGACCTTGTCTATTTAAAGAGATGGAACGTTGGTCAAGGATACGTGTGTAAACCATACGTCTCATCAATTCAATTAGCTCTTCATCCGTTAAGTTTGGATCCGCATCTTTATTTACGATTTCGCCTTCTTCATTCAAAATCTGAAGCATTACAAACTTTTCTTCAATCGATTGAAGTATTTCTTTTGGGTCTAAATTCTTGGCGTTTTTTGCTGCCATATTAACACCTCTCCTTTACTAACTGTATTAAAAAAACATTCTAACACGAGTGATACACTGTTCATTCTCCCCTAGTATACTTAACTTTAAATTAACGGTCAATCATTGATAAATCTACAAATATACTACTATATCTTATATTAATAATTCAATTAATTCGAATCTGTACCACTCTAAAAGACTATCTGTATTATAGGACAGTTGCTTTTCCACTCTTCTTATATAGCACAGAAAAAACGACCTCCGAAGAGATCGTTTTATTTGTCACTACCTAGTGTACTATATACTTTTTCCTGTAATTCGTTGGAATGTTTGGTCGATTCATTAAAGGCATCTATGGCAGATTTCACTTTCTCATTTTGTTCATTTACTAGCACTACTTGCTCCTGCAAGAAAGCTTGTTTTGTATCTTCTTTCGGTAATAAACCGTAAAGATTTTTTTGAAGTTCAGCTAAGTTCAAATATTCTTTGCTGACCTTTTCATGAGCTTCATACCGAGCTCCCAACGCACTTTTTAAATCTTCCAAACCCTTCGTTTCTTCATCCTTTGAATCTTTTAAAATATCTTCGAACTTACTTAAAGAATTTTGTGCATTTTCCATAGAATTAGCTTCTTGTTCTATTAAAGCAACTCGTTTTGAAACGGAAGTTTCTAATTCATCTGCAAGAGTCGTAACTTGTTCTTTATCTTTTTGTGTTAGCTTCATAACCTCATTAAAAGTAGTTTGTTCTTCTACTTCAAGAATAGCTAACTCTTTTTGTGCATCACGATATCCCTTTTCTTCTTCATACACACCAGACAATACATCCGTTAATTGAGTTTGTGTTGAATCTCCAAATGTGCATGCTGATAAAAAGAGAGTGGATACAAGAACTGATCCAATCCAACCTTTTTTCATTTTCTCGACCTCCTAAATCTTTTTTTACTATAGACGTTTGTGCAGGAAAATTCAACAGACCAAAAGTCGTCCTTTTTTATTTCCACCTTTGCCTTCCTTAGGTATACTTAGAAGAGGAAAATTGTTTGGAAAGGAAGACCAAAATGTTTTTAATGAAAGATATCGTTCGAGAAGGACATCCTTCACTTCGTGTAAAAGCCGAAGAAGTCCAATTCCCATTAAATGAAGAAGATGCAAAATTAGCGCAAGATTTACTTGACTATGTAATAAATAGTCAAGATGAAGATATGATTGATAAATACGATTTACGTCCAGGTATCGGCATTGCTGCCCCTCAAGTAAATGTGTCAAAAAGGATGTTTGCTTTACATATTGAGAGCGAGCCCGAACTAGTTAGCTTTGTCGCAATTAATCCGAAAATCGTTAGCCATTCTGTTGAGAAAACATATTTAACAGCTGGTGAGGGGTGCCTAAGCGTAGACCGGGTAATAGAAGGATACGTACCACGTTACGCACGTATCACAGTTAAAGGAAACTATCCTGATGGTAATGAATTTAAAATGCGCTTAAAAGGTTTGCCAGCCATTGCTTTTCAACATGAACTAGATCATTTAAACGGGGTTATGTTTTTTGATCGAATTAATGAAAACGACCCTTTCGAAAATATACCTAATGCCATACCGTATGAGAGAGACAAAAAAGAATAATAAAAAAAAGACAATCTATCCTTATCAGGAATGAGATTGTCTTTTTTAGAACTAAATTAGTTTCAAATAACGCATCGCTTCATATAGACCATCCTCATCCACATGTTTTGTTACATATTTAGCCCTCTTTATCGCTTCAGCATGTCCATTACCCATGGCCACCCCAAACCCCACAGCTTCTAACATTTCAATATCATTGAGACCATCACCAAATGCAATGGTATTTTCTATTTGAAAATTCATCTTCTTCACTAAAAAGTGAATCGCTTCTGCTTTTGATGCCCCTTTTGGCAAAATATCAGCTGAAACTCGATGCCATCTAACAAATTTCAGATTTGGAAATTCTATTTGATAGGCAAGCTCTTCTTCTAAAGAACAAAATACAAGTGCTTGATAAATTTTTTCATTCATATAAAAACCTTCTTCATAAAAAGGGTGAGGAACTTTTAAGCTCTGCATACTCTCTTCAACATGGCGATGATAGGGAAGTGAAGCAATCATTTTCTGTGCATTCATATAGACGAGTGGATGTTCTTTTTGATTTGCAAATTCCGTTACTGCTTCTAGTGCAGAATAATCAAGTGCAGCATCATAAATGACTTCATTTTCATATACAATGTACTGCCCATTAAAACAAATATAAGAATTTATTTTCAATTCGTCTAAAATCTCACGAATCATGAACGGCGCTCGGCCAGTTGCAATTAAAACGTTATGACCATTTTCTTTTGCTTTAAAAATGGCTTCCTTGCTCTTTCTAGGTAGCTTTTTATCTGAATTAAATAATGTTCCATCGATATCAAAAAATAAGGTTTTCTTCATATGAAACTTCCTTTCTAATGCATAAATTGCCTATATATGGGGCATCCTTTACAATACTTGCAAAAAATCGTATAATGAGGTATAGGGAGTGATTTGCCATGTTAAAGCGTCTGAAAAGGAAATTATTAAGACGGCTCGGCGGCATACTCGGGAAAAAGACGATTGCTTAATTTTATGTCCTACTATTTATAGTAGGGCTTTTCTTTATTTTAAAAGAGCAACATGATAATATAAAGTGAAGGAATTTATCATGAACGTGAAAAAGGAGACCAAAATATGATTTTCAAAGTTTATTATCAAAAAAATGCGCTTGAAGTGCCAGTTCGCGAAAACACACAAAGCCTTTATATGGAAGCAGATTCAGAACGTGATGTTCGCTTTGCTCTTAAAGACCGTAAGTATAACATTGAATTTATACAGGTGCTTGAAGGAAACCATTTAGAGTATGAACAAGCAAGCGCAAACTTTAATGTGGAGAAAGTATAATAAATGAAATTTGTAAAGAATGATCAAGCGGCTGTTTTCGCACTCGGCGGACTAGGCGAAATCGGCAAAAATACTTACGGTGTACAATTTCAAGACGAAATTATTTTAATTGATGCGGGTATTAAATTCCCTGAGGATGATTTGCTCGGGATTGACTATGTCATTCCTGACTACACGTACCTTGTGAAAAATGTAGACAAAATAAAAGGTTTGTTTATTACACACGGTCACGAAGATCACATTGGAGGTATTCCCTACCTACTCAAACAGTTAAACGTGCCAGTTTATGGTGGAAAACTTGCACTAGGTTTGTTACGTAACAAACTGGAAGAGCATGGTTTACTAAGAACTACCAAAATGCACGTAATCACAGAAGACGAAATTGTTAAATTCCGTAAAACTTCTGTAAGTTTCTTTAGAACGACACATAGTATTCCAGATGCTTTTGGAATTGTAGTTAAAACACCTCCGGGAAATATCGTTCACACTGGGGATTTCAAATTTGATTTCACACCCGTTGGTGAACCAGCGAACTTAACAAAAATGGCTGAAATAGGCCGTGATGGTGTGTTGTGTCTATTGTCAGATAGTACAAACGCTGAAGTACCAAACTTTACAATGTCTGAAAAAAAAGTTGGGGAAAGCTTATCAGAAATTTTCCGCAAAGTTGATGGTCGTATTATCTTTGCCACTTTTGCTTCAAATATTTATCGTGTACAACAAGTTGTCGAATCAGCTATTCATCATGGCCGTAAAATTGCTGTTTTTGGGCGAAGTATGGACAATGCCATTAACATTGGGCGAGAACTCGGATATATAAATGCACCTAACGATACCTTCGTTGATACTCAAACCTTAAATCGTTTACCTGCTAATGAAGTAATGATTTTATGTACAGGTAGTCAAGGGGAACCGATGGCGGCTCTTTCTCGAATTGCAAATGGAACACATCGTCAGATTCAAATACAACCTGCGGACACTGTTATTTTTTCATCTTCTCCAATTCCCGGAAATCGTGGTAGCGTAAATCGTACAATCAATTTACTTACTCGTGCTGGTGCGGATGTGATTCATGGTCCATTAAGCAATATACACACGTCTGGACATGGCTCTCAAGAAGAACAAAAACTAATGTTACGCTTAATCAAGCCTAAATTCTTTATGCCAATACATGGTGAATATCGTATGTTGAAAATTCATACTGAATTAGCTATCGATTGTGATGTTAAACCCGAAAATACCTTCATTATGGAGAATGGTGACGTACTTGCCTTAAGTCAAAACGAAGCTGCTGTAGCAGGACGTATTCCCTCAGGAGACGTCTATATTGATGGTAGTGGAATTGGCGATATTGGTAATATAGTATTGCGCGATCGCCGTGTTTTATCTGAGGAAGGGCTTGTCATTGTTGTAGTAAGTACGGATCAAGAACGACAAAAAATCGTCTCTGGACCAGATATCATATCACGTGGATTTGTATATATGCGCGAATCAGGTGCTATGATTAATGAAGCACAACATATGCTGAATCGTCATCTACAAAAAACAATTCAATCAAAAGAAACTCCTTGGTCTGAATTGAAAAATGAAATAACGGATGTTCTCGGACCCTATCTTTATGAGAAAACGAAGCGTCGTCCTATGATTTTACCAATCATAATGGAAGTGTAAAAAAAAAGCTGTGCAAGCATTCACAATACGTGATTCTTGCACAGCTTTTTTTATTTTGTAGAATGTTTTCTAATTCGCCGGTGTCGAGCTAGATGGCGCCTTTCGCTTTTCTTTAATGTCTAGCTCCATAGACCAGACCGCACCTTCGTTTGGGCCCACAGGATGTGGGTCATAAGGGCGTCGCAATAAAATTTATTTGCCCTGATTTTGCGACGAGTAACCGCAGGAGCACGATGTTGCGAATTTAGCCTTACACAATTTCATTCGAAAACAAGTTTTCGATTCAGTCGTTCCAACGGCGGAGTCGGTCTATCTTGGTCTGTTGCGCTTTTCTTTATGTCTAGCTCCACAGGCCAGACCGCACCTTCGTTTCACAACTTCATTCGAAAACAAGTTTTCGATTCAGTTGTTCCAACGGCGGAGTCGGTCTATCTTGGCCTGTTACGCTTTTCTTTATGTCTAGCTCCAGGCGCCAACTCGCACCTAAGCTTCAGAACCTCAGGCGAAAGCAGGCTTTCGCATCGTTTCTTCCAGCGCCGGTGTCGAGCTAGATGGCGCCTTTTGCTTTTCTTTAATGCATTGCTTTTTTTTCAAATCGGATGATATCTGAGTCTGCGCCAATGACAATCAGGATGTCATTTACTTGAATTTCTTCTGTTGCTTGAGGAGAAACTAATATTTCGGATCCTCTTTTAATCGCTACAATGTTAATGCCATATTTTGCTCGAATATCAAGATCTATTAATGTTGAACCCGCTAATAGTTCATTTGCCATAATCTCCATTATGGAGTGTTCATCAGACAGCTCCAGATAGTCTAAGACATTATTTGAAATCATGTTGCTAGCAATCCGTATTCCCATATCACGCTCTGGATGTACGACTTGATCAGCTCCGATTTTGCGAAGAACTTTTTCATGGTAATCATTTTGTGCTTAAACAGTTATTTTATTAACTCCAATTTCTTTTAACATTAATGTGGTTAAAATACTAGATTGGATGTCCTCACCTATAGCGACTATAACATGTTCAAAGTTTCGTATTCCTAGAGATTTTAAGACAGATTCATCAGTTGTGTCTGCAACAATTGCTTGTGTAGCTATTGAGGCAAACTCATCAACACGATCAGCAAATTTATCGATGGCCATCACATCAGCACCTTGTTCCACAAGCTCACGTACAATACTTCCACCAAATCGACCAAGTCCAATTACCACGAATTCTTTCTTCATCTTTCAACCTCCGTTACCTCACGAATGGACATAGTGTAACATATCTCATTCACGTGCTCAAACTCATTTTATTTCATCGCTAAATTGCGACATAACAAGCTGTTGATAATGACCACGTTGTTTCATAAGGGAATCATGATTCCCTGACTCAAGGACATTCCCATTTTCAAGAACAATGATTTGGTTGGCTTCTCGAATGGTTGATAATCGGTGAGCTATCATGATAGCCGTACGATTTTTAAGCAATGTACGAAGGGCTACTTGAATTTGTAATTCAGTTTCTGTATCAATTGAAGCAGTTGCCTCATCTAAAATAATAATTCGTGGATTCGCTAAAAGAGCTCTAGCAAAGGAAAGTAATTGACGTTCCCCAACGGATAAGATATTTCCTCTCTCTTCCACTTCTGTTTCATAGCTATTCGACAATCTTTCAATAAATCGGTTAGCTCCAACTGCAATCGCTGCATCTTTAACTTCTTGATCGGTGGCCTGCGGATTGCCGAAGCGAATGTTTTCCATGATGGTTCCTGAAAAGATAAATGTTTCTTGTAAAACAATGCTGATTTGTTCTCTTAATGAACTTATTGAAATATCGCGAATATCCATTCCATCCATTCTGACAATACCGCTAGTTGGATCGTAAAATCTAGACACTAGATTGGCAATAGTTGTTTTCCCCGAACCGGTGTGCCCAACTAATGCAACTGTCTCCCCTGCTTTCATATCAATCGATATGCCTTTTAATGCAAGTCTATCTTCTTCATAGCCGAATTCTACATGTTCAAATTGAATGCGACCTTTAATTTGTTCAATCTTTTGTGCATTGGCTTTTTCATGAACTAGAGGTTGTTCATCTAAGAATTCAAAAATACGTTCAGATGATGCCATCCCCATTAGGAGTTGATTATAGACCATTCCTAGTCGTGAAATTGGTTCCCAGAACATTCCTAAATAGAAGGCAAACGATACAAATTCACCAAGTTCCAACTGACCATTTTGAATTAAGTATGCTCCATAAATGATTAATACAGCTGAACCGATGGCATTGGTCATCTCCACAAAGGGTCTGAACATAGAGTTCTTTTTTGTGGCAACCTTCCAAGATTCAAAGCTCTCTTCATTAATTCCGTTAAAGAAAGCCATGTTTTCATCTTCTTGTGTAAAAGATTGTGTAATGCGCATTCCTTGAATACTCTCATTTAGATGAGAATTTATCTTCGCTTGTTTCATACGTACATCCTGCCATGACCGTCGAATATTTTTTCGTAAAGTTGTCGAAATGAAAAACATCAGAGGCAAGATAACAAGTACTGCTAATGCGAGAGGTGGACTTAAAGTGAAGAGAATTATTAAAACACCCACAAGTAATAACAAATCCATCAATAAGTTAATGACACCATTCGTAAATAGCTCTTGTAGCGAGTTGATATCGTTCATAATACGAACAAGTATCGATCCTGCTGAGCGTTGGTCAAAAAAGCGATGTGATAACCATTGGACATGTGTAAACAGATGCTTACGTAAATCATAAATCACATTTTGTCCAAGCTCATTCATCCATCGTATGCGGTATTTGTTGGCTAACGTATTTACAATATAAAGCACTGCAATAGAACCAACTAGAATCGTTAGAAATTGTTCATCCTTATTTGCAAGCGCCTGATCGATTACATAGACACCTATTAAAATAGGAATTAGTAATCGTATCAGTGTAGTAATCGTTACGGCAATAAATGCTTTTGGCAATATTGATTTAGAGTATGGTTTGACATAAGTAAACAATCTCGCTAACTGTGACCAGTTAAACGGTGCATCTATGACATCGTCTGAAGAGTAGCGGAATCGCTTTAGTACACTTGGATTTATTTGTTTAGTCATCTTGATTCCGCCTTTCTATGCGTAAATATTTTCTAATTGATCTTTGTATTGAATCTCAAAAATTCGTTTGTATAAGCCTTCTTCTTTAATAAGTTCCTCGTGTGTTCCACGTTGAACGATTTTGCCATGTTCAAAAACAATTAATTCGTCTGCATGTTTTACGGACGAAATACGATGAGCAATGATGAACGTTGTTCTACCTTTCATTACTTCTTCGAGCGCTTGCTGAATATGAAGCTCTGTCTTCATATCCACTGCACTTGTCGCATCATCTAACACTAAAATCGCAGGATTTTGACAAAGTGCACGAGCTATAGCGATTCGTTGTTTTTGTCCTCCTGATAATCCAAGCCCGCGTTCGCCAAGCATAGTGTCATACCCTTTTGGTAACTCCATGATAAAATCGTGTGCATTTGCACGCTTTGCGGAATCGATAATTTCCTCCATCGACGCATCTGGACGACCATAGGAAATATTGGCTTTGATTGATGATGAAAATAGAAATGATTCCTGCAACACAAACCCTATATTTGAACGTAGTGAAGTTAATGAATATTCGTCAACAGGAAGACCATCAATTTTCACGAACCCTTCTGTCGGTTCATAAAAACGTGTTAATAACTGTGTCAAACTAGTTTTCCCGGATCCAGTTGCTCCGATTAAACCAATTTGTTTTCCAGCCGCAACCTCTAAGTTTACTTTTTCAAGTGCGAGTTGATCTTCTTCTCGATATTGAAGTGTTACATTTTCAAAAGAAACATTTCCTTTGATATGTGTAGCATCAACTGCTCCAACTTTCGAATGAATAGGCTCTGGTGCATCTAAAATTTCTAAAAGACGTTCACCCGAAGCTTTAGATTGTGAAAATAAGTTTACAGTGAAACCTAAGTTCATAATTGGGAAAATGATATATCCCAGTAAGCTATAGAATGCAACGAGTTCTCCTATTTGAAGTTGATCTCTCATTACAAGAAACCCACCATATCCAAATAAAAATACAATGCTTATATTCCCAAAGAACTCCATAACAGGGAAATACTTAGCCCAAATTTCTGTTGTAAATAAATAACGTTCTTTATAATCACCATTTGATGTATTGAATTTATTAATTTGAAAAGATTCTCGTGAAAGTGATTTTACCGTATGAATGCCACTAATATTCTCTTGGACATTTGTGTTTAATTTTCCGAAGGATTTTCGAATATCTCGAAAAGCTGGATGCACGAGTTTGTCAAATCGCAAGACTGCTACGATTAATAGAGGCATCGCAGCCATTGAAACAAATGTCAACGAAACTGAGTAATAAAACATGACACAAAGCGATACTGATACCAGAAATATCAGTCTGAAAAGTTCAACGAAGCCGAAGGATAAAAAGAATCGGAATCCTTCTACATCTGCGGTTAATCGAGACATTAAATCTCCTGTCTTAGCGTTATCATAGTATTTAAATGGCAGTCGTTGTAATTTGGCATATAAGGCATTTCGAAGTTCATATACAGAGCGAATCCCAAACATGTCACCTGTATATTGGCCGATATATGTAGCAACTCCCTTGACGACCATTAATGCGATAAAAATCCCCGCCAACACCCAAGCCAAATCATATTGTTCGTCTGTTATGACCCGGTCAATGGTTAGCTGAAGAATAATAGGATACGCTACCGTAATTAGCAATGTAATTAAGAGCATAAACAATGACCAAAAGAATAAAGACTTATTCGGCCAGTAATATTCTTTTAATTTTCTGAAAATTTCCATCTTTTTTCCCCCTAATACAAAAGACATAGTATTTAATATATCGGATTTCGAAATAAAAGACTACCCCCTTTTGACTGATATTTGCATAAAATCTAAATATTAGACATATTACTCCCAATACTTCTAAAAAAATTGCATATTGCACTTGTTTTCTTTTTTTACACAAAAAAAAGCTCGAGGTAAATACCTCAAGCCCTAGAAAACCTTATGCATTTTTCATTTCATCAAGTACTCGATTTACGCGTTTTTCAAGCATTTTCATACCGCTTCCGCCTGCTTGGAAATGACGTAATTGACCGTCTTTATCGAACACGTAATATGCAGGTACATACTGATTGTCAAAAGCGTCTGTCAACTTCAATTCATTATCTACAAAAATCGGTTGAGTAATATCGTGTTGAGCCGCAATTTTTTTAATATCCGCAATGTCCATGTCTTTTTCAGATCGAGGCATATGAACAGCAATAACATTTAAATCCTTTTGGTATTGATCACGGAAGTTATTTACTTCTGGCATCGCTTCCTTACATAGACCACAGCTTACAGACCAAAAATGAATCAAAGTCGGTTTACTACCGATCAATTGTTTTTTAGTAATTTCACCATTTAACCATGTTGTTGCGCCTGAAAGTTCGGGCATTGGTGAGCGTAATTTCATGATTTCCCTCCTCATCTGTACAAGTGAAAATTCCCCACTACGTATCGTATGCGTGGGGAATCTCAGTTGTATAAGTAACAAAAGCCAGAAAATGCGTCCACTTGTATTTGACTATAGAAGGCAAAATGCTTCTAATATAGTGATCAACAAAAAGTCAGAGTTTCAGCAATTTTTTCATACAGTTCCATTAATAACTATTTACAGAGTTTTTTGACCTGGACGCCAGTTAGCTGGGCATAGACCGCCAGTTTGAAGTGCTTGTAGTACACGAAGTGTTTCATCTACATCACGTCCAATATTGTTATGGAAAACTGTCTGATATTGCATTTCACCCTCAGGATTAATGATGTATAAACCACGAAGTGCAATTCCTTCTTCTTCAATTAACACACCATATTCACGTGAAATTGTGTGATTTGTGTCTGCTGCTAATGGATATTTTAATTCGCCTAAACCGTTGTCTTGACGAGCTGTGTTAATCCAGGCAAGATGTGTGTGAATAGTATCAGTTGACACACCAATAATTTCTGCGTCTAAATCTTCAAACTCATCATAGCGATCTGACATTGCTGTGATTTCTGTTGGACATACAAAAGTAAAGTCCATTGGATAAAAGAATAATACTGTCCATTTGTCTTGCTTGATGTTTTCTTCCAAACTTACCTTACCAAAAGACTTATCTGGAAGTACTGCGTCCATTGTAAATCGAGGTGCTTGTTTACCTACCATACGTTCTGTCATGTGAAAACCTCCAAAGATGTATATTATGTTCAAAAAAGGGACAGTGTCGAGCTATGCCATAACCCAACACTTTTTGTTGAACAATCCATTTTCAAGGATAACAAACTCAGATTTACAAATCAATGAATGACAATCCGTGAAAACTAAAATTATCTAATTTTGATCAAAATCATGTCCAACGTTTAGTATGCACCAGACGAGGAAATATATTAAAAAGGACAAAAAAAGACCTTTGCGATTATTAAAGTGGTCGCTTTGGTCTTGGATCGCAGTATTCACATGACGGATCTTTACAAGCTTCTTCACGCCATTCATTACATGTCTTACAGTAGCAAGCATCAAACGTATCATCGTAAGATAATGGCGTAAAGCAATCATGACAATAGTCGCCTAGTTCTTCCCAATCAATAACACGCTTATCTATAAGTAAAAATATACCCTCAACGGCTTTTTGTTTTTTCTTAAATTTACGTATATCAGGATCTAAAAATAACATCATGGTTCGTCCCAAAACCTTCAACTCCTTACCTTTTATGTTACCATATCTATAGGAAAGAACAACAGTGGAGAGTGAGAATATGGATGAAAGCGCAAAAATAGAACCTCTTTATTTGAACCAGGCATTAATGACTTTTCTTTTTCCTTTTTCTTATCGTAGAAAAGATCGTGAGAAAATAGCAAAAAACTTAATGAACAATGATTATACGTTCTTTACATTAAATAAAAAGAATCTCGTGGATGCGTATTACGGTGAATCTATTCAAGTGCAGAATGAAGAACTTGAACAATACTTTTTGCCGTTTATCGAACATAAGCTCTTTCCACATGAAATTAAACAAGATGGATTCATACGTTTTTCAAAAAAAGTAAATGAATCATTTACACAAGAAATCCGTGAGGAATCATTTTCTTTTAGCATTAACAGTCTTGACGTCACGATAGGTCCATTTGGCATTGGGTTTATAACTATTCGAGCTGAAATGTTAAAATCAGGTGTAGAAATTTGTGATTTACTAGATTTTATGAATCACTTTCGTGTAATGGAACCAAAAATCGAGGAGGAAAAAGGCGCTGTTATAAAAAAAGACAACCAGTTATTTAACACTTCGAACGAATTTATTTTCGATTATTTATGCCCAACGATTAAGCATTTTATCATACATGATGACAAGCGAGCAGGCTATTTTGGGAGTTTGCCGTTTTTTGAAGATGAAAGGATGTTAACTTCTGCATTTATTATCACGAATGGGGACAATCCTATAACACCAGATCATTTATATAGAATGGGACAGCTTGATGGAAAAAACACAGATGGGCGTCCTTTCATGTCAACTACAAATTACGAGTACATAAAGCGTTATGTCGAGAAACATGTTCATGATCGTTGGGCACCTGACTCTTATACGGTTACGTCTGAGCATGCTCAAATAACCGTATCCAACAAACAAGTCCATCAGCTCGTTCGCCCACTTTCACAGTTTATGGGTACACATTATTACAATTTACTACTTCACTACTTTTACAAAATCATGCTCTTACGACTTTCCTTTGAATATAGTGAAATTCAATGGGAACAAGATGAAGATTATGTAGAAGAACTGATTGAACTCATTACCTTATTTTCTTCTCGATACTATTTTGGAGAAGTTTCTGCGCGAACAGAAGGAAAAGAATTAGCACATACGTACCGAGAAATATTTCATTTAGATCCATTGTTTGATGAAGTTAAACAAACACTTCAGGAGTTATACCGTACACAAGAAAACAAAGCAAATAAGCGGCACAATATGCTTTTATTCATGTTAACTGTCTTTACCGTTCTATCTGGAATTTATGGAATGAATCTGGTGATAGAAGATTGGAAAGGAAAAACCGATTGGTCCAAAGTTCCAGGCTACTCCTTTTTCGAATGGATTTCCCTTATTACCGCCCTTGCTGGTATTTCACTTTCTTTTATCCTCCTTACGGTAACTGGTGTAAGAGGGCTGTGGAAAAGATTCCGTAAGTGGAAACGAGACCAAAAAATTTAACAAGTCATTTCATATTTGTCAGAATTTTAATTTAAACATGCTTTTTTTTAGTTGTGTGTTAAACTTTTAGATACTCGAAACAGTTTGAGCTAGAAAGAAGGAATACAATGGCCAGAAACTCCAATCGGTTTGCACTCTATGTGCTCATGTTTAATATGTTTATAGCAATGACCGGAATTGGTCTTATCATTCCCATTATGCCTGCATACTTAGATACATTCGGGGTAGCAGGTCAAGCGCTTGGATTTTTAATTGCTATGTTCGCTTTTTCACAATTTCTTTTCTCACCAATTGCTGGTGATTTATCTGATAAATACGGACGTAAGAATTTAATCATTATCGGGCTTGTTATATTTGGTTTATCTCAGCTTGTCTTTGGTTTAGCTAACGAATTATGGGTTTTATATTTAGCCCGATTCTTTAGTGGTCTCGGATCCGCTTTTTTAGTTCCTCCCATGATGGCTTTTGTCGCTGATATTACAACGGAAGAAGAACGCGGAAAAGGCATGGGACTCCTAGGAGCCGCAATGTCACTAGGCTTCATGATTGGACCAGCAATTGGAGGAGTTTTGGCAGAAGTAAGCTTACGGTTTCCGTTTTACATTGCAACTATAGCTGCACTTGTATCAGCCGGTATTTCATTTTTTGTTTTGCCGAACACAAAACCTTCAATTATTAAATCAGAAATGCCCATTAAACGTGAGAACTTATTTCAACAAATGAAACGATCAACAACAACTCCATACTTCGTCATGTTAATTGTTGTATTTGTCTTCTCATTTGGTTTGGCTAACTTTCAAGCTACTATTTCTTTATATGTAGATAAGAAATATGGATTTACACCCGGGGAGATTGCAGCCTTAATTACAACAGGAGGGTTCGTTGGGGTAATTGTACAAACTTTCGTTGTCAATAAATTATTCATCCGTTTTGGTGAACTAAAAGTAATCTTGGTCAATTTATTAGTTTCTGCAGTTGCAATGATTAGTGTCCTTTTCGTAGATGGTTTTTGGCCGATTTTAATTGTATCTAGTATCTTTTTTACCGCTGCTTCATTACTAAGACCAGCAGTAAATACATTAATCTCAAAACAAGCTGGAAGTGAACAAGGATTTGCAGCAGGAATGAATAACGCTTACATGAGTTTAGGAAATATGGTAGGTCCAGCCCTTGCCGGTATTTTATTTGATATTAATATGAGTTTTCCTTATGTAGCTGGAACTATTATCTTATTAATTTGCTTTATGATTGCAGCAAAACGACGTACACCAAGTATTAATTTATAAGAAAAAGGTTGTTCTGAGGCATGCACCTCAGAATAACCTTTTTTGCATAGGAATTCATGTAAATAAATGAAGTTACCCATCTCAGCGTTTCTTCTTCCCTTTCAATAGCCTAGCAACATTCGAGTCTGATTCTTTAGAAGAATGATCTTTTGTTTTAGAATTCAAAGTACGTGTAATACTTGCAAGCATTGTCCATCCAAATCTTCTTAACGTGATATCAAAAAAGAACAGAAGCATAGCTATTAAAACTAGCCATTTTTGAATACTTTTACTTTCTGTGCTTTCATATTCAATATCGCGCATCGCTTGCTGAGACGTTTTGAGAACTTCGCCACCGGACCGGTTTGAAATCTCCTGTAACAGTCCTCTATTTGGGGCTTGTATTTTGTATTCATCACTATAGGGTATCGAAATACCCGCTTGATACATACTGCCTTGTTCATTTGAAATTCTTAAAAAAATCAATCCTGGTTCGGCATCAAAAGAAACCCGACTTTTACCCGGTGCAATAGGTTCAGAAATGCTGTCAATTTCTATTCCTGCTTCATTTACAGCCACAATTTCTAAAAATGAAGATTGTCCAGAAGGATCTGAAACTGTATAAGAGCCTTCCTCAGACTTCCGAATATCGAACGGAACTTCGCTATAAGAAGGTAACAATCTAGAAACAGCCGTGTTCCAAAAGTTCCCCCACTGATTAAAACGAGCAAAATCGCCACTCCAAGCACCTGTGGAATCAGATGTGTAGGCAATAGTACGACCTAATCCATACATCCATTCGGCCACTACAGGATCTTCCTTAGTACTTTTTACAACAACAGAAGCAGTTTGTTTAGCTGTTGTTGCAATATACGCATTAAATTGAGGTACACCTTCATTAAAAAGACTCGTCCAAGCAACGTCCCCACTTATGGTAGGGTAAAAAGGATTATCTTCGATATAAGTTCTTGAAATCATCACAGTCTCTCTTGATAAGATTGATGGAATCGTACTTTCATCCATGACATCATAAAAGCGACCAGTACCTAATTGAGCAAGTTCTTCTAGTAAAGCAAGATCCGCATCTTGACCAATTGCAACAGTTGATAAGGTCGTATTGTTACTTAAACCTTCACTAATAAGTTCTTCATAATCATTTTGTGTTGCCGATTGACCATCTGTTAGCAGGATGATGTGTTTTCTTTGTAATTTCAGATCTTTTAATCTTTCATATGCAAGATCTAACCCCGGGTATATTTCAGTTCCTCCACCGAGACTGACAGACAGGATTTTTTCCACAGCCTGTTCTTTATCCATTAATTTTTCAGCTTCAATAATTTCCCAAGGACTATCATCAAAAGCGATAAAACCGAGAGTATCATCTTTCCGTAATAACTCGACGGAACGCGCAGCTGCTTCCTTGGCAAGTTCAAATTTGTTGCCGGACATACTACCTGAGCGATCCATTACAATTATGAGCCCAAGTGAAGGTAATTGTTGTTTGCCTTTTACCTCCATTTCGACGGGAAGAAGTTTTTCTAATGGCGTTTTAAAATAACCACCTAGGCCATAGCTATTTTCTCCTCCAACCATCATAAAACCTACACCAAAGTTCTTAACTGCTTGCTCAATGACTGTCATCTTATCTTCACCTACTTGATAACCGGGTACATTATCAAAAATAATCGCATCATAAGCTAAGTAATTCGACAAGTCAAAAGGCAAGTCAGTTGCTGAAATAGAATCGATTTTCACAGCTTCAGAGTCAATATAAGTTGAAATAGGAGAAGTTAAAGGATCCCCACTAACGATTAAAAGTCTCGGGGCACTTTCCACCATAGTTACACTCGTTAATTGATTGTTCTCAAGTAGCGCATCTTCTTTAACATTTAATTGAACTTGATATTTTAACAAACCTTCTCCTACAGATGCATGACGTATTGTGAAGGTATTACTACCAGGTTCAATATGAACAAGTTGTTTAGAGAGAAAGATATCGTTCTGTGAGAGAATAAGTTCTCCAGTCACCGCTTTGGTTGACTCCACTTGTGCAATTAATTGTTGCTGTTCTCCTTCAAAAGCAACTGGAGGTGTCTCAAAGCTTGTAATAGCAACATCATCCGATTCCGGGCGGTTTATTAAATATGTGTCTATTTCAACATGACTTCCAGCCATTCGTGAAAGCTGATCTGAAACTGAGCCACTATTTTCTAAGCCATCGGATAAGACTACAATACGCGTTGCCTTTCGTTGATCCGCTAGATTAGTAGCTAATTGAATACCCTGAGCGATATTGGTCCTACTATTATCTTCAGAGCCAATAAACTCAGGAACCTCATCTGTTAATAATGATAACGGAACTTGAGTTTGAAATTTGCCATCAAATGAAAATAGACCAACAGATTGATAATCCTTCTTTTCTGATAGTGCTTGGACAAGAAATTCAGATGTTTGTTCCTCAGTACCTACTGTAGAAGCAGAACGGTCTACGACAAATAATATTTGCTCTTCTTTGATGGGCAATAAAATGGTTGGCGTTGTCATTGAAAAAACTAGTAAAAACAACGCAAGAAGGCGAATCAAAAAAATAATCTTGTACTCACGTGAAAAGTGTTTGGAGTTTTTCCACCAAACGAAAGCAAAATACGTAACCGGTAAAAGAAATAATAATAGCCAGGAAGGTGATTCAATTCGTAAACCCACGACGTCTTTGCACCTCCCATTCAATCAATAGCAAGAAAACAATAAGCAATAATAACCAAGGAACGAGTGAAGTTTTAACCGTTTCTTCCATGCCTTTTTGAGAACCTGTTCCTATCGTAAATGATGTTCCTTTTTCTAGGTATTTTTCTTGTTGCTCCAAATCGACTGCGAATTGTTTTTCAATTTGACCAGATTTCAGAATATAAAGCCCTGGTTGGCTTGGGGCTGTAAATTGCCCGCCATTTTGGATTGTGGACATGTATTCATCTGCATCTGAAAAGACTTCCCATTCAGCTCCCTCTTCATCTGCTACTAAAGAAAGTGGCTTTCGTTGATTTGGGAAAAAAGTACCAACACTATTGTTGTTAGTCGACATCTGTTCCCGTGCACTCCATAAAAACAAGGGAAATGAAGGATGAAGTGGCCAATCAGTCATTTGTATATCTGCTAAAATAATTAGATCGCCTCGAGCGGTACGTTGAATAAATGGCTCATCATTTACACGTGCGATTGTTTCAAAGTCTTGAAAAGGCGGATATAAACTGCTAACAAATATATCGCTCATATCTGCATAGGCAAACACATCATCTCGTTCTGTTTTAATGACACCATTTACTTCATGTGAATTTTCATCATTGCGCCCAATTAATAGGACAGGTGATTTAGAGGTAGTCAGTTGAGATGTTTGATTGGTCACGACAATAGCATCATTTGGCAAGTCGATTAATTGTTCTGGCGGAACAGTACTGACCGGGATTTCCATAGCTTGAAATGCTGCCACCACGAGTTGATGAAGCCCACCGTCGACATATGATTGTGAAACTTGCTGTTGCAATAAAACAGATGTTTCATTATCGACAGAATAGTCATCATCAATTTCAAGAATGGCAGTTAATCCTGATGAAATAGGTAAGTCTTTGAATGATAAAGAAATGATTTCATTCGGAGGGATCACTACGTTCTCTTCTCCAACTATTTCTCCATTTGTCATAGATCGAATTTCAAATTTCCCTTGTTTTTCAATTGACGTATTATTAGAAAGTTGGGCCAGTGCTGAAATTCCTTTATCTGATGAGGATGCACCAAACCGAAGAATAGCTACATTATCTAAGTTATCAGGCGATCCCTTAACAAACCATGTAATCTTATCGTTCTCTAAGGGAAGTTCATTTCTCTCCACATGATCAGTAAATAAATAAATAGCTGTTTCTTTACCTTTTAAAAGAGATCCGGTAAAGTCTAACATTTTCGGCAAATGTTCTTGTTCATATTTTACTTCTAATTTTTTAATGGTTGATTGAATCAATGCCACATTCGTTTCATCACGTAACAAAATAGACGGTTCTTCTCCGGTTGTCATCAATGTTAACGGTTTTCCTGCTAACTGTTCGGACAATGTCAGCATTTCTTTTTTATGAATCTCAAAGACTGATTCTCCATTAGTGGTTGCAAGCATAGTAGCTGAAGTATCCACTACCCAAATAACTTGTTCTCCTGCAATAGCTTGTGATTTAAGATATGGCTGCAATAAAGCAAGCATCAGGAGGATTAGTGCGAGCATTTGTAAATAAAATAATGCATTACGTTGTAAGTACTGTATATAAGGAGAAACCTTAGTTTCTTTCATTACGGTTTCCCAAAACATTGTAGATGAGATCGTTTTTTTTATATACTTTTTTCGAAAGAAATAATAAAGCAGGACAGTGATCGGAATAATCGCCGTCCAAAGAAATGCTAATTGTCCAAAGCCCATAGGCGACTCACCTCAATTTATCCAGTTTGACCGAATCATTTGATGAAAAAGGATATGACTAACGTCGTCTTTCGTTTCAACTTTTAAAGTATGTACACCAAAACGACGACAAAGGGCATCGAGTTCCATAAAATGCAGATGTCTTTTCTTTTCATATTCATCGATTACACGCCTCGAAACCGATACATTTAATTGGTTTTCACTCTCTAAATCAATCAATTGTAAGTCACCCACAAAACTAGGTGCTACTTCATCAGACGATTGAACGATAATCAACCGAATATCTTGTGAAAATCTTGGCATTTTTCGTAAAGTTCTTTCCCAATCCTCAATTGGTTCTAAACCATCACTAATAATAAATAATACGGTGCAGTCTTTCGCAATAAGTTGCGGAGCTTGACTGGTAAACGAGCTGGTACTGAGTGGTTCATTAAGATTCGTTATGTATGACGAAAAAGCCTTCCGGTACACAGCCCCTTTTCGTCTAAATGGAGCCATTCTCTCGTCTGAAGTTATAGCGAATGATAATCGATCATCTCTCCCTAATACCAGTTGTCCAAGTGAAATCGTTAGTTGTCTCGCTAATAGCCATTTTTTTTCTTCTTGCATCGATTTAGTACTATCTAGTAAGATATGAACTCGCATTTCTTGCTCATCTAAGAAACGTTTAATGAAGTATTTATCTGTCCTTCCAAAGACGTTCCAATCAATTTGACGAACATCGTCACCTGGGTGATACTCTCTAAAATCTGAAAAGTCGAGAGACGAACCGAAACGCATCGATCGATGAGAACCTTTATGGTGACCTCGCAGTTTCGATTTAGTTGATATTTGTAAACGACCAATTTTCGCAGACCAATCATCAGGTAATATAGAAGATTGATTCATGATAACTGCCCTTGCTTAATCGACAAAAGTAAACTCTCCAGGATTGAATCAGAAGTTTTCCCTTCTGCTTCTCCTTCATAGTTCAACAACATTCGATGACGGAGAGCAGGTGTAGCAACTGATTTTATATCTGCAATGGAGACATGGAAGCGTCCTGCAACAAGCGCTCGTGCTTTAGCTAAACGAATTAAGCTCTGCAATCCACGCGGTCCACTACCATACTGAACAAACTGTTTCACATCATCAGATGCATCGTCATTAGGATGAGTAGCAGAAGTTAAATCAATTGCGTAGGCAAGCATATCATCTGCAATCAGAACTTCTTTGACCATCTCCTGAGCGATGATTAGTTCTTCTGCGTTCATCACTTTCTGAAGTGGAATCGTTTTTGCTCCGGTTGTACGTAAAATAATTTCCTTTAATTCATCTTTTGTTGGATACTGCACAAGAATTTTACATAAGAAACGGTCCATCTGAGCTTCTGGAAGAGGATATGTCCCCTCCATTTCAATCGGATTTTGTGTGGCGAGTACAAAAAATGGTCTTGCCATTTGTTTCGTATCGCCAAGCACAGTTACTGTTTTTTCACCCATTGCTTCTAACAATGCACTTTGTGTTTTTGGTGTTGCCCGATTTATCTCGTCTGCTAAGACCATTTGACTAAAAATAGGACCTTGTTTAAATGAAAAAGTTTGCCTTCCATCATCTGAACGTTCAATCATACTCGTCCCTGTGATATCCGATGGCATTAAATCAGGTGTGAATTGAATTCTCGAGAAAGATAAGTCCAGTACTTCTGAAATTGTTCGGATTAGCATTGTTTTGCCTAAGCCTGGTAATCCTTCAAGTAATGCGTGGCCATCTGCTAAGACGGAATATAATGTGAAATCTACCGCTTCTTGTTGACCAACAATAAAATTCCCAATTTCTTGTTTCACTTCTTTTAAACGCTGACTCATTCGTTCATAATCATGTGGTGTATAAGACATGAGAAACCTCCTTTATTCGCTAGTATCAAGTGATGAAAAGTACGCTTGAACAATTCGTTGTAAGTCTGGTGGCAATTGAAGTCTGTCAGAGCTCTGTAAGTAGGAATTTTTATAAGAACCAACAACATCTTGATAAGGTTTAACAGATCCTTTTGTTACTGGTCCTGAACTCTCCTGCTCTTCCGCAGCTGATCCCTCTCCCATTTCCCCACTATCGACTGTGGATTGGTTTGACTCCCCCAATCTTGAAGGAACCGATAATAAGTCTCGACTGCCTGAACCTTTTCCAGCTCCTTTACCTTGTCCCTGTCCTTGACCTTGAGCTTGACCTTGACCTTGCCCTTCGCCTTGCCCTTGGCCCTGTCCTTGCCCTTCACCTTGACCCTGTCCTTGTCCTTGACCTTGGCCCTGTCCTTCGCCTTGTCCCTCTTGATAAGAATTGTTATTTGTTTCAGAAGGATTACCTGATTGTTGACCTTGGCTAGTTCCTTGTGTGCCAGTTTGGCCATTACTTTGACTAGATTTAGACGAACTTGATTGTCCTGCAGCAGTTTGTACAGGAGTTCCGTTTGTTTTCCCTAGCTTACTTAAAGCTGTTTGCGTTTTTCCAGTCTGTTCAGCTAAATCCTTTGTTGCCTTTTTCAATGCAGCTAATTCTTTTTTTTCCTCTGCTGTTAAATCACTCTTTGTATCGCCTTGCTGTTTTCCAGCTTGTTGTTTCTCTGTTAGTTTTTGTTCTCGCAACTGAAGTTCTTTTTGCTTTTTAACTAGCTCACGCAATGCTTCTTCGGTTGTTTCTGTGTCTTTTAAATCTTTTTCTAATTGTTGTAGTTCTTTCTTAATTGTTTTACTAGGTGTTTTTTTGATTGCTTTCGCAACTTCTTTTTTTATTTGCACCACTAGTTCTTTTTCAGCTGCAATATCTTTTGCTTCTAGCTGAGTAACAGAAGGGAATGCTATTAACAATATGAGCAATGTAAAAGTAAATCCAATACCAAAAAGGGATTTTACTCGCCACAATTCTTTTTTTCTACGCTTAAATAAATCAAAAGCAGGATTTAATGTATGTGCAGTTTTTTCGCGGAGAGCCTGCAACAATCCCGAATCCGCTTCTTGAGCATGTAAAGCAGTTAACAAAATATTATCTGGAAAGTATTGATCAAACTTTAGAAGTGAAGAAGTAAAAGTTGGCTTATTCATCACTTCCCATGCAAAGATTACACTAAAAGTACAAATAGCTGCACCCAATGACCAATACTCGTAATAAGGGAACACGAATAATCGAGAAGATATATATACAATCGTTCCAATGATTAAACCAAAGCAAATAGCCGTTTGTAAAACACGGAATAGATATTCGCTAGTCAACCGTCTATGAATTTTCCCAACAAAAGATCGTATTCCTTCTCGACTACTCATATCCTTACACTCCTCATTTAAATCGTTTCATATTAACACGTAGTTTTTTAATAGTAATAAATATTGCTACTATGGTTAAGATTAAATAAAAAATGGTATAACCAGCCCATACTGGAAACTCAATATGGGTTGTAGAATTCACAAAGTTTTCATTCATCGGATTTAAGAGTGTATACATTAGAATTCCTGGATTAATACTAGCCCAAATATGCCCCATAATAGATGGATTTTGGGTTGGTCCTCCAGCGCCCATCATATTTACTTGTATCGTTATCATGAAGAAAAATGCAGTCACACCTGCTAAAAAAATCATCGTTCCATAAGTAACAATCATCGAAACGATTGTTTTTCGAGTAATTGTTGAAAACATTACACCGATACTACCAACAGCCAGCATCGTTAAGAAGAAAAACAAGAAAATTAATCCCAATTGACCAGGTGATATTCCTCCGAACAAGAAAACAAGACTATAGATGGGCAATCCTGCTATAAGCATGAGTACTAAAAATGCGATAGAGGATGATAATTTCCCAAGAATAATTTGAGTTGAACTTTGTGAAGTCGTTAACAAAATATTTAATGTTTGCTTTTCACGTTCTGTACTTATTGTCCCTGCTGTTAAACCAGGAGTAATAAATAAAATTAACCCTAATTGAATGAATGTTAGTAAGGCAAACAAAAAGAAACTTTCTTCTGGTCTAAAAAAGCCAGTACCGGTAAACTTTGTGGTTAAAAAAATGAAACCAAAAACAAAAATGCTCATAGCCATTAAATAAAACAAGATACCTGTAAAACTTTTTAATGACCTAAACCGGAGCTTAACTTCTTTTACTAGAACTGGATTATTCATGTTCAATCTCATACAGTTTCCACTCCTTTTGTGATTTCCATAAAGACATCCTCTAAATCGGTTTCTTGTTCAGCAAAAGACAGAATTGACAATTGTTCTTGTAAGGCATGTTTTAATAAGCGCATTTGATCATCATCTGTGCCACGGTATTTGAAAGTGATGATATGCTTCTCAGGAAAATCTTCAAGACCCGTTACGAAAGGATCCTCTTCGAAAAAGCGTACTGCACGATCGCTTAAGCCTTTAAGTTTCACTGTTATGAGCCGTTCTCCTTTTAATTGATCTTGAATATCTGATACAGAACCGTGGGCAATCAGTTTCCCTCCATCAATCACCCCTATTTCATCACACATCTCAGCAAGTTCCGGCAAAATATGAGAAGAGATAAGAATTGTTTTACCCATGGTTTTTAATTGTCTTAAGATATCGCGCATCTCTACTCTGGCACGAGGATCCAAACCAGACGCAGGTTCATCCAATATCAACACCTTAGGATCATGTATTAAAGCACGTGCTAAACATAGACGTTGTTTCATACCTCTTGAGAGCAAATCAACATATTCATACCTTTTGTGTGAAAGATTAACTAATTCTAAAAGCTGCGGAATGAGTTCTTTTCTTTTAACTTCTGGAATTCCATAACTTGCACCGTAAAAATCCAAGTATTCATCTGCCTTTAACTGATCATAAACCCCAAAAAAGTCTGGCATATATCCGATTTGTTTACGAACCTCATGAGAATCATTTTTAACACTTTTCCCATTGATAAATGCATCTCCAGCTGTTGGTTGTAACAAAGTAGCTAATATAGAAAATGTAGTCGATTTCCCTGCTCCATTTGCTCCGACAAATCCAAAAACTGTTCCTTCATTTAACGTTAAATTCAAATCATTTAATGCATAGAACGAGCCATATTTCTTGGTAAGTCCTTTAATTTCAATCATTTTCGGACCTCCCCTTTCAAGCGTAATTCTGGTAAACGCGTATAGTCATCACCATTTGAAGCTGATTTGTTTACTTTAAATTGAACGGTTCCATTTTCATTAATATATTGTTTCACATTTTCTTTAATCGAAAATCTCCCGCTATGAACTTCCTCAAATGTATTAGTATTCACATTGAAAATCTCAAGTGAGATTGATGAAGTATCTGTATTGGCAAGTTGTAATTCTGTCCAATCCACTTTGTCGAGTGGCAAATTATTTGGTATCTTCCATTCGTAAAGATAAGTGCCATTTGCCATCGCCCATTCAAACTTACTTTCTGCTATTTGGTGATAATAAGCTGATGGTTCTTCTGAACTTATTAGAATATCAAAGGAAGAAGCAGGAAGTGTAAACTGTCCAGAAAAAATAGTTTCAGGCGTAAAGTGTTGGTAAATCAAGTTAATAGCTGACATTTCAGTTCGAGTATCTTTTAGTTTTATTGGAACAATCGCATCTTCTGTATGTGCCACAATGGCAGGCTCATCTACTTGTCTCCCGTTCATTTGAGACACGCGAATTAAACTATTCTTTCGTTCTTTAGGTAAATCACTGGCGTTCATTGTAGGGGGAAACCCCATATATTGTGAACTAGATAGAGAACGAATAGGTAAAAGAAGAGCAGAACCTATTTTTTCATTTACTTGCAGGGATTCATTTGGAGCTAAATCCCCAAGTTTAATCATCTTTGTTCCGGACCAAATTGATACGTCTTTTAAAGCAAAGGAAAATTCGTTTTTAACAGAACCACGAACAATTCCACTTTCCACTGTTAAGTCGATTGCAAATTTACCAACATCCTTAATACTTGATTCACCTAGGACAGAAGATACAGACCAATACCCTACATCACGCATGGTTAATTGATTTTTATTTGCATGTTCTTCAAAAATGGACAGCGTTTGCACACTATTAGTAGGTGGTGTAAAACCATTCATCCGTTTAGCTGCAACCATAGCTGTTCCTGGTTCTGCTTCAAATGTAAAATTACCACTTCGGTTAGACAGTAAAGTTTCTACATAATAACCTGATAAACTTTCATCTTCTTGCACTTCATAAAAACTAACTTGTTGAATTTGAGGTCGGACAAGTCGATCTTTTGCGCCATATGCAAAAATAGATGCGGATGCTATTACTGAAATGGATGGTATAATCCACCAGGCATGTTCCCTTTTATCTTTTCTTTTCAGTAAGAAATATAACAACGGTCCAACCAAAATAATATAAATAATAATAATTGAAATCATTAATGGAGTAGAAACTTGGAAAGAAGGAAATAGTTCATTTGTTTGACCGATTTCATATGTCATCGTTTCTTTTAACCCTTGATTTCCGAAATTCATATTAGATGATGAAGCTATACCGACGTTTGCTATTTTTATTAATTCTGTAAGAAATGCAGTTGCATTTGCTTCTTTAGAAAATGGTTCATCACCTAAAGAAAAGGATGTTTGAATAATGGCTCCTTTGCCTAATGATTTCACTGCAGCAAGAGGTTCCCCGTTAGCATGCAATAGCATACGAGAATTTTCATTTACCGATGCTTTAAATCCAGAAATATTCGATTTAAATTCGCCTTTTTTTCCAAATGCAGTGAATATATCTTTTGATATTTCTTGACGATCATCAGCTAAAGATAATGGTAACTGTGAGGATAAAATTCCTAATTCAGCGGCTGTGTTATCTGACGCCCCTAAAATAACCACACCACCAGTTTGTACCCATTCTAATATTGCTTGTTGCGATTCTTCAGACAAATCAGCTATCACAAATTCATCAATAATTAAGAAATTTGCGAGTCCGTAAGCTGCCGCATCTGTGGGAAAAGAAAAATCTTTTAGTTGAGCTAAGTGAATGACTTGTGTATCGTACATGTTAGTCAATTTGATAGAAGAAAATGGACGAAGTCGATCAGCACTTTCAGTTAGCGATAAAATTACATTTGTTTCGGGTCCATAGAAAGTTGGACGTACTGATTTATTTCCTTTATATTCAACTTCTTTACCTTCTTCCCAACTGTCCTCATAAAAATAAAACATTTGGGGAGTGGTTCCATTATGCATATATTCTTCACTATAACCCGCCAAAGAGACGTTTAATGTCTTTGTTTCTCCCTTTCCTATCGTAAAGGGGATTGCTTTTGCTGAGCCAACTGCATACGACTCTGAATAGTCAAGGACTAAGTCTCCCGAAAATTCATCCCCACTATTTACAACCGTTAACGTAAGGGGTAACCCTTGCCCATATTTTACTTTGTTTTGGAATCCTGCTGTTGCTTTAACTTCTAGTTCTGGTGCCGCATATGCTTCTGTCAATGACATAAAACTAAGCAAAAATAATAGACAAAAAGCAAAACACCATCGAAAACTTTTATTCATAAATCCTTCCCCCTTATCTCTCTTTGTATTAGTACGAAATCGCTACATATAAGTTCCAATATTTCAAAAACTTAACGTAAATTGAATAGCGTTAGAATTTGTTGTTTGAAGAGACAAGCTTAATCGTTTGCTTAAAGAAATTAATAATGAACCCATTTCATGTTACAAGTGAATTCTATCCAGTCACACATAAGACTTTTAAGCATTAAATAAAGATTCCAGATGGAAGTTAGCGGATCTTGGCAATAAATCAAAGAGATTCGAAACACTCGTACCATTCCAATGGATTAACGTAAATCAATTGATTCGCGTTAACATACCTATTCAATCTTGTGCCATAACCGATACCGATTATTAGAAATATAATTCCTATATTAAAAAACTTTTTCCATAGCAATAAATAATAATTCATATAATGTAAATACTAATTTTATGGAGGTGGATTACATGGATGAAAAACCATTTTATTTCGATGGCAGTCTTCACAACAAGGAAACTACAGAAAATAAACCAACGGAAAATGAACGGTTTATACTAACTGATGAGATGAGAAAAAACATAGGAGGAAATCCATATACAAAAGATCATTTGGAATAATCTTTAAAGAGAGGGTTGTCTTATTAAAAACACCATTTTTTTATTTTTAGCATGAGTTTTACCTTTGTTCAAATTAAAACTAAATGATAAGAAAGGAAAGGGAAAGAATGTCTAAAGTATTGTACATTACAGCACACCCACATGATGATACAAAATCTTTCAGCATGGCAGTGGGTAATGCATTTATTGAAACGTATAAAAAAGCTAATCCCACTCATGACATTGTGAATGTAGATCTTTATAAAGAAAATATTCCTCAAATTGATCTTGATGTATTTAATGGATGGGGGAAACTGCGTTCTGGCAAAGGAATTGAAGACCTTTCATCGGAGGAGAAGGCAAAAGTTGAACGACTTTCAGAGTTGTGTGAACAATTTATTGCTGCGAATAAATATATTTTTGTAACACCTTTATGGAACTTTTCATTCCCTCCTGTTATGAAAGCATATCTTGATTCTGTCGCTATTGCAGGTAAAACATTTAAATACACCGAACAAGGACCAGTTGGTTTATTAACAGATAAAAAAGCTTTACATATTCAAGCTCGTGGGGGAGTATATTCTGAAGGTCCTGCAGCTCAAATGGAAATGGGGCACCGTTATTTAAATATTTTGATGCAATTCTTTGGTGTACCTTCTTTTGAAGGTATATTTGTTGAAGGGCATGCTGTTATGCCGGAAAGAGCACAAGAAATAAAAGAACAAGCAATCGAACGTGCTAAGGATTTAGCTCAAACATTTTAAATGAATATGGCTATTTATCCCAAATGCACTCAAAAAGATTCAAGTAAAACGACAGTGACTCACTGTCGTTTTTTTAATTTCAAATCATCATTTTCCTTTCTTTGTTGGCTTTCCTTCCTTTGACATTTTAATGATGGCTTTTGGTATTGGTACTCCTATTTTGCTTAGATTCTCTAAAATTGATTATCCCTCCATACCGATGTAAAAGTAAATCGCAAGGGTTTTAAAAACAGGCACATCAGATGTTGTCAATATATCTAACCAATTTGCTAGAATAATAACTAACATAATGGTGACTTTTTTTAAGAACCCTTTGTAAACCAATTTTCGAGTTAAGCCTCTTTTGTATAAGTGCCTTTATTATCCCTGTTGTAATATCAATACACATAAATACCACGAGAATGGTCAGTAACAGCTGCCAACCTCCAATTAAATATACAAACCATGTTCCTATTAGGGAAAAAACAAATAGGATTTTCTCTACGAAAACACCCCTTGAAATGAGAATATATTAAAAAGCCCTTCAGACTTGTTATATCCTCTAAATTCAGACGATAAAAAACCTTCAATTATGTCAAAATCACACATAAATGAAGGTCCTTTATTAAACAGAACGTAAATATGATTCTACAAACGGCACAAGATATGTGATAACTTCCTCACTTGGATCTAACTTTGCATGGTGTAAACCATAAGTAGAATCCACTCCCGCCCAAAATAGGAAACCGGGAATTTCTTGCAAGAAGAAGCCAAAATCTTCTCCCGTCATAGCTGCCTCACACTGTATTGCAATTGTTGAAGTATCGTACTCTGCAAACTTTAAAAACTCCTGCGTCAGTTCTGGAGTATTTGTGACTTGGTAATAGGAAGACCCATAGTCAATTTTGACCTGACATTCATAGGCAATTTCAGTAGCTTTACATAGCGCTTCAATTCTATCTTTTATCAAATTCATGGTCTCTGCATTCATCGTACGAATGGTTCCTTCTAATCGAGCAGAACCAGAAATTATATTCTGAACAGTACCAGAAGTCATTTTTCCAATCGTAACGACACCGGAATCGAGCGGATTGATAGAGCGACTGACAATGGTTTGAAGTTGAAGTAATAGACTTGCAGCAGCTATTGTCATGTCTTTTGTTTTGTGTGGAAAAGCGGCATGACCTTCAACCCCTTGAAGATCTATAAATAACTCTGAAGTATTCGCAAATAATAATCCTGGCTTAGTTGCAATCGTACCAACTGGAAATTCTGGAGCAATATGAAAAGCTAGAATGACATCCGGAACCAACTCAGGATGTTGTTCTTTTAACCACTCGCGCATTGGTAGTGCTCCACCTGGACCCTCTTCGGCTGGTTGAAAAAGAAAAACCATAGAATCATTAATAGGTGTTTGATTAAATTGTCTTAACAAACCTAAAGCGACAGTCATATGTATATCATGACCACAAGCGTGCATATATCCATGGTGAGTTGATTGAAAAGACAAAGATGTTTGTTCATTAATAGGTAAACCATCAATATCCGTTCTCCAACCAATCGTTTTCGATGGGTTTAGACCTCTTAAGTGGACAACTATTCCTGTTTTCCATTTTATTATGGTTAATCGTTCTTGATTTAACGCATGAATCTCTTCTAATAAATAGGCTTGTGTCTTAAATTCTTTAAAGCCAAGTTCAGGTATTTGATGTAACTCTCTTCTTATTTGTTGAAGACTTTTCATCTGCTATTCCTACAATTGACGAAGTTCTTGCATAATTTCGGTTTTCGATTTTGTCTGATCATCGATTTCTTTAATTACTTTTGCAGGTGTCCCAGCAACCACTGTATAAGGAGGAACATCTTTTGTAACTATCGCACCAGCGGCAACAACCGCTCCTTTTCCAATTTTAACACCTTCTAGAACGACTGCATTCGCGCCTACTAATACATCATCTTCAACGATTACAGGTGTAGCTGAAGGAGGCTCAATTACGCCAGCTAAAACTGCTCCAGCACCAATGTGACAGTTCTTTCCAACTGTTGCACGACCACCGAGAATAGCACCCATATCAATCATCGTCCCGTCACCAATAACAGCACCGATATTGATAACCGCACCCATCATAATGATACAATTATTTCCGATGTCAACTTGATCACGGATAAATGCACCCGGCTCAATGCGAGAGTTGATGCCTTTTAAGTCAACAAGTGGGATCGCAGAATTGCGACGATCATTTTCGACTACAAAATCTTCAATCTTATCTTTATATGTAGTTAGTGCAGCTTCTATTTCAGACCATTCACCAAAAAGGACAACCGAGTTGTTGTCACCAAATACTTTTGTTTGTTCGCCAAAAGACACGTCCTTTAAATTTGTGCCTTTAACATATACCTTCACAGGGGTTGATTTTTTTGCATGTTGAATATATGAAATAATCTCATAAGCATCCATTTGTTTCATAGTAATTAACTCCTTTCAAAAGTCAAAATATGAACTAATTGTACATGAAAATACGCAAAAGTACATGGATTTAAACTGAATAATCATGCAAAATGGCTGCATGTTCTTTTACAACCTTAACGAATGCTTGAACTTGTCTTAATTCAAAGGCAGACTCATAGCCGATAAGCCATGTATCTCGTGTTAACTCAAATTCTTCCGCTTGGTTCGTAAGTGGTATTTTGTTTATCGGTTCAAGACCGTTCAATGTAATGGATGGCAAAATAGCATAACCAATACCGTTTAAGGCCATTTGTTTACATGTCTCTATTTGATCAACCGTAATTTGTCGTTTTGGACTAGAAGAAAAGTGTCTTTGCCACCATGCTTGTATTTCTTGATAATAATTAGAATCACTTTTAAATTGAATGAACGGCCGATCCGTTGAAAGAACATCTTGAATCGATTCCAATTCCTGATCCACTAAATATAAGGTATCACGGAAAAGATGAATTTTCGTTCCTTTCCATTCTGTGTGCCCTCTAACAATTCCAATATGAGCTTCTCCTTCATAAAGAGCCTTTACAATCTCAGAACTCCACCCAGTTATTAGGGAAATCTTCGCTTCTGGATATTGCGTAACAAAATCCTTCAAAACCATCGGGAGCCAGTTCTGACCAACGATTGAGGCACACGCAATTTTTAACGTTCCGTGCACTTTAGATAATAAAGATTGTATTGTTTCAAAGACTTCTTCTTGTTTTGCAAGATGCTCAATAGAAAATTGAATTACTAATTCCCCAGCAGGTGTCGGTGTTAAGCCTTTTTGAGAACGTATAAATAATTGAGCACCCCACTCTTTTTCAATGGTTTGTAATCTTTGAGAAAGTGCTGGTTGAGATAAAAACAACCTTTCAGCAGCTTTTCGCATATTACGCTCTTCCGCTAAAATTTTGATGATTTGGGACTCATTAGACGTCATGGAAATCTCTCCTCGTGGAAAACAGATATCTAGCATGGTAAGAAAAGCGTACCTTTTCATTTTTAGTATGAACTAAGTATATATAAGACTTTTCACAGTTCCTTATACTTATGAAAAAAGAAGACCTCCTCTGGAGACCTTCTTTTATTTTTTCATATTACTGCTGGTTTTGATAGATATGTTTTTTTAGTTGTTTTAGAACAACTCTGCGAGTTAAAATACCTACAAATGTTTCTTCGTCATCAATTACACACAAAAATGGATGGTTGATTAATAAATCTAGTCCTCTTTTAAACTTCTCCCCAACATGTATGGATGGGACAGGTTGCAACATGACCTCGTCGACCTTAATATCAGGTAATCGTTCATATTCAATATGATCGAGTCCCAAAATTGCATCTGTAATGTTTTGAGTGCTAACCAAGCCTTTTAGGCGGTATTTAGAGTCTAATACTGGAATGGATGAATAACCTGTTTTGGTTAAGACGAGAAGAGCGTGCTCTGCACTGTTCCCTAATTGCACATGAGCAACTTTTTCTGATGAGATGATGAATTCTTCGATTTGCATATCCAAAAAATCTCTGCTTGTAACCGAAATCATACACTTCTACTCCTTTAATCCGTTCTCTAAAAGAACAGCAAACTACTCTTCCATCTTATCACACTCTTATAAAAAAATGATTGAAAACATTCAAAATAAGAAAGCTTCTTTCTCTAAAAAGAGGAAGAAGCTACATAATAACCGATTACAACAAATATGAAAACAAATGCTAGTATATATGCCCAAATGACTGGATTAAATAATGCAGGATGCTCTTTTTCTGCTACTGAAATCGGTGAGTCATTAGCACTGTGTCGCTCTCTCTCAAACCTCATCACTTTTAAAGTTGAATACAATCCAATACCGCTCACGATAATAACAATTCCCATTAATGCCCATGTCCATATATCCATACCAATCTCTTCCTTTCAAGTTCGTATAAATAGTATGGACAAATACACAATTGTTACACATTAAAAAGGAAATTTATTTAACCATTGTCCCCCATCAAGTGTGATGATTTCGCCATTCATATATGATGCTTTTTCTGACAGCATAAATGAAGCAAGTTCTGCGATTTCTTCTGGTCGTCCCAAACGACCAAGTGGGACTGATTTAAGTGTTCGTCTAGCAGCCTCTTCCGATTCCCAAAGTTTTTCTGCTCCACCAGTTCGTTCGATTGGGCCTGGAGCAATCCCGTTTACACGAATACCATATTGTGTTCCCCATTCAACTGCCAATGTACGTGTTAGAGACATTACTCCTGCTTTAGCAGCAGCTGAGTGAGCGATTCCTGCTCCTGCATTCCAAGCATAAGTCGCCAACATATTTAATATTGAACCTTTTTGTCCTTTCTCAATCCAATAATTCCCTACTGCATGTGAACAGAAAAAAGTTCCGTTTAACACAATATCGACTACGGACTTCCATCCATTTGGTGATAGCTTCTCTGCCTTTACAATGAAGTTTCCTGCAGCATTATTGACGAGACCATCAATTCTTCCATAACGTTCATCTACAAAAGCAACCATGGCTTTAACATGGTCAGGCTCACGTACATCCATTTGAAAAATGCCTATATGCGTTTCATCATGTGAAATTGCTTTTTGTGCAGCTTCTAATTTTTCTATACTACGCCCAGTGATTACAACGTTTGCACCTTCTTCAACAAAACGTTTTGCCATGTAAAAACCCATCCCACTTGATCCACCTGTTACTATGATTGTCTGATCTTTTAATATCAATACATTCAGCCCCTTTTTATTGAATGAATATTCACTCATTATATTACCATGACTTACAGTCGATGTCTGTGTATAAGATGAAAAGAAAACCGAAGAAAAACTGTAACCAGTTCTCTTCGGTTTCATTAGTTCATATATCTAGCTGTAATTTCATCAATGGGAACAGGTCGACTAAAATAAAATCCTTGTGCTTTATGACAGTTAGCAGCTTTTAAAAAGTCAACTTGCAACACTTTTTCTACACCTTCGGCAATGACTTCCATGCCCAAGCTGTGAGCTAAGTGAATAATTGTTTTTGCTATCGCTGCATTTTTCTCATCGGTTTCAATGTCTCTAATAAAGGATTGATCAATTTTAATTATGTCAATTGGATAGCGCTTTAAATAACTAAGTGAGGAGTAACCAGTTCCAAAATCATCAATTGAAATGACAACTCCGATTGCCTTTAAGTCATTTAATACAGATAATGTTTCCCTCATATTAGTCATGGCACTTTCTGTTATTTCGACTTCAAGAGCACGTGGATTCACATTATGTTCTTTCAATATCTCTTCAATTTGGGTAGCAAATGTTTCCTGTTTAAACTGCTTTGGCGAAATGTTAATAGCCACACGCATTGGTCGATAACCTTTTTTCTGCCATTCACTCAATTGCATGCAAACTTTCTGAAGCACCCATTCACCAATTTGAATAATAAGTCCCGACTCTTCTGCAATCGGGATAAACTGTGATGGTGTCACAAAACCAAATTTCCGATTATTCCAACGCAATAACGCTTCAAAACTATTAATTACACCGGTTTTCAAATCCACCTGAGGTTGATAATGGATAGACAACTCATCCATTTCAATCGCTCGTCTTAAATGAGATTCCATTAATGCTTCATTTGGGAATGATTGATTCATATCCTCTCGATAAAAGCGATAATGAGCTCGTCCTCGATCTTTTACGTAAAATAGTGCTTGGTCAGCTTTCTTTAACAAGACATCCATTTCTTGTCCATCTGCGGGATACATAGATATACCCATTGATGCTGAAATAAAATATTCTTGATGCTCTACATAAAATGGTTTGGATAATTCTTTTAACACGATATTAGCAAAATTCTCTGATTTCTCTTTGCTTGAATGACAAAGTACAAAAACAAATTCATCCCCACTATGTCGGTATAATTTGTTTGTTCGATCCGTAAGTAAATTAAGTCTGTCAGAAATACGTTTTAATAACTCATCGCCCGAATTGTAACCAAGTGAATCATTAATTAATTTAAATCGGTCTAAATCAATATAAACAATCGATATTTCTTCATTATTTAATTCCGCGAATCGCATATCTTCGCGTAAATGTTCTTTTAATGCTCGATGATTCCACAAACCGGTTAAATGATCATGATAGGATAAGTAAAACAGTTTTTCTTTGTTTTCAATATGTGGCGATGTATCACGTATTAGTAGATGAACACCTTGTACGACGTTGTGGACAATAATCGGAATCGTTTTCATATAAACTGGAACAAAGTGTCCATTTTTATGTGCAATCGAACATTCCTCTAAATCGATTGCTTGCCCTTGGAATGCTCTTTCCATTAACTGTTTAAAACTTTTCTGACTCATATCATCAACTAATTCATGTAGAGACCTTCCTATCATTTCATTAGGCATAAATCCATAAGAGTTAACTACTGCAGGGTTAGCATACAAAATTTTTCCCAGCTCATTTACAGAAACTAAGGGATCTAAATTATGATCGAGGATAGAATCATACTTCTCTTTTATATCTAATAATTTGGTTCGTTCTGACTCTTCCTTTGTCCGATCAGTTAACGTCACATAAAAAATAGGCTCTTGATTATTCATCTCTAATTGAATGAGAACAAGATCGAATACAACAAGTTGCTGATTTATTGGTAAGTATATTTTATTTTTAAATCCATCTTTGTAATTTGATAACTGTTTCACATAACGACTTAAAGGAATCCATACGCCTTCAGTGAAAAATACTGACGCAAGCTCTGAATTTTTACCTTCTTGTCGAAAGTAGGATGCACCTAGTCGATTGGTATAAACAACTTGGTAATCGCTATTGGTTGTTTTTTGTAAGATGAACGTCATGTCAAAAGGATTAATAGTTGCAAACAAGTGCAAATAATCACTAATTCCAGACGAATCCGCAGATGAGTAATTCATGTTTTCCTCCAATAATCGCACAAATACTTCTATATTAATTAGATTGTAGTTGGTTTTGAATCTCTTGAACATCATTTTTTCTAGCGAAAGATGATCCTCCTAGTCATATCGGATCATTTCTTAGATAATTTAGGGAGAATGAGGAAAAATCAAAAAGAATATTTATTTATACTGATTTCTGTTATTATTCTTCATTTTTTCTCGTACATTCAACAAATACTTCACCATTGTGATAAAAATTGGCTTGTTTATCCTATTTTTTGTTTTCGCCTATACAGGTACAAAAGAAATTGGTATGATTATTAATAATTGAATGCTCTGAATTCTTCTTTTAGTAGGTCTATTAGATGAGTTTTAGAAGGGTGGTATATGATGATAATAGATACACTGGATGAACAGTTAGGTACAGCAATATTCACAGTAAACAAACATGCAAAGACAGCAATCGATAACAAATATTTATATGAATTAAAACGATTAACTATCGAGAAAATGATTGAAAGTGGCAGAGCAAAAAAAATAGGTTTACATTTTGTGAAAAATCCACGTTTCAGTCAACAACAGTCTTCTGTTCTTGTACAATGTGCAGATTATTATTTTCATTTATTACCCAAAAAAGAGGATTTCAAAAGCCTGCCCCATTTAGGCCATTTAGATGAAGAATATCGCAATCCGCAAAGGAGAATGAGTTTGAACACGGCTAAGCAGTTATTAAGTGACTACACAGGTCTTCATCAAACTTACTTGTCCCAAAAACCCTCTTCTTCTTCCTCTCAAACTATTAAAAAAAATACCGTACCAAAAAGAACCTATACGTTTGGTAGCTCATACTTGGATTAAGTCTAAACATGGTAAAAGCCGGAACCTTTTTTATAAGGTTCCGGCTTTTGTATGTTTATAAGATATATCGATCTGCTTTTAAAATTAACTCTGCAATTTCCGGTTTACTAATTTGATCTTGCGCTCCTACTTGGTCACCTTTGTGACGTAAATCATCCGTAATTAAACTTGAAAAAATAATCACTGGGAGCTTCGACAAAACAGAGTTCGCTTTGATTTTTTTGGTTAAATGATGACCATCCATTTGTGGCATTTCGATATCTGTAATAACTAAATGAACATGTTCTTCAATATTTTGAGTAGATTTCGCAATAGCTTCCAAGTAGGCTAAAGCATCTAAACCATTCTCGAAAAATTCTAAATTCACATAACCAGCTTCGTTCATTGTTTCTTGTAACAATTTTCGGAGAAGTGGTGAATCTTCTGCTATAATAATTTTTTTATCAGATCGTTCACGTTTCCCTAACTTTTTAACAGACTCCATTTTAATACCAGAATCAGGGTTAATATCAACCATTATTCGTTCAAAGTCTAATAATAAGATCATGTCGTCCTTGTGCTTCACCACACCAATAATTTGCGAACTGCCGCCCTCGTACATGTCAGAAGGTTTTTCGATTTGATTCCATGAAATACGATGAATGATATGTACATTATCGACATGGAAAACAACTCGCTGTTGGTTAAACTCAGCAACAATAAATTTTTGCTCTTGTGTAGATCCTTGAAGCTCAGTCCCCAAAACTTTTCCCATATTTACGACTGGTAAAACCTCTCCACGAAGCTGAATAATCCCTTCAATATGTGGATGCGCAAGAGGAATAAGCGTTACAGGTATAGGTTGCAGAATCTCTTTCACTTTTATTACATTAATACCGAATTTATTCGAACCAACTTCAAATTCAACAATTTCAAGTTCGTTTGTACCACTTTCTAGTAATATACCTTTTTGCTCGTTCATGTCAAACACCCCTTACGTCTACCTAAATGTAAATCGATTGTATCATAGGAGCTTCTGTTATCCTAGAGTCACTTTATGTGATTCATTCTTCACGCGCATATGAATAATTAAGCCAATTACCGTCATAACAATTAATGTGGATAACGCAATGCGACTTGCAACTGGTCCGTAATCCTGTAATTGAAAAGTAATGGTTCCATAAATCGCTGGTCCGATAATTGATGATACTTTCCCCGAAAAAGCAAATAGACCAAAGAACTGTCCTCGTTTATGCTCCGGTGTAAGCTCAATAATAAGGGTCCGGGATGTTACCCACATAGAACCTAGCGAAACACCAAACATACTACCTGAAATCCAGAACATCCACTGATCGACAGCAAAAACGGAAATTATTAATGAAATTATCATTAACACAGCAACAATTGTAACCCCATTTTTTGCACCTATACGTTTGATAATGTATCCAAAAATAAAAGAGCCAATCACTGCTGAAATCGTTGAAACTAGATATAGAATGATGAATTGACCAGAAGTAAATCCAACTATGACAGTAGCATAAATAGCCATCATGGCAATGGTAGTGGAAATCGCATCATTAATAAAAAAGTAAGCAATCATGAATGTAAAGACCGGTTTATATGCTTTCATTTCTTTAAAGGTTTGAATAATCTCTTTGTATCCATCAAAGAATTTACCTTTTACACGTAAATTTTTTGGTATGGGATTATCTTTATTTATAAAGAATAAGGGCAATGAAAATAGTAAATATAGAAGGGCAGTTGGTATAAAAGCTTTATAATAGTCTCCATCAGAAACTAGTAAATAAACGAGCAATCCTACTATCGTACCTAAATACCCTATAGCTACACCAAAACCAGAAATAAGAGGCATTTCTTGACGAGTCCCTAAATCACTCATCATCGAATCATAGAATACGAGACTCGAATTAAAGAAAAACTTAGCTATAACAAAACTTATCACGACGAGCGCATAGGATAACGGCACACCCCATAGGAGCGAATTCGATTGTATTCCTCCGAATATCCCCATCATGAAGGTCGCTACAATAGAAATAGAGGCAAACCACACAATAAACCGCTTTTTATATCCTGTTCTGTCGATCCATACGCCAAACAACGGTGAAAAGATAACTAATAAAAAACTCGCCACCGCATTTGCATACGACACGAATGTACTAGCGACTTGCTGACGTGCTGCACTTGTCCCAATTACCTCATCCGTATAAAAAGGAAAAAAGACAGTATTAATATTAGAAGAAAAAATGGTATTAGCAAAATCATAAAACGCCCACGATAATATTGGAATTGTTAAATACAAAGCTAATGGTCCTCTTTGCGATTCATTCTGAACGTTCATTTCAACCCCCCTGTGTGTCATACTGGTTTCTATTTACTTTGATAGGCTTTGTGCAATGCCTGCGTACCTTCGTTCTCAAATCCTTTTTCCGCTAATTCTTGATACATGGAATAGGCTAATTCTAAACCTGGCAAGCTCAAGTTCATTCGTTTTGCTTCGTCCAATGCGATTCCCATGTCCTTAATGAAATGTTTCATATAGAATCCTGGCGCGTAGTCACCTTTTAACATACGTGGAGCAAGATTCGTTAATGACCAAGAACCAGCAGCGCCAGTTGTGATAGATTTCAGAACGGTTACCGGATCTAATTTAGCTTTTATTGCATAAGCTAATGCTTCACATGCAGCAATCATGCTTGAAGCGATAGCAATCTGGTTACACATTTTTGTATGTTGACCAGCGCCCGCTTTTCCTTGATAAATAACATGTTCACCGAACAATCCAAAGAGAGGTGAAATCTTATCAAAAACAGCCTTCTCACCACCCACCATAATGGATAATTTCCCGGTTTTAGCGCCTATATCTCCACCTGAAACGGGTGCATCTAGAGACGACATTCCATGCTCCTGAGCTTTTTCAAATAATTCAATGGCTAATGTGGGTGTAGATGTTGTTAAATCCACAACAATTAATCCTGGTTTTCCGTGTTTAAATATTCCTTGTTCACCGTAATAGACTTCTTGTACATCCGATGGATACCCAACCATTGTAAAAACAACATTTGAATTAGTTGCTACTTCACCAGGAGTTTGACTCCATTTGGCTCCTAAATCAATCAGTTCATTAGCTTTTTCTTTGGTCCGAGTATAAATTGACACATCATGACCAGCTGTTAATAAATGTTTGACTATACTTTTACCCATAACACCCGTACCTACAAATCCTGCTGACCATTTATCACTCATACTAATACCTCCATGTTGTCAAAAAATCATCTTGTCCTAATAGTTTATCAAAGTTCGAACACATAAACATCGAAAGATTCGGATAACATCAAATATTTTACGTGGAAGTAATAATAGTTTCGCAAGAAACTGATTGCTTTGTCGTAATTTTTGAGCCGGTTGTCGTAAATTCCGAGGAGATTGTCGTAATTTTTAACCTGGTTGTCTTGATTTTCATGTGGATTGTCGTAAATATATTAGGCTTTGTTGTAAAAGAGGGTTAGAGGAATAAATACAAAAAAAGTAGGACGCATTCCATTTAGGAAAGCGTCCTATAAAAAAGGGGGAAATGAGAATGTTGCTGTGTTCATCTATAATTTCCCCTATTTCTAAATAATTTAAACCTCTTTTTGAAAATATTTTATGGAAAGTAAAGCCAGTTGGTGGATAAACCATTCTCCATCTTGAGCATTCATAGATCCGTGACTATAACGTACAACGTCATAGATCGTGTAAAATCGCTCTTCAACGTCCCAGTTCTGCCGCTTAAACCATTCTCGAATAGTTTCTTCTTTTTGACGAGTATATTCAAATGCCGTCGCTTCTTTTTCGAATTCGCGATATGCTTCTCGAACAATATTTGTTTCCATTGAATACGCCCAAGTAATATCCGTTGTTTCATTCAATTGTGCATGTTGAATCGTTTCTCTATGGAATGAAGCAATCTCTTTTCTTCCTTCAACGAGTTCCCTCTTTTTCTTAGAAAATCGCCAAATAAAGAATAGGATGAGAACAACTATCATTACAATCCCGATGATTGTCCACGGGATATCATTCATTACATTTAATTCACTTGATTGTTTGGTAATATCCAAGAAAATTGGCTCTGCAAATTTATCAGACTCTTGTTCTTCTGGAATTCTAGCCCTCAATTGAAAAACGTCTTTTAGCCAATTAAACAATAAACCAATTGGATACAATATAATCATAAAAAGATCACCAAAAAGATTGACGATTTGAACTCTTGTCCACTTTGCAAAATTTGAAATCAAGTAGAATACAATAAGTGGTACCCCAGTAATAGCTAAATACATTAAACCCACTTTTGTAAAAGCCAGCTGGTTAATATCTTTTGTTAGCATCCAATGGACAGTTAATCGTTCTAGAATAAAAACTAACATTCCAGAAATAGCTATAACGTAAGAAAAATTTAGAGCTTCATTGTTTTGTAAAACCGTGGCTAAAGAGGCACTCATCGCAAAGAACAAAACAATTAATGTGAAAAAGAATCCATCATGTGTGGCATCCTCTTGTATACTTGAAAATCTTTCCTGAATTCTCCAAATTGCAAAAAACACAATCAATGCAAAAAGCCAAAATGGTCCATTAAAAGCAAATATAGTGAGTCCGAAAAAAACAGACACTACAACGGATATTGCAATTTGGTAACCTGTCTTATGAAACAAAATCGTAACGGTGATTAGAATACTAATTAATATTCCTACCCATACAAATGGTGTTGATAATGCCGTTTGACTCGAAAAAAATACGACGATAAAAGCGCTCAACCACACGTCTTGAAGGAACTTGCCAATTGATTCTATTTGTATGAATGATTTTGAAGGGATGCTTGTTTCCAATTTGTCTCACCTCCTACTTCAAATCCACCAAATACGTCAACATGTGCTTGTAATTTCCACTTAGCCACAAAAGGAGCGATTTCCTTTTCATCATGGGTAAAAACAATGATTGCCATAGGGAGGATTTCATGCATATCAATATGAGTAACCATCCGTTTAAAAGGCATAGTTGAATCATTACTTGAAAGAATAGATAAAAGTTCCATAGTTCTTTGTCGATGCATTTGACCATCACCTGTTGGTAAAAACAGATAAGGTGATTGACCGTATGAGCGAACGTTAACTGCAAATGAATATGGAATTCCTTCTTTATAAAAATAATCTATATAACTAGCAATGATTTCAATTTTCTCTTCCAAATCTGCAATGATTGAATAGTGATGGGCCACATTTAATATGATCATGACAGATTCATTAGCTACCTGGGTAAAAACTTTAGTTTGGAATCTTTGTAATCTCGCGCTAGCTTTCCAATGAATATGATGAAATTGATCAGTAGGTAGATAATCTCTCGTTCCAATAGGAGAAAAGGTGTCTTGGAAAATGGAATACTTATATTCATATGCACCTGGTTTCATAGCAGAGGGATGTCTGAAATCCCTCACTTGATGAATCCTTGGGTACACGATTTGCTCCTTTTTCAACAATGGTTTATAAAGAAGGACCACCGAACCCTCACCAAACAAATGAGGAATCGTTAACTCCATTTGTTTTATTTTCGACAATCCTCTTTTTTCAGCTGATATAGGAACAGTAACTGTAACTTTTTCATTGGAGCCAATTGTAAGCGGCACGACCACTTCAATTAATTGTGAATACTTAGTACTATCTTCATACCTTGGAACAACAGTATCTTGAAATTGTATACGGAGTTGACCATTCCAAATAGGAAAACCTTTATTTTCAAAAGGCAATTCCCAAAAAGAGTGACCCCCCTGTAACATTCGGCCTCTCTTTTTATCATTAATAAATGTTAAATTATTACCAACTTTATTAAAATATATCTTTTGTAAAACAGCAATTGTACCTAAAAACCCGAAAATTCCTGCTGCAATGTATTGCATAAGTAAGAGCGACATGATAAGAAAAAAACCGATGAGACTTGAAATCCACGTTATTTGACTGGCCCCATAAAATTGTCTTTTCCAAGTCATCTTCCCACAGCCTCAACCGGTGCATGAACAGATTCAATAATTTCATTCAATAAATCTGATGGGTCATGAATGAGCATCCCTTCAGCAGTCAACATTAGACGATGAGTAGCAAGTGGTGGTAGCATCATTTTTACGTCATCAGGTGTTACATACATTCTATTATTTAAGAAAGCAATCCCTTGTGATGCATGTAATAATGCAAGGGCGGCACGAGAGCTAAGTCCAAGCTCAATATGTGGGTGCTGTCTCGTTGCATGTATTAGCTGAAGAATATAGGTTTCAATATCTTCATGAACCATTACTTCTTTGACGTTCTTTCTCCATTCCATCACATCTGAAACTTGCATAATAGAAGAAGTACGAACTTCACCTGGTTCTTTACTAAAATATCGTAATATTTTCTTTTCCTCTTCAAAAGATGGATAGTTAATTTCAATTCGGAATAAAAACCGGTCTAACTGAGCTGCTGGTAGTGAAAAAGTACCTTGTTGTGATTCAACTGGATTTTGAGTTGCGATTACCATAAAAGGCTCTTGAATTTTAAGTGTTTCCCCATCAATCGTTACTTGTTTTTCTTCCATTGATTCTAACATGCTTGACTGTGTTCTCGGAGTTGCACGGTTAATTTCATCTGCTAACAAAATATTTGTCATAACTGGACCAGGTCTTAAAATAAATTGTTGTGATTTCGGATCGAAATAACTAATCCCAGTCACATCGGATGGCAGTACATCAGGAGTAAATTGTATTCGTCTGAACTTCCCTTCAAAAGCTTGTGCAAATGATTTGGCCATCATCGTTTTCCCTGATCCAGGAACACTTTCTAGTAAAACATGCCCTCCTTGGATTAACGCGATAATCATTAAATCAATTTCTTTTTCTCTACCAACAATTGCTTGGTTTAAATGTTCTTGGATTTGTCTAAGCTTTAACATGGAAATCCCCCTTTACCCGGAAACTATATCAAAAAATAACATTTTTTTCAAATAAGTTTGAATATTTATTCATTTTAGTAAAACAGGAAGATAACTAGATGACAAAGAAAAAACTGAACAATTGTCTATTGTTCAGTTTCAGTATATTTCTTATGATTTCTGTTTAACTTATGTAATTGGTAGACATTTAACAATCGATCAAGTTTTTTACTAAGACGAATCGTATTCACGTTCCCAAAACCGTTTTCTAGAGCAGATTTAATCATTTTTTCTCTTGTATGTTCAACTTGCTTTAAAAGGGATTCAGTCACAATAAAGACTCCTTCGTTCATTTCGTATACTCATAATTATACACGAAAAGGGATATTTCAACAGGGATTTATTACGACAAAATGCGACAATATCTTTAACTTCTCGACACTATTTCGTATGTATATACAACGCTTCCTCCTTGTTTTGCTACACCTTTAAAATGTTTAAAATCCTCTCTTGCTATAAGAACTTCCCTAAATGTCAAAAATTCCTCTTTAGAAATAGTAAACGATGACTGTAAACCTTCCTTTAAATCTTGCATCATTTGCTCATATTGAGACATATTTATGTGACCTCCAACCTATTTTGTTGTTTATTTGCAATAGAAATGAGAAAAGTACTTTACGTCATAAAAATTATCATGCACACTATTATATATTAGATGTGGATAGCCTAGCCAGTATATAACAAAAATGATGAATCTTCATTATCATATGTTAATATCAAATATTTTAGGTAACGATAAGGAGGTGTTTTAATGAATATTTTAACTACAGCTCATAGATGGATATTGTTTTTACCCGTTGCTTATATTCTTTTGTATTTTACATTTTCGAATAGCGCAATATTTTGGTATATGTACACTTTTACCACATTAATATTTATGGCTATTGCTTTTGTTCATACGAAAATGAAAGATGATGTTCAGACATGGGAGTACATCGTTTTTGGTATCGGATATGGTACACTTACTTATGGAATGATTGCTGCAGGATTTAGGCTTTTTTCATTATTCACAGATCAAATATCGCTTTCAGTCGAAGATTTTTTACGTGACTTTGGACCACATGCAATATGGCAATATCTATTACTATTGTTTATTGTTGCTCCTGGAGAAGAGCTTTTTTGGAGAGGGTTTATTCAACAGAAACTAAAAGCGTATATGAGTCCATTTTTAGCAGTTATTTCTGCATCACTATTGTTTGGTCTATCCCTTTCTTTTAGTGGTTTTTGGTTAGGCGTTCTCGCTGCATGTTTCTCTGGTATTATTTGGGGACTATTGTACGAATGGAAACGCAGTATGCCACTCGTTATAATTGCTCATATCACAATGACCATTCTCTTATTTCTTATTCTACCTTTAACAAATGGAAACAATTAATGAAAATATCGAGTCTACTAACCTAAAGGAGGTACTACTTTATGAAAAAATATTGGCTTTTGCTAGCTTCAATATCATTAACTGCAACCCTGTTATCAGCATGTAATACGAGTCATGAAACACACGGTGAAGGTAGCCATTCTACTGCAAACGTAGCTGAAGAAAAAACTAAAGATGAAACTGCAACTGTTGAAAATGAGGATGAACAAGAAGAATCTCCAGCAGAAGAAACTGCTATTGAAGATAGAGGACCGGAAAAACCCCTTACTTATAAGGTAAATGATGAAGTAAAAGAAGAAACGGCAACTTTAGTTAATAGCGATGAACAGAGCTATTCAATCTATAAATTAGAAGGTTTCGAACTAACTGGTGAAGAACCAAACAAAGATTCCTTATATTTCGGTGATAATGATGCAGCTTTTATGCGAATTGAAACCATTTCCAAGGATGATGCTTCTATGGATATAATTCGTGAAAATTTGACAGGTACAATGGAAGCTGTTGGAATTGCAAGTAAACCAACATTGATAGCAGATGATTCTAAACTTCCTCAAGGAAATGGCATTTCCAGTCAATATGGAATGGAAGTAGTAACTGAGATTGGAACTATATCTGGCATTGTTTTTGAACAAGGAAACTTAATTGTACGCTTAACTATTTTTGATCGGAATAATCTTAACTTATCCGATGCATTTTTAAAAATGGGAGAAACAATCGCTATAAAACAATAAAAATGACCCTTCGGGGTCATTTTTTATTGAAGAAATATAGAGTAAAAATCCTTTTGGAGAACCGCTTCCTTAAAGGTATTCATTTAATAAGATAAATCTTTAATAGACAGGCCGAGCTTTTTTAAAAGATTAATGGCTTGTTCTTTTTCTTCTGAAGACAATACATTCATAATTTCATGAAGCTGTTGTTCATGTTCAGGAAATAGGTTAGCCATGAAATTCTCGCCTTCTGATGTAATTTCTGCAAATGTCACACGTCGATCTGATGGACATGATACTCGATTAATAAAGCCTCGTTTTTCTAATTTGTCAATGACATATGTTATCGATCCACTTGCAAGTAATATCTTATTGCCGATTTTTTGCAGAGGTTGCCTACCCTTATGAAATAATAACTCCATAACTGCAAACTCAGTTGGATTTAAACCATTCGTTTGAAAGAATTGATTTGTACACTCATGTAAAGCTTTGTTCGCTCTTGATAGCACGATAAATAATTTTAATGATTGAGTAAGTTCTTTAGATTTCATCCTATCACCCTTTGTTCCCAATATCTCGAATTAAAACTAGTATATAGGGAAGTGGAGAACTTTGTCAAAACACCTCTTTAGACTGTTTAGCTTCATGTAGGAGTAAAAGTTCTTTTAGTGACGTAAGAGAACCCGCATATCCTTTCAGAGAGCGGTCTTTTCCGATTACACGATGACAGGGTACGACAATTGGTAATGGGTTTCTTCTATTTGCTTGCCCCACTGCTCGGCTTGCACCTGGCTTTCCAATTCTAATTGCAAGTTCTTGATAACTAATGGTCTCTCCGAATGGAATTCCATGTAGTTGTTCCCATACTGATTGTTGAAAAACTGTACCTTGTTTAGAAAGCGGCAAGCTGAACGTAGTACGCTCACTATTAAAATACTCATCTATTTGTTTGACTGCTTCAGTCATTACTTTGTTATCTCTTCTATTTAAATTAAGCTCACCACTCTGTTTCTTATGCTCAAATTCGATAGAGACTAATTTCCCCTCAGACACCGTAATAGCTAATTCACCTAAAGGACTTTGTAAAATTTTGATCATGTAAGGGATTCTCCTTTAATGTATCAACTCGATATAAAGGAAGTATAAGATGGAAAGTTGTACTTTGTCCAATTTCAGATTCAACCTCGATATACCCTCCGTGGTCTTCTATCGTTTGAAGTACATGCGGAAGCCCTAAACCTGTCCCGTTTTTCTTGGTAGTGAAAAAAGGAAGGAAAACCTTACGTATTTCTTCTTGTGATAAACCCTTTCCTTTATCTTGTATGGATATTTTAAGTTTATTATCATCGAAAAGAGTTTGGTTTATGGTGATGATGCCCCCCACCATTGCCATCTCTTCAATTCCATTCTTTAATATATTCATAATGGCCTTTTTCAATTCTTTTTCATCGCCTAGAATGCAATACGAAACATCTTCCCTTTTTTCTAAATGGAGTTCTACATTATTCATAATGGCTTGGGGATACATAAAGTCGATAATTTGTGCTAACAAATCAGATACCGAAACAAAATCTACCGACCGTTCTGTAGGTTTCGACAAAATCAGAAACTCGTTTAAAATCGATTCCATTCTATCTAATTCATTGTGTATAACTTTTAAATACTCCTTACCTTCTTCATTCACGGTATAATTTAAAAGTTGAGTAAAGCCTTTCAACGATGTCATGGGGTTCCTAATTTCATGTGCGATACTCGCCGCCATTTGTCCAAGGACTGATAAATTGTTGTTTTGTTCCACTTGCTTTCTTAAGAAAATTTTCTCAGTATCATCTCTTACCATTGTTACATAGGTAGAATTGCGTTCATCATACATTGTAACAAACTGATAATACTGTTTATCTTCTTTATTCAAACTCCAACAACATACCATATCAGCATAACCAGTAGTCTCTAGTTTTTTAAGAAACGTTAAAATTTCTTTTTGAGAATCGGTAAACATATTAAGCAGAATTTCTGATTTTTGTCCAATTAAATTTTCTTTTTTAATTGAAAAAAAAGACTCTATAGGGCTATTCAAATCCACAATTTCTCCAAGTTCATTTGAAATTACAATCCCTAGTTTCGCATAGTTAAAAAATGAGGTGTACTTATTCTCAATTGAAATATTAGGATGAGTACTTCCAAAATACGGGAAAGTAATATATAAAATAATTTCTTTTAAACCAGTATGGTAATGTCCCTTTACTAAGGTTGGAGTACTTGTAGTCTGATTGGGGAAGTGTATGTTTATATGACAGGCGGCATTTGGGGTAGTCATGACTTTTTGTATAAACTCATGCCAAATGATTTGTGAATCCTTGTCCATATTTTGAGTAATCAAAAAAGAATCGTTATCACCTAATAATTTCTTCGCAGAGTTATTGAATTTCTTACATCTATTTTTTCCATTAAGAATGAGGATTGGATTATTTATCTCTTGAAACATAAAATCAAATGTCTGATCCATTTTATATCCAATCAATATGATCACCGTACCTCTCATGTTTATATTTATTTATTAACAATTTGATTTATTCAGATTATTCCACAGGGAAACAGGAAACAAAATAGGCAAAAGGACTTATATTGTCTAAGATGCATTCCCTGTTAAACTAAAGAAATGTGAAAAGGAGAATGCTTAATGAACATTGTTTTAGCAACATTAAACGCTAAATTTATTCATACAAATCTGGCACTTAGATGCTTAAAAGCTGCTGCACAGCCCGATTTTAATCCGATTATTTCGGAATATACGATTAAGGATCCTGCTTTTAATATCGTTTCAGATATATTTTTAAATAAACCAAAAGTAGTTGGATTTAGTTGTTACATTTGGAATATTGAAGAAACATTAAAGGTTGTCCGAATGTTAAAAAAAGTAAGCCCTGATACAGTCATTATTTTGGGTGGTCCTGAGGTTTCCTATGATGCAAATTATTGGTTAAGAGAAAATAAGGAAATCGATTATATTGTCATGGGTGAAGGCGAAGTCTCTTTCAAACAGTTGCTTCATGCCATTAATGGCGATATCGAACTAAAAGATGTTGCTGGTATATGTTATGAAATAGACGGCAAATTTATGCTTCATGCACAAGGACCTAAAATCGACTTGCGTGACATGCCTTCCCCTTATCGATTTAATGAGGACTTAGCACAATTATCTAAACGAATTGTGTATGTTGAAACAAGCCGTGGATGTCCATTCTCTTGTCAATTTTGCTTGTCTTCGATTGAAGTGGGCGTTCGATACTTTAACCGTGAAAAAGTGAAAGAAGATATTAGATTTTTAATGAACAATGGAGCTAAAACAATTAAATTTGTAGATCGTACATTCAATATCAGTCGAAGCTATGCAATGGAAATGTTCCAATTCTTAATCGATGAATATCTTCCAGGCGTTGTTTTTCAATTTGAAATCACAGCAGATATTATGCGACCAGAAGTTATTCAATTTTTAAATGACCATGCACCAGCAGGACTTTTCCGATTTGAAATTGGTGTACAGTCTACGAACGATTTAACAAATGAGCTTGTGAAAAGAAAGCAGAACTTTGCTAAATTGACTCGAACAGTGTCGATGGTTAAAGAAGGCGGAAAAATCGCACAACATTTAGACTTAATTGCTGGTTTACCGGAAGAAGACTATGATTCTTTTAAACAAACCTTTAATGATGTCTTTGCGTTAGGACCTGAAGAATTACAGTTAGGATTTTTAAAATTACTACGCGGAACTGGTTTACGAGTTCAAGCTAAGGAATATGGCTATGTATTTGTGGACCAAGCACCTTATGAAATCTTTTCAAATAATGTTTTGAGCTTTGACGACATGCTTCGTATTAAACAAGCAGAAGACGTGTTAGAAAAATATTGGAATGCACACAGATTAGATCGAACTGTGAATTATCTTGTCACAGTAACATTTGATACACCTTTCGACTTCTTCCAAGACTTTGGTGCCTATTGGGAAAATAAAGGATGGTCGAGAATCGGACATCAATTAGAAGATTTATTTAAACGATTAGAAGAATTCTTAATAAACGATGGTCGAGCGAATATGGATTTTGTTCGTAGTTTAATGAAGTTAGACTATCTTTCACATCATCAATTCCAACCAAGAAAACCTTGGTGGGAAAAAGAAATGGCCAGAGAGGAACAGTCAGCTATTTATCGAAGAATAATTGAAAATCCTTTAATTGCAGGGCAGTCTTTTGCAAATTTGGAATTGCATGAACGAGAAGTTCATAAACAAACATCTTTAATTCCATTCACTTTGGATTTGGATGCATTAAATCGAGACCAATTAGAGTCAAAAGATGGTTACCTCCTCACCTTCTTTAAACCTGGACAATCACCACAATTTTCATTTATTCAAAAAGAACAGGTATCCTGATTATCAGGATACCTGTTTTTTATTTATCCTATAATTACACGTTCTTTCGGGAATTGATACTTTGTTTTTGTCGCTCGTCCACCTATGGTAAATAGGAACGATATAAGACCTACTCTTCCAATAAACATAAGAATCATTATTAAAAATCTCCCAAATGTTGATAAATCGTCAGTAATTCCTAAAGACATACCACACGTCCCGAACGCCGAGGTTATTTCAAACACTATGGCCGTGATTGGCAATGTGGGTTCAGAAATAGAGAGCGCGATTGTAGCAACTAAAACCATAAACATAGCTAAAATGATGACCGCATAGGAACGAAAAACATCAATTAGTTGGATTTCTCGATTGAAAATTTGAATTTCATTTTTCCCGCGAGCAAAATTAATTAAAAACAAAACTGCAATGGCTAATGTTGTTGTACGAATTCCGCCACCGACAGAACTTGGTGAAGCACCTATGAACATAAGCGCGCTCAAAAAAATATTGGTACCTTGACTGAATTGGGTTACATCAAATGTAACGATACCCCCGGATCGAGAAGAAACCGAATGAAAGAGAGCAGTGAAAAAAGCTTCGTGCCAAGACATATCTTTAAATGAATTGAACATTTCTAATGCTAAAATGACGATTGTTCCAACGAGTAGTAGCAATCCGAATGTGACAGTCGTTATTTTAGTAAATAGAGAAAAACGGAAATTTTTGTTTTTATTCGATAAGAACGCTTTAACTTCAATTAAAACAGGAAATCCAATTGCACCTAAGATAATGAGCATCATGTTGATGATTTGCACAAAGTAATCGTTATGATACATCATGAGTGACTGCCCCGTTATATCAAATCCACCATTTGTTGTAGCAGAGACTGAGGCAAATAAACCATGAATAAATGCTTCTGCAAATGTGTCATAAAACTGTGTAAAGTAAAGTGTTAGAAGTAATGCACCTATTGCTTCAATTAATAAAAGAATTTTAATGATTTCTATAATCAAATTTACAACACCCGATAATGAATGTTGATTATGATCCATCATAATTAGCTGACGTTCACGTAAACCGATTTTTTTTCCGACAATTAACCAGATGAATGTTCCGAGAGACATAATTCCAATTCCGCCGAGCTGCAGAACAAGCATTAACATAAATATACCGAAAGTCGAATACGTCTCTGAGATATTCAGAACACTTAAACCTGTTACACTTACGGCACTTACTGCTGTGAAAATACTGTCAATAAATGATACTTTCACTCCAGGTTGGTGAACTCCTGGCAATCTTAATAAAAGCACAGAAAACGCAATCGCAAGGAAATAGTAAGATACAATCGCTTGTGCAGGCGTTAATTTTCGAATGCGTCGAACAAATGAATTCATAAAACAGTCAAGTCCTTTCAACAGACACGTAGGTCCTCTTTCTATTCTAAGAAAAAACAACGCAAAAGGAAAGAATTACAAAAGAAAAAGCACTTTTCCAGTTGCAAAAGTGCTTTTTCATCCTTTTATTGAGATTTTTCACTATTTTTTTTATTTTTATCTTTTCTATGATTCGACTCGTTACTAATAGGTCCTCGTTCTTCCTTCATCTTACCTTTGTTGGTTAATTCTTTTTCTTTTTCTTGCTTAGCAGGAACGATGTTTGGCTTAGGTTCGCTTTTTTCTACATGTTTCTTCTGATTGTTGCTAAATTGTATCTGGCTCCTTACGTTGTTCGGTTGCTTTTGTTCATTTATTCTACTGGAATCAGATTTCTTATCACGTTTTTGTCCTTTTTCCTGATTATTATCTGGATTAGAATTTGTTTTACTTTCTTTTTCTTTTTCGAGATGTTTATCCATCAATTTTGGTTGATTCTTTTCTTGTTTTTTCACTGGCTTGTTAGATTTTTTATTTTGTTTTTCCTCTTTTTGCTCTTTTTGCTCTTCATTATTAATATTTTTCTTATACTTTTCTACTGAGACACCTTTTTCATTAGCTTCTAAACGTTCTTCAATAGTTGCTTCTTTTATTTGAACCGGTTCTTTCGTCAAGTTATTAGTTGAATTCGAGACTGCTGTTGTGATTAACTTTTCTAAGGATTTTTGATCAGCTTTTTCTTTGTAAATAGTTGTTATCTCTATTTGTTTTTCTTGGCTTTCTAATTCAGTAGAAGAGACTATCGTTGAAAGTACTACGTTTAAAGACTTCCCCTTCCAAAAAGATATCTCTCTTTTTAAAGCAACACCATCTTCATTCAACCCCTTGAATTCATGGACGTCGCCTTTTTTATCGATTCCTAGTTCAATACTAGGGTTAAAGTCAACTTGAACAAATGCCAAAACTTTCGATTGGGTAGGCAATAAAACAGAGAAGAACATGAAAATAATTGCTACTGCTGCTAGGACTGGAACCATCCAGGTTTTTTTTACAGATGAGTATGTCATTGTCTTAGCTGAATAAGGTCTAAAAGCAACTTCTTCTCCGACTAAAACGGAAGAAGGGATCGGAGTACCTTTTTGGAACCGACCATCTTCTGTTAAAAAAATACAATAAGATGGCGCTTGTTCAAATACGATTCCTTTTTGAGTGTTCATAGTGACATCCGTCCCTTAAGATAGTCTTTTAAATAATGCAAATCACTTCTCATTAAAATAACAATGGCTACAATATATTTTCTTTGTCTCTCTATCGTTTTACGCGAAACAGAAACCAACTCTTCTAATTCTTTCATAGGCAATCTTTTCTTTACTAAAAAATTTTCATAAAATTCATCTGATTCAGCAATGATTTGGGCAATTTGAATGGCCGTTTGGCGCGCATCTTCATGTGAGGGCGAAGATTTTACTAATTCTTCAAAATTGAGACCGAATGGTTTTAATAATTGTTCATAAGCAAGAATTTGCGTTCTTCTTTCATCCGCTTGCTGCTCCGCTGTAAACTGTTCGAAGGAATGAGACGATTCCAAAGTGGTAAATGCGTCTTGTTCTTGTTCAAAATCGCTAGAAATTTGACCTAAAGTGAATTCTTTTCTACGAGCTTCTTTTCGAATAAAATCAATCAGTTTACGCCGTATCAGCAAATGTGCAAATGTTAAAAAAGAAGCATTCTTATCTGCTTCAAAATGAAGTATGGCTTCATGAAAGGCAGATATCGCAATACTATACTCATCGTCCTGTTCCTTTATATAACGTTTACAAACAAATGATGCTGTTTTTTTCATAAAAGGTTGATAAGAGAGAAGAAGATCATATAGAACTTCTTCATCCCCATTTTTAGCTTTTGCCACTAACGGCTCTATCTCTTGATTTGTACTTTTACGTACAAATAATCCTTGTATCGACGCTAGTAGCATTCGCCCAACCTCCGTATCACTCGATAGTTAATTCCTATCGATTGTAACGGGTAATATAGAAAATGAAAAGTAGTTTAGTATTTCAATTAGATTACAAATTACTCTTTATCGTTTTTACCTTTGTTCTCATGTTTCGCTTCTTTGTTAGCTTTGCGTTCTTCTTTTTCTACTTTTTTCGCTTCTTTTTTCGCAGCTGCTTCAACTTTTTTTGCTTCAGCTTTTGCTAATCCAGCAGCTTTTTTCTCTGCAGCTTTTGCTAAAGTTTCGGCTTTTTTCGCTGCTTTTTCAGCATCTGTCTTCTCTTCATCTTCATCTTCTTCGCTCACTACAACAGGCTCTTCTTCTGTTTCTGGAGATGGTGTTACTTCAGCTTCTGGAGTAGGAGTTACCTCTTCTTCAGGTGTCACTACTACTTCATCTTCTTCAGGTGTTACTACTTCAGGCTCTTCTTCAACCTTGTTTTTTGCTTCCCATCTCGCAATTGCTCGCTCGATATTCTTTTGAAGCGCTTCTTTTGCTCTTGGATTGCTAATTTTTTCTAAGTTTAATGATAATGCAGTAATATTGTTTGCAATGTAACCTACTGGTACGATTGAAGCAATTACTTCCAAATCTTCACTAGTTGCTGTTTCTTCCTTAACGTTTTCTACTGCATCTTGCAAGTTCACGGTTTCAAATGTTGTTGAATCCACTTTTTCTGTCTCATTTGCCCAAGCTGTACTAGTCGTAACTAAAGATGCAGCAAGTAATGTGGCACTAATCGATTTCCAATGTTTCATTTCATTCACCTCATGGGATTATTTGCATCTCGTAAATGGCATAGATTAACAATCTAGGGAAACTCCTATTTTGTTTCCAAGATGTGTGCTTCCTACCATTTATCGATGCTCACCATGTTATTCGATTGTACATATCAATTTTGTGGGGGTATTAAAAAAAACTACTTAAAATCATATAGATTCTAAGTAGTTCTTATCACTTTTCAATATGTTTTTTCAACATTTTTCAGCAGATTACTTTCTTTTGTTCTCATTTTTTTTCCCAACTTCATCAGCAATACCCAATAATTTACGGTTTTTCAATCGTCCGGCAGTAACAACACCGACAGTAATCACGATAATCATAAGCCATGCAATAATCGCATTAGATTCAAAGAATTTTTTTAAAAATGGTTCATGTGTAATCATTCTTGCGGCTGTGAAAGCTAAAACACCAGACCCAATATAAATAATAATCGGATATTTATCGATTAACTTAACGAACATCGTACTTCCCCATACCATTATCGGTATACTAATAATTAACCCGAGAACAACTAATATGAAGCTATGATTGGAAGCACCTGCTGCACCAGCCACTGCTAATACATTATCCAACCCCATAATTGTATCTGCAACGATTATTGTGCCAATAGCTGTCAATAAATTTGAAGATGCTTTGTGATCACCAGCATCCCCGTCTTCGATTAACAATTTATAGGCAATCCATATTAGAATAAGTCCTCCAACGAGTTGTAAGCCTGGAATTTTCAATATCCAAACAATGGCGAGTGTTGCAAGAACTCGGACTACTACAGCTCCAGCAGTTCCCCATATAATTGCTTTTTTACGATGCTGAGGTGGCAAGTTTTTCGCCGACATCCCAATAACGATGGCATTATCTCCTGCTAAAACTAAGTCAATCATAATAATGGAAAGTAAAGCGACTAAAAATTCTACTGTAAAAATGTCCATGTTAAGCTCCTTTAATAATTTATTGAAAACAAAAAGACCCCTGCCTTTAAAAGGCAAAGGTCTTGCTAAGCACATTAATTAAATGGCTATCATAACCGATGGCAAAAGCCATGTAATGACGACTATGAAATAGGTTTCCCTATAGCTACTCCCCTTTGACAACAGTCAAAAGTATATGAAGTTTTCATACCTATATTATATCACAGTTGTTTTTTCTGTAAACTAATAGCTATTTAATATGCACATGATATTGTAATTCTTTTTTATGAAGGTCATAAAATGCAATCATTGTTGGCAGTGACTCAATAAAATCTGCACACTTAATTCCACTTTCACTTAATAGTTCTGATGCTTGTGTAGTGTCAAATTGGGCAGGCCACGTCAAATAATCCAGTGTCTCTCTTTCTACGCCAAGCTTCTGTCTCATTAGTTTTAAATTTAACCCAATCTTAGCAAGAGAAAGAGGCAGTCTCCCTTTCGGTGGTTTTCCCGTAATAATGGACACCATAGAGCGATAAACTTCTTCTACGGGATGAGGAGTTGGATCTGTTATGTGAATCGTTTTTCCATCAGCCTTTTCACTCTCACTTAAATACACGACTGACTTTGTCACGTATTCAATGGGTACAACATTAATATAAGAACTTGATTTACCGATGAACGGGATAATTGGTAATTTTTTTAAACGATCAATCATGTTGATAAAAAAGTATGGTCCATCAAACTTTATCGTTTCTCCAGTAATTGAATGTCCTCTAACAATACCTGGTCTAATAATGGTGACTGGAACTTTTGTTTTCAACTGCTCTACGAGCACTTCCGCTTCGAATTTACTCTCTTCATAATAGTTCTTAAATGCTTTTGGTCGAATTAATTCATCTTCTCTTAAAAGACCATCTCTCGTCCCTGCAACGTACGCCGTACTAAAATACATATACTTATTAAGATTTGGCAAGCTTTTAACAAACTCATTCACCATTGAAGTTCCTTGTACATTGACAAGCCAAGCCGATTCTCTTGGGACTGCTAAATCATAAATTGCGGCTAAATGCCAAACGGTATTAATTTCATTCTGAATATCTTTTAGCTCATCGATTGGAATACCTAAATCTGGTAATGTGATATCTCCTTCTATTAGATTAATAGTAACCTGCGGATTCGCAAGCATAATTTCCTTTGCTATTTCTTTTCCCATTTCCATTTGTGATGGCAACACAATAGCAAAAATAGATTTAACTTTATCCTGATTAATCAATTCTTGTATGATTTGACGTGAGATAAAACCTGGAAACCCAGTAAAAAATGGTATTTGCATATGTATTCCTCCAAAACTCTTATTAATTGAATAGTACAAAAATTTTTACAAAAAAACAACGTCTATTTCCTTTTAGAAATAGACGTTGCCATTTTCACTTAACTTCTTTTGCCTGTCGACGTGTTTCTCGATCGAATAAGCTATAAATAACTGGAACTACATACAGAGTAAGGAACGTAGAACTGATTAAACCTCCGATAACCACTATCCCCATCGGTTGATTTATTTCTGTTCCTTCACCAATTCCTATAGCTAAAGGCAATAAACCGAGAATTGTTGTTAATGTTGTCATTAAAATAGGTCTCACTCGATCTCTAGCCGAGTAAATAATCGCATCAAATGTTGTATAGCCTTCTTCTTTTCGTTGGTTAATAAAATCAACTAACATGATCCCATTGTTTACCACAATCCCTACAAGAACAAGAATACCAATAACTGCTGTAATGCTAATTGGAGTTTGAGTAATAAATAAGCCAAAAGCCACACCTATAATCATCATTGGGACTGAAAACATAATGACAAATGGATATTTAAAGGATTCAAATTGTGCAGCCATAACAATGTAAACTAAAACAATGGCTAAAATGACTGCTAGCATCATGTCATTAATTGCACCCTCGAATAATTCTCGATCTCCGCCAAACGTAATCTCAGCTTCTTCGGGTAATGATAGCTCGGCAATTGCCTCATCTACTTGATCAGACATTTCGCCAAGCGAAACTTCAGAAGAATATTTTAACGTGAAATTCACAGAGTTTGCTTGGTCTATACGTCTAATGGACACAGGACCGCCATCCACATCAATCGTTGCTACTTCCTGTAACTCAACAAATTGACCCGAAGGCGTACGTAATTTCAATTGTTTTAATTGATTAATACTATTTCTGTACTGTTCATCATACTTGACAATAACTCCATACACATCATCATCTTCTGAAATTATCTGGGTTGCATATGCACCTCGTGTCACATTGTTTACCGTTTGCGCAATTTGAGCAGGAACCATTCCAAACTCGGTAGCTGCACCATTATTAACGGTTATTTGAATTTCATCCACGGTTTCTTCTAAATCATTCGTAAGCTCCGTAACGCTTGATAACTCGGATAATGATTCTTGAATTGCAGTTACAGATTTTTGAAGGCGGTTTTTATCTGAATCAGTTACAGAAAAAGATAAGGAATTTGGTGATGAACCTACTGCTGTTTGTAAATTAAATCGCACATCGGCATCAGTACCTACTTCTTTCAATACTTTCGGTTGAACTTCATCAACAAACTCAAAGACAGAACGATTACGGTCACCGAGAGGTATTAATTTAACATATATTTCTGCTCTATTGGATTGAGAAGAACCTTGAGACTGACCTTGTTGTGTACCACCAACTAAACTTACATATACATCTACATCTTTTTCTTTCTTTAAAATAGCTTCAATCTTAGTTACAACGTCATTTGTTGCAGACGTGGACGCACCATTTTCTAAATTTACATTAACACTAACAAAACCCTCATCGGTGGCTGGCAAAAATTCAGTTCCTACTTGGAATAAACCCAGTACACCAACAGCAAGCATGACGGTTGTTACTATCATGACCATTAAACGGTGACCCAGTGCCCATTTAATCGAACGCTCAAAATTGTTATACGCTTTTGATCGTCTTCGCTTAGCTTCGGTATTACCCCTTGGTTTTTTCAACATACGGCTTCCAAGCATCGGAATAACGGTTAAAGCAACAACCAGTGAGGCAATTAAACTAAAGGAAATGGTTAAAGCAAACTCAGTGAAAATTTGCCCGATAAGACCTGTAATAAAAATTACAGGAACAAATACAGCTACCGTCGTCAAAGTGGACGCTATAATAGCACCAGCAACTTCTTTTGTTCCCTCTGAGGCAGCTTGCTTGGGTTCTTTCCCCATTGCAAGGTGCCTTTCAATGTTTTCAATAACGACAATTGCATTATCAACTAACATGCCAATACCTAACGCTAGTGCACCCAATGTCATAATATTTAAAGCAAAGTCAGCAAAATACATAAGAACGAATGTAACAATTACTGAATACGGAATCGCAATCCCGATAATAACAGGACTTTTTATTCCTCTAAGAAAAACAAATAAAACTAGCATCGCGAATAGACCACCAAAGACGAGTGACGAACCAATATTCCCGATTGCTAATTTTACATAATTGCCTTGGTCAAACAAAATATTTGCTTCTACACCCTTAAACTCCTCTTTTTCAAGTAAATCGTTAAGTGAATCTTTAAAAGCCGTAGAAACATTTGCCGTATTGGCTCCAGACTCTTGTAGAACCGACATCAGAACTGCTGGTTCCTCATTTGCTCGTGTTTCAGTAGATGCCTCCTGTTCCCTTAATGAAACTGTAGAAACATCCCCAATCGTCACATCCTTACCATCTAGAGGGTTAACCGTTACAACTAAATTCCGTATGTCATCGACAGTCGTTAATGTACTAACAATTCGTGTTGTTAATTGTTTCTTGTCTTCTGTTTCAATCGGATCTCCAGGAAACGAAATGTTATTTGCATGGATAAGTTGGACGATATCCGATTGGGATAACCCTTTTTCTTCAAGTTTTTTTTGATCAAGAAGAATTTGGATTTCTTCAATTAATGCCCCAGATACGTTTACGCTCGCAACACCATCTGTTCGACGCAATTCTTTTTCTAATTGTTCAGCAATGACACGAACGTCCCCATAATTTTCAGGTGCTCGTAGTGATAACTGAATAACTGGAAACTGAGCAGGATCAAACTTAAAAAAACGTGGTTGTTGAGCCTCGTCTGGTACGGGTGTTTGGTCAATTCGTTGCATAATATCGGTTTGAACATCATCGATATTGGTTGTCCAATCAAACTGTAAAAGGATGAAATTTGCCCCTTCTTGCGATGAAGATTGTAATGATTTTATTCCAGGGAGAGTTGATAGGCTAGTTTCAAGTGGCTTTGTCACTTTTTCACTAACTTCAGTTGGACTCGCTCCTGGGTAGTTCGTTACAATGACACCAATCGGAGGATTTAATTCTGGAATGAGTGTAACAGGAATTCGAAAGAAAGAAACAACGCCTAATATAATAACTAAGAACATAATTACAGTTGTAAAGACGGGGCGTTTTATCGAGAAATCACTAATTTTCATTGAGTTAAATCCTTTCTTAACAGCTTCTACCTCTATCTTATTCCCTTAATGGTCGTTCTTCAAATGCATGTCCTTTAACGAATGTTCTTTCGAATCTTTATGAAAAGCTGAATAAAAGAATCTATTAATGAAAAATCCCCTAAGCTTTAACATTCACTCTTAAGGTATACGTTAATCTTTTATGTAACTACTGAAGACCATCTGACTCCACATAAGGATTTAAAGATGGCTTTCCAATTAAATAACCTTGTGAGTCATATCCTAAAAACGACACCAATTCGTATTCCTCCATTCGTTCGATACCTTTCGCTAAAGTCTATATACCTAACGACTGGGCAAAATCATTCCTTTCTTTTAAGAAAGACTGTTCTTACCCCTCATTTCACTTTCCAATATATTCTAATTTTATCGTTTATGTTTGAAATAGGGAACAAAAAAACCTGTCCTAAGACAGGTCGTTTCTCCTAAAGTAAACTATACAATTCGATATTTTCGTTTTTATCTTGGAACCATCTCATCGCAAAGTCATTTTCGAATAAGAATACATATCGATCATATCGATCTTTAACCAAAACGCTTCGAGGGCTTGACATCGATTCTTTTACAACTTCTTCATTCATAATCCAACGAGCAATCTTGTTTCCTATAGGTTCCATACGGACATCCACATTATACTCGTTCTTCATACGATGTTCGAAAACTTCAAATTGAAGTTGCCCAACTGCACCTAAAATAACATCCTCAGTATGCAGTGTTTTGTAGTATTGAATCGCACCTTCTTGAACAAGTTGCATGATGCCTTTGTGGAAATGTTTAGACTTCATTACGTTTTTGGCTGTTACACGAACAAACAATTCAGGAGTGAACTGGGGTAATTTTTCATAATTAAATGATCTTTTCCCACCTGTAATTGTATCTCCAATTTGGTAACTACCTGTGTCATGAAGCCCAATAATATCACCAGCGACCGCTTCATTCACCGTTTCCCTATCATCTGCTAAAAACTGAGTAGATTGAGTTAATTTAAATGTCTTGCCTGTTCGAGAAAGTGTTACCGTCATTCCCCGTTCAAATTTACCTGAAACGATTCGAACAAACGCAATTCGGTCACGGTGAGCTGGATTCATATTTGCTTGTATTTTAAATATAAAACCAGAAAATTCATCAGATATTGGATTAATAGTTTCATCCATATCTGTTTTTCTTGGCTGAGGCGTTGGTGCAAATTGCAAATACGTTTCCAAAAATGTTTGAACGCCAAAATTCGTTAATGCGCTACCAAAGAAAACCGGTGTCATTTCACCATTTTTTATTTTTTCAGCGTCAAAGTCATTACCTGCTTCATTTAATAACATAATGTCGTCAATTGCTTGCTTATAATAAGAAGATTGTTTCATGGAATGGTCTACTGCTAGTTCCCCTGAATCAGTTAACGGTAAAAATCGATCTTTTTCTTCCGTTCTAAACTGTTCAATTCGATTGTTAAATCGATCATAGATACCTAGGAACTCTTTTCCCATACCAATTGGCCAATTCATGGCATACGATTGAATGCCTAGAACCTCTTCTAATTCTTCCATTAACTCTAACGGTTCTTTCCCTTGACGATCCATTTTGTTGATGAATGTAAAAATCGGAATTCCTCTTAACCGACAAACTTTAAATAATTTAATCGTTTGTGCTTCGATCCCTTTAGCAACGTCCACAATCATGACCGCACTATCTACTGCCATTAAGGTCCGGTAGGTATCTTCACTGAAATCTTGGTGACCCGGAGTATCTAAAATATTGATACGGCAATCACTGTAATCAAATTGCATCACGGATGATGTTACAGAAATTCCGCGTTGTTTTTCGATTTCCATCCAGTCGGATGTTGCGAATTTCCCAGTTTTTTTTGCTTTTACTGTTCCTGCATCACGGATTGCTCCACCAAAAAACAAGAGTTTCTCTGTCATGGTTGTTTTACCAGCATCTGGATGTGAAATAATGGCAAATGTTCTTCTTGCTTGTATTTGGTCTTTAATTTGGTTAGTCATGAATAAGTATTCTCCTTCTTTTTTTCCTACTTCATCATATGGATATTTTCACGAAAATACAAGTGAAGAAATAAGAGGTGCAAACAATATAAAAAGTGTAAAGCTCTTTTTCAGCAAGAAACTCCTAACATAGTTAGAAAGAACCGATCGAAAACTGATCGGTTCTTTCCTATGTTCGTGTAGTCGAATCCTGAAATTTACGTTTTCCTTCTGCTAAAGCAATAGCCCCATCACTGTGTGGGAATTTAGTTCGCCCGATTATTTGATAATCTTCATGCCCTTTTCCTGCAAAGATAATCACGTCTCCGGGTTCTGCAATCGCAATCGCATGTTTGACCGCTTCCTCGCGATCTCCTATACACGCATAATTGGTGTGCAGCATTCCTTTTTCTAAATCCGCTAGTATGGATTCATACGGTTCATCACGGGGATCATCTGTTGTTAATATAACATATTCTGCAACCGAAGCCTTTTCAGCCATGATTGGGCGCTTGGTACGGTCTCTATTACCACCTGTGCCAACCAAGAAGATTAGCCGGTTTTTCTTAAAAGGCAACACAGAAGAAATCGCTTTTTCAATTGCATCAGGTGTGTGAGCATAGTCAATATAGATTGAAATTGGTAAATCACTTGTTAACTTTTCCATCCGTCCTTTTACTGGAGGGATTTTTTGAAGTTCAGAAAGAATATCAGATAGTGGAATTCCTTGTGTATATAAAGCCGTAGTAGCAGCAAGCGCATTGTACACATTAAATTCACCAAGTAAATTCATGCGAACTGGGAATATTCCTTCAGGTGTTTTCATGTCGAAACGCGTATAATCCGCATGAAGTTCAATATTGTTTCCTTCAAAATGTGCTTGGTTGTGAACTGCATATGTCCAAACAGGATAAGAAGTCATTTCTTTTAAACGTTCTGACCACGGATCATCCACATTAATAATGGCATGCTTAGAGCGGGAAAGGTCTTGTCCGAGCTGAGAAAATAGCAAGCCCTTTGCTTGTCCATATTGCTCCATTGTTCCGTGAAAATCTAAGTGATCGTGCGTTAAATTCGTGAAAATGGCAATATCAAAGTCTATGCCCGCGAGTCTTCCAAGAACAAGACCGTGAGAAGAGACTTCCATTATCATCGTTTCACACTCTTCAATTTTGGCACGGTAAATCATTTGTTGTGTACTTAATGCATCACTGGTTGTATTTGCTGAATCATAAAGAATCCCATTTAAATTAAATCCAATTGTGCCAGTTAAAGCGGACTTTACTTTTAAACCTTGGAGCATATTTTGTAGAATTCCACTTACGCTCGTTTTACCATTTGTCCCTGTTATACCGATCATCGTTAAATCTTTTGAAGGATATTGGTAAAACTTTGATGCAAGTAAGCCCACTGCTCGTGTGGTATCATCCACGACCACATATGCTACACGACTTGTGTCTACATCAAGTTCTCTTTCAGACACGATAAGTCGTGCACCATTGGCAATGGCTTGTTCTACATATTCATGTCCATCAACAGTGTAGCCTTTTATGCAAATAAACAAACTGTCTGGTTGCACACTTCTCGAGTCCACTGCAATGTCCAAAATCTCGTCGGGTAAAGTACCAATAATCGTTTTCACTGGCAAACAACTGATTAAGTCAGTTGACTGCATTAGTTTTCCTCCTGTTCCACTAACATTGGAGATTTTACGTATGCTTCTAATAAAGAAGCTGAATGTTTTAATGCATCCACATGCGTGCGTTCATATGCATGAGAAGATTCTATACCGGGACCAATGAGAGCATGTTTAATATCAAAGCCCGCGCGTATTGCTGCTGAAGCATCCGATCCATAAAATGGGTAGATATCTAATTGATACTCAATATTCTGTTCTTTTGCCAAATCCACGAGATGTCTCGTTAACTCATAATGATAAGGACCCGAAGAATCTTTGGCACAAATGGAAACTGTATATTCGTCTGAAGTCTGACCGTCGCCAAGAGCACCCATGTCAACAGCGATATACTCTACTACTTCAACAGGGATATTTGAATTTCCTCCATACCCAATTTCTTCATTATTAGAGATATAGAAATGAGTTGTATGTGGTAAAGAAAGTCCATTCGTTTGTATGTTTTTCATTAACTGTAATAAGAGTGCAGTACTCGCTTTGTCATCTAAATGACGAGATTTAATAAAGCCAGATGATGTGTGTTCAAACCTTGGGTCAAATGAAACAAAATCGCCTACATCGACTCCAAGCTTTTTCGTCTCTTCTGCATTTAACACCTTTTCATCAATTCTAACTTCTATATTATCCGCATTTCGTTCGGCGGACCCCGCATTTTTATAAACATGTACAGAGGTTTGATGCATTAAAATTGTGCCTCTAATATTTACCCCTGACGCTGTATGTATGTTACACGATTCTCCTTCGACAGCATGCCAATTAAAGCCACCAATCATAGCGAGTTTGAGTCGTCCATTACTTTTAACTTCTTTAACCATCGCACCAAGTGTATCTGTATGAGCAGTTAATAATCTTTGTTTTGAAGAATCTTGCCCTTCAATCGTAGCAATGATGGCACCTTTATTTGTTCTTTTAAATGGAACATGTATGTCTTTTAAAAATTCAGCAATTAAAATCATTACATCTCTCGTGTAGCCAGAAGGACTAGGCGTTTCTACTAATTGTTTAAGTAATTCTATTGTTTCAGCTTCTTTAAATGGTACAGTCATTTGTTAACCCCCTATATATAAATGTATCATAGCAAAATTCGTCATTTTCCGACATCGTCAAATCATGTATGATATGGGTAGATGCTATTTATTGAGGTGAAAAATGGAAAATTTGTTTTTGTTAAGAAAAAGAAATCGATTGTTTTTACATATTTTCTCAGTTGGTCTACTCGTTCATTCTCTATTTAGTATATTTATTTCAAATGAATTTTCGACGCGCATACATTTAATTGCACTTGCTTACTGCACGATATTATTTATTTTACAGAAACTCCATGTGAATGAAAAAGTCTTTGGACTACTGCTTTTATTCGGATTAAATGGATATATAGTGAATATTAATTTGGGTACTCCTGATTATATTCATCTTTTGTTGTTTATATATCCTCTCTTTATTGCTTCATTATACCATTCCGTTGTTCCAAATTTAATTGTTTTACCAATTACTTTGGGAGAAATCATTTATTTGTTTAGTCATTCCTTTGCTTCATATGTAATTTCGATAAAATTTTCAGATTTATACGTTTTAGTTTCCCTCATTTTACTAGTAGGATTTACAGCTATTATCCATTCCATTTTTATTCAAAAAACGTGGAAATGGGTAGAGGAACAACATTCATCAATGGAGCGGGCACTTCTTTCTAAAGAAGGGTATCTACAATTGTTTTTTGAGAATGCGAAAGATGGGATTGCTGTTTTTGACTTAGATTCACGAATCATTGAAGTTAACCCTGCCTTCGAAAAACTATACGGCTGGTCAAAAGACGAATCTATTGGTAACCAAATACCCCTCGTTCCTCCAGAAAACACAGAGGATGCGAAAAAGCGCTTGATTCGAATTCTCGAAGGAGAAACATTCCGTTTACTTGAAACCAAAGAAATGCGTAAGAATGGTACGTTTTTTGATGGGCAACTCACTCTCTCACCTATTTTCGATCGCAAGGATGAACTTGTGGCAATGTCTGTCATTTCAAGAGATGTTTCTTATAAGAAAGAAGCGGAAAAATTACTCGTCCAATCGGAGAAGTTAAAATTAGCAGGTGAAATTGCTGCAGGTGTTGCCCATGAAATACGAAATCCGATGACTGTTATTTCTGGTTTCATTCAAATGATGAACCAAGATGATCGTCATCCTTACCAGGGGTATACGAATTTAATTCTCATGGAACTTGAGCGTATTAACTTAATCATTAGTGAATTCTTAGTTTTAGCTAAACCTCATGTAACAACAACGAAGGAATTTTCTATTGAAAAAACAATTCAGGATGTCGCCATGCTTTTTAAACCTGAATTAAATTTAAGAGGAATAGAATTAATTGAGGAATGGAATTTTTCGGACATCGATATGACGGGTGAACAAAATCAGATTAAGCAAGTCTTTATTAATATAATAAAAAATGCCATTGAGGTTTTAGACCAAGGGGGGAAACTTCAAATTACCGCTGATATGGAAACAGAGAAAATGGTGGCCATTCGCTTTAAAGATAATGGGAGTGGCATGACTCCTGAGGTTGTTGACCAAATTTTCGAACCATTTTTCACAACCAAACAATCCGGAACTGGACTAGGTATGATGATTTCAGAAAAAATCATAAAAGAACATGGTGGATCGATTCATATTAAGAGTAAAGTAGGGTTTGGAACTGAAGTGTCTATATTGCTTCCATATCGAGAAAGAAAAACCAGTAGCTCCGATTAATTTATCGATGCTACTGGTTTTTACTATTATTCGAACCTTACCCTTAACGGAGAAGGGATTTCACAAGTTTCACTTTATTTTTATATGGAGGGAAAACAATATTAATTGGCAACTTTGTACTCTTCTTTAATATGGATTTTGCATGAGTAAAGGTATCAAAACTTGCCTTCCCATGATAAGCATTCATACCAGAAGGGCCGACTCCACCAAATGGAAGATGTGAACTTCCTACGTGAGAGATTGTGTCGTTTATACATCCACCGCCAAATGGTAGTTCTTCAAGGAAGTATTGTGTTGCTTTTTTATTTTCACTAAAGAAATAGGCAGCTAATGGTTTTGGAAGCTTTCTAATTTGATGGATAGCCGTCTCTAATCGATCATACGTCATTACCGGCAAGATAGGTCCAAAGATTTCATCTTCCATTGAGGGACTTCCCCATGTGACCCCTTCTAATATTGTAGGCTCGATGTATAAATCCGCTGAATCAACATTGCCTCCTGCACTTATATAGTGGCTTTCTTTTTGAATCAATTCTTTTAACCGATCAAATTGTCTTTGGTTGATGATTCGTCCATAATCAGAACTTCTTTGAACATCTTTTCCATAAAAATCGATTAATGTCTTCCTCATTAAGTTTACTAATTTGTCTTTTACTTCTTTATGTACCAATAGATAGTCGGGGGCAACACAAGTTTGACCCGCATTGACAAACTTACCCCAAATAATTCGTTTAGCAGCAACTTCTAAATTCGCCGTTTGATCAATAATGGCTGGACTTTTACCGCCAAGTTCTAAAGCTACAGGCGTCAATCGTTCAGCTGCAGCTTTCATGACGATTTTGCCAACAGCAACACTACCTGTGAAAAACATAAAGTCGAATGGTGCGTGAATCAAAGCTGATGTTTCCTCTTTCTCCCCTTCAACAACACGTATGTAGTTAGAAGGGAATGTGGAAGTAATAATCTTATTAATAACCTGTGCTGTATGTACCGCTGATTCAGAAGGTTTCAAAATCGCACAGTTTCCACCAATAATTGTTCCAATCAAAGGTTCCATCACTAATTGAAACGGATAGTTAAATGGACCAATAATGAGAACAGAACCGTAGGGCTCTCTTAAAATAAAACTCTTAGCCGGCATCAAATGTATAGCTGTTTTCACTCTCTCTGGTTCCATCCATTCTTCAATATGCTTCATCATGAAACTGATACTATCTAGAACAAATCCAACCTCTGTTGCATAAGCTTCAAATTCACTTTTTCTTAAATCCATGTAGAGAGCTTGAATAATTTCCTTTTCATGATGCTGTATCGCTTTTTTTAACCTAGCTAACTGTTCTTTTCTAAATTCAACAGATTTGGTAGCACCTGTATAGAAAAACTCGTGTTGAGTCTCAATCATTTGTTCAACGTTTTGAGCTGTAAAATTCATATTCTCACTCCTATTCACTTTATTTATAGTTTAGTTTTAGGTGTTTTATCAATCAAAATTGTTCCATACATTTTAGTGGATTTATGTAAGTAATTGATCAATCCATTTTTGTATAATAAGACCTTCTTCAAATGGAACTAACGTGGCATCTTCTCCTATGCTGGCTGCGTGACACGCATCAAATAAAGACGTTGTTTTTAATTCGGGCGTTATTCTTTCAGCTTCTTCATCTTTTTTTGCTATCCATAGCTCAGACCAATTTTTAAGTGTCATCACTTTTTCCGAGCCATAGATTGTAAATGAAAGTAATTCTTTTTGTCCTATACCTGATATTCCGTTAATCAAAATGGGAATGCCAGTAGACGTAACTCCAATTGCAGTGGTCCCAGTTTCACATAAGGATTTGTCAATAGGATAAATGGTTTGATGTGATGAAATAGTAAAATGATTAAAAAGTCTATACATGATTTGAAAGTAATGTGGAAATACTTCTCTTATAAACCCACCTTGCTCACGTGATCCGATCCACGGATTTTGTTGCCACTTTCTTGGCCAATGGGGAAAATAGGTGTGTAATTCGATGCGCAAAATATCTCCTAAAGATCCGGAGTCTACTGCATGCATCATTGTCTGTACTGCATCGCTATACATAAGTGGGAAATGCATCGCAGTTTGAACCTGTGCCTGCTTTGTCACCTCAACCATTTTTTCTCCAGCCTTTACATCGTGAGCAAGTGGTTTTTCGGACAATACATGACAACCATGTATTGCAGCAAGCTCGCTAATTTCGGCGTGTTGATTAGGAGGTGTTCCGATATACACCCAATCTGGTTTTAACTGTAATAATTCGGTTATTGACGATGCCGCATGAAGGTTATACGTATCCTTTATTTCAATAAGTCGGGTTTCATTTTCATCGTATAACCCAATGATTTCACACGTAGAATGAGACAATATTTGATTAATAATACGCTCTCCTACGATTCCTGTTCCTATGATGGCAAAAGTAGTTTTATTCATTAACTTCTCCCTCTCCTTGTAGGCATTTTGTTTCATTTTCAAAGAGTTTCGTTTCAAATAATAACTTTTTGGGGTAAAGAATTGTCAAACACATAAAGAATTTTAAGGAGGAAACGATGATGGTAAAAACAGAAACATGGTGGGAACCAATATTTTCAGGTAGTTTAAGTTTAGGGATAAATAAAGAAAGACTAAACGAACTAGAGGAAGAATCTTTTATTTACTTTGATGATACTGAAGAAAGCAAAACATTGGAACAATAAATTTGATATAAGAATATAAAAAACTGCATACATAAACAGCTTCCCCTAAATTTCAGGAGAAGCTGTTTTTTTTTGTTCAAATAAATAAAACATGAGGTAATAAACAAATGCACTAATTAGCGATAAAAAGGCGATAATTGTGAATGTCCAAAAAAATCCGAACCATACGGTCATTGGAATCGATAATGGAGCAATCATTCGACCGATTGTATAACGTAAACTCGCAGCAGCAAAATATTGCCCACGCATATTCTCAGGCGCTAATTTTGAAATAAAGCTTTGAGACAAACCAACAATCATTAATTCTCCAAAAGTGAAAATAGCCATCGCTACTATAAATATCCAAAACATGTCATACATCGCAAAGACCATCATAGCAATTGTATACAAAATAGATGAGATAAAAAAAACATTCTTTTCACGGAACTTCGTGACAAAACGTGTGACCGCAACTGTTAATAAAGCAACAAGCAGACCATTTTCTGATATCAAAACACTAAACGCCAGTTCCCCTGTCAGTTTGAGTTCCTGACCAACCATGCTTAAAAGTTGTGGATTTTCAATCACTTCTTTTACATAAACCGGTAACAATAAATCGAGTTGCATAAACGTTTGAGCACTTAATATTCCAGCAATAATGAATAGTAAAAACAATTTATCCTGCAAAATAACACCGTAATCTTTTACTTGATTTTGAATCGCACTGATAACACCTTTTGGTACGTCAGTTGCGAGTTCTTCTTTATTCACAGGTAATGTTTCTTTTGTGAATTTAATTAAGATCCATGCAAGTAAGAGGCATACAAGTCCTGCTACGACCATTAATCCAAAACGATAACTAAAGAAGAATATGCCGCCTAATATTGGTCCGATAACGACGGCAATATTAATGGATGTGTAAAACACCGCAAATACTTCCCCTCGATGTTCTTCTGGAACAACATCCGCAACCATCGCTTGACTAGCTGGCCAATATAGTGAACCGAAAACGCTGGCAATTGTAAATGCTATGAACCCTAGATATGGTGAATCAAGTATCGGTGAGTTTGCGAGAGCAAATAAGAAAAATGCCCCACCCTGTCCGAATGAGGAAATGACCATCATTCTCCGTCGACCAAACTGATCTGCACAGTACCCTCCAACTAAATTCGCTGCCACAGAAAATACTTGAGACAAAATTAGCAACAAACCTGCTGTTGTCTTTCCAAATTCCTCTGCAAAATAAATAGCAAGAAACGGGAAAAACATCCAAAACGTAATATTCATGAATGCTTCGCCCACTAGTCTTGCTTTCAAACTTCGATCCCAATCTCTTATTCTCATGATCTATCTCCCTAGATGACTTGCTGAAAACACGTTCCCGCTTCGTTATTCCCTTTGGTAACTAGCTTTAGTTTTAAGCATGCGTTATATGATTTTATTACCATTTTAGCATGAAGACCCATCCAAAAGACATACATACTTTGGATGAAGTTATTCAATACTTCTCCATAAATAAAGGGAGGCATAACTTAAAAATGGGGACCACTGTGGAAAATGTGAAGCTATTTCTTCAGTTTTAGGTTTCTCAGACGATCCCCACAATTTTTTTAATGCATTCTGGAGACCTATATCAGCTAAGGGAAATAAATTGGGTCTACCCAGTCCAAACAATAGAAAACTTTGAGCTGTCCAGGGACCAATTCCTCTATATTTTATAAGTGTTTGGATAATCGCTGCATCATCTTCTAAAACCAGTTCCTCAAGATTTAATTCACCACTTGCTATTGCTTGAGAAACACCAATGACATATTCAGATTTTCTAGTACTAAATTGCATTTCACGTAGAGTAGCTACTTCGAGTTGAGCCACTATTTTCGGAGTTGGATAAAACCAAACACCATTTATCTCATGTCCATAAGTATGAACAAATCGAGTCGTTAATGTATGGGCAAACGATAGATTGAGTTGCTGATGGATAATGCTTTTCATAAGTGTTGCATAAAGAGAAAAATCACGAATAATTGGTGTTCCTAGATGTTCTTCGAATACAGCCGCTAAATTGGTCGCTGAAAAATGAGTATGTATTGGTTCAAGAGAACGATCAAAATGAAAAATCTCTTTAAGCCATAGTAATTGTTCCTCTGTTTCGATTCCCTTAATTAGAAAGGAAGGATTTTCTGTAGTCCCAGTTGCTTGGAGTGAAAAAACGAGATGATTTTCAAATGGAACTTGAACGATACGATTTTCTTTATTTAAAGAAATGATGGGATCCATTGATAGTCGATCAAGGACACGATCAAAATCATACGGAAAGTCTAGATGGATGGTTTTTGTCATCTTGGTCATTCCTTTCTTCTCGACTATAAATAAATAGATTGTGTTACGATAGATTGACTACAATATGAAGAGATTACCATTTTAGTTAAGTATAACTCAAAGGTAGAATCTATTCTCTATTTAGTTGGACAACACAACTACATAAAATTTAATATTGAGGAATCAAGATTGGAGTGTACGAATGCAGGTTCTTGTATTACGCTTTGACTATAAACTTTCTACAAAACTCGAAAATAACATACGGGATCTTTCTGTCATTACAAAGAGAGGAATTGAAAACCCTTTGCCTCCTCATATTCGTCTTTTCTCATTTGAACATGTCAATCCAGCAACCCTTAATGAACGCTTGAAAAAATGGATTGAAACACAAAGACAAGTAAACATTTCTTTCTCTTCCCTTGGCTTTTTCAAGCCGAAAGGAACATTCTTTTTAGCACCTGTTGTACATAACGAACTCATTTCATTTCACACAGAAGCATTCAACTTAATTTCAGATTTACATTCTAGCTCAATCTCCCCTTACTTACCGGGAAAATGGGTGCCACATGCGACTTTGTTGAATAACATTCCATTGACAATTTGGGGACCGATTTTTCAACGAGCTGCGCTTGCGTTTGAACCGTTGGACGGAAAAGCAGTAGCCATAGAGTGTTGGACAATCGCAAATGGAAGTGCTCAGACAGATTGGACGTACTTTTTAAAATAGTAGCCTAGATAAACACACTTGAAACCCGCTAATAGCATTGACTATTTACCTGTGAGCGATATAATAGAATTTGTCCTAGAAAAAACGATCTTGTAGCTCAGCTGGGAGAGCGCCACCTTGACAGGGTGGAGGTCGCTGGTTCGAACCCAGTCGGAATCATCGAAAAACCCCTTGCGAGTCAAGGGGTTTTTTATTTATCCATGCACATAAAAGAGAAAAGAAAAGGTAGTTGGGGACAAATTGGGGACAGTCATTACGACTGTCCCTTTTAATGTCACGGCTGTTGATTATCCAAAATTAGGCATACTCCTCCCATATATTCGGGCATACTCAAATAAGACAGCTGCCATCTCGGATTTCCATTCGAGAGGAAGTTGCCCAGAGAAAAAACGACGGACAGAGGTAAAGGCGTATGAAAATTGAGCTGAAAAATCTATGTAAATCGTTTAATAAAAAAACGAATGCGATCGATAACATGAACTTGATAAGTGAAGACGGGGAATTTGTTGCGCTTCTTGGCCC
>JBHGUT010000030.1:0-45789 GCA_048976825.1 Paenisporosarcina sp.
ACTTTGTTGCTGGCGTCAAATGAATGACGTTTATAATGAACGTTTAAGTTCATTTTGCTCCGATCGCCAAGGCGACCATCGCAGAAATTCGTTTTCGCGCTAAGCGCTCATGACGAATTTTGCTTCCCACACAAAAGTGTATTCCGCTATTTTAGTTGACGTTTTGCTGTTCAGTTTTCAAGGTTCAAATGTTTGCCGCTTGTTTTGGCGACTTACTTATAATAACAAGACTGGCCTCTAGTGTCAACCTGTTTTCAAAGAAAAAACGAATTTCTTTTGAACCTGATAATAGGTTCAAAAAAATTCGTTTCGTCAGCCAAGAATTCTTTCTATATATAGATGTCTCTTTAATGATAAATCTAAAATCTCACCAGATATAGAACTTCTAATCATTGGACGGGTTGGTAAGTTAGGTTGAACAAAAATAACTTCACCAGTCTCACCTGTCGATAATTCAACTCTCATTCCTATTGGTAAATCTCCTACGATGTTAAATAACGCTTGGACAACTTGGATATTAAATTTGCCAAACTCGTCTTCTCGAATCATTTCCATAACTTTAAAAGGAGACACTTTTGAACGATAAGCTCTTTCTGAAGTCATGGCATGGTACATGTCAGCAACCGCTATGATTTGAGAATTTATAGTTACGCTTTCCATTTTTTCACCTTTTGGATAACCGCTTCCGTCTAGCCGTTCATGATGTTGGAATATCGCCAATTTCATTTCTGGTTTCAGTAAAGGTGTATCCTTGATCATTTGATAGCCATAAAGTGTATGTTTTTTAATTTCATTAAATTCATGTTGTGTAAGAGCTGCTTTTTTCTCTCTCAATCTAGTATCTATTTTCGACATCCCACAATCAGATAATAATGCAGCAGTTGCAATTTGGATGATTTGACCTTTCTCATAACCTAATTTTTGAGCTAGAGAGCCTGTTATTATCCCGATAGCGATTGCATGGTGATAGATGTAGTCATGCACTTGAGAAAAATCATTTAACTTAGCGACAATTTGTTTATCCACTAACACGTATTCTACTAAAGGCACAATCATATTTCGAACCTTCGTAATATCCACTTTGGAACCAGATTGCCAATTCAGAAACTCTTTTTTATAATCTTGAACTGCTTGATTATATAACGAGGTGAATTTTCTTTTAACTACAATCATACTTGGAGAGTTTGTAAGTTGATCTTTTTCTAGAACACTTACTTTTTGTATTTCTTCATCTGGTTTATTAAAAGGATCAACAATGGTGATTGAGACTTTTGTAATTTGAAACGCTTGAAAAACCTGGAAGTGTTCTCGTGTAATCTTCGTATCTTTTCGAATGATTGGATAGGGTGTATTAGCAAATATATCTTCAGCAATAACGCTGCCTAACTTCAATTCAGAAACTCTCACTTGTAAGTGTTCCAAAAGGATGACCACCTTTTGCTTGTTTTTAGGTTTATTGTAACGGATATAGTCAGTTTTTGTAAGATATTTTTCCAAGATTGATAAAATTTTCTGATGACGAGTCATTTGTATTTTGTTATTTTCTTCATTTGTTAAGAAGCGTAAGATGTTTAGTAATAAGGAAGTGTTTATTATGCGTTCGAAATTTTCGTTTCACCCTGTAGTGTGGACTTTATTAATTGGTACAGTTTTTGCAAGAGGCGCGAGTTCTATGGCACTACCGTTTTTAGCATTGTATTTATCTTCTTCACATAATGTGCACCCTATTTGGATTGGTGTTACCATCGGAATTGCTCCTTTGACTGGGACAATTGGTGGATTTATTGGCGGGTATTTTTCGGATCGATATGGGCGAAAAACCGTCATGCTAGGAACAATATTCGTTTGGGCAATTGTTTATATCGGTTTTTCACAAGCTACTCACATTGGCGTTTTCATGGTCCTAAATGCTTTAAATGGTTTATGTCGATCTTTTTTCGAGCCATCCTCCCAAGCGCTGATGGCTGATTTAACACCCTCATCTTTGAGGAAACGGGTATTTTCATTACGTTATTTTGCCATAAATGTCGGTGCAGCTATAGGTCCAATTATTGGTGTTAGTGTCGCACAGTTTTCTTCTACACTCCCTTTTGTATTAACAGGAGTTATGTATACGTTGTATGGTTTGACTTTATTTTTCATGATTAATCGATACTCGGTTATACATGCTAGTCCATTAAATAAGTTGCGTATTTCAGATGCTCTAATTATTGCTTGGAAAGATAAAACATTATTGTTGTTTATTTTAGGAGGGATTTTAGTTAATATTGGATATTCACAGATTGATTCAAATCTTCCCCAGTATTTGCAAAATTCATTTTCAGACGGTGTTGTTCTCTTTTCCAAATTAATTGCTCTAAATGCAACAATCGTTATTCTATTACAATTCCCTCTTAGCTTATTGTATGAAAAATGGCCAGTTATGCGGGCTATGGTGGTTGGAAGTCTTCTTTTTGCGATTGGATTTGCCAGCTTTGGATATGTTAGTACCCCGGTTGGCTTTATGATGGCTATGGGGATAGTTACGATTGGGGAAATCTTCATTTTCCCTTCAACTTCCGTCTTTATTGATCAAATAGCACCTGAAGATCGAAGAGGTACTTATTTTGGTGCTGGTCAATTTCGCTCGGTGGGCAATTTTACCGGTCCCGTATTAGGTGGTTGGCTTCTTCAAGAATTTGGGGGAAGGATGTTATTTTCAGTTATTGGCATCATCATTTTAAGTAGTATATGGTTTTACACAATGGGAAATCGTCATATACAAGAAAAACACAAAGCGCATTTTTAGTTCGACACCGACGCTGGAAGAATCGCTACGAAAGCCTGCTTTCGCGACCCACATCGTGTTGACCCAAGCTTAGGTGAGAGCTGGTACTTGGAGTAGACTAATCTATAACGAAAGAAAGTATAAATTAGTTATACTTTCTTACAATACAAGAAAAGGTCTAAGGTGCAATTGCGCCTTAGACCTTCTTCTTATTCTTCTGTTGAGTCTGATTCTTCAGATGGAGTCTCGACAACTTCTAAAGTTGAACCTTCTTCTCCATTTTCTTCAAAGTCTTCCTCTTCTTCTGCCTTTTCAACTTTTGCAACAGTAGCCACTAGTTCGTCATCTCCTAAACGGATTAATCGAACTCCTTGTGTACTACGCCCAGTAATGGAAATGCTGCTAACATCCATACGAATCAACATTCCATTAATTGTAATTAACATTAAATCTTCAGAACCATCAACTGTTTTCACAGCTGAAAGTGGACCTGTTTTATCCGTGATTTGGCTTGTTTTAATTCCAACACCACCACGTGACTGCAATCGGTACTCTTCTTCAGGAGTACGTTTACCGTATCCATTTTCAGTTACAACCAATACTTCTTGACCTGGTTCAAGTATTTCCATCCCTACTACATGGTCACCTTTACGTAATCGAATACCACGAACCCCAGACGCCGTTCGGCCCATTGAACGAATATCCGTTTCTTCAAATCGGACGAGCATACCGTTTCGAGTTCCAATTACGATATGTTTTTTACCGTCAGTTAATCTAACTGCGATAAGTTCATCATCTTCTTTTAATGATATTGATATTAAGCCGTTGGCACGAATGTGTGCGAAACCACTAACAGGAGTACGTTTAGTAATACCCTTAAGAGTTGTAAAGATAAAGTATGCATCTTCTTCAAATGAAGCCATTTGAATCATCGCTGTTACTTTTTCATCTTTATCTACACCTAATAAATTCACTATTGGCAGTCCTTTAGCTGTACGACCATATTCTGGGATCTCATAACCTTTAGCGCGATATACCTTACCTTTATTCGTAAAGAATAAGATTGTATCATGCGTTGATGTATAGAGTAAGTGTTCTACGAAATCATTTTCATTCGTACCCATTCCTTGTACACCACGCCCGCCACGTTTTTGGCTACGATACGTATTAACTGGCAAACGTTTGATGTAACCGTTGTGCGTTAAAGTAAGTACCGAGTTTTCACGAGGAATCAAATCTTCGTCTTCCATCATCTCAGCGCCACCGGCTGTGATTTCTGTACGTCGTGTATCACTAAAGCGATCTTTGATTTCATTCAATTCTTCGCGAATAATTTGAATTACTTTTAATTCATCTGCAAGAATCGCTTTCAATTCAGCAATTAATCTTTGTAACTCTTGGTACTCAGCTTCAATTTTATCACGTTCTAATCCAGTTAAGCGTTGAAGACGCATATCAAGAATCGCTTGCGCTTGTCTTTCAGAAAGATTGAACTGTTCAATCAAACCGAGTTTAGCCTCATCCCCAGTTTGTGAACGACGAATTAAAGCAATAATTTCATCAATATGATCCAGTGCAATACGAAGACCTTCTAAAATGTGCGCACGGTCTTCTGCTTTCGTTAACTCAAACTGAGTTCGACGTTTTATTATCACTTTTTGATGTTCTAAATAGTGATATAAAATCTCTTTCAATCCAAGAACTTTTGGTTGACCGTCAACAAGAGCTAGCATATTAACACCAAAGCTTGATTGAAGAGCTGTTTGCTTATACAAATTATTTAATAACACGTTGGCATTGGCATCTTTGCGAACTTCGATAACGATACGCATCCCGTTACGATCGGATTCATCTCGTAAATCTGTAATACCCTCGATTTTTTTATCTCGAACTAAATCCGCAATTTTTTCAATAAGACGAGCTTTATTCACTTGGAAAGGAAGTTCATGAACCAAAATAACTTCTTTTCCATTTGATTTTTGTTCAATTTCGACTTTACCTCGTATAATGACAGATCCACGACCTGTTTCATAAGCACGACGAATCCCGCTTCGACCTAGAATAATACCGCCAGTTGGGAAATCAGGACCTGGTATGATCTCCATAAGCTCTTCCGTTGTGATGGCTTCGTTATCAGCTAAAGCTAAAACTGCTTCAATGGTTTCACCTAAATGATGGGGCGGAATATTTGTTGCCATTCCAACCGCAATCCCAGACGTACCATTGACGAGTAAGTTTGGATATCGGCTCGGTAATACAATTGGTTCTCTTTCTTGGCCATCATAATTATCTTTAAAGTCGATTGTGTTTTTATTGATATCGCGAAGTAGCTCCATCGCAATTTTAGACATACGGGACTCTGTATAACGCATCGCTGCAGCCGCGTCGCCATCAACGGAACCAAAGTTACCGTGACCGTCAACTAGCATATAACGGTAACTCCAATGTTGTGCCATACGCACCATTGTGTCATAAACAGCTGTATCACCATGTGGGTGATACTTACCAATTACGTCACCAACAATACGAGCTGATTTCTTATAAGGTTTATCCGCTGTATTACCTAAGTCTTGCATTGCATACAATATCCGACGATGAACGGGCTTTAACCCATCACGCACGTCTGGAAGTGCTCGTTGAACAATAACGCTCATTGCATAGTCAAGGAAAGACGTTTTCATTTCTGAACTAATATTAATTCCTTTAACTCGATCATTTTGTATCTCTGTCATGCAGGCAACCTCCCTTCCCTTGACTCTTTAGATATCTAAATTTTTCACGTAAATTGCATTTTCTTCGATGAATTGACGACGTGGTTCTACCTCATCACCCATTAAACGTTCGAATGTTTGATCTGCGTCTATCGCATCTTCTAAATTCACTTGAAGCAATGTGCGCACAGAAGGATCCATTGTTGTATCCCATAATTGTGTCGCATCCATTTCCCCTAAACCTTTGTATCGTTGAATAACTGGTTTTGGTTGTTTTGGAAGACGCTCTAAGATTTCTTGTAATTGTTTATCTGAATAGCAATACTCAACTGATTTCCCTTGCTTGATTTGGAATAAAGGCGGTTGAGCAATATACACATAACCCGCTTCGATTAATGGACGCATGAAACGGAACAAGAATGTAAGCAATAGAGTTCGAATATGCGCGCCATCGACATCGGCATCCGTCATAATAACGATTTTATGGTAACGTGCTTTTTCTAGAGCAAATTCATCGCCAATACCCGTACCAAGCGCAGTAATAATGGCTCTAATTTCAGTATTCGATAAGATTTTATCTAAACGAGCTTTTTCTACGTTTAAGATTTTCCCTTTTAACGGCAAGATTGCTTGGAAATGACGATCACGACCTGATTTAGCTGAGCCACCTGCAGAGTCTCCCTCTACGACATATATTTCACTCTCAGCAGGAATACGTGATGAACAGTCTGCTAATTTACCGGGTAAACTAGATACTTCTAAGGCAGATTTACGACGTGTAAACTCACGCGCTTTCTTCGCTGCAACACGTGCACGTGCAGCCATTAGCCCTTTTTCAACTACTTTACGTGCTACTATTGGGTTTTCAAGCATGAATCGATCGAATGCTTCAGAAAATAAGGAATTCGTAATTGTGCTTACTTCAGAATTCCCTAACTTTGTTTTCGTTTGTCCTTCGAACTGCGGATCAGGATGTTTAACTGACACAATAGCAGTTAAACCTTCACGCACATCATCGCCTGTTAAATTTGTATCGGCGTCTTTTAACATGTTATTTTTCCGACCATAATCATTAATTACACGTGTTAAGGCCATTTTAAAGCCGGACTCATGTGTTCCGCCTTCGTACGTATTAATGTTGTTAGCGAATGAAAAAATATTTGCCGAATATCCGCTATTATACTGCATTGCTATTTCGATAGAGATTCCGTCTTTTTCACCTTCAATATAGATAGGCTCATCATGAATCGGCTCTTTCGATTTATTTAAATGCTCGACGTAAGACTTAATACCACCTTCGTAGTAATAAGTGTTTTTCCGAACTTCTTCTTCACGCTCATCAGAAATGTGGATACGTAATCCACGATTTAAGTAGGCAAGCTCACGTAAGCGATTTGCTAAAATATCGTATTCATAGACTTGAGTTTCTGTAAAAATCTCTGAATCTGCTTTAAAACGTATTGTTGATCCAGTCTCTTCTGTATCACCAATAACTTTTAATTCTTCTGTAACAGCACCACGTTCAAATTTAATATAATGTTCTTTTCCATCACGTTTTACAAATACTTCTGTAACTTCAGAAAGAGCATTAACAACGGAAGCACCTACACCATGGAGACCACCGGATACCTTGTATCCTCCGCCGCCAAATTTACCACCAGCATGTAGCACTGTCATAATTACCTCAACAGCTGGGCGTCCCATTTTTTCGTGGTTACTCACAGGAATTCCGCGTCCATTATCGTCTACTTTAATCCAATTGTCTTTTTCAATCGTAATTGAAATTTCATCACAATATCCTGCTAAAGCTTCATCAATGGCATTATCTACGATTTCCCACACGAGGTGGTGAAGTCCTTTTGAACTTGTTGTACCGATATACATACCTGGACGTTTCCGTACGGCTTCTAAACCCTCAAGTACTTGTATTTGATCGGCATCATAAGATGATGATTGCAGTTCTTTTTCTTCCATAGCCATCTTGCTCACCTGCTCTTTCCTACAGTCATATCAATATTTTTTTAGACGTTTTCGTCTGGAGTTCTCATTTATTTTCTTCATCAGGTTCTGTGGACTTAATGGAGAAGCATATGTTAAAAAAAGCGTGACTACGAGAGATTTCACACGTTTATTTTCAACAATCTTACTGGTAAGTGTATTTTCTAACCACTTGTCCCTCTCTGTCCCATCCCTGATCTCACGAAAATCTAATATCGTGATTATTTCCTTGTGATTGACAACCACTGTCTTGCCAATACAAACATACAAAGAAATTACGCTCCTTCAACCACTTGTCCCTGCTTCACGTGGAACATTTCGGCTTGTTTGATTGTCTGGTGATCAATGCCTTCCACACTAGTTGTGGTAACAAAGGTTTGAACTTCTCCTTGAATGGTATTTAATAAATGAGACTGCCTATAATCATCAAGTTCAGATAACACGTCATCTAACAATAAGACGGGTGATTCCCCTACCTCTTTTTTGATTAATTCAATCTCTGCAAGTTTCAAGGACAAGGCAGTCGTTCTTTGTTGGCCTTGGGATCCGTAAGTCTGCACGTCATATTCATTTACAAAGAATTGCAAATCGTCACGATGAGGACCAACTAACGTTAATCCACGTGCTAGTTCCTGTGATCTACCATCTTTTAATTTCTGTCCTAAATAATTGACCATTTCTTCAAAAGTATCTTCTTGACGTAATCCACTTATTGGATTATATCGAATTTCCAATTTTTCAAGTCCTCTTGAAATGCCAAAATGGATGGGTTCAGCCCATTTTTGAAGAAGCTCCATAAATTGAAACCGTTTACGAATCACGCTAACGGCTGCTTGAATATATTGATCGGTATATACATCAAACATTACATCGTTTAAAAACGACTTTCCTTGATGCATTTTTAATATATGATTACGTTGTTTTAACAACTTTTGAAAAGTTAACAAGTCATGCAAGTAAACGGGAGATATTTGTCCAATTTCCATATCTAAAAAACGTCTTCTAACTTGAGGGCTACCTTTAACTAAATGCAAATCTTCAGGTGCAAACATGACGACATTCATTTGTCCGATATAGTCACTTAACCGACTTTGTTCTAAATGATTAACTCGTGCTTTTTTACCTTTTTTGGATAAAGTCAATTCAAGAGGCAACCGACCGTATTTTTTAAAAACATCACCTTTTATTTTACCATATTCTTCAGTCCAGTGTATCAATTCTTTATCATTTGAGGTTCGATGCGATTTAGCCATAGATAAAACATATAATGATTCCATAATATTTGTTTTGCCTTGAGCGTTTTCACCAATTAAGACATTGATTGTTGGAGAAAAATTTAACGTTAACGATTTATAGTTTCGATAGTTCGTTAATTCGAGACGTTCAATGTGCATGTTATTCCCCGTTCTTTTTTTCCAATATCATGAATTCTCCAGTACCTGGAATGATTACCTTATCACCGTTACGAAGCTTACGACCACGTCTTTCTTCTGCTTCATTATTTACTAATACATCATTTTCAGATAAAAACCATCTGGCCATTCCTCCAGAACTAATTGCATCTGTCATTTTAAGTAATTGTCCAAGCGTGACAAATTCTGTATCTATTTGAATATTTTCCATGTTTATTCAATCCTTCGCTTTTTAGTCTATCCCTACATTTTACTTCATTTCCCCGTAGAAGTAAAAAAGGATAGCCAAATAGGCTATCCTCATCAAAATAATCGTTTAATAGGTTCTTACAGGTAAGATTAGTTGTAAGATCGCATCGTCATGTACGGATTTCAAAATGAATGGTCGCATTGCTCCGGTAAATTGAACAACAACATCCTGTCCTTCAATTGCTTTTAATGCATCCATCATATATTTTGCACTGAAAGAAATTTTCAATTCTTCTCCCTCAATCGATGCTGCTTGAATTTCTTCTTCAACTTTTCCAACTTCAGGAGAACTTGATGAAATTTCAACCACGTTACCTTCAAGAGAAGTAAAACGAACTATGTTATTTCGTTCTTCTCGAGCTAACAAAGAGGCACGGTCGATTGCTTGTAACAATGCCTTACCATTCATAGTAACGGTGGTCTTGTACTCACTCGGAATGAGACGAGATGTATCTGGATAGTTGCCTTCTAGCAATCGTGAGTAAAATAATACATCACTAGTTTTGAATAAAACTTGTTGCTGGGTCATAACAATATGAACAGGTTCTGAAGAATCTCCAATGATTTTACTCAACTCATTTAAGCTCTTTCCTGGAATAACTACACTGTATTCACCCTCAGGAAGTTGCTCTAATACTGTTTTACGTCGAGCTAATCGATGACTATCTGTAGCTACACAAATTAATTCTCCATTTTTGACTTCCCAATGAACACCCGTTAATACCGGTCTACTTTCTGACGTTGATACAGCAAATACGGTCTCTCGAATGATTGATTTTAACAAATCTGCGGGAATAATGAATTCTCGATCATCTTGTATTTCTGGTAATAATGGGTACTCAGAAGGTTCTAATCCAATTAAATGGAACTCGGATTTACCAGAACGAATATGTGTTTGGTATTGTTCATTTACTTCAATTTCCACATCATTGGTAGGTAGTTTACGAATAATCTCGTTAAATACACGGGCTTGTAAAACAATTGAACCTTCTTCAATCACTCGCATCACTTGTTCGCCATTTTCTTCAGTGGCAATGAATGTCTGAATGGTTATGTCAGAGTCACTTCCAGTGAGACGTAAACCTTGTTCTGTTATCTCTAATTTTATTCCTGTTAATATCGGAATTGTTGTTTTTGAACTAACAGCTTTCATTACATCATTTAATCCATCTAATAACCGTTCACGCATGATTTCAAATTTCATTATTTTACCTCGCTTATATATTTATTAATGTTTTAAAAGAATAATAGATATAGTAATAGGGCCTGTGGATATGTTTATAAGTACCTTTTTATGATTAATACCAAACTATCCACATGTAGATATGCTGTGTATAAACTAGTTCGGTCGAATAGGGGTTATCCACAAGCGTTAAGACTTGCCAAGAACACTTTTAATTTGCTTTAAGTCTTGTTGAAGTACTTGATCTTCTTTTAACATAGTAGAAATCTTCTCGTGAGCATGAATAACCGTTGTGTGATCACGACCGCCGAATTCTTCCCCTATTTTAGGTAAAGAAAATGCTGTTAACTCACGTGATAAGTACATAGCAATTTGCCTCGGAAATGCAATTGATTTCGTTCGCTTCTTCGCAGTAAAGTCTTCCAATCTTACACTGTAATGTTCCCCAACAACTTTTTGAATATCCAAAATTGTAATTTTACGTGGTTTTGCATTGGGCAAAATATCTTTTAATGCTTCTGCTGCCAAATCGGAGTTCAAATCTTTATTAACAAGCGATGAATAGGCTACTACACGGATTAAAGCACCTTCAAGCTCACGAATATTTGAATCAATTTGGTTTGCAATATACATCATGACTTCATTTGGAATGTCTAAACCATCTGCTTTTGCTTTTTTGCGTAGGATGGCAATACGAGTTTCCAAATCTGGTGGCGTAATGTCGGTAATTAAGCCCCATTCAAAACGCGAACGCAATCGATCTTCCAGTGTTGGAATTTCTTTTGGTGGTCGATCACTTGAGATAACAATCTGCTTAGATTCCTCATGTAACGTATTGAATGTATGAAAAAATTCCTCTTGTGTTTGTTCTTTTCCTGCTAAAAACTGAATATCATCAATTAATAGAACATCGACACTCCGATATTTATTACGGAAATCAACGGTTTGATTGTCCCGAATTGAATTAATAAATTCATTTGTAAACTTCTCAGATGATAGATAAACGACTTTCGCATTCGGATTATGCTCTTGTACATAATGTCCAATCGCATGCATTAAATGGGTTTTTCCTAAACCTACTCCCCCATATATGAATAGAGGATTGTAAGCTTTAGCAGGCGCTTCAGCTACTGCCAGTGAAGCAGCGTGGGCAAATCTATTTCCAGAACCAATTACAAAAGTATCAAATGTATATTTGGAATTAAGCATTCCAGGAGAAAACTCAGGTTGCTCATCGTCCCTCATTGGGATAATAGGCGTCGGGAGCGAGAAATCTTCCATGCTAAGATCTTTTGGTACGACGAATTTTATCGTAAGGGCTTCGCCTGTAAGATCGGTTAAGATTCCTGCTATTAAATGGACGTAATGTGTATCTAACCAGTCACGTGCAAAGGAGTTAGGCGCTGCAATTGTTACTTCATCACCACGGTATGTAAGCATTTTCGTTGATTTTAACCACGTTTCAAAGCTAGGCTTCGAAATTTTTTGCTCGACTTGGGCAAGGACACCCACCCAAAGTTCTTCTAAATGTTCCAACAGCGTTTCTCCTTTTCTATCATTTTTAAAAAAATGATTTATAGTCAATTTCCCAATATAAATTCTATAGTCATGCACAAAACCACAGGTTGTGGATAAATATTAATAAGAGGTTAAGGATAAACTATCCACAGATTACTAACAATTTGTGGATAACAATGAATAACCTTTTTACTTTTGAAGAGTAAAACACAAATATCGTAACAAAAAAAGCTATAAATTACAAGACTTCTTGAGGGTTATCCACAAAATGAATATTCATGCACATTCTGATTGTCCACAATAGGTGAATATGTGAAAAACCTGTAGATAAGAACTGTGTATAAAAAAAATCTGAAAATCTAATATCCACAACTTGTGTATAAAAAGGGATGTAAATGTGGACAAGTTCTTTACATAGGAAAAGCGTGTGAATCAAAGAGGATTTGGAAATACCTATTGACAATTTAGGTGAAAACTATATATAATATCCAAGACTGTCTAAGATAAATCGACTTTCAATTTTTCAGGAGGTGTCACATAGATGAAACGCACATACCAACCAAATAAACGTAAACACAGTAAAGTTCACGGATTCCGTTCTCGTATGAGTTCTAAGAATGGCCGTCGCGTATTAGCAGCACGTCGTCGTAAAGGAAGAAAAGTATTATCAGCTTAAGTCCACTGATCCGCATCAGTGGTCTTTTTTTCTTTTAATATGAAAAGATCGGGCGTAAGCCAAGAAAGATGGACAATCTTTCTTTAAAGAATGCGTGAGGGTGGAGCGGGTGAACGATGAATAAAAATCAACGTGTAAAGAAAAACGCAGAATTTCAAAAAATCTTCAAGCGTGGAAAATCCTTTGCGAATCGTCAGTTTGTTATTTATTGCTTTGCAAAAGAGGGACAAACAGACTTTCGCATTGGTTTATCTGTAAGTAAAAAAATCGGGAATGCAGTCACCCGAAACCGTATTAAACGCTATATTCGTCAGGCCTTCTTGGAAATGAAGGACGATATCAACCCGAATATGGATTATGTCATTATCGCCAGACATCAGGCGGCCACTATAGATTTTCATGAATCCAAGAAAAGTTTGCAGCACGTTTTAAAAGTCGCTAAAATGATTCAAAAGACAAGATAGTGTTCTTGTAAGGTATATTATAGAAGGAATGGAAAATCTTTTAGGGGGAAGTAGGTTGAATAAACGATTACTTATTATCCTCATGCTTGTATCTGTGACGCTTTTTCTAAGCGGATGTACAGAATACAATCAACCAATTCACGAGGATAGCAATGGATTTTGGAATGAATTCGTCGTTTGGCCATTAGTTTCTTTTATTACATTGTTCAAAGAATTACTAGGTTCTTACGGTTTAGGAATTGTTATGGTGACAATTATTATCCGATTAGCTATTCTGCCTTTAATGATTAAACAAACAAAAAGCGCTAAAAAAATGCAGGAAGTTCAACCTGAACTGGCTAAATTAAAACAAAAATACAGTTCAAAAGATCAAGTCACACAGCAAAAATACCAACAAGAAATGATGGCAATGTTTAAGGAAAGAGGCGTAAATCCCGCTGCAGGTTGTTTACCTGTTGTGATTCAAATGCCGATTCTAATTGGTTTCTACCATGCCATTAGCCGTATGAATGTTACACCTGAAATTAATTTAGGTACTTTTTTATGGTTCCCACTTGCTGAGCCAAGTATCATCTTAGCAATACTTGCTGGTTTGATGCAGTTTATCGTTCTTCGTACGGGACCAGCAATGGATAACCCTCAAATGAAAATCATGATGTACATGATGCCATTTATGATTATAGGTTTCGGTATTTTCTTACCATCTGCATTAACACTTTATTGGGTAATTGGAAATGTGATTTCATTTATTCAAAATATGTTCATTTATAAACCATGGGAAAAGCGGGCATTAAAACCTGCTAAAACTGGAGGGACGAAAAAGTGAATCAGATTACGCTTACGGGGAGTACAACTGAAGAGGCAATATCTGCAGCATTAACAAAACTTGGTGTCACGAGAGATCGTGTAACCATCAATGTTTTGACCGAAAGTAAAAAAGGTTTTCTTGGTTTTGGTTCTAGACTTGCAGAAGTTCAAGTTACTATTAATGATGTTCATATAGAAGAAGATGAAGAAATTAATGATAGTATTCATCCTCAATCTAATGAACAACCTGTAGTGCGTGAGACGATTCACGAAGAAATAGTTCTTGAAGTGAATGAGTCGACACAAGCAAAAGCAATTGAAGAAACGAAACTATATTTACAAGATGTTGCGAAACAAATGAAAATTGATGATTTAGATATTCGTATGGATCAAGAAGGTAAGTATGTAACCCTTCGTTTAGAAAGCAAGAAAGCAGCTCTTCTTATTGGTAAACGAGGACAGACATTAAATGCACTTCAACAATTGTCTCAGTTAGTTGTTAATAAATACTCAAACCAGTTTCTTATGGTTAAACTCGACGTTGAAAATTATCGCGAACGTCGTAAAGAATCACTAGAACAATTAGCGGATCGGATGGCTGATAAAGCGATTCGATCAGGAAAAAAAGTCGAATTTGAACCAATGCCTTCTTATGAAAGAAAAGTCATACATCATGCGCTTTCCAGACGGTTAGACATTGAAACATTTTCAGTTGGTACAGATCCAAATCGCTATTTAGTGATTGAGCCTTTAAAGTAAATTGCAACGGACCTCCACGTCAAAGACGAAAAGGTCCGTTTTCTTATGGTTCAAAAGATGTGGTCCGCTTTTTATTTATTGCATTTTGTGTTATAGTTATTTGTTAGATAATCATGAACATATAAGTTATCCACATTGTGGATAAACTCTTTAAGGAGGTGAACGATCATGGAATTTGATACTATCGCAGCAATATCAACACCAATGGGTGAGGGAGCAATTGCTATTGTTCGTTTAAGTGGACCTGAAGCGATTTCCATAGCAAACCGTGTTTTTCGTTCACCGAAGGAAAAAACTTTGCATGAGCAATCGTCACATACGATTCATTACGGGCATTTAATTGAGCCAAAAACAGAAGAAGTTGTTGAAGAAGTAATGTTATCGCTCATGAAGGGTCCTAAAACATTCACAAGAGAAGATGTAATCGAAATTAATTGCCACGGTGGTTTAGTAAGTGTGAATCGAGTGTTGCAATTAGTTTTACAATATGGAGCAAGATTAGCGGAGCCTGGTGAATTTACGAAGCGTGCATTTTTAAATGGACGCATTGATTTATCACAAGCTGAAGCCGTTATGGATTTAATTAGAGCCAAAACTGATCGGGCTATGAACGTAGCTTTAGGTCAAATGGATGGGAAATTATCAAGATTAATTGCTAGTCTAAGACAAGCATTGCTTGAAACACTTGCACAAGTTGAAGTGAACATCGATTACCCTGAATATGATGATGTAGAAGAGATGACTCTTCCAATGATTATTGAAAAATCTACCTGGGTGAAGAAAGAAATAGAGTACCTATTACAGACATCAACTCAAGGGAAAATCCTTAGAGAAGGTTTATCTACAGTTATTGTAGGAAGACCGAATGTAGGAAAATCCTCTTTATTAAATAGTTTGGTTCATGAAAACAAAGCCATTGTAACAGATATTGCTGGTACAACTCGTGACATTATCGAAGAGTATGTCAATGTACGGGGTGTTCCATTAAAACTAGTTGATACAGCAGGAATTCGAGAAACAGAGGACATTGTGGAACGTATAGGCGTAGAACGATCGAGACAAGTACTTAAACAAGCCGATTTGATTCTATTAGTCCTAAATCAAGCAGATGAACTAACACCAGAAGACGAGCGATTATTTGAAGCTGTAGATGGTATGGATGTTATCATCGTCTTAAATAAAACGGATTTAGAGCAAAAAATCGATTTATCTCGAGTAAAACTTTTAACAAAACAAAGTAAAATCGTTACAACATCATTATTAACAGACAATGGTGTTGATCAATTAGAAGAAGCAATTGCTTCTATGTTTTTTGAGGGCTCAATTGAAAGTGGGGATTTAACATATGTTTCTAATGCAAGACATATTGCCTTACTTCATCAAGCAAAACAAACAATTGAAGATGCCATCCAAGCAGCCCATGAAGCTGTGCCAATTGATATGATTCAAATAGATGTAACTCGAACGTGGGAAATTTTAGGTGAAATTACAGGAGACACAGTAGAAGAAAGTTTACTTGATCAACTATTTTCACAGTTTTGTTTAGGAAAATAATAAGCGTTAAAGCGACAATTTACCTCGACTTCGACGGTGGAAAGTCTGAACTCGAAAACCTGTTTTCGAAAGAGACTTGTAGCAAAGATGCGAGCTGGCGCTTGAATTTATTAAATTAAAAAACGAGAGGAATGAGCGAACATGCCGAATTTTGAAGCGGGCTCGTTCGATGTAATAGTTATTGGGGCAGGTCATGCCGGTGCAGAAGCTGCTTTAGCGGCTGCAGGTATGGGTGCTAAAACTCTAGTACTTACCATTAACTTAGATATGATTGCATTTATGCCATGTAATCCATCCATCGGAGGCCCAGCAAAAGGAATTGTTGTCAGAGAAATTGACGCCTTAGGTGGAGCAATGGGTAAAGTCATCGATAAAACACATATTCAAATGAGAATGTTGAATACAGGTAAAGGACCAGCCGTACGTGCATTACGTGCCCAAGCGGATAAAGTGTTATACCAAGCAGAAATGAAACGATTAATGGAAGAACAAGATAATTTATCAGTTCATCAAGCGATGGTTGAAGAATTAATTGTAGAAGACAATGAAATAAAAGGTGTCATCACCCAAGTTGGTGCAATTTACCGAGCAACCACCGTTATTGTTACAACAGGTACTTTTTTAAGAGGTGAAATTATTATTGGAGACTTGAAGTATTCAAGTGGTCCAAATAATCAACAACCCTCATTAAAGCTTGCTGACAATTTACGTAATTTAGGTTTTGATTTAGTTCGCTTTAAAACTGGAACGCCTCCACGTGTTAATAGTAAAACGATTGATTACAGCAAGACTGAAATTCAACCAGGCGATGAGGTTGCACGTGCTTTTAGTTATGAGACTACTGAATATATTACAGATCAGTTGCCATGTTGGTTAACGTATACTAATGAACGTACACATCAAATAATTGATGAAAATTTACATTTATCACCAATGTACTCAGGAATGATTAAAGGAACGGGTCCAAGATATTGTCCTTCTATTGAAGATAAAGTAGTCCGTTTTAATGATAAACCTCGTCATCAAATTTTCTTAGAGCCAGAAGGACGCAACACAAGAGAAGTTTACGTTCAAGGTTTATCTACAAGCTTACCTGAGCATGTGCAAAGAAAATTATTAGAAAGTATTCCAGGGTTAGAAAAAGCTGAAATGATGCGTGCTGGTTATGCAATTGAGTACGATGCAATGGTCCCTACTCAATTATGGCCAACATTGGAAACGAAAAAAATCCACAATTTATATACAGCTGGTCAAATTAACGGAACTTCTGGTTATGAAGAAGCTGCTGGTCAAGGATTAATGGCAGGTATGAATGCTGCAGCTCGTGCTTTAAATAAAGAAGAAATAATTTTAAGCCGTTCTGATGCCTATATTGGAGTATTAATCGATGACTTAGTAACCAAAGGAACTAACGAACCTTACCGACTTCTGACCTCACGAGCTGAATATCGATTATTACTGCGTCATGACAATGCCGATTTACGTTTAACTGAAATTGGATATAATGCCGGATTAATACCTGAACAGCGTTATGAAAGATTTATTGAGAAAAAACAACGTATTGAACAAGAGATAAAACGTTTGCGTCAAACAATCATTAAACCGAACGAAGAAACTCAAGTGGTAGTTCGTGAAAAAGGCGGCACTGAACTTAAAGATGGTATACGTGGACATGATTTAATGAAACGTCCTGAAATGACGTATAATGATATTGCTAGATTAACACCTTCAACAATTGACTTAACTGACGAGATGAAAGAACAAATTGAAATCCAAGTGAAATATGAAGGGTATATTGAAAAAGCACTGTTACAAGTAGACAAACTGAAAAAAATGGAAAACAAAAAGATACCGGATCAAATTGATTATGAAGCTATATCTGGAATAGCAACTGAAGCGAAGCAAAAATTAAAAGAAGTACGACCATTATCAATAGCACAAGCATCTCGAATTTCAGGTGTAAATCCTGCTGACATTTCTATATTACTAGTGTATATTGAACAAGGAAGAATCGCTAAAATATCCGGATAGAATTTAAGTGGCTATGGGCAAAAAGCAAATAGCCACTGTTTATATATACGGAAGGGGAATCCTATGAACGAAGATCAATTTATTGAAGCTTTAAAAGTTAAAGGTATCGAGTTAAGTGCTGAACAAATTCATCAGTTTAAACAATACTTTGATATTTTAGTTGAGTGGAACTTAAAAATGAATTTAACTGCAATAACTGATTTTCAATCTGTTTATTTAAAACATTTTTACGATTCAATTAGCATGGCTTTCTATGTAGATTTCACGAAAAAGCATTCAGTTTGTGATGTTGGTGCTGGTGCTGGATTCCCAAGTATTCCATTAAAAATTTGTTTTCCGCAATTAAAAATCACAATTGTCGATTCTTTAAATAAAAGAATCCAATTCTTAAATCATTTGAGTGAAAAGTTAAATTTGTCAGACGTTAACTTTGTTCATGCTAGAGCTGAAGAATTTGGTCAAAACCCTTTATATCGAGAAAAATTTGATATTGTAACCGCACGTGCTGTTGCAAGGCTAAGTGTATTAGCCGAGCTATGCATACCACTAGTGAAAAAAGGCGGAAAATTTGTAGCCATGAAAGCTGCTGCTGCTCAGGATGAGTTATCAGATGCGAAAAAAGCTTTAACTACCCTTGGTGCAGATAAAAAAGAAGAGTTTTCTTTTGTATTGCCGGTTGAAAATAGTGAAAGATCATTATTTGTATTTGATAAAATTAAAAGTACTCCGAAAAAGTATCCCAGAAAACCTGGTGTTCCAAACAAAACACCTTTATAAAAGAATTGTTTCACGTGAAACATTAATAGAGGATTGAGGGATTTAATCTCGAATAGTACTAAGTAGTGAGTTTCTTAAAGGTGGTGCCAGAGGGATGAAAAGTCCTTTTACTCGTTTTTTTAGCAGTGTTGATAAAGAAGAAGCGGCAACGAAGCAATCTGTCGAGCATAATGAGGAAGTTGTAAAACTCCCCTTAGCATCGATTGTTCCTAACCGTTTTCAACCTCGTACAATTTTTGATGAATCAAAAATTGAGGAATTAGCTCGTACAATTCATACGCACGGTGTCATTCAACCTATAGTTGTTCGACAAATGGATAATGATCAATATGAAATTATTGCTGGTGAACGACGATACCGAGCTATGACCAAATTGGAGTGGACAGAAGTCCCGGCTATCATAAGAAATTTAAGTGATAAAGAAACTGCATCCGTAGCCTTAATAGAAAACTTGCAACGTGAAGAACTTACGGCTATTGAGGAAGCCCTTGCTTATCAAAAGTTATTGGAATTACATGAGCTTACTCAAGAAGCGTTAGCTCAAAGACTTGGTAAAGGTCAATCGACCGTTGCTAATAAAATCCGCTTATTAAAATTACCTGAAATCATTCAAGACTCGATTCTAAGACGAGAAATATCTGAGCGACATGCTCGTGCATTAATGCCGATTAAAGAGGAAGAAATACAAATCTCGTTATTTAATGAGGCTGTTGAACAAAGTTATAATGTTAAGCAGTTAGAGAAAAAAGTAGAAGAATACTTGAATCCACCTGTAATTGAAGAGGGTTCTAAAAAAGAAAAACCTAAGCGTAAAGCTGTTAGTAGAGATGTGAGAATAGCGCTAAATACGCTCCGGCAATCATTTGCAATGGTAGTGAAAAGTGGTATCCAGATGGAAACCGAAGAGGAAGAACTTGAAGATTTTTATCAAATCGTTGTAAAAATACCGAAAAAGAAAAATTAATTCATCTAATTCGTGAACTCTTACTTATAAAAGTAAGAGTTTTTTTGTTTTGTAATCAGAATATAATCCTTTTTCTATTAGAAATTTGATAGAATGAAAGATAGACATTGAAAAGAGCAAAGTGTAAGGTCGCTTCTTTTCCATCTTGTGGTAAAAATTCATCATAGCGAGCTTATGATTCCTTTTAATAGGAGAACATAAAGTTGTTAAATTGATGACAAAAAACCTAGATTAATATGGTTATTCATAATTAGAGAATAAGAAAGCAGGTGCGAGGGTGGGAAGAATCATCGCGATCGCCAACCAAAAAGGCGGCGTAGGGAAAACAACAACATCTGTTAACCTTAGTGCATGCCTAGCGTATCTTGGGAAAAAAGTATTGTTAATAGATACTGATCCTCAAGGGAACGCAACAAGTGGTGTTGGAGTTAATAAAGGAGATGTACATCAGTGTATCTATGATGTATTAATAGATGATGTTGATGTCGAAAAAGTAACTTTAGAAACGAAAGTCGAAAACTTATATATTATTCCAGCAACGATTTCGTTAGCAGGAGCAGAAATTGAACTCGTTTCGACGATATCCCGTGAAGTAAGACTGAAACGGATGTTGCAAGAAGTTAAAGATGACTATGACTTCATCATAATAGATTGTCCACCTTCGTTGGGTCTTCTAACGATCAATGCGTTAACAGCTTCAGATGCTATATTAATTCCTGTTCAATGCGAATACTATGCACTTGAGGGATTAAGCCAATTACTAAGTACTATACGATTAGTTCAAAAACATTTAAACAATCAATTGGTCATCGATGGTGTCCTATTAACAATGTTTGATGCACGCACAAACTTAGGCATACAAGTCATTGAAGAAGTAAAAAAATACTTCCAGGACAAAGTTTATAAGTCTATTATTCCGCGAAATGTACGTTTAAGTGAGGCGCCAAGTCATGGTGAACCAATCATAATTTACGATCCGAAATCTCGTGGTGCAGAAGTATATCTTGATTTGGCAAAGGAAGTGATTCGTAATGTCTAAAGGATTGGGTAAAGGAATAAACGCTCTTTTTCCAGGTGAATCAATTAATCAAATGGAAACCGTTGAAAATATCCATCTTAATTCTATTAAAGTAAATCCGTTTCAACCGAGAAAGATTTTCGATGAAATTGCTTTAGGTGAACTAGCTGAATCTATTAAAGAACATGGTGTTTTACAACCAATCATTGTCAGAAGAAAATCAAAGATTTTTGAAATAGTAGTTGGAGAGAGAAGATATAGGGCTTCTCAAATTGCGGGACTTCAAGAAGTTCCGGCAGTAGTACGAGAGTTAACTGATCAACAAATGATGGAAATCGCCATATTAGAGAATTTGCAACGTGAAGATTTAACGCCAATAGAAGAAGCTGATGCCTACCAGAATCTAATGGAAAGTTTAAATTTAACACAAGAACAATTAGCTTTCCGTTTAGGTAAGAGTAGACCGCATATTGCGAATCATATCCGATTACTTTCATTGCCAGAGGTTGTTCGTGAACAAATATCTTCAAGCAATCTTTCCATGGGTCATGGTCGTGCGTTACTTGGTCTTAAACAAAAAAAGCTGATTCCATCTATTTCCGAAAAGGTAATGAAAGAAAATCTAAATGTAAGACAATTGGAATCGCTCGTCCAAAGAATGAATGATGATGTTTCACGTGAAACATCAACTGTTGAAAGAAAAGATATTTTCATTAAAGAAAAAGAATCTCAATTAAGAGATTATTTCGGTACAACTGTAACGATAAAAAAATCAAAGAACAAAGGGAAAATCGAGATTGAATTTTTCTCTGAAGACGACTTAGAACGCATTCTGGATTTATTAGAAGATTAAGTTACCTATCCTCTCGTTAATTATGAGAGGATAGGTTCTATTTTTAGGTGAAGTGAGGATGAAAGAATGGTCTTATTAGGGACTTTAATTAACGCACTTCTAATCATTTTAGGAACAATCATAGGACGGCTATTGAAAAACATTCCAGAAAACATGAAACAAACCGTAATGTATGCGATCGGACTCGCCGTTACGGTAATTGGCCTTCAAATGGGATTTGAAAGTGGACAGTTTTTAATTGTTATCATAAGTCTTGTGGTTGGATCTGTAATAGGGGAATGGATTGATTTAGATGAAAAATTAAATCGATTTGGTCAATGGTTAGAATTTAAGGTTGGAAAGAATAAGAAGGGCGAGAGCATAAGTATTGCTCAAGGGTTCGTATCGGCAACTCTAATATTTGTAATAGGTTCAATGGCTGTTATCGGTTCTTTAGACAGTGGACTTAGAAACGATCACGATTTGTTAATTGCAAAAGGTTTGATTGATGGATTCACATCAATAATTTTAGCAACAACTTTAGGGATTGGCGTATTATTATCAGCAATCCCGGTAATTATTTATCAAGGAACAATTTCTTTGTTTGCCACACAAATTAGCAAAGTTATACCAGAAGATGCGCTCGCACTTTTCATTCAGGAAATGACTGCTACTGGTGGAATCATGATTGTAGCAATAGGTTTAAATATGATTGGTTTGACGAAGATAAGAGTAGCAAACTTACTGCCAAGTATACTCGTTGTTGCTTTTCTCGTGACGATTGCCTACCATTTTCAACTGGTTCCTTTGCCAAGCAAGTAGTAATGCACGAACAATTACTTTACCCATCTTATAAGGAACTTGAAGTCGTGTGTTTTGAAGCACCGAGTATTCCATAAACCCACTGACATTAACAATCCCCTTAATGGAAAGGTCACCAATCGGAGGAAGTTCCTTTTTAACAGCTTTACCAGGAAAAAGCGGTCCATTTTCAACCAAAATAAATCCAATTCGATCTAATTGACCTAAACAAGCATCAATCGCTATAACAAAAGGTGTGATTGCCCTGTTTTGAATGTCATCCACGGTTTCTTTTAAGTTAAGAGCATGTAGCGGCTGTTCTAACGTGCCAATTACTTCAAAAGGGAAAGATGAGTGGTCTTGTAACCAAGTACCAATTAATGGCCCCAGCGTGTCTCCTGTAGAACGATCAGTTCCAATGCAACAAAATGTAAGGTTGGGATTATCAAAAGGTATTTTTTCTAATAGGAATGAGCTTAATTGCCAAGCAACACCTGATTCGGTGTAAGAAAATACTTCTTGTCCTGTTTGTGAGGGGAATGCAAACATATTGAAAACTCACTCTCTTTTTTTTCATAGTATACGTTGGGAGAGTGGGTTTTATTCAAAAGGTGGTAGGTATTATGGATAATAAAATGTTTAATAGTATTCAGGAAAAGTTACTTACTGAAGAGACATGGATAAATTTAGGTACAATCTTTTTGAAAATAATATTTATTATTATTTTAGCTGCAATCGTAGTGAAAATCGGTAAAATAATTATTCGCCAATTATTTCTAGTTCGGATGAAAACTCCACTTCGTTATTCAGAACGAAGACAAAACACCATGCTAAAATTGCTTGAAAATGTAAATGCCTATGTTGTTTATTTTGCAGCTATTTTAGCTGTCTTATCAGCTATTACAATTGATGTAACTGGATTGCTGGCGGGTGCAGGCGTTTTAGGACTAGCTATTGGTTTTGGTGCACAAAATTTAGTGCGAGATGTAATAACGGGCTTCTTTATAATTTTTGAAGATCAATTTTCAGTAGGAGATTATGTCCGCATTGGTCAAAGTGAAGGCACGGTACAAGAAATTGGGCTACGAACAACAAAACTACAAGGAATGAACGGGGAAATTCATATTTTTCCGAACGGAACTATAGTGGAGGTCGTCAACTTCTCACTGAATAATTCAATAGCGATTGTAGATGTGAGTGTTGCTCATGAAGCTAATATTCCTTATGTAGAAGAATTGATTCACCAATTTTTAGCTGCACTCCCTGCAAAGTATGAGCAATTAGTTAAAACACCAGAGTTATTAGGGGTACAAAACATAGCAGCTTCCGAAATCATATTAAGAATTACCGCGGAGACAAAGCCGATGCAGCATTTTGCTGTAGGCAGAATCATTCGCAGAGATTTGAAGATTTTTATGGATGAACATGGTATCGAAATTCCATATCCGAAAATGGTAATGTACCAAAAGAAAGAAGGTTCTTTAGATGCAGGGATTGGTCAACCTGTAAAGAGTGAAGATAAGGGGAAAAGCTGATGAATTCAAAAACATTTGAACTAGGCGATATCGTTGAGATGAAAAAGCAGCATCCTTGTGGGACAAACGAATGGAAAATTATTCGAATGGGTGCGGATGTTCGTATTAAATGTGAAGGTTGCCAGCATAGTGTTATGATTCCACGTCGTGAATTTGAAAAGAAAATGAAAAAAGTATTGAAGCAAGCGAATTCCACCGAGTAATAGACTTTTAGGTAGCAAAAATCTATAATAAATAAGTTGTAAAGTAATGAAGAGAAGAGAATAAACTCAAGTATTTAAATAAAATTAACAATCAATATATTATTTGTAAGTTATGGAAGGTTGGGAAAACAAATGGCTTTAACGGCAGGAATCGTTGGGTTGCCAAACGTTGGTAAATCCACATTATTTAATGCAATAACAAAAGCAGGAGCAGAAGCTGCAAACTATCCGTTCTGTACAATTGATCCAAACGTAGGGATAGTAGAAGTTCCCGACGAACGTCTTCAAAAGTTAACAGAACTTGTTGTTCCAAAGAAAACGGTCCCTACAGCATTTGAATTCACGGATATCGCGGGCATTGTAAAAGGTGCAAGTAAGGGTGAAGGTTTAGGGAATAAATTCTTGGCTCATATTCGTGAAGTAGATGCAATTTGCCAAGTAGTTCGTTGTTTTGTTGATGATAATATTACTCATGTGTCAGGAAAAGTAGATCCAATTTCAGACATTGAAGTAATCAATTTAGAACTTATTTTGGCTGACTTAGAGAGCGTAGAAAAAAGACTGCAACGCGTAGGAAAAATGGCGAAACAAAAAGATAAGGATGCCATGGTAGAAGAACCTGTATTAATAAAATTACGTGAAGCTTTTGAAGAAGCAAAGTCTGCGCGTTCTGTTGAATTTACAGAAGAAGAGTTGCGTGTTGTTAAAGGACTTCATTTGTTAACTGCCAAACCAATGCTTTATGTGGCAAATTTATCTGAAGATGAAATCGCAAACGCCGACGAAAACGAATACGTTCAAAAAGTGCGCGAGTTTGCTAAGGCTGATAATTCACAAGTTATCGTTATTTGCGCGAAAATTGAAGAAGAAATGGCAGAACTAGATGATGAAGAAAAAGCAATGTTTATTGAAGAATTAGGTATTCAAGAATCTGGTTTAGATCAACTAGTTAAAGCATCATATAATCTACTGGGGCTTGCAACGTACTTTACAGCAGGTGTACAGGAAGTTCGTGCGTGGACTTTTCGTAAGGGCATGAAGGCACCTCAATGTGCCGGGGTTATCCATAGTGATTTCGAACGTGGATTTATTCGGGCGGAAACAGTTTCGTACGATGATTTAGTGACGAATGGATCAATGTCAGCAGCTAAGGAAGCAGGCAAGGTTCGTTTGGAAGGTAAAGAATACATCGTGCAAGATGGTGATGTAATGTTGTTCCGCTTTAACGTGTAAGGGTGATTAAAAACTACAAGGCTATGTAATAGAACATAGCTCAAGACATAGAAACGGGTTGGTCGAGAAAATTGATTAACCCGTTCTTTGTAATTTAAATATCAGGTGAAGGGTTAGGTGTTTTCATATACATAGAGTTTTGGGAGTTCAGGATCATCTTTAACTAGAGCGTCATTTGGGAGTCTTCTAAGCTCTTTATACATAGCAAAGTCCCCTGTCGCACCGGCGATAAGCCATGCACCTAGTAATACAAGTATCGAATGATTAATCATAATCCCAATAATGGAAGGTAAGACACCAGTTAACCAGAAAGGTAAGATAAGTACGCGTCTCATGGCTTTGTTTTGTACGAGTTCGTTTGTTGTTGCGTAAGCAATGCCTAACTTTAAATTCATTCCATATTCAAGCGATCGCCAAGAAACTTTTGCAAAAAGTAGAAAACCAATTAAATGAGAGATTTCGTGCAAGATAATTAGAAGAATATAACCAATAATAAAAAGAACAAAAGAAAAAAACGAAAAATCAAAACTAAATTCTTGGTGGATGACGCCATTAAATGCCCAAAGAATTATGCTTAGTACAATTGTGAAAATCAAGCTTTGCCAAGCAATGCGCTGTAAATCTAATTCAATAGTTTCTATGAGAGAATCTATTCTATCCATAAAATCACCTCTTGAAATAAGTATAACTGTATAAACATTAATCGTTAATAAAATAGGAGGTTGCAGCTGATATGTATATATGTTACAATCAGTTGATGTGAGTAATGAACGTTACTTACTCCTTGCCTGCTGTTATCAGCTGGGCCAAAGTCCATAAGGAGGTGTCAAGAGATGAGAAAGTACGAATTAATGTACATTATTCGACCAACAATTGAAGACGATGCGAAAAAAGCTTTAGTAGAGCGTTTTAACGAAATCGTTACTTCAAATGGTGCTGAAATCATCGAGTCAAAAGAGTGGGGCAAACGCCGCTTGGCTTACGAAATCAACGATCTTCGCGAGGGTTACTACCAAATCGTGAAAATGAACGCTGATTCTAAAGCTGTTGATGAGTTCATCCGTCTAGCTAACATAAACGAAGATATTATTCGCTATGTAGCTGTACGCATTGAAGATAAAAAAGTTAAAGCTAAAAAATAATTTAATGTCGAGAAAGTTCGATACAACTTGCAGACGAGGGAGGTTGGATTCTGATGATTAACCGAGTCGTTTTAGTCGGAAGACTTACGAAAGATCCGGAGCTTCGTTATACACCAAGTGGAGTGGCAGTGACACGTTTTACGTTAGCTGTAAACCGTACATTTTCAAATACCCAAGGTGAAAAAGAAGCGGATTTTATTAACTGTATTGTTTGGAGAAAGCCAGCTGAAAACACAGCGAATTTCTTGAAAAAAGGAAGCTTAGCTGGTGTTGAAGGCCGTATTCAAACAGGGAGCTATGAAGGACAAGACGGAAAGCGTGTTTACACGACAGAAGTAGTGGCTGACAGCGTTCAATTCCTTGAACCACGTAATAGTTCTGGCGATCGCTCTGGAGGGCAACCAAGTAGTGGCGGTGCGCAACAAAACAACCAATATCCATCTTATCAGCAGAATCAAACACCAAATCAGCAAAACTATACACGTGTTGATGAAGATCCATTCTCTAGTGGAAGTGGCCCAATCGAAGTTTCAGACGACGATCTTCCTTTCTAATTAGGTTAGGAAACGCTTGCTAAGTAGCGAATAACTTTTAAACACACCCAAATAAAATAATCTTAAGGAGGCGAAACGATATGGCACCACGTCGCGGAGGCAAAAGACGCAAAAAGGTTTGTTATTTCACGTCTAACAATATTACGCATATCGACTATAAAGATGTTGATTTGCTTAAAAAATTCGTATCAGAACGCGGAAAAATTCTTCCACGTCGAGTTACTGGAACAAGCGCGAAATACCAACGTAAATTAACTTCAGCAATTAAGTTATCACGCATCATGGCATTACTTCCATTCTCTTCTGAGGAGAGATAAATCGGTTAAAACCCTCTAAGTCTATGGACTTAAAGGGTTTTTTTATGAGAAAAGAATCCATTTATAAATTCCCACAATTCCTAGAATTGTGGAGTTTTTATTTAAAGCTTCGAAATTTTTGATTTAGAAGAAATATAAGAACAGATTCCTTAATTTATGAAATCCATTTTTTGTATTTCCATATAAACCGAACTTTTGTTGCATCTTGTACTACGTGATACAATAAAGCAATAAATGATTTTTAGTTAGGAAGGTTTCTGTATGCCAAATGAACATACGAAGCGGCTAACATTGGGTGCAATGATGATTGCACTTTTTACCATCTTGTTGGCTGTTTCTTTTTATGTGCCCATACTAAATATAGTCACAACATTTTTTATAGCTCTTCCGATTGCCTGGTATAGTGCGAAATTTAATAGAAAAGAATCGGCTCTTGTTACCATACTCAGCATTGGAATGGCCTTTTTCGTCGGAGGATTAGTAGCGCTACCTCTCGCTATGATTCATGCACCTCTTGGGTTTGTAATGGGTGATGCAATTCGTACCAAAAAAAGTAAGTTGTATTTATTAATGGCATCGGGTATGACGTTTTTAATTTCGACGGTAATTCAATATGTAATCACTGTCACTTTTTTTAATATTAACCCCATTCAAGAATTTTTATCTCTGATGAGAGAGTCCTATGAACAAACTGGTAGAATTTTAGATGAATTCGATACATTACCAAAGGGATATAATAAATTAGTTGAAGAAACACTTTTTATGTTTGAAACGGTGCTACCTTCCATTATTATCATCGCAATTTTTGTATCTGCATTTTCCATCATTATCATTAATCTACCTATATTAAAACGATTAGGATTGGAAGTTCCAAAATTCAAACCATTCCGAGAAATGCGCTTACCAAAAGCGGTTCTGTGGTATTATTTAGTCGTATTAATTGTGACGTTATTTGTAGAACTTGATAAAGGGACATTTGCATTTATGGTATTTGCAAATGCAACAGTTGTCCTTCGTGGATTATTGCTCCTTCAAGGGGTTTCTATCATACACTATTATATTCATGTGCAGGGGTGGCCAAAATGGGTCATGGTTGTTGCAACTGTTTTAGCGTTTCCTTTGCAGTCGTTTACCATATTATTAGGTGTTTTCGATCTAGGATTTAATATTCGTTCATTAATAAAAGACATGAACAGAAAGTAAGGAGCTGAATCGATGGGGACTTTTTTTAGAAAACGACCTTTACGATATCCACTGGTATTGTTATTAATACTAGGAATAATAGGTGCTTTCTTAATCATGTTTTGGCTTGATTGGCTAGGAATTGCTTTTGCAGTTGTTTTTGCTATTGGAATCTATTTAGCATGGCAAACTGAAAAAAAATCATTTGAAGAAACAGAAAAACATATTGAAACACTTTCCTATCGTATGAAAAGAGTCGGAGAAGAAGCGTTATTAGAAATGCCAATCGGTATTATACTCATCAACGATCAATTTATCATTGAATGGGCTAACCCGCATATGACACGTGAACTTGAATACGATACGCTCATTGGAGCCGATTTATTCTCACTTTCTGATGATTTACACACACTGGTGAAGCAAGATGAAAAACCTGAGTTAACCATTTCATTTTCAGATAAGAAATACAAAGTGTTTTATAAACAACAAGAAAAGTTACTTTATTTCTTTGATATTACTGAACAAGTCGAGATTGAATCTCTTTATTATGCAGATCGAACAGTGTTAGGTGTCTTGTTTATTGATAACTATGATGAACTAGCACAAGGGATTGATGATCAAACGAAGAGTCAGATTAATAGCTTAGTTACCTCTCTCGTGAATAACTGGGGACTGGCACATGGAATATATGTAAAACGAGTATCTTCGGACCGTTTCATGGCCATTTTAAATGAATCTATTTTAGTTGAACTTGAAAAAACGAAATTTTCGTTACTAGATGATATCCGAGAAGCTACTTCAAAACTCAACTTAGCACTTACACTAAGTATTGGTGTGGGCGCCGGTTCGGCTTCTCTTATTGAATTAGGCCAACTCGCACAGTCAAGTTTGGACCTGGTGTTAGGACGTGGCGGAGACCAAGTAGCTATTAAGCAGCCAAGTGGAAAAGTGAAATTTTATGGTGGTAAAACCAACCCTGTGGAAAAACGAACAAGAGTCCGTGCACGAGTTATTTCTCATGCTTTAAGAGATTTAATCCAAGACAGTGATCAAGTGTTCGTCATGGGGCATAAGCTTCCCGATATGGATGCTATTGGTGCATCAGTAGGTGTTCGTAAAATGGCGGAAATGAATAAAATTAATGGTTATGTGGTAGTTGATTTTGATGAGTTAGACCAAAGTGTTACAAGACTAATGGACGAAGTGAGAGGCAAGCCAGAGTTGTTTGAACGGTTCATTTCACCAGAAGAAGCTTTATCAAAGTTAACAGACCAATCTTTATTAGTTGTTGTAGATACACATAAACCAAGCATGGTTATAGATGAACGTTTATTAAATAAATCAGAAAAAGTCGTTGTAATTGATCATCATCGTCGAGGTGAAGAATTCATATCAAATACGATGCTTGTGTACATGGAACCGTATGCATCCTCTACGGCTGAACTCGTAACAGAGTTACTTGAATATCAACCAAAACACGATAAGATTACAATGCTAGAAGCTACTGCTATGCTTGCAGGGATAATTGTAGATACAAAGAGTTTTACTTTAAGAACAGGTGCACGAACGTTTGAAGCGGCTTCATACTTACGAACAAATGGAGCGGATACAGTTCTTGTGCAACGCTTGTTAAAAGAAGATATCGAGACATATATTGAACGTTCGAAGATTGTGCAAACGGTAGAGTTTTTCCGTGAAGGAATAGCGATTGGAAATGGAGAAGAAGATTCAACATACAGCCAAGTACTAATTGCACAAACTGCTGATATTTTGTTGACGATGAAAGGTGTCTCTGCATCATTTGTTGTAGCAAAGAAAGACAATGGAATTGTAGGAATTAGTGCACGTTCATTAGGAGATATCAATGTTCAACTTATTATGGAAAAGCTTGGTGGAGGAGGTCATTTGACTAACGCGGCCTGCCAACTACAAATAGGTACTATAGATGAAGCAATGGATCAACTTAAACAAGCTATTATTGAAATTGTCGAAGGAGGCCAACCAGAATGAAAGTAATATTCTTAAAAGATGTAAAAGGTAAAGGGAAAAAGGGTGAAATTAAAAATGTAGCAGATGGCTATGCACATAATTTTTTATTAAAAAACAATTTCGCTGTGGAAGCAAATCAAGCAAGTATTAGCGCCTTAGATGGACAAAAGCGTAAAGAGGACAAACATGCAGAACAAGTCCTTGAAGATGCAAAGAAGTTAAAAGAAAAGTTAGAACAGCTTACGATTGAAATAAAAGCGAAATCTGGCGACGGCGGCCGCTTATTTGGATCAATTACAACTAAGCAGGTGGCTGAACAACTTCAAAAAACTCACGGAATTAAAATTGATAAACGTAAAATGGACTTGGAAGATGCAATTCGGGCATTGGGATATACGAATGTACCTGTGAAACTACATCAAGAGGTTGTAGCAACATTGAAGGTGCACGTAACAGAAGAAAAGTAAGGAGAGACGTATATGAGTGATCCAATTATGGACAGGATTCCCCCTCACAACCAAGAAGCTGAGCAGTCCGTAATCGGTGCTATCTTTTTAGAACCGCAGGCGCTCATTACAGCTGCTGAAATATTACAATACGAAGACTTTTACAGAGTAGCGCATCAAAAGATTTTCCAAACTATGAATAGATTAAGTGATCAAGGGAAACCGATTGATGTCGTAACGGTGACTGAAGAACTTTCAGCAAAAAAAGAATTAGAAGATGTTGGTGGACTCTCCTATTTAACCGAGATTGCTAATGCGGTCCCAACGGCTGCAAATATAGCGCACTATGCCAGAATAGTAGAAGAGAAAGCACTATTAAGAAGACTTATTCGAGTAGCTACAAATATTGTAGAAGACGGTTTTACGCGAGAAGACGAAGTAGAAGCTCTGTTATCTGAAGCTGAAAAGAAAATGATGGAAGTTTCCAATCGTAAGAATGCAGGGGATTTTAGACATATTAAAGATGTCCTCGTTCAAACCTACGATAATATTGAGTTACTTCATGCTCGTAAAGGAGATATAACAGGGGTCCCGACTGGTTTCCGTGATCTAGATCGAATTACGGCTGGATTTCAGCGTAACGATTTAATCATAGTTGCTGCACGTCCATCTGTTGGTAAAACAGCCTTTGCACTAAATGTTGCACAAAATGTTGCGACGAAAACAGAAGAAAATGTAGCAATCTTCAGTTTAGAGATGGGTGCTGAGCAACTCGTAATGCGTATGCTTTGTGCAGAAGGTAATATTGATGCGCAAATTTTAAGAACAGGTGCCTTAACTGCAGAAGACTGGCGTAAACTGACGATGGCGATGGGAAGTTTGTCTAATGCAGGAATTTTTATCGATGATACACCAGGTATTCGTATTAATGAAATTCGATCTAAATGCCGTCGATTAAAACAAGAGTACGGATTAGGTATGATTTTAATCGATTACTTACAACTCATACAGGGAAGCGGGAACGGAAAAGAGAATCGACAACAGGAAGTATCCGAGATCTCACGTTCATTAAAAGCTTTAGCACGTGAACTTCAAGTGCCGGTAATTGCATTATCTCAGTTATCGCGTGGAGTTGAACAACGTCAAGACAAACGACCAATGATGTCTGATTTACGTGAATCGGGAAGTATTGAACAAGATGCAGACATCGTGTCATTCCTTTATCGTGAAGATTATTACGATAAAGAAACAGAAAACCAAAATATGATAGAAATTATTATTGCTAAGCAACGTAACGGCCCAACTGGGACTGTTACTCTAGCATTTGTAAAAGAGTTTAATAAGTTCGTTAATGTCGATTGGAGTCAACATCAAGCTCCGTCTGAGGTTAGTTAGCCTATTGTTTCAAGCTCTTAATCTAACAAAAAAATCAAATAGATTATAAAACTAAAACACGAACGATAGATGTCTATGGACATCTATCGTTCGTGTTTTTAAGTGTTTTTGGTTGACTAGACTAGTTTTGGTTGATACAATGAGACTGTTTGATTCAGGACGCATGAAAGTGTCTGACGGAGGTGCTGATAATGTCATCAGTTGTAGTTGTAGGAACACAGTGGGGAGACGAAGGGAAAGGAAAGATTACTGACTTTCTTTCGGAACACTCAGAAGTCATTGCACGTTACCAAGGAGGTAACAATGCTGGGCACACGATTATTTTTGGAGGAGAAACATATAAGCTACATCTTATTCCTTCCGGGATTTTCTATAAAGATAAAATATCAGTTATTGGAAACGGAATGGTTGTAGATCCAAAAGCGCTTGTTAAAGAGTTAAAAGGACTACATGACCGTGGGGTAACAACGGAAAATCTGCGTATATCCAATCGTGCACACGTGATACTGCCTTATCACATAAAACAAGATGAAGTAGAAGAAAAGCGTCGTGGTGCTAATAAGATTGGAACAACAGGTAAAGGTATTGGTCCTGCTTATATGGACAAGGCAGCACGAGTCGGAATTCGAATGGCTGATTTGCTGGATCATGTCGTGTTTGAAGAAAAGCTTCGTCATAATTTAAATGAAAAAAATCGTATGTTTGAAAAATTTTACGAAACAGAAGGATTTACTGTTGAAGAAATCCTAGAAGAGTATTTTGAATATGGTCAAGAAATCGCCAAATATGTGACAGATACTTCTAAGGTATTAAATGACGCATTAGACGAAGGACGCCGCGTATTGTTTGAAGGTGCCCAAGGAGTCATGCTTGATATCGATCAAGGTACGTATCCTTTTGTTACATCTTCAAACCCAGTAGCGGGTGGAGTAACGATTGGTGCAGGAGTTGGACCAACTAAAATTAGTCATGTTGTTGGGGTATGTAAAGCTTATACATCACGTGTTGGTGATGGCCCATTCCCAACTGAACTATTTGACGAAGTCGGAAATCAAATTCGTGAAGTAGGGAAAGAGTACGGAACAACAACTGGCCGTCCACGTCGTATTGGTTGGTTCGATAGTGTTGTTGTTCGTCATGCGCGACGCGTTAGCGGATTAACGGATTTAACGGTTAACTCAATTGACGTTTTAACGGGTCTTAAAACTGTGAAAATTTGTACAGCTTACAGTTACAATGGTGAACTGATAACGGAGTATCCAGCGAATCTACGTATGCTTGCAGATTGCAAACCTGTTTACGAAGAGCTTCCAGGTTGGCATGAAGATGTTACATCTTGTAAATCTTTAGATGAACTACCTGAAAACGCCCGTCATTACTTAGAGCGAGTTTCACAGTTAACAGGCGTACCAATTTCAATTTTCTCGGTAGGACCTGATCGAAACCAAACGAATATTGTAGCGAGTGTCTGGCGTTAATTTTATAAGTGATACGAATAAAAATGTACAAAAAAGGTTCTCTCCGTATTTAGGAGAGAACCTTTTCCTTTTTAATGAATATTTCTCTTTTTGAATCGCCCGCCACGAACTTCTGCAATATTTCCAATTGCAAGAAAGGCGTGTATATCAATATCTTCTACAATTGTTTTTAATTTTGCTTCTTCTAATCTTGTAATGACAGTAAATATGATTTTTTTTGTATCGCCAGTATAGGCGCCCTCACCATGTAGGTAAGTAACACCACGACCAAGTCGATCCATAATTGCTTGGCCCACTTCTTCCACATAATCACTGATAATATAGACAGACTTAGATTCATCAAATCCTACTATTACAATATCAATTGTTTTAAATGCTATAAAATAGGCAAGTACTGAGTACATAGCTTGCTCCCAAGTAAAAACGAACCCGGCAATCGTAAAAATGATTAGGTTAAAGAACATGATGATTTCACCTACGGAAAGAGGCGTTGTTTTATTGAAAAGAATGGCCAGAATTTCTGTTCCATCCAATGAACCTCCATACCGAATGACGAAGCCGATCCCAATTCCTAATACAATACCACCGAAAACAGTAGCTAACAGTAAATCAGATGTGAACCGTTCCACAGGATGTAAATAATAGGTACCAATTGAAAGGACAGTGATACCTAACATGGTTGATAGAGCAAAAGTTTTACCAATTTGTTTATAACCTAAATAGAAAAAAGGAATATTTAAAAGGAAGATAAAAAGACCAAGCTCTACACCAGTAAGGTGAGCAAGAATTATGGATATTCCGACGATACCTCCATCAAGCAAATGATTAGGTATTAAAAATAGTTCGAGACCAACAGCCATAAAGATAGCACCCAATATAATCATAATAATTCGTTTGGCTACTACTCTTTTTGGTGTTTTCCGATGAAAAACACGAAGATTAGTATGAGAATTGTTTAAATTTGTATGTTCGACCAACTAAAGACCCTCTTTCTGTCCTATATATATGTTAATTTTAACATAAATATCTTGAAACTAAGAGGAATTAGGTTTTCAATATGACAATTATGACAAAAAGAGAGTGAAAAAAGAGTGAAAGAGGGAAATAGATAGAGAAAAAATATTGAATTTTCTAATTTTTTGAGTCAAAAGAATCATATTAAAAACATTATAATCCAATTAATGCTAATTGATGGAATGAATGAGTCATTTTCTTTACATTATGGTCTATGATTACCAATTGAGAAAAAGAGTGTGTTAAATTAGAGAAGCATGAAAAGAACGACAATGATATATTCGATGATTATTCGGATGAGATTTCGGAAGGGGCTTTATCATGAATTTGAAATGGAACACTGGCAATCGTACGAGGATTTCATCCGTACCCCTGCCGTACCGCACATCAAATGTGATGAAAAAAGCAGTCGTAACAGCTTTGCTTGTTTCAAGTTTTACATTCAATATTGGATTTGCTAAAGATAACGAAAGTGGTTCTTTGCAAAAAATCTATCACATATATGCTAGTGGTCAATATGTAGGGGCTGTAGCAGATGAAACAGCGGTTAATGAACTTATAAAAACAAAAATTAATCAAGCAAGCTCCCAATACAAAGAACTTACATTAGGTGATGGATCAGATATATCCATCATTTCAGAGCAAGTATTCACAAAAGAAACAGATGACGAAAAAACTTTGGACAAGCTAAACGAATTAGTTACAGTAGCAGCTGAAGCATTCGCCTTATCTGTCAATGACGAGATTGCAGTCTACGTCAAAGACCTAGATTCATATCACGAAGTGATTCGTAAATTGAAACTAAAATCTGTTTCAGAAGCGGAACTCAATGAATTGGAAGCTCGCAAGGACTCTATTGATACTTTACCACCATTAAAAGAAAACGAAACACGTATTTTAGATGTTAATTTAAAAGAACGTATTTCAGGGGTAACCAAATTAGCTAAACCTACAGCTGTCTTATCAGTAGATGAAGCTGTATCCTATCTTCAAAAAGGGACTCTAGAAGAAAAAACTTATAAAGTGCAAGCTGGAGACGTGTTTAGTGTGATTGCAAATAAACATAATCTATCTTCTTCTGATTTATTTAAATTAAATCCAGGAGTCAATGAAGATAGTGTTTTACAAATTGGTCAAGAGCTAAAAGTTACTGCTTTAAAACCACTTGTTAATGTAGATGTTTTGAGTGAGAAGAGAGTAACTGAAACAATTAAATTTAAGAACGAAGTAGAAGAAACAGATGAAATGTATAAAGGTGATACAAAAGTAAAACAAAAAGGCATTGACGGAACTAAAGAAATGACCTACCTGATCCATGAACAAAATGGTGAGGGTATCAGCAAATCAGTTAAGGAAGAAAAAGTGATTGTTGAGGCTAAAAACCAAATCGTTCTTAAGGGTACTAAGGTAATTCCATCACGTGGTTCAGGTTCGTTTTCTTGGCCAGCAGAAGGTGGATACATTTCAAGCGAAATGGGACACCGCTGGGGTGCTTTCCATAAAGGAATAGATATTGCACGTCCAAGTGGTTTTGCAATCAAAGCTGCGGACAATGGGATTGTAACGTTTGCCGGAAGAGACGGTACGTATGGGAACAAAGTGGTCGTCGATCATCGAAATGGCTATCAAACAATATATGCTCATCTATCTTCTATAAATGTAAACGAAGGTGAAACTGTACCTCAAGGAACAAAACTAGGTGTTATGGGTTCTACAGGTAGATCGACAGGTGTTCATTTACATTTTGAAGTGATTAAAAACGGAACCAATGTAAATCCATTGGGTTATATAGGAAAATAATAATGGTCTGACGGTCAATTAATTATATTGACCGTCATTTTTATTAGGTTTTATTCAAGGTTGCTGTTGATTTTCTTATACAACTGAAAGAAATGTTAATGATGCAATTTAAATAATAAAGTAAAATGAAAAACACTAAAATACAAATAGCTAAAAGTTAAAACACAACCAGTAATCTGAACGGGTGAACTAAATAGAGGTTTTACATTATTTTATGCGTTTTTTGTCGAATTATTGCCTGGGAAATATTCGAAGTTCTGTTCTATTCGCGAGATAGGTGCTAAACGGTGAAAACCGTGATAGAGTAGGATTATAGTGATTTTAACAATTTCCTTACTATTTAGATTGTATGAGAGAGGATGATATATATGAGTAAAACAATTTTAGTAGTGGATGATGAAAAGCCAATTGCAGATATTCTTCAATTTAATTTAAAAAAAGAAGGATATAACGTAGTATGTGCGTACGATGGAGACGAAGCGCTTCAAAAAGCTGAAGAAATCAAACCAGATTTAATGTTACTTGATATTATGCTTCCGAACCGTGATGGGATGGAAGTATGTCGTGAAATACGCAAAAAGTATGATTTTCCAATTATTATGCTAACAGCTAAAGATTCCGAGATAGACAAAGTATTAGGATTAGAATTGGGTGCAGATGATTATGTCACAAAGCCCTTTAGCACGCGCGAATTAATCGCACGTGTGAAAGCGAATATGCGCAGACACCAAACTGTTCAGTCAGAAGATACTGAAGAAGCTTCAAATGATATTGTGGTAGGATCACTAATCATTCAACCAGATGCATATTTAGTGTTAAAACGAGAAGAGTCAATTGAGTTAACACATCGCGAGTTTGAACTGTTACATTATCTAGGCAAACATATTGGTCAAGTAATGACCCGAGAGCATCTTTTACAAACGGTATGGGGTTATGACTACTTTGGAGATGTAAGAACTGTAGATGTTACGATTCGTCGTCTACGTGAAAAAATTGAGGATAACCCTAGTCATCCAGCATGGATTGTAACACGTCGTGGTGTAGGGTATTACTTGCGTAATCCTGAACAGGAGTAAAAAGAATGCAAAAGGTAAGTTTTTTAAAATCCATTCACGTTAAAATCGTTCTGATTTATGTATTGCTAATATTATTAGCGATGCAAATTATCGGCTTGTATTTTGCACGGGAATTAGAACAGACACTTAAAACGAATTTTACCGATTCCATAAAGGAAAGAGTGAACTTGGTTGAATTTAGTGTGCGTGAAGAAATGATTAGAAAACGTGGAGAAGAAGATGAGACCGTAGAACAAAGCTTGCGAGGAGCATTATCCAGTCTAGATTCAGATGATATTATTGAAATTCGTGTCATTGATGATCGATACCGTATTTTAGCGACTTCTGAAACAGATAACCAATCTATTGTGGGACAAAGATCCACAGATGATTTAGTAAGGCGCTCCATTTCCGCTGAAAATACGTATGAAGATATTTCGTTAAATCGAAGTTCAGATAACCGTGTGTGGGTTCTAGTGACACCTATCGCCTACAAAGGACAAGTTATTGGGTCTTTATACTTGGAGTCCAATATTGAATCTGTTTATGAACAAATGACAGAAATTAATCGAATATTAGCAGGCGGAACTGCCATGTCCCTCGTTATAACTGTGATATTAGGGATATTTATAGCTCAAACTATAACTCGTCCTATTTCGGATATGCGCCGACAAGCTCAAGCCATGGCGAAAGGAAACTTCTCACGTAAAGTACGTGTATATGGAAATGATGAAATCGGACAACTAGCCATATCATTCAACCATTTAACTAACAGATTACAAGAAGCACAGTCAACAACCGAAGGCGAAAGGCGCAAACTAGCGTCCGTTTTAGCTAATATGACAGATGGAGTAATCGCCACTGATCGAAAGGGCAGAATTATTTTAATAAATGACCCTGCATTGAGATTATTAAGGGTACCTAGAGAAATGGTTGTTCAACGACCAATATCAACTGTTCTCGGAATTGAAGCTCAATTTACTTTTGAAGACTTGATTCATATGAAAGAATCGGTGAACTTAGACTTTAGTACACCAGAACGTCCTTACATTTTACGTGCTAACTTCTCCGTGATACAAAAAGAGACTGGATTTGTAAATGGACTTATTACAGTATTACATGACAATACGGAACAAGAGAAGATTGATATGGAGCGTCGTGAGTTTGTAGCGAATGTATCACATGAACTTAGAACACCGCTTACAACCATGCGGAGTTATCTAGAAGCCCTTGCTGACGGTGCTTGGCAAGATCAAGACTTAGCTCCAACATTCTTGAAAACTACACAAACTGAAACAGAGCGGATGATTCGCCTTGTGAATGATTTATTACAGTTATCAAAAATGGATAGCCGTGATTATGATTTAAATAAAGAGTTTGTTGAATTTAATAAATTCTTTAACCGAATTATTGATCGTTTTGAAATGTCAAAATCACAAAAGGTGGATTTCCAAAGACATTTGCCAGAAGCCCAGTATTTTGTGGAAGTTGATACAGATAAGCTAACACAAGTCATCGATAATATTATCTCAAACGCATTAAAATACTCACCAGACGGAGGAAATCTCCGATTTGGCGTTATCTTACAAGACGGATTCTTAAAAGTTATGATTTCAGATGATGGTATGGGAATTCCAAAAGAAAATGTGGAACGAATTTTTGACCGTTTCTATCGTGTGGATCGTGCACGTGCAAGGTCAATGGGCGGAACAGGATTAGGTCTTGCTATTGCCCGGGAAATGATTGAAGCACATGGGGGCTTAATATGGGCAGAAAGTGAAGAAGGACAGGGTACAACGATATTCTTCACATTGCCAATTGAGTTAGATGAGGTAGGTGAATGGGAATGAAATATGTTGAACATGTAAAATCTGCTTTTTTACTGTTTCTAGTTGGTTTAAGTATGACATTAACTTTTTCAATTTGGACCTACACACCTACTTACGATAAAATGCAAAAAGCCCCTGCTATGGATATTTCCATTGCAGAAAGTAAACGATTAGATGATGTTGTTAAACCATATAAAATGCTATTTAGCTTTGAAAATGGACTGACGGGTACATCCACGGCATTTGACGTAGAACGAATTTTAGGTGTAATGAAAGAATGGGAATTTAGGGAGTTAACGATGATTAATAACAATCTAAGCCCTGCCGAGTTAAATGAATATAGTAAAGCCCATAATCGTTTTACAATTTTCTACCCAACTGATATACCTTTTCCAGTATTTGATAACATCATGCCTTTTTCTAGTACTAAAATACAGGAAACAGGATTTGATCGTATAATCGTAGACTGGAATTTCACAGCAGATGGAGATATAACTGTCTATTTTGCTAGCTCATCTACAAACTTACTTTATGCAGCAAAAGCGAACAAAGTGGGAAATCAAAAGATTGAGGATAAAATAATTAAACCTGCAATGAATTTTTCAAAATATGAAGAAATACAAAGACAAGATAAATTATCGCTTTTTGTTCCTTCTAAAGAAGTTGAGATTATTCGTTATACGTATATCTTAAAAGAAATTCCACCTGTTCAATTTAAAGATGCTCTATTTGATAATCCAAATAAAGTTCGTCGAAGTTCTACTGGGAGCTTTAATGAAGAATATTCAGATGATACCGCACTAATGAATGTAGACTTGTTGGATAGAACATTCAAATATAGTTATCCTGCTGCAGAAAGTTCTATTCCTGGCATTCCTTCCGAAATTTTTTTCGATAGTTTAGACTTCGTGAATGAACATGATGGTTGGACGGATGATTATCGTTTTGTTGGACTAGAACCTATTAATCAAGGTATAAATTATCAATTGTATTTACAGGGTTATCCTGTATTTAGTGAAATGTCATCTACCACAATCAATACTTTTTGGGGTAATGATCAAATATATAAATATGTAAGACCGTACTATACCTTAGATTTAGATTTGTCGCTGCCTTCTGAAACAGAAGTCATGATTTTACCATCGGGAAAACAAGCTGAAAATATGTTGGCTCAAGTTTCAAAATTAGATGTCTCTTCCGTAAAAGAGATTACAGTGGGGTATTATCTAACGCGGGATGACGAAAAGGGTTTACTTCATTTAGAACCTTCGTGGTTTTATTTGACTGATAAAGTTTGGACCAGAATTACTCCGGAAACATTAGGAGGTGGCAAATTTGGATTGGAATAAAACCAAAACCATCTTCATTATCGTATTTTCAATATTAAATGTATTTTTATATACACTTTATGTAAATCGTTACAATGAGGCACAGAATGTTGAACCATTAGGTGAAGCTTCTATTGAGGAGCGTTTGCATGCGGATAATATTAGATATGATCGTTTATCAAAAAGTTCAGTACAAGAATCGTATGTAACAGGTAACGTTCGAAAGTATTCTCTAGAAGACTTAAAACCTAGAGAAAATCAAACCTATGAGATAATAAATGAAACGCAACTCGTAGCTACTTTCACTGAACCAGTGTTGTTACAAAATGTTAATGACCCTTTAAGTCTTGAAGATTTCACTTTGAAAAATATCGAGAATGGGTCTTCATATGAACTATGGGAAATCGATGAAGAAGAACGAAAAGCAGTATTATTCCAAACAACAAAAAAACGGTTCATTTATAACAATTCTAATGCTATGCTCGTCATCTATTGGAATGAAGACAATAAAATCTTGAAATATGAACAAACAGAGTTTCAAGAACTAGAGGAGTTCGGTGAAGAGTCTGTAAATTTATTACCTGAAGAGGAAGTTGTAAGAACTTTATATGCGAGAAACTTACTAAATCCGAATTCTACAATTACAGATATTACATTAGGATACTCGACACTTGTTCATTTCACTGATACCCAAGTGTTTGCTCCAACATGGCGAGTTCGTGTAAAATTAATAGATGGCTCTATAGAAGATTACTTTGTCAATGCAGTCGAAGGAAAAATTATAGAGTTTGAAAAAGAGACAGAAGAAATAGAGCAACAGTAAGGAGTTTTAGTCATGCGTTTTAGTGTTTTAGCTAGCGGGAGTAGTGGTAATGCTATTTACGTCGAAAACGACGAACATGCTTTTCTTGTAGATGCAGGTTTAAGTGGACGAAAAATGGAAGAATTATTTGCTTCAGTCAACCGCAGCATGAAAAAGTTAAGTGGTATTTTAGTAACGCATGAACATAGTGATCACATTAAAGGGTTAGGTATTCTAGCTCGTAAATATAACGTACCTATTTATGCAAACGCCAAAACGTGGAATGCAATGGACCATTTAGTAGGAAATATCCCACTTGAGCAACGTTTTCACTTTGATATGGAAACCGTGAAGACGTTCGGGTCAATTGATATACAATCATTTGCCGTTTCACATGATGCAGCTGATCCCATGTTTTATGTATTTCATGAAAATGGACGTAAACTTGTATTAATAACGGATACGGGATATGTAAGTGATCGAATGAAGGGACATATTCGAGGAGCTGATTCGTATGTTTTTGAGAGCAACCATGATATCGGGATGCTGCAAATGGGTCGATATCCGTGGTCAGTTAAACGACGAATCTTAAGTGATGTTGGACACGTCTCCAATGAAGATGCTGCAGTAGCGATGAGTGAAGTAGTTGACCTGAAGCCAACTCGCATGTATTTGTCCCATTTAAGTAGAGATAACAATATGAAAGATTTAGCTAGAATGAGTGTAGCTCAAACACTAGAATCATGCGGTGTTGTTCCTGGAGAATTCCTTAAACTGTATGATACCGACGCTAACCACCCAACTGAACTGGTCACTGTTTAAAACCTCACGATTAAGTGAGGTTTTTCTTTTTAATTTGTTAATTGTATATGTTGATTTTTATAAAAAAAGTGAATTCACTTGATTGGAAATTCCTGTTAAACATCTTTAGTAGAATATACTTCACAAATTGCATGGCTTAGTTTTCTTTTTGTCTCCATTAACTTAATTCCTTCTTCTATATTGACGCCTTCATAATCCGAATAGAAAGTTGCGAATGATTGTTCTTTGTATCTTGGTACAACGTGCATATGATAATGAGTTAACTCATTGAAAATTCCACCGTTTTGGCAAATCGTGATACCATCTGGGCTAAACAGTTTTTTAATTGCTTTTGATATTAGTATAGATGCCTTCATTATTGAATCTGCAGTATATTCGTCAAGTTCATCAGCGTCATAAATATGTTTTTTAGGCAATATTAAAACATGACCTTCGTTGTATGGCTCATGGTCCAAGAAACAACATACATAATCATCCTCAAAAACAACATGAACTGGTTCATTTTTATTTGCTAAGTTACACCCTAAGCACTCCAATTAAACACAACCTTTTATCAATTAGTAATTATGATAGCCCAAGTCTAACATAGGTTGCTTTTTAGAGAACAGGCTTCTTAAAACCATCTGACCTTGGGAGCATCATTCCTTTTCCAATCACTCTTGTTTAATTCGGTACGTCCTTTCCTTCCAAAAATATAACAGTGTTATTTAATATAATTTTTTGATGAATAAACAGTTGTGAATTTTGAGCGATTTTTAAAGTCTTTTTAATTTGATTTTAATGTTGAGTTGGTAAGGTAATACTAACGAATATAAAGAAAGGATGTTGAATATGGGCTATTATGATAATCATTCTATAGAACCAGAAAAGCGAACTGTGAAAAAAGGAAGTAAAGGAGGATACTTCTTTAGTGGTCTGGTAGGTGTATTGATTGGAGCACTAGTTGTTTGGTTAATGATGCCTTCATTAGTAGGTATCATGCCTGGAGAAGACACATCAAAAGTAAATGAAACTTCTCAGTCACCAGAAACAACTCGATTATCAGCGGATATTACAACGGATGTGACGACCGCTGTAGAAAAAGCGGCAAATTCAGTGGTAGGTGTATCGAATATCCAATCATCTTCTGATTTCTTAAGCCCATCAGATTCATCACAAGAAGCGGGTACAGGATCTGGTGTTATATATAAAAAAGCAGCAGGCAAAGCATATGTCGTAACGAACAATCACGTGATACAAGGTGCAAATCAGATTGAAGTCACATTAGCGGATGGAGCAAAAGTAGAAGCAAAGTTACTTGGAACTGATATTTGGACAGACTTAGCGGTACTTGAAATAGATGCATCAAAAGTGACGACCGTCGCGGAATTTGGTGACTCCGAAGCTTTAAAACAAGGGGAAACCGTAATAGCAATTGGGAATCCACTCGGATTAAATTTTTCAGGATCAGTAACAACAGGCGTGGTATCAGGAAAAGACCGTGCAATACCCGTTGATTTAAATGGGGATGGTCAAGAAGATTGGCAAGCAGAAGTATTACAAACAGATGCGGCTATTAATCCTGGAAACAGCGGCGGAGCCCTAGTGAACTTAGCTGGTCAACTAATCGGCATCAATTCCATGAAAATTGCTCAATCCACGGTAGAAGGAATCGGGTTAGCAATTCCGATTAATTCAGCGATTCCTGTTATTGAAGATTTAGAACAATATGGAGAAATGAAACGTCCATCGATGGGAGTAACTCTTGTTGATGTAACAAATGTATCAGCTTTCCATCAACGCGATACATTAAAGTTGCCAGAGGAAGTGTCTACCGGAGTTGTTGTCGATCAAGTTGTTGAAGGATCCCCAGCAGATGAAGCGGGACTAGAAAGATATGACGTGATTGTGGAAATGGATGGAGAAAAAATTGAAAATATTATTGAATTGCGCCAACATCTATACAATGAAAAAGAAGTCGGAGATAAGTTGAATATCAAAGTGTACCGAAAGGGTAAACTCATGGAAATGACTTTAACTTTAACAGACAATTCAGGGCTTTAAAATGTTCGAGAGATAATGTGGATAAAATAATTAGCTTTACAATAGATTTACACAGCGAGTAGGAGGTGCAAACCCGCACCTTTCCTACTCGCTTTAACTTTGTTAAAATGGATTGTGGATAAAAACAAGAGAATTGTGCATAACTTGGTGAATACTTAGTAAAACGAAAGGATGATTAAAAGTGAATATTAAATGCTGTCAAACTCATATAGACCATGCACTTGACATGTTTGTGGCTGAGCAAAATACTTTTCCGATTTTGACAGAAATCACAGAGGAAGAAAAGTTATCCACAAAATGCGATTACTGTGAACAAGGTGCAATATATTTAGTGTCGAACGTATGATTGCCTACTATATATAGTTTGGAGTTGTGGATATGTGCATAACTTCTGTGGATAGCGTGTTTGTAAATTATATGTAAAGGTGGATAACCTGTGAATATAGCAATTATCTCGGTCGGGAAATTAAAAGAGAAATATTTAAAAATGGGCATTGAAGAATATTCAAAACGACTCGGTAGTTACGCTAAAATGGACCTAATTGAAGTTGCTGATGAAAAAGCACCTGAAAATTTAAGTGATGCCGACATGGAAATCGTCAAGAAAAAAGAAAGCGAACGCATTTTAGCCAAAATCGGAGCGGACACCTACGTCATTGCCTTGGCAATTGAAGGTAAAATGAAATCATCCGAACAACTCGCCGATGATTTACAATCCCTCATGACTTATGGCCGGAGTAAAATTGCCTTCGTTATCGGTGGATCGCTCGGCTTACACGAAGATGTCATGAAGCGATCGGATGAAAAGTTGTCGTTCTCGAAAATGACGTTACCTCATCAATTGATGAAATTGGTGCTGGTTGAACAGGTTTATCGGGCTTTCAGGATTATTAAGGGTGAACCGTATCATAAATAAGTGAGGATTTTGGAAGGGCACTATTTCTATATGTGAATGGTGCCCTTTAATAACTTGTTAGAAATTTTTCTAATGTGAATAATTAGAGTTCAATTTTTGTAAATGTTTGGGATTGATATAATCAGCTACAAATAGTGAAAAAGCTAAGTGTTATGCTCATGTTTACCTTTCTCTATTTTTCAAAG
>JBHGUT010000031.1:0-2634 GCA_048976825.1 Paenisporosarcina sp.
CAAAGTACAGAAGGATGGCAAAGTCCCCTTGACAGAAAACTCTATTAGCAGCATAACAATAGATGTTAATAAAGTTTATACAGGGAGAAAAGCATTTAAAGAAACAATTGAGTAGCTTAATTGCTTGTTCTATAGGAATTAAGGGAAAAAGCCTTTCTTTTTCCGTACTAGATATCTCTTCAGATTCTATTTCTTTAATCCAATTTCGAAAATCCGTTATCAAGGTTATGTAGAGCCAAGTAAGGAAATTTTCTCTACTTTTATTGAAAGTTGGTTTACATCTCACCATGAAAAACGAATTAAAGAAACGACGGCATCTAATGCCCAATCTCTCATCAATAAACATTTAATAAGAGAGAATCCGTTTGCGAATAAATCTTTATCAAAAATTACGACAGAGGATATTGATGCTTTTTATAAACTTAAAATTGATGAAGCGTATAGTTCGAGTTATATTCGTAAAATGCATCAATTGCTAAATCAAGCATTCAACCAAGCGGTTAAATGAAAAAGAATCAAATACAATCCGGTTAATGATGCGAATCCACCTGCTGTGAGAAAAGAAGAGATGAAAATTTGGTCTTATGATGCAATCAAAACGTTTCTTGAACATTGTAGGGGAGAAAGACATTATTTAACTTTCTTCCTTGCCATTTATAAAGGAATGAGACGAGGCGAGATTTTAGGGTTAAAATGGAGCGATATTGATTTTGTAAATAAAACGATTCATGTCGAACGTTCGTTAGCGTATATTCCAAAAAAGGGTTATATTTTAACATCAACGAAGACGCGGAAATCCAATCGAATCATTCCAATTTCAGATATGGTTGTGAAAGAGTTAGTTAACTATCGCAAACAACAAGAAATTTGGAAAGAACAACTTGGTGAACAATATCAGGAGGAAGATCTTGTGATATGTACGGAAACAGGATCAAAACAAGATCCACGAAATGTGTTACGAGCGTTGAAAAGACTGATTACCACTTCAAACGTAACCCAAATTCGATTCCACGATTTCCGTCATACACACGCATCCATTTTAATTTCTAAGGGTGTTGATGTAGTGAAGGTGTCAAAACGTTTAGGCCATGCGAATGCGAAAATCACATTAGAAACCTATGCTCACCTCATTCCTAATGAAGACAATGATTTACCTGATATTTTTGAAAAAGCACTGGAAAAAATCTCGTGAGCATTTTGTAAGCATTGCCTAAAAATCGAGGTTTCGAGCAGGAAGTGTTCCGAAAGAAAAAAACCGTAAACGTTGTTATATCAACGTTTACGTGCTAAAAAACGATGGTCCCGACTGGTCTCGAACCAGCGACCCCCACCTTGTCGAATTTGTAACCCTTAAATAACCTGGTTAAACTGAATTCGATTTAGTTAAATAAGTCTGATTTAATAAGGTTTTCATGACTGTTAAAGTCATTTTAGTAAAATAAGATCAGTACAAAAAATTAATTATACGGACAAATTGCGGACAAAAGAGTAAACAGGTGGTCTGTATTACTCATTTAATGAAAACAGATTACTACAGTTAAGTAAAAGCTAATCGTTCATGATTTCATTGTAGTATTCCCTCTGTTAGGTATCCCTTTATGGTTTTTCCAAATAGAATCCCCGCTTAACCTATTAACAACATTCATTTGACTCTACTTATAAAAAACAACTTTTACTTTCATATTAGCAGGTTTCTTCATTAAAGATGATATTCTTTATTGAAGAAAGTACTTAATGAATTCCTTTTAAAACCCTATCAATATAACCACTATTTTCCTTATCTGGTAGTGTAAGAGTCATGGGCTTTATTTTACAAATTAATTCGTAAGGTTTATTTTTGTGAATATTATAATTTCTCCCTTTGCCTTCTTGTGTAAAAATGGAATATTATAACTATTAGTAGTTTGCTAGAGGGGGAGAAGAATGTTCACTTGTGAGGTATTATTGTATAATAAAGAATATTGTGAAGTGGCTATTTCTATATGCTCGATGAGGCAAAGTCTATGAAAGTATTGGATGTAGATTTATTTCAAGAAGGCTTACAGCGCAACATAACTATGGTAGACAGACTAAGTGGTGAAATGAAAGCAATCCACCATGCAGTGGAGGGTCTAGTCCAGATGGAGGATCAATTAAAGGGAGCGGGAGGTAATGCCATACGCTCTTTTTACCAGGAATGTCATTTGCCGTTTCTTCATTTTTTTCAGTTGTTTTCTGAACAGTTTAATCAAGTGCTTAACCAAATAGAGGCAGCACTTCATTCACTGGAACCTGATTCCTCCGGTTACATACTCGAAAATTTCCTAGATGGAGAGCTAGAACAGGGACTTACGCTTATTGGCGAACTCACCGCTAGCTTGACGGATGAGGCAAACAGTATCATGGATCAAGTGAGTGATATTGTAGCCCTGCCCCATTTAGACGATAGCGGAGTGCAGGAGGGAGTCATTAGTTCTAAAAGAAAACGTGATGATACCTTAATGCAACTTTATGAATTTGATGCTACACAGACGTACGCACTGAATCCCATTGAACATGGTTTGCAGACGATGGACAAGTGGTTGACGGATATGGAAGGACTGTTCCAAGCTGGGGTGAAGGATATAAACTTTTTGCCGAGTCAGTGGGATGTCC
>JBHGUT010000032.1:0-137601 GCA_048976825.1 Paenisporosarcina sp.
CATAAAACCTAACTACTGGTGGGATATCTCCTACACTGTGCCAATCTAATAATGCTTCATCTAGAGCCATATTAAAAGATGGACTACAAGCTCCAGAATTTATAAAATACCAAGTTGGTTTAGACATCAAATTCCTCCTAACAATGTTTTTCATTCTATCAAAGTTATTGAATTGTGACCACTCGTTCTCTTATAATATAGATGTAGATAGAAAGGGGAAAGTTTAAGTGTATTTTTTGTATGTTATTACAGCTATTTTGGTCGGAATGATCGTATATATGCTTATATCAACATTCCGTTTAAAAAAAGCGGTTTCAGGATTAACACAAGATCAGTTTATTGAAGGGTATAGAAAAGCTCAACTTGTCGATGTAAGGGAACCAAAAGAATTTGATGGCGGTCATATATTAGGCTCGCGTAACATTCCATCATCTCAAATGCGTCAACGGTTCAAAGAAATCCGTCCTGACAAGCCTGTATATTTATATTGTCAAAATAGTGCTAGAAGTTCACGTACTGCATTATTCTTAAAGAAAAAAGGCTATACACAAATTTATCAATTAAAGGGCGGCTTCCGTCAATGGACCGGTAAAATAAAAACAAAATAATTCCCATAAAGTTCTTCCGTTCTCGGAGGGACTTTTTTGTTCAAAATGTAAAAAAGAGTTCCGAAATTTCTTCGGAACTCTTTTTATTATGCTTTTTTATAACGTAAAACTGGTGTCCGGGCGGCCTTTGTCTCATCTAAACGTTTAATAACCGTTGTATGAGGTGCCTCTTGGACGATTTCAGGTGTCTCTTCTACTTCTTTTGCAATTTGTATCATTGCATCAATAAATGCATCTAATGTTTCTTTTGACTCTGTTTCTGTAGGTTCAATCATTATCGCTTCTTCCACATTTAATGGAAAGTAAATGGTTGGCGGATGATAACCAAAGTCAAGCAATCGTTTGGCCATGTCCAGTGTGCGTACGCCAAGTTTCTTTTGACGACGACCACTTAATACAAATTCATGCTTACAATGACGATCGTAAGGCAATTCAAAATATGGTTGTAAACGACGCATCATATAGTTTGCATTAAGAACCGCATATTCAGTAATAGCTTTTAAACCATCTGGGCCCATTGAGCGAATGTACGTATAAGCACGTACATTAATTCCAAAGTTGCCGTAGAATGGTTTAACTCGTCCAATAGCCTCTGGACGATTGTAATCGAAGTGATATCCTTCTTCCGTTTTCACTAGAACCGGCTTAGGTAAGAAAGGAATCAAATCTTTCTTCACACCTACCGGACCTGATCCTGGACCACCACCACCGTGTGGACCTGTGAATGTTTTATGCAAGTTTAAATGAACACAGTCAAACCCCATATCTCCAGGGCGTGCTTTTGACATAACTGCATTTAAGTTTGCTCCATCATAATACAATTTACCGCCAACGCCATGGATGATGGAAGCCATCTCTAAAATGTCTTCCTCAAATAAACCAAGTGTATTGGGATTCGTTAACATTAATGCAGCAGTATCGTCCCCAACTACCCGTTTTAGATCTTCTAAATCTACTAAACCATTCTCATCTGATTTTACTGTGATTGTATCGAAGCCTGCAACAGTTGCAGATGCAGGATTCGTTCCATGTGCAGAATCAGGAACAATAACTTTAGTTCGTTGAGTATCACCGTTTGCCAAGTGGAAAGCACGAATCATCATTAGAGCAGTCCATTCTCCATGTGCACCCGCAGCCGGTTGAAGTGTCACTTCATCCATACCCGTAATCTCAATCAAATGTTCTTGCAAGTCATACATTAATTCCAGAGCACCTTGAACAGTTTCTTCATCTTGTAATGGATGAATATCCGCAAAGCCTGGGAAACGCGCAACTGATTCATTGATTTTCGGGTTATATTTCATCGTGCAAGAACCAAGTGGGTAAAAACCTGAGTCTACACCATGATTACGTTTAGAAAGTGCAGTGTAATGACGCATAATATCAAGCTCTGATACTTCTGGAAGTTCAGCTGCTTCTTCACGAAGTAACCCTTCTGGTAATAAAGAAGATAAATCTAACTCTGGAATATCAAGTTCTGGTAAACTATATCCCACTCGACCTTCTTTTGTTATTTCAAAAATTAGTGGTTGGTTATCTTTATGCACGGAAAGCCCCCATTTCTTGCACTAGCGCATCAATTTCTTCTTTCGTACGTTGTTCAGTGACAGCGATTAATGCATGTCCTTCTAATGATTGATCCACTTTACCCAAGTCAAATCCACCAATAATTCCTTTTTTTAGTAACTCTTTGTTTAATAAAGTAATAGATGATTTAACATTTACCACGATTTCATTAAAGTGTGATCCTTGATAAACAACCTCAAAACCGGCTGCTTCGAAAGTTTTTTTAGCATAGTTTGTTTTTAATATATTTTGAGTTGCTATTTCTTGAACACCTTTTTTACCAAGTGCAGTCATTGCAACAGAGGCTGCAAGAGCATTTAATGCTTGGTTTGAACAAATATTAGAAGTTGCTTTGTCACGACGGATGTGTTGTTCGCGAGCTTGAAGTGTTAATACGAAACCACGACGACCAACTTCATCTGTTGTTTCTCCAACTAAACGACCAGGAACTTTACGCATTAATTTTGTTGTAACCGCAAAGAAACCGCAGTGTGGCCCGCCGAAAGCTTCGGAAATACCAAATGGTTGAGCATCCCCAACTACAATATCTGCTCCAAGTTTTCCTGGAGAAGTTAAAATACCAAGCGCAAGTGGATTAGAAGAAACGATCATTAATGCATTTGCTTCATGTGTTAAAGCTTCCACTTTGCGTAAATCTTCAACTTGACCAAAGAAGTTCGGATATTGAACTAATACCGCAGCTGTATTATCATCAATCATTTCGTTTAAAGCATTAATATCTGTTACTCCATCTTTAGTCGGAATTTGAACAACTTCAATTGATTGACCTAAAGCATACATACTCACAACATCTTGTGATTCCGGATGAACAGCACCAGATATCAAAAGTTTTTTACGTTTTGTATGACCCGCAGCTAACATTCCCGCTTCAGCTAAGGCAGTACCACCATCGTACATGGAAGAGTTCGCTAAATCCATTCCTGTTAACTCACATATCATTGTTTGGAATTCAAATATTGCTTGCAATTCGCCTTGTGAAATTTCAGGTTGATAAGGTGTGTAAGCCGTATAGAATTCTGAACGTGATATCACGTGATCCACAATAATAGGTTTATAATGATCATATACACCAGCTCCTAAGAAAGAAGCATATGCTCTATGGTCCGCATTTTTTGCAGCCATTGCAGATAACTCTTTTAATAAAGAAGACTCTGATTTTGCTGGTTTAATATTATATTGGCCTTGAAAGCGAACCTTTTCAGGAATATCCGAAAATAATTCATCTATAGAAGAAACACCAATCGTGTCTAACATTTCTTTCTGATCTTGTTCCGTCATTGGTAAATAGCGATGTTTCATAAATGACTACCTCTTTTCAACGATTATTTTTGACGTTTATAGAATGGGGTTTCCACAGTCACTGCTTTTAAACGTTTCCCACGAATCTCCACTTCAACTTCAGTTCCAATTTCAGCATACTGAGTTTCTATTAAACTTAATCCAATATTTTTCTTAAGTGTTGGAGACTGTGTACCTGTAGTCACTTCACCAATTTGTTGGTCATTTTTATAAACGGGATACCCGTTTCTTGGAATTCCTTTATCAATCATCTCAAGTCCCACTAGTTTTCGAGGTACACCAGATTCTTTTTGTTCAATAAGCGCCTTCTGACCAATAAACTCGTCTTCTTTTTTCAGTTTAACTACAAATGATATACCAGCTTCTAATGGAGAAATATCTTTTGATAATTCCTGACCATACAGTGCAAGACACGCTTCAAAACGCAAAGTATCTCGAGAACCTAAACCACATGGTAAAACACCATCTACTTTTCCTTCTTCAAGAATCTTGTGCCAAAGTGCAGTAATATCTTGTGGGGAACCATAAATTTCAAAACCATCTTCCCCTGTATAACCTGTGCGTGAGACAAGAAATTCATAATTATCAACTTTAACTTTGGTTTTAAATTTAAAAAATCCAATTTCTGATAAATCTTGTTTGGTTATACGTTGTAAAACGGATTGTGCCAGAGGACCTTGGAAAGCCAATTGACCATATGAATCCGATACATTATGTACGCTTAAATCTCCAAAAATGAATCGTTTCATCCATTCAAAATCTTTTTCAATGTTGGAAGCATTAACGACAAGGAGATAATCATGTTTCGCAATTTTATAAACTAATAAATCATCAACTGTGCCACCATCTTCATAACACATTGCTGTATATTGGGCTTGACCATCTTGTAACTTCGACACGTCATTGGATAACAATCGTTGTAAATAAGCTAGGCTATCTTCTCCACGAACAACTATTTCTCCCATGTGTGATACATCAAATAATCCAGCACTTGTTCGAACAGCTTCATGCTCTTCTTTAATGCTAGAAAATTGAACTGGTAATTCCCAACCACCAAAATCAATTGTTTTTCCTCCATAAGCTGCATAAACATCGAATAAAGGTGTACGTTGTAATTGCTTTGACATCATCATTTCCTCCTTTTATAACTACACAAAAAAGACAGAAAACCCCCTTAATTCGGGGATTCTCTGTCCTGGCACCTGAAAGTTTACCTGAAATCGGCTTTCCTCTTTGGTGGCTATGAAAAAAATAGCACTCTCCAGAGATGCGTCCTATACGAGTCTTTTTGCCTGAGAGATTCGTAAATTTACTTGCTCCTTCGGCGACGCATATGCGTTCTCTCCCCGTATACTCATCCGCCCAAAACATTCGTTTTGGTATATGACTAATTCAATGTACAAAAGCACTTACCGCTTTGTGTATATCCTAACATTGTCTCATAGGAAAGCGCAATCTTTTTCGCATACGACATTAAAACGCGAACGTTTTTGATAAATATCGGCATATCATTCGTTTTTTAGTCGATTAACCTGAAAAGCAGCATATTCAGTTATTTGCCTTAAAGTTCTGCCTTCGGTTCGAATTGTAATATGAGCTGCTGCTTTATAATATCTTCTTCTAACAAGAAATAATCTTTCCAGTTCTTCTTTTGTTGAAGCTTGAACAATTGGACGATTTATGTCTTTATGAATCCTTTTCCATATATCAGGAAACGTAGCATCTAAAAATAACACCAAGCCTGTTTGTCTCATTAACTTACTATTAATTGGATTTACAGCCACTCCCCCTCCAGTGGAAACGATGCACCACTCATCGCGAAAGGTTTTTAAAAAATCTTGTTCTTGTTTTCGAAAAAAGCCTTCTCCATGATTTTTAAAAATATCTGGTATAGACATGCCAACAATCTTTACAATTTCACGATCCATATCATAGTAAGGTATCTTCAGTAAAAAGCTCAATCTTCGTCCAATCGCACTTTTCCCACAGCCCATATACCCAATTAAATATATTTTTTTCATATTTTACCCCGCTTACTACGGATCATCGCTTTCTCGTTTCTTACTGATTTTCCATTTGTACTATCGTAGCAGAAATATAGTAATTTTCCAACAACTCATACATGCTAGTTTGTGACAAATAGGCACTCATAAAAACAATTAATAATCCACTTACAACAAATAAAAGAATTAAAGCTGCGGGAAGCAAAATACCGTTCTGATTATGGAGATAATAAAACTTCATAAATACGCTCCTTACTAATTCCATTTTCAAATTCTACAAGTAGTAAGACTTGATTTTCATTCACTTTAAAACGAGCAGTCTTAATATGCAACAACATTGGTTCATGTCCTAATCTATTTTTTTGTTTTCTTATTAGAGAACCTGATAATTCAACATCATATTCAAATCCCTCTTGTATCACACGTATTCCATTTTGATCCGCTTGCTCTTCAATATGTTGAATTCCAACAAGGTACGTTTCAAAATCTAAAGAGAACAACTCCCATTCTTCTTGTTCTGTTGTAAGAAACATTTCCTTTGAATCTTTCATCCACAATGAGTAAAAAAATAGGATGTGCGACAAAAGTAAAAGTACAAGAAGTTGAAACAAAGCATCGATTAATGTGTAACCATCATTCGTTAATAGGTTTCGCATGATTTGAATGGAACGCCAATGCGCAAATAACTTATACATAGAGTTTTGGTTTCCCATTGCCAATTATATTGCACGTTATCTAATACTCTACTCCCCGTGAACTTTCCTTTCGTTCTTTTTATAGCTGCTTGATGAGAAACAAAGGCAACATGCATTTCCTGTTTTCGTTCACTTAATTTACTCATCATTTGATAACTAAGCGGCAATAACGTGCCAAATAGTAACATCAGGATACTAACAGTTAAAATCGTTTCTACAAAAGAAAACCCATGTTCATTCTTCAACAGTCATCCTCCCTTTTCCAATATAAATCCGAACCAAAATAACTCCATTGGGTGTATCAAAAACTAGTGTGCCAAATTTTTCAATGGAACCATTAGGATGGAACGAAATCTCTGATAAACTGCTTCTTTTTGAAAGACTAACTCCTTTAGGCATTTCACGTTTTACGATTGGTTCATAAAATGATTTTCGGGTTGAATAAGATGTTCCGTTTTCTTCAAACACAAGCGTAGAATAGGTACTGTTTGAAATCGATAAACTTTGAAGATGGTACACATCCAATTTAAATTGGTTCATAAATAATTGAAAAGAATTTTTCTTAATATAAGAAGAACTAACATACAAGACGCTAGATGAGATTACAAACACCATACTGAGCACTATAAGTACTTCTATCAAAGTAAATCCTCTATCATTCTTCCACATCTATCGATGTAACAACTCCATTTGTAATGACAATTGACCTTCCATCCGGACAACTAATTTCATCAGCATGGAGATATTCTTTCTCCACTAAATTAGCAAGAGTAGGAATTGAGTTTTCCTCAATGCGAAAAGCTTCTACTTGCCCTTGTACCATTTTCACATAAGCTTCGCACCCCTTCTCATCTATGGTTGCTGAATGCTTTGCGACGTTGGGAATTGTTATTAAAATTAAAACTGAAATGATCAATAAAACTATCATCATTTCTATTAATGTAAATCCACTTTGATTTTTAATTTGTTTCATAAGCTCCTCCTAAACAAATTTTATCATTCCGTATACGGGCAAAAGTATCGATAAATACGCGGCTAAAATACAAATCGCTAACACAAAAAAAAGGAAAGGTTGAACATATGCCATATATCTTGTGACATCATGTTCGATTTGTTCAGTAAGTAAATCACTATAAATCAACAATTCTTTTGCTAAATGACCACTTGACTCACCATGAGCTATATATGTTGGAAATTCTATTAAAAAACAATCTGTTAATAAAATTGCTTTTTCAACTGTCTCACCTAACATAATTGATTTGTGAATTTCAACACTTATTTCTTTCAAATACGGTTGATATGTTTGGCTAGATAACTGATTTAGGCTTTCCTGAAGTGATAATCCACTTGCTAGTAATGTGCCAGTTTCCTGTGCAAAACCTCTTGTCCAAGATAATTTCATCCATTTTGAAAAAAACGGTATCTGCTTAATAAGGTAAATTTGTTGCTGAATCGGTTTTCGAATGATATATCTCCTTAATATGAAAATGCAGATAAAAAGAAATACACAAAATCCGAGCATAATATCAGGTAAATGCAGCAAGCTCGTTGTCAAATCGACTAGAGAATCAGTAGAATTATGTTGTCTAGAAGCAACCAATAATTTCATGTTAGGCAGAAAATATATACGGAACGCGATAAACAAAATGGCTAGCATGCTAAACAAGAACAAAGGATACAATAAAATCTGCTGTAAGCTAGATTTGGCTCGTTCAACCATTGAAATATGCCTATGAAGAGTTACGATAGCTTTATTTAGACGACCGTGAGATTCCGACATATCAATTGGGAGCATATAAGACTGTGGGAAGCCTAATAGTTGCAGAACAGAAGACACCCCCTCCCCATTTCTTAGAATACGATCTATATTACCACTCGCTTCTTTTACATTCTCTACATGATAGGGTAGAAGCATCATGACTGAAGAATGAAAGGTATAACCCTCATCGAGTAATGTCGAAAGTCTTATCAAAAATTGAGCTTTCTTATTATTTGGTACTTTGGATTTCTTGTGTTTAATAGAGCATCTCGGTATTTTTGATATCACCATTTTCAACCCCTTTTATAAATTGTTCTTGAAGGGTTTGGTGTCTTGGCATTAAAAAGTTGCCACCCACTTTTACAGTCTCTAATGCTTTTTGTAAAAATTCACCATATAGCATTTCAAAGATTGAAGCACGTATAGGATTTTTCGTTTCAACAAACGAAGTCGTCACCAATTGTTGTGCAGAGATACAAACTAATGACTGTTGAAGTTCATCTATCGTTACCCCTAAATCAATCAATCGGAAAATACAACCTAGAGGATTTTTCGAATGTATGGTTGTAATAACAAGGTGACCTGTTAACGAGGCTTGTATGGCCGCACGCGCTGTCTCAACATCTCTGATTTCGCCAATCATAATAACATCGGGTGAGTGTCTTAAAATAGCCTTTAAACCCGATGAATAAGTTATGCCTGACCTCTCATTTACTTGAATTTGAAGCAAATGAGACTGACTATTTTCTACTGGATCTTCTAAAGAAATTACATGGCGATTCAACTGGTGCGCACTATAACTCGTCAATGAATACATGGTCGTCGTTTTTCCACAACCAGTAGGACCTGTTATACATATGAGTCCTTGCTTCTCTTCCATTAGCTTTTGGAATGTGGACGCACTAGTCGGATTTAGTGTTAATTCATGTAAAGGTTTTGAATCATCATGTAATTGAACACGAAGAACTAAACTTTCTTTATTTTGTACAGAAGGAAGTGTTGAAACTCGAAATGAGCATTTTTGTAAATCGATGAATTGTTGAAAAGAACCACTTTGAGGTTTTCGTTTTTCACTGATGTCGAGAGAGGATAAAAATTTGAAGTAGGAAATAATTCGATCCCCTATATCTAGGTGAAGCTTTCCAGTAGGAACCAATTTAGAATGGATCCTGAAATATATGATATAAAAATCAGAGGAAGGCACTAGATGAATATCTGAAGCATTCGAAGAAACCGCACGATTTAATAATTTTACACACCTTTGTTCAATAACATTAATAGTTTGAGCCATGCATTTTACCAATCATCCAAAACAGATTAGGACCGCTCTTCATCTGTTGACAGTAGTATACTTCCCTACTTTGCGAAATGGAAGCTTTTTCCTCAAAATAAAAATTCCCCACCCAATAAGGTGGGAAATCTCAATATTGCACCTTAAATTGCTTCGAAAATTTATTTTTTCTTTTTAAATTTTTTATATGTTAACGGATATGTATAAAAAAGTAAGCGTATCCATCGTTTCCTCCCTATCAAATATATGGTCAATGGTCACCATTACAATGAATGTATAAAGTTTGTATATGTCTTTTCGCTTAAAAAGTTTATATACATGACAATTATTTTCGTCTTCTCACAATATTGGAATATGATTTAAAAGGTATTCGAATTTGGAAACTGTATCTTTTCTTTATTTATGTCTATAATGAAGTCACTCTACACGTGTTTGTCACAAACTACAGACAATCTAGAGTTTACATCTAGGAATGGAATCATTTATAATAAGTAAGAGATTATTGTATTGTTGTAAAAGGAGGGACTACTCATGAACAATATGTATAAAGTGATGGGTTTCTGGACAGGTATTTTTGCAGTTATGTTTTATTTAGGTGATATGTCGGAAGCTTCTTTACTAATGTTAGCCAACACAGGTTTATTCCTTCTTTTAGGTTACCTTAACCTTTCAGAACGTATGTATATTTACATTTTTGGAGCATATTTAACAGTGTTCTTTGCTGGCTTCACATACTATACGACGTTTATCCATGTGCCTGGTGCAGGACATTAATTCAACACCAAAAAAGACAGCCAAGTTGGCTGTCTTTTTCAATTTCAAAACCCATTTATAAATGGATTATGGTTCATTTCTTCCTCCGGGGTTGTGTGTGTGCCATGTCCGGGATAACAAATTGTATGTTCAGGAAACGTTAAAATTTTATTGTGAATTGATTTCATGAGCTCTTTTTCATTTCCATGGGGCAAATCCGTCCGACCAATACTGCCTTGAAATAGTGTATCTCCAACAATTGCGAATCCTTCATCCTTAAACCAATACGTTAGGCTCCCTGGTGAATGTCCTGGGGTATGAAGAACTTCACAAGTGAATGAGGCAATTTCTAACTGGCCTTCTTCGGTAAGTAAAATATCTGCTGCTTTCCCTGAAACGTTTTCTACCTCGTTATATCTAGCTGATCCATTCTTTGTTGAATCCATAAGCCAATCTTTTTCAGCAACATGAATGTATACTGGAACATTAAATTGTTCTCGAACTTCATCAACAGCACCAATATGATCAAAATGGGCATGTGTTAATAAAATTGCCACAGGTTTTAAGCGGAGTTTTTTTAATTCCTTGATAAGTGCTAACCCTTCTTCTCCTGGATCAATCACTAAACACTCATTATTTTTATTAGTTAGAATATAACAGTTCGTTTGAAATGGACCTAATGGAAATGTACGTATATTTAACATTTAATCACCTCTAGAGTATTGTAGCAAAAGCCAACCTTAAATCAAAGATGTTCAAATAACGTTCACTTTTAATCCTCGACAAAAAGAGAAAAAAATCTTATAATGAAAAAGAAAACTTGTACTCGACATTCATTTTCTGATGTCAAAAGGAGTGTCTAAAATGAACTTATTAATGGTTATTTTTGGCCTTGTGGCAATTTTTGGTGCAATTGGCACGATTCAGGCAATTAAAGAAAAAAACCTTTTAGGTATTATCTTTAATGTAGGTACTTTCGCTATTTTTGGATGGTTTACTGTTATGACAGTTTTAAACCAAGGCTATCCACCAACTTTACATTAAGTTTAACGAAAAAAGCTGACGATAAACGTCAGCTTTTTTCTTTTATTCCTTTATATCTAACCATTTAGAAGTATTACCTGATTCAAGATTTAGTATTTCTTCAAAACGATTTCCCGTTAAACAATATTCTCCGCTAGGACTGCACGAGAGCATACTATAAGAAAGATTCGCTTTTTTATCTTCCTTTGACTCAAAGTTAAACTCAGCTAAGTGTAGATTTCCACCCAATGAATCGATTAACCCTGAATTAGTAGCTACGTAGGTAAGAAATGAATTTTCTTCAGTCCAAAAAAGTTCGGGAACAAACCATTGGGAATAATTGCTTAATGCAGGTGTTCGATAAATTTTGACTTCTTTTGTAATTACATTTGTAAGAGTATAAATAAATTGTTCTGTTGTTGGATCAATTTTAACGCCAACAAAAATATCTTTATAAATATCGAAATAGATATAGCCGGAGTCTTCCGTGTCTTTTACCTCAGATGTAAGAATAGCCATTTCAGAGATCGTTCCACCAGATAAAGCATCCTCAGGTCTCCAATTTATCGCTACTAAATGATTTTCATCCTTCCATTTTAAAATGGGATGTATGGAAGGAATCCTTTTCATCTCCTGTGTAAGGCTAGAATAAGCAAAGGTATCAAAGGTCCAATCTTTATTAAATGACGTAATAAGAAGTAATGTAGGATTAGTGGTATGCCAATCAATATAAAGTTCCGATGATTCTATCGTTAATTGATCGATTGTTTTTCCTCCGAGAGTAACAATCTTAATAGTTGCATGGAGTGAGTTGTCAGACATAATGATAGCCAATACATCTTTAGATGGATGAATTTTAACATCAATGATCGGTTCATTAACCTTAGTAATTACAGTTTTTTCTTCCGAGTATAAATCATAGGTGAATAAAATGAATTCATCATTCTTACGTTCAATTAATAGTAAACTTTCATCTGAAATCCACCCAACAACACGATCAAACTCCTGGTTTTGAACTTCATATGTTTTTATCTTTTCTGGCAGCACTGCAGGCTGTGTTTTTACGACTGGAGGGATTTTTGTAATAGGTGTGACAGAATTTTCTTTATCACAACTACTAATAAAAAATAGGACAATAAAAATTATCCAAATGTACTTTTTCATCTCACACCTCATCTCCTCTCCCTTAGAGTAGTACGTTTAACTAAGCCATATGTTTCACAATAAAAAAACCGTTTGAAGTAAGTTTATACTTACTTCAAACGGTAGTAAAAACATTATTTAGCTTTTGTAACTTCATCTAGAAGTAAATTACCTGTTTTAACATCATAGAATCTAAGTAAATCGCTATTGATAATCTCATCGGAATACCCTAATTCCTCTGAAGCTCGTTCAATGTACGGTGCACATCCTTGTGCATCAGTCTCTAAACCAGATTCTTTGTCGTAACAAGTATTACCTGCATACACAAAATCTTTTGTAACAAATCTTCCATCACGGAAAATTACAAACTCTTCATGGTCTTTAGAGAAAACATCTGCACCTAATTGCATATCTTTACTTGTTTCAACGCCTAATAAGTGTAATAGTGTTGGTCGAATGTCGATTTGCCCTGCAACTTCATCCATCACTTTCCCTTTATCAGATCCAGGAACATGTATAAATAATGGAACACGTTGGAGTTGAGCACTCTCAAATGGTGTAATCTCTTTTCCTAAATATTTAGCCATTGCTTCATTGTGGTTTTCTGATATTCCGTAATGATCACCATACATGACGATAACGGAATTTTCATATAGACCTTTTTCCTTCAAATCTTCAAATAACATTTTGACCGACTCATCCATATAACGAACTGTTTGGAAGTAGCGATTTAAAGTTCCAGAATTTGAATCATACTCGGGTATTAACTGATCCTCTTCTTCCAAATGGAAAGGATAATGATTGGTAAGTGTAATTAACCGAGAATAAAAAGGTTTCGGCATCTCTGTCATGTGTTCAACTGATTGTTCAAAGAATGGAATATCCTTTAGACCCCAGTTAACTGCCTCACCTTCAGCAACCTTGTAACTATCTACATCGTAAAACTTCTCAACATTCAGTGCATTATACATCATGTCGCGATTCCAAAAGCTTTTGTTATTTGCATGCATAACATTTGTGAAGTATCCTTTATCACCTAAACGTTCTGCCATAGAATTGTACGTATTTCCACTATGCGTGAAGAAAACCGCTCCGCCACCTAATGGATACAGACCATTTTCGACTATGAATTCAGAGTCAGAAGTTTTACCTAAACCTGTTTGGTGATAAAAATTCGGAAAATAAAACGTATCTTTATCTTTTGATAAATCATTTAAGAATGGTGTGACTACTTCGCCATTCATTTCTTCATTAACAACAAACGTTTGTAGCGATTCTAGGGAAACAACGATTAGGTTTTTTCCTTCTGCCATCCCAAAAACTTCATAATTTGGCTCAGCTTGATTTGAACGTACAAAGTTATTCACTTCTACCAATTCACTACCATCCGCCAAAGCTCGTTGTGCGTGAGATTTGGATTGAATGTAGATATCATATAAATGGTAATTATACGTACCAATATTTTTGACTAATAGTTCACGATCAAAACTACGAGTCAATAGTTGGGGACGTTCTGTTTCAGATAGACCTAAGTTTAAAAATAATACAGCTGCTGCTAAGACAAAATAAGCACGTCGAATAGCAGGTTTAACTATAGAAGATTCTTTTTCAATCGTTAACCATTTCATAGCTACAAGAAGTAAGATGACATCTGTGAAATAAAAAACATCCGTCAAGTATATACTTTCGGCTGCAGATGCACCTAAATCACCGAAGTTACTCGTTTGAAATAGCACTGGTAATGTGATGAAATCACTAAAGAAACGATAAAATGCTACGTTGGCATACAAAATAATCGCTAAAATTGAACTTGTAATAAGTAAATATCGATTTCTGGCTTTCATCGATTTAAAAAATAATGATATCCCGTAAATAAATAATAGGAAACTAAGTGGATTTAAAAACAAAATCACTTGTTGCATCACATTTTCAATTTTCATATCAAAACTTACATGATACACGATATATGTTTTAATCCAAGTAAGTACGATGGCTATTGCCAGAATCGAATGTTTAGGCCAATTGATGGTCTTCATTCATAACATCCTCCTCTTTTCTTCTTCTGCATCAACTAATAATGAGAATAAGAACATTTGTATATCTTAATCCTTTTTTTACATAGACGCAACATGTAGACAATAATTCGCTGGTATAATTTTTCATGTCTCAATTTATCAAATACCCATAATTAGACGTATGAAAACTAATAAAGTTTCACTTATTCTTAAATTATGTTTTTTTCGGAGTAAGAAAGGCAATAAAAAATGATAACCCTATTGATTACCACTCATATTTCCTTATAGATTTTTCATATTTATTTTAGCTTTCTCTTGCCGAATTAAAAGAATCGCCATCTGAAAATCTTGTGTCTCTAATACATGAGAATTATATAATTCACGGATTTCGTCCTCCATTAATATCAAATCTGAAATTCGGTCCGTTGTGTATATATACGTTCCATATCTTTTTAATAATTGCATCACATCATACATACTTTTCATGAATTTTCTTACCTCGTTCCATTACATTTAATTATACGTTTGTCTGTTATGATTAATTGCACAGGAATATCGAAGTTTTCTTTAGGGACTGCTTGAATGATTTGTTCATCAAACGCTAACGAAATGGTTGGTCCTTCATAACCACTCAAAAAACGATCATAATATCCTCCACCAAAACCAATACGATATCCATGAGAGTCGAACACAACACCAGGCACAATGAGATAAGATATGTTTTCAATTTTCCCCTTATTCGTTTGATTAGGATTTGGTTCATGTAACTTCATATACACAATTTCTAATTGATCAAAGGATGATATCTCATAAAACTGCATACTTCTTTCTTTGCTATCACATTTGGGAGCAGCCACACGAATGCCTGAATACCACAATTTTTCGATTAATAACCACGTATCCACTTCAGGAAAAGAAGATAATGTAATTCCGACAATATCTCCATGAGAAAACTTTATTTCTTCAAATAAGAAGTCAACAATTTTAGACGATCTTTCATTATATGCTTGTTGGTCCATTCTGTTCAATATATGAAGAGTTTTTTTCCTTAATTGTGATTTTTCCATTCTGAAACCTCCATGAAAAAAACCAAAACCTATACAGGTTTTGGTTAAATGTTATTATTTTGTTTCACGGTGAACAGTCATTTTCTTTTCACGTGAGCAATATTTTTTCATTTCAAGACGTTCCGGGTTGTTACGCTTGTTTTTCTTTGAAATGTAGTTGCGCTCGCCGCAATCTGTGCAAGCTAGTGTAATATTAACGCGCATCTTTATCCCTCCCATTTAATCAGGATTCAAGTTATCATTTTTGAGCATGATTTATACGACTAACCTATTATATCATAGCTACAAAAAAAATCTAGTATGAATTTAAAGAAATAATTCATGACACCGCACGTTATGCTAAAATAAAGAAAAGTATGTTTAAGAGGTGAATCTAAGTGGATTTAACGATATTAATTATGATATTGGGAGTAATTTTGATTATCATGTCCTTTTTCATTAAAAGCCCAGTTAAACGGATTGAAAAAGAACTTGAAGGTTTGTCACTCGATTACTATCAAGATGCTAATCAATTCAAAAGACGAATGAAAATCATTGAAGAAGAATTAATGATTGATCCAAACCTAATCAATAAAACAAACAAAACATATTCGAAACCGATTCATGAGATTTTGGTGAACCAAGTTCTTGCCCTACATCAACAAGGATACAGTGTGGATGAAATTAGTAAACGATCTGCTTTAACGATAGACCAGGTTAAGTCAGTTATTGGAGGGAGAAAATGAACCCTTCAAATATTCGTGGATTGGGCATTGGATTGTTTGTAGCAGGGCTATTTCTTACACTTTCCACAAGTTCTAGTTCGCAATCTACTTCAGAAAGAGTACCTAAAGGGTATGAGTTAATTGAATCATCTAAACTGACTAAATTAAAAGAAGAGTTAAGCACTTCTAAAGAACAGCTTGCTCGTATTCAATTGGATTTAAAAGCTATTTCAAAGGATAATGTTACAAAAAAAGATGCAGTAAATGAGCAATCGCCCGATATATCAAAAACGATTCTTACGATTAGTCAGGGTATGAATTCTATAGATGTAAGCTTGACTCTTGAACAAATGGGTATTATTAAAAATCAAAAAGATTTGTATGACTACTTAATCAATAACAATTTATCTGAACGAATACAAATCGGAACGTATGAAATTAATTCTTCTATGACAATTGAAGATCTTGCTGATTTGCTTACAAAATAAAACGAGGAAGACGATGAATCGTCTTCCTCGTTTTTTAATTATTTAAATCGTAGTGGCGCCCTTTTACTAAATAAAATAATTGTTCTGCGATATTTGTAGCATGATCCGCAGACCTTTCTATGAAGCGACATACAAATGACAACTGAGTAATCTGACTCAATTTTTCAGGCTGTTCAGCCCCAGCTTTTAACAATTGTTTAATGGTTTCCCCGTATAAATTATCCACTTGATCGTCTAAAGAAGCTATTTCTCTTGCTTGTTCAATGTTTTCTTCTGTAAAAGCAATCATCACTTGTTCTAGCATTGTAATTGTTTTGGAGCGCATCTCTTCTATATTTCGAATTGGATATACAAACTCTGCTTTACCAATTCGAATCGACTCTTTGGCGATGTTAACAGCATAATCGCCTACCCTCTCCATATCGTGTGCTGCTTTTATCATCACGATTAATCTTCTCAAATCCGTTGCGACTGGCTGTTGTTTGGCTAACAACAATATGACACGATCATTTATTTCTTCTTCTAATCGATTAATGTGAATATCATTCTCGATAATAGATAATGAAGTATCTATATCATGCTCAAGTAATGCAGTTATAGATTTATCTAATGTTGAAATTGATAATTTACTTAAGGCTATAAATTGTTCTTGTACCGAACGTAGTTCCTGCTCAAATTTTTCTCGTACTACCATAATCAATCTCCTCCTATATCATCCAAATCGTCCTGAAATATAATCTTCTGTCCGTTTGTCAGAAGGTGTTGAAAAGATGGTATCCGTGTGATCATATTCAACAACTTCTCCGTTTAAGAAGAATGCGGTCTTATCTGAAATACGTGCAGCTTGTTGCATATTATGAGTCACGATGATAATCGAATAATTCTGTTTTAATTCCTGAACTAGTTCTTCGACTTTCAATGTAGAAATTGGATCTAATGCTGACGTTGGTTCATCCATTAAAATAACATCGGGCTCAATTGCTAAAGCTCGCGCAATACAAATACGTTGCTGTTGTCCACCAGATAGACCATATGCATTTTCATTTAAACGATCTTTAACCTCATCCCAAATTGCAGCACCACGTAAACTTTGCTCCACAATATCGTTCAAAGTTTTTTTGTTTTTGATTCCATGAATACGTGGACCGTATGCTATATTATCGAAAATTGATTTTGGGAAAGGATTGGGTTTTTGAAATACCATACCTACTTTTGTACGTAATTCTTCTACATTGTAGTCACTATCAAAAATATTTCGATCACGATAAATGATTTGACCTGATGTTCGAACGGAAGGTACTAACTCCACCATACGATTTAACGTCTTAATATATGTCGATTTCCCACAACCTGAAGGTCCAATTATTGCTGTAACTTCGTTTTCTTTAATGGCTAAATCAATGTTTTTTAGTGCATGGTGATTGCCATACCATAAATTAAGCTGACGAGTATCATATACTAAGCTTTTATTATTGTCCTCTTTTTTTTCGTCTATCATATGATTTATTTGTTTAGTGTTTGTTTTTAGTTGAACCATTTTGAAAACCTCCCATACGTCTTGTCTATTTAGCTTTAATATCTTTTCTGGAATTTATTTCGTATGACTACTGCAATTGAATTCATAATCAACAGGAACATCATCAACACGATAATTCCCGCAGCAGCAACACTTTGGAAAGCTTCTTGTGGCCGTTTGGTCCAATCGAATATTTGCATTGGCAATGCAGTAAATCGACTGAGCAGATTGTCAGGTAAAAATTGAATAATTACTGGAATACCGATGACAACAAGCGGTGCCGTCTCTCCAATTGCACGAGATAATGCCAAAATCCCTCCGGTTAAAATACCAGGGATTGCCGAAGGAAGAACTACCTTGGCAATCGTCTGCCACTTCGTAGCACCCATACCATAAGAAGCTTCACGTAATTCTTTCGGAACAGCACGTATCGCTTCTTGTGAGGCAACGATGATGACTGGCAAAATTAATAAACTCATGGTAAAGCCGGCAGCCAGTATACTATTTCCTAATGCTAAAGCGCGAACAAAGATGGTTAAACCTAGTAAACCAAATACTACAGATGGTACACCTGCGAGGTTCGCTATATTCATACGTATAAAATCATTCGCTTTATTTTTTTTGGCATATTCTTCTAAATAGATGGCAGATCCTACGCCTAAAATTAGTGACAAAGGAGCGATTACCGCCATCATCCATAATGATCCCACTAATGCTGCTACAATCCCTGCATTTTCTGGTATGCGTGAACCGAAATTCTTAAAGAAATCTATTGATATAAAGCCAATTCCTTGGCTGATTATTCGATAAAACAAAATACCTAACGCTAATAAGGCAAATAATGTGGCCATAAAAAATATAGCTTTAAAGGTTTTATTTAAAATCATACGAAAACCCATTCGTTTGACGACTGAACCATGATCTATATGACGCATATTAATATTCCTCCCTAAACCGTTTTGAAATCGCATGAGCTAACCAGTTCATGAGAAGCGTGAAGAGGAATAGTGTAAAACCTACGGCATAAATCGAATAATAGATGGTCGTCCCGTACCCGGCATCACCCGTAGATACTTGAACAATATAAGCTGTCATGGTTTGAATTGAATCTGTCATATCTAAGTCGAATCTTGGTGTTGAGCCACCAGCTAGAGATACAATCATTGTTTCCCCAATTGCCCTTGACACCGCTAAGACGATTGAAGCCATTATACCAGACAACGCAGCTGGAAGAACCACTTTAATGGAAACTTCTAGTTTGGTAGCACCTAAGGCCAATGCTCCATCTCTAATAGAGTTTGGTACAGAAGTCATCGCATCTTCGGACAAAGAAGCGATCATAGGTAAAATCATGATACCAACAACTATTCCTGGACTTAACGCATTAAAGATTTTTAGTTCCGGAATGAATTGTTGTAATAAAGGTGTTACGAAAGTTAATGCGAAAAATCCATAAACAATCGTTGGGACACCCGCTAGCACTTCAAGAACTGGTTTTATAATTCTTCGCGTGTTGTCACTTGCATATTCACTTAAGAAAATAGCGGAAGCCAATCCAAAAGGTACCGCAACCACGACTGCAATTGCTGTTACTTTTAATGTACCTGCAATTAATGGAAGAATTCCATACAAAGGTTCTTTATTCGAAAATGGTAACCATTCTTTTCCTAATAAAAAATCAAAAAACGAAACTCGTTGAAAAAATTCAAACGTTTCAAAAATTAATGTGAACACAATACCTAAAGTGGTTAAAACCGATATCGATGCGATAATAAACAAAAGGATAGGTATAGACTTTTCAAGCCATTTCTTGCCTTTTCGGTTCTTTTGTTTTGCTATCATTTCTTGAACAGAAATTTTAGAACTTTTTGATACCATTTGAAATCCCCCTTTACTATCGAATAGCAATTAAACGCTCTTATAGCTCGACTACAACTTACCAGAAAAATCATTCGAAAACTTTTTTCGAATGTCCCTCTGGAACGGAAGTGTCGAGCTGGCGTTAAGAGCTAGCAGTAGTATTCTAAACAGAGAAGAGAGTAGCACCGCTGCTACTCTTCTCTAACCGCAATTTATTAGTATTTATTTTAATCCTTCTAATGCTTTAAGGTCTTTTGTATATTCTTCTTCAGGCAAGCTTACATAGCCAACTGCTTCAGCCATTTCCCCTGCATTTTCAAGTGAAAATTTCATGAAGTCATATACTGCTTCGTTTTCTTTTACTGCATTATTTTTTACATAGACGAACAATGGACGTGAAAATGGTGAATATTCACCCGATTCAATTGTTTCGTTTGTTGGTTTCACACCATCAATAGATACTACATTCATTGAATCTTTGTTTGCTAAGTAATACGAATATCCAAAGAAACCAATTGCATTTTTATCGCCTTTAACACCTTGCACTAACACATTGTCGTCTTCTGAAAGAGTTGCTGATTTCACAATATCTGCATCTTCTAGAATGATTTCGTTAAAGTAATCAAATGTTCCTGAATCTGTACCTGGAGAGTAAAAAACAACTTCTTCATCTGGCCACTCAGGATTAATATCTGACCATTTTTTTGTCGTGCCATCTTCAACCCATAATTTTTTTAGGTCTTCAACAGTTAAATCTTTTGCCCAATCGTTTTCAGCGTTTACGACGATTGATAAACCATCTTTAGCTAATTCTAATTCTGTGTATTCAATTCCCGCTTCTTTTAATTTAGCTACTTCTTCGTCTTTAATCGGACGTGATGCATTTGAAAAGTCAGTTTCGCCTGCGATGAATTTTTCAAATCCACCACCTGTTCCAGAGGCACCAGCTGTTACTTGAACGTCAGGTTGCACACCCGCATATTCTTCAACAAGTGCTTCAGTAATAGGTGCTACTGTTGATGATCCATCACCAGTTACTGTGCCAGACAAATTCGCACTACCTTCTTTAGTGTCTTTATTGTCTCCATTACCGCAAGCACCTAATATTAGTGCTGATCCTATCATTGTTGACATCATTAAGAATTTCAAGTTTTTCATCTGACTTTTTCCCCCTAAGGTTGGTCTTTTTTACCCTATAAACAATACTATATAGGTCCTATGTTGAGGACATATAAATGGTATGTTAAGAAATTGTAAACACAAAAAAGCCATGATTGTAAAGTTATCATGGCTTTAAATAATTATTTTATTCAACTGAAGCTTCGGTTTCTTCCTTAATAATATCTTCTAGTGAATCACCCGAAAATACTGGTTTAATTTTTTGAATCGTTGTCGAATCCTGTTCTTCATTATTACCGTTCTTTTTTTGAATAGAGAAGTATGCATCAACTACTTCTCTTGCAAGTTTTGTACCTGTACTTTCATATTGACCATTATAATATGGTGCCCAAGGAATCATTACTGCATAAGCAATTTCCGGATTTTCAAAAGGTGCAAACCCAATATGTGTTGTGTTTATTGTCTTTTGACCCCAGCTTTTTCTATCTGGACCAAAATAATCAACTTGGGCAGTTCCAGTTTTACCTGCTGCTTGATAAGGTGCATTGCCGAAAGAAGACCTTGCTGAACCTTGACTACCATAATAAACAAGATTCATCCCTTTTTTAATTTGTTCAATTTGTTTTTGTGTATTATTTATTCGATTTAGCACAGTAGGTCCAATCTCTGTTACAAGTGAACCCATTGTTTGTCCATCCGAAGATGGTTCTCTAATTTCTTTTACAACATGTGGCTGAATTCTATTTCCACCATTTGCAATAGTAGAAACGTATTGAGCCATTTGAAGCGGAGTATACGTATCATATTGACCAATTGTTAAATCTAAGAATTTCCCTGCTTCAAATTTACCTGTAATCCCTGATGATTCACCAGGTAAATCGATTCCTGTAGGAACACCTAATCCAAATTGTGCATATGAATTACGTAAAAGTCCAAAATCTCCTCTATTGAAGTTTATTGGCTGTTCGTATCTATAGATTTCGTTTGCCAGTTTAAATCCGATTTTAAACATGTAAACATTGGAAGAACGCTCTAATGCTTGTAAATCAGTCACTGGTACTCTAGATGACCGATTGAAAAGCGAGCTTTTTACTTGCGTTGATTTAATCTTGATTGGTTCATCAATCAAGACTTCATTTAATTCTAGAACCTCTTTATCGTAGGCAGTTAATATTGTAGCTGGTTTTATAGTTGAACCTATTTCGTATTGTGAAGTAAATGCACCATATGCATAATCATAAATAACTTGTTTACCAGTTTTCGGATCTTTTCCTAATTGTTTTCCTACTATTGAAAGTACTTCGCCTGTATTCGGATCCATGATAACTACAAATGCCCGGTCTAATAAGTTTGAACCGTTTTTTTGTTTCATCTCCAAAAGTTTGGCTTCAACTAATCTTTCAATATTGGACTGAATTTCACTATCAATCGTTAAAATTAAATCTTTTCCTGGCTCTCCTTTGAAAATGGTTTCGGTCTCAGTAACACTGCCTTTTCCATCTGTAAGGTTTTTAACAACTGATTTTTGTCCTTGCAATACTTCTTCATACTGTTGCTCAATGTAACTTTTTCCTACACGGTCATTTCTTGTATAATCTCTAGCCATAAAGTGATCTAGTCGAGATCTAGGAATTCCTTCTTTAGGTGAAGTTGTTCTACCCAAGATTGCTAAACTCGATTTGGGTACTCGAACCCAATCTGTAGTTGTGTTGACACCCTTCATTTCTCCTAATCTCTCAGAAACTCTAGCAAACTCTTCTGGCGAAACGGTATCACTTTTAATGATTTGGGGTGATAATGCATAGCCTACTGCCATTTCTCGATATATCGCTAACACTTCTTTTTCTGAATTGGAAAAAGAATTCAATTCCTCTGGTGTAATTCTTTCTCGGACAAGTGTATCGATTTTCTTTTGAATCTCACCTTTGGACAATTCGGTATTGTCCCGAATTTTTGCTTCTTCCTTTTTTGATACTTTTTTATAAGCTTTTTCTTTATTTTTCATTATCCAAAAATCTTGTTGATCTCGAAGTGTAATATCATCAATTGATTTATCAATTAATTTTGCTAACTGTTCTGCTATGTCAAGCATTTCCTTTGGTTTAGTCGTTTGCATTTTAGTGTATGTAATCGCATTCTTAGGCTCATTATCAACCAAAATACGTCCTTCACGATCATAAATTCGCCCTCTTGGCACGCTTGAATTTACAGGAATTTCCTCCGTACGTTCTAATGCACGTTTATAGTCTTCCCCTTTTACAATCTGCAAGTATCCTAAACGCAATATGAGAATGGTGAATAGTAAAAAGATTGCTAAAAAGAGGATATTCATTCGGAATGCAACATTCGCTCGGAGTTTTGCCTTCACACTCGACGACCGTTTTTTTGTTGTTTTTTTTCGCACTTATTGGTCCTCCTCTTGGCTAATTCCCTGTTTAGTAGTATACCATTTTCCAACAAAAAAACACACACCCATTGATGAAATGAGTGTGTGCATTGACTCTTTTTTAAAACTTATTTTGCAGATTCGTAGCGTTTTGAAACTTCATTCCAATTTACTACATTCCAAAATGCACCGATGTAATCAGGACGACGATTTTGGTAGTTTAAATAGTAAGCATGTTCCCAAACGTCTAATCCAAGTATAGGAGTGTTTCCATCCATTATTGGAGAATCTTGATTTGGGGTTGAAGTGATCTCCAACTCACCATTTTTAACAATTAACCATGCCCAACCTGAACCAAAACGAGTAGTTGCAGCTTTTGCAAATTCATCTTTAAATGAGTCAAAGCTACCGAATTTAGTATCAATTGCTGCAGCTAGTGAACCAGATGGATTGCCACCGCCATCAGCTGATAACAATTTCCAAAATAATGAGTGATTTGCATGCCCGCCGCCATTATTACGAACTGCTGTACGTGCAGATTCCGGAACTTCGTCAAGATTTGCAATTAATTCTTCCACTGATTTGTTAAGTAGGTCTTCTTGACCTTCTAAAGCGTTGTTTAAATTTGTAACATAGGCATTGTGATGTTTCGTGTGATGAATGTTCATTGTTTCTTTATCAATATGTGGTTCTAGTGCGTCATACGCGTAAGGTAATTGTGGTAATTCATAAGCCATTTTCATTTCCTCCTAAGCGGTCATAGTAAAAGTTTTTTACAATTAGTAGCGTATCAAACTTATGTCCATGGTACAAATAATAAAGACGATATTTTGCAAATTCAGCCTTTGGACTGAATGTTATACAACTAAAAAGAAGATAACAATCATCACAATTTGCAGAATTCCTTTTGTAATCACAGATGTTAAAAAACCAATGACTGACCCAAAACCTGTTTTAATTGCTTGTTTAATTGATGTTCGAGAAATTAATAATTCCGCAATAATTGCGCCTATAAACGGTCCGAGAATAATTCCGAGAAATGGAATAACAAAAGGTCCAATTAGCAAACCAATTGTGCTTCCCCATATTCCAGCTTTACTACCACCGTATTTTTTCACACCAAAAGCGTTTGCCATCATATCCGCTCCGAAAAGCAAAATAATGAATAATGATTCTATTAACCAGAACCACCATGGTAAGTCAGCAAAAGAGAAAAACAATCCATATACTAAAAAACCACCTATAACAAAGACGACAGATGGAATGATTGGATAGACAAGACCCACAAATCCGATTATGAAGCAGCTAATAATCAAAGACCAACCAACAATTTCCATAATTTACCTCCGAATTAAAAAATATCCTCTTAATCGTGCCTTACATCCTTGCAGATGTAAAGTACTAGACGAGATTTCATTTGATAATATGTAACAATTTATCCCTATTATTTATATAATAATAGATATCTTTATAACTCTTTCTATTTAAACATAGTATGATATCTATTAGAAGGAGTGTTATTATGCAATTTACCCAATTATTTTTACATTCATTTAATAATCCCCAAAAAATAGCAGCATTCCGCATTTTACCAATAGGCAGAGTTATGATCTATGTTTTTTCATTTATTACCCTTTTAACCGTTATTTCTTTTGTAAATTTCTTATCTGGTTATGATTCTGCTACTAACATTACAGGGCTACTTGAATATGTAAATGAAATGCGATGGATTCTTCTTCCTTTTGCATTCATTATTCAATTCATTATGTCTACACTGTTGATTTTCACTCGTATTAGCCTTATGGCCTTTATTGGAATATGGTTATTAAAATTACTTAAACGTCGTGGAGATTATCGCCATGTATGGAGAACGACCGCATTTGCATATACTGTGCCAACTCTATTATCTATTTTGTTTATGTATCTATCTTTACCCAATCTCTCAATCACCATTTTCACCAATATAATTTGCTTAATCTATTTATTCTGTGCACTTCGATATTACCCGAAAAAATAAGTATAATCCCTCTTTTTATCACATACAGTGTTGAAAAGGGGGATTTTTTATGCGCACGATTATTCTAGCAATTACTATTCTACTTCTATCTTATGTCATTAAGGTTGATATATTAAATGGAACTATTTCCAAAGCCGCGTTTACAAAAGTGGAACAAGCATGCGAGAACCCTGCTGAGTACGAGATCATACCTGTCCAAACAATTGAGGGTGATACAATTTTTTCTTTATTTGCATTACATCCCTCAACGGTATGGGTTAGTTTACCTGAACGATTATCTGCATTTTATGTAGAAAACCCTCATTTACAACTCCAAACTTTTCATACAGGAGAAATTGTAAATCTGCCAATTTACGTGGATGCAGAAAATTCGTGTCCATAAAAGGAGGGAAAAAGTTTCTTCCTTGTATTTATCTTCGTTTCACTGATAAAATAAGGAGTAGTGAGGGCATATTGCCCGCAAAGGAGAGAATTATAATGAGTGGAATTATACATCGGTCCAAGACACGTCCAGTTCGTGTGGGTGATTTAACAATTGGTGGTAGTAATGAATTATTCATTCAAAGTATGACAACAACAAAAACACATGATGTTGAGGCCACAGTCGCGGAAATACTTCGTTTAGAAGAAGCAGGATGTCAAATTGTGCGAGTAGCTTGTCCAGATGAAAGAGCCGCTGATGCAATTGCTGAGATTAAGAAACGGATTCATATCCCTCTTGTTGTGGACATCCATTTCGACTACAAATTAGCATTAAAAGCTATAGAAAATGGCGCAGATAAAATCCGGATTAATCCCGGTAATATTGGTCGTCGCGAGAAAGTAGAAGCGGTTGTTAATGCTGCTAAAGCGAAAAATATTCCGATACGTATTGGTGTAAATGCCGGTTCACTTGAACGGAAAATTATTGAGAAGTATGGTTATCCAACTGCTGATGGTATGGTCGAAAGTGCATTACACCATATTAAAATTCTAGAAGACTTAGATTTTCATGATATTATCGTTTCTCTGAAAGCATCTGATGTTAGTTTAGCAATAGAAGCTTATGTGAAGGCTTCTCAAGCATTTGATTATCCACTTCATCTCGGCATTACAGAATCAGGAACATTGGTTAATGGTTCCATTAAAAGCGCAGCAGGACTCGGTGCTCTATTAAGCCACGGAATCGGGAACACACTTCGTGTTTCATTAAGTGCGGATCCAGTTGAGGAAGTAAAAGTAGCAAGAGAAATGTTGAAAGTATTTGGTCTTTCATCCAATGCTGCAACGCTCATATCTTGTCCAACATGTGGGCGAATTGAAATTGACTTAATTACAATAGCCAACGAAGTGGAAGAATATATTTCAACAATTAAAGCACCGATAAAAGTAGCTGTTCTTGGCTGTGCAGTGAATGGTCCTGGTGAAGCTAGAGAAGCTGATATCGGCATCGCAGGAGCACGTGGTGAAGGACTATTGTTTATGAAAGGTAAAACTGTTCGTAAGGTTCCTGAAGAAACAATGGTTGAGGAACTAAAAAAAGAAATCGATAAAATTGCTCAAGAATATTTCGATAAACAAGAACAAGAAAAACTTCAAGTTTAGGATGGTTGGCCGAATGTCTTCTTTTCGTTTTGGTATCGATATCGATGGTACCGTCACATGCCCTACTTCTTTATTGCCACATATTAATAAAGCATTTTCATGTAATTTAGTGTTAGAGGATATAAAAGAATATGATTTAACGAAAGCATTTCCCGTTACTCACCAAGAATTTTCCGAATGGTTTCGTCAAACGGAAGCAGAAATTTATGCGACTTCCCCTATCCAACCGGATGCACAAGTTGTACTAAATAAATGGAAGCAAGAACATGAATTATATTTTATTTCTGCACGTGGCCACAATGTTCGTGATGTGACTTTACAATGGTTTTTAGAACAAGAGTTATTGTACGATCATATCGAACTAATTGGCTCACACGATAAAATTGAAACTGCTAGACAGTACAACATTGATGTTTTTTTTGAAGATAAGCATGACAATGCCGTAGGGATTACTGAAGCATTAGGAATTCCGGTTTTATTATTTAACACTCCATACAACCAAGCCCCTGTTCCTAATGGTGTTTTTCGTATTAACAATTGGATTGAAGCAGATTCTTGGATACAAAATCATTTTTCATCTTTAAAGCGTGAGGTTTGAATCTCACGTTTTTTTCAAGGCTTTCCCTATATCAATTTTTTTACCTTTTTATATATTAAAAATAAAATCCAAAAATAAAGGGCTGAATTTCCTTGAAACGACTAAAAATAGTCCTACCCATTATGCTGATTGTTGCAGTTTTAGCCATGTGGTTCTTAGAAAAAGATTACGCATCCATTCCTCTTAAAACGAGATTTTTAATAGCTGCGGGTGGAGCTCTAGTATCGGGCGTAATTTCATATTTCCTTTTACACCAAGAAGTAGAACGTATTGTTCCCAAACCCCCAAAAAACAAGGAATAATAATTGCACATTCGACAAAAAGACCAATCACCATTATAAGTGATTGGTCTTTTTATATAACTCAACATAAAACTACTGACAATTTGGGCATTTTCCATAAATTTCGAATTTATGATTATCAATTTGATAAGCAGGAAGTTTTTCTTCCAACAAGTCCATAGGACATAGTGAGACTTCTTTTATCTTACCGCATTCCAAGCATATAAAATGATGGTGGTGATGATCCGTCTCACATTGCATTCGGAAATGACGTTCTCCTGATAACTCTGTTTCTTCTAATATACCTAAATCTACAAACGTACTTAAGTTTCGGTATATCGTGTCAAAACTCATTCCAGGGTAATTTTTTTTCATTACGGCCAATAAATCTCGTGCTGTTAAATAACGATCATTTTCTTCAAATAATGCGAGTATTTGTTCGCGTTTATCGGTTTTCTTATATCCGCTTACTTTAAGAATTTCCCATGCCTTCGTAATGTTCATGCAAAAGTACCCCCCTCATCTTTTGTCACAAACTGTAACCAAATCTTTTTAGCAATTATCACCAATAATAATATAACAATGGATGTAACAACAATTGTCCCACCTGGCGCAATATTCATATAAAATGCAATAAATAACCCAATAATCACTGCAGCTTCTCCAAATAAGACCGAATAGATGATTGCTTGTTTGAAACCTTTTGCCAACCTCATACTTGCTGCCACAGGCAATGTCATTAGTGAAGAAACTAATAGAATACCAACAATTCGCATACTTGCTGCAATTACTAATGCAGTAACCATCATAAAGAAAAAATGTATCCATTTTGCTGGAATACCCGAAGCTTTTGCGTATTCTTCATCAAATGATAATACAAACAATTCCTTATAGAAGAAACTTAAAAACACACATACAATAATTGCAATTATCAAGACAATCCATAAATCTTGTCGACTGACAGCAGAGACAGAACCGAATAAATAACCAAATAAATCACTGCTAAATCCATTTGCAAGAGAAATAAAAATTGCACTGAATCCAATTCCTGATGACATGATGATCGGTATCGCTAACTCTTCATAATGTTTATACAATCTACGTAACTTTTCTATTAATACAGAGCCACTTACTGCTGCAACAATTCCTAAATATAACGGATTTAATAAAGCAAAAAATGGAACTGTCTGGCTTAAAAATAAACTTCCTGCTATACCCGCTAAAGTAACATGACTCAGTGCGTCTGCAATTAATGATAATCTTCTAACGATAATAAATACGCCAAGAAGAGGAGCAATGAGTCCAATAATTAGACCAGATGCAAATGCATTTTGCAAAAAACCATAGGTCAATAGTGCATCAATCATATAATTTCCTCACTTTTTCCATGATGAATTTTTCTGACAGAATGACCGTACCACGCTTGTCTATCTTCATCACTCATTTTTTGGAAATCTTGTTTATATCCATGAAAATGAATCGATTGATTCAAACAAGCAACATGACTTATTCGGTCAGATACAGTATCTACATCATGAGTAACAAGAATAAGCGTTAATTTTTGTTCACGATTTAATTTTGCCAGCATATCATAAAACGATTGTACGTGCTGATGGTCAATACCTACAGTTGGTTCATCTAATACTAGACATTTCGGATTACTTACTAACGCTCTTGCTATAAAAACACGTTGCTGTTGTCCACCAGAAAGTTCACCAATTGATTTTTCCGTAAAATTTTCCATACCCACGGATGTTAATGCTTCAGAAACCAATGCTTGAGAGTTTTTAGGTAACTTATTAAATAAACCTGTCTTCTTTGTTAATCCACTTGCAACCACTTCATAAACAGTAGCTGGAAAACCAGTATTAAAAGCATTTGATTTCTGAGACACATACCCAATCCATTCTTTTTGCTTAAAGTCTTTACTCATTTGACCAAATAATTGTACGGATCCGGAGGTGGGTTTAAGAAGACCTAGAATAACTTTTAATAGAGTTGATTTCCCTGATCCGTTTGGTCCTAATATGGCTAGAAAATCACCTTGTCTTACTTGTAACGAAATGTTTTTTAGTACAGCAGTTTGATCATATTGAAATGAAACTTTTTGAAGTTCTATATTATATGACGGATTCAATTTAATCGCTTCTTTCTAATTCATAATCATTACGATTTACAATTGATTAGTATAGCGGAGAATCCTTTAGAAGTAAACTCTTATATCTTGAAAGGAAGATTATATGGATTTAATCGAATTTATCCAGGTAACAAAAAGTAAATCTGATCATGAGATAGCTAAAATGACAAAAGACCTTCCTGTTGAGCTAACCAAAGATGAGATTAAAAAACTTAGACCTCTATTGGATAAAGCTTCTTTTCACTGGGTTTTCACAGGAGTTCCTTCGACATTTAAAAAAGAAATCGCGACCATCATAGGAAAATCTCGAGCAAAAACATTATTTAACTTTTTTAATATATAAAAAAGCATACTGCGGTTAGGCTCATTAAAAAAACTCAAGCAGAATTCTGCTTGAGTCTTTTCTATTCCCGTAATGCATCGATACGTTCAGGCATAAACGTAGACGTTATTAACATCTCAATTTCATGTTTATAAGGAGCTGATTTATTTTTCGCATCTAGTCCAACAAATGGTGTTTCTAATATTTTAGGAACACGGGTGAGTTGTGGATGATGAACGATATAATGGAGGGCTTCAAATCCAATTTCACCAAATCCAATGTTTTCGTGACGGTCTTTACCAGCACCCCGAACATTTTTGCTATCGTTTATATGTAAGACTTTTAAACGATCTATGCCGATAATCTGATCAAATGATGTTAAAACACCATCAAAGTCTTCCACAATTTCATACCCAGCATCATGGGTGTGGCAAGTGTCAAAGCAAACAGAGAGACGATCATTATTTTTTACACCATTGATAATTTGGGCAAGTTCTTCAAATGAACGACCACACTCAGTTCCTTTTCCAGCCATTGTCTCTAAAGCTATTTGAACAGGAAGGTCTTGCGAAAGGACTTCATTTAAACCCTCTATAATTTTCGCAATCCCCTTTTCAGTACCTGCCCCAATATGAGCTCCTGGATGGAGGACGATTTGTTTCGCTCCAATCGCAGCAGTTCTTTCAATTTCTTTTTGAAGAAAGTCAACACCTAAAGCAAATGTCTCAGGTTTTTCTGAATTACCAATGTTAATTATATAAGGAGCATGAACAACAATATTCGACATGCCATTCTCTTTCATATGAGCTTGTCCAGCTTCAATATTCAAATCTTCAATTGGTTTTCTTCGTGTATTTTGAGGAGCACCTGTATAAATCATAAAGGTAGTAGCACCATAAGATTTTGCTTCTTCGCTAGCTGCTAGTAGCATATTCTTCCCACTCATTGAAACGTGTGAACCTAGTAACAAAACAAAACCCCCTTTACTTTTTACGGTTTTTAATGCGTCGTTCTCTCTTTTTAACTTTGTCCATTTCCCATCTCATATTACGCTTATATCCCGGTTTAACCTTTTTAGGTTTGCGAACCATGGATTTTGCTTTAGCATCTATTTCATCTGCCACTTTTTCAGTTTTACGATTTTTTCGTGTGTGACGTTCTTTTAGTTCAGACCATTCGCCATCTTTAACGTCTTTATGAACAAATGGAATTCCCATTTTTTCAATTCTAACAATCGCATCTTCATCTGTTGGTTCATACAATGTAATAGCTGTACCTTCAAGTCCAGCACGTGCAGTACGGCCAACACGGTGAATAAAGAATTCTAAATCCTCAGGAAGTTCAAAATTTATAACATGACTAACTCCTTGAATATCAATACCACGTGCAGCTAAATCAGTTGCTACAATGTATTGATATTCAAGATCACGAACCTGCTTCATCATACGTGTTCGTTCACGTGGTGATAGATCTCCATGAATACGTCCTACACGATAACCAGCTTCAGCTAAATAATTCGCTACCGCATCCGCATTTGAACGTGTATTAGCAAAAATAATAGCCAGATAAGGATTTATTCCTTCTAATACTTCTAGCAAACGTTTCTTTTTAGACTTACTCCGAACCGGAACAAGTGTAAAGTCAATCCCTTCAGCTACAGGTCGTTTTGTACCAATCTTAATATGAGCAGGCGAATCCATGTATTTCTTTAAGAATGGTTGTAATCGTTCAGGAATCGTTGCTGAAAAAACGTACATTTCTAAATGTTCCGGCATTTTCCCAGCAAATGTATCAATTTCTTCAATAAAGCCTAGATCAAAAGCAAGATCTGCTTCATCTACTACTAATATTGGCGCAGTATGCACAAGTAAAGCATTTTCTTTTACTAAATCACGAATACGACCAGGTGTTCCTACCACGATATGCGGTTGAGTTTTCAACTTATCAATCGAACGTTGTTTATCTGTACCACCGATAAACAATTTTGATTGAATATCTGTACCCTCAGTCAATCTGCTTAATTCCTCAAATATCTGAGAAGCAAGTTCACGAGTAGGTGAAGTAATTATTGCTTGTAGTTCTGTTTTTTCGCTTACAATACGTTGCACAATTGGAATTAAAAAACTGTGTGTTTTTCCTGTACCCGTATGTGCTTGGCCTATTGCGCTTTTCCCTTTTAAAATAAGGGGAATCATTTCTCGTTGAATAGGTGTTGGTTCAGTAAATCCTAATTTGCTAATTGCATTCTGCAAAAAAGGATGGAAATCATAATCTGCGTATTTGGACATTTGAGTCCCTCCTAACATTCCTTTATTGTACCACGTTTTTTATTTGTGAAGACCATTTGACAATGATAGTTGTTCCCCAACGTAACTGTCAAATAACAGTTTATTTAGAAAGGAGGATACTATGCGATACGAGTCGTTTTATCCTTTCTCACAAGGACGAATCCAACCATCAAATCAGCCTTTTCCTGCTCCTCAAAGAAGCAGTTTTTTCGGTTCCAACCCATTTTCATATGGACAAGGAAACAACAGTCCTCCGCCCGCTCAATCCCCATTTGGATTTGGAAGTCGAGCTCCACGTGGAGTGACGAACCGACCACCAAACGGTTTTTATGGTGGACCCCCTAATCAATCTCAGTTTGGTGGGGGTGGACCCCCTAATCAACCTCAGTTCGGTGGTGGTGGACCCCCTAATCAACCTCAGTTCGGTGGGGGTGGTTTACAAGCTCGAATGGAACAATATTTGCAAACAGCAGATCGCTTCTTATCCACAGCGCAGCAACTGTCACCAATGGTGAAACAAGTGGCTCCAATGGTACAAAACATCCCTGCTTTGTGGAAAATCTATCGTGGCTTTCAAGGTATGCCAAATGTTGGAACAGCAGCTAATGCTGGTACAGTAGCTAATGCTGGTAGAGTAGCTACTGCTGTGAGTCGAAGTTCTACTTCCCCACTACCTAGTGGCTTATCTCAACCACGAATTTTCCAACCGCCAATTTGAGTTTTGAAAAAAGGACTGCACTCCGCTATAATAAGTAGTAACAACTCTTGAGAGGAGTGCTCAATATGCAAGTACTCAAAATTTCACCACGTGGATATTGTTACGGGGTGGTTGATGCAATGGTTATTGCTCGCAATGCAGCTCTAGACCAATCACTTCCACGACCGATTTATATACTAGGTATGATCGTTCATAATAAACATGTTACAGATGCATTTGAAAAAGATGGCATCATTACTTTAGATGGTGATAACCGAAAAGAAATCTTAGAAAAAGTAGATGGTGGGACAGTAATTTTTACAGCACATGGAGTTTCACCAGAAGTAAGAGAGCTTGCCAAACAAAAAGGTCTTGTTTCAATCGATGCAACGTGTCCAGATGTTACGGTAACGCATGATTTAATTCGTGAAAAAACGAATGATGGTTTTCATGTAATATATATTGGAAAAAAAGGACATCCCGAACCTGAAGGAGCGGTAGGAGTAGCTCCTCATGCTGTTCATTTAGTTCAAACGATAGAAGATGTGGAACAATTAGATATTGTGGCAGAAAAATTGATTGTCACAAATCAAACAACCATGAGCCAATGGGATGTTTCCTTATTAATGGAGAAACTGCAAGCGAAATTCCCACACATCGAAGTTCATAAAGAAATATGTTTAGCTACGCAGGTTCGCCAAGAAGCGGTTGCAAACCAAGCTGGCGATTCTCAATTATTAATCGTTGTTGGTGATCCTATGAGTAATAATTCGAATCGCTTAACTCAAGTTTCTGAAGAAATTGCTGGAACACCATCTTACCGTATTTCTGATATATCGGAACTTAACATTAATTGGTTAAATGGTATTGAACGTGTTGCAGTTACAGCAGGTGCTTCTACCCCAACACCAATCGTCAAAGAAGTCATCCAGTTCCTTGAAAAATTTAATCCTAAGGATCCTGAAACCCATTCAATAGTACGTACAGTGACCATTGATAAAATTTTACCTAAAATTAAAACACCTAAACCAGTGAATCGAATCGAACCATATGCAATTTCATAAAAGTTTGAGGCTATCCATGCGATAGCCTCTTTTTTATATGATCCTAAAAGGTTCGGTTGAAATAGCAGAAGGGAAAAATGTACAATTAAATTTTTTTTCCATACATAATTCAGACATTTTGTCAGAAACACCTTTTTTCATAATTGACTCTACATGATGTCCAGGGTCGATTACGGATAACCCAATCGCTTGAGCATCTTGTGCTACATGAAAATATAAATCTCCTGTTACTAATACGTCTGCACCAGCTCTTTTAGCAATTTGTATATATTTGTTACCATCTCCGCCTAAGACAGCCACTTTTTTTATTATGGATGAACTTTTCCCAACAACACGGACAAAAGGAACACCAAGTTGTGTTTTTACTTTTTCTGCAAATGCATCCAATGTTAAAAATTCATTTATCTTGCCAATTCTCCCAATACCTTGCTTTTCAGTATCGATTTCTAATTTCCATATCTCATAAGCAGGCTCTTCATAAGGATGAATTGAATGCAAGACTTTTATTATTTTGGAACGTAATGAATCGGAAAATACAACTTCTACTTTTTCCTCTTCCACTTCTTCAACACAATTAAGAGATCCAATTGTTGGGTTCGAGTTAACTAGCGGTTTAAATCTTCCCAATCCTTTTGAAGAAAAACTACAAGAATCATAATTCCCTATTTGTCCTGCACCAGCTTCCGCTAAGCCTTCACGTAAAAAGTTTGCGTGTGTTACTGGTACATATGCAGCTAATTTCAATAGCTTTTCTGAATACGTTTCTTCTAAAATTTTAACATCTGTTAATTCCAATGCACCAGCTAGTAAATCATTGACACCACCAGGTGCAACATCTAAATTTGTATGCGCTGCATATACGGCTATATCATGTTTAATACACATTTCCACTACTTTTCCAGTTGGCAAATCTGTTCTAACATGTTTTAGAGGAAAATATATGGGAGGGTGATGCGCAATTATTAGTTGACAGTTTTTCTCCATTGCTTCCCGAACTACTTCTTCTGTAACATCCAGTGTTACCAGAACATTTGAGACGGGTTGATTCAAACGACCAATCTGAAGTCCTACTGCATCACCTTCTAACGCATAAGCTTTAGGAGACCATGACTCGAATAACTGAATAATTTCATGACCATTTACATCCTTCATACATCCAAAACCTCCTTAACTAAAGCTATGCGATGCTCCACCTCTTCTTTTTTTATTTTCACTTCAGTAGTTAACTCCGCTGATTTTATTGCTTCTAATATTCGTTTCCATTCCTTTGCTTCTTTATTCCATTTTGCGAGGAATACGTTATTTCTCTCTACCAATAAAAAAGGACCAAACAAGACTTCTGCCTCTGATAATGTCATGGTCCCTTTTTCCAAAACTAAAATTTCATAAATCTTATCATCTTCTATTAGTATTTCTTCAGCCACAATTCTCCATTCGTTCATTAATGCCCATTCTCGAATGGCTTTAGAGTGGATGTTGGGTTGTAATATCAACTTGGAAACAGATGATAAAAGTTCTTTGTCTTGTTCTAAAATGGTTGCAATTAAGGGACCACCCATTCCAGCAATCGTTATCGTGTCCACACAATCTTCTATATGTATTGCTTTAAGCCCATTTGCCAAACGAACTGTAATCGATTTTTCAAGTTGTTCTTCATTCACATGATTGAGAGCGGATTCAAAAGGACCTTTTGCAACCTCACCTGCAATTACTTTAGAAGCAATTCCATGATAAATTAAATAACAAGGTAAATAAGCATGGTCACTCCCGATATCAGCAACAATTGCTCCTGGAGCAACATAGAAAGCCACACGTGTTAATCGTTCTGAGAGATATTGTGCGTTCAACGAAACCTCTCCTTTCGTATAATAAATAGATTGTACCATAGGAAAGAAAAACCCTTATCCAAAAAGGATAAGGGTTAAGTTCTTATTTTAATGTTAAAATATATTCTGCCATAGCATCCAAGTTTGCTTCTTCTACTAAGTTAGGAGGCATAATACCTTTACCCTTAGCTAGAACTTCTTTAATTTCATCAGCAGATAATTTCGTTCCAACTAGTGAAGGACCCGCTGCACCTGTTAAATCACCACCGTGACAAGAAATACATTTTCCTTGAGCAACTGCTTCAGGATCAAAATCGCCACCTTCAGCTGCCTTTTCTTCCCCTGCCTTGCCTTCTTCGTGACCACCTTCAGCAATTTCAGCTTTTTTCTCCACGCCATGGATTGATAAGAAGAAAATAAGACCAATACCAAAAGCGAAAATTAAAATGAAAGGAACTATCGGATTTTTTTGCATTTGTGAAACCTCCTTCTTTTCGTTCATTCTTCTAATATAGAATTAGTTAACATTGTTATTGTACTGCATTCCAAGAGAAACGAAAAGTCTTATGAAAGAAGTTTTCACGTTTTGTACCAAATTCGACATATTCTCGAATTTTAGCAACCGATTTGACGAGCAATTACCATTCGTTGAATTTCCGAAGTACCTTCACCAATTTCAAGTAATTTTGCATCTCGCATATAGCGCTCAACTTCATATTCCTTCATGTAACCATATCCACCATGAATTTGAACAGCTTGATCAGCTATTTCCATAGCTATTTCTGAAGCATACAACTTACACATTGAAGCTTCCTTTGTAAATGCACGCCCCTGATCCTTTAACCAAGCAGCTTTATAAACCATTGTACGCGCTAACTCAATTTTCATCGCCATATCAGCAAGTTTAAATTGTGTGATTTGAAAATCAGATAAGGGTTTACCAAATTGCTTGCGTTCTTTTGAATAACGAAGCGCTTTTTCAAATGCAGCTTGAGCTACTCCGACTGCCATAGCACCAATTCCAATACGTCCACCATCTAATGTTACTAAGAATTGGCGGAAGCCCTCTCCGCGTTTGCCTAATAAATTTTCTTTAGGCACTCTCACATTCTCGAATACAAGTTCAGTGGTATTTGACGCATTTAATCCCATTTTTTCATAATTATCAATAATCGTGAAACCTTCTGCATTTGTTGGGACAATGATTGCGCTGATTTCTTTTTGCCCTTCATTCATGCCTGTAATGGCTGTAATTGCCATATGTTTTGCATGACTAGCGTTGGTAATAAACACTTTGCTACCATTAATAATAAAGTCGTCTCCTTCTTCTTTCGCATGAGTTTGTGTACCTCCTGCATCAGATCCTGCGTTTGGTTCAGTTAACCCAAAAGCACCAAAGGATTCGCCCGTACAAATTGGGGTTAAGTATTTATGTTTTTGTTCTTCAGTTCCGAATAAATTTAAAGGTGCACCACCTAAAGATATATGTGCAGAATATGTTATACCTGTAGAAGCGCAAGCACGACTTAACTCTTCCGTAACAATAGCAAAACTTATCGTATCTGCTCCTGCTCCACCGTACTCTTCACTAAAAGGTAACCCCATCATCCCCATGTCGGATAGTTGCTTAAAGATCTGAGTTGGAAATTCTTTCGTTCGGTCGCGTTCTATCGCTCCAGGTGCAACTACTTTATCAGCAAATTCACGAATCGATTTGCGAATCATTTGATGTTCTTGCGATAAATCAAAATTCACTTCATTCAACCCCTTTGATTTTTAAAACGTTTTCATTAATCATTATATCGGAAATATCCAAACATTCAATCTTCGGTTATTAAATAAATAGAATGAAAGAAACAACAAGAACAATTCCTACTGCTCCGGATAAGGTAAAGTAGTGTAGTTTTAAAAAAAACCCGGATACTAGCCACATCAGACAATTTGCTGAAACCAGACCAAGAAGAATAGGAGGATTTTCAGGATAATACGCCAGCCAAATCTTAAAAGATAAACCTAAGATTAATAATGCACTAGAAATAAATAGAATGGGAACAAATACCGATTTTTTTCTTGAAAGCTTTAGAGTTGCAACTAATAAAAAGAAAGCAAAAATTAATGAAATAAGAATCGGTATAATTCCAAATGTACTTATGGTAAATAAAAGGACAATGATTGCAAATGTTAAAGTTAAAATCAGTGAGAAAAACAATCTTTTTTTATTTTTCTCCTTAGCTAATATGGAATTTGAGATGTTTCCTTCATTTTCTTCATACTCAGATTCACCGCCAGAATAAAGTGCCGTCAAGAAGTCACAATAATGGGCAGGTAATAGGGTATTTTTTTTCCAAAATTGAATTTCATTTAAAATTACTTCTTTTCGTTGTGTACTCAGATTAGTATCCCCCTCTATAGAAGAGCATTTTTGACTAATTATAGCATTTATCGACACAAAAAAAGACATCCCATCTAGGATGTCTTATTTTCTATTCTAAAAAGTCTTTTAAACGCTTGCTTCTAGACGGGTGACGTAATTTACGTAAAGCTTTTGCTTCAATTTGACGTATACGTTCACGTGTTACTCCAAACACTTTACCTACTTCTTCAAGTGTACGTGTACGACCATCATCTAGCCCAAATCGTAAACGTAATACATTTTCTTCACGATCTGTTAATGTGTCTAGAACGTCTTCTAATTGTTCCTTAAGTAACTCATATGCAGCATGATCTGAAGGTGACTGGGCATCCGAATCTTCAATAAAGTCCCCTAAATGCGAATCATCTTCTTCACCAATTGGTGTTTCTAACGAAACTGGCTCTTGTGCTATTTTTAATATCTCACGCACTTTTTCAGCTGGTAATTCCATTTCTTCACCAATTTCTTCAGGTGAAGGCTCACGTCCTAAATCTTGCAACAATTGACGTTGAACACGAATTAATTTATTTATTGTTTCGACCATGTGTACAGGAATTCGGATAGTACGTGCTTGGTCAGCAATAGCACGCGTAATTGCTTGACGAATCCACCATGTCGCATACGTACTAAATTTAAAACCTTTTCTAAAGTCGAATTTTTCAACAGCTTTAATAAGACCCATGTTTCCTTCTTGAATTAAATCCAAGAAGAGCATGCCTCGCCCTACATATCTTTTCGCAATACTCACCACTAAACGAAGATTAGCTTCTGCAAGACGCTTTTTAGCTTCTTCGTCTCCGGCTTCGATACGTTTTGCAAGTTCAATTTCTTCATCTGCTGAAAGTAAGTCTACACGACCAATTTCTTTTAAATACATGCGTACTGGATCATTTATTTTAACGCCAGGTGGAACACTTAAATCATTTAAATCGAATGTTTCTTCTTCTTGCCCTTTTTTCATTAATTTCTCTAAATCTTCTTCGTCTCCATCTTTACGACCAAGTTCTACACCCTGAGCTTCAAGTTGTTCGATAAATTCTTCGATTTGATCGGATTCCAACTCAAATACGGATAATTTTTCAGCTATATCTGCAAAAGTTAACTCTCCTGATTTTTTACCTGCATCAACGAGTAATTTTTTTGCCTCTTCTAATGTTACCTCTGTTTCAACTTCTTTTGAACGTTCAGACTTGTCCGCCATAAGTCTTCCTCCTTCTAAAAACCAATCAATTTACATTGTTGATAACGATTTTTTCAAATCGATAATTTGTTTTGCAATCTCTAGTGCGCGTTTCATGTCTTGAAGTTTTTCAGCTTCTTTAGACTCGTGCATTTTCAATTGTATTTGAAGCTCAATTCGGTGTTTATTTATTTGTCGCAAACAGTCTGAGACTTCTTCACTTGAATGTTCAGGGTCTCTTTCTGTTAACGTTGCTTCCATCACTAATTTACGTAATTCACTGTCTTCTAAATTTTCTAGGAAACGATGAGTATCAGCTTGACCATGCATGTCATAAAAGCCAATGAGTCTAACAAAAATGGCTTCGTAGGAATCATGTATGAAAACATGTATCCCATGTTCATGATGCAATTGATCAACAATCTCTACTTGATGCAACATATGAGATAGTAATAATTTTTCAGCTCGATCGATGGCCTGTACTCGTTTGTTTTTTATAGGTTGTGTAATATTTTGCACACTAACCGGCTGTTTTGATTGTTGTTTTAATGACTTCCCTTCAATTTTTCGGAACTGTTGATAAATTGCATCCTCAGAAATTTTCGTCTCTTTTGCTATTTGCTGAATATACAAATCTCGTTCAATAGGTGACGATTTCTGAACTAAATGTTCTAAAACTTCTTGAACATACTGCAGTGTATCATTTTCAAATTGAAAGTTTTTATTTTTCCGAGCGACCATCATCATAAATGCAAGATAGGCATGTGGTCGATCAATTACTTGTGTTTTAAAAGCTTCTGGCCCATATTGTCTTACATAATCATCTGGATCTAACTGATCAGGTAATAAAGCAATCTCTATTTTCATTTTTTCATTTTCTAACATTTCTGAAGCGCGTTTTGCTGAATCCCATCCGGCAGAATCTCCATCGTAGCAAATGATAACGGAGTCTGTTAAACGTTTTAACTTTTGAATATGGTTCTGTGTTAACGAAGTACCCATTGTCGCAACAGTATTAGTTATACCCGCTTTAGCAGCAGCAATAACATCCATAAACCCTTCCATAACAATTACCTTGTGCTTTTTGCGTATGACTGGTCTTGCAACATCTAAATGATAAAGTACGTTGCTTTTTTGGAAAATAGGAGATTCGGGACTATTCATATATTTTGCATCTTGTGAACCTTTATTAATAATTCGTCCTGAAAATGCAATTACATGACCAAATTCATTCCGAATCGGAAACATAATTCTTTCTCTAAACCGATCGAAATACTCTTGTTGATTTTCCTTTTTAATAATTAGTCCACAGTTGGCCATTTCCACTAGATCAAAACCTTTACGACTTAACAAGGAAGTTAAGGAATCCCAGCCCGGTAAAGACCACCCTATACCATACTGTTCAATAAGCTCTTTAGAAAATCCTCTTTCTTCTAAATACTGAAGTGCAATTTCCCCTTCTTCGGTATTTAAAAGTAAGTGATGATAATATTCCATAGCAAAAGAATGTGCCTCTTTCATACGACTTTCTTCTTTTGAAATAGGTTCTGTTTGACTAGAAGCGGTTTCCACTTCTAGCTCTATGCCTATTCGAGAACCTAATTTACTTACAGCTTCTTGAAATGAAAGTTGTTCGATGTCCATAACAAATGTAATGGAATTCCCACCGGCACCACATCCAAAACAGTGAAAAATTTGTTTATCTTGTGAAACAGAAAAAGAAGGGGTCTGTTCACCATGGAAAGGACAAAGTCCAAACCAGTTCCTACCTCTTTTGGTTAACTGCACATATTCACTAATCACATCGACAACATCATTATTCGAGCGAATTTGTTCAATCATTTCTTCCGGTATTCGTTGCACGCTTTCATCACCATCTTTACTTACTAAATATTGAATTCGAGATAATCGATGAAATTCCTGCAAGATTCGACAAAAAATTTTAAACTTGCAAAATGACACATAATAATAAACATTTTTACCACAAATTTTTATTATAAAACGTTTTACGTAAAAAATCTATAAGATTATTTTCTTTCAAAAGAAAAAACCTTCCAAAGGGATGGTTTAACTTACTGAATTTTATTTATAATCACATTAGCTGTCTCTTCTACTGCCCTATTTGTTACATCAATTACATGACAACCTATGCGTGAAACAACTTTGTCAAAATGTACAATTTCCTGCTTGATTCGTTCAAGCTTCGCATAACTGGCATCATCATTTAACCCAAGAGCAATTAACCGTTCTTTACGAATCGAATTTAATTTATCTGGAGATATTACTAAACCAAAACATTTTGCTGGGTCTACTTGAAACAATTCTTCGGGCGGTTCAACTTCTGGTACCAACGGGACGTTTGCAACTCGATACCGTTTATGAGCCAAGTATTGGGATAATGGTGTTTTTGACGTTCTTGAAACACCTACTAATACGATATCTGCAATAAGCAAACCTCTCGGATCTCGCCCGTCATCATATTTAACGGCAAACTCAATTGCCTCAATTTTTTGGAAATAATCATCATCCAGCTTACGAACAAGCCCAGGTTCTTCGAAAGGCTTTTCTGATAAATCATCTTCCAATGTATCAAGTAACGGTCCCATTAAATCAATTGAACGAATACCGTAAGTTACACTTTCATTTAACAAAAAGGAACGCATATGCTTTTGCACAAGCGTATATAAGATCATTGCATTTTGTTCTTTTGCTATAATAACTATTTCCTTTAATTGGTCTACAGTTTCAACATGAGGAAAACGTTTTAAAGAAGTGTCCTGAAGGCCAGGTCGAAACTGACTTACAGCTGCTTTTGCGACAAGCTCTCCTGTTTCTCCAATTGAATCAGATACGATAAAAATATGTAATCTTTTCATTTTCAACACCTCATATATCGTGATTTTCCGCTAATGACAGAAAGGCACCTGTAATATTCGTTTTCGTTAATCGGCCAATGACTTCATAACCGTCCGAATGTTCTTGAACAATAGGTAAGGCATCGATTTGCTTGTCAATTAATTTTTTTGCCGCATGAATTAATGAATCATGTTTAAAGCAATACGTAATATTCGGCATTCTTGTCATAATGATATGGACCGGAACTTTATTTAAATCTTGTTGACCCAAGCTGGTTCGAAGTAAATCCTTACGTGAAAGAACTCCTGTTAAGTATGAATTTTTGTCCACGACAAATAATGTACCCACATCTTCTAAGAACATATGACAAATGGCATCGTAAACAGTCATATGCTCAGCAACGACTACAGGTATTGATTGGAAATCACGAACCTTCATATTCATCATGCTATCGGTTACGGCCTGACCTGTTTTCTTACCAGAATAGAAATAACCAACACGTGGCCTTGCATCTAAAAAGCCTGCCATCGTTAAAATAGCCAAATCCGGTCTTAGTGTGGACCTAGTTAAATGCAATCGCTCTGCAATTTGCTCACCTGTAATAGGACCATTCCCTTTTACTATTTGCAAAATGTCTTCTTGACGTTTATTGAGTTCGATCGGTCTCACCGCCTCAAAAGTGTTATACTCAATGTTCAATATTATATACTAATGGCGATACTTAATCTAGTTAATAGCTTTAAATTAGGTAAACTAAAAGCAATGGTAAAGGATTTCTTCGAATCATAAAGATATTATTTAATGTGTACTTTTTTAATCTCATACATTTTGTTAAGTAACTATATTTTTAATTAAAAATAAGATTTCACATAGAATTCTGCGCTGAGTCGGTATCGAGTAGCGCTTTCCACTTTCTATAGTCCAGTTTCAAGCGCTATACCGCACCTCCGCTTCACATCCTCATTCGAAAACAGGTTTTCGATTCAGATGTTCCACCGTCGGAGTCGGTATCGAGTAGCGCTTTCCACTTTCTTGTGATACAATAGGTTCAACTTTATAGGCAGTGAAGGGAAAATAAGTATTGTTCATCCGTTAGCGAGCAGAGATAGTGAAAGTCTGTATTGAACATGAAAAGGCATCCTGGAGTCATGATTTTTGAAAGTGGATTGCATTTTGCAATCAACTGGGGTGGAACCGCGGGTATTATGCACTCGTCCCCGGACATTAAATGTCCGGGGACGAGTGCTATTTTTATTTTGGAGGGAATTTTTATGACAATTACAATGGAAAACGTCGTAAGTTTAGCGAAACACAGAGGTTTTGTTTTTCCTGGTTCAGATATTTATGGTGGTTTAGCAAACACATGGGATTACGGTCCGCTAGGTATTGAACTTAAAAACAATATTAAAAAAGCGTGGTGGCGTAAATTCGTTCAAGAATCACCATATAATGTTGGTGTAGATGCAGCCATTTTAATGAATCCTAGAGTATGGGCAGCATCAGGTCATATTGGAAACTTTAACGATCCTATGATTGATTGTAAAAAATGCAAAGCACGTCATCGTGCTGATAAATTAATTGAAGATGCATTAGACGCTAAAGGAATCGAAATGATTGTCGATGGACTTCCTTTTGAAAAAATGGAAGAGCTGATAAAAGAACATGGCATTTCATGTCCAGATTGTGGTGCACAAGACTTTACTGATATTCGTCAATTTAATTTGATGTTTAAAACTTCTCAAGGTGTAACAGAAGTATCTTCGAATGATATATACTTACGTCCTGAAACAGCACAAGGAATATTTGTAAACTTTAAAAATGTACAACGGTCAATGCGTAAAAAAATGCCTTTTGGGATTGCTCAAATCGGTAAAAGTTTCCGCAATGAAATCACACCGGGTAACTTTACTTTCCGTACACGTGAATTTGAACAAATGGAACTCGAATTCTTCTGCAAACCAGGTGAAGATTTGGAGTGGTTTACTTTCTGGAGAGATTACTGTAAGAACTGGTTATTGAAATTAGGTATATCTGAGAATAATATGCGGTTACGTGACCATGATGCTGAAGAACTCTCTCATTATTCTACTGCTACAACAGATGTAGAATATAAATTCCCATTCGGTTGGGGTGAGCTATGGGGAATTGCAGACAGAACTGATTTTGACTTAAAACGTCATATGGAGCACTCTGGAGAAGACTTTAATTATATCGACCCTATAACAAATGAACGCTATGTTCCTTACTGTATTGAGCCTTCATTAGGTGCAGATCGTGTTACATTAGCTTTCTTATGTGATGCATATTCAGAAGAAGCGCTTGAAGGTGATGACAAACGAACTGTTTTACGATTCCATCCCGCACTGGCACCATTTAAAGCAGCGATTCTTCCTTTATCAAAAAAATTAGCCGAAGGTGCAAATGATGTATTTACTGAATTAAGTAAATCATTCATGGTGGATTATGACGAGTCTCAATCCATTGGAAAACGTTATCGTCGACAAGATGAAATCGGTACGCCATTCTGTATTACGTATGACTTCGATTCAGTTGAAGATGGTGAAGTAACAGTTCGTCATCGTGACTCTATGGAACAAATTCGCATGCCAATTGCTGATGTAAAAGCATATATAGAGAAACATCTAGAATTTTAATATAAAAAACTTGAAAACGAATCTAATTCCTGTTCAGATTTCTGTATTCATAAAAAAATCCGTCTTATGCCCTTTCTTCAGGAGGCATAGACGGATTTTCTTTTTTGGGGAAATATTCAGGTGATCTGTCAAGTTGATCAAGAAATAAACGCGATTTTAATCGGATACCTGTTTGTTCTTCATAGATCGTACGAACAATTTTTTTAATAAACGTTTTGGTTTCTTTTTTCAGTGTTAATTTACCCACTTGTTCAATCGATACCGTATAAAACGTTCGAATAAGCTTGACGTGAGATGGAGTTAAACGAATGATATATGGATCTAATGAAAAACAACGATGACACAAAAATCCAATCTGTTGAAAAGAAAACGCAAATTCACCTTCCGTTGCTCCACAATTAACACATTGGTGCAACGTAGGGTAAATTCCAGTCACTGGTAACATCTTCCATTCGACAAATAAAGCAATCGCTTCGGGATCATATTCTTCTGAAATCGCATGTAATGCTTGTTGAAGCAAATTAAAAATAGCAGTTTGCGGAGTACGATCTTCCACCGCTCGATCAATAAGTTCAACCACAAAACTTGCATAGGCAGTAGCTTCTATATCTTCTCGAATATGACGATACGACTCCACTTGCTCCCCTTGTTGCATAGTCCCCATTCCACGGCCTTGCTGAATAAGAAATGAACCATGAGTGAAAGGTTGGGTAATCGCGGACAACCGGCTAGCAGGTTTTTTAGCCCCTCGTGCCATAGCAGTAATCTTGCCAACTTCTCTAGAATAAAGAGTAACGATTTTATTGGATTCTCCATAATCTTGCGTTTTTAAGACAATGCCTTCTATTCGATTAAGCAAATGTCCCACGTCCCTTATTAATATTCGTCGTCGCGGAATCCGAAATCGCGTAAATGGACTTGTTTGTTACGCCAATCTCTTTGAACCTTTACCCACAACTCAAGGAATACTTTACTCCCGAGTAACATTTCTATATCTTTACGAGCACGCATACCCACTTCTTTTAAAAGGGCACCTTTTTTACCGATGACAATGCCTTTTTGTGAATCGCGCTCTACCATGATAGTTGCAGTCACACGAACCTTATCATTTTCATCTCTTTTAATTTTCTCAATAACCACCGCAATTGAATGAGGAATTTCTTCATGTGTTAAATGAAGAACTTTTTCTCTAATTAATTCTGAAATAATAAACCGTTCTGGATGATCTGTCACTTGATCTGCAGGATAATATTGAGGTCCTTCTGGTAAGTGTTGAGTGATTACTTTTAGCAAGCCATCGATATTAATTCCTTCAAGAGCTGAAATTGGCAAGACATCCGCAAATTCATATTCTTGACGGAAAGATTCAGTTACACTTAATAACTTGTCTGGATGAATTAAATCAATTTTATTCATCACTAGGAACACTGGTGTTTTATTGTCCTTAAGCATGTCCAATATATATCGATCTTGCTTTCCAATTCGATCTGTTGAATCGACCATCAACAAAATGGCATCCACTTCACGTAGAGTGTTTTTAGCCACTTTTAACATAAAATCGCCAAGTTTATGCCTTGGTTCATTAATACCTGGTGTATCGATAAATATTATTTGTTCTTGATCAGTAGTTAAAACACCTTGTACTTTGTTTCTTGTTGTTTGGGGTTTATCGCTCATAATTGCTATCTTTTGACCAATAACGCGGTTTAAGAACGTAGACTTGCCTGCGTTAGGTCGACCAATGATTGAAACGAAACCTGACTTGTATCCCTTATTTGCTTCCAGCATAAGCTAAATCCTCCGGAGAAAACGCTCCTGGTAACAAACCTGCTACCGTTGTTTCCTGAACATTACCTTTCAAATTTATCAAATACACGGGCATATGGGGTTCGCAAAACTCTGCAATAACTTGTCTGCACGCTCCACAAGGCGATACAGGACCGTCAGTATCAGCTACGACTGCAAGTGAAGCAAATTCCCGGACACCTTCAGAAACGGCTTTAAACATCGCTGTACGTTCCGCACAGTTTGTCATACTATAAGCAGCATTTTCAATATTACAGCCATGATAGACTTTGCCGTCTTTTGTTAATAAAGCGGCACCAACTTTAAATTTCGAATATGGTACATACGCATTTTCGCGTGCAATTTTGGATTCTTCCATTAATTGTAATTTATCCATTGTTCCAACACCTCAATTAAATATTTCCATCCACTTAGGTAAAAAGATGAGTATCCCGATTATAGCACTTGCACCGGCAAAAACAAGAACGGCAGCAGCACTCATATCTTTCGCTTGCTTTGCCAATTCATGAACATTTGGAGAAGCTAAATCTACGACACGTTCTAAAGCAGAATTCAATAATTCTAAGCCCAACATTCCACCTATACAAAGTAGGAGAATAATCCAATCATATACGGATAATCCACTTATGCTTCCTACCAGAATTACCACTATGGCAGAAACCACATGAAACCTAAAATTTTGTTCTCGTTTTAACGCATGTATGATTCCTTGAAATGCAAATCTAAAAGAGGAAATCAATCTATTCTTTTTCATCCACTTCACGACGCAATCCGAAAGATTGTAAAATCTCTTCTTGTTTATTATTCATTTCTTTTTCTTCTTCCTCTTCTAAATGGTCGTAGCCTAAAAGATGTAAAAAGCCATGGATAGCTAAAAAACCAAGTTCTCTTTCTTCACTATGACCATAGTCTGATGCTTGTTCTTTTGCACGTTCTACAGATATCAAAATATCTCCTAATAACCGAGGAGCACCTTCTATTTTAATATCCATTTCACCCTCACCCAGTTCTTCCATTGCAAATGAAATCACATCTGTTGGTGTATCTTTCCCCCGATAAACACGATTAATTTCTTGAATTTCTGCATTTGTAATGAAACTAACCGATAGTTCACTACCCGGATCGATTCCCTCAGACCTTGCAGCATGATGGAGCATTTGACCGATTAAGTTGATTGTGTCACCCGATAATGTTCCAGTTTCATCTAATAAATCCAATTCTAAATGCATAAACTGCCTCCTATTGTGGATATTCGATTCTGGAATGAAAAATTCCATTTAAAGTTTCACATAATACGCGTTCAACTGTTTTAAGTTCTTTAATTGTTAAATCACATTCATCAAATTGTCCATCTTGTAGTTTATCCTTCACTATATTATGAACAATTTCTTGGATTTTTTCATGTGTAGGCTCTTTCATTGATCTAACGGCAGCTTCTACACTATCCGCAATTGAAATAATTGCAGTTTCTTTCTTTTGAGGCTTAGGACCTGAATAGCGAAAATCTTCTTGATTAATATCCTGACTTTCTTCTTTTGCTTTAAAATAAAAGTATTTTAATAAGCTAGTCCCGTGATGTTGTTCAGCAATTTCAATAATTTCTTTTGGCATTTTATATTTCCGAAGCATTGTAGCACCATCGGTCCCATGAGCTAAAATAATATCCCGACTAGCTTCAGGTGGTAAAGAATCATGAGGATTAGCATGACTCATTTGATTTTCAATGAAAAATCCCGGCCGCTTTGTCTTCCCAATATCATGATAATAACAACCGACTCTTGCAAGCAATCCGTCCGCACCAATAGATTCACAAGCAGCATCAGCTAAATTTGCAACCATTACACTATGATGGTATGTACCAGGTGTTTCCGTTAAGATTTTTTTTAATAACGGGTGATTTGGATTTGATAGCTCTATTAACTTCATGGCAGAAATGATTCCGAAAGCAGATTCGAAAAAGGGTAACAAACCAATTGTTAAAGCACCTGATAACATACCAGATGATAGAGCCGCAATTGCATAAAACAAAAGTTCAGATAACCCATAACTAGATTGTGTCATTAATAAATAACATGCCATGAATATGATATTGATTACAGCAACTATCATACTGGTTTGTAATAAATGAGCTCTTTTTTCGGCACCTTGAATGATATAAAGCCCTGCTAATCCTCCAAACAAAATATACAGCGCTATTTCCATTTGCAATACTGCGGAATAACCTTCCTGGAACACCACACCAGCAACTGCCGCTGTGATAACAGTTATCAAAACGGCAAAACGCTCATTTATTAATGAACGAACAAGCATCGGAGCCAAAGCAGTCGGGAATAAAAAAGCAATCGTGACGTCGAAATTCTCGGAAACCAGGCTAATCAATTTCATTAAACTTACAGAGAAAATAAAGATGATCATTAAAACAACTAGTGCCTTTTGTTTTTCATCTTTATCTGCATTCCATTTTGATAACTGAATATAAAATAACCACATACAAAGAGATAAAAATAAAAAGAGACCGAAGATAGGTTTTAAGGAAGATTGATTGGTCAGCATTCCAACAAGTTCTAGTTGACGCAAAACTTCTTTATCAATAATCTGTCCTTCTTGGACGATTACTTGTCCTTGTAAAATACGAGTTGGTTCTACACTTGATTTTGCTTGTTCAATTCTGGCTTCTGTTTCTTCTTTGTTTAATGTTTCATTTTCTACGATGCTATATCTCCCAATGAGGACTACTGCTGGAAGTACATTGTTAGGTATTGAAGTATTTCCTCTTAAACTCTTTTCTAAATCATTTTTTGCTTTAGTTACCTGATCTGTACGAATGGGTTCGCTCATCACATTCTTTACACTTGTTGATAAAATAGTCCGTAAAGTATTTAATTGATTTTCGTCAAGATTTAGTAAAGAAGCCAATGTATCTTCAGAGAAACGAAGACCTTCTCCATCTGTTTCAAGGCCACTTAAATTTTCTTTTAGCTTTGCTATTTGAGCATCAATGGTTTTTGTACCATCACTATCCGTTTTTACTTCTTCTACGTAATCAAAAACAGACTTAACAATGGCGACTCGGTTATTACCAATCTCTTCTGAAAACTGATATACATTTGTAACCTCAGAAGCCGCTCTGTTTCGTTCTTGTTCAGTCTTAACAGGATCTTCAACCGTTTTTACAGATCGAATTGTTTCATTGGTAAGTTGGAATTGTATATCTTCAAAATCATATTTCTCCGTACGTACGTTATTAATTAAAAACAGGAAAACAATGGTTCCTGTAAGAATGAGAGATGAAATGGCAAAAGTTCGATAACCAACGACCCTTTGTAATTTCTTACGCCAGTTTTGCATTCGATCTCCCCCATTTCTTCTACTATTATAGCAGAATTTTCTCTATTTTATGGTGCAAGGCTAATTCTTAATTTCCATAAGTAACTTTAATGAATCATAGTATTGAAGATTTATTACTTATAAAAAAACAGCAGTCCTTATTCAGACCGCTGTTCTTCATATGCTTGAATTATTTTAGCAACCAGTGGATGACGAACAACATCCCCTTGCTCCAACATTTGAAAATGGATGCCACTCACTTCATACAATATTTTCTCAGCAGCTTTTAAGCCAGATTCGGCCCCTCGAGGTAAATCGATTTGTGTTTTATCCCCAGTTATAACCATTTTTGATCCGAATCCCAAACGTGTTAAAAACATTTTCATTTGAGCTTTAGTTGTATTTTGAGCCTCATCTAAAATAACAAATGCATCATCGAGGGTTCTTCCTCTCATATATGCCAGAGGCGCAATTTCAATCGTTCCACGTTCGATAAAACGTGTTGTTTGCTCTGTTCCTAGAATCTCATGTAATGCATCATATAGTGGGCGTAAATAGGGGTCAACTTTTTCTTTTAAATCTCCAGGCAAGAAGCCTAAGCTTTCACCAGCTTCAACAGCTGGCCTAGTTAATATTATTCTTTTTACATGACCATTCTTTAATGCTTGTGTAGCTAAAACTACAGCCAAATATGTTTTTCCTGTTCCTGCTGGTCCAATACAAAAAACTAAATCTTTATGACGAATCGCTTGAATGTATTCTCGTTGTCCGATTGTTTTAGCACGAATCGACTTTCCTTTAACATTCCGAGCAATTTCTTCATCATATAGTTCTGAAAAGTACTCAAGTGTCCCATTATTACTCATTTCAATTGCAGTACTTACATCCCGTTGATTTATATTTATGCCCTTGCGTATAACCTTTAGCAATTGTTCGATTAATTGTTTACCTATTTTTTGTTTGTCGGTTTCTCCAACTATTCGTATGGATTCACCTCTTGTTATGATTTGAACACCTAGTTCTTGTTCAATCACTTTCATATTGCCGTCAGATACGCCTAGTAATAAAATGGCCTCATTTGGGTCTTGAACGTGTAATTCTGTCAATTGATCTTCTTGCATGCTCAGTCTCCTTGGTGGATGGGTTGTTTACCCGCAATATTATCGTTAATAAAATACAACACTTTCCCTTTCACTGTATCATTTGTCCAAGTAATGTGTAAAATTTTTTCCTGTTTAATTAAACCATTTTGAGATAATGAAGCGCTTGTTTTTATATGTAACATGGGCATAAATGAATCTTTAATCCATTTTTCGGTCACAGGTAAATGCTTTTTGTCATAAATTAATACTTTTTTCACTTGAAAGACGCTTTTTATCATTTGTATGGCAGAATTAGATGAAGGGTTATTTACAAGATTTTTCCAAGCAGGTTTTACTTGTAAAAATTCTAATTTTTCAGCTACCAAACTCTCGTATTGAATGTTTCGATGCATTTGAAAAGATACTTCCATCCAATAGTCCGCATAAACTTTCCCCTCTGCTCCAACTACTTTCTCTAAGTTTCCTTGTTTTATTATCCCAGTAGCGAGTAGATCTCCTTTTTCAACGGTTTCATGTATTTTAACGACTCTTTCACCAGATTGTAAATCATAATAGGTAATAACACCTTTCCTCAACGCCACTAAATTCGAAAGTGACTTTTCAATGGGGCTTTTGTTTTCAATTGAAGGTGCAGGAACAGCTTCTAATTTTATTACACTGCCTGATCTAGTGATATGAATCCATGACAAGTCATAATTACTAGAAAGTAATTTTTGACGAATAACTCCATCATTAGGCACTCTATTTTTAAAAACCCATTCTTTTACATGTAAAGCCTTTAAATCTTTTTCGATACCTGCTTTTCTTTCATCTGATGGATCTTTGACAACAACATGCCATACAAAGTGTGAACTTATAAATGGGATTAAAATAAATAATAATAAACCTATTAATACAAATGAGTGAAACTGAATTATTCGACTAGAGTCAGGACGACTGATATGTATTGTTACTCTATGTTGTTGTCTAACTTTTCGAAGTAGTGGTAAATCTTTTTCAAAAATAAAAAAAGTAATTCTTTTACTGCTTGACGATAATCTCATTATGTTAACTTCTTTTTCTCTTAAAGTATTCAAAAAAGTAAATGCTTGGGGTTCCTTGTCCAATTTACATTCTATAAATCGAGCACTTTTAAGTTTATTTGCCATCAGAATGACTCTTTCTAATTTCAAAGCTTATTAGCCGGCTAAAATTAAAGCTCAATTCATTTGCGTTCATATTTTTCACTTGTAATTGATCAGCTTCCACTACTATGTCAAAACCATCCCCGTGAAAATGACCTTTCGATTCACTTAAATAAAACAATTCAAAAGGTCCTCTTACCAGTAACTTTTGAAAATTTTCCATTTGAATGCTTGGAATGAGCTGTAAGTGTTGATTCAACAAACAAAGACCTCCTTTCCATCAGCTTATGCTGACAATTAGGAGGTCATGATTTATCGTTTAGATTTTGGAGGCGCTAATATCTCGGAAAATACAATTGCTTGGATCAATTCATTACCCGTTTTAGGGATTAAAGAAGGTGCGGAAGGCTTCTTGATTGCCATTGACGAGACAGGATTATGGACAGAAAGTCTACCAGCGCGTTTTAAAGGTTGTTCAGCTTTAGATATTTCTGTTTTGATATTACCTTCAAGTTTTTTTCGACTCATTGGGTCAATATCTTTTCCACGAGAATTAAGTTGTTTTGTAGAAATTTGTTTTTGCACATCTTGATAAATTTCTTTAGCGAAATCTTCCATTCTTTTCTTTGGTTGTTGTTGGTTCAGCGGTTTTTGCATAAAAGGTTTGCTTTTATTTTCTGTATTTTTGCTTTTGGTAAGTAAATTAAAGATAAATCCAATAATCGCCAAAATGATAATTTCCACTGTTTAATCCCCTCCTTTATGGCTACTAATCAGGATTAATCTTTGGTTAAATCAGTTTTTGATTTATCTCCATCAATTTTACTAATTGAATCACGCATACTTGTATCTGCTTGTATGTTTTTATAATTCATATAATCCATGACACCAATATTTCCTTCGCGTAATGCTTCTGCCATTGCAAGAGGGATTTCAGCTTCAGCTCCCACAACCTTAGCACGCATTTCTTGAACTTTTGCAATCATTTCTTGTTCGGTTGCTACAGCCATTGCACGACGTTCTTCTGCTTTTGCTTGTGCAATTTTCTTATCTGCTTCAGCTTGCTCAGTTTGAAGTTCAGCACCAATGTTTTTACCTATATCCACATCCGCGATATCGATAGATAAGATTTCAAAAGCCGTACCAGAATCAAGACCTTTTGATAAAACAGTTTGAGAAATCATATCTGGGTTTTCAAGTACTTTTTTATGATTTTCACTAGAACCGATTGTCGATATAATCCCTTCGCCAACACGAGCTACAATTGTTTCCTCTCCAGCTCCACCGACTAAACGATCAATGTTTGCACGAACGGTAATACGTGCTTTTGCTTTTACTTCAATACCATTCATTGCTACACCCGCGATAAACGGAGTTTCAATCACTTTCGGGTTAACTGACATTTGAACAGCTTCCAATACATCACGACCCGCTAGATCAATGGCAGCAGCACGTTCAAATGGCAAATCAATATTTGCTCTATGTGCAGCGATCAATGCATTCACTACACGATCGACGTTACCACCAGCTAAATAATGACTTTCAAGTTGATTAATTGCTACGTTCAAGCCTGCTTTATGTGCTTTAATCAACGGATTAACAATACGTGATGGAATAACTCGACGCAATCTCATACCTACTAAAGTCAAAATACTAATTCTAACACCTGCTGCTACTGCTGAAATCCATAACGCGATTGGAACAAACGTCATGAAAATTGATAATAAAATAAATGCTGCGACAATGGCAATGATTATGCCAATGGTGCTTCCAGTAATTCCTTCTATCATTTTACTTCCTCCTCTTCCCCGGCTTCACGAACGACAATGCGAGAGCCTTCTACTTTGATAACTTTTACTGACTTTCCTGCATCTACATAGCCACCTTCAGTGACTGAATCAATTCGTTCACCTTCTAGCATAATGGTACCAGAAGGACGTAGAGGTGTCATACTAATTCCATATTTGCCAATCAATTCTACACGGTTAACATTAGATACATAGCCATGCTCCGTATCGGTCGCATCCATTAGAATCATTTTATGAAAAAGATTCATTTTCTTACCAAAAAATTTCACGATAATCACCATTCCCAAAATTGCGACTATCAATGCAATGAATATTGAAATACCCATATTAACTACATTTCCACCCGCAAGAAGTAGACTTCCAATAATTAATGCTAAACCTATTATACCTGCAATTCCTCCTGGAAGGAAAAATTCGGCAAAAAAGATACCTAATCCGATAATAAAGAAAACAATGGATTCAAATCCAGCCAATCCTGCCACCAAATGACCAAAGAAAAATAAGGTAATGGATATTAAACCAACTGTACCTGCGATTCCAAAACCTGGTGAAAATAATTCCAATATGAGACCTAAGCTAGCAATGGAGAGCAAAATCGGAACAATAACTGGATTAGTAATAAATCTTGCTATTTTTTCAGCTAAGGTTTCATTGACAGAAACTGTTTTAGATTCAGATATATCCAATTCTTTTAATAAATCGTTATAGGAAGAAACTGTCCCTTCTGAATACCCCACCTTTAACGCTTCTTTTGCAGATAGAGTTAAAAATTTCCCACTAGGCGCACGGTACTCGGGAAGATGAATGCTCTTATCAGCCATTGCAAGTGCATATTTTGGATCTCGTCCTGACGATTCGGCAGCGTTTTGCATAGCAACTAGCCATGCACTTTGTGCTTTTTCTTCCGCAGCATTTCCAGCACTATCAATAATACCAGCTGCACCTATACGTCCATTTGGCACCATATAAATTTCATCAGCATGTAGTGCAATAAAAGCCCCTGCTGATAGTGCATCTTCGTTTATAAAGGCAATCGTTTTTAGTGGGGTATTATCTATTAACTTGGCAATTTTAGAAGCAGAATCTACCATCCCACCGGGTGTATGAATGTCAAATATAATCGTTTCTGCACCTGCTACTTCCGCTTCTTGGATGGCTCTCTCTAAGAAAGCGTATAATCCTTTTTCCACATGATCCTCTATTGGTATTCGATATACCTCAGAAGCTGATTCTGAAATAGACGGCAAAATAAGCAGGAACGAAATCATGAGCAATAAGGTACCACTTATTAACCGCAATCGTCGCATAACATACCTCCTGTTGTACTACTGAAAATTCAATTCTCTTTTAATACGGATGAACTTTAAAAAAGTTTCATGTAAATAAAATAAGCCAAGAAATCATATGATTTCTTGGCTTATATATTAGTTTTTTGTTAGTCATCATAGTACGAGTTGAGAACGTAGGAGTTATGAAATAAACTCACTTACGTTTACGCGCAGCTTTGATTTCTTTTCGCTTTACGCTTTTTCTTCAAAAAACTCACGAATTTCAATAGTAGAGCAAAAAATTAGAATTTACGCTTACGCGCTGCTTCTGATTTCTTTTTACGCTTTACACTTGGTTTTTCATAAAACTCGCGTTTTCTTACCTCTTGAATTGTACCACTTTTAGAAACAGTACGTTTGAAGCGACGAAGAGCATCTTCAAGCGATTCGTTTTTGCGAACGACAGTTTTTGACATCTCTCTTTCCCTCCCTCCGAACACACGTCAATACACAACCTAGTGTTATGTACTCTGAAATTATATCGTAAACTTACGAATAGGTCAACACGTTCTAATTAATTAATAGTCAGAACTTGAAGTTAGACCCTGCATAATTTGGACGCCTGAACTCGCACCAATTCTCGTAGCACCAGCTTGAATCATACTTTCTACATCTTCTAGACTACGTACCCCACCCGAAGCTTTGACACCTAAATCTGGCCCTACTACTTCTCGCATAAGTTTAACATCTTCAATCGTAGCTCCTCCTGTAGAAAAACCAGTAGAAGTTTTTACAAAGTCTGCTTTAGCTTCTTTTGATAATTTGCTCGCTAATTTAATTTCTTCCTTAGTTAATAAACAAGTTTCTAAAATTACTTTGACAATTGCTTTATCTTTAGCTGATTCAACAACAGCTTCGATATCACGCTTAACTAGCTCGATTTCTTTTGATTTTAAAGCACCAACATTTAAAACCATATCTATTTCGCCTGCACCATTTTCAATTGCATTTGCTGTTTCAAATGCTTTTGTTTCAGGAGTAGAAGCTCCTAACGGAAACCCAATAACAGTGCATACTTTCACTGATGTTCCAGCTAATAATTCAGCACATAACTTAACCCAAGTTGGATTAACACATACAGATGCAAACTTGTTTTCTTTTGCCTCAGCACAAAGTTTTTCAATTTGTTCTTTTGATGCATCTTGCTTTAATAAAGTATGATCGATTTTAGATGCAATATTTGTAGTCATAAATTTATCCCTCCCGGAAGTTGTCCGTACCTCTTAAGTTTATCATGGAAAAACTTAATTTTCATTAAAATTATCCAGTGTATTTTTTCACACTGGATATCTAAATTAAATATTCAAGTTGTATTACCATGATAGCCATTTTTAATGTTTTTCACTCATCCTATGTTATTTGAATTAAAAGGTCATTCAAATTCATAGGATATAGCGGAAAGAGCATATATAGGTGCTGTCTCTGTTCTTAATATACGTGGTCCTAACGATATGGGTAAGAATCCACGTTGATATAATTGTTCAATCTCTGTTCGTGAAAGTCCACCTTCAGGTCCAAAAACTATACAAAAAGAATCTTGATCTTTAGCCTTTATCAACTGGTCAGCTAGCCGAGTTCGCGTCTTTTGTTTAGCATTTTCTTCGTCTGCTACAAAAAGCACATCGTAATTTGTAGATAGCTCTAATAGCTTTTTAAAGGAAAGAGGTTCATGAATAGTTGGAACTATTGTTCGGTGAGATTGTTCTGCTGCTTCTTTCGCAATTTTTTGCAATCGTTCTTGTTTTTTCCTACCTTTTTGAGTATCCCATTTTACAATTGAACGCTCAGCTTCAAAAAGAACTAATTCATGCATACCAAGTTCAGTTCCTTTTTGCGCAATTAGCTCTAATTTTTCACCTTTTGGTAGACCACAACATATGGTCACTCTTTTAGGCAATTCATTTGATAAAAGAGGTTCTGATACCTGTTTAACAGTTACATCATGCCCTTCAAAAGAAACAATTTCGGATTCAAAAGCTCGACCGTTTGCGACGACAATAATTAATTGACCAGGTTGCATACGCATGACCTTTTGAATATGTTTTGCATCATCCCCATCGATTGTTAACAAAAGCTCTTCAGAAAAGTCATTATTTACTACATATCTTTGCATAAATGGTCCCTATACCTTAACTGGTTTTTTCGAAAGAATGGTAACCCAGTCTTCCATCATCATCACTTCATCAATTACAAATCCAGATGCCTCTAAAGATTGTTTAACCTCATCTTTTTTAGCCCCAATAATTCCAGATGTAATGTAAGTCCCGCCTTCTTTAACAACTTGGTAGGCGTCGTCTGTAAATTTCATAATCACTTCAGCTAATATATTCGCAACTACAACATCTGCGGGTTCTTTCACAGTATCTAACAAGTTCCCATGGACAACATCTGTGGTAGAATCCACTTTGTTTAATGCTACGTTTAACTTAGCTGATCGCACTGCTACTTCATCTAAGTCAAGAGCATGAACATGTTTAGCACCTAATAAAGATGCGCCTATTGCCAGTACACCTGAACCTGTACCTACATCAATTACTAATTGCCCTGGTTTCACCATTTTTTCAAGAGCTTGCAAGCACATGACTGTTGTAGGATGAGTTCCAGTTCCAAAGGCCATCCCTGGATCTAATTCAATTATTAATTCATCGGTTGAAACCGGTTTATAATTTTCCCAGGTAGGTACGATGGTAAAACGTTCTGAAATTTTGACAGGATGGTAATATTTTTTCCATGCTGTAGCCCAGTCTTCTTCATTTACTTCACTTATCGTCACTATATTATGGCCAAGATTAATATCAAAATTGACGAGGTTGTTAATGGCAAGCTTCAGTTCTTCTATTGTTTCACCTAAAAAACTTGTTGCAGGCAAATAAGCTTTTAAAATGACTCCGTCTTTAGGAAAGTCATTGGGGTTTAAATCATAGATTTCTCCGAACATATCTACACGGTCACGCATAAGCTCTTCTGAATCTTCAATTACAACGCCACTTGCACCTGCTTCATGCAGAATATTGGATACTGCTTCAATTGCCTCGTTTGTCGTATGAATGGATAGCTCTGACCACTTCACCTGCGTCAACTCCTTAGTCACCTTTTATTGTGCGCTTAATTTTATCGAATAATGAACTGCCTTGTTCTTCTGGAATATCTCCACTGATTTCAGCAAAATCACGTAACAATTGTTTTTGTTTTTCCGTTAACTTTGTAGGCGTCATGATTTTCACAACAACATGCTGGTCTCCCATTCCGTAGCCATGAACATTTTTAACACCTTTTCCTTTCAAACGGAAATTCGTACCTGATTGTGTACCTGAAGGAATTTTAAGTTTGACCTTTCCGTGAACAGTTGGAACTTCAATTTCATCGCCAAGTGATGCTTGTGGGAAGGTTAACTGTAGTTCAAAGTAAATATCATCTCCATCACGCTCGAAACGCTCATGAGCTCTCACACGGAAAACAATATACAAATCACCAGCTGGTCCACCGTTTATACCTGGCTCACCTTGTCCTGTAACTCGTAATTGTTGACCGTCATCAACACCTGCAGGAATTGAAACTTTAATTTTCTTGCGTTTGGATACCGTTCCTTGACCGTGGCAAGTATTACATTTATCTTTGATAATTTTCCCTGAGCCGCTACAGTGATGACATGCTCTTCTGTTAACCATACGTCCAAAAGGAGTATCTTGTGTAACATTAATTTGACCTGTTCCTTGACAATGAGAGCATGTCTCTGGAGTCGTACCGGGTTTTGCACCATTACCATGACATGTTTCACATGTTTCCTCTTTTGGTATTTCAATTTCAGTTTCTTTACCGAAAACTGCTTCTTCAAAGTCAATGGTCATTGAATATTGAAGGTCTTCCCCTTTTCTTGGTGCATTTGGATCGCGACGTCTAGAACCTCCACCGAAAAATGAACTAAAAATATCGTCAAACCCAAAACCGTCAGCTCCTCCACCGAAACCTTGGTTAGGACTTGTGTGTCCGAATTGATCATATTGAGCTTTTTTCTGATCATCACTTAACACTTCATATGCTTCAGAGATTTCTTTAAATTTATCAACAGCATTTGCTTCTTTATTAATATCTGGATGATATTGTTTCGAAAGTTTACGATATGCTTTTTTAATCTCTTCTTTTGAAGCACCCTTTGTTAATCCAAGTACTTCGTAGTAATCACGTTTATTCATTTTTCACACTCCTGATCTAACTTTCACATAACTTTTATTGTAACATGTGCTGTTCTTCATTACCAAAAACATTGAAAAAGCCAAAGCCGGTAACCCGGACTTTGACTTTTTTATTTCTTACTTGTCTTTCTGATCGTCGTTTACTTCTTCGAACTCAGCATCCACGACGCCATCATCCGATTTCGATCCTTCAGCGCCTTCTGCTGCTTGAGCTTCAGCTGCTGCTTGCTCATACATTTTCATTGTCAATGCTTGAACAATTTCGTTCAACTTGTCTTTTTTCGTACGAATGTCTTCTAAGTTTCCAGCTTCAAGTGTAGCTTTTAACTCTTCTTTAGCTTCTTCAGCTTGTTTGACTTCTTCTTCAGAAACCTTACCTTCAAGATCTTTTAAAGTCTTTTCAGTCATGAAGACCAATTGATCTGCTTCATTTTTAAGTTCTGCTTCTTCTTTACGAGCTTTATCGGCTTCAGCATTCGCTTCTGCTTCTTTCACCATACGATCAATTTCTTCATCAGTTAATGCTGTGTTTGATTGTATTGTGATGTTTTGTTCTTTACCAGTTCCAATGTCTTTCGCCTTAACTGTTACAATACCATTTTTATCAATATCAAATGTAACTTCAATTTGAGGTACTCCACGTGGTGCTGGTGGAATATCTGCTAATTGGAAACGGCCTAATGTTTTGTTGTCTGTAGCCATCGGGCGTTCACCTTGTAACACGTGAATGTCTACTGCAGGTTGGTTATCAGCAGCTGTTGAGAAAGTTTGAGATTTAGATGTTGGAATTGTTGTGTTGCGTTCAATTAATTTTGTGAACACACTACCCATTGTTTCAATACCTAGTGATAAAGGTGTTACGTCAAGAAGAACAACATCTTTTACGTCTCCAGTCAGTACGCCACCTTGAACAGCTGCACCCAATGCCACTACTTCGTCAGGGTTAACACCACGATGTGGTTCTTTCCCAGTTTCTTTTTTGATTGCTTCTTGAACAGAAGGGATACGTGTAGATCCACCAACCAAAATGACTTTGTCGATTTCTGCAGGTGTTAATCCAGCGTCTTTTAAAGCCTGACGAGTAGGAACCATTGTACGTTCAACCAATGAAGCGGTTAATTCGTCAAATTTCGTACGGCTTAAAGTGATTTCTAAGTGTAGAGGACCTGCTTCTCCAGCTGTAATGAAAGGTAATGAAACTTGAGTTGACGTAACGCCAGAAAGGTCTTTTTTCGCTTTTTCAGCAGCATCTTTCAAGCGTTGAGTCGCCATTTTGTCTTTTGATAGGTCGATACCGTTATCTTTTTTGAATTCAGCTACGAAATAATCCATTAGCAATTGGTCGAAATCATCTCCACCAAGACGGTTGTCACCAGCTGTTGAACGTACTTCGAATACGCCATCACCAAGTTCTAGGATGGATACGTCAAACGTACCGCCACCAAGGTCATAAACAAGAATCGTTTGATCGACGTCCATTTTGTCTAAACCGTAAGCAAGTGCAGCGGCTGTTGGTTCGTTAATAATACGTTCTACTTCCAATCCAGCGATACGACCAGCATCTTTTGTAGCTTGACGCTCAGCATCATTGAAATAAGCAGGAACGGTAATAACTGCTTTCGTTACTTTTTCACCTAAATAATCTTCAGCATATCCTTTAAGATATTGAAGGATCATTGCAGAAACTTCTTGTGGTGTATATTCTTTTTCTTCAGCTTTAACTTTATGGTCAGTACCCATGTGACGTTTAACTGATTGAATTGTGTTTGGATTAGTGATTGATTGACGTTTAGCTACTTCTCCTACTTGGCGTTCGCCATTTTTGAATGCGACCACAGATGGAGTTGTACGGTTGCCTTCTGGATTTGGAATTACTTTTGGTTCCCCACCTTCAAGAACAGCAACACATGAATTCGTAGTACCTAAGTCAATACCGATAATTTTACTCATAATTTATTTCCTCCTAGACAATTTAAGGTTATTGTTACTCGTTTACTTTTACCATTGAAGGTCGAAGTACACGGTCTTTGTATCTGTATCCTTTTTGTAACTCTTGTAAAATCAGGCCTGTTTCTTTTGTTTCATCATTTTCTGTCATTACAGCTTGATGAATATTAGGGTCAAATGCTACGCCTTCAGCTTCAATAACTTGTAGACCTTCTTTTTCAGTTGCCTCTACAAGTGTTTTGTAAACCATTTCTAATCCTTTTTGAAGGGATTCGGAGTCCTCAGCGGCTGGTACGCTTTGCATCGCACGTTCAAAGTTATCGAGAACGGGTAGCAAATTTGAAAGCAAACTTTGTGCTTTATATTTTTCCGCTGCCTCACGGTCTAATTGAGTCCGACGTTTGAAATTCTCATAGTCAGCACGCAACCGTAAATGACGGTTTGTTTCTTCATCCAATTGTTGTTGAAGAATCGTTAGCTCATTTACTTCTTCAATTGCCACTTCATCATCAGATTCTAATTGTTCTAATTGTTCTTTTGGAAGTTGTTCAGAGTCATGTTCCTCTGTGTTAACAACAGCTTCTTTTTCTTCCGAATGTGCCATATTTATATCCTCCTTCATTTTCGTAAACCCCCAAATATTCGGGTTAATTCACGAGACAAATCGCCACTCATTACGTCAAGCAATGTAACAACTCGTCTATAATCCATTCTTGTTGGACCAATTATTGCAATTGAACCCATTTGCTCTTCCCCTATTGAATAGGACGCGGTAATCACGCTACAGTCTTCCATTTCCAATAAGGTATTTTCAGAACCAATACGAATATGGATACCCGTTTGATTCGGTGAAAACAAAGTTGAAATTTGATTTACTTGGTCCATCATCGTTATTAATCCTCTTGCTTTATGCAAGTCACTAAATTCGGGATGATGAAGCAGTTTGGATTTACCGCCATAGAACACTTTTTCTTCTTGTGGACCTGTTATTGCCGCTCCAAATGAAGACATGAGTTCTCCATATCTACCGATGTGTTGTTTTAACAAAACGGCCGTCTCTTTTTCAAGTACACGTTGAAGTTCATGCAAGTGAACCCCTGTCAGTTGTTCGTTTAAAATGTTTACCATTTTCTCAATGTCAGAAGCTGTAATACCTTCTGGTAATTCGAACAATCGATTTTCTACATGCCCAGAATCAGTGATAATGATTGCAACAGCTGAATCCTCTGAAAGAGGTACAATAGAAAATCGTTTAACTCGATGTTTTCTAACATTAGGACCAAGTAAAATCGACGTATAAGTTGTCAATTCTGATAAAATCATGGCCGTTTTTTGTATTACTTGTTCTGTTTCAGTTAAACGCTCTTGAAAAACCGATTGAATTTGCAGTATTTCATCTTCAGTGACAAGTTGAGGGGTTAACAAATGGTCAACATAAAATCGATACCCTTTTTCTGAAGGAATTCGACCAGACGACGTATGCGTTTTTTCTAAGTAACCCAATTCTTCTAGATCAGCCATGTCATTGCGAATTGTCGCGGGACTAAATGGGACTTCACCTTTTTTTGAAAGCTGTCTAGACCCAACAGGCTGTGCAGTCTGTATGAAGTCATCAACTGTCACTTGTAAAATAAGCAATTGTCTATTTGTTAACATTATTATCACCTCTGTTAGCACTCATCACTAGCGAGTGCTAATACTCATACATAAGTTATCAAATCCTTCGCTACCTGTCAACGAATTCGATACTTAATCAATTAAAAAAGATTGGAAAATTTCATTCCCAATAAATCTTCCTTTTTGAGTTAAAGAAACAGCTTCTTCTGTCATGATAATTGAATTACTTTTAATATGCTTGAGCAGTACTTGTCCATACACATCTTCTATTGATAAACCATATTTTTTTTTGAAAACCGTTTTATTCACTCCTACAACTTTTCGTAAGCCAAGAAACATTTCTTCTTCCATCTGTTCTTTTTTTGTCACTTCATGTGAAGTAAGTGATGGGAATTCACCCGCGGTGGTTACATCCATATATTTTTTAATTGGACCAATATTAGCATAACGTTTTCCTCTCGCATATCCATGTGCACCGGCACCAAAACCTGCATAAGACATGTTGTCCCAATACAAGTTATTATGTTTTGAATGAAAACCTGGTTTTGCAAAATTACTGATTTCATATTGTCTAACGCCTTTAGATTCCATTTCTCTCATTAATACTTCATACATATCTGCTTCTAAGTCTTCACCTGGTAAGAGGAGTTTCCCTTTTGTCATCAAGTTATAAAAAACCGTTTTAGGCTCTACAATTAATGAATATGCTGAGTAGTGAGGCAGGTTAAGTGCTAGTGCTTTTGCTAAAGTATCTTCCCACTGCTCCATCGACTGACCAGGCAATCCATACATTAAATCAATGCTGATATTTGTAAAACCGATATCTTTTGCCATTTCTATGGTTTTGTAAACATGTTCATTTGAATGTGTTCTTCCTAAACGCGTTAAGATATCCGCATCAAAACTTTGTACACCAAGACTTAAACGATTTAACCCGTTGTTTTTCATTACTATTAATTTTTCAAGTGTTAATTCGTCAGGATTCGCTTCTGAAGTGAATTCTTGAAGATACTTGCTAGGAATGTATTGTTTAATAAGTTCAAACAAACGATTCAATTGTTCTGGACTGAGGGAAGTTGGAGTACCGCCTCCAAGAAAAATGGTTTCTATATGTAATTGATCTTGATATTTTTCGGTAAACATTTTCATTTCCATGCCAAGCGTTTCAATATATTCATCTACAGGTTGATTCTTGAAGAAAACCTTATTGAAATCGCAATAGTGACAAATCTGATGACAGAAAGGAATGTGAATGTATACTCCTTTAATCATTTTCTTCCCTTCTTTCTTGATAAAGAGCTTAAATAAGAGCGACTCTTCTAGAATTAAGTTTATCGTTTCCTTATTAGAAAAAGGGGGCCAACAAGTAGCCCCCTAGATTCAACTATATTATTTTAATCTTCATCCATCTTAAGTACAGCCATGAATGCTTCTTGCGGAACTTCTACAGACCCTACTTGTTTCATACGTTTCTTACCTTCTTTTTGCTTATCAAGAAGTTTACGTTTACGTGATATATCTCCGCCATAACATTTTGCCAGGACGTTTTTACGAATGGCACTAATCGTGGAACGGGCAACAATCTTTTGTCCGATTGCAGCTTGGATTGGCACTTCAAATTGTTGTCGAGGAATTAACTTTTTTAACTTCTCAACAATAATTTTTCCTCGTTCATAGGCAAAGTCATTATGGACGATAAAACTTAAAGCATCCACTTGTTCTGCATTCAACAAAATATCCATCTTCACAAGTTTTGAAGGTTTATATCCAATCAATTCATAATCAAATGATGCATATCCTTTAGTTCCGGATTTCAATTGGTCAAAGAAATCATAAACCACTTCTGAAAGAGGCACCTCATAAATAATACTCACACGTGTTTTGTCAATGTAATCCATCGTCATGAAATTCCCGCGTTTCTTTTGACAAAGTTCCATTACTACACCCACGAAATCATTCGGGACCATTATGGTTGCTTTTACATATGGTTCTTCAATGCGATCAATTTTTTGCGGATCTGGCATCATAGATGGGTTGTCCACTTTTTTAATTTGACCATCTGTCATATGGACATCGTAAATTACACTCGGTGCAGTAGTGATGAGGTCAATGTTGAATTCGCGCTCCAAGCGTTCTTGTATGATTTCCATATGAAGTAGACCTAGGAATCCACAACGGTACCCGAAACCAAGTGCTTGGGAAGACTCCGGTTCAAATTGAAGGGCCGCATCGTTTAGTTCTAACTTTTCAAGTGCATCACGTAAATCATTGTATTTTGACGTATCAATCGGATATAACCCACAGTAAACCATCGGATTCAATCTACGGTAACCTGGTAAAGATTCTGTTGCTGGATTTACTACACTTGTAATTGTATCCCCTACTCGAGTATCACCCACATTTTTAATAGCAGCTGTTAAAAAGCCAACATCCCCTACAGATAATTCATCACGAAGAGTTGTCTTAGGTGTAAATACACCAGCTTCGATAACTTCGAATTCTTTCCCAGTGGCCATCATGCGGATTTTGTCTCCTGGTCTTACTGTTCCTTCCATCACACGAATGTAAGCTACAACTCCACGGTAAGGATCATATAGAGAATCAAAAATCAGCGCTTTTAATGGTGCTTCTGGATCTCCTGTTGGAGCAGGAACTTTTTCAACGATTTGTTCTAAAATTTCTTCAATACCTATTCCAGCTTTTGCAGAAGCAAGTACCGCTTCAGAGGCATCTAAACCGATTACTTCTTCGATTTCACCTCGAACACGTTCTGGATCTGCTGCTGGTAAATCAATTTTATTAATTACAGGTAAGATTTCTAATTCATTATCTAACGCTAAATACACATTGGCCAAAGTTTGAGCTTCAATCCCTTGCGCTGCATCTACCACTAGAATTGCACCTTCACACGCTGCTAAACTTCGTGATACTTCGTAGGTGAAGTCGACATGTCCAGGTGTATCAATTAAATGTAACGTATAATTTTCACCATTTTTAGCTAGATAATTTAACTGTACTGCATTTAACTTGATGGTAATTCCTCGTTCACGTTCTAAATCCATCGAATCGAGAAGTTGGGCTTTCATTTCTCGTGAGGTTAATGCTTTCGTTTGTTCTAAAATTCTATCAGCTAATGTTGATTTTCCATGATCAATATGTGCGATTATGGAAAAGTTTCGAATATTCTGCTGTCTTTTATTACGTTCTTCTCGATTCATGCGTTGTTCACTCCTAATTAAACTATCTAGAATTATAGCAGTGAACACGCATTTCATCAATCTTAGGTTGCATCTGTATTTTCAAATACAACAGAAATCGCTTTTGCAATTACCGCGATTGTCCGATTAATCTCTTCTTCTGTATTTTCAATTCCACCTAATTCAATCAAAATGGAATGAGGGGATAAATCTTGATTATAGATTCCGTTCCCATCGTCTTTGGTTTTTGTCATGACGCCTCGAGAAATATTTGGGACTATTCGATTCACTTCTGCTGACAATAATTTTGCGTACGCATCATTTAATTTATAGTTAGGATGTTCAGCCCCGACGACTAGTGCAATACGAGCAAAAGATTCATTTTGTGAATTTATAGTAGTAATTTTATGGTTCGCAGAATCTCTATGGATATCGAGCACTAGGTCATAAGATTTTGTGCCTAACTGTTTTTGTAAAATCGGGCGAATCGCTGTATATGCTTCAGGAAATAAGCGATTTGATACTTTCATTTCTTTCATATTATCAAAGGGTAACACATCCACTCGTGCATTATTTAACTCGAAATGATGTGTGATGATTTCACTGAAGTCTGTAATGTTCGTGTTTGGGTCATAATTAGCATTAACACCAATTACTTTCTGAACAATTGGATGATAGGCTTCATACGAATGTGTAAACAATAACAATACGTTTATCGGAGACTTCTCTTCAACTACTGGTTGCTCCTTTGTGACATTTGCTGCATACACAACTGGTTGCGTTTCTACTTGATCTTTTACATTAGGTTCAAATGCGAGTATTGGAATTTTAACAAATATAATTGGTAGCACAAATAAAAAAAGGTAAAAACCTATAGCCTTTTGAAAAGTTTTTCGCATTAATCACCCCTCCTTCCTACACATTACGTAGGATTAGGAGTGGATAGAACCAAAAACATCATCTTGTAACCAATTCAGCACACTTGTCTGGATTAAATCCGCATGCCTCATCACCCATGCATCTGTTTCTTTCGGTGTTACAAACAATTGTTGATGATGTGGAGGTAAAACTTCCTGCAATAACCCGCGTATTTCTTCGGGTGTCCATCCTGACCATTCCCCGAAAATCGGTTTGATTGCTTCCACATCAATTGGTTCGTCTGTACTTCTTAACCAAGAACCTATTGCAAGTGCAGATGAGGGTTTTTTTGTTTCACCAATTTTACTAGAAATCACTTTAAACACTGTTTGAATTGCATCTACAATGAGGACGGGAGCATCAACTACCATTGGTACACCTATTGCAGTAACAGGAACTCCAAGCGAATCGAATGAAATTTCATTTCGTGCATTTCCTACCCCAGAACCTGGATGGATACCCGTATTTGTTATTTGAATAGTTTTACATAAACGATCCTGGTTACGTGCAGCTAATGCATCAATAACTAGTATCAAATCAGGTTGTACTCTTTGTGCAATTGCTTTTACAAATTCACCAGTTTCTAATCCTGTTTGACCAGTTACTCCTGGTGCATAAAAAACTAAATGTCCAAAATCAATTGGCAAAGAAAACATGTCTTCATGGAAACGATCAATAGCCAATGGTCCAATTGCATCTGGTGTAATAGTTCGATTACCCAGACCAATTATTAGTATTTTCGATTGTGGTGATAATGTTAATGGTTGATGAATGTCTTGCAACGACGATATAAATTGCGCTTCCAGTTCCTTAAAACCTTCTTCATCATCAGCTGTTAATGTAGGGACTGTTAAAGTAATGTACGTTCCTTCCTTTTTACCTATTTTCTCGGCTCCACTTGCATCTGTTACAATATGAGTGATATGAACCCTGCCATTCCTTTCTTCGTTCATTTGAATACCTGGTGTTTCATACAAAGTATCTTTCTCTTTCTCCGTTCGATGTTGGACGACTTCTGTCGCTTCATCTATTAAATCAGTCCGCATTAAATTTTGCTTTTTCAATCAAATCACCTCAAGAAAAGATTGCCCAAGGTGTCAAGTAAATATTCTTTGCGTTTCTCTATTGCATTTTATCTTTTGGTTTGATAAAATGATGCTTGTTGTATTGAGAATTAAAATCTTATACTTAAAGCAAACAGCGCCCTATATTCGCGCAAAGCTTAAACTCGAGAATCTATGAATCTCGAATGCTTTTCCAGACACCCGTGGGTATCGGAAAGAGTTATTCTTTAATGGAGGTGAAATAATAGATGCCAAATATCAAATCTGCAATCAAACGTGTAAAAACGAATGCATCTGCACAATCACAAAACGCTCATGCGAAATCTACAATGCGTACAGCAGTTAAGAAAGCTGAAACTGCTTCTACTAACAATGGAGAAAACGCAAAAGAACTTTTATTAACTGCTATAAAACAAGTTGACAAAGCAGCTTCTAAAGGGTTAATTCATAAAAATACTGCTGCTCGTAAAAAAGCTCAGTTAATGAAAAAAGCATAAAAATAAAAAAGACCGAATTCGAACTTCGAATCCGGTCTTTTTTTATTAAGGAACTAGTAAGTTTTTTTATAAACGATTCATTAGGAAGAGTTCTAGAATTCGCTCTCTTCTGCCACTACTTGTTTTCAATTTATAATCTGCCTCGGAAAGTCTGTGCAAAGTCTCTAAAAGGCGTTCTTCGCCTACTTGCAATCTACTTTCGACAATTAGTTTAACCCGGTACGGATTTACTTTTAGTTGCTTTGCAATAGCCTGCGCGTGGTATCCCTTTTTTTGGAGATAACGAACATTAGACATCAAGCGAATTTGTGAAGCTAACAATGCCGTTAACATAATCGGTTCTTCCTTTTGTCGGAGCAAGTCGTGGTAAACAGTTAATGCTTTACTTGTATCTCCACTCAAATAGGCATTTAATAACTGGAAGGCATCTTGTTCAAGAGTTCGAGACATTAGAAGTTCAACGACTTGAAGCGTAATTTCATTGTCTTCTTCACCCACATAAACAACCATCTTTTGTATCTCGGATTTTAAATGAATTAAATCATGGCCTATTGTTTCTATGAGACATTGTATGGCTTCATTGCTAATTGATTTTTGTTCCTTATGAACTGCTGATTGGATCCAAACCTTTAAATCATTACCTTCTAATGACTTTGCTTCTAAGTGCACAGACTTTTCTTTCATTAATTTAGTAATCTTTTTTCGTTCATCTAGTTTTTCATATGGCGCGATAAATAAAATAATCGCCGTATCCGATGGATTATTTAACCATTTTTCTAAGGATTTCAAATCATGTTCTATCTTCTCTTTACCTTTTTCAGATGCTTTTAAGAATGAAGTGTTTTTTGCTACAATCATTTTTTTGTTTGTAAAAAAAGGGACTGTATCGGCTTCCTCTAATACGTGTTGAACAGGGATTTCATCTAAATCGAACGTTAACACGTCAATTTCTTCCTCTTTACTTAACGAACTTTTCACTTTATTAATTGTTTCTTCAAAAAAATAATATTCCGTTCCACTTAATAGATAAACGGGTTGTATCTGACCTTCTTGTATTTTTTTCCATTGCGCAGAAAACATATGTATCCTCCCCAGAACGAGTTCCATATTAGTATACATGAAATTTAATCTATACGGGGTTTGTACAAAATGTGTCTATCCAGTTTTTTCAGATAAAAAATCTTGTTGAATATGGATTTTTTTCGCACTATCCCGTATAATAAGTTTGAATTAGGAGGGGTAGCAATGAACGAATTTGAAAAAAATGTCCAAACCAGACGTAACGATGTGACTGACTCCGGTGTTGGATTCGTTGTATCATTTGTTTTCTTTGCAGCGATTTTCACCATTGCGACTGTAATCGACTTCATTACAAAATAATAAATGTAAAAAAGGGATTTGTCTTTTGACAAATCTCTTTTTCCGTTATTTTTCTGAACTTGTGCGAATAGTCATCAATCCATTTTTAACCCGGATGTTAATCGTCCCTACCTCTGCAGTCGAAATTGTTTCCAGTTGCAGATCGTGAAATCGCTTCACAATCTCTTTATGTGGGTGTCCATACCGATTATCTACTCCAGCCGAGAAAACAGTAATCATGGGGTGTAAGGCATTGATAAATTCCTCTGAGCTCGAAGTTTTACTGCCATGATGTCCTGCTTTTAGTACGCTAATTGGTTTTAATGAGTCTTTATATGTCTCCACAATTCTCTTCTCCCCATTTTCTTCTAAGTCTCCAGTAAAAAGGGCTCGAAACCCCTCATGTTCTAAGAATAAAACCAGGGAGTCATTATTTCCTTCATACAAAGTATCTGTTGGTGATAGATACTGTAATTTCGTTTTACCAGCAGACCATTTACGTCCAATTATTTGTTCTTTAATGGGTACGTGTTTTAGTTTAGCTAGATGTATAGCTTGATTTAAGGTTGATTCTTTAAAAACTCCGGGTGTGACATGGATTTCTTTAACTTTGACTTCCTCTAATATTTCTTCTGCTCCTTCAATATGATCACTATCTGCATGTGTCCAAACAAATGTATCAATTTGTGTTATACCCTTACCTTTTAAAAAGGGTACAACGATTTCTCTTCCAATTTCAAATGAACGAGGTGTCTTCTTCCACTCGATTTGATTAAATCTTAGTAAACCACCCGCATCAATGAGAACTACTCCTCTTTTATAAGGATATTCAATGATAATTGCATCTCCCTGTCCCACATTTAAAAAACTAACTTCTAATGAAGAATCAAAATAAGGGGTGCTATGAATAAGACAAATGGGAAACCCAAGAGTCAGAATTATGTGTTTAAGATTCTTTTTTTGTTCAAGAATGATAAATGTAACGAAGACACCAATGTACGAGATAATTAAGAGTATTAAAGAAGGTTTTCCTGGATTCCATAATTGATAAGGAATACTACTGAAAAATAAGATGATTTCTGTTAGTACTTCTCTTAACGGCTCATAAAATGCAAAGAAAACATTGGCTAAAGAAGGGGCGACTGCAGTTAAAAATAGGAATATTAAATTGATAGGCAAAATAATGAAAGAAAAAAGCGGAACAAATATTAAATTCATAACCAGAGAGGAAATTGAAACTTCATAAAAGTGGGTTAGTAAAATAGGATATACGCCAATTTGACAAAGGAATGTAATGACAAAAGATTGACGAAGTGCTGAGTTTGTTTGAACGAGAATTCGTGAAGAGTATATTAGAGCAGCAGCGGCCCCATAGGATAATTGAAAACCAACTTGTAATAGGACACTCGGCTGGTAAAAAATATACAGAAGGATACTCATGGCGAATGCTTGATCCACAGCTACCCTTTTCTTCATCCAGGCAAAGAGTAATACTATTTCAGATACGGAAACAGCACGCCATACGGAAGGTGCACCTCCTGTTATACACGCGTAAACGGGTAATAACAGGATTAATAATAAAACGACCGATTGTTTTCGGACATGCAAACGTATTAATGTTTGAAATAAAAGAAATGACAAGAATACGATATGTAATCCTGATATGGCAAACAAATGGGTAATCCCTAACTTTTGATAGGCTCTTTCTTCCTCGTATGTTACATCATCACGTAAACCTATTAGAAGAGCTTTTGCTTCAGCTACTAAACTTTCAGGAAAAGTTAGTTCTATATGCCTTTCCATTTGATACCGTCGCTCCGCCAAGAACCCAATAATCCCTTTAGATTGTTCTGTTTGTTTCCAGGTTGATACTGAAAACATACCCACCGCTTCATGACTTTTAATATAGGTCGACATATCGAAGTCAAATTCATGTGCAGGCATTCGGGGCGTTATCATTTCACCAGTAAAATAAAAAGAGGATCCTGCTAGCGATTGCATTTGGAAAAATTCTTTCTCTTGTTCTGATGAAAATTTATAAATGAGGTACCATTTGTCTCCATTTGGAGTTGTGGCAAAACCTCTAATAGATTGACCACTTATCGAATACGTACTCGTCCAAACAAAAGTTGATTCTGTGATGGAGGTATCAATTGAAGAAGTATTTGTTTTGAAATCCGTATGGTAATAGAAAAATATGCTGATAAATCCATACAAAAGAATGAGCAGGTATGGTTTTTTCCTTATAAGAAACCAGGCAAATAACAAGGGATGCATCCCTAAAATAATTGGTGAGATTAAGATTCCACATGCTGAAATAATAGCTCCAATAGCTAAGTATATATATCGTTGTTTTACGATTACACTCCAAATAACTCCTTCACCTGCGCTTCATAAGAAGCCAATTCCTCCGGTTTTGCACCACTTTCTCTTAGTTTTTGCAATAGTTCAAGATATAAAGTCACTTTTTTATCGCTCAAGAAATCTATCTTCCTTTCATCAAACGGAACATGGACTACTTGAACCTGTGCTTGTCCTAATAACGTAATGGCATATTCATTATTTTTGTAATCCGTTGCATAATATAAACGACGAATACCAGATTGAATAATAGATTTTGTACATTGTAAACATGGAAAGTGTGTAACATACATGTCTGCACCATTCGTAGAAATTCCATACTTAGCGCATTGTAACAACGTGTTCATCTCAGCATGAATCGTTCTCACACAATGGTGTTCTACAACATAACAACCTTGGTCAATACAGTGGTCTCCCCCAGATATGGATCCATTATATCCACCGCCGATAATACGCTTATCTCGAACAATTGTGGCACCAACAGCTAATCTCGTACATGTACTTCTAAGTGCAAGCAGGTGGCATTGTGCCATGAAAAATTGGTCCCATGTAATTCGCTCCATATGAACGCCTCCTGAAATAATGAAGTTTAATGAAATGTCTGGCCAGTAAGCTATCCACTCGCTCAGTTTAGCGAATCTTCACTTAAGGCTCTGTTTCAGTTTAGTAGGAAGACGATTCAAACGTCAATTGTTTGTTATTATAATTAATTAACTGTAATAAATTCTTGTAAACTCTCAAAAGTTCGATCCCCAATACCTGTAACGTTTTTCATATCCTCTATGGAATTAAAAGGACCCTTATCTTCACGATAGGAGATAATGGCTTTCGCTTTTGAAGGACCTATTCCAGGTAATGACATAAGCTCAGTTTCTTCAGCTGTATTAATGTTTACAAGTGACGATTCTTTACTGGTATTCTTTGTAGGGAATGAACCTTCGACAACAGGCGGAATTTCACCAATTTCAGGAATATATAGGACCATTTCATCTGATAGTTTAGCTGCTAAGTTAAGCACTTTAGAATCAGCTGATGGTAATAGTCCACCAGCTCGTTTAATGGCATCTAAAACACGACTTTCATTTGAAAGAGTATAAACACCTGGTGAAACCACTTGACCTTTTATATCAACGACGACAGACTCTTTTTTTATTGTAGGGAGAGAAGTAGACGTTTCTTGTTCATTTCTCGTTTCGTTTAAAGTTGGAATTGGTTTTGGGATAGGATTTATTTGACCGGTTAAGGGGGTATCCGGCTTTTCAAAAAAAGGATTTTGAATAACAATGAATAAAAATAAACCAATTGTTGGGAGCAATAGTTTGTTTTTATGTTTCTTTAACCATGAAGTAATCAGAATGGGTTGTCCTTTCCTTCAGTAAGCAATTCATATAGAGCTAAATTTCACTATATACGAATTGCTTATAAATGGAAAGTATTATTTTATTGCGTGGAAAAAAAGACGTTCACTAGTAGCAGAAGGACATTTAGATGTCCAATCAGCCTGAACTTGGATAGTAGAAAATCCAGTTTCATTTAACCAAGTTCTATAGTGTTGCTCATCAAATGATTGCTGGAAATGGCTTTCTTCAAATCTTTCATACAATCCATTATCATTTTTGACAAAAAAAGTTAAGTCATGATAAACAGAATGTGGATTTTCTCCTTTTTCTGTATACCATATATAGGCAAGATTATCGTCTTCAAACGTAAACGGTCCGTTTAAAAATAACTCATCCATTTTGTAGGTAGAATGGACATCAAAAAAGAAATGTCCGCCTTTTTTCAAACTTGCATATACGGCAGAGAATGTTTCTTTAACATCAGTTTCTGATTCGAGATAATTTAAAGAATCAATTGCGATTATGGCAACGTCTAAGTCTTCAATCCCTGTCATCTCTGTCATTGACATACAATACAAAGGGATGTCCATCTTACTGTTTTGAAAACGTTGTTCAGCAACTGCTAACATGTCTTCCGACAAATCCAAAGCTTGAACTGACAATCCCTCTAGTGCAAATTTTTCAGAAAGAATACCTGTTCCACAACCAATATCTAGTAAGGATTTCCCTTTTGGGTTTCCGAATGACGAAAGTACCTTAGCTACATATTGATCATACGGTATATCAGTCATTAGCGCGTCATACAAACGCGCAAAATCTGTATAGCTGGTCATTATGCTTCTAAATCCACTTCAACGAACGGTGCGTCGCCCCATAATCGTTCTAAATTATAAAATGCACGTTCATCTTTATGGAATACATGCGCGACTACATCGCCCATATCTACAAGTACCCATCTAGCTGAATCGTATCCTTCTAAGCGTTTCACGTCGTAACCAGCAATCCCAGCTTGTTCTGCCATTTCTTTGGCAATTGCTTGTACTTGTCGGTCTGAGTTTGCGTGACAGATAAGGAAATAATCAGCCAGGTAGGATACCCCTTTCATATTTAATACAATAATATCTTCTGCTCTTTTGTCGTCTGCTGCTTTATAAGCGACTTCTAGTAATGTTGAAACGGTCATTCACTCACTTTTCCTTTCTTATTGACCAAATCATTGTAACAATGAATGGAATCCGGAAATACCGGTTGCTTTTTTTGAATTAAAAATTTAATGGAATGGATGATACATGCCTCCATAATTCCATCAAGACCTTCAGTTGCATGTTCTCTTAATAGATCCACATTAGGAAATCTCCTGTTAGGTTCAATCATATCCGCAACATATAAAATTTTCTCTAAGGGACTCATGTTAGCACGACCAGTTGTATGAAATCTAATCGCGTTTAAGATGTTTTCATTTGTAATACCCAATTCATTTCGAACGACATAGGCACCTACTGGAGCATGCCAAAGTTCATGATGGTACTCAAGTAAAATTGGATTCATTTTTTCATTTTGGATAATTTTTTTCATCCATAGTGGATTAGAAAACTTTGCAATATCATGTAGTATAGCTGCAACTTCAGCATCTACTTTTGAAACTCCATAATGATCAGCCAAATGAATGGCCGTTTCCATTACTCCTAATGTATGCACATATCGAGGTTCTGGCATGCGCTCGCGCACAGTAGCCAAATATTTATCTCGATTCATATAAATGCTCCTGACGAATGTAATCATGAACTGCATGTGGAATTAATAACGACACATCTTTATTTTCAGAAATTCGTTTTCTCAACATAGTAGACGATAAATCAATTTGTGGTGCTTCGATTAGGGTAACCGGATACTTAGTTTTCAATTCATATCCTGGTCTTTTCACACCAATCATTTGGACAAGTTTTATTAACTCATCAATACGATGCCACTTTTCTAAATAAGCAATCATATCTCCACCAATCAAAAAACTAAACTTTGTCTCCGGTTCTCTTTTTTGAAGCTCATACATCGTATCATACGTATAGGAAATTCCACCCCGATTCAATTCAATTGTTTCAACTGAAAAGTAAGGAAATGGTTCAATTGCTATTTGAACCATGTCTAATCGTTGTTTTACGCTGCATAATTCACTTCCTACTTTATGAGGAGGTAAAGCATTTGGCATAAATCGAATCTCATCGAACGCAAGTCCGTGATAAACCTCATTTGCCATGATCAAATGTCCAATATGTGGAGGGTTAAATGTACCTCCAAAAATACAGACTCTTTTCATGACTACCCTTTGATTGGCAAAATAATTTTTTTGTTGTTTTTTGATGGCTTATATAAAACAACTGTCAAGCCGATTAATTGCACTAGCTCTGACTTCGTGCCTTTAGCTAGTTTTTCAGCAACTTCGTTTTTATCGTCTTCATTATTCGTTAATATGCTCACCTTCAGTAATTCACGAACTTCTATAGCCTCTTCAATTTGTTTGAGCATATGATCATTTACCCCACCTTTTCCAACTTGGAAAATAGGTGTTAGATGATGTGCTTCACTGCGTAAAAAACGCTTTTGTTTACCTGTTAACATTGGGACCTCCTAATAGTTGTTCTAATTCTGCAATCATTCGTTTTGTGTTTGGTTGATGGGTTGTCCACTTCTGAAATGAAAGTGCTCCCTGATGAACAAACATTCCTAGCCCAGTTATAATCTCGACTCTCTTTTCTTTTGCTTCTAATAAAAAAGGCGTCAATAATGGATTATACACAATATCAGTAACAATTGCTGAAGGTTTTAAAGATTTTAAAGACAATGGCAACACGATACCCGAATCTTTCATGCCTGACGGTGTGGTTTGTATAAGGATTTGGAAGTTTGCTAATTGGGCTTCTGCTTCATCTAAAGAATACGCACAAGTCCCATTAATATCATTTACAAGTTTTCTTGCCGAATCGACCGTTCGATTCGTACAAGAAATATCTTTATATCCATGCGATTTCAAAGCAAATGAAATACCTCTAGCAGCTCCCCCAGCTCCTATAACTAAAATGGATGACTGTTTAAAATCACGACCAATACTTTCTTCTAAAGATTGAACAAAACCAGTACCATCTGTGTTGTACCCAGTTAGACTTCCATCTTTTTCAACAACTACGGTATTGACAGCCCCCATCCATTTAGCCGATTCATCTAGATGGTCCAAATGTTGAATTATTGCTTCTTTGTGTGGAATCGTTACATTCCATCCGCTTGCTCCCAATAATTTTAAGGATGATATGGCCTGTGCTAGTTGTTCTTTTTTCACTTGAATGGGGATATAACTTGCATTTAGTCCGAGTTCTTCCAACCATTTCGTATGCATGAATGGTGACATGGAATGAGAAATCGGATCACCAATTACGGCATACCATTTTTTCAAAGAGATTCACTCCTAAATTAGAGAGGGGCGTAATTGAATTTCTACACCCTTTGGTGCATAAGCTGCTATGACAACATGAGGCTTGTTTATGGTGATCCAGCCTAATCCAGAAAATACTACATCTGTTTTACCTTCTTTTATGGAAAATTCATGACGAACTAGTGAAGGGAAACTTTCTTTATAGGCATCAGAAGGAGGCGCTAACATTCCTCCTTGGTGATTTTCAAATAATGCATCCGCATTTTCAAGTTTCGTACGATGAATAGTTAAATCATTTGAAATATGAACAGTAAAGGAAGCTCTTTCCCCTTGAATAAAATCAAAACGAGCCAGTCCTCCAAAAAATAATGTTTGTTCCGCGTTCATCTGGAAAATTTTAGGTTTAATTTCTTTTTTAGGTGTAATCCATTTCAACTCGGAAGCATCCAAAAAATGTGCCATTTGATGATGGTTGATAATACCCGGAGTGTCATATAGTGCTTGATTATCATCTAGAGGAATTTCAATTAAATCAAGGGTTGTACCAGGGAAATGTGATGTAGTAATCACATCTTTTTCTCCCGTCACTTGCTTAATGATGCGATTGATAAAAGTAGATTTACCAACGTTAGTACATCCAACTACATAAGCATCTTTTCCCTCACGATATTTTTCTATAGCTTCCATCGCTTCGGTCATCCCAGTACCTTTATGGGCACTAACTAAAAGTACATCAATAGGTTGCAGTCCTAATTTTCTGGCTTCTTGCTTTAGCCAATGAATGACACGATTTTTTTTCACAGATTTAGGTAATAAATCTACTTTGTTTGCAACGAGTAGTATTGGATTATTACCTACAAAGCGATGTAATCCAGGTAGCCAGCTTCCATTAAAATCGAAAATATCAACAATTTTAATGATTAAACCTTGTTCTTTTCCAAGACTATTTAATATGCGTAAAAAATCATCATCTGTTAATGAGACAGGTTGCAATTCGTTGTAGTTTTTCAAACGAAAACAACGTTGACAAATGATGACTTCCTTTTCTAAAGCTGATGATGGTGCAAATCCATGTTCTTTTGGATTTTCTGTTTGTATGTTTGTACCGCAACCGATACATGTTGGATTATTTATCAAACTTCTTCCTCCCAAGTTACGTACCCTCTTCTTTTTAACGAGCTAAAAATTCGTCGCTCAACCATTCGATTAAAACGAGTGAAAAAGCCGTCAGAATTGGCTACAGGTAAAACTAATATTGTGTGTAATTTCATTAGATTTCCACCAACTACATCTGTTAACAGTTGATCTCCAATAACAACTACTTCTATTTTTTTAACATCCATAATGTGAAGAGCTTTACGGAATGCTTTACTCATTGGTTTTCTCGCTTGGAAAATAAATGGAATGCCCAAAGGATCAGCAAAAGATTTGACTCGCAATGCATTATTATTCGAAACAATCGTCACTTGTATCCCAGCATCTTTCATTCCTTTTAACCATTCAACAAGTTTAGGGGTAGCATCGGGTCTGTCCCACTCTACAAGCGTATTATCTAAATCCGTTATAATTCCGCGGATACCTTTTTCTTTTAATTGTTCTGGTGAAATGTGGAATACACTTTTCACAAATTCACTGGGTAAAAAATTTTGATACACCGTGACACACTCCGTTCAAAGCTAATTTTCTGTGTTTATTATACCATATTCCCGATTTTCTCACCCACGCGAACACGAACATTCGGTTTTATATGATCATCAAAGATAAAAGAGTCTTTTTCAAATAATAAAACAACTGTAGATCCAAAAGTGAAATAACCTATTTCATCGCCTTTTTTCCAGTCTCTTGCTTGGTTGGTTAATTCAATGGAATTGACAAACATAGCGCCCACTTTTACCACTGCACACTTTTTTGTATTTTGACAAACCAAATGTGAAACGTGTCGATAGTTCCCACTAATTGGCTCTTTACCATAGGTTAAACCCATTCGATTGACAGGATAAGATTTTAAACCTAATACATACTGTTTTTTAATATGTCCATCCACTGGGCTATGAATTCGATGATAATCAGCTGGACTAAGATAAAAAACGACATACATTCCATCTTCGTATAAGGATGCATATTCATTGTTCCCTAAAAGCTCACTGAGGGTGTATGTCTTTTCTTTCACACAAAAGGTACCATTTGTAGAAATGGAACCCATAGATTCAATTTTCGCGTCAACTGGGCTTATTACCACATCATTACCCTCAGCAACAGGACGGTATTGTACATCTAATTGACGAATAAAGAAATCATGAAGAGTTTCAAATGATTCTACTGAATTTGCAACCTCCTTCAGATCAATTCCGTAAGTTCGTATATAAGATGGAATAAGTTTTCCGCTCCATTTTGATTTAGTAACTTGTTGTAAAATCGAAGAAGACCTTTTTCCGTTTGTTAATTCAATGAGTAGTTGGTATATTTTTTGTTTCATCTATGTACCTCCTGTTTAAAATCTATGCTACCTTTTTTGTTATGAACGAAGTATAATGGTTAAATAGCTTATAAGCAAAGGAGTGTTGTCCATTGTTTTTGTTTCAACGATTGGATCACACAATCAAAAAAATGAAAGCACATGCAGCTAATATGATTACAATTGGTAATTTATCGTTTGGTGGAGCTTCCATAATGACCACTTTAAACGAGTCATATAGCTATAGTGTTCTGTTTATCTTTATCGCAGCTTTACTCGACCGTTTTGATGGTATGGTAGCACGTAAATTAGGTCAAGAATCTGAGCTAGGTAAGCAACTTGATTCAATGAGTGATATTATCTCATTTGGTGTTGCACCAGCCATATTAATTTACATGGTCGATTTATTTGAATTTGGAACAGCTGGAATGGTTATTACCATTATTTATATCGCAAGCGGAGCATTCCGATTGGCACGATTTAATATTATGGAATCAAATGGCTACTTTACAGGACTCCCGATTACTGCAGCAGGCACAGTGTTGACGCTTTCCTATTTTGGATTGTCGATATTCGCACCAGTAATGTACATGTTTTTAATGCCAATCTTAGCCATTCTCATGATTAGTACATTTACATTAAAAAAAGTTTAGCGATCGCTTAGGCGGTCGTTTTTTCATGGATTTCTTTTCGTCAACATATACTGACAAAAGACGACATGGAGGTGCAATTCATCATGAGTGGTTTATTAACGGCTTTCCTTCAACTCTGGATTGAAATACCTGCCGTAATTGGTTATCTAAAAGGTCAGGCATTTCGAAAACCTCTTTCTCAAGAAGAGGAAGCTCATTATGTTCAATTATGTTTAGTCGGTGACGAGGATGCAAAACATGAACTTATAGAAAGAAATATGCGTTTAGTCGCACATATTGTAAAAAAGTTTCATCCTAAACACGAACAACTGGATGATTTCATCTCGATTGGGACGATTGGATTAATGAAAGCAGTTGCTAGCTATACCCCAGATAAAAAAACGAGATTAGCTACTTATGCAGCTCGATGCATTGAAAACGAAATTCTTATGCACCTTCGTTCACAAAAGAAAGTCCAAAAGGATGTATCATTGTATGAACCTATTGGAACTGATAAGGACGGACATTCTTTACAAATCACCGATTTACTTCAAACAGATGATTTTACTGCAATTCAAACGATTGAACAAAAAGAGCAAATGGCCCGCTTATATCGACACCTTAATAAGCTAGAAAAAAGAGAATTAGATATTCTTGAACGTCGATACGGATTAAAGCAATTTGAACCCATGACCCAAAAACAGATTGCTAAACAGTTAAATATCTCCCGAAGTTATGTATCAAGGATTGAAAAAAGAGCCTTGGTTAAATTATATCAACTATTTACACACGAAAAAAACTCTTTCGATTCAATCGAAATCGAAAGAGCAACTAATCATCCTCATTCATCATAACATTTTCAAGCTATTGATTCTTATAATTTAGAAATTACTCTTAAAACGATTTCTGTTGAATGTTTTGCAGCAATAGGTAAAAATTCTTCAAAACTGATGCTCGATTCCTTTCCAGCAATATCAGAAAGGGAGCGGATGATAACAAATGGGACTTTAAACTGATGACAGACTTGAGCAACAGCAGCAGCTTCCATTTCAGCGGCTTTCATCTGCGGAAAATATCCCCGCACAACTTCTACACGAGCTGCATCACTCATAAAAGAATCTCCTGTAGCAATAAGTCCCGTTGAAAATTGATGTTGACCAAGTTCACTTACCACTTGTTCAGCAAGTTTACGTAGTTTTTCATCAGAGTGAAAAGCAGATGGAAGATCAGGTACTTGTCCCATTTCATAACCAAATGCTGTTACGTCGACATCGTGATGACGCACTTCATCCGAAATTACAATTGCGCCAACTTCTAAAGATGCATCAAAGCCACCAGCCGAACCCGTATTTATTACGACTTCTGGTTTAAATTGTTGCATAAGAATTGCTGTTGACATAGCTGCATTTACTTTTCCAATGCCACTTTTTAGTAAGACTACTTCATGACCTTCATAAGTTCCTTCGGTATATTCACTATTTGCAATGACAATTGTCTTTGGTGCTTCTAAGGCTAGTCGTAACGCTTCAACCTCTTGCTCCATCGCGCCGATTACTGCAATTTTCATGATAAAACGCCTCTTTTCTGTTAAAACACTTCCCTAAAAATAATAAAAGAGGGGCCAAAAGTCAATAGGCGCCTTCTAATGTTTTTAAAGTTTCCATTTTCTCAGGTTTCCAGCCTTCACCATCCACCCAAATTAACGAAACACGATAATTTTCTTTCTTATCATTTGATGAAACAACAGCAATCGATTTTTGTGGACTTCCACCATTGGCTATCCGCCAAACAATCATATTATCTTCAGCTAGGCCTGTTGTATATGAGATGGCTTTGATTTTTTCATTCCAATCAATATGTCCCTTTTCATATACGGATGCATGTTCACCAGTTTGACTTGTACCAATAGGCTTCCAATCTGCATTCACGACACTCTCTGACACTAGAGGATCATCCGAAGGTGTCGATGTTACCTTCCCCCCGGGAGTGGAAGTTTCATCAGTTGATTCTTCGGCTACTTCAGTTGATTCTTCAGTGACTTCTTCTGTTGGTTCTTCTATTTCCTCACTAGTTAAACCTTCAGTACCATCGGAATCATCATTTGTTTGGCTATCAGAACCTTCATTTGTCTCTTCTTTGTTCGATGTATTTGCTGATTCATCATCCCCAAGAAAAATAAAACCTGCGGTAATCACAATGAGAAATATTACAAGGCCAATGAGTGCATTTAAAATTTTATTTGTTCTGTCAGGTTTGTTTGGTCGATGATTTTTTGAGGAATATCGACGTTGTATTTCTGCCATATACGAACTCCCCCTTATAATGATTAGCTTACCATAAATAAATATGACATTTTAGACGAATAGGTTAAAGAAATGTTTCATTTTATTACATAAAAAATCAATTAACCCTAATGTTTGATTATTAACTAATAGGAACAAATACTTTGTCTCCTTTTCAAAGCTTAAACAAGATGCTTGAAAAAAACCACTCCCAATACGCAGGAGTGGATCAAATGTTTGTTTTATTTAATTGAAACGATCTTGACGTCCATTTCTCCACCAGGGGTTACTACTTTAACTTGCTCTCCAACTTTACGACCAATTAAACTTTTCGCAATTGGTGAATCATTAGAAATTAATCCTTCGATTGGATCTGCTTCTGCAGAACCAACGATTGTATAAGTCTCTTTGTCTCCATCTGGTATTTCAATAAATGAAACCGTTTTTCCAAGAGACACGATATCATTATTTTTTTCATCTTCTTCAATAATAACCGCATTACGAATCATAGATTCTAATGTTGAAATTCTTCCTTCAACGAAGGCTTGGTCCTCTTTCGCAGAATCGTACTCCGAGTTTTCAGATAAGTCACCAAAACTACGCGCGACTTTAATACGCTCAACTACTTCTTTACGTTTAACCGTTTTTAGGAACTCAAGTTCGTCTGATAATTTCTTTTTACCTGCAGCGGTCATTGGATATTGTTTTTCTGTAGACAATGCCTTTCACTCCTTCAACTACTTGCTTCCTCATAAAAATACTATGCCAGTTTGTAATTTAATATTCGGCATAATTTTTAGATAATATTGTCAGTCTTTCAATATCATATTACACAATGTTATCAGATTCAAGAATAGTTTTAATTTTTGTAACCATTAAATCAATTGCAACTTGATTTTGACCACCCTCTGGGATGATGATATCTGCATATCTCTTTGTTGGTTCGATGAATTGGTTATGCATTGGACGAACTACTGTTAGGTATTGTTCCACCACCGATTCAATGGAACGTGCCCTTTCGTTTATGTCCCGTAATATACGACGAATTATTCGTAAATCAGAATCAGTATCTACGAATAATTTAATGTCCATTAAATCCCTTAAGCGTTGATCTTCCAAAACCAAAATACCCTCCAAAATGATTACATCTTGTGGTTCAATCAAAATACTTTCTTTTGCACGGGTATGTATGGCGTAGTCGTATACCGGCTTTTCTATTGATTTACGGTTTAATAATTGGTGAATGTGCTCAATTAATAAATCGGTATCAAAAGCTAATGGGTGATCATAATTAGTTTTTAGACGTTCTTCAAACTCTAAATGACTTTGATTTTTATAATAATAGTCTTGCTGAATAACAACTACTGCATGTTCTTTGTAAACTTCATAGATGGCGTTTGTTACGCTTGTTTTACCAGAACCCGATCCTCCTGCAATTCCAATGACAACTGGACGCTTATGATTCATCGTGCAATCTCCTTTCGCATCATGTTATTTGGATAAACAGGAATTTCCGATTTGAATTGGACGATTTGTAAGGGATGGCGGGCCACATCTAGAGGTCTGCCCTTTTCATCCCAAAGTTCAGTAATCGTCATACGGAAATTTTCTATATTAGGACCAAAAAATTCTACTTCTTCGCCCATACTAAAATAATTACGTTGTTGCAAAGTGACCATTTGTGTTTCTTCGTTATAATCCATAACTAAACCAATAAAGTCAGTCGTTGTTTTTCTGCCATGAACACCATACATCTGCTCTTTATAGCTTGGCTCTCCTTCAAAAAAAGCAGTTGCAGATTCACGGTTCGCACATTTATCAAGTTCTTCTATCCATTCACGTTTCATAACAAAGTTATCCGGATCCATGCAGTATGCATCAATCACTTTTCTATAAACACTCACAACTGTTGCTACGTAATGAATAGATTTCATTCGGCCTTCAATTTTCAATGAGTCAATACCTAGCTCAATCATACGAGGAATCGATTCTACTAATTTTAAATCTTTTGGACTCATTGCAAAAGGCGCGTCATCTTTTGAGAATAAAGCTTCTTGTTGGCCATCGTTCACTTCATATAAATCATAATCCCAACGACAAGACTGACAACAACCGCCTCGATTGGAATCGCGTGCTGTCATATGATTGGATAATGTACAACGTCCACTATAAGCAATACACATAGCACCATGGATGAATGCCTCAATCTCGATATCCACTTTTTCTTTCATTTCTTGAATTTCATCCCCGCTCGTTTCACGCGCAAGAACGACACGATGTAAACCTTCGTCCCTCCAAAACTGAACAGCTTTCCAATTTGAAAGGGATTGTTGTGTACTTAAATGGATTTCCAGTTTGGGTGCTTCTAAACGACATGTCTCAATTATGAGTGGATCTGCAACAATAATACCAGTTACACCTGCTGACTCAATGTCTTTTAAATAGTCCGCTAAACCAACCATATTCTCATTGTGAGCAAATATATTGGTCGTGACATAAATTTTAGCTCCATAGATGTTGGCAAAATCTACGGCTTGTCGCATTTCGTCTATTGAAAAATTCCCGGCATTAGATCGCAAACCAAATTCACGCCCACCTATAAATACCGCATCTGCACCATAATGAATCGCTATTTTTAATTTTTCTAAATCTCCTGCAGGCGCGAGAAGTTCAGGTTTTTTTACAATGACTCGTCTGCCATCAATGATTTTACTTATACGGTCATGTTGTAACAATGCCATAAAAATCCCCTTTTCGTTAGTAAACCGTTTCTTTGAAGAAAAAACCGGTATCAAGCGGGCGTAGTTCCGGTTGTATTTCCTCTATTTCAGTTAATAATTTATTTTTAATGCTTTCATACCTATCTGTTGATTCCGTATAAGCATCAATCGCTTGACGATATAAATGTGTCACTTTTGTTATATAGTTCTTTTCATGCAACACACCATCAATTTTGAAAGAGTCAATACCAGCTTCCATTAATTCGTTTAATTCATCAATCATACACATGTCATTAGGACTGAAGATGTGAGTACCATTTATATCTTCAAAGATGGGGTATTTATTATTTCGTTCTGTATCATGTAAAAACATATTTTTATTGTCTTTGCGATTTTCAATGACCATCGCCTTTTCTTGATACAGAAAATAATTCCCAAGTAATGGCCGTTTTGATTGGAACATACAAGTCATTCCATGAATCTGAACTTCAATTGCGGTATTTGCATGTTCTTTCACTTCTATCACTTCATCTAAACTTAATTCTCGCGCCAATACAGCCCGGTTTGCTCCCCGTTGACCCCAGTAGTTAGCGGTAAACCAATTCGTTGCAGTGGTTTCTGTATTCCAGTGAAGAGGAATCTTTAACTTAGCTTCTCTTTTTGTCATAACTACTGCTGGATCTCCAAAGACGATACCGTCCACTTGAAGTTCTTCTAGCTTCTCCATATAAGGCTTTAATGCCTCCACTTGGTCGTTATGAAATATGGCATTCATCGAAACATATACTTTTTTCATAGAAGCATGTGCAATTCTTACAGATTGCTCTATATCTAGGATTGAAAACTCACCTGATAAACGTAAACCAAATTGTTTTTCTCCTATTAAGAAAGCGTCTGCACCAGCATCAATTAATTCTTTTAAATGATCAACAGAAGCAGGTGTAACTAGTAGTTCAGGTATTTTCAAGTTGATCACCTCTTTATACTTATTGTTATGCCATCGCCGATTGGCAGGAAGGTTGTTTCATATTCTTCATGGTTCATTAACCATTTAGTAAAAACTTGTAGATTCCGGACCATCGTTCTTTTTCTTCTAGGAACTTCTTGCAAATTAATTTCTGTAAATCCCCGCATAAGCATATTATCACAATAAATAACACCACCTGAAGGAACGAGTGGTGAGTACTTGTCAAAAAATCGCTGATATTGTCCCTTAGCTGCATCTATAAACAAGGCATCATAAGTTAAAGACCGTAATTCGACTAAGTCAACTTCCAATGCGTCGCCATGTATTAATTGGATACGATCTTGAAGTTTTGCTTGAATCATATAGTCACTTGCTAATAATACACGACTTTCATCCTTCTCTAAAGTCGTGACAATTGAATTTGGCAGTGCAAATGCCATACGTATGCTTGAGTACCCAATAGCAGAACCTATTTCTAAAATAGAGGATGGTTGTTGTAAACGAAGGAGTTGTAATAAGGACTCCATAGAAACAATTTCCATTATTGGTATATGATTGAGTCTTGCAAATTCTTCCATTTCCATCAATAACACTGGTCTTTTTTTAATATGTGATTCAATGTAGGATTCTGTTGTACTCATGTGAATATAACTCCTTTTACATACAAAAATTACTCTCAATAATAGCACAGAAAAAGAAGGAAAGCGACTGGCTTTCCTTCTTAACTCAACATGTTTTAAAACATTATCGTAAGTGTTTTTCGATATTAGTTAAATGTTCTTCATAGGATTCTGCAAAATAGTTTCTTCCATTATCATCAGCAAGGAAAAATAAATAGTTTGTTTCAGGTGCATTTAATACTGCATCAATTGACTCTTTTCCAGGGTTAGCAATTGGTCCTGGTGGTAATCCTTGAACTGAATACGTATTGTATGGATTCATCGTATTTTTATCATTTGCAATGTTTTTTCTATCACCTTCAAACGCATAGAGAACGGTTGGATCCGTTTGAAGAGGCATAGGTTCTTCCAAACGGTTTAAGAATACACTCGCAATCATTTCGCGATCAGTTGAAGCTGTAGCTTCTTCTTCTAAAAGTGAGGCAAAGGTCAATAACCAATGTACTGATTTCTCTTTTTCAGCTAAAACATCTGTATAAGGTGCTACAGTTGCTGCCGTTGAACTTAACATTTGTTCAACTATTGATTGCAAAGAAGGATTTTCTTCATAATAAGAATATGTTGAAGGGTATAAATATCCTTCTAGAGCATAGCGAACATCTTTACCTTTTACTTCTTCTGTTAATAGTGTTGGATATTTATTAATCATTTCTTCGATAAATTCAGGACTTTTAACCAGCTCTAAAAATTCTGTAGCTGTGTAATCTGTTCTTTTTTCTACAACACTTGCGATTTGATTAAGTGTTAAACCTTCTGGAATCGTCATACTGAAAACTGGTTCTCTGTAAACTTTTCCAGTCTTTAAACTTTGAATTAATTCATCAAGTGTCATAGCTTTCGTTAAACTATATTTACCTGCTTGGAAGTCGGATTCATTATTAAACTTCGCGTAGTATTTAAAAATTCGCGCATCATGTATGATTCCATTCTTTTCTAATTCAGCAGCAATCGAATCGAGGTTTGAGCCAATTTCAATATTAATTGGAATTACATCTTCAGAATTCTCATCGACTGGTTGTAAGGCGCTTTTCACATATTCATATCCACTGTAAACGGCTATACCTCCACCAATTAATATAATTAATACAATAGCAAGTACAATTCTTCTTACAATTTTAACTTCCTTTTTCTTTTCTTTCATACGATTAAACATGATTTCTTTTTTAGTTTTATTTTCCACGGGTTTCCCCCCTCTATCTGAAACTTATTATACTAGAATCCGAGACAAAAGAAAAAGATGGAATGAATTTAATCATTCCATCTTTTGGAAGTAGGTCTTACTCTTACTCTTCTTCCTCTTCCTCTTCTGCTTCTTCATCTTCTAAGAATGTATTTAACATTTCTTCAATCATTGCCCATTCTTCATCCGTTTCAATTGGTTCTAACTCTCCATCTTTACCATCTTCAGATGGGGTAAATGAAGAAGCGTGAATTTCAATTTCTTCATTCTCATCTTCTTCAGCACCAATTGGGTAATAAAGTACATAAGACTTATTGAATTCTTCTGATTCAAATGTAAAAAGTATCTCACATAATTGCTCAGTGCCATTGTCATCTACTACTGTAATGTTTTGTTGTCCGTGTTCCATTTCCAATCACCTCATATTAGATTTACTATCCAGATAGCCTTGTAAAATCATGACTGCAGCCATTTTATCAATGACTTGCTTCCTTTTCTTTCGGCTAACATCTGCTTGAATTAACATTCGTTCAGCCGCTGCAGTAGTCAATCGTTCATCCCATAAGAAAACAGGCTTATTAAATGTGGTTCTGAGCAAATCAGCATATTTTTCTGATGCTTCAGCTCTTGGACCAATACTGTTATTCATATTTTTCGGATAACCGACAACAAAGGTAGAAACTTCATGTGATTTTACAAGTTCATCAATCCGGTCAATACCGAATTGTTCATTGCTTTCATCAATTTTGATGGTTTCGATTCCTTGGGCTGTCCAACCGAATGCATCACTAATCGCGACACCTACTGTTTTAGTACCTACATCTAGCCCCATTATTCTCATTCTTAAGCCTCTTTATTCTTCTTGATGTAAAACTTAACAAGCTCTTCAATAATCTCGTCTCGTTCAAGCTTGCGTATTAAATTTCGCGCTTCCTGGTGGCGAGGAATATATGCCGGATCACCCGAAAGTAAATAGCCTACGATTTGATTGACTGGGTTGTACCCTTTCTCTTCAAGTGCCGAATGGACATGAAGCATAACTTGTTTAACTTCTTGTTCCATAGATTCTTCCGGAAAATTAAATTTCATCGTCTTGTCAAATGAACTCATGATCAGCACCTCGCTTTCGGAATAAAATCAGATGTAATTTACATGATCTAACTTACTAATTCAGTATAACCGATTTCCTCAGACAATTAAACGGATTTGACATAATCATACACAGAATGTAATGCTCCATCAAGTTTCGACGGATTTTTTGCTCCAGCCATAGCCATGTCTGGGCGACCTCCGCCTTTTCCATCACATTGTTCTGCCACGTGTTTCACTAAATTTCCAGCATGATATTTCCCACCTGTTAAATCATTTGTAATTCCTGCAATCAACATGACTTTATCTTCGTCAACAGCACCTAATACAATAACCGCTTCGTTCATTTTAGATTTCAAATCGTCCATCATTTGACGAAGTTGATTATTATCTTTTGCTTGTACACGGGCAGATAGAACCGTTACTCCATTAATTTGCTGAGCTTTTTCTAAAACAGAAGATGCTTGGCTATTTGCAATTTTTGCAGAAAGCGACTCATTTTCGCGTTGTACTTGACGAAGCTCTAGTTGAATTCCTTGAACACGAGCTACTAAATCTTTTGGATTCGCTTTTAAGACGGAAGCTGCTTCTTCTAATACTCTTTCTTCCTCTTTTACTAATTCATAAGCTGCTTTTCCAGTAACCGCTTCTATACGACGTGTACCTGCACCAATTCCACTCTCACTCACGAGTTTGAAGTAACCGATTTGTGAAGTATTACTTACATGACATCCACCACAAAGTTCAAGCGAATAGTTCCCGATCGTTACAACGCGAACAATCGCACCATATTTTTCACCAAAAAGGGCCATAGCACCCATTTGTTTAGCTTCATCTATTCCGTGATAACCTGTCACGACTTGAATATCATCCCATATTCTCTCGTTTACTTGTTGTTCAATCACTGCAAGCTCTTCTTTTGTCACTTGACCAAAATGTGAGAAGTCAAAACGAAGTCGATCTGGTCCTACATAAGATCCAGCTTGGTTAACATGTGTTCCCAAAACGTCTTTTAATGCTTGATGTAATAAATGAGTAGCCGTATGATTCTTGACTGTTGATTTTCTTGAAGTAGGATCTACAGTAGCTGTGACTTCATCTTCTTTTGTTAATTCACCAGATTGAATGATGACCGTATGAAGATTTTGGCCATTGGGTGCTTTTTGGACATCTTTAATAAATCCTTTAAATAAGTCATTCTCTATTGTTCCGTGGTCAGCAATTTGACCGCCACTCTCCGCATAAAAAGGAGTTCTGTCTAACACGAGTTTAACTTCGTCACCTTCTTGAGCTACCTCAACGAGATCCCCGTCTTTTACAATGACTAATACCTTTGCAGTACAAGCCACTGTGTCATAACCTATGAATTGGCTTTCTTCTTTGATGTTTCCTAATACTTCAGATTGCACTTGCATAGAATCAACATCTTTTCGTGCTGAGCGAGCTCTTGTACGTTGTTCTTCAAGGGCAGCTTTAAATCCTTCGTGATCAACCGTCATTCCTACTTCTTCTGCATATTCTTCTGTTAATTCAACAGGGAATCCGTAGGTATCATATAAACGGAAAGCATCGCTACCTGGAATTACACTTAAACCTCCAGCTTGTTGAGCTGATATGACCGAGGATAAAATACCCAAACCATCTTGTAACGTTTCATGGAAACGTACTTCTTCATTTTTAATAACTCGCATAATAAATTCTTGTTTAGCTTCTACTTCTGGATAGAAATCTTTCATAATTTCGCCAATAATCGGTACAAGATTGTACATAAATGGACGATCGATGCCTAGATTTTTCCCGAAACGAACAGCCCGACGTAATAATCGACGTAGGACATAACCACGACCTTCATTAGAAGGAAGAGCCCCATCACCGATTGCGAAAGCAACTGTCCGTGTATGATCAGCAATTATTTTAAAAGCAAGATCTTTGTCGACACTATCACCATACACTTGACCAGATACTTCTTCTGTCTTGCGAATAATAGGTATGAAAAGATCCGTATCAAAGTTCGTTGGGACGTTTTGAACAACACATGCCATACGTTCTAGACCCATACCTGTATCAATGTTTTGTTTTGGAAGCGGTGTGTATGTGTGATCAGGATTATGGTTGAATTCTGAGAATACCAAGTTCCAAATTTCTAAGTATCTATCGTTTTCTCCACCTGCATACATCTCAGGATCAGTTGGATCGTTGCCATAACTTTCTCCCCGGTCATAAAAAATTTCTGAGTTTGGACCGCTTGGACCTTCACCAATATCCCAGAAATTCCCTTCAAGTCGAATAATTCGTTCTTCTGGAATGCCAATTTCATCTCGCCATATTGCATAAGCTTCTTCGTCTTCTGGATGTACGGTAATTGATAAAAGATCAGGATTAAAACCAATCCATTTCTTATCCGTTAAAAATTCCCATGCCCAGTGTATTGCCTCTTTCTTAAAATACTCGCCAATCGAGAAATTACCTAACATTTCAAAGAATGTATGGTGACGTGCAGTTTTCCCTACATTTTCAATGTCATTTGTACGAATCGATTTTTGAGCATTTGTAATACGTGGGTTTTCTGGTATAACGCGACCATCAAAATATTTCTTTAATGTTGCAACACCACTATTAATCCATAGCAATGAATTATCGTTTATGGGTACAAGTGGAGCACTAGGTTCTACTGCATGCCCTTTTTCAATAAAAAAGTCTAAATACATGCGACGTATTTCTGCTGCTGTTTTCATGAACAATTCCTCCTTAAGTTGAAAAAGCGTAAAATGGTTGTTTTGCCCAACCTTGATGCTTGAGCTAGACAATAATAAAAAGCCATCATCCCTAAAAAAGGGACGAAGGCTTTAATTCGCGGTACCACCCTAGTTACAGCAAACGAATTTGCTGTCTCTCGATATGCCTTAACGCGGCTATACGGCAGGAATTAGCTGCACTCTGGAGTAGCTTTCCATCTAATATACTTGAAGGTTCTTTCAGCCAAGGAACCTCTTTCTTTTACAAGCTTCTCAAATGTACTTTCTCCATCAACGTTTTTAATCATGAGTCTAGAATGATAATGGATGTATGACTAATATTGAAATCCAATAATTTAAACTTTTTTTTAGTATAAAAAACAATTCAGTTTGTGTCAATTCACTTCTTCTAAATAATCGTAGGGTGATGTTCCCTTCATCCCAATCAAAGGATTAATAGACAAATAGTTAGTAGCAGTTAATACAACTCCTACTGTTTCGTCAGTAACTGAATTCTCATGAACATCTTTGGTATAGCCTTCATTTTCCTGGAACGTTTCTTCCGTTAATCGTTCTTTCAAAGATGTTAAACGAGCTAAATCATCTGTTCGCTCAATTCCAAATTTAAAGACATCAGCATCGCCGCATAAAATGAGGAAATTTTTCGCCCTTGTAATCCCTGTATACAACAAGTTACGTCGAAGCATTTTCATATAACTTCGGACTACAGGCATAATAACAATTGGAAATTCGCTTCCTTGTGATTTATGAATGGAACAACAATAGGCAAGAGTAAGCTGACCTAAATCACTTCGTTGATAGGTCACTTCAATCCCTTCAAAAGAGACAATCATCAAATCTTGCTTTTCAATATTTTCATTGGCTTTTAAAATGCTAATCACTTCACCCATGTCACCGTTATAAACCTGGCTTTCCGGCTGATTCACCAGTTGTAATACTTTATCACCAATGCGATATGTTGTATCTCCAAAAACAAGTTCTTTGCGTTTTTTAGTATCATTCGGATTGACCATTTCTTGAATCATTTTATTCAGCGCATCAATACCAGCTGGCCCCTTATACATGGGAGCAAGCACTTGTAATTCTTTTATGTTGTGGCCTTTTGCTAAAGCACTTTTAATAACTTGTTCTACGACTTTAGGAATTTGATCTGGTCCGGCTTTTATAAAAGAACGATCTGACGTTTTGTCTGTTAAATTAGTTGGTAATTGCCCTTTTTTCATTTGATGGGCGAGCTCAATAATGGATGACCCGGCAGATTGTCGATAAATATCCGTTAATTCAACTGTTGGAATACGTTTTGAAGCAAGTAAATCTTTCAACACTTGTCCTGGACCAACAGGTGGTAATTGATCTTGGTCACCAACAAAAATCACTTGAGTATCTGCAGGAATTGCTTTTAGTAGTTGATGGGCAAGCCAAGTGTCTACCATGGACATTTCATCTATAATGATTAATTTGCCTTGTATATCCTTCTCAGTTTCTTCATCTTTATCCATACCAGTAAATCCTAACAACCGGTGTATAGTCATGGATGGGAGACCCGTTGACTCATTCAACCGTTTTGCAGCACGGCCAGTAGGAGCGGCTAAAATAATCGGGAAGGGTTCTTGTTTTTTTGCATACTCTTTTGGGTCAAGGGTTAATCCGTGCAACTCAGCGTACACTTCTACAAGTCCTCGGACAACCGTTGTTTTCCCAGTACCTGGGCCTCCAGTAAGCAACATAACAGATGCATTCATCCCTAGTTCAATTGCTGCAATTTGTGTTTCTGCATAAGATACACCTAGTCGTTCTTCCGCATCTCCTAAAGCTTTTCGAATTTCAGATGTCGGAAATCCTGTTCGTTCTTGTTGTTCCTGAATTAATATTTCCAATTTAGAGGCTATTCCTACTTCTGAGTAGTAAAGCGATGGTAAATAAAATCTTGACATCTCCCCTGCCAATTTTCCATCTTCCACTAATTCCATACAAGCGGTTGAAATGGCATCAAACGGAACTTCTTCAAATTGGCTAGACTCTAATAATTGTTTCACATTAGGTAAAATATACTCTGCATGTAAAAAGACATGACCTTCACTAAGAGATGCAGCATTTAATAAATGAAAGATTGCCGCTTTTATTCGGTCCGTATGTTTACCCGTCATGCCAAGTTTTGAACCTAGTTCGTCCGCACGATGGAAACCGATTCCTTCTACATCTTCAATAAGTTGGAACGGATTTTTAGTAAGAACTTCTATAGTTTCTTCACGATATGTTTGATAAATACGCATGGCTAGCTGGGGACCGAATCCCCATTCATTTAACTGAATCATTACACGCTCTAAACCAAGGTTTTGTTCAAGAGTCATACGAATCGTGTCTTTTTTTTCTTGTGCTAGCTTTGGCACAACATTAAGCGCTTCCGGATCGTCTAATATTAGCCGAATTGCATCTTTACCTAATTTTTTCACAATAGTTTCAGCAGTTTTACGTCCAATACCATGGAACAAATCACTGGATAAGTAATGAATGATTCCTTGTTCTGTTTCAGGCACATCCTTAGCAAACGTCTCTACTTGAAACTGTGTTCCATACTTTGGATGTTGTTTAATCTGACCAGTAAACCGATACGTTTCTTCATTCATCAAAGGTGGAAAATAACCAGTAACGATAATTTCTTTATCAGTATAGGTACTATTTGTTTCGTTGATTTTAAGTTTAACAATGGAGAATAAATTTGTGACGTTGTGAAAAACGGTGACGACAGGTTTGCCTGAGATAAACATCGCCTCTTGTTGAAATAAATCGATTTGATTTGACAAAACTGTCGCCTCCAGATTAGTTATTACGTAGCGCAATCATATCATATACATATCTTGCTTGATCAAAAGCGGGCTGAAGAGTATATGCTTGTTTCAAGTGATAAAGAGCATCTTCCGTTCTATCGGTAGATACTGCATACAATACGCCTAAGTTATAGTGTGCATCTGCATTATTTAAATCATTTTGAATGACAAACATAAATTCCGGTTCTGCTTCTTTAAACATTTCTAAAGCAGCTAATACAATACCGTAAGATAATCTAATTTGAACATCTGTTGGATCAAGTTCACTTGCTCTTTGTAAATATGGAAGAGATAGTTTTTCATTACCTAGTCGTTCAAAACATTTCCCTAACATGAAATAAGCATCTGCACCTTGAATATTAAACCGAATGGATTTTTCATAAAGCTTAGCGGCTTCTTCATAACGTTCTTGTTCATAGTATAAATTCGCTAAACTATAATAAGCTGTGGCGGATTCTCCATCAAGTGTAATTGCTTTTTGAAAAAAACGCTCCGCTCGTTCCGTGTCATTCATTCGTGCTAATAAATTGCCGAAATTGATAAACCCTAAAGGGTTATTTGGTTCCTCTTCAATTGCATTTGAAAAATGAACCACTGCTTGTTCATAATCTTTTTCTTGTATGGCTTGAATTCCAAGTTCTAGATGATTCATACGCTCACTCCTTGATTGTTACCCAACATATGTGAGTTTTTTACCATTTTTCATGACCTCATCAATTGTTCCGCCACCTAAACAAACTTCCCCATCATATAAAACAACAGCCTGTCCAGGTGTTATTGCTCGCACGGGTTCTGCAAACGTAATAACGGCTCCATTGTTACCTGTTAATTCTACATCTACTTTTACATCTTCTTGGCGGTATCTAAATTTTGCTGTACAAGAAAATTTAGTGTCTCTGAACTGGTTTGTCGTAAAGCTCATATTTACAGCCGTTAATTGATCTGAAAATAACGCTTCGTGATGAATATTTTGACCAACCAGTAATTCGTTATTTTCTAAATTCTTTCCGAGGACGAACCAAGGGTCTCCTGCTCCTCCTATACCTAAACCATGACGTTGGCCGATTGTATAGTACATTAAACCATCATGTCGGCCCATTTTTTCACCATCCATGGTTACCATGTCACCTGGTTGTGCAGGTAAATACTGACCCAAAAACTCTTTGAAGTTACGTTCACCAATAAAACAAATTCCAGTTGAATCTTTTTTGGTTGCTGTAGCAAGACCTGCTTCTGCCGCGATTTCACGGACCAATTTTTTCTCTAAATGGCCAATTGGAAACATCACTTTTGATAATTGTTCTTGTGACAATTGATTTAAGAAATACGTTTGGTCTTTGTTGTTATCCAGTCCTCTTAGAAGTTGTGTTTCACCATCAACTTCTTTTACTTGAGCATAATGACCTGTTGCTAAATATTCAGCACCTAAACTAATGGCATGTTCTAAAAACGCTTTAAACTTAATCTCTTTATTACACATGACATCAGGGTTTGGGGTTCTTCCCGCTTTATACTCTTCTAGAAAGTACGTAAAAACTTTATCCCAATACTGTTTTTCGAAATTAACCGCATAGTAAGGTATACCGATTTGGTTACACACTTTAATCACATCATCATAATCCTCAGTCGCTGTGCAAAATCCATTCTCGTCCGTATCATCCCAGTTTTTCATGAATATCCCAATGACATCGTAACCTTGCTCTTTTAATAAATGTGCAGCAACGGACGAATCTACACCGCCAGACATACCAACAACGACACGCGTTTCTGAAGGACTTTTTGTTTGTTGCATTTTTTTCACCTTTTCTATTTTTTATTTCACCAATCTTTTTATAACTTGGACAGTTTTTGTTGCAGCTTCTCTCACATCTTCCAAAGCCACACCATAACCAAAACTAAAACGAATTGAATTACGAAGTTCTTTTGCATTTTCACCAAACATTGCAACCAGGACATGGGATGGATCAATTGAACCAGCTGTACACGCAGAACCACTGGAAACAGAAAGACCTGACATATCTAAATTGACAAGCAATGATTCAACGTCGGTGCCTTTAAAGCTCACATTTAATATGTGTGGGAGTGAGGACTTCTTATCTCCGTTTACTTGGAAAGCTAAATCTGCCTGATTCCAAGTTGACACCATTGTCTCTTTAAATTGTTCATACAGCTTTTGCTTTTCTTCCATCGATTGCTGAGAAATCGTAACTGCTTCTGCAAACGCTAAAACACTTGGTACATTTTCTGTGCCCGCTCGTCGTTTCCGTTCTTGTTGACCGCCAAAAAGTTGTGGCGATAATTTGGTGCCTTTACGATGATATAAAAAGCCAATCCCTTTAGGACCATTGATTTTATGAGACGAAACGGACAATAAATCTACGTTTAAATCATCAACTAAAATCGGCAATAATCCATATGCTTGAACCGCATCTGTATGGAACGTCGCCTGATGTTCTTTCAATAATTTGCCGATTTCTTGAATCGGTTGAATTGTACCAACTTCATTATTACCTAACATTATTGTCACTAAAATCGTATCATCACGTAAAGATCGTTTGAAATCTTCGACAGAAATACATCCATGTTGATTTACCGGTAAATACGTGATGTGAAATCCTTCTTTTTCTAGTTTTTCACATGCATGCAACACGGCATGATGTTCGATTTGAGAAGTAATAATATGATTGCCATCTTTTTTTCGAGCATAAGCCGTTCCAAAAATCGCTAAATTGTCTGCTTCTGTTCCTCCACTAGTAAAAATAATTTCTTGTTCCCTAGCACCAATACTTTGAGCTAACCGTTCTCGTGCAATATCTAATTGTCTTCTCGCATCGCGGCCAGTTGCATGGATGCTGGATGGATTCCCATATGCTTGTCCTAATGTTTCAACCAATTTTTCTATCACTTGAGGATGCACCGGTGTAGTCGCTGCATGGTCTAAATAAATTCTATTCATTACATTTCAAGCTCCTTTAAATGTAATACATATAACCATTATCTGATGGGGTTTCATTATATGCTGCTAAATCTTCGATTGATGTTGTATCTAATACGGTTTTTACTGCATCTCGAATACGCATCCAAAGCTCACGTTGTGGAGGCGCTTCATTTTCTATACCTTCTACGGGTTGGATCGGACCTTCTAACACACGAATTACATCCCCCGCAGAAATTAAATGTGGTGGTTTTGAAAGCATATAACCACCGTGTGCTCCTCTGACACTTTTTACGAGTCCAGAGTTACGAAGCGGGGAGACTAATTGTTCTAAATAAGCTTCAGATAATTCATTGTCTTGCGCTATTTGACGGAGTGGTACAGGACCTTCTCCATATAGTTTGGCTAATTCGATCATAATCGTTAAACCATAACGGCCTTTTGTAGAAATTCTCACGCTAACCACCTCATAAATCCTTAAAATTCATTAACATAGTATAGCACATTTCCAACCAATCTCCTGTGTAATGACTTTTCACTAATGAACACGTATAATAGAGAACAAATGTACGAATTTAGGAGGTACTCAGTTTGCAAAACGAACCACTTGCTTATCGAATGAGGCCAAACAACTTGGATGAAATTGCTGGGCAACAAGATATTATTGGCAAACACACTCCATTATATAAAATGATAGTAAATGGGCATGTCCCTTCCATGCTATTATACGGTGAACCAGGAATCGGAAAAACATCGCTCGCATACGCAATATCTGGTACAAGTAACCTTCCATTTGTTGCACTTAACGCTACTCGCTCAGGCAAGAAGGATATAGAAGACGTTGTTGCAGAATCTCGCATTACAGGAAAGGTTTTATTATTTTTAGATGAAATTCATCGTTTTAATAAATTACAACAAGATACATTACTTCCGCATGTTGAAAGTGGTGCGATTGTATTAATTGGGGCAACAACTGAAAATCCTTTTCATGATGTAAACCCTGCGATACGATCCAGATGTGGTGAGATAAAACAACTAAAACGACTAACATCTGAGGATTTAGTGACTTTGATTGTTCGAGCATTGAGGGACGAGAAACGAGGACTTGGTAAACAAACAATTAACATTTCAGACGAACAACAAGAAAAAATTGCAGATGCCGCTAATGGAGATGCAAGAAAAGCATTAACAATTTTAGAATCTGTAGTCTCTGCTTCGGATGAAGAAGACGGCATTACAACAATAGATGATGCTTTACTTCAGAACTTGGTCGAACGAATTGGAGTTTTTGGTGATAAAAAAGGATCACATTTCTATAACTTACTGTCAGCTTTACAAAAATCAGTACGTGGAAGCGATGTCAATGCTGCCATGTATTATTTAGCCCATTTACTTGAAAATGGTGATTTAGTTGCAGTATCAAGACGATTACTTGTTATGGCATACGAAGATATTGGCGTAGCAAACCCTTCGGTTGGTGCACATGTACTTGCAAGTATTCAAGCGGCAGAAAGATTAGGCTTACCTGAAGCACGCATTCCATTGGCAAACGCTGTTGTTGAAATGTGTCTATCTGAAAAATCGAACTCAGCTTATAAAGCCATAGATGCGGCTATAGCTTCTATTCATGCGGGAAAAGTTGGAGAAATACCAAACCATTTAAAAGACACACATTATGCAGGTGCAGCTGCTCTCGGACACGAAGGATATAAATATCCTCATAACACACCGATTGGATCGTTTGGCGGTTGGGTTAATCAAACTTACTTACCAAACAATTTACTAGATACCAAGTTTTACGAACCAGTCCTTGCGGGTGAGGAAAAGAAACTCGCTGGTATTTATCAAAAATTGGAATCATTTAAACAAGAAAAGAAGTAATTCGCATTGATGCGAATTACTTCTTTTTTACGATCGAACGCGTTGAATAGGAATTTCTTTTGTAATATCATTGACGACCCAACTCGCTGCGACTAACCCAGCCACAGAAGGTACGAATGCGTTAGAAGAAGGTGGCATTTTAGCTTTTCGAATAATAGCGTCTGGTTTTCCTACTGTTTCGACCACATCGGCTCTAACAATAATTGGACTCTCATCAGAAAAGACAACTGGAATTCCTTTATAAATCCCTTCTTTTCTCAATTTTGTACGTATAACTTTTGCCAAAGGGTCTGTGTGTGTTTTTGAAATATCTGCAATTTGAAATTTTGTGGGATCCGTCTTGTTAGCAGCGCCCATACTAGAAATTATTTTTACTCCACGAGCTAGACATTCTTTCATTAAATGTATTTTGTATATGATTGTATCCGAAGCATCAATGACGTAATCAATATTATGGCTAAAAAACTCTTCGAATGTTTCTTCCGTATAAAACATATGTAAATCGTGGACTTCACATTCCGGATTAATATCTAAAATTCGCTCTTTCATCACTTCAGATTTTGACCGTCCTACTGTTGAAGTATAGGCTACAAGTTGACGATTAATATTGGTAATATCCACGTTATCTTTATCGACAAGAATGATTTTCCCAATACCACTTCTTGCGCATGCTTCTGCAGCAAATGATCCAACGCCTCCAACACCTAAAATGGCAACCGTTGTATTTTTTAAAAGCTCAACGCCTTCTGTTCCAATAGCTAATTCATTTCGAGAAAACTGATGTAACATGTTTTGCCCTCACAATCTTTATTGTTTTAGTAGGAATTTAACATCAATAAAAACCCCCCTAGCAGTTGCTAGAGGGATTATAGTTAATTTAGGACGAATCCCAATCGTGCCGTCATTATGAAGCGTATCGTTTTGAACCCGCACACAGCAGGTGGGTATCCACTTTATAACTTAAAACGTCCCGTGGGGGCATGTTTGCCATTATAAAAGTAAGATTCCCGACGATATAATTGTTCGGTCAAAAGCGATTGGCAATTAACGAACACATCAGGATTCGTATTACTTGTATCCTATCATAATGAAAGGAAAAATTCAACGCGATTACTCTGAAACTTTTGAACGATTCTGAATACTTACCGAAAGACTCAGTTCTTTTAATTGCGCGTCAGAAACTGCACTTGGAGCTTTCGTTAGAATATCGCTAGCACTTGCCGTTTTAGGGAAAGCAATTGTATCACGTAAGTTTGTGCGACCTGCTAAAAGCATCACAAGACGGTCAAGTCCTAGTGCAATTCCACCATGAGGAGGCGTACCGTATTCGAATGCTTCTAGTAAAAACCCAAACTGTGCTCTTGCTTCTTCTTGTGTAAACCCTAATATGTTAAACATTTTCTCTTGGATTTCTCGTTCGTAAATACGTAATGATCCTCCTCCAAGCTCGTACCCATTTAAAACAAGGTCGTATGCTTGTGCGCGAACGTCCATAGGGTTTGTACTCATTAATTCGATGTCTTCAACAAAAGGCATTGTAAACGGATGGTGTGCTGCATAATAACGACCCTCTTGATCGTCATATTCAAATAATGGCCAATCAATAACCCAAAGAAAAGCAAATTTAGATTCATCTATTAATTGAAGATCTTTCCCTAATTTCAATCGTAAAGCACCTAAAGCATCTGCTACTACAGACGCTTTGTCCGCTACAAATAGTAATAAATCTCCATCCTCTGCTTGAAGAGTTTGAGTTAACTTCTCTCCATCTTCACCTTCAAAGAATTTCGCAATCGGTCCTTTAAGTCCTTCTGCGTCCAGTTTTAGCCATGCAAGACCTTTTGCTCCGTATCGACCAGCATACTCTCCTAAAGCATCGATGTCTTTCCGGGAAAAATTTTCTGCTGATCCTTTAACATTGATTACTTTTACTTTCCCACCATTTTCAACTGCAGTCGCGAATACTTTAAATGAAGATTGAGCAACGAGAGATGAAACGTCTTGTAATTCTAATCCAAAACGAACATCTGGTTTATCCGATCCGAAGCGATTAATGGCTTCGGTATATTTCATTCGATTAAATGGAATCTTGATGTCTATTCCTTTTACGTCTTTCATTAACTTTTGCATCATCCGTTCATTCATCTCAATAATTTCATCCATTGACATGAAACTCATTTCCATATCAATTTGAGTGAATTCCGGTTGACGGTCTGCACGTAAATCTTCATCACGGAAACAACGTGCTATTTGGTAATACTTTTCAAAACCTGATACCATCAGCATTTGTTTGAATAATTGTGGTGATTGCGGAAGAGCATAGAATTCACCTTCATGCACACGACTCGGTACTAGATAGTCTCGTGCACCTTCAGGAGTAGACTTTGTTAGTATCGGTGTTTCAACTTCTAAAAATGTTTCCTCATCTAAGAAACGACGGATTGATTTTGTCACTTCAGAACGCATTTTAAAAGTTTCATACATGACTGGGCGACGAAGATCCAAATAGCGGTATTTTAATCGTAAGTCTTCACTCACTTCTGATTGATTTTCAATCGCAAATGGTGGATTTTTTGATTCATTAATAATCGTAAGAATAGATGCTTGAACTTCCACACGCCCTGTTTTCATGTTTGGATTTACTTGAGCTTCTTCTCTAGCAACCACCTCACCTTGTATCTCAATTACGAACTCATTACGCAATTTATCACCAAGAGCAAGAGCTTCCTTAGAAATTGCTGGATTGAATACAATTTGTATGGTGCCCGTACGGTCGCGGAGATCCACAAATATTAATCCACCAAGATCGCGTCTTTTTTGTACCCATCCTTTTAACACCATTTGTTGTCCTATTTCTTGCTCTGTTATCTCTCCACATGGATGTGTACGTTTTGTCATGCTAATTCCTCCTGCACAGATAGTTTTATTTCATCAAATTTTTCTAAGATATCTTCAAATGAAAGCTCTACTTGTGAGCCATTGGATAAATTTTTCAACATAACCATTCCCGAATCTAACTCTGAGTCCCCGATAACAATTACATATTTAGCTTTTAAGCGATCAGCTGATTTCATTTGTGCTTTAACTTTTCTGTCTAAAAAATCCATTTCAACCGTAATATTTTTTTCGCGTAGTTGAGCTACAAATGAAAAAGCTTTGTCTTTAGCTCCATCACCCATAGAAACAACGTACAGATCAAGCGTATCTTTTTCAACAAATTGGTGTCCTTCTGCTTCCAAAGCAAGGAATAGTCGTTCGATACTCATCGCAAAACCAATTCCTGGAGCTTCAGGTCCACCTAAGTCCTCTACCAATCCATTATAACGACCGCCTCCTGCAAGCGTTGAAATCGCACCGAATCCTTCACCTTCACTCATTATTTCAAAAGCGGTGTGGTTATAATAATCGAGACCTCGAACTAAGTTTGGATCTACCTCATATGGAATACCAAGCACTTCTAAGTAATGTTTAACTTTTGCAAAATAAGTTGCTGATTCATCGTTTAAATAATCCGGTAATTTAGGTGCGGTATTCATTAATGGATTGTCTCGGTCAACTTTACAATCTAAGATACGTAACGGATTTTTTTCTAAACGGTTTTGGCAATCTGAGCAAAAGCAATCAATGTTTGGAGCAAAATGAGCAATCAGAGCATCCCTATGGGCTTGTCGACTTTCAGTATCCCCAAGTGAATTTATAACTAATTTAATCTTTTTCAATCCCGCTTTTTTATATACATTCATTGCTAAAGCCATTACTTCCGCATCAATTGCAGGATCTTTACTTCCAATGGCTTCAATGCCAAATTGAATAAATTGACGATATCTACCTGCTTGTTGTCGTTCATAACGAAACATTGGTCCCATATAATAAAGTTTTACCGGTTGATCTGGCAAACCAAATAATTTATTTTCGACAAAAGAACGAACAACAGATGCTGTTCCTTCAGGTCGTAAAGTTAAAGATCGATCACCACGGTCTGTAAATGTGTACATTTCCTTTTGAACAATATCTGTTGTATCTCCCACTCCTCGTGTAAACAACTCAGTATGTTCAAATACAGGTGTCCGAATCTCTTTATATTGATATAACCGACATGTGTCTCTAATTAATTCTTCAAGTACTTGCCATTTCTCTGTTTCATTAGGTAAAAAATCTCTTGTTCCTCTTGGCACATTGATCGACATAGAAATGTCTCCTTTCATTTAGAAAAAAAAAACTCCCGTCCCTTGCATATAGCAAGGGACGAGAGCTTTTTATAGCTTCCGCGGTTCCACCCTAGTTGACACAAAGATCCGTGTCCTCTCATTCCGGATAACGACCGGTTCCGTTCCTACCTACTACACAATGATGTGTTTCGATAAGAAGCCTATCAAGTGTTGTTCACTGAGTGCTACTGTAGGAAAGATTGCAGCCACGTCTTTCCCTCTCTTACCAGCGTATTAAACAGCTAATTTCTCGGTCATTGGCATAATTGTTGTTTTTAGATTAGTTCTTATCTTAATGACTGGTGCATCAGATGTCAACCTTTTTTCAGAAAGGTATGGTTTTTTCTCTATTCAATAATTACAATAGACAAAAGGGAGGAATTTTATGTACAAATTTTTACATCATAAATCATTCTCTTATATGATCACACTTATCCTATTAGTATCCATCTTTAATCCAACAACATCGCGTGCAACTGGCGATGAAGTGATGACAACCGTTTCTTCTCTACATATGCGATCTGGACCTGGTCTTGCATATCCTATTCTAAGTACTATTAAAAAAGAAGAACGTATGAATATTCATGAAAGACAAGGTGATTGGCTAAAGGTGTCAAGTGGACAAGCTACTGGCTGGGTTGCTTCTTGGTATACCAAGCCGATTGAAACTCAAAAAAGCAAAGTTCAAATGGTCGTTTCAAAAGTAGATAAATTAAATGTTCGATCTCAAGCTAGCCTTGAATCTTCAGTATTAACTCAACTATCTGCAGGTGATCAAGCAACATTAATTAACGACTATGGAAATTGGGTTGAAATATCTTTTAACCAAGTCCAAGGTTATGTTTCAAAAGAATACATAACGATTTTAAATAAAAAAACTGATTCCCTACTTAGCAAGGATTCTTCTTTTGCAAATTTTCAGGTTGCAGTAGACATCTTAAATGTTCGTTCAAAACCCGATCTCACATCAAAGCGTGTTTCACAGGTAAAAAAGGGTGAACGATACGAAATTCTTGAAAAACAAAATAATTGGGTGAATATTAAACTTTCAAAAAAAGAAAGCGGATGGGTATATTCATTCTATGGAACTTTAACAAATCAGACGGAATTATCAACGATTGCAGAGTCTAAAAAAGAGGCTAATAATGAGGTTACAATTGTTTACAATGGAACAAATTTACGTGGACAACCATCTACATCAAGTGAAGTTATTTATCGAGCAAATGCTGGAGAATCCTTTGAGAAGATTGGTCAAACTGATGAGTGGTTCGAATTACAAATGCCTGATGGGGAAAAAGCATTTGTAGCAAGTTGGGTTGTTACGACTAAAAATAATAATCCTAAAGAAGTTAATGTAAAAGAAAAGATAAAACGGAAAAAAGGTACATTAAATGGTTTAACAATTGTCATAGATCCTGGACATGGAGGAAATGATAGTGGGACGTCTGGAGTAAGAGGTACCGAGGAAAAAGGAATCAACCTTCAGACCTCTGAATTACTAAGTTCAAAATTAAGTTCAGCAGGTGCCAATGTTGTTATGACTAGAGATTCTGATGTCTATGTTGATTTGAGAAAGCGTGTTGCAATTGGGCACCAGTTAGCTGCCGATGCCTTTATAAGTGTTCATTATGATGCAACAGATAGCAGCTCCATTAATGGTTTCACTACATATTACATGCATAACTACCAAAAAGAGCTTGCGGAGAGTGTTCATAAGTCTCTTGGAAAAAAACTCACCCTTCGTGACAGAGGCGTTCAGCCAGGAAACTATCTCGTGTTAAGAGAAAATCGTCAACAAGCCATCTTAATAGAACTAGGTTTCTTAAGTAACCCCACCGAAGAACGAGCAGTTACAACCGAACAATTTAGAGAACAAGCTTCTCTAGGTATTTATAATGGAGTAGTTAGCTATTTTGATAATCAACTAAACTGAGAAAAGCTCGTCCAAATAATACTTGGACGAGCTTTTTTCATGTTTACTTAGATAAAATCACAATCATATATTTGCGGCCTTAACTGCGCTGCCCCTTCTAACTAATTGATGAGGAACGATAATTCGTTTGACAGGCTCTTCGGGGTTTTCAAGAAGTTGGATGAGACTTCTTGCAGCTTGGTAGCCAAGCTCGAAAATATTTATATCAACCGAAGTCAGAGGTGGATTAGAAATTTCCGAAAATAACACATTATTGAAACTTAATATTGAAATATCTTTTGGAACACTAATGTTCATTTCTGACAATGTATTCAAAACTCCAAGCGCCATTAAGTCATCTGCAACTACAAGTGCTGTTGGTGGATTTTGAAGGTTCATGAGCTTTCCAATTGCTTCTTGCCCACCCTCCCGTAGGAATTCGCTATGAATAATGTAATCGTCATTACTACTAATATCAGCTTCCCTTAAAGCTTTTTCAAAACCGAGTAAACGTTCGATTGTAACCACAAAGTTTAAATCTCCACCAATAAAACCAACTTGTTTATGACCGAGACTAATTAAGTAGTTAGTAGCTTCTTTAGACGCTTTATAATTATCATTATCAACGTAAGTAATTTGTTCGACGTCTTTAAATGGTTTACCTATTATGACAAACGGAAAATTTCGTTCTCTCAAATAATTAAGTACTTTATCTTCTATTCGAGAATAAAGCAAGATAACGCCATCAACACGGCCACCTTGTACCATTTGGACTACGCCTTCAAAAATTTCATTATCTGTCTTTCCTGTGCTTATTTGCAATGCATAATTTCGCTCATTTGCACCGTCACTTAAACCTCTAAGAACGGTAGGGAAAAACGGGTTTTGAAAAAACACGTCGGTAGAGTTTGGAAGTACTAACCCGATGACTCTCGTCGATTGATTAGCTAAACTACGCGCAATAAAGTTTGGATGGTAACCTAACTCCTCCATTGCCGCTTTTACTTTAATTTTGGTTTTCTCACTAATTCGAGGACTATTTGCTATGACCCTCGATACGGTGGATGGAGCAACATTTGACAGTCTTGCTACATCCTTTATTGTGATGGCCATAGCCCTCATCCTCCAATCCAAAAGCCTATCCAACTTTTATTAAAATCATTTTACTGATCACCATTTTTAAAGCGATCAACCATGATGAAATACATGAATTCATCCTGCAAATTACGTTCTTCTAGCACCTACAGGAATGCATTAAAAAGAAGAAACGGAATTAAAACGAGTGATGTCACTAGTTTTCTCATTTCCGTCCCCCCTCTAACGCTTATCATTATCCTTTTGTACCACCAGCAGTTAAACCAGATACAAAATATTTCTGAAACATTAAAAAAAGAAGTGCTATTGGAATTGCTACTAAGACTGCACCAGCTGCGAACTTCGTGAATTCATTTCCGAACTGTTTTGCAACTAGTTCGTATAACCCCACAGCTAATGTTAATTTTTCTGGGGAACGAAGTAATATTCTCGCAAGAATAAAATCACCAAGTGGCGCAATAAAAGAGAACAAAGCTACTACAGCGAGAATCGGTTTTGCAAGTGGCATAACGATTTGGAAGAAAATGCGAAAATGACCTGCACCATCCATTTTAGCTGATTCATCAAGTTCTTTTGGAATGGTATCTAAATAACCTTTCATTAACCATGTACTCATGGGAATTTGTCCTCCCACATATACAAGGATCAATCCAATATGTGTATTAAGTAGACCTGTACGATTTGCAAGTACGAATATTGCAATCAATGCAGCAAAGTTCGGAATCATTTGGAGAATTAGAAAAGTAAGCAAACCATTTTTTCTTCCGATGAATCGATAACGTGAGAATGCATAAGCGGTGAATGCTATAGAAATAACCGATAACAACATCGTGATGATACTAATTTTCATCGAATTAAAATACCAAAGCATATAATTAGATTTCTCAGTATCAAAAAGGAATTTATAATGCGCAAAGGTAGGATGATCTGGAAACATTTTCGATCCTGATAAACTTTGACCAGGGTTAAATGAAGAACCGATTACCCATAGTAACGGATAAACCACGATACCAATCATCGCTAAAATAATAATATAAGAAACTGTGAGTCGGATAAGTTTGTTTTTTTTATTGCTCATGCTACATCATATCCTCTTCTTGGAAAGATTTTGTTCTCTTGAATTGCCATAATGCTACGGATATGACGATTATAGATAGAATCATTGTAACAGCTGCAGCTTTTCCGTATTGGGCACTGGTCATTGTTAAACGATATATCCAGGAGATCAGAATATCCGTTCCTCCCGCATTTTGACTTGGTAGTGCTGGACCTCCACCATTGAAAAGGAAAATAACATTAAAGTTATTGAAGTTAAAAGTATATTGTGTAATCAAAACTGGTGCTGTTGCAAACAACACTAAAGGAAAAGTAATAGAAAAGAACTTTTGCATGATTGAAGCTCCATCAACCGTTGCTGCCTCATAGAGTTCATCTGGAATCGATTGAAGTACGCCAGTGGTCATCGCAAAAATAAACGGGAACCCTAGCCATGTTTGAATCATTATTAAAGCAAGTCTAGTCCACATTTCATTTGTCATCCACGGTTGTTCATTAATACCGAAAATAGGAAGGATTGACTCATTAATTACACCAAATGTTTCGTTGAACATGCCAGAAAAAATCAAAATCGTAATAAATGAAGGTACAGCCCATGGCAAAATCATCAAAGTCCGAATGATCGCTTTTCCTTTTATATCCTTTTGATTAACTAATATCGCAAGGAAAATACCTAAAGCCACTTGCAAAGTGGTTGCACCAAATGTCCAAACAATGGTCCATGCTAAAACAGAAAAGAAGGTATCTCTCCAAATATCCAGTTTGAAAATATCCACAAAGTTTTGAAATCCAACCCAATCCGCTAATTTTGCTGGGTAGGAATGATAGAGATCATAATTTGTAAATGCTAATAGAACCACAAACAAAATCGGGAAAATTACAACAAATGTCATAAGAAGAAATCCTGGTGAAATCATCAAGTAAGGGAACCCGTTATCTATTAAATTATGATATTGTTGGCGAACTGAATTTACAGGAAAGCCTCGATCTCGTTTTTGACCATTGTTGTATGCATCATATAGATTAAATGCATAAATACTTAGCCCCAAAATAGTGACAATTAAGGCGATAATTCCATCGACTAGAAGAAATACGGAATTGTCTAGCCTAGCTATTTCACCTAATGTGAAAAGACCCCAAAAACCTACAGGCAATGAATCATAAAATACGAAACCAAAAGATAATGTCAAAACTAAAAAGATAATACCTTTTAAATATTGTTTATTATAAATCTGTCCGAATCCCGGAATGATGGAAATCAGAGCAGCGTTTCTTCCATAATAAGTAGTCGTTTTTAAATCTTCCATATGTGCATTAGCCTCCTCTTTCAGAATAGGAGAAAGTATTTGATTGTCTATCAAATGATTTACCTTTTCTTGTCAATAACTATGTAACATTTCAACTTTTTTAAAAATATGTAATCAATCTATTTATAAAAACCTTTTTTGTTAATTAGAATTCGAATAAAAGGATGGGCAATACCCTCCACATGGGAGAATACCGCCCTAAACTTTTAGTTTAATATTCTTGCGTTTTTTTGAAGAGTGACTAATCTTTTCGTGTTATTTAGCCGGATGATTTGTTTCAATATTTGTTGTGATTGATTTTACAGCTTCATCTAAAGCAGCTTTTGGTTCTGCTTTTCCTGTTGCTAAAGTTTGAAGTGCTGAAGCCATTGGGCCCCAAACTTCTGCCATTTCAGGAATATTAGGCATTGGAACAGCGTACTGAGATTGAACAGCTACTGCTTTTGCACCTTCATTATCAGCAATAATTGGATCTTCAACTAGCGCTACGTTAGCTGGAATCTCTTGAACTGCTTGGAACCGAGCTTTAGAGTTTTCATCGTTAGATAAGTGTTCGATTAACTTTGTTGCCCAATATGGATTTTTAGTAAACTGTGTTACATGCCATCCTTTAACACCCATAAATGTTTTCACATGTTCACCATTTGGAAGTGTTGGCAGTGGAGCTACACCAATATCAATTCCAGCATCTTTCATCGATTGGAAAGCCCAAGGACCATTCATAACTGAAGCAACTTTTCCTTCATTGAATAATCCATCCATTGCAGCTCCGCCACTTTCTCCGATGATGCCTTTAGGGAATAGTCCTTCAGAGTACCATTTTTGAATATAAGTAGCACCTTCAACAGCGCCTTCATTGTTTAAACCAAGGTCATCACGATCTAATCCTTCATCTGTTTCATTAAATACATATCCGCCCATACCTGCAATCGGGCCATGTGCGAAATAGAAGTTATCCCAAAGTGCAAGGAAACCATAGTTTTCACCTTTTGTGAAATCTTTAGAGAATGTATAAAGATCATCTAAAGTTTCTGGTGCTTTTTCCATTAAAGCTTTGTTATAAATAAATACTGGTGTTTCTGTTGCTTTTGGTAGACCATAAAGTTTACCATCGTACATTTGAGCAGTTATCGCGGACTCACTATATAATTTTAGAACTGCATCATCTACGTTAACTTCTTGGATTAGCCCTTCTGTAACAACTTGACCTATTTGGTCATGTGGAAGTGTAACCACGTCTGGAGCAGTTCCAGCAGCTCCATCTAGACGTAATTGATCACGAATTTTATCTGCCATATTCAATTCTTTAAATTCAACCTTGATACCATATTCTTTTTCAAAAGATTCAATAGCAGCAGGAAGCCAATCTTTGCTCTTATCTTTATCTTCCCAGATCACTAATTTTTCTGGTTTAGGTTCTTCTACTACATCTGTTCCTTTTCCTTCACCAGGCTCTTTAACTTCTTCACGATCTGGTGCACATGCAGAAAGCATGCCTAGTATAAGAATAAGCATCATTAATAATAAATTCTTTTTCATTATGACCCTCCTAATATCTATTTCTAAATTATTAATTTATACAACCGTTTGCACGAAACTGTTAATGAAAACGCTATCAATTCTATTCATTTCATTTAATTCAAGATTCAATGTCATTGTGAAAGCGGTTGCACAAATATAATTTTAATTATAATGATAATATTTAATTTTACAACAACTTTTTCTACCAAAAAAAGTCTTGAATAGGTTAATTTTGGGTACCTATCATAAAAAGAAATTTAAGAAAAGTAATCTAAAAAACGAGAACTCTCTAAGTTTCTCATTTAAATATCATTGAGTTAACTAAATTGATTTGTTATTCTGAATAAGAGTTTACATAAAGATTATGTGCAAAGGGTTGCAATAATACTTGAGGAGTGCATTTTATGGAACGTTCTGCTGTCTTTCACCGTGCTGGCAATAATTTTTCTTTTATTTTAGATGACTCAACTCTCTGCATTAGAATCATGACAAAAAAAGATGATGTTGACAAAATTAAGCTTTTACAGGGTGACCCTTACATTTGGAATGAAGGTAAATGGATGTTACAAAGTGTAGATATGAAATTGAATGCTAAAGATGCTCTATATGACTACTGGGAAGTCAATATCACACCACCCCATCGAAGAATTCGATATGGCTTTGAACTGCATGCAAATGATGAAACACTTCTTTATACAGAAAAAGGATTTTATGAAGAAATTATTTATGACAGTCAGTACTATTTTAGTTTTCCATATCTTCATGCAACTGAACTTTTCAATGCCCCTAAATGGGTAAAAGATACACGATGGTATCAAATCTTTCCAGAACGATTCAGAAATGGAAATTCATCGATTAATCCAAAGAACGTAGTACCATGGGGAGAAAGTGATCCTTCTAAAACGAATTTCTTTGGCGGTGATTTCGAAGGAGTGATTCAACACCTCGACTATTTAGTCGATCTTGGTATCAATGGTATTTACTTCACTCCCATATTCGAGGCACATTCTAACCATAAATACGACACAATCGATTATTTTAAGATTGATCCTCAATTTGGATCAGAAGAAGATTTAAAACGATTAGTTGGAGCATGTCATGACCGAGGAATCAAAGTTATGCTGGACGCAGTTTTTAACCATAGTGGCTATTACTTTGCTCCTTTTCAGGATGTATTGGATAATGGTGCTCACTCCAAATACTTAAATTGGTTCCATCCTCACTCCCTACCTCTTCGGGGAGGTGAACGTCCAAATTATGAAGCTTTCGCTTTCGTAGAGTCAATGCCCAAACTAAATACACAAAACCCTGAAGTAAAAAAATACTTACTGAATGTTGCCTCTTACTGGATTAACGAGTTTGATATAGATGGCTGGCGTTTAGATGTGGCAAATGAGATAGATCATCAGTTTTGGAGAGAGTTTCGAGCAGTTGTTCGTCAACAGAAGCCAGATTTGTATATTCTCGGAGAAGTTTGGCATGATTCAATGCCTTGGCTATTAGGCGATCAATTCGATGCCGTCATGAATTATCCTCTTACTACTAATGTGTTGAATTTGCTTGCAAATCAAACGATTTCTGCTCAAGACTTTATGAATTCAATGACTACAGTTATTCAGAGTTATCCTTCAAATGTGATGGCAGTTACCTTTAATCTAGTTGGAAGCCACGATACTCCGAGAATACTTACCGAATGTAACGAAGATATTAGACGTGTAAAGCTGATTTATATACTCCTTTACACTTTTATGGGTTCTCCATGTATGTATTATGGAGATGAAATTGGGATGACCGGAGCACAAGATCCTTATTGCCGGAAATGTATGGAGTGGGAACCTGAAAAACAAAATACGGAATTACTAAATCACGTAAAAAAAATAATTTCTCTCCGTCAAACCGAAAGATTACTCGCCAATAATGGTAGTTTTCAATTCTTAAATCATATTGAATCAGAAATTGTCGCATACCGAAAATATCAGGATGACAAAAATGTTTTGATTATGATTAACCCATCTGATCGAGAACAAACATACGACATTCCTATTCCACTCAAAGATACTTCTGTTAGAAACCTTTGGACAGATGAAGTAGAAGATGGGACAACTCAACTCGTACTTGAACCTTATGGATTTAGAATCTTAACTTTCAATGTAGCAAATGAATTTAATCTGATGTAATAAAATTCTTATAACCATCAGGAAAACACCCTCTCTAACATTTGATGATTAATCAGATGTTAGAGAGGGTGTTTTTTGTTGTAATATATATAGTTTGAATTTATTTTGAATCAACGATCAAAGTGACAGGACCATCATTAATTAATGAAACATTCATCATTGCTCCAAAAACACCAGTTTCGACTTGCAAGTTGAGTAAGCGTAATTCTTCATTAAATAAATCCCAAAGAGGTTTAGCATACTCTGGTTTAGCAGCTCCAGTAAAATTTGGCCGTCTACCTTTTCGTGTATCACCATACAATGTGAATTGTGAAATAGACAGGATTGCTCCACCGGTTTCGAAAATTGAAAGATTCATTTTACCTTGTTCATCTTCAAATAAGCGGAGGTTTGCAATTTTCTCTGCAAGGTATTTAACATCTTTTTCTGAATCTTCATGTGTAATTCCCACTAGCAGCACAAACCCTTTATCAATTTGACCCGTAATCTCACCATCAACTTCAACTTTTGCTGCAAAACTTCTTTGTAAGACAACTCTCATTAGCTAACCCTCAATTCGTCATACGTTGAACTGAGTATATATCAGGAATTTGTTTAATTCGTTCAACGATTTTATGCAGATGTGCAATATTGGTAATTAAAATAGTCATATTTATAGTCGCAATTTTATCACGATCAGCTTTACCACTAACAGCAGAAATATTCGTTTTCGTTTCATTGACAACTTGCATAACCTCATTGAGTAAACCTGGGCGATCGAAGGCAGAAATTTCAATATCCACTTGATACTCTTTTTTCCCAATGGTTTGTTGTTGTTCCCATTCAACGTCTATAATTCGTTCGTTTGTATGCTCATCTTGAACATTTGGACAATCCTCTCGATGAACAGATACACCACGACCTTTTGTAATAAAACCAACGATTTCATCTCCAGGGACCGGGCTACAACATCTTGACAAACGAATCAATAAATTGTCGATACCCTTTACGACAACACCAGAATCCGTGGATTTACGAATTGTGGGTGATTTCATCTCTTGAGTAATTTTTTCAAGTGCAACTTCATGATCGCGAATTTTACGCATTTTTTCGGCCAAGCGATTTACTACCTGTTGTGCGGTAATTCCATTAAAACCAACCACTGCATACATATCTTCTTCACCAGTGAAGTTGAATTTCTCACAAACTCGTTTAATGTTTTCATTGACTAAAACTTCTTTTACATCAAATTCTTGAGCTTTAATTTCTTTCTCAATCATTTCGCGACCTTTATGAATGTTATCATCGCGTAGTTGTTTCTTGAAAAATTGTTTAATTTTATTTTTTGCTTGTGAACTTTGGGCAATTTTCAACCAGTCTCTACTAGGTCCAAATGACTGCTTTGAAGTTAGAATTTCAATGATATCACCAGTTTTCAGCTTTGTATCGAGAGGAACCATTTTTCCATTCAATTTTGCACCTATCGTTTTATTACCGATTTCTGAATGAACACGATAAGCAAAGTCTATCGGAACTGAGCCTGCTGGTAGTTCCATTACATCACCTTTTGGTGAGAAAACATATACCATGTCGGAAAAGAGATCGAATTTTAATGACTCCATGAATTCTTCTGCATTAGAGGATTCATTTTGAAATTCTAAAATCTCGCGGAACCAGGTTAATTTGGAATCTACTGATTTACTATTAGTGTCTACAGATTTCCCTTCTTTATATGCCCAGTGTGCTGCAACCCCGTATTCGGCAATACGATGCATTTCTTCAGTTCGTATTTGCACTTCTAATGGATCTCCCTGTGGACCAATTACTGTCGTATGCAAAGACTGATATAAATTTTGTTTCGGCATGGCAATATAATCTTTAAAACGCCCCGGCATTGGTTTCCAAAGTGTATGGATGATTCCTAACACAGCATAACAATCCTTGATACTTTCAACTGTAATACGGACAGCCAATAAATCGTAAATTTCGTTAAATTGCTTGTTTTGTATAACCATTTTTTTATAAATACTATAGATATGCTTAGGTCGTCCATATAAATCCGCTTCAATTTCGACGTCATCTAATTGTCCACGAATATCTGTCATCACGTGATTTAAATATTCTTCTCGTTCCGTCCGCTTCCGTTTCATCAAGTTCACGATACGGTAATATTGCTGTGGGTTTAAATATCGGAGAGAAATATCTTCCAGTTCCCATTTAATTGTAGATATCCCTAGTCTATGAGCTAGTGGAGCAAAAATTTCAAGCGTCTCACTTGCTTTCAAACGCTGTTTCTCTACTGGTTGAAACTTGAGGGTTCTCATATTATGTAAACGATCTGCAAGTTTAATCAAAATTACTCGAATATCTTGTGCCATAGCTACAAACATTTTACGATGATTTTCAGCTTGTTGCTCTTCTTTAGACATGAATTTAATCTTACTTAACTTCGTCACACCTTCAACTAGCATGGCAACTTCTTCGTTAAATTCTTTCACAATTCCTTCACGAGAAACTTCTGTATCTTCTACCACATCATGTAAAAAACCTGCAGCAACAGTTGCAGGATCCATTTGTAGTTGTGATAATATTCCAGCTACTTGAATTGGGTGAATGATATACGGTTCTCCAGATTTTCTGAATTGCTCACGATGGGCATACTCAGCCATCTTATAGGATTTTTTGACAAACTCAACGTTTTTGTCATTCATATATGTAGCGACAATTGCGAAAACTTCTTCAGCTGTCATTACTTGATCTTTCGCCATGTCGTTTCACCTAACTCCATTCGATTTCTAAATAGATATATAACCACTATTGTATAAAAAAAAAGAGGGACTTGTAAAGTCCACCCTCTTAGTATTGCATTAAAGTGCAAATATCGTAACCTTTTAGCTTGTCTCGACCATCTAAATAAGTTAACTCAATTAAGAATGCACAACCCGCAACAATTCCGCCCATTTGTTCAATCATCTTAATCGTAGCTTCTACGGTACCTCCCGTAGCTAATAAATCATCCACGATTAATACCCGTTGACCAGGCTTAATGGAATCTTTGTGCATTGTGAGAACGTTTGTACCATATTCCAGGTCATACTCTTCACGAATAACTTCCCTAGGAAGCTTACCTTCTTTACGGACGGGTGCAAATCCAAGTTCCATTGCATACGCTACTGGGCAACCAATGATAAATCCCCGAGCTTCTGGTCCTGCAATCATATCTGCATCTATTGTTTTAGCATATTCCACAATTTGATCGGTCGCATATTTATATGCTGTTCCATTATCCATGATTGTTGAAATATCCTTAAATCTTATGCCTTTTTTAGGCCAGTCTTCTACTATTGTTACATATTGCTTTAAATCCATTTTTGCTCCTCCTCAGGAACGGTCCGTTCGACAAGCCTCGACTCAAACCATTGTTTCAATTCCATATATGGTGCATATAACAACTTCTGTTCGAGCTGAATTTGTACTGCACGTGTTTGGTAAACAATTGATTCTGCAAGGTCTCGTTTTACTTGTACATCTTGCATGTCAATTCGTCCATTGTCTATTCTAACAAAACCTAGTTCAAAAAACACCTCTGCCATGAAAAATAATGTTTCTTTACTCCACCCTTTGTGTTTAGCTAACTCATCCCCATTCAGTTTCAAGTCAAACGATTGCCTTTTTAATAAAAATCCATAAAACCATTTAAATTGATCTCTGTTTGGCATTCCTTCAAAGTATTTTGACTCAGGTACATAAAAATGAGCATAAATACGTTTTGGAGCTAGCTTAAAAAGGACTGACTCAAGAAGTTTTTCATCTGCCGGAATATCTAACAAAACAATATAGGGTTTTGATTTCTCTAATTGAGTTTCTTCATCAATAAGTTGCATTTGAGTCGGAAAATTGGACTCGAAATGTTGGACTGTCTTTTTATTGAAAGCAATAAATACAGTCTCCTTTTCTTGTATCGTTTGCGTCCATCGATGTGTTTGTCTAATTCCTCTAATATCGTATAATTGCCAATCTTTTGTTTGCACGTCATGTAGAAGAAATTGTGGTTTTTTGCGTCCATTCCATTCATTTATTTGCAAATCGCCTATAAATGATACACGGACACCTGGTGTAAGTTCATCCACTAAGTTCCCTTGACCAAATCCAATTGCATCAAGTTTTATCAATCCATCTTCAAATTCTAATTTAATATGATTTTGATTGGCCCCGATTTTACGCATGGAGGAAACGGTCACATGCTCCACACAATATACAGGTTTAGCGAAGCCCATTCCAAATGGACCTAAGTCTTTTAATGCTTCAATGGAATCTAACTCAATTTCATCTAAGTTAATTGTTAAATCGATATTTTGCATTGGAATTAAGTCTTCTGAAGTTAAAACGCTTTTCGCTTGTTCATTTAATCTTTCTCTTAATTCATTTACTTGATCCATCGATAAAGTCATACCCGCAGCCATTGGATGACCACCGAAATGAGGTAAGATATCACGATTTTTCGCAAGTTCATTAAATAAATGAAATCCTTCTATACTTCTAGCAGATCCTTTTGCAATACCTTTTTCTTTATCTATTCCGAGAACAATGGTTGGTCTGTAAAATTTCTCAACTAATTTTGATGCAACAATTCCCACAACGCCAGGGTTCCATCCTTCTTTTGCAACCACAATTACATGTGGATTGTTACCAATTGCACCCGATTGGACAAGTTCCATTGCTTCTTCAGTCATTTTACTTACAACGCCTTGACGCTCTTTATTATGGGTATCAAGCAGCTTTGCAAGCGTTGCAGCCTCAACTTGGTCTGAACTCAAAAACAAATCAACTCCAGGACCAGCATCCCCCATTCGACCAAGCGCATTAATTCGTGGACCGAACATAAATCCAATGGTTTCTTCATCAATTAGATGTTGATCAGTTCCTGAGATTTGACAAAGCGCATGGATGGCAGGTCTTTGTGATTTTCTCATAATGTTAATACCTTCTTTTACGAAAAATCTATTTTCGTTATGAAGAGGTACTAAGTCTGCTACGGTCCCAATTGCAACGAGTTCGAGCAATTCCTTAGGCGCATAACCAAGTAGGGCATGAGCCACTTTAAAAGCCACACCTACCCCTGCAAGCTCGCCAAAAGGATAATGACCATTAGGATGTCTTGGATGTATAATAGCGTAAGCTGGTGGAAGAATATCTGACGCCTCGTGATGGTCTGTAATAATAACATCCATTCCAAGGTCATTTGCTAATTTAATTTCTTCAATTCCAGATATCCCATTATCAACCGTAATAATTAATTGAATGCCACTTTCGTGAGCCTCTTTAAAAAGGCGCTCACTCGGGCCATATCCATCCATAAAGCGATTAGGAATTGAAAATGTAACATTAGCTCCCAATTGTTTTAAGACACTCACCATGACACTTGTACTTGTCACACCGTCAGCATCATAATCACCATATACAAGAATAAATTCCTCATTTTCAATGGCTGATTTAATTCTTTTTACAGCAACATCCATGTCAAAAAGCAAAAATGGATCATGTGTATTCGTTTCATTCATTTGTATGAATGCACGTGTTTCTTCAATATCGGAAAAGCCACGAGAAGCAAGTAATTTGGCAGATACTATAGGTAATTGTAATTCAGATTGAAGCAATTTAACGATTTCAGAATCTGGGCGCTTAATTCGCCATCTTTTCTTGGATTCTAACATTCTTCCACTTCCTCACATCTAGTATTATACCGAAAATTCATGAGGAATAATAAATATTGGATGAAATAATGGATTTAAAAAAGTTCTTTGAGTTTTCAGACTCAGAGAACTTTTTAATAAACATTAAATTGTCGTGTTTTGGTCCCCTACAGGATCCGCGTCCTGATACCTTACAGGTTCATTTTTTTGAATAGCAGTAATTTCGTTTTGTTGAGTTGCAATAAGAGATTCTTTTAACATCACTTCTTTTTCTAGGTGGTTCACACGTCGTTGTAAAACGAATGAGCGAAAAATCGCGACGGACCCACTTATAAGTGCACCTAATAAGGCTGAGCCTAATATGACCAAGATAAGTGGCCACTCAGCACTTCCAAAAACATAATTGACAGGTACCGAATCAACATTTACAACGGCAAATATAGCTACAATAACAGCAAAAATAAGACCAATTAATAACGACCATTGAAATTTCATTTTCTTCAACCCCTTTTTGATATCCTATCATTTCCCACCATTTCCAGCCACTTAAAAAGGAACAGAGGATAGTAAACCTATACCCTGTTCCCTTCTCTTTATAAACTATTAAACGACAGGCTCATCTGAACCCCATTTTTTATCTTGAGCCTCTACATCAATTGGTCCACGTGTTTTCAATTCACGTTTCTTTAACACGAACCATAATTGAGCTGCTATGAAGATTGATGAATACGTACCTGCGATTAATCCAATTAATAATGCAAGTGAGAAGTTTCTGATTGGTTCTGCCCCAAAAATAAGTAAACAAACGACAACAAATACTACCATCAATACGGTGACAACCGAACGGCCTAATGTTTGACGAAGCGATTTATTCACAATAGTGGCTAGTTCTTCATCTGTTTCTATTTTCTTCGAGCGTTTTAGGTTTTCTCGAATGCGGTCGAACGTAACAATGGTATCATTTATCGAATAACCCACAATGGTTAATATCGCGGCGATAAAAGTGATATCCACTTCGATGCGGAATATACTAAATAGCGCCAACATAAAGAACGCATCATGTAAAAGAGAAACAATTGCCGAGACGCCCATTCTCCACTCAAATCGGAATGCCGTATAAATAACAATTCCGATTGACGCCAAGATTAACGCATAGATCGCATTTTTTACAAGTTCTTTTCCGACAGTGGAAGAAACAGTACTTATGTTAGGATCTGAACCGAATTCTTTTTTGATATCAGATTTTATTTCATTTATTTCCGTTTGAGAAAATTCTTCTTTGTATCGGACTACTCCAATCTCATCTTTATCACCAGACAACACGATATCGTCTGATGGATGATTAATGGTATCTAAATAATTAGAAATTTCCTCTTTTGTTAAGGATTCATTCGCTGTTATTTGAACTCGTGTACCACTTGAAAAGTCAATACCTAAATTCAATCGGAATATTCCGATTAAGATCATTCCAATAATGATAAAGACGATGGAAGCTGTAAAGAATTTTTTACGGGAATGAACAAAGTCAAATCGATCAAACTTTGTCGGAAGATCAAGTGTATCAAATTCTTCTTCCGCAGGATGAACGGTTGACTTTTTAACACCAAACCACCAAGTTTTCCCATCAAAGAACCCACTGTTTACAAGCAATCCAAGCAATAATCGTGAGCCCCAAACTGCTGTAATAAAACTCGCTAATATACTAATTATTAATGTTGTTGCAAACCCTTTAACAGAGCTTGTACCATAATAGAATAATACAATCGAAGCGATAAGCGATGTAATGTTCGCATCAAATATGGCAGAAAATGAAGACTTAGCTCCACTTTGGAACGCCGCTTTAACGGATTTACCTACACGTAATTCCTCTTTCATCCGCTCATAAGTAATAATGTTGGCATCTACTGCCATACCAACCCCAAGGACAATTGCTGCAATCCCAGTCAGAGTTAATACACCATTAATTAAGTCAAATATCAATAAATTTATATAGACGAAAACTGCTAATGTAATTAATGCAACTAAACCTGGTAAGCGATAATAGAGTAGTAAGAACATGCCAACAAGGGCTATCCCTATGACTCCAGCAAATACTGTCGAATTAAGAGCCTGCTCACCAAATTGAGCACCAACAGAAGTCGAATAAATTTCCTCTAATTTTACAGGTAATGCCCCCGCATTTAAAATTCCTGATAAATTTTTCGTTTCTTCTACAGTAAATGAGCCAGATATTTCAACACCAGTAGAATTGATCCGTTGAGAAACTTGTGGACTCGAAACAAATTTCTTTTTTTCATCTGGACCTTTTGCAGCCTCAGCTGCATAAGAATCCACCCCTTCTTCAAAATCCATCCAGATAACTAGTAAGTTTGTTCCTAATGGCATTTGACTAATTTGTTGTGTCACGTCAGCGAATTTAGAAGAATCTTTAAGTTCAAGTGTAACAATTGGACGTCCCTTATCATCAAAAGTAGCTTTAGCGCCACCTTCTTTTAAATCTGAACCATCTAACATGAGTTCATCATTAACATCTCTGAACGATAAGTTCGCTTGAGTGGATAATAATTCACGTGCGGATTCTTGATCTTCAACACCCGCTAACTGAACGCGAATTCGATTATCACCTTCCACTTGAATGACAGGTTCACTAACCCCTAATACATCAATACGATTTAGAAGAGCAGCTGCTGTATCAGCAAGTACATCTTCTGTTATTTTCTCACCGTCTTTTAAGGATTGAACTTCGTAAAGAACTTCAAAACCACCCTGCAAATCTAATCCCAATTTAATATTGTTGACAATCGATTGTGCGGTAGTACTCATGGAAGCCGTGAATACGACGATGAGCAGTAAAAATGCTATAATTCGGCCTCTAGTTTTCATATGTATAATTCCTCCTTAATGGTACAAATGGCAAACTATATTGCCATAACGATAAAAAGCGCAACATGATTATTATGAGACAGGTTGCGCCAAGTGTCAAACTGACTTATAGGACATCCGGATCCGAATTCAATTCGATACTTTTACCTTCATTGATATTGTTTTGCAAAAGCACTTGAAGTTCCTCTTGATTCAATTGTGAAAACCAATTGGATGTTCGGTATTCTTCTATCTGTGTATGTGTCATATATTTTGCGGGTGAGGTTTCCATAATGTCATTGACCACCTCATACAAACGCATTTCTTTCACATCACGATTCTTCCATTTTTTCTTCATACAATAATTCCAAATATCTGCTTCTGTAATAGAGGTATATTGATACAAATGAAATTCACTTTTTTTACTTTCTAAAGCTGGCATAACATGATCAAATAAATCATTTTTAACTCCATTCATTTTGCCACTTCCTCCTTCTTAAGTTTTAACTTCACGTACTTTCGCATACCCATATTGTATATGAATTTCTTTGACTTGAGAAGGAAGTGGCAAAATTGTCTACATTTTTTCGTGGAACGTTAGTTTTAATGGGTGCCGTATTTTTATCAAAACTGTTTGGTTTTGTGTTCCGCATTCAATTTGTTAGAATTGCCGGTGAAGAAGCAGTAGGTATTTACATGGCTGCATACCCTGCATTCATCTTTTTCCTTGCTCTAATCCAACTAGGATTACCTATTGGAGTTGCTAAAATCACTGCAGAATTGTATGCAAAGAAAAAACATGCAGAAATTCAAGGTTTAATGAGAAAAGTTTGGAAAATTACTTTCCTATCTATTTGCATTTTAGGTCCAGCTATGTGGTTTTTCATTCCTTTTCTAGCCAACACCCTATTACAAAATGAACAAATGGAAAAAACGTTATACGTTGGGTTAATCACAATTCCGATTGCTGCGTTTTCCAGTGTGTTAAAAGGATATTTTCAAGGATTAGCAAAAGTAGAAGAAACTGCTTGGTCTCAATTAATTGAGCAGTTTTTACGAATTGCATTAGTTACCTGGTTACTTCCTTACATTGTGCAACAGGAATCTCCCGCAGAAACAGCTGCTGCTGCCATGATTATGGCATTAGTAGCTGAAGTGATAGCTTTTCTATATTTATGGTTTAAATATAAGAGAGCAAAAAAAGTTAAAAATTGGGCACCTTATCCTTCAAAACCTATATTACAAATTTCTTTACCATCAGCTGGAAGTAAGCTTTTCGGCTCCTTTACTTGGTTTCTAGAACCAATTATTTTTATTCGAGCACTGGCGGTTGCGGGTGTAGGAGTTGTTGCAGCAACAAATCTTTACGGAGTGATTTCGGGTGTTTTTGTTCCTCTTCTATTATTCCCAGCTTTTATTCCGTATGCCCTATCAATTGTATTAGTACCAGCAGTTAGTGACGCTCGTGCACGATCAAATAGGCATATGCTTCAGGATCGTATATCCCTCGCGATGCGCGTTTCAGCGATTACTGGATGCTTTGCTGCAACTGTTTTTTATTTACATGGTGAACATATTGTTAGGGTCCTTTTCCACATTAATCAAGGTTCTGGTTATATGGCATTACTTGCCCCCGTCTTTTTCTTTTATTATATACAGAGCCCATTACATGCTATTCTACAGGCTATGCATGAAGCGAAGGCAGCTATGATGAATTCGATTTATGGCGGACTAGGTAAGTTATTTGTTATGTTTGTATTAGCTTCTCAACCAGGAATCGAAGAAAAAGGAGCGATTCTAGCCATTGGTTTTGGTGTATGTTTGACTTCTTTTCTACATATGGCAACACTACGTCAAAAAAAAGAAGCCGGCATTGGCTTCACCTTCTTCGCTCTTCCTTATGTGATCTTTGTCCTGACCATCATTTTAAGACCTGTTGTTTGGCCTCTTGCCGAAATGCCTTGGATAGCAGACAGTTTGGTTACTTGTTTCATGTTGTTCATCGGACTTGTTTTATTTAGACAAATACATCTTTCTGATGTTCGGTTATTGCGTAAGTTGATTACGAAGTCATAAACTTCTCTTTTAATTGAAAGAAAATTTCATTGTTTTCATAACTACAATAAAATATGGTAGTTGGATCATAAATATCTTTTTCCTTCAGCTTATTTAATAACCACTCTTTGTCGTGCTGAATTAACACTAAATGAGATTCTTGAATATCACCATCAACAATTAGTGGCAATACTGGGTGTTGTCCATCTTTAGTGAAAACCGATAAATTTCCAGAAGGCTCTAAAAAAGCATATTTAACTTCCTGGACAGAACCGATTTGTTGCTCTCTTAATTGTTGAAATAAGTCATCTAAATTGTATCTCAATTTTCGCATTTCGGTTTCAAGGATTTCACCATCACGAATGATCACCGAGGGATCTCCGTCCAACAAATCACGCATGGTTTTACTTTTTAACGAGAGAAATGAAGAGGTTAATTGAATAAGTAATAATAAAATCATAGCTATAATGGATTCAAAAAGCGGTCGTTTCGGGTTATCTATCGCAAACGTTGCAACTTCAGCAATCATCACAAAAATGACTAAGTCGATGACACTAAGTTCTCCAACTTCCCTTTTTCCCATGAGCCTAAAAATAACAATCATAAGCACATATAGAAATAGCGTCCGCCATGCTATGACAAACATATCTTCCATACGCATCACCTTTTAGTTTTAGCATGGTTCAATGAAGGTAAATTTATGCATAAAAAAACCTGTTCTCCGATAGGATGAACAGGTTTTTTTTTATAGTACTGGTGATTCCTCTAAAATGCGAGCAACAGCTGCACGTTCAAATTGCATGCGTGTCCCGTCAGCAACCGTTAGAAATACAGTTGCATCGTCTACTGCATCTACCGTGCCATGTAGACCACCTACCGTAACGATACGATCACCACGTTTTAAGCTAGATTGCATAGAAGCTGTTGTTTTTTGACGTTTTTGTGCTGGTCTGATAATGAAAAACCACATCACAACGAACATCAAAACTATTGGTAATAATCCAAGTAAATCCATTCTTTATTTTCCCCCTTTCTCTATATGTATTAGTATACAAGAATCAGAAATTTTTTGCATTCGGTTTATTATAACCGTATTGTTCAAAAAATTCTTCTCGGAAATCTCCAAGACGATCTTCACGAATAGCTTGACGTACTTGTTTCATCAAATTCATTAAAAAATGCAAGTTATGATATGAAGTTAAACGGATCCCAAATGTTTCTTCAGCTTTGATTAAGTGACGAATATAGGCACGAGAATAGTTTTTACATACATGACAATCACAATTTTCATCAATTGGACCAAAGTCACGAGCATATTTAGCACCTTTAACAACCAAACGGCCATTACTAGTCATGAGCGTACCATTTCTTGCAATACGTGTAGGGAGTACACAATCAAACATATCAACACCGCGGATTGCTCCGTCGATGAGTGAATCGGGTGAACCAACACCCATTAAATAACGAGGCTTGTCTGAAGGCATGAAAGGTGTTGTAAATTCAAGAACGCGATTCATCACGTCCTTTGGTTCACCAACTGACAATCCACCAATTGCATACCCAGGGAAATCTAAGGAAACAAGATCCGCCGCACTTTGACGACGAAGATCCTCGAATTCTCCCCCTTGTATAATTCCGAATAACCCTTGGTCACCAGGACGAGCATGTGCTTGTAGACAACGCTCCGCCCAACGTGATGTGCGTTCCACACTAGATTTCATATATTCATGTGTTGCGGGAAATGGTGGACACTCATCGAAAGCCATCATAATATCTGATCCAAGAGCATTCTGGATTTCCATTGCTTTTTCTGGACTTAAAAAAAGTTTGTCGCCGTTCATATGATTGCGGAAATGGACGCCTTCTTCTTCGATTTTCCGAAATTCACTTAAACTAAACACTTGGAAACCACCAGAATCAGTTAAAATTGCACGGTCCCAGTTCATGAATTTATGCAAGCCACCTGCTTCTTTAATAATGTCGTGACCTGGTCGTAACCATAAATGATAAGTATTACTTAAAATAATGCCTGCTTCCATTTGTTTTAATTCTTCTGGAGCCATCGTTTTTACCGTTGCTTGTGTACCTACTGGCATAAAAGTTGGCGTTTCGAAAGATCCGTGTGGTGTATGCACGATGCCGAGTCGGGCACCTGTTTGTTTATCTGTTTTAATTAGTTCGTATCGAATCGCTGTCATGCACGAACTCCTTTCTGTTTTGTAGATGGTCGAATAAACATCGCATCGCCAAAACTAAAAAATCGATATTGGTGTTGAACTGCATCCTCGTAAGCATGCATGATTTTATCCCGTGACGTAAGAGCACTCACTAACATCACAAGCGTTGACTTCGGCAAGTGGAAGTTGGTTATCAACCCATCTATACAAGCAAATTCATACCCGGGATAAATAAATATAGAAGTCCAGCCACTATCCTCTTGTAACTGTCCATTATATTTATTGGCAACAGTCTCAAGTGTTCTAGTAGAAGTGGTACCAACTGAAATCACACGTCCCCCAGCAGCTTTTATACGATTAATCGTATTTGCTACATCTTTAGAAACGCGATAAAACTCAGCGTGCATTTCATGATCATCAATCGATTCAACGCTGACTGGACGGAAAGTTCCAAGACCCACATGTAGGGTAATAAAAACCACTTCAACGCCTTTTCGACGAATTTCGTCTAATAATTCTTCTGTAAAATGGAGACCAGCTGTAGGTGCAGCAGCAGAACCTCGTTCTTTTGCAAACACGGTTTGATAACGATCTTTATCATCTAATTTCTCACGAATATATGGTGGTAAAGGCATATCACCTAATTGATCAAGAATTTCATAGAAGATATCGTCATACGTAAATTTGAACATACGACCACCATGATCAGCTTCACCTACACAAAGAGCTTGAAGTAATCCTTCACCAAATGAAACAACTGTTCCAACTTTCACTCGTTTCGCTGGTTTGACTAAAGTTTCCCAAACATCTTCTTCGGTTTGCTTCAATAGTAGAACTTCTATATGTGCTCCTGTTTCTTCTTTCACACCCATGAGTCGAGCAGGTAATACACGGGTATCGTTTAACACCAGACAATCTCCTGATTGAAATTCATTAACGATGTCTTTAAACGTATGGTGAGAAACATCACCACTATCTTTATCCAAAACTAAAAGCTTGCTCGAAGTTCGGTCGGCAAGCGGGGTTTGGGCGATTAATTCTTCTGGTAAATTAAAATCGAAATCTTCTACTCGCATACTTGTACTTCCTTTAATAATTATTCCTCAAAATAAGGGTAGTTAAAATGTTCGTAAGCTATTCTTGTTACCACGCGACCTCTTGGTGTACGTTGTAAAAAGCCAATTTGCAATAAATATGGTTCATACACATCTTCTATGGTGGTAGATTCCTCACCTATACTTGCTGCAATGGTATCCAAACCCACCGGACCACCTCTGAAACGCTCTATCATACCCGTCATTAGCTTGTGATCAATATGATCAAGACCTAATGGGTCAACTTGCAGTAACTCAAGTGCTTCATTTGCTGTTTCTAACGTGATTTTTCCATTTCCTCGTACTTGAGCAAAATCACGTACTCGTTTTAATAGTCTGTTTGCTATACGTGGAGTACCTCTAGACCGACTAGCAATTTCACCAGCAGACGGGAAATCAATATCAGCATCAAAAAGCGCAGCACTTCGTGTAACGATTTCTGTTAATGAATGATTGTCATAATACTCAAGACGCAATAACACGCCAAATCTGTCTCGTAATGGCGCAGAAAGTGCACCTGCACGAGTAGTTGCTCCTATTAATGTAAATGGTGGCAAATCTAGACGCACTGACCTTGCTGTTGGCCCTTTACCGACAACAATATCTAAACAAAAGTCTTCCATAGCTGGATAAAGAACTTCTTCAATTGATCGATTTAATCGGTGAATTTCATCAATAAATAAAACATCACCGGGTTCAAGCGAACTTACAATCGCAGCCAGATCCCCTGGTCTTTCAATGGCAGGCCCACTAGTCATGCGAATATTAACATTCATTTCATTAGCAATTACCGCAGCTAGGGTCGTTTTTCCAAGGCCAGGAGGTCCATATAACAATACGTGATCCAAACTTTCTTCTCGCATTTTTGCAGCTTCAACAAACACTTCTAAATTATTCTTTACTTTATCTTGCCCAATATACTGTGATAAATATTTTGGTCTAAGCGATTGTTCAAATCGTTCATCGTATTCAGATATTTCACTAGAAATGACACGTTCTTGCATACATTTGACCTCCCTTTCTTAGCTCTGTTTTAACAGTAATTGAAGTGCTTTTTTCATATAGCCTTCTGTTTCTAATGCTTCTGATATCAGATCTAATTGTGGACGTATTTTTGCAAGCTCTCTCTCAGAATAACCAAGTGCAGCAAGTGCTAAAAATGCTTCTTCTATTTCTTGTTTTCCTACTTTGTCCGGGAATAATTGAAGTTCATCTAGTCCACTTGGTATTGGTGTTTCTCCAATTAAATCTCCCAATCTTCCTTTAAGATCTAAAATCATTTGACGCGCTGTTTTTTTCCCTACACCTGGAAATTTAACTAAAAATAATTCGTCTTCATGTTCAATCGCTTGAATAACTTGGGATGGTTGTCCACTCGCTAATATCGCAAGAGCACCTTTTGGTCCGATTCCAGAAACTAATATAAGCTTTCGAAAGAGCTCACGTTGCTCAAGTGATATAAAACCAAAAATATTTTGGGCATCTTCACGGACATTCAAATGTGTAAAAATTTGTTGTTCATCATCTGTAACACGAAAGGCATAAGGATTTGGCGTAAATATTTGCCAGCCTATTCCGTTCTGTTCGAGTGTTACATATTCAGGTGTTACACGTGTAACAAGCCCTTTTATATAATCATACATAAATTTCTCTCCTCACAATCAACGTTCTTGATTATAGCATAATTATAGGAGAACGTATGTATTCATATATTGCGATTCGTTGATTCTAAACGGTTTAAAGATTTATCAATTTACAAATAAAAACCCCACTCTTCGAGTAGGGAATTAATCATTATTAAAAGAAATAACTGCTTTACAAATGCTGAAACATATTCATTCATCCAATAAGTAACTATTAAACACCCATTTTTCTACGGGTATTACTCACTTTTTTGGTTTGCTGACTTTTCATTTTTTTGGTTGATTGTGTCGGATTTCCAGATGCATTATTTGAAGTAGCTTGATTTTTTTTGGCTTCAAGTTGTTGCTTCATTGCTTCTTTAAGACTCAATTTCTTTTTTGGTGCTTCTGTTTCATTTGTTTGATTCGTTTCCGTCATGTTAAATCCTCCTTTGTAAGAGTTTTGCTTCGTAATGTATACATCAAATCAATATTGCACTTCTTTGAAGTAGTTGATGATTGAATACTTAATTATACCATGAACCTTGATGTAATTTTAAAGGATTTTCATTCAACATGCGATAATTTTGATTATCAAGACTTACATACTGTCTAAATCCATCGTTAAATTCGGCATTAATCTTAAAGTTTTTTCAGTGAACAATTTCAACTTGGGTAAAAATGTCGTCAATTGCCGTTCACTTAATGATGATGCATACAGCCATTCTCTAAGTAATTCATTGGGAAATAGTAAATATTGTAACGCGTTTTTATTTAATGAGTGAAGTGTTGGGTGGTGTTGAAAAAGTTTATGAACTTCATAATCTAGATGGGGCAATACACGATGCATCCATAAAATAAGTTCAACTTCTTTTGCACCGATGCATGCCAAATCAAAATCTATAAGATACATCTTCCCTTTTTTGTCACGTACGAAATTATGATGAACCACATCTCCGTGAAGAATCGTTAAATTTTTCGATGGCAATGGTTTAATTTTATCAATTGCTTTCTCTGCATAATTCGTAATACGATTTGTTTTTGTTTTCCCCATGTGTTGATGCAAAAATGGAGAAGCATGAAGCCACTTCTCCAAACGGTGTTCCCATTTTTTATTCAAATTAATTTCATGTAAGAACTTGCATTTTTTCCAATTGAATTTATCTCCAGTTTGATGCAACTTGTGAAGCAGGTTTAAGGAATCTTCCCGGTCCTTAGAAGAATCGAATCGTACTTTTTTTCCATTCTCAACCCAGGGCTGTTGAATTACGAATTGATCATTGTATGGTTCAATTGGTAATACATACGATTGTTTTAATAATAATAGTTGTTCATGAATATAACGAATTTTTTCAGCCTCATCAATTTCGTTATACTTTTTAAGTGAAAATTCGTTTTCTCCAACTTGCCATTTCCAAACATTCGGCTTTAGTTGAATATACTGATCTCTCTCCACTTTTAGTTATAACGAACGGGGAATCCCCATTGTCCATGATGTGCCGGCAACATATGACAAGGCGTACATGCCATATAAGGCATCATTTGTGGTGACATCATATATGGATGTTGTTGCTGCATTGGCATATATGACTCAGGACTTTCTTCGCGCATTTGAGTTGGATATTGATATTGTTGTTGGTAATCTACATGACCACAACCGCAAGGCGATGGTCGATGATGTACATAATGTTGTTGGCTACATCCACAAGGCATCTCCATTGGCGCTTGTTGCATTTGGGTATATTGTGGTAGTACTGGCATCTCTAGTGAAGAACTCATATCGTATCCTAATGAACTTGAATCATCCAACTTCCATCCTGGTAGTTTTGTTGTAGGAATATGAGCTATTGGTTTTTCAGGAAGTGGCATTTTTTTGACTGGATGATGCATTGCTTTTGGTGGAAGAGGTTGTGGAACGTGTGTTGCATCCACATCTGGTACTGGCATAAATCCATAAGGGACTCCCATTATTTGAGGCATAATATTTGTCATCGAAATATCTTGTGAAATCGGATAAGGATACGGTTGGGGCATAGGCTGTGGCATCGGTTGTAGCATAGGTTGTGGCATAGGCTGTGGCATCGGTTGTGGCATCGGCTGTGGCATCGGCTGTGGCATCGCCTTTGGTAACGGTTGTGGCATTGGTAGCTGGACTGCTTTCTTCATTGGTTCTACAAGCCCCTCCTTTAAACTCTTCACAGGGCGATTGTCATGGAAAGGATGTTCAGCTTTTTCTTGCATTTTCGCCGCTTTTTCTGGGACGAAAATTTTCATACCTGGAACAATATAGTCCGGGTTTGCTAAATGAGCATTCAAACGTTTCACTTCATCAAAAGACACCCCATATTGTCTTGCGATTTTCCAAAGAGTATCTCCTTTTTGCACAACATGTACGTGCACATGTATTCCCCCTTTCATCTATGTATCCTATGATTCTTGTTGAAAAATGGTCACTTACTTTACGTACAACAAAGCTGTTCATGATAAACTATGTTTAGATGAGATACATTTATGCACATAAAAGGTAGGGATTTTATTGAAAAAATTACTTGGAGAAGCAAGAAGGCAAGAGATTCTTTTGCTTTTAAAACAATCAAGTGAACCGATAACTGGAACAGACCTTTCAAAAAAGGCTGGGGTTAGTAGACAAGTAATTGTGGGTGATATGACACTTTTAAAAGCACGAAATGAGCCAATACTAGCAACAAGTCAAGGATATGTATACATTGGAAAAACAAATACAATGCATGCTTTTGAAAGACAAATAGCCTGTATACATTCCCCTGAAGATGCAAAAGCAGAATTATATACACTTGTTGATTCAGGTGTCCTTGTGAAAAATGTCACAATTGAACACCCCGTTTATGGAGATTTAATTGCCTCCATTCAAGTAGCAAATCGTCATGAGGTTGATTTATTTCTCAAAAAGGTTGAGGAAACAGGTGCAAGTTATTTATCTGAGCTTACTGGAGGTATTCATTTACATTTAATAGCTGCATCAAATGAAGAGACTATAAACCGGGCAATTTATGCGATGAGGGAAAGAGGATTTTTAGCTGAGGAATAAAATAAAGGTGATTGGGCCTATGTGGTCCCAATCACCTTTTTGTATGTATAATATGTACCGAGTGATTTAACATCACACCCTAGGGCTTGTAGTTCTTCTTTCGCCCCTACCATCATTGGTATTTGTTCATCCGCTAAGATATCGATTATAAAAAAGTATTGACCAAGACCTGTTTTTAAAGGCCGTGATTCAATCTTACTTAAGTTCAATTGACGCCACGCAAAAACAGATAACACCTGGTGCAAGGCTCCAGATCGATCGTCTAAAGGTAGTTTAATCATAAGCGTCGTTTTCGCCTGTTCATCATATCCCGCACGAGTAATTTTTTGTTTTCCTTTAGACAATACAAAAAAACGTGTGTGATTAAAGTGAAAATCATGTATATTTTCTTGAACAATCGACAAACCATATTTTTTCGCAGCAAATACATTTCCGATAGCTGCGATTGAACGGGACGGATTTTCTGATACATATTTTGCAGCTGCTGCAGTAGAAGTAGTTTGTTCAAGAGGTATCCCACGGAATCGGTAATACAAGTATTTATGACACTGTGCTAGAGCATGGGGGTGTGAATAAATCACTTCTATGGATTCACTTTGATCAACTTGACTTGGATGGACCATAAAATGTTGCTCAATCGGTGATAATATTTCAGCTGAAACGTGTAACGTAACATCATGAAATAAATAGTCAATGGTCAATGGTACTGATCCCTCTAAAGCATTTTCAAGTGGTACAACAGCATAATCAACTTCATCATTTGCAACGGCCTCAATACATTCTGGAATGGTTGCATATGAAATGAGCCATTCATTTGAAAATAATTCTGCTGCCGCTAAATGTGTAAATGACGCTTCCGGACCTAAATATGCAATTCGTGAGTCCCAAATTGGATTAGACATATTTGCACTCCTTCAACCATATAAAAAATATTTATTTTATCTTTTCATTAATCAACAAAAGATATATTATGATGCACCAGAACTTATCACTTCAGCAGATTCCACAAAATCCAATTTCTTTATCTGTTGTATGAAATCATCTAATTGAATAACCATTGCTGTAACATCGAGTGATAACGTTACATTCGCTCTTCCTTGAATTGGAATAGTTTGATGAATGGTTAACACATTACACTTTGCTTCAGCCACTGTATGAAGGAGGGTTGCAAGGGTCCCTTTTCGATCCTCAAGCTGTATAAAAACTGTTAATATCCGTTCCCGTACGATTGAATGAAAAGGAAAGACGGCATCTCGATATTTGTAGAAAGCGCTTCGAGATAAGTCAACTTTTTTTACCGCATCCCATATGGACGCGACTTCACCATTTTGCAAAAGTTGTTTAGCCTCCAGCGTTTTCTGCATTGCTTCAGTTAAGACATCTTCTCTTACTAAAAAATATCGTTGATCAGATACGTCTTTCATTAACCCAACCTCACTCTCTATTCAAGGAATTCGAATTCGAACTCCAGTAAACGTACAGTATCGCCATCAACAGCACCACGTTCACGAAGTGCTTCATCAACACCCATTCCTCGAAGTTGACGTGCAAAACGACGAATTGAATCTTCTCGTGAGAAGTCAGTCATTTTAAATAGACGTTCAAGTGACGATCCACTTAACACAAAAGCACCGTCATCGTCTCGTGAAACTTCAAATCCATCACGCTCTGATTGGTGTTTGTATAGAACAGTTGCATCCGATTCTTCTTCGGATATTTCATGAAGCAAGAATTCTCCTGTAACTTCAAGTAAATCGGCAGCAGCAAATAATAATTCATTTAACCCTTTCCGAGATAAAGCTGAAATAGGGAATACCTTCGAATCTTCTGGCAATTTCTTACGAAACTCTTCTAAGTTCTTATCTGCATCTGGCATGTCCATCTTATTAGCAACAATTAGTTGTGGACGTTCAGTTAAACGAAGATTATAATTCTTTAATTCCTCATTAATCGTTAGATAATCTTGATATGGATCGCGACCTTCCATCCCAGACATATCGATGACATGTACAATTACACGCGTTCGTTCAATATGTCTTAGGAATTGATGACCGAGACCAACACCTTGGCTTGCACCTTCAATAAGGCCTGGTAAATCAGCCATTGCAAAGCTACGGCCATCTGTCGTTTCAACCATCCCTAAGTTTGGGACAATCGTTGTAAAATGATATGCTGCAATTTTAGGTTTCGCTGCAGATACGACAGATAACAATGTGGATTTCCCAACACTTGGGAATCCAACTAAACCAACGTCAGCTAATACTTTTAATTCTAAAACAACTTCGATTTCTTGGCCAGGTTCTCCTTTTTCAGAAAGCTCAGGTGCTGGATTTTGAGGTGTTGCAAAGCGTGAGTTTCCACGTCCTCCACGTCCTCCTTTAGCAATAACAGCCTGTTGACCGTGTTCAACTAAATCTGCTAATACAGGTCCACCTTCTTCAGTCATAACAACAGTACCTGGTGGAACTTTAATAATTAAATCATCCGCACCACGACCGTGCATATCCTTACTTTGCCCGTGATCTCCACGGTTTGCCTTAAAAAATCGTTTGTAACGGAAATCCATTAGTGTACGTAAGCCTTCTTCGACTTCAAAAATCACACTACCTCCGCGACCGCCATCTCCCCCAGCAGGTCCTCCGTTAGGTACATATTTTTCACGACGAAACGCGACCATTCCATCTCCGCCATCTCCGCCTTTAATGGATATCTTTACGTGATCGACAAACATCGACTATCCCTCCTTGCTTTCTTCTATATGAAAACGCCAATTCTTGGTCGTTTTGCATTCATGGTTAAGTGTTACTTGTTTTGCGTGTGAAATTTCCTGTTTTATTGGTTCCCATTCTCCACTTGCTTCAAACGTCAGTTTAAATCCAGAAGAAATACACACAATATGAATATGTAGTTCCTGCTCAGTGAATGGGTTTAATCCATTATGCAAGAGTTTAGTTGCTTGTTCGAGCACATCCTGAATTTTCACATCTAACAAAGGATTACACTTTATTTCAATGTGACTGGTTATGTTCACTTGAAAAGCAGGGAAACGCCAATTAGCAGTTTGTAACCACTCAAATGTCAGTGGTATGTCTAATTTCGATAGCTCATAAAACGATTTAACTTCTTCGGTGTAGTGATTAATGGCCGCTTTCGCCTCTTCCAGTCGTGCAAGATCAATATTCATTTTAATAAGCTGCAACTGATTTAAAAAATCATGTCGAGCAAATCGCAATGCCTCATTTACTGAAAACGGTTTATCAGTCATTCTTCACACTCTCCATTATGCTAGTCTCATTTCATTAGTATACCAAAAAAATGCATAGATTTTTGTTGAAAAAGAAAAAGGACTGCATAAATGCAGTCCTTTGGCTGTTAATTTAAGCTTCTTGAGCTACAGGATATACACTTACTTTTTTCTTGTCGCGGCCATAACGCTCAAAGCGTACAACTCCGTCAACTTTCGCAAAAAGTGTGTCATCTCCACCACGTCCTACGTTTTCACCCGGATAAATTTTTGTTCCGCGTTGACGGTACAAAATTGATCCGCCTGAAACGAATTGACCATCAGCACGTTTAGCGCCAAGGCGTTTTGATTGAGAGTCACGACCATTTCTAGTCGATCCTACTCCTTTTTTCGATGCGAAAAACTGAAGATCTAATCTTAACATCATCTGTTCCACCTCCTACTTGTTGAAGGTTATTTTTATATGCTGTGCATAATCTTGTTCAATCGTTTGTAAAGATACAATCATTGCTTGTACAAGTAATTGTACTTGCTCATTCGTTTTTGAATTGAGGTTTTGCGGAAACAAGACTTTAAGAAATCCACCATCTTGTCCTTGCTGAATATCAGGTGTGATGTTTGTAAGTGTTATGATGGCATTCAATGCTCCAAACGAAACAGCAGAAGCACCTGCACAAACTAAATCTTTACCATGTTCAGCAAAATCTGCATGACCTTTCATTTCAAAAGAGCGAACTTGACCCGACTGATCTTGTTCAATCGTAACTTGAATCATCGATATCACATCTTTTTCTTACAGGTTAATTTCATCAATTACTAATTTTGTGTAAGGTTGACGATGACCTTGTTTACGACGGTAGTTCTTTTTCGCTTTGTATTTGAAAACAGTGATTTTTTTCCCGCGACCGTTTTTAACGACTGTCGCTTTAACTGTTGCACCTTCTACGAAAGGAACGCCAACTTTCACATTGTCTCCACCTACAAATAATACTTTGTCAAATGTGAAAACGTCTTCAGCATCTACACCTAATTTTTCGATGTAAATTTCTTGACCTTTTTCAACTTTGATTTGTTTACCACCAGTTTCGATAATTGCGTACATTTTACTGCACCTCCTCTTAGACTCAGACTCGCCTTCAAATAAGGTGATCTTTGCAGATACTTTAACCTCTTCAGAGCGGTTGTAGTAGCACGGGTGCTACAAACAATAACATTAAAATATTATCATATGACTATTCAAGAGTCAACTTCTTTCGAATAATGTCGTGAAAAGCAGCATCATATTTTCGATAATGCCATGATTTCATATTCCGATAGACAATAAACACGAATAATAATGATACAGGGATTATTTCAGAGAAAATAAGAATCGCAAATAAACTGCCGAAAATGGATGTAATTAATAGCCCTTCATACCACTTAGGAAATAATGCTAACAGTGCTTGTCCTCCATCTAAAGGGAGCATTGGCAAGCAATTTATTGCGAGAATCATTAACTGAACTTGATTGAAAAATGCTTGTCCAGGAAAAGAGAAAAACTGTGTAATTAAATATAACAGTGATGTCGCTAACGGACCTGAAATCGCAATAATCCATTGATGGTGTTTGGGCGCAATTCTGAGATTACGAATGACTATTTCACCGCCATAAGGCAGAATTATACACTTTTTCACTTTCAAACCTGTCCATTTTGCAGCAACTAAATGTCCCATTTCATGGAAGATTAATGAAGTAAACATAATAGAATAATGAGCAAATTGACCCGTTCCTATAAAATACAATATTAGAGGAATCATGATGGGGTGTAGCTGGATTTGACGGAAATTATTTAATGACATCCGATATCCAATCAGTTAATGCGGATGCATCTAAAAATTGCCCACTACTCTCCACTTGTACATACATTGGACCTGGTTGTACTTCTGCAATAAGATCGTTAGCAGAGACTGCAGTATAAGGTAAGTGCGAAAAATTTTCAACAAACCCATAAGTCACTGTGTCCCCACTTTCATATAATACAGTCATTGTTTTCCCTGTATGGCGCGTGTGACCCGTATAAAGGATTAGCCCATCTTCCCTCGCTATAACTTTTACAGGTGCTTTATAAGATACGATTACACCATCTTCATAAGGTTGCAAAGATTCATAGGTAGTCATAGAAGGATGTATAGCTACAGAAACGGTAACAACTTCATCTACAACTTCATTATCCATTAACGACATAACAAACGAGCGTACGATATGGATATCCTTCCCTTCTTCAAACAGCGAACGAATCTGTGAATTCCCTCCATCACGTTCTTCCATTTGAACCATTCCAATAATGCCCACTGTCAGTATGCAAGCCACTAACCACTTTTGTTGCCATCTCATCGCTCACCCCTCCTTTTCAAGCAATATATGCACGATAAGTGAGTGTGATGAATTAAATAAATAGAGAGGAAATATTACATTAAGTGGATTGATGAAGCATCGTTGAAG
>JBHGUT010000033.1:0-88990 GCA_048976825.1 Paenisporosarcina sp.
AAAGGAAAAAGGTGCTGATGCAGTTATTTATAATAATGGATCAGTTGAAGAGTCCAAAATTCAACTTGAAAGAATCCTAAAAGAATGGAATGTAACAGGTCAATAGTTCAGAATAGTAGAACTTTTATTCTATTTTTGGAAAGTGTTTATCTTATTATAATATGTGTTATACTATTAGACGGATAAAGGTAATCAGTATAACATACATGTAGGAGGTTTTTTTTATGTCAGCTTCTATTGCTATCAATGGTTTTGGCCGTATTGGCCGTATGGTATTTCGTCAAGCAATTCTAAGAGATGACTTAGATATTGTGGCAATTAATGCCAGTTACCCAGCTGAAACGTTAGCACATTTGATAAAGTATGACACAAATCACGGCACATTCGAAGGTGAAGTGAGTGTGGAGGAAAATGCGCTTATTGTAAATGGTAAACGTGTTCAACTTGTAAGTGATCGTGACCCTTTAAATTTACCTTGGAAAAAAATGAATATAGATATAGTTATCGAAGCAACGGGTAAGTTCAATGCACGAGAAAAAGCCGCATTACATTTAGAAGCAGGTGCAAAAAAAGTTATTTTAACGGCTCCTGGTAAAAATGAAGATGTAACAATAGTTATGGGTGTCAATGATGACAAACTAGATATCGATGCTCATGATGTGATTTCAAACGCTAGTTGTACTACGAACTGCTTAGCACCAGTTGCAAAAGTTTTAAATGATACTTTCGGCATTGAAAATGGATTAATGACAACCATACATGCTTACACAAACGACCAGAAGAACTTGGATAATCCTCATAAAGATTTACGTCGTGCGCGTTCATGTGCGCAGTCTATTATCCCAACTTCTACAGGAGCAGCAAAAGCATTAGCTCTTGTTTTACCTGAGTTAAATGGAAAACTTCATGGTTTATCTTTGCGTGTACCTACACCAAATGTTTCTTTAGTAGATTTAGTTGTAGATTTACAGAGAGATGTGACGGTTGAAGATGTGAACGAAGCTTTTGTTCGTGCAGCAAAGGGCGATATGAAGGGTGTTCTTGGTTTCACTACTGAGCCACTAGTTTCGATTGATTTTAATACGAATTCGCATTCTGCTATTATTGACGGTTTAACAACAATGGTTATGGGAAAAAGAAAAGTCAAAGTCCTTGCCTGGTACGATAACGAATGGGGATATTCCGCTCGAGTGGTTGACTTAACAGTAAAAGTGGCATCTGCATTAAAGAATAAAATACAAGTATAAGTAAATGAATTCCTTCTATATTTTTTGGAAGGAATTCTTTCTTTGTACTTGCAATGTTTTAGAATACATCATATAATGTGAATCGTGTACTTCGAAATGTACATATTGACTACTTAAAGGGTTAGGACCTCTTTGGACTAACTTTCCCCCGTGGTAGTCGACTTTAAGAAATTCTACAAACTTCTTAAATTCTTATTAAAGGGGGAAAACGAACCATGGAAACAATGGGACGTCATGTTATTGCAGAACTTTGGGAGTGCGAGTTTGATAAATTGAACGACGTTAATTTTATTGAACGTACATTTGTTGAAGCAGCACTGAAATCAGGAGCAGAAGTACGTGAAGTAGCATTCCACAAATTTGCACCACAAGGTGTAAGTGGAGTCGTGATTATTTCAGAATCTCACTTAACGATTCATAGCTTCCCAGAACACGGTTACGCAAGTATCGATGTTTATACATGTGGCGATTTAGATCCAACCATTGCTGCAGAATATATTGCAGATGCTCTTGGATCACAAACTCGTGAAACAATGGAACTTCCACGCGGCATGGGTCCTGTTAAAGCGGGTAAAGCACGCGTAACAGCGCATGCATGACTTTTAAATTAAAATTGAGTGAGCAGAGGGAGAAATTCCTCTGCTTTTTCGATTTTATTGACAATGTTTTGGTATAATAAAATATAAGTACGAATAAACGAATATCAGGAGAAAATCATATGAGATGTCCAACATGCCAATACAACGGAACGAGAGTCGTAGATTCCCGACCGGTTGATGATAATAAAGCGATTCGAAGAAGACGCGAATGCGAAGATTGTGGGTTCCGATTCACCACCTTTGAAAAAGTGGAAGAGATGCCATTAATTGTCGTGAAAAAAGATGGTTCACGAGAAGAATTTAGCCATGAGAAAGTTTTACGTGGTCTTATTCGTGCTTGTGAAAAACGACAGGTTTCTTTAGCTGTGTTAGAAGAAGTTGTTTTTTCAATTGAAAAAGATTTACGTCGAATAGGTAATTCCGAAGTTAAATCCGAAGAGGTTGGTGAAATGGTGATGGATCGATTGTCAAAAATCGATGAGGTTGCATACGTTCGTTTTGCATCTGTGTATCGCCAATTTAAAGACATTAATGTCTTTATTGATGAACTGAAAGATTTACTTAATAAAAACCCTGAAGATAAAAGTTAAAGAAAGTGAGGCGATGATGTATGCAATTTCTATTCAAAGAACTTCAACCGGTTGATAGCTGCATCATCCAAATGCCTTATCCTCTATCCGACCAAGATCGTCAACTAGTTACATTACTTTATAAACCAATTATCGGAATCGATGCCATGAGTCTGTATTTCACTTTATGGGCTGAATCAGAATATGTTCAATCCGAACCTTTGTCCCATTATTTTTTAATGGATGTATTAGGAATGCCACTAAAGAAGATATTCGAAGCGCGTGTAGCACTTGAGGCGATCGGGTTACTTAAAACATGGAAACTAGACAAGGAAGAAGGACGAGCATTTATTTATGAGGTTTTGGCACCGCTAAGTGCAAGTTCATTTTTCAGTGAACCAATCATGGCAACTTCTTTATATAGTGTTATACATGAGAAGGCCTATATCAAAGTCCGAGATCGATTTATTAAAAAACAACACACACATCAAGGATATGATAACGTTTCTCGGGAATTAAAAGATGTGTTTAAGAGTAATCATGACTATAACAAACTGAGTCATATCTATGATCATACCGTCGAAGAACAAGTAGCAAGACCAAATAAAATTCCTTTCTACTCATTAGACTTCGATTTCGATTTGCTTAAATCTGGTCTATCAGAAGTGATGATTCCTTCTCATGTGCTGACACTACCCATAAAAGAAATGATTGCGAAAGTGGCATTTTTGTATTCGTTAAATCCAATTGATATGCAAAAAGTTGTCATGTTGGCAATCGATGAACATAATCGAATAAGTGAAGAGCGGTTGAAGAAAACAGCTGCTGATTTTTATAAATTAACAGTCTCTTCAAAACCACCTAAACTTGTAAAACAACATGCTGCACAATCATCTGGAACAAACGAAGTAGTTGAAAAGCCGACAAAAGATCAGTTATTGATTAAGTATTTAGAAGAGACACCTCCTCTTGAAGTTTTAAGAGATTTATCTAATGGTCGCGAACCGATGCCGGTTGAGGTTGAATTAGCAAACGATTTAGTAATGAAGTATGAATTGCCTCCTCCTGTTGTGAATGTGTTGTTGCAATTTGTACTTATTCGAGCAAAAATGAAACTTAATAAAAATTATGTACATAAAATTGCGGCACATTGGCAAAGAGAAAATATTCAAACTGCAAGTGAAGCAATAGATATTTCTAGAAAAGAACACGATCAGTATGTAGATTGGCAAAATACTGCCTCTAAACCATCGAATTTCCGTAAAAAAGGAACTAGAGATGAAAAAGTACCTGAGTGGTTCTTTAAAGCAAAGGAAAACCGTATTTCTAAACAACAAGTTGAGAATGAAGTTACTGAAGATTTTGAAGTTCAAAAACAGCAGTTGCTTGAGAAACTCGGTGTAACAGAAGGGCAGGTGAAATCTAGTGGAACCAATTAGTGAAACATTAAAACGAGTAGTCAATGCACCTGAATTTTCTGAGCGTTACGAAAAGATGAAGAAGGAAATACTTGAAAACAAAGGTGTACAAGCTTTTTTAGATAAAAATGCTGAAATTGTGAATAAAGATATGGTGGACCGTAGTTTAGTGAAATTATACGAGTATACAACACAAAATCATGATTGCGAAACTTGTGAAAACGTTTCAAATTGTAAAAACATCATGAAAGGTTTTGTACCACAACTAACAATTAGTCGCGGTCTAATTGATCTTGATTATTCTCGTTGTCGACAAAAAATGGTTGAGGATGAGCGACGACAAGTCTCTGCAATGATTTCGAGCATGCACATGCCAAAGGATGTATTGCAAGCAAGACTTGCAACTGTAACTTATGATCACAATACACGAGTAAATTTAGGAACTGCTGCAAATGCATTTATGGAGGAAGTCAAAAACACCGGTAAATTACCTCCAAAAGGTTTTTATATTTATGGTGAATTTGGGGTTGGAAAATCGTACGTATTAGGTGCACTGGCAAATGAACTAGCTGAGCAAAGAATCAAAACAGTCCTTGTTTATGTACCAGAATTTTTACGGGAAATGAAACATGCCATTCAGGATCAATCACTCCAAGAGAAAGTTGATTATGTGAAGAAAGCGCCTGTTCTCATGCTAGATGATTTAGGAGCGGAGACTTTATCAAGCTGGACGAGAGATGAGATTTTAGGGACTGTTTTACATTATAGAATGGCTGAAAATTTGCCGACATTTATTACGTCAAATTTTGATTATGATGGATTAGAAGATCATTTATCTTATTCAGGCAAAGGTGAAAAAGAATTAGTTAAAGCTGCACGAGTAATGGAAAGGATTCGTTCCATAACCATTCCAATGCGTTTAAGTGGGAAAAATAGAAGAGACGGGTAATTTAAAGAGAGTGGAATAATCCACTCTCTTTTTTAATATATTTTTTCGAATAGTTCGAATTTATAGGGTTAACCGATGTTTTGTTGACAATTTCTTTTTCATATCTATAATTGATAATGAGAATCGTTTTCAATAACGATTACTATTTGATAACAAGGGAGAGTCATCCAGTGAAAAAAAATTTGTTAATATTATTATCTTTTGCTTTACTTTCTTTATCAGCTTGTAGTAATGAGTCAACTTCAAAGACCACAACAAATAATGAACCAAATGAAACAACAGAAAGCAAAGAAGTAAATCTATATACTGCCCGTCATTATGATGTAGATGATACACTTTATGCTAAATTCGAAGAAGAAACTGGTATTAAAGTTAATGTGATTAAAGGTGAAGCAGATGAATTATTGGAGCGAATTAAGCGTGAAGGTGATGCAACTGAAGCGGACTTATTTTTAACTGCTGACGCAGGACGTTTATTCCGTGCAAAAGATGATGGTTTATTCCAAGCAGTTTCTAGTGATTTGTTGGATGAGCAAATCCCATCTAATTTCCAAGATAAAGACCAAATGTGGTACGGCTTAACAAAACGTGCACGTGTAATCATTTACAACAAAGAAACTGTAAAACCTGAAGAATTATCAACCTATGAAGCATTGACAGCTGATAATTGGAAAGGTCGCGTCTTGATTCGTGGGTCAGAAAATGTGTATAATCAATCTTTGTTAGCATCTTTCATTGATATTGAGGGAGAAGACAAAGCGAAAGAGTGGGCTGCGGGACTAGTAGCAAACTTTGCTCGTGATCCTGAAGGTGGAGACCGTGACCAAGCAAAAGCAATTGCAGCTGGAATCGGTGACGTCGCAATCATGAACACATACTACTTTGGTCAAATGTTGAACTCTGAAGATCCAGAAGAAGTAAAAGTTGCAGAGGGCTTAGGTATTTATTTCCCTAACCAAGAGACAACAGGTACACATGTAAATGTAAGTGGTGCTGGTGTCGTTAAAACAGCTAAAAATAAAGATAATGCGATTAAATTACTTGAATTTTTATCTGCACCTGAAGCTCAGGGGACATTTGCAGAAGCTAACTATGAATACCCAGTGAATGAATCAGTTGAAGCAACTGAATTACTTAAATCTTGGGGCGAATTTAAAGAACAAGATATTTCATTATCTGTTCTTGGTGATAATAATGCAAAATCAATTTTAATTTTCAATGAAGTTGGATGGAAGTAATTAAATTAAATTAAATGCCCTTGTTACGAATCGTAACAAGGGATTTCTTGCGATTAGATTAGAGGTGTTTGGAAAGTGAATAGAAGACTAACAAATGTAAATATGTGGACGGTATCAGCAGCAATCATTATGATTCTTTTGTTTTTGCCGAACTTAACGATTGTGACAGGTATTTTTACACCAGCAAATGAAAACTGGTCACATATGAAAGAATTTGTATTAGGGTCTTTTATTAAAACGTCAGTCATACTTATTAGTGCAACGGCATTATTAACAATTACTATTGGTTTAAGTTTAGCTTGGCTGATTGCACAATATCAATTTCCATTAAGGGGATTTCTAAAGTGGGCATTGATTCTACCATTATCTATTCCGCCGTTTATTGGTGCGTACACTTATCACGGAATTGTTAATTACACGGGAGTTATTCAAACTACGCTTCGTGATCGAATTGGCTTAGATTTAAACCCTGCATTATTTGATATCATGAATTTACCGGGTGCAATTTTTATCTATACGATGTTTTTGTATCCTTATGTGTTTACGATTACACGGGTCTTTTTATCACAGCAATCGGCTTCATTAATCGAAAGTGCTCGTATGCTTGGTAAGGGTCCATGGCGTACTTTTTTCCAAGTAGTCATTCCGATTTCAAGGGTTTCCATTATTGGTGGAGCAAGTTTAGTTGTGCTTGAAGTATTAAATGATTATGGTGTTGTAAAATATTACGGCATTCAAACATTTACGACAGCAATTTTTCAAACTTGGTTTGGTTTAGGTGATATTGAATCATCGATTAAACTTGCGGCATCCCTAATGGGTTTCGTTATATTGGTCTTAATAATTGAAAAGTTACTACGTGGAAGACGTCAATATAGTTACTCCACGACAAAAGTTCGCCCACTGCCTCTGATACAGCTAAAAGGTTGGAAAGCTATTTTGGTAACTGGTTACGGTTTGTTCATACTTAGCTTAGGTTTCTTGATTCCAATAGCTCAACTTATCGACTGGTTGATTTTAACGTACGGCAAAATTCCGATGGGTGAATTTTTAACTTATGTTAAAAATTCTGTTATTGTAGCGAGTATTAGTGCTAGTGTTATTATTTTATTTGCCTTGATTGTCGGGAATTTTAGTCGCTTGGTACAAGGTAGAATTGTCAAGTTGTTGCCAAAACTAACGATTCTCGGTTATTCTATACCGGGAGCAGTCATTGCTGTGGCTGTTGTCACTGCATTTATTGGTCTTGATCGATTTTTAGCACCTCTTTATCAACTAATGGGAGTACGTACAACATTAGTTCTTAGCGTAAGTTTAGTGATGTTAATATCCGCCTATGTTATTCGCTTTTTTGCGATAGGTTATAATTCAATAGAATCTGGATACGATAAAATCGGAACAGATTTTAGAGACGCTTCTCGTCTTCTCGGAGTCGGCCTTACAAAAACATTTTTTAAAGTTGACATGCCGATGATGAAGGGTGCAATAATAAGCGGATTTGTAGTTGTCTTTATTGATATCCTAAAAGAAATTCCGTTGACCTTAATATTACGTCCATTTAATTTTGATACATTGTCAACCAAAGCCTTTCAATATGCAAGTGATGAAAAAATCATGGAAGCATCACAGGCTTCATTATTGATTGTCGGTATTAGTGCCCTTGCCATTGTCGTTTTCTATAAGTTTCTTGAAAAGGAGCCCGATTGACATGTTTATTTCCATAAAGGATGTTTGTTTTTCTTATCCAAATACAGAAACACCTGCACTTAACCAGTTTTCAATGAACATTGAAAAAGGGGAAGTGATTTCCATATTAGGCCGAAGTGGCTGTGGGAAGAGTACGATATTAAGACTTCTTGCAGGCCTTGAAAAACCAACAAAAGGTTCTCTAACGATACAAGATGAAGTGGTTTTTGATGCCCGTACTTTTTTACAACCCGAAAAGCGGGGTATTGGCATGGTATTTCAAGACTATGCATTATTTCCTCATATGACTGTAAGTGAAAATATTTTATTTGGTTTATTTCAAATGAACAAGAATGAAAAGAAAAAACGCCTACAAGAAGTTTTGGAATTAGTTGAGCTGCAAGATTTTGAAAAGCGTTATCCACATCAATTAAGCGGTGGACAGCAACAACGTGTAGCAATTGCACGAGCAATTGCGCCGAATCCCCACTTAATATTACTCGATGAACCATTTAGTAACTTAGATGCGGAACTTCAAGTGAAAATCCGTAAAGATTTACGTGAAATTTTAAAAAAAGCAAACATCACTTCCATTTTTGTGACTCATGATGAAAATGATGCACATGCACTAGCGGATAGGATTGTGAAATTAAAAGATGGATGTATTGAATTAATCGGTCGTCCTTGTGATTTGCTCGGTATTCATCCTCATCCTACATCAATAGTTATGCCATCCATCGAGAATCGAGAATTGGTGAGCATATAAAATTATTTTTTGGAGTTGCATTTACGGTTTAGCAAGAGTAAAATGTCAACATATAAGAAAATGCCAAGAAGAGGACAACAATTGTCTGTACGACTTTTTAGAGAGAGAAGCCTAGGCTGGGAGCTTCTTAAGTACGATGGTCTTTTTACCACCTCGGAGCAGCAACAGTGAAAAGTAAAAGTAACTGTTGACGGTAACGGCCCGTTAGCCGGCTCAAAGCTTCATCTTTTTAGTCTTGGACTGAAGAGAAGGAAGAAGGGTGGAACCACGAACTCAAACCTCGTCCCTTTTATAGGACGGGGTTTTTTGTGTTCATTTTTTTAAAAAACGTAAAGGGAGTGTTCGACATGTCAGAAACAATAAAACTGAAATTTCCAGACGGCGCGATAAAGGAGTTTCCAACAGGCACAACTACCGAAGATGTTGCTGCTTCAATAAGTCCTGGTCTTCGTAAAAAAGCTTTAGCTGGTCAACTAGATAGCAAACTTGTCGACTTAAAAGCGCCTCTACTTAAGGATGGAGCGATTGCGATAGTCACTCCTGGATCAGAAGAAGCCTTGGAAGTATTGCGCCACAGCACAGCCCATTTATTAGCTCAAGCTGTAAAACGTCTTTTTAAAGACGTGAAATTAGGTGTAGGTCCAGTAATTGAAAATGGTTTTTACTACGACATAGATTCTCCAGTACCTATTACGGCGGAGGACTTGCCAATCATTGAAAAAGAAATGAAAAAAATTATTAACGAAAACGTGGAAATCATTCGTCATGATGTTTCTCGTTCAGAAGCTTTTGATAAGTTTAAAGCAATCGATGATGAATACAAACTCGAATTATTAGAAGCCATTCCTGAAGACGATCAGGTATCAATTTATGAACAAGGTGATTTCTTCGACTTATGTCGTGGAGTCCACGTGCCTTCAACAGGAAAATTGAAAGAATTTAAATTATTGAGTATTGCTGGTGCCTACTGGCGAGGAAACAGTGACAACAAGATGTTACAACGCATTTATGGCACTGCCTTCTTCACTAAAGAAGAATTAGCAGCTCATTTGAAAATGCTTGAAGAAGCTAAAGAACGTGATCATCGTAAAATAGGGAGAGAACTTGACTTATTTATGAACTCACAAAAAGTTGGTCAAGGTCTTCCTATGTGGTTGCCGAAGGGTGCTACTATTCGTCGAATTATCGAACGATACATTGTCGATAAAGAAGTTAAGCTTGGTTACGATCATGTTTATACACCTGTAATGGGTAGTGTAGAGTTATATAAAACAAGTGGTCACTGGGACCATTACCAAGAAAACATGTTCCCGGTTATGAGTATGGACAATGAAGACTTAGTTCTTCGACCTATGAACTGCCCACATCATATGATGATTTTCAAAAATGGCATTCACTCATATCGTAACTTACCAATGCGAATTGCTGAACTTGGAACTATGCACCGATATGAATTGTCAGGCGCGTTAACTGGACTCCAACGTGTTCGTGGAATGACACTAAATGATGCACACATTTTCGTTCGCCCAGATCAAATTAAAGACGAGTTTAAGCGTGTGGTTCAACTTGTCATTGATGTATACAAAGACTTTGATTTAAATGATTATTCATTCCGTTTATCTTATCGTGACCCTGAAGATAAAGAAAAGTACTTTGATGATGACGACATGTGGAATAAAGCGCAGTCTATGTTAAAAGAAGCCATGGACGAATTGGGGTTAAACTATTTTGAAGCAGAAGGCGAAGCAGCATTTTATGGACCTAAGTTGGATGTAATGGTTAAAACAGCTTTAGGTAAAGAAGAAACGTTATCGACTGTCCAACTTGACTTCTTGTTACCAGAGCGTTTTGACCTTTCTTACATCGGAGAAGATGGTAAACAGCATCGTCCAGTCGTTATTCACCGTGGTGTTGTTTCAACAATGGAGCGTTTTGTAGCTTTCTTAATTGAAGAATACAAAGGAGCATTCCCGACTTGGTTAGCACCAGTTCAAGTTCAAGTTATTCCTGTTTCGAATGAAGTGCATTTTGAGTATGCGAAGCAAACGATTGAAAAGCTTCAAGCAGCTGGACTTAGAATCGAAATGGACGATCGTGAAGAAAAACTTGGATATAAAATTCGTGAAGCACAAATGCAGAAAATTCCTTACATGCTTGTGTTAGGCGATAAAGAGCTTGAAAGTAATTTTGTGAATGTACGTAAGTATGGAGAACAAAACTCTGAAAGTATTTCTTTTGATGAGTTTCTAGCACGCATCTCAGAGGAAATTCAATAAACCCTGTTGACACGAAAATTTCCTTGTGATATTATTACTAAGGTTAATGAATACAAGTTTGTGGTATAAGTAGAGGCTGCCCGCTTCTCACCTGATCGACACATTTTGTTGTTTACAGGTCGGCACACGATTGAACGTAACGTACAGTGTTGTACGTAACATATATCGGCGGGCGGACATCTTATAAAATGTCCGCCCGTTTTTTATTGGTCCGGAACGGCGTAACTGACTCTTTGGTAATCCTAATGAGCAATATGCCCAAACCATGTATTCCGACACTACCTGGAGGTGGATTACTATTAGCAAAGACATGTATGTAAACGACGGCATTCGCGCTCGTGAACTTCGAATTATTGACCAAAATGGTGATCAATTAGGAGTTAAAACGCGTAACGAAGCGCTTGAAATTGCCGCTAACGTTAATTTGGATCTTGTCCTTGTGGCCCCTCAAGCCAAGCCACCAGTCGCTCGTATTATGGACTATGGTAAATTTAAGTTTGAGAATCAAAAGAAAGATCGTGAAATTCGTAAAAATCAAAAAATTGTCGTATTAAAAGAGGTTCGTTTAAGCCCTACAATCGATGAGCATGATTTTCAAACGAAATTACGTAACGCGATCAAGTTCCTTGAAAAAGGCGACAAAGTGAAAGCATCTATTCGTTTTAAAGGTCGTGCGATTACGCACAAAGAAATCGGCCAACGCGTACTAGATCGTTTTGCAGAAGCTTGTGCTGAAGTATCGACGGTTGAACAAAAACCGAAGATGGAAGGCCGTAGCATGTTCTTAGTGCTTCAACCTAAGAACGAGAAAAAGTAAGATTTACGACAGTTTAGGAGGAAATCGACATGCCAAAAATGAAAACTCACCGCGGCGCGGCTAAGCGTTTTAAAAAGACTGGTTCTGGAAAAATTAGACGTGCAAGTGCATACCGCAGTCACTTATTTGCTAACAAGTCAACAAAAGCTAAACGTAAGTTACGTAAAGGTGGACTTGTTTCTTCAGGAGACTACAAACGTATCAAATCACTTATCGCTTACATGAAATAAAACTTGAAAATGAGAATAGCAGGAGGTAATGTATTATGCCACGCGTAAAAGGTGGAACAGTGACGCGCAATCGTCGTAAAAAAGTAATTAAATTAGCAAAAGGTTATTATGGTGCTAAGAGTTTATTATATAAAGTAGCAAACCAAGCAGTAATGAAATCAGGTATGTACGCATACCGTGACCGTCGTCAAAAGAAACGTGACTTCCGTAGACTTTGGATTACACGTATCAACGCGGCAGCACGTATTAATGGTCTTTCATATAGCCGTTTAATGCACGGTTTGAAATTAGCTGGAATTGAAGTTAACCGTAAAATGTTAGCTGAATTAGCTGTTTCAGATGCAGCTGCATTCACACAATTAGCAGATGCTGCTAAAAAAGCTATGAACAACTAATTATCGAATACTCAAAAGACTGATGGATTCCCATCAGTCTTTTTTTAGGAGGGAATTTATGATCCATATCATTTTTCTAGGATTCATTTTAGTCATGTCGATGATCGCATTCTTCACGATGGGTCACGACAAAGCTGCAGCCAAATCAGGTAAACGTCGAGTACCAGAAAATACGCTATGGAAACTGGCCATATTTGGTGGAGGTTTAGGATCCTATTTAGGGATGATCATTTTTCGCCATAAAACGAAACACTTGAATTTTCGCATTGGTTTTACTATACTAGCCATTGCTCAAATTGCCTTAGTCATTTGGGCAACACCTATTTTAAAAGATTTTTCCTAATCTCATAGATTGCTGAATATTGTCGAGTAGAAAACGAGAATTATGAAAAAACCCGACACGATTATTCATGTGTCGGGTTAACTGGGTTCATTAATTGTTCAATTGGATTTTTCCAACTAATATCAGCATCAGGATAGTTCATCAAGATTTCTTTTTCTAAAAACAAAAAATCTTCACGCGTAAAACCTTGTAATGTCATTGTATCTTTGGCCCAAACAAATATAGAGACTACTTCGAAAGAATTTTCTGTAGTACCTAAATATTTTTCTCCCTCAAATAATGCCCCTTTAAAGGAAATGAAAAAATTCTTTCGTACATTTTTTACATCATCGTAAAAATAATACGAACCCTTTTCATAGGATTCATCTAACTTTCTCTTAGGATCCATTAAAAAAACAATTCCACGATAAAACAAATAAATAAGAAGAGAGACAATTAAAAATCGAATTATTATTATAATCAAATTGAACCCCCTTTGGGAAGACATGTTACTATTATATACGGATAAACAATCTTAATGGTTTCAACATATAAAAAAATTTTTTGGAGGATTTGGTCATGAATTTACAAACTCTATTTACAATGCAAAAATCTCTCGATACATACATTCAATCAGCTAAAAACATTTCACATGACGTCTTTCTTGAAAAAGGACTTGCTCTTTCAATAGAACTAGCTGAACTTGCAAATGAAACGCGTTGTTTTAAGTTTTGGAGTGAAAAAGGACCTTCTGATAAGTCAGTTCTGTTAGAAGAGTATGTTGATTCCATCCACTTTTTATTATCCTTAGGGAATGAAATGAATTTTAACGATTTAGAAAACTGGCCTTCCAATCATTCAGATGAATCCCTCACCTTGTTATTTTTGCATACACAAACCTCTATCCATCATTTCTTACTAGAGCCTAAGTTCGAGCATTATAAAGACGTATGGTCATGGTATGGAACAATTGCCACACATCTTGGATTTAGTCATAAAGAGGTAGTACAAGCATATCTTGAAAAAAATGAAAAAAACTATGAACGGCAACGATCAGGCTATTAAAGAATATTTTGAAAACTGTTTGAGATTCCATTATAATGTAAGATGCAGTATATATTTAGGAGGTCTAAATAATGACGAAACTTGATGCTACACTCACGATGTTAAAAGATTTAACGGATGCTAAAGCTATTCCAGGTAATGAACGTGAAGCTCGCGATGTAATGCGAAAGTACATTGAACCTTTTGCTGATCGTATTGATACAGACAACTTAGGAAGTTTAATTGCTGAAAAAGTGGGTGAATCAGACGGACCTAAAATTATGGTTGCTGGTCATTTAGATGAAGTAGGGTTTATGATTTCACAAATTGATGACAAAGGTTTCTTGAAATTTCAAACAGTTGGTGGTTGGTGGTCACAAGTTATGTTGGCGCAACGCGTAACGGTCGTCACGCGTAAAGGTGATTCGATTACTGGTGTTATCGGTTCGAAACCACCGCATATTCTATCTCCAGAAGCACGTAAAAAGCCAGTTGATATTAAAGATATGTTTATCGATATTGGAGCATCTTCAAAAGAAGAAGCAATGGAGTGGGGCGTATTACCAGGAGACATGGTAACACCATATTTCGAATTCCATGTTATGAACAATGAGAAATTACTCCTTGCAAAAGCGTGGGATAACCGCATTGGTTGTGCGATTGCAATTGATGTTTTAAAAGCGTTAAAAGATGAAAAACATCCGAATATTGTGTATGGTGTTGGTGCAGCACAAGAAGAAGTTGGTTTACGCGGAGCCCGAACAGCAGCAGCTAAAATTCAACCGGATATTGGCTTTGCAGTTGATGTGGGGATAGCTGGAGATACACCAGGTATTACTTCAAAAGAATCGACAAGTAAAATGGGTGATGGACCACAATTAGTCCTATTCGATGCATCTATGGTATCTCATAAGGGACTTCGTGACTTAGTGGTAGATACAGCAGAGGAAAATAATATTCCATACCAGTTCGAATCAATTCCAGGTGGTGGAACGGACGCAGGTGCCATCCATTTAACTGCGAATGGTGTTCCATCGTTAGCGATTGGTATTGCAACTCGCTATATTCATTCTCATGCAGGTATCCTACACCGTGATGATTATGAAAATGCCGTAAAATTAATTGTTGCGGTAATTAAAAAATTAGACCGTGACACAGTTAATAAAATTATTTTTGAATAAAAATAAGATGAGACAGCATCGCTTAGGCGGTGCTGTTTTTGTTTTATATATTCTTTTTTATTCCAGTTTAAATAAGTAAGTACTCTTCATATGTTTGAGAACCCGTTTTTATTGAGATCCCCTTACAAACTAAGAGATTAAGTAGAAAATAAACTATTAAAATATATTTCTGCCTAGAGCGTTTCTCCTAATATTAATATGTTAATAGTGTAAGACAAAATTCGGATGAAGTAGAAGAATGATAGACTTCCACCAATCCATTCGATAGGAGGTGCAATCTATAGTGAAATCAAATCATGAAAAATGGGTAAGAAGAGAAGGATGTAGTTGTAACAGATGTCGAGAAGCAGAAAATAACGTAGCTTCCAATACTGAAAGGAATGACAAAGACAAAAATCATGGAAACCAGATACTGGCTGAATTCCAATTTGATCAAAACTTTTTTGATAGAGAAATCTTTGAGGAACCAATTTCTATTTTACAAGTGGAATTTAACAGGATATCAGCAGGAGATAAAATATGGTTCAGTGGAATTGTTAGTGTAGACAATGATGACGATGAATTCGTTACACTTGTATTAAACATTGTACGAACAAGAGCTAATGGACTTAGCAATACAATTTATACGCAACTTTTTGAAATCGATGAAGAGGATCAAGATGACATTACTCAGATACCCTTTGCGCATGTAGAAGTAGAAGCCAATGGTATCTCTGATGTAACTTACACAGTTACAATAGAGCGACAAGATAATACGGGTGAAGTGTTTTTGTTCGGGCAAAGCACATTAACAGCAGTACGATTCAGCTAATAAGTAACAAGCAAGGACAACCAAGAAAGCGCTTTTCAAAAGAGAAGCGCTTTTCATAATGATTAAATTGATAATTACTACACAAAAAAAATTCTTATTTAACTAGACCCCATTCTAATAGGTACACATATTGCTGCATTTATTGGTATGACGCTAGGTGCAAGTAAAAAATGGACGACCATTTGGTCATTTGTCAGCATCGGCTTATGGGCTCGGGTATTTGGTTTATTAACAGCTCTCGGGTATGATTTTTTTATATAGCGTTGTAAAAGAAAAAAGTCTCCGCTAGTAAACGGAGACTTTTTTCTTTTATGATGCTTGGAAAGATTGCTCCAAGTGTTTTAAAACAGAAGCTTTTTCTGGTTCTGCAGCAGATTTCCACCAGTTTTCAAAAAATACACCAAGTCCAGGGAGCAAATGTTCTTCACCACGTTGAATCGCATCTTCCACAACATTGCGGATTTCTGCAGCATCGTTTCCAATCATATTAGCAGTAATTGCATCTCGAATTTGAAAATTCATAATATCTCCTCCTTACGTACATTTTGTCCGCTGCTCTCGCCACTTATACATAGATTTGATACACTAAAAAGAAAAAGGCGGTAAATATAGAGATGAAACGAATTGAATCATCACAAAATTCACAAGTGAAGCATTGGAAAAAACTAGTTTCTGTTCGAAAAGAAAGAGATAAATCCGGAGAGTTTTTAGTTGAAGGGTTTCATTTAGTTGAAGAAGCTTTGAAAAAACAAGAGTCAGTTCTTGCTTTGATTGTCCGAGAAGGGATGAACATTCCTTCATCATGGAATGTCGATAATATTGAAATCATTGAAATAACAATGGATATTGCAAAAGAAATTGCTGAAACAGAACATTCTCAAGGGATTTATGCCCATTGTTCACAACCAAAAGCGACAGAAAAGGAACAGCAAAGCTGGAAACGTATTCTAATGATAGATGCTGTACAGGATCCTGGAAACGTAGGAACGATGATTCGTACAGCGGATGCTGCTGGATTGGATGCAGTCATTTTAGGGAAAGGATCCGCTGATGCTTTTAATCCGAAAACTGTTCGTTCAGGACAAGGATCTCATTTTCATATTCCCGTAATAAGAGGTGAGCTATCTGAATGGGTCCGAACATTCAAAGATAAAACGATTCCTGTGTATGGCACGTCTTTGGAAGAATCCGTTAATTATAACCAGGTGAAGCCCCAACAACATTTTGCTTTAATTATGGGCAATGAAGGAAGTGGGTTATCTTCTGATTTACTTGCACAAACTGATAAAAATTTGAAAATTCCTCTTTTGGGACAAGCTGAATCATTAAATGTTGCTGTTGCTACAGGTATTCTTTTGTACTCCTTAATTCCAAATCAATTTGAATCTTGATGAAAAAACGAAACAGACGTATAATAGATATTAATTTAATATAAGTAAAAGCTATGATCGGGAAGAGTACATGAACTCCTTTTATTTAGGAAGTTTGCACCTAGACTGTAAGTGCAAATATAAAAGAGTCATCGAAGTTCACCCCGTTAGCTGCCATCAGGACCAGTAAAAGCTGTAAAGATGCGCCGGTGCAGAGCCGTTAATTCAATGAAGTGATTACGTCTGATTATCAGCGTAGTAATCAGGGTGGTACCGCGAAATAGTTCCTCGTCCCTTTTCTAGGGGCGGGGTTTTTTTGTACTGATTATCCAACATGACTTTCAGTTGACATCAGTATGAAAGACAAATTAGCTTGCACCATTTTTACTTGGTGCATTGAATTAGATTTTGAAAGGTGGATGTACAGATGGAAGCACAATTACAACAATTGAAAGAAGAAGCCATTAATAAAATTCAAGAAGCTTCAACTGTAAAAGAACTGCAAGACGTTCGCGTTGCTTACTTAGGTAAAAAAGGTCCGATAACGGATTTGTTGAAGGGCATGGGTAAATTACCTGCTGAGGAACGTCCAAAAATGGGTGCGCTCGTAAATGTTGTTCGTGAAGAAGTAACAGCTGTACTTGACGAGCGTCAAATCGTTCTAGAAGAGACTGCTATTTTGCATCAACTCGCTAATGAATCGATTGACGTGACATTACCAGGTCGTCCTGCGAAAACCGGTAATCACCATCCGTTAACACGAGTAATCGAAGAAATTGAGGACTTATTTATTAGCATGGGTTATGAAATTGCTGAAGGTCCAGAAGTCGAAAAAGATTATTATAATTTTGAGGCATTGAATTTGCCAAAAGGGCATCCAGCTCGTGATATGCAAGATTCATTCTACATTTCAGAAGATATTTTACTTCGTACACATACGTCTCCAGTGCAAGCACGAACAATGGAAGCGAAAGGTGGCGAGCCAATCAAGATTATTTGTCCAGGTAAAGTGTACCGTCGTGATAGCGATGACGCGACACATTCTCACCAATTCACCCAAATCGAAGGTCTTGTTATTGGCGAAAACATTCGCATGAGTGATCTGAAGGGTACATTATCTATTTTCGCGAAGAAAATGTTCGGGGATGATCGTGAAATTCGTTTGCGTCCAAGTTTCTTCCCATTCACGGAGCCTTCAGTAGAGATGGACATTTCTTGTTTCAAATGTGGCGGCAGTGGCTGTAACGTATGTAAGAAAACAGGTTGGATTGAGATTCTAGGTGCCGGTATGGTGCATCCGAATGTATTAGAAATGGCAGGATATGATTCAAAACTTCTGTCAGGATTTGCATTTGGTATGGGACCGGAACGTATTGCGATGTTGAAATATGGAGTGGAAGACATTCGTCATTTCTATACAAATGATGTGCGATTTGTATCGCAATTCCACCGGACTGAAGTGTAAGGAGGAGATCACATGCTCGTTTCTATTAAATGGTTAGCAGAATATATTGATACAAAAGGATTAGCTCCAGCTGATCTTGCAGAGAAAATTACACGTTCAGGCATCGAGGTTGATGCAGTTATCGATCGTTCACACGGTATGACTAATGTGGTTGTAGGACACGTTCTTGAACGTGTAAAACATCCTGAAGCAGACAAATTGTCGATTTGCCAAGTAGACGTTGGGGAAGAAGTGACACAAATTATTTGTGGCGCGCCAAACGTTGCAGCTGGTCAGAAAGTAATTGTTGCACGTCCAGGAGCCGTTTTACCTGGAGGCATGAAAATTAAAAAAGCGAAGCTCCGTGGTGAAGAATCTAACGGAATGATTTGTTCACTTCAAGAACTTGCAATTGAAGGGAAGCTAGTACCTAAAGCTTATGCTGAAGGTATATATGTGTTACCCGCAGATACACAACCAGGTGCAGATGCACTTGAAGTATTGGGGTTAAACGATACGGTCCTTGAACTTGGTTTAACTCCTAACCGGGCCGATGCCATGAGTATGCTAGGTGTTGCTTATGAAGTGGGCGCGATTCTTTCCGAAGATATGAAGTACCCTGAAATTAATTACATTTCTTCTAGTGAAGTAGCCGAAAATGTCTTAAAACTTCGTGTAGAAGATATAGATGCAAACCCAATGTACGTTGCTAAGGTTGTAAAAAATGTTGAAATCGGAGAATCGCCATTATGGTTGCAACAACGCTTGATGGCAGCAGGCGTACGCCCACATAACAATGTAGTGGACGTGACGAACTATGTATTAATGGAATATGGTCAGCCGCTTCATGCATTTGACTATGACCGTTTAAAAACTGGTGAAATCGTTGTCCGTTCAGCACGTGCAGGTGAAAAGATTACAACGTTAGATGACCAGGAACGTGAATTGCAACCCCATCATTTAGTGATTACGAATGGTCAAGAACCCGTAGCAATAGCAGGTCTAATGGGTGGAGCTAATTCAGAAGTTCATGAAGGTACCACAACTGTAGTCATTGAATCAGCATACTTTAAACCTGGTTCAGTTCGTCAAACATCAAAAGACCATAACTTACGAAGTGATGCAAGTTCACGTTTCGAAAAAGGTGTTGATCCAAACCGTGTAGAAGCAGCTGCAGAGCGTGCAGCACAGTTAATAGCAGAACTTGCAGGCGGAGAAGTGCTGCATGGTAGCGTAAAAGTGGATGAACTTGATAAGACACAAAAAGAAGTAGTTGTTTCTCCTGACTTTATTAACAATCGTTTAGGTATGAAAATATCTCTAGAAGACATGACATCCATTTTAACTCGTTTGAAATTTGAGTTCGAGGCAGCGAATGGTCAGCTTTACATCAAAGCACCAACACGTCGACAAGATATTCAAATTGAAGAAGATATTGTGGAAGAAATTGCCCGTATTTATGGCTATGATGATATTCCGTTAACGCTACCTGTGGGAGACACCACACCAGGAGGGTTGACTCCTTATCAAGAAAAGCGTCGTATTGTACGAAAATATTTAGAAGGTGCAGGATTGCATCAAGCAATTACGTACTCTTTAACATCTAAGGATTTAGCTCAGAGCTTTGCTTTAGAAACAGCTTCAGTTACGGAATTGTTAATGCCAATGAGTGAAGAACGTAGTACATTACGTCAATCCATCATTCCTCATTTATTAGAAGCGGCAGCCTATAACGTAGCACGTAAAGCGGAATCGGTGACATTGTTTGAAACGGGTTCTGTATTTTTAGGTGAAACGGCTGAAGGTCTTCCTCAGGAAGAAGAACATGCGGCGGTAGTGATGACAGGAAAATGGTTAGAACATAGCTGGCAAGGCGAACGTAAAACAGTAGACTTTTTCGTGTTAAAAGGCATTATCGAAGGTTTAGTAGCGAAACTCGGTTTAGAAAAACACGTGACTTTTAAACAAACACAAATGGATGGTTTGCATCCTGGGCGGACAGCGGAGATTAAACTAGCTGATAAATTAATCGGGATGATTGGTCAACTACACCCAACAGAGCAAAAGAAACGCGATTTAAAAGAAACGTATGTAATGGAACTTAACTTGGCGAAATTATTAACATTTTCAATGGAGCCATTATTGTACACACCAGTCCCAAGATTCCCTTCCATCTCACGGGATATTGCAATAGTGGTTAATCGTACACAAGCTGCCGGTGAACTTGAACAGATCATTCGAGAAGCGGGTGGCAAGTTATTAAAAGATGTACGTGTGTTTGATTTATATGAAGGCGAGAAAATGGAGGAAGGTCAAAAGTCGGTTGCTTTCGCACTAACTTATGAAGATCCAGAACGAACTTTGACAGACGAAGAAGTTGTCAAAGTTCATTCCAAAGTTTTAAAATCCCTCGAAGAGCAAGGGAACGCGCAATTGCGTGGATAAATAAAAGGCTGTTTTCATTCGCGATTTGGTGAATGGAAACAGCCTTTTCCTTATCATTGATGGACATAGGTAAAACCTTTTCACAATCTGTATCTTCATATATTTCAAAATAATATTTGGTATATATAAAACGCAGTAAGACCACATGTAAATAGTCGTTGAAGAAGGAATTTAATCTTGAATGGAGTATTAATATATATGGCTAATGTTTCGCTAGAGCCAAAGATTAAGGAAGGGGTGACATATTAATTATGATCGATTTCAAAAATAGCATGCTAATGAGAGGGATTACTTTTTAAATAAGGTTTTTCCTCTCAAAGGTAATGGGAGGAAAATGAAAGATGATGAATTTAGGAAACATGGTTAGAGGATTATCTTCTAATACCATCGCAGAGAGTCTTATTCAATTGTGGGAACATGATGAGGGGACTATGCGGGTTTGGCGTGCAAGTTCAAACTTTGTGTATGTGTTTGAACGTAATCAAGTTCAATACTTTTTAAGATTTAGTTATGCCCAAGAAAACTCAATCAAACAAATTAAAGCAGAACTTGAGTTCATGGGATACTTACACGGCAATAACTATCCATGTGTAACTCCAATTCCTTCTAAAAATGGAGCAATAATTGAAACACTTAAGACACAAGAGGGAACATATATTGCGGTTGTTTTTAGTGGAGCCATTGGTACCAATTTGGAATCGGAGACAATAACTGGAAATCAAATGGAGGAATGGGGAAAATCACTTGCCTCCCTTCATTCTTTGTCAAAGACTTTCGAGCCTGTCTATGAGAGAAGAACGAGTTGGATGGACACAGTAAAGTTCATGGAAAATGTGTTTCAAAAGCATCCAGATGAACAAGAAGCTGTTCAAGAATTAAAAAGAGTAACTTCTTGGCTTGGAACGATGCCTACTACAAATAGTGAGTTCGGTTTAATCCATTACGATTTTGAACTTGATAATATCTTTTATAATGAGAATGCTAATAATTGCTTCAATGTCATCGACTTTGATGATGCCGTATACCACTGGTTTGCTCTTGATATTGTAATAGCTATGGATGATTTTTTTGACAATGACAATCCCCATTCTGAATTATTAGTGCAATCTTTCCTGAGAGGATATCGATCCATAGCGACTTTAGAAAGCGAAACAGTGAATTATTTTCCACTGTTTCGAAGATTTGCACGTTTATATAAGTTTTCCAAAATTTTATCGTCCTTGGATTATGGGGAAATAAATGAAACTCCTGCTTGGTTGGATGGACTACAGGTGAAATTAGTTCGTATTGCAGATGAATTAAGGGAAGGGTTTTCAAAAAACTTGGTAAGACAAAAAAATTAACATGAAAAAACAATCCATCTTCTGTAAAAGAGGTGGATTGTTTCGTTTTATTTATCAAAGCTACTTTTTTTCTTTTTAGCCAAGTTGATTGCTTTTTGAGTGTTAGCAAAATGCCATTTCGTAATGGACTTTAGTTTTTCTTCACCTTTTTCTAATAAAATCCGTGCAGCCACTTCGTCCACTTTTGCACTCGCACCTTTTGGAATCGTGATGCCGGCTATAATACTAAGCTTATCCATTTCTTCCAAAAATGCGACACGCGCTAAAATGGAAGCAGCAGCTACCGATACATGAAGTTGTTCAGCTTTAGTTGAGAACAAAACATTTTCACGAATAATTTCTGTTTCTGCTTTTACATGATTAAAGTAAATGCCGCGTTCAGCAAATTGGTCGATCAAAATATAGTCAGGTTTTCCTGGGGCTATTTTGTTTAACACATGTTTGAGTGCTTGATTATGTAACAGGGCTTTCATTTTCCCTTGCGACCAACCTTTTGCTTGAACAGTATTGTATTTTTCATTACCAAGTATAAGAATGCTGTACGTTAGGGATTCCTTTAATTCCGGAGCCATTTTCCGCATGAGATCATCCGTTAGCATTTTTGAGTCTTTCACTCCAAGAAATTGAATAAGTTCAATTTTATCTGCTGGGACAAAACAAGCTGCAACGGTCATTGGTCCAAAAAAATCACCAGTTCCAGTTTCATCGGAACCAACGACAGACTTGAATGCAAACCCTTCTGGCAACGTATCACCTTTTGTAGAATTGACTTTTATTTCCGCTTTTTCTTGTGTAGTTCCCCAAAGCATCGCTTCACGGATTGCACCTCCACCTTGAAATAAAACCTTTCCTGATTTGTAAACAGTAATAGAGGTATCTGATAGTTTAGCAGCAAACACAACACCCGGTGCGTTACGATCAATTTTGTTAGTCAGATAATGGGAAATTACTTTTTTTAATTGGCTAGATGTTAGTTGAAGTACTTGGTTTGACATGACAGCATTCCTTTCTTGGCTCATTATTCACATGTGTATCTATTTCATGGTATGATAGTTTCTAGTATTTTGTTTTAGGAGGGTCGACTTTGTCAGAGCAACATAAAAATCGAATTTCAGTTGATATATATGGGCAGTCTTATAAAATAATCGGATCCGAAACGAGTGGCCATATGAGACTAGTAGCTTCAATGGTTGATGATAAAATGCGAGAAATTAATACACATAATCCCTCACTTGACAGTGCTAAATTAGCTGTACTTACAGCCGTCAATTCGGTTCACGAGTATATAAAACTTAAAGAACATGTAGAATTATTAGAAGAAGAAATAAAAAGGTTAAAGGGTTGAAAATATGTTAGATATACTCATACTATTATTATTATTAGCTGGTTTATTTGTAGGAGCTAAAAGAGGCCTAATTGTTCAATTGATTCACATGACGGGTTTTGTGATTGCACTCTTTGTTGCTTATACTTATTATAAACCTTTAGCGGAGAAATTTGTGCTGTGGATTCCCTATCCCGCAGTTGATTCAGATTCTACTTTAACGATTGCAATTGATCGACTCGATCTAGACCAAACATTTTACCAACTAATTGCGTTTGCACTTATATTCTTTATTATAAAATTTACACTTCAACTCGTTGCATCCATGTTTGATTTTCTTAAATATTTGCCGGTCTTAGGATTTATTAGTAAAATTGCTGGTGCTGTATTAGGCTTTATTGAATTTTATATCATTTTATTTATTGTCCTGTATGTCATAGCACTTTTACCAATCGAACCATTCCAAAATTTGATGAACAACTCCGTTTTAGCAAGTTACTTGCTTGAGCATACACCATTTTTATCGGAAACAGTAAAGGAATGGTGGTATATTTACGTTAAATAGTGACTTCTCTCTTAGGAGAGAAGTTTTTTTAAAGGAGTGGAAGTTTAGTTATGAATAAAAAAATCATTATCCGAACTTTAGAAAAGATTGCACTATATATGGAGTTAAAAGGAGAAAATCCGTTCAAAGTAGGTGCTTTTCGAAAAGCAGCTCAAGCACTTGAACTTGATCCAAGAAGCCTCGCAGAAATGGATGATGTTACAAAATTAAAAGGTATTGGAAAAGGAACAGCATCTGTGATCGAAGAGTTGATTGAAACTGGAAAATCTTCGGTTCTACAAGAATTAGAAGATTCCGTTCCAAGTGGATTATTACCTCTATTAAAACTTCCAGGTCTCGGTGGAAAGAAGATTGCCAAGTTATACCAAGAAATTGAAGTTGTATCAATTGAGACGTTGAAACAAGCTTGCATCGATGGCAAAGTTCAAGCATTAGCTGGTTTTGGTGCCAAAACGGAAGCGAAAATATTAAAAGAATTGGACGAGTTTCAATTAAGACCGGATCGTTTACCAATTTGGCGTTATGAAACAGTCGTCTCCATGGTGGATGACATTTTATCTGGAATCCCTGAAATAGATAAATTCTCAGTAGCAGGTAGTTTTCGACGTGTAAAAGAAACGAGCAAAGATCTTGATTTCGTTATATCAACCACAGAAGTTGAAGCAGTGAGAGAAGCCTTAGTAAAAGAACTACCTGTGACTAAAATTATTGCAGCTGGTGATACAAAAGTTTCTCTTACACTTAATTTTGAAGAATTAATCGATGTCGATTTTCGTTTAGTAGACCCTCCAGCTTATATTACAGCACTTCACCATTTTACGGGTTCTAAAGATCATAATGTGAAGCTTCGTCAAATCGCTAAATCTCAAGGGAAGAAAATCAGTGAATATGGAGTGGAGCAAGAAGATGGCTCAAATCAAACATTTGAGTCTGAAAGAGATTTCTTTGCACATCTTAACCTACCTTTTTTCCCACCTACCGTTCGTGAAGATTCTAAAGAGTTTGATCGTCAAGATGAGTTAGAAACGCTCGTTAATATTGACTCTATTAAATCGGATTTGCACATGCATACCACTTGGTCTGATGGGGCGTACTCACTAAGTGAAATGATTGAAGCATGTTTAACTAAAGGGTATACTCATATCGCGATTACAGACCACTCCCATTATTTGAGAATAGCTAATGGACTCTCAGCAGAACGCTTAAGAGAACAAAAGGCTGAAATTCAAAAAATTCAAAAGGCTTTTCCTAACATTCATATCCTATCAGGAACGGAAATGGATATATTACCTGATGGTTCGCTAGATTTTGATGACGAATTACTGGAAGAACTTGATTTTGTTATTGCTTCCATACACTCAAGTTTTAGTCAACCTCAAGAAAAAATTATGGAGCGTTTGTTTACAGCAATGAAAAATCCGCACGTAGACATGATTGCGCATCCTACAGGTCGAATTATAGGACAACGAAATGGCTATAATCCTGATGTTCCGCAATTAATTAAGTGGGCAGCTGAATATGGGAAAATTCTTGAGTTAAATGCGAGCCCATATCGACTTGACTTAGCTACAGAATATCTTGTACAAGCGCAGGATTTACATGTACCAGTTGCCATTAATACAGATGCTCATAGTATCGACCAATTAAGATTTATGGGATTAGGCGTTAAATACGCACAAAAAGCTTGGTTGAAACAAGAGAATGTAGTGAATACATGGTCTTATGATAAATTAATGAACTATTTGAATAAATAAACGATAGAGAAGGATAAAGAAATGAAACGGAGGTGTTTTGGATGATAGCGAAACGCGCATTGAAAACACTAGAATTTGATAAAGTAAGAGAACAAGTCGCTATATTTTGTACCTCATCATTAGGAAGGTCCCATTTGGATTTGCTAGAACCTTCTATAGATGCTCAGGAAGTAGTGCGGTTATTAGATGAATTGGACGAAGGTCTATCCGTGCTTCGGATTCGAGGAAATGTTCCTATGGGGGGCATTTTTGATGTAAGAGGTCATGCTAAAAGGGCACAAATTGGCGGAATGTTAAGCCCAAACGAGTTAATGGAAATCGCAAGCACAATCCGTGCAAGCCGTATTCTGCGTCAATTTTTTGAATCCATAGAAGACACAAAAGAAATTACGATTCCCTATTTTATTGAGCGCAAAGAAGCCCTTCCAATACTAACAGCCTTAGAACATGAAATCGTTGCGTGTATTGATGACAACGGTTTAGTACTTGATAGTGCTAGTACTCAATTACGATCCATTCGTCAGCAACTTAGGGCACAAGAAAGTCGTGTTCGTGAAAAGTTAGAAAGTTATACAAGAGGAAAGAATGCTTCAAAAATGCTTTCAGATTCAATTGTTACCATCCGCAATGATCGGTACGTGATCCCTGTAAAGCAAGAATATCGTAGTAACTATGGTGGCATTGTGCACGATCAATCTTCTTCCGGACAAACGTTATTTATTGAACCGGATGCAGTAGTGCAAGCAAATAACGAAATTCGACGACTTAAAATGAAAGAACAAGAAGAAATTGAACGGATATTAATCGCGCTCTCTATAGAAGTTCAGGCAGTTGCACATGATCTTTTTAATCTCGTGCAAATTCTGGGTGAAATAGATGTGATATTGGCTAAAGCGAAATATGGACAGGCGAATAACTGTACGAAACCCAATGTTAATGAACAAGGCATCATCCGATTAGTAAAAGCGCGTCATCCATTACTGGACATGAAAGAAGCTGTGCCAAATACAATTGAGTTTGGTGGAGAAATCACTGCTATTGTGATTACAGGACCAAACACGGGAGGTAAAACAGTTACCCTCAAAACAGTTGGTCTTTGTACATTAATGGCTCAAGCGGGTTTACCTATACCCGTATTAGATGGGTCAGAAATTGTCGTATTTAATCAGGTGTTTGCTGATATCGGGGATGAGCAGTCCATTGAGCAAAGTTTAAGTACATTTTCTTCACATATGGTAAACATCGTGGATATATTAAGCAAATTTGACGAAGATAGTCTCGTTTTGTTCGATGAACTAGGGGCAGGTACGGATCCTCAGGAAGGTGCTGCGCTAGCTATCTCGTTACTCGACGAAGTGCATGGTCGTGGAGCACGAGTTATGGCTACCACCCATTATCCGGAACTCAAGGCATATGGCTATAATCGTCAAGGTGTTGTCAATGCTAGTGTTGAATTTGATGTTGAAACATTAAGTCCTACTTATAAACTTCTAATAGGGGTACCAGGAAGAAGTAATGCATTTGAAATATCAAAACGACTTGGTTTGCCAACTCATATTATTCAACATGCCCAATCCTTCACAGGAACGGGTCGACATGAGGTTGAATCGATGATTGCCTCATTGGAAAAAAGTCGGAAACAATCTGAAAAGGATGCTGAGCAAACAAAAGTTGTCTTATCAGATTCCGAAAAACTAAAATCTGAACTTACAGAACAACTCCAACAGTTTGATGACAAAAAAGATTTACTTGAACAAAAAGCAAAAGATAAAGCACTTAAAATTATTGATGAAGCGAAACGAGAAGCAGAAGGTATAATAGCAGAGCTTCGAATCATGCAAAAAAATGTAAATCAAACAGTAAAAGAACATGAACTAATAGATGTCCGAAAAAGATTAGAAAAAGCCGCACCAGAAAACGCGGTATTGAAAAAGCAGAAAAAAGTAAATGAGCGCCAAATAAACCTGTCACAAGGTGATGAGGTAAGAGTCCTTAGTTACGGACAAAAAGGTACGTTAATTAACAAGGTATCTGATCAAGAGTGGTTTGTTCAAATTGGAATACTAAAAATGAAATTACATGAATCTGACTTAGAGTATGTTAAGCCAGAAAAACAAAAACAAACAGTTGCAATGACTAATGTAAAAGGTCGAGATACGTACGTTAAACTTGAACTTGATTTACGCGGAGAGCGATTTGAAGATGCCATCATGCGAGCGGAGAAATACATTGATGATGCAGTTTTATCAAATTACCACCAAGTATCCATTATTCACGGAAAAGGTACAGGAGCTCTTAGACAAGGAATTCAACAATTCTTAAAGAATCATTCGAGAGTGAAAAGCTACCGTTTCGGGGAAGCGGGCGAGGGTGGTTATGGTGTTACAGTAGTAGAATTAAAATAAAATGAAACCATCTTCCTTTGTTTACGTACTTGCAAGAAAGATTTGAAGGAGTAATGTACATGATTAGTAATGATTTTTGGCAAAACCCGCTTGTTCAAACAGCAGGATATTTTAGTGTAGTGATTTTATGTCTAATTTTAACCTTAGTTGTTTTTGAATTGGTGACGAAGTATAAAAACTGGGAAGAAATTCAAAAAGGAAATGTAGCAGTTGCAATGGCCACTGGAGGTAAGATCTTTGGGGTATCCAATATTTTTAAATATTCCCTAGAAAATCATAATTCTTTACCTGAAATGATGGGGTGGGGAATCTATGGATTCTTCTTATTGTTAATTGCCTATTTTTTATTTGAGTTTTTAACACCTAAATTTAATATTGATCGTGAAATTGAACAAGATAATCGCTCAGTTGGATTTATCTCACTCTCAATTTCTGTTGGACTTTCATATGTGATTGGTGCAAGTATTTCTTAGGAGCGGATTTAATTGGAAAAGCTAGCAAAAGTTTTAATTGGTGTTTGTATTGGTTTTATCATCGTAGGAATTGTTTATTTGTATATTCAATAAGGTCAAAAGCATGGGATAAGAAAATTTTCCTATGCTTTTTTAAAACTTCGAATTGAATGTGCATTCATGTTTCTCTATAATAAAGAATAGGAATATTCTAACGATTAAAAAAAGGAGGAAATAAATTGACGGCAAAACCTTGGTTATCACAATACCCACCGGAGATTCCACATACTCTTAACTATGAATCTATCCCTGTTCAAGAGTATTTGACTCGAGCGTATCACAATTATCCAGAAAAAATTGCGATTCATTTTCTTGGGAAAGATGTCACGTACCGTGAGCTATTTGAATCATCTTTAAAGTTTGCTAACTATCTTCGATCAATTGGAATTCAAACAGGAGATCGCGTAGCAATCATGTTGCCAAACTGTCCACAAAATGTAATTGGGTATTATGGAATACTTTTTGCGGGCGGCATAGTTGTTCAAACGAATCCGTTATACACAGAACGTGAGTTAGCATATCAGATGAAAGATTCTGGCGCGAAAGCCATTTTGTCACTTGATATCTTATATCCTCGAATTTCTAAAGTTATAGAAGAGACAGAACTTGAGAACATCATTATTACGGCTATCAAAGATTATTTACCATTTCCAAAGAATTTAATTTACCCATTCATACAGAAAAAGCAATATGGATTTAGTGTAAAAGTTGAACACCGTGGAATCAATCATTTATTCCCTGAAATTATGAAAGTAGCAAAAGCTGAAGAAATAGAATTAAACTTTGATTTTGAAGAAGATATTGCTATTCTTCAATACACTGGTGGCACTACAGGGTTTCCAAAGGGTGTAATGTTAACACATAAAAACTTAATAGCAAATGCTTCGATGTGCGATGCATGGTTGTATAAGTGTAAAAAAGGGGAAGAAACGGTATTAGGAATCCTTCCGTTTTTCCATGTGTATGGGATGACAACAGTGTTGATTTTATCGGTAATGCTTGGAAATCGTATGGTTTTATTACCGAAATTTGATGTGGATTCCGCATTAAAAACAATTGATAAGGAAAAACCAACTCTCTTCCCTGGAGCTCCAACAATCTATATTGGTCTCTTAAATCATCCAGATATTGCAAAGTATGATTTATCATCCATCGCAGCATGTTTGAGTGGATCAGCGCCACTTCCTGTAGAAGTTCAAGATAAATTTGAACAAATTACAGGTGGGAAATTAGTAGAAGGATATGGCCTAACAGAGTCATCACCAGTTACTCACGCAAACTTTATTTGGGATGTTGAACGTATTAAAGGTTCAGTAGGTGTACCTTGGCCAGATACGGACGCTGCAATATTCCAAATGGATTCTACAGAACCGTTACCAGCTGGAGAAATAGGGGAAATTTGTGTTCGTGGACCACAAATTATGAAAGGGTATTGGAACCGACCAGAAGAAACAAATGCGACAATGCGTGATGGTTGGTTGTTAACTGGAGATTTAGGATATATGGATGAAAAAGGATTCTTCTATGTTGTTGATCGTAAAAAAGATATGATTATTGCTGGTGGATTCAATATTTATCCACGAGAAATTGAAGAAGTTCTATACGAACATGATTCGATTCAAGAGTGTGTAGTTGCCGGTATTCCAGATCCATATCGTGGAGAAACAGTAAAAGCTTATATTGTTCTAAAAGATGGAGAACAAGTCTCAGAAGAAGAGCTTAACACTTTTTGTCGGGAAAACTTAGCGGCATATAAAGTGCCTAGAATTTATGAATTTAGAACTGAACTACCAAAAACGGCAGTAGGTAAAATTTTACGACGTTCGTTAGTTGAGGAAGAAAAAGAGAAAAATCTACAAACTACTGCGGCAACCATTTAACTAGATTCTTGACATGAATGGTAAGTTCATACTAATATGAAAATATGAATGAATAATCATTCATATTTTCTTTTTTTGGTGGTGATTTTTATTGAAACGAGACAAACCTAAATATAAACAAATAATTGATGCAGCTGTTATTGTAATCGCAGAAAACGGTTATCACCAAGCGCAAGTTTCAAAAATTGCGAAGCAAGCTAATGTTGCAGATGGTACCATCTATTTGTATTTCAAGAATAAAGAAGACATCCTTATTTCAGTTTTCACAGAAAAGATGGGCGTTTTTGTAAATAACCTTAAAGAAATAATAAGTGGTGAAACGAGTTCATCTGAAAAATTGTTAAAGATGATTGATAACCATTTTCGTGTTCTTGCTACTGATCACTATTTAGCAATCGTGACACAGTTAGAGCTTCGACAATCGAATAAAGACATTCGATTAAAAATCAATGACGTATTAAAAGAGTATTTAAGTTTACTTGACCATATTCTTATAGAAGGACTTGAAAATGGCGAATTTAACAAAGACATGGACATCCGACTTGCGAGACATATGGTCTTTGGTACAATTGATGAGACCATTACGACATGGGTCATGAATGAACAAAAATATGATTTAATGAAATTGGCACCCAAAGTTCAAAAACTTCTTCTAAGTGGGATGCAAGCATAAGTGAAGGGATGGAAGTGTATGGAATTTTTAAACTGGACCATTGAAGATTTTGTTGCAAAAGTAACGATTAATCGTCCACCAGCAAACGCATTATCACGGGCACTTATTTTAGAAATTAATGAGTTGCTTTCAGCTGTCGAACATGATGATAGCGTCCGTGTAATTGTTTTACATGGTGAAGGCAGATTCTTTTCTGCAGGAGCAGACATAAAAGAGTTTACTTCGATTAAAAGTGGGGAAGAGTTCACTGCACTTGCTGCGAGTGGTCAAGAAATTTTCGAACGGGTTGAAAGATTTTCTAAACCTGTCATTGCATCGATTCATGGAGCTGCACTAGGTGGAGGACTTGAACTCGCTATGAGTTGCCATATGCGCATAGTTTCTGATAGTGCTAAACTAGGTTTGCCCGAACTGCAATTAGGCTTAATACCAGGTTTTGCTGGAACACAAAGGCTTCCTCGTTTAGTTGGTGTACCTAAATCAGCAGAAATGCTTCTTACAAGTGAACCAATAAGTGGTCTTGAAGCCGTGCAATGGGGACTAGCAAACCGCGCATATCCAGAGGAAGAATTAATTTCTAAAACGATGGAACTTGCTTATAAAATTGCGAAAAAGGGTCCAGTAGCAGTAAAAGCTGCTATTGACATGTTGCAATACGCTAAATCATATTCATATGATGAAGGTGTGAAAGCTGAAGCACAGTCTTTTGGAACCGTTTTCGTTTCACAAGATGCGAAAGAAGGCATACAAGCTTTTATTGAAAAAAGAGAACCTATTTTTAAAGGAAACTAATCACAAGTATTGGGAGGTCTGTAACATGAATATTTATGTTTTGGTAAAACGTACATTCGATACGGAAGAAAGAATTATTATTTCAGGTGGCAAAATTCAAGAAGACGGTGCAGAATTCATCATTAATCCTTACGATGAGTATGCTATTGAAGAAGCAATTCAAGTTCGCGATTCACAAGGCGGAGAAGTAACTGTAATCACCATGGGTGGCGAAGAAGCAGAGAAACAACTTCGTACAGCTTTGGCGATGGGTGCTGATAAAGCCGTACTTATAAACACTGAAGATGATTTAGAAGAGATGGACCAGTTTACTGCTGCACAAATTTTAGCAGATTACTTGAAAGATAAGAACCCAGATTTAATTTTAGCTGGTAATGTGGCAATCGATGGTGGATCTGGACAAGTTGGACCACGTGTAGCTGATCTACTGAACATTAATTATGTAACAACAATTACTAAATTAGAAATCAATGGAACAAAAGTCAATATAGTACGAGATGTTGAAGGGGATTCAGAAGTGATTGAAACGTCTTTACCGTTGCTAGTTACTGCTCAACAAGGGTTAAATGAACCCCGTTATCCTTCTCTTCCAGGAATCATGAAAGCGAAAAAGAAACCTCTTGAAGAAGTTGAATTAGATGATTTAGATATCGACGAAGAGGATGTTATCGCAAAAACGGAGACAATCGAAATCTATTTGCCTCCTAAAAAAGAAGCAGGTCGCGTATTAGAAGGCGACATTTCAAATCAAGTAACAGAATTAGTTCAGTTACTTCGTACTGAAGCAAAAGTGATTTAATAGGATTTGAACATTTGTATTGGAGGGAAAAAACATCATGACAAAAAAAGTAATCGTTCTAGGTGAAGCGCGTGAGGGCGTTTTACGTAATGTATCTTTTGAAGCAATCTCAGCTGCTAAGAAAATCTCTGGTGGCGGTGAAGTAATCGCGATCCTTTTAGGAGATTCAGTGCAATCATTAGGAAACGAAATGATTCATTATGGTGCTGACCGTGTAATAACTGTTGAACACCCACATTTAAAAACATATACATCTGATGGATTTAGCCAAGCTTTTATGGCAGTAGTTGAAAGCGAAAAACCTGATGCAGTGGTCTTTGGACATACTGCACTTGGAAAAGATTTATCTCCAAAAGTAGCGAGTAAGTTACAATCAGGTTTAATTTCTGACGTCACTGATATTGAAGGTGAAGGAGATGGAGCTGTATTTATACGCCCAATCTTCTCAGGAAAAGCCTTTGAAAAAGTGAAAATTAAAGAAGGAATCGTTTTCGTAACAATACGTCCAAATAACATTGAGCCTCTTGCTCATGATGATAGTCGCTCAGGAGATGTTTCATCAATTTCTGTTGAGATTACAAATCTACGCACGATAATAAAAGAAGTAGTAAGAAAGTCATCCGAGGGTGTCGATCTATCAGAAGCCAAAGTAATTATTGCTGGTGGACGTGGTGTGAAGAGCGAGGATGGATTTGAACCTTTAAAAGAGCTTGCAAAAGTATTAGGCGGGGCAGTTGGTGCTTCTCGTGGTGCTTGTGACGCTGATTACTGTGACTACTCACTTCAAATTGGTCAAACAGGGAAAGTTGTTACACCTGATCTTTATATTGCAGCTGGTATTTCTGGTGCCATTCAACATTTGGCAGGTATGTCAAATTCGAAAATTATTGTAGCGATAAATAAAGACCCAGAAGCGAATATATTTAAAGTCGCGGATTATGGTATTGTAGGGGATCTTTTTGAAGTAATTCCAATGTTGACAGAAGAATTTAAAAAACTTAAATCGAATGCATAACTAAAACGAACTCCGTATTTTATACGGAGTTTTGTTTCGAGCAAAATAGTCGCAAGCGTATTATACGCATGATATACTACGTCTAGAGTTTGTATTTTAAAGGAGGATTTTTTTATGGCAATTGTACACGGAACAGATCAAAGCTTTACAAGCGAAATTTCAGACGGCTTAGTTTTAGTCGATTTTTGGGCACCTTGGTGTGGGCCATGTAAAATGATCGCTCCAGTATTAGAAGAATTAGATAGTGAAATGAGTGACTCTGTAAAAATCGTCAAAGTTGATGTTGATGAAAATCAAGAGACAGCTAGCAACTTTGGCATTATGTCAATTCCAACACTAGTACTTTTCAAAGATGGGCAACCTGTTGACAAAGTCGTAGGTTTCCAACCGAAAGAAGCTTTAGCACAACTTGTTCAAAAACACGCATAATTCAAAAACCGGGTTCCTTAGGGCGCCCGGTTTTTTTACAGGTGATGACTATGATAAATGACTTAATTCAACAAAAATGTGCGATACTTCCTGATCAACCCGGTTGCTATTTAATGAAAGATCGTCAAGGGACGATTATTTATGTTGGAAAAGCAAAGGTTTTAAAAAATCGTGTTCGTTCTTATTTTACAGGAAGTCATGATGGAAAAACGCAACGTCTGGTAAATGAAATTGAAGACTTCGAATACATTGTAACCTCTTCAGACATTGAGGCTCTCATATTAGAGCTGAATTTAATAAAAAAACATGATCCAAAATATAACATTATGTTAAAAGACGATAAGACCTATCCGTATATAAAAATTACGGGTGAAAAACATCCGAAACTTATTACGACTAGAATTGTAAAAAAAGATAAGGGTAAATATTTTGGGCCTTATCCAAATGCTTACGCTGCAAGTGCAACCAAAAAACTATTAGATCGTTTATATCCACTACGTAAGTGTCATACTTTACCAGATCGGGTATGTTTGTACTATCATTTAGGTCAATGCTTAGCACCCTGTGTAAAACCTGTTGAACAGGAATCATATCGGGAGATTATTGACCAAATTTCACGTTTCTTAAATGGAGGATACCAACAAGTAAAACAAGAGCTGACTGAAAAAATGTCATCTGCTTCTGAGAATTTGGAGTTTGAAAGAGCCAAGGAATACCGAGATCAAATCATGCATATTGAAACTGTAATGGAAAAACAGAAGATTACAACCAATGATTTTACCGACCGTGATGTTTTTGGTTTTTCAGTTGATAAAGGCTGGATGTGTGTTCAAGTTTTCTTTGTTAGACAAGGGAAATTGATTGAACGAGATGTTTCTTTATTCCCACTATATCAAGATCCCGATGATGAATTTTTAACGTTTTTAGGGCAGTTTTATGACCAACCTCATCACATTAAACCCAAAGAAATATTATTGCCTAGTACAGTTAATCTTGAATTGGCCAAGCAACTCCTAGAAGTTAAAATAGAATCACCTAGTAGGGGTAAAAAGAAACAGATGATAGATTTAGCAACAAAAAATGCCGAAATCGCGATTAGTGAAAAATTCCAGCTCATCGATCGTCAAGAACAGCGAACCATAGGTGCTGTAGATGAACTTGGAAAGGCAATGAATATTGCTCCACCTCTTCGTATCGAGGCATTTGATAACTCTCATATATATGGATCAGACGCTGTATCTGCCATGGTGTCGTTTATTGACGGTAAGCCAAATAGGAAAGATTATCGAAAATATAAAACGAAAACAGCAGCACGTCACGATGACTACGGCGCGATGCGTGAAGTTGTACGTAGACGTTACACACGTGTATTGAAGGATGGTTTACCTCTTCCAGATTTAATCGTGATTGACGGAGGAAAAGGCCAGATGGAAATTGCTCGTGAAATCATAGAAGATGAACTTGGTTTATCAATTCCGATTGCGGGTCTTGCAAAGGATGCAAAGCACCAAACTTCTTCATTGCTTTATGGAGACCCTCCTCAAATTATCCCATTAAAACGAACGAGTGAAGGTTTTTATTTGCTTCAACGTATTCAAGATGAAGTGCATCGATTCGCCATTACCTTCCATCGACAACAACGTGGAAAACAATCCATTGCTTCAGCTTTAGACGGCTTTGAGGGAATAGGACCGAAAAGAAAAAAAATGCTTTTGAAGCACTTTGGTTCTGTAAAACGAATAAAAGAAGCGACAGTTGAAGAATTAAAACAATCGGGATTGCCTTTACAAATTGCAGAGTCCATGTCGACTTATTTTAAAAATGAGACATTGTCAAAAGAGTAATCGTATGCTATTGTAGACTCACTGAAATTGAATCACTAATGACAGTTCCTGATGGGATTTAATTATATTGGGTATCCAATTATTTTAAAAACTTTTGGAACAATCATTTAATAAGTGGTGATAGAGGTGCGAATCACATCAGTAACATGTTAGAGGATAGACAGATCCGGAGAAAACATGTGAAAGGGATATTCGCCGAAGATTGACATAGACTGTTTCGTGTTGATCTGGTTTTGCATTGAATAAGTGCAGGATTGTCAGAATCTAATAGATTCTGGAGGGCTATCTCACATGGACGCTTCTTTAGAACGGACATGCATGGAGACAGCTTTTCGCGATTTTTTCGTGAACAAGCTGTTTTTTTATTAGCTTCTTTGGAAATAAGGGAGAATTTAACATGAGTCGCAAGGTTATGAAATTTGGGGGAACATCAGTTGGTAGTACAGAGCGAATACGTAATGTCGCAAAGCGTATTATAGGAGAAACATCCAGAGGGCATGAAATCGTTGTGGTTGTATCAGCAATGGGTAAATCCACTGATGAAATGGTTCGTTTAGCAAAAGATATAACGTCTAATCCTTCTAAACGTGAAATGGATATGTTGTTATCTACAGGCGAGCAGGTAACGATTGCATTGTTAACAATGGCTCTTCAACATATGGGGCAAGAAAGCGTGTCCTTTACAGGCTGGCAAGCAGGAATTGTGACCGAATCGGTTCACGGAAATGCAAGAATTGCAAAAATGAATCCTATTCGAATTGAACAAGCTTTAACTGATGGTAAAGTGGTTGTGGTTGCAGGTTTCCAAGGGATGGATTATCTTGAAGAAATTACAACATTGGGTAGAGGTGGTTCTGATACAACTGCCGTTGCAATAGCTGCATCAATCAAGGCAGACCTATGTGATATCTATACGGATGTTGATGGCATATACACTTCTGATCCTCGTTTTGTGGAAGGTGCTCGAAAATTAGAAGAATTATCGTATGACGAAATGTTAGAGCTTGCCAATTTGGGTGCTGGCGTTTTGCATCCTCGCGCTGTAGAATTCGCAAAAAACTATGGTATGCCACTAAGTGTTCGATCAAGTTTGAGCGAGGTGACAGGTACCATTTTATCGGAGGAACCCAAAATGGAGAAAAATTTGATTGTTCGTGGAGTTGCATTTGAACCTGAGATTGTTCGATTGACAATTGGATATGAAGTGCCTTTTAATGGCTCCTTAGCTAAAATTTTCACTACTCTTGCTAAACATCATGTGAATGTAGATATTATTGTTCAAAGTATTATGGAAGGGACTCAACCCAGTGTTTCTTTCTCCATTAAAAAAGAGGATTTCGCGACAACCATTCAAATTCTTGATAGCAAAAAAACAGAATTAGGGTATCAATCTTCCAATTTTGAAGTTGGTTTAGCCAAAGTGTCCATTGTTGGCTCTGGAATGGTATCAAACCCAGGTGTAGCTGCTCAAATGTTTGACCGCCTACGCAAAGAAGGAATTCCAGTGAAAATGGTCAGCACATCAGAAATTAAAGTCTCTGTTGTTGTACCAGAGAGTGACATGTTAAAAGCTGCAAATGCACTGCACGATGAATTTAATTTAGCCTCTGTCTAAGTATAAAATGATGATTTCATGGTATGATGTAAGGTATCATCATGATGAGAGGCAGTGATTCATATGAACTGGCATATCGTGGAGGATTTAATTAAAAAAGCGCAACGTGACGGACAGTTTGAAAATTTGCCGGGAGCAGGTAAACCATTACCCCCGGATGAATTTGCTCACTATCCTGAAGATATTCGTATGGCGATGCGCATCCTCAAAAATTCAGGGTTTGATGAAGAAGCCCGATTTGTAAAAGAAGAAATGAGCGATTTGCAACTTAAAATTAAAAGAGTTTCAGGACAAGAAAGAACAGAACTCGAACAACAATACAATCAAAAACTTACACAATTGAATCAACTCTTATCAAAAAAAGGCATACAAACAAATAGTAATGCATTTAAACAGTATCAGTCACAAATTGATACCAAGTTAAATTGGGATTAAAAAAACTGGCGCGAACTTCTTTAGAAGTATCGAGCCAGTTTTTTTTAAACTTTTTCTTTCAGATCCCATTTTAGATGAAAGAGGACATTATTTTTTTTAATCGATTTTTCTTCGTAGCATTCTGTTAAAAATCCGCTTAATTTTTGCTGTTGTTGAGCAAGGAACCCCGATTCCAGCTTAAAACATCTTTGCTGAATATTAAGCTTTTCTAATTCCCCAGATAATTCATAAAAAGCCTCATCTTTTTCCAATTTAATGAGTGTAAGATTCCCCCAACCAGCTTCATTGAAAAATGAAATCGTTTCATCCATTGAAAACATTTGAAATTTCCGACCTAATTCTTTTCCAGCCCAATACAAAATATCGTCTTCATGTTTTCCTAATATGGAGGAAAGTACGTGTTCGCGAATAAGTTCATATCCAAATACATTCATTGTTTCGTTTTCATTTGTAGTCATTTACATCCCGCTTTCTAAGAATTTTCGGGTGAATATTTTTTAAATATAAGAAATTTGATGAAAAATGCAGAATTTCTATGGCGTAAATAAGCATTTTTCTGCTTCTTTATGTCTCGATTCTATGTCTCCCTTACCTTGACGCTCTATTGCGTGAAGAGTACAATGGACATGTCATAATATTGTACCATGATGAAATACGCAGTCAATGATGCTTTCGTTTGAAAATGAAGGTATATCCTTGTATGCCTATTTTAAGTACTAAGGGGGGTAACAGTCTTGTCGAAAGATCGTGAATTTTATTTGCGCCGATTACATTCGCTTCTTGGAATTATTCCAGTTGGTTTGTTCGTGACGCAGCATTTGGTTGTTAACCATTTCGCAACTCAAGGAGAAGAGGCTTTTAACAAAGCATCACACTTTATGGAAAGTTTACCATTCGTGTTGTTTTTAGAATGGTTTATTATTTACATTCCATTAATGTTCCACGCATTTTATGGTCTCTACATATCTTTTACTGCGAAAAATAATACACAACGTTATGGAACGTTCCGTAACTGGATGTTTGTATTACAACGTGTTACAGGAGTCATCCTAGTCGTGTTTATTGCATGGCATATTTTCGAAACACGATTCCAAAAAGCAATTGGTGCTAAAGAAGTTAACTTTGATATGATGGCGGATATATTAGCGAATCCATTAATGCTAGCATTCTATGTGATTGGTGTTATATCTGCAACATTCCACTTAGCAAACGGAATTTGGTCTTTCTTAGTAAGCTGGGGTGTCACTCAATCACCGAAATCACAAAGAGTTTCAACATACGTGACGATTGGGATCTTCTTAGTATTATCTGTAATCGGTGTTCGAGCACTTCTTGCATTCGTGTAAAAAGTAAATTCATTGCACTTGATTACAATTAAATAGAGGAGTGAGAAGAATCATGGCAAAAAGTAAATTGATTGTTGTCGGCGGTGGTCTAGCTGGTTTAATGGCAACAATGAAAGCAGCAGAAGAAGGAACACCAGTAGAATTATTTTCTTTAGTTCCTGTTAAACGCTCACACTCAGTATGTGCACAAGGCGGAATTAACGGAGCATTAAATACAAAGGGTGAAGGTGATTCACCAGACATCCATTTTGATGATACTGTTTACGGTGGGGATTTCTTGGCGAACCAACCACCTGTAAAAGCATTGGCAGAAGCAGCACCTGGCATCATTAGACTATTTGACCGTATGGGTGTTATGTTCAACCGTACTCCGGAAGGGTTATTGGATTTCCGTCGTTTCGGTGGAACCATGTACCATCGAACTGCTTTCGCTGGAGCAACGACTGGTCAACAATTGCTATATGCACTTGATGAACAAGTTCGTCGCTTTGAAGTAGACGGGTTGGTAACAAAATACGAAGGCTGGGAATTCCTTGGTACAATTCTAGATGACGACGGCGTATGTCGTGGAGTCATGGCTCAAAGTTTGACTACAATGGAAATCCGAGCATTCCGTGGAGACGCGGTTATTATGGCGACTGGTGGTCCTGGAATCATCTTCGGAAAATCAACAAACTCTGTAATCAATACTGGTTCTGCGGCTTCCATCGTTTATCAACAAGGTGCGTTATACGCAAACGGTGAATTCATTCAAATTCACCCAACTGCGATTCCTGGAGATGATAAGCTTCGATTAATGTCAGAATCAGCACGTGGTGAAGGTGGACGTATCTGGACTTATAAAGATGGTAAACCTTGGTACTTCTTGGAAGAAAAATATCCATCTTACGGTAACTTAGTACCACGTGATATCGCAACGCGCGAAATTTTTGATGTATGTGTTAACCAAAAACTTGGGGTTAACGGAGAAAACATGGTATTCTTGGATCTTTCTCACAAAGACCCGAAAGAATTGGATATTAAACTTGGTGGGATTATTGAAATCTACGAGAAATTTACTGGAGAAGATCCTCGTAAGCTACCAATGAAGATTTTCCCTGCAGTTCACTACTCTATGGGTGGACTATGGGTTGACTACGATCAAATGACAAGCATTCCTGGTTTATTCGCAGCGGGTGAATGTGATTACTCTCAACATGGTGCAAACCGTCTTGGAGCAAACTCATTACTTTCGGCCATTTACGGTGGAATGGTTGCAGGTCCAAATGCTGTTAAATATATGAGCGGACTTAAAACACATGCAGAAGATATGCCATCTACTGTTTTCGATGCACATATTGCTTCAGAACAACAAAAATGGGATGAAATCATGTCTCTTGATGGTACTGAAAATGCATACGTCTTGCATAAAGAGCTTGGCGAATGGATGACTGACAACGTAACTGTTGTACGTCACAATGACCGTCTAAAAGCGACTGATGAGAAAATTCAAGAGCTTCTAGAACGTTTTAATAATATCAACATTAATGATACTCAAAAGTGGTCCAATCAAGGTGCAACTTTCACACGTCAGTTGAAAAACATGTTATACTTAGCTCGCGTAATTACACTGGGTGCTTTACAACGTGATGAGAGTCGTGGTGCTCATTACAAACCAGAATTCCCAGAACGTAATGACGATGAGTTTATGAAAACAACAATGGCGAAATTCGATCCAGCTACAGGCGCGCCAATCATTCATTATGAAGAGATCGATGTTTCTTTAATTCCACCACGTAAACGTGACTATTCATCGAAAGGGGATCATTAATCATGAACGCAACAGCAACTAAAACCGTCGTTTTTGAGATCCTTCGCCAAGATACAACGGACTCAACACCATATTGGGAAAAATTCGAATTAGATTATCGTCCAAATATGAACGTTATTTCTGCATTAATGGAAATTCGTCGTAACCCGGTTAATTCAGATGGTAAAAATACAACACCTGTAAACTGGGAAATGAACTGTTTGGAAGAAGTATGTGGTGCGTGTTCAATGGTAATAAATGGTCGTCCACGCCAATCATGTACAGCTCTGATTGACCAATTAGAACAACCCGTTCGTTTGGAACCAATGAAAACATTCCCAGTTGTTCGTGACTTAATCGTTGATCGAGCACGTATGTTTGATTCATTGAAAAAAGTAAAAGCTTGGGTTCCAATAGATGGTTCTTATGATCTAGGTGATGGTCCGCGTATGCCTGAACGAAAACGTCAGTGGGCATATGAGTTATCAAAATGTATGACTTGTGGTGTATGTTTGGAAGCATGTCCAAATGTTAATAGTGGTTCAGATTTCATCGGACCAGCACCACTATCACAGGTTCGTCTAATGAATGCACACCCAACAGGTGCTATGAATAAAGACGAACGTCTGAATGCCATCATGGGTGAAGGCGGTCTCGCTAACTGTGGTAACTCACAAAACTGTGTAGTTGCTTGTCCAAAAGGGATTCCTTTGACAACTTCTATTGCAGCACTAAATCGTGATACTACGGTTCAAATGTTTAAAAACTTCTTTGGAAGCGACCACATGGTTGACTAAGAAGAAACTAATAGGTCAGCCCGACACACAATCGTGTCGGGCTGATTTTTATTTATGAATCTATAATAATAATAATTATAGATTCATAAATATTTCACTAGCAACAAAACTTTGGTACAATAATTTATACAATGAATCACCATTCATTTTAAATACAGAGGACGAGGAGAAATGAAAAAATGCGAGCATCTTATATTGAAAACATGACACAGTGGGCAAGTGAGTTCCATTTTTCCGTACCCGTTCAAGTTCGCTTTAGCGAAACGGATATGTATGGTCACTTAAATAATACATATAATTTTTCCTATTTCGAATTTGCGAGAATTGAATTTTTTAAACACATTGGATTAATGAATGATTGGCTGGATCCTAAAGGAGGTACAATTCCAGTGGTTGCGGACCTCCAATGTGATTATGTGAAACAAGTTTTCTTCGATGAAAAACTTTCCATTCATGTGAAGGCAGCTTCCGTAGGAACTTCATCTGTAGATATTCATTACCATGCGACAAATGCACAAGGGGAAAGTCTTTTCACAGGAAGAGGCACAATCGTCCAAATAGACAAAAAGACAGGTAAAGGTTCACCTTGGACCCAGGAAGAAAAAAAAGTTTTCCTTCCCAAATAGCCGTCACCGCTACAATCCTTTTTACATAAGTTACAAGGAAGAGCGGATAGGAGGGGCGTATGTTGTCAGATAGAGCACATCATCGTTCATTATTAACGGGCAGAGAACGTGAAATATTTCAATTGTTGGTGCGTGATTATTCAACAAAAGATATCTCGATTCAGTTGAAAATCAGCGAAAAAACGGTGAGAAACCATATTTCCAACACGATTCAAAAACTTGGCGTCTCAGGTCGAGCGCAAGCCATATTAGAACTTCTTAGGCTAGGAGAACTTGCTCTTGATTGAGTAAGTCTTGCCATTTCCCTGAAAAAACGTCACAATAAATACGAAGGTATTCGTACTCAGGGAGTGAACACTATTTATGACAGAACATATTGCAAATGATTTATCTAATTCCGAACAAGTAGCTTTCTTAGAAAAAGAACTTCGATATATATCAGGAATTATCAAACAAAAAGGTAGAGAAATTTTAAGCAACTATACCATTACTCCCCCACAGTTCATTGCATTACAGTGGCTATTTGAACATGGTGATATGACAATTGGAGATCTTTCAACAAAAATGTACTTAGCATTTAGTACGACCACTGATTTAGTAGACAGGATGGAAAAGAATCAACTAGTCCTGCGAGTCAGAAATGAGCAAGACCGTCGAGTTGTTCAAATTCATTTACTTAAAGAGGGCGAACGTGTCATCGAAGAAGTAATTGAAAAACGCAAAGATTATTTGCGCGATGTTTTGTCGGAATTTGACGAACAAGAAGTATCACAATTATCCATGTTATTAAGAAAACTTCATTTAGAAATGAAACCGGATTGAGGCGAATCGAGTGAATGCACCAATAGGTGTTATCGATTCAGGTGTAGGCGGCTTAACAGTTTTAAAAGAGCTGATGCATCGATTGCCCAATGAACAATTCATCTATATTGGAGATACTGCTAGATGCCCTTATGGTCCAAGATCTCCTCAAGAAGTGAGAAGATTTACCTGGCAATTGGCTGAGGCACTTAATAACCAATCTATTAAAATGCTTGTTGTTGCGTGCAATACTGCAACCGCAGTAGCACTTGAATCGTTACAAAAAAATTGTAGTTTTCCAGTCGTAGGTGTTATTTTTCCAGGTGCACGAGCTGCTATTAAAGCAACGAAACGTTCGGAAGTATGTATTTTAGGAACTTCAGGGACAATCCGAAGTGCCGCATATGAACGTGCGATTAAGTCGCTTTCTTCATCGTGTTCGATTGTACCATTTGCGTGTCCTTCCTTTGTGCCACTTGTCGAAAGTGATCAATATGAAGGCGATTTCGCAAAAGATTTAGTAGCAAAAACGTTAGAACCTTTAAAAAGAGAATCATTTGATACATTAATCCTGGGTTGTACACATTATCCTTTGCTACAAAAGCATATCGAGGAAGCTGTTGGTGAGCATGTTACTGTTTTGTCTTCGGCCGAAGAAACAGCAGAGGATGTCATGCAATTGTTAAGCTATTATCAAATAGAACAAAAGCAAACAATCCAAACTTCTCATGTTTTTTATACAACTGGTTCGGTTCCTATGTTCAAGTCGATTATCTCAAAATGGCTTGAGATAGAAAATCCGATCATTAAAACCTTAACATTTGATTAATACCCGGTGTTCCTTTCATAAGGAATCATCGGGTTTTGATTCGTTTGGTGAAAATATGATACGATAAGTGCGCGAAAGTATTCGAGGAGGCATTTACACTATGAGAAATGATGGGCGAACGAAAGAACAACTTAGACCGATTCAAATTGAAACGGAATACTTGTTACATCCGGAAGGTTCTGTCCTCATAACAGTAGGACAAACAAAAGTAATTTGTACGGCCACGTTAGAAGAACGGGTACCACATTTTTTAAGAGGACAAGGTAAAGGGTGGATAACAGCTGAATACTCAATGTTACCAAGAGCTACCGAGTCACGAACACAACGAGAAGCCTCTAAAGGAAAAATCGGTGGACGAACAATGGAAATTCAACGTCTTATTGGGCGAGCTCTTAGAGCAGTAGTAGATTTAGGGGCGCTAGGAGAAAGAACGGTATGGATTGATTGTGACGTAATTCAAGCGGATGGTGGGACACGCACGGCATCCATTACAGGAGCTTTCGTTGCAATGGCTATAGCGCTAGCAAAATTACAGGATGAAAAACAGCTACCTACATTTCCAATTACTGATTTTCTAGCTGCGACAAGTGTTGGAATTGACAAGGACCTAGGGGCGATTCTCGATTTAAACTATATGGAAGATTCTTCAGCACTTGTTGATATGAATATCATACAAACTGGATCAGGTCATTTTGTGGAATTACAAGGTACTGGAGAGGAATCTACTTTTACTAGACAGCAGCTTAATGAACTTCTCGATTTAGGGGACAAAGGCATTCAGCAGCTAATTAATTCTCAAAAAGATGTTCTCGGTGAGATTACAGACCGTATTTCTGAAAGAGTAGAAGCGCTAAAATGAAAAATATTATAGTTGCTACTAAAAATAAAGGAAAAGCTAAAGATTTTGAAGCTATTTTTCATCCATTCGGATATAACGTGTTAACACTGCATGATGTGGCAAACGATATGGAGATTGAAGAAACCGGAAATACATTCGAGGAGAATGCGGTATTAAAGGCTGAGGCTTTAGCAGAACGATTACAGATGTTTGTTATAGCAGATGATAGTGGGCTAGCAATTGATGCTTTAAACGGAGCGCCAGGTGTATTTTCAGCTCGATATGCCGGCGAAGCAAAAAGTGATGAAGCAAATATGGACAAGGTGTTAGAAGAGCTTTCGGAAGTAGAAGACAAAAACAGAACTGCTCGTTTTTGTTGTGCTCTTGCATTAGCTGGTCCAAATATGGAAACAAAAACGGTTTTTGGCTCGTGTGAAGGTATCATTGCTCGCGAGAAAATAGGGATGAACGGTTTTGGGTATGATCCTATCTTTTTCATTCCCACTATAGGGAAGATGATGGCTGAACTAACACCTGAAGAGAAAGGGGCAATCTCTCATCGTGGAAAAGCCATTAAAAATATCGAATCTGAATTACCAAACTTATTAACGTAAGGTGGTTGTCTACTTGAAGATTTTAGTGATGAGTGACACGCATGGGGATGCTTTAGTTATCGATCGAGTTATAAAGCATGTAGGGCCAGTGGATGCCATTTTTCACTGCGGAGATAGTGAACTTGATGCACAACATGAGTTTTTAAAATCAACCTATATTGTGAGAGGTAATTGTGACTATGATTCTTCATTTCCAAATGAAGTCATTACTGAAATTAAAGGTACGAGAATATATATGACACATGGTCATTTATATCAAGTGAAAAATACGATGATTCCAATTAAATTAAGAGTTCAAGAAGTGGAAGCGAATGTCGTGTTATTTGGACATTCGCATGTTCTTGGAGCCGAACTTGTAAATGAAACACTTTTTCTTAATCCGGGTAGTTTGGCTTTTCCCCGTGGCAGAAAAGAAAAGAGTTATGCACTAGTAGAAAAATCAGGTTCTAAATGGACTGGAACCTTCTTTTCGGATACGCATAAAAAAATTGAGGAAATAATTTTAGAATAACTTATAATTCCCATTGACTTTTCTCTGAAGCATTTCTATAATAAGTATTGTCTTTCATTTCTGAGAAGAAGTGAATTGATTAAGTCTCAGTAGCTCAGCTGGATAGAGCAACGCCCTTCTAAGGCGTCGGTCGGGGGTTCGAATCCCTCCTGGGACGTAAAAAGACTCGGTACTAGAAAACCTTTTTTATCATGTAGTGAAATATAACATAATAGTCTTTTAAAAAAGACTTGGTTATGATTTCATTTGGATAAAGAAGGTTTTTTTTGTGAAGAAATTTTATTTACAAAAAACTTTTATGGAAATAATAAATGAAGAGAAAGATTACCGATTTTGGATAATCTAGAATGAAATCTTACAGTTAGGTAAACTATAATATTCGAAGAAAAAAGAAGGTACAGGTCTGGGTATCCTTATAATGTGGGACAAAAAGCAAACGGAATCCGAAATGAGTAGGTGTTCGCAAAATCGCGCAACCTTTTTTCATTTTGTGCTAATATAGACGCTAAGAGAAAGGGTTGAATCCACATGCAGAAAAAGCGCGGAAAACTTCAAACGAAAGAAAACATTATTGTCTTTCCGGGTATGGTGGACAGGCTAATAACTGAAGGACTAAAACATGCTGAGGATTTTCAATATGACTTAGCCGTGGATTCGATTAGACAAGCTCTAACATATAGAGAAGCAGATGAACAAACGCTGGGTGTATACGCATATTCTTTATATGAGATCCGTGAATTTAAAGAAGCCAAATTGGTTTGTGAAGAATTATTAAAACTAGGGCCAACTTATTATTTCGAAACCATAGAGCTATATGTGACGATATTAATAGAGCTTCGAGAATTTGAAGAGATGGAAGCGATGCTTAAAGTTTTAATTGAGGAAGCAGATATACCAAAAGATAAAGTTGAAAAATTTGAACAATTACTCGAGCTCGGCAGCCGTCTTATAAAAGAGAAAGATGACCTTCCTTTACCGGATATTCCTCATCATGATCAAATTGACGTGACTTTATTTGAAATAAATACATTCATGCGTTTTTCTGAAGATAAACAACAACAATTGCTTGTTGAATTAGAAGGCGCTAATTTAAAACAAGTAGAGAATGAATTGGTAGCCATTGTGGAAAACCCTCTCTTATCACCTATAACCAAATCATTTGCGTTGTTATTAATGGTTCACGGTGGGGTTGATCGAAATATGACCATTGAGAAATTCGGGCGAATCTCCGAAATTAATCCGATAGGCTTCCCAGATCCTGCTGAAACACCGATTGTTCAGGAGGTCCTTAAGATTGTAAGAGAAAATCTCAACCAGAATCCTTCTAAATTGGATATGGTTGAAGATATAATATTACGACACTCATTTGCCACCTATCCTTTTGACTGGTTAGATTATGAAGCTTTAGAAGTTGCACAAGCTTATACAAGCTATGTGGGCGGTATGTTAGGGGAAGATGTTTCTTACGTTGGTGAACTGTATGATCTTATCTTAAAAATTGATGTTATATTTGAATTACGTAAGATTTGAAATAAGTTGAAAGTATCAATTGGTGTGCTATACTAGAATGGTTGTCAAAATCATAGATAAGCATGATATTAGCTGAATTTAACGATGGAGGTAGAATATATGTCAGTAAAATGGGAAAAACAAGAAGGTAACACAGGTGTTCTTACGATTGAGGTACCTGCAGAAAAAGTGAACGAAGGTTTAGATAAAGCTTTCAAAAAAGTTGTTAAAGAAATTAATGTACCTGGTTTCCGTAAAGGGAAAATGCCACGTCAAATGTTTGAAAAACGCTTTGGTGTTGAATCATTATACCAAGATGCATTAGATTTCATTTTACCGGATGCATATTCAAGTGCAGTGGATGAAGCTGGAATTGATCCAGTAGATCGTCCAGAAATCGACATCGAAACGATGGAAAAAGGTCAAAACCTTGTTTTCACAGCGAAAGTAACTGTTAAACCTGAAGTAACTTTAGGCGATTATAAAGGTCTAGAAGTATCTAAAGAAAATACAGATGTAACAGATGAAGAAATCGAAGCACAATTAAAAGAACAACAAACGCGTCTTGCTGAATTAGTAATTAAAGAAGATGAAGCAATCGTAGAAGGCGATACTGCAGTTATTGACTTCGAAGGATTTGTAGATGGAGAAGCTTTCGAAGGTGGGAAAGGTGAAGATCACCCATTAGAAATTGGTTCAGGATCTTTCATTCCAGGATTTGAAGAGCAACTAATTGGCGCTAAAACTGGCGATCAAAAAGATGTAGAAGTTGCATTCCCTGAAGAATACCATGCTTCAGAACTAGCTGGAAAAGCTGCTACTTTCAAAGTAACTGTTAAAGAAGTAAAAGGAAAAGAACTTCCTGAATTAAATGACGATTTTGCTAAAGAAATCGATAGTGAAATCGAAGGTATTGATGCACTTCGTACGAAATTAAAAGAAAAAACGGCTGAGGAAAAGAAAAATTCATCTGAATCAGCATTACGTGACGAGCTTGTTGAAATAGCTGCAGCTAACGCTACAATTGATATTCCACAAGCAATGATCGATTCTGAAACAGATAGAATGTTAAATGACTTTGGTCAACGTTTACAATCACAAGGTATGAACCTTGATTTGTATTTCCAATTCTCAGGTCAAGATGAAAATGCTCTTCGTTCTCAAATGACAGAAGATGCAGAAAAACGTGTCCGAGTTTCATTGACATTGGAAGCAATTGCTGCAGCAGAGAACTTCGAAATTGCAGAAGACGATGTAAATGCTGAGCTTGAAAAAATGTCTGAACAATTCAATATGCCTATTGAACAAATTCGTACAGCTTTAGGTGGAACGGATGCATTAGAAAACGACCTACGTATGCAAAAAACAGTTGAGTTTTTAGTGGAAAACGCTAAAATCTCATAATATTCTCTTCAAAGAAATAACTTGAACAAGGCCGGACTTTTAGCTCGCGCCTTGTTTTGCTCATACATAGAAAAAGTATATTAAACATAGAAGTTGGAGAAGCGATGAAAACATTACAAGTTTTCATTAATCTTATTAGTTGATTCCGGAATTAGAATCTTGTAAGATTGTTGCTTGAATAGGGGTGAATATTTTGTTCAAATTTAATGATGAAAAAGGAAATCTAAAGTGTTCCTTCTGTGGTAAGTCTCAAGAGCAAGTTCGTAAACTGGTCGCTGGACCAGGTGTATATATTTGCGATGAATGTATTGAATTGTGTACAGAAATCGTAGAAGAAGAACTCGGTACTGAGGAAGAAACTGAGTTTAAAGAAGTGCCAAAACCTAAAGAAATAATGTCTATTTTAGATGAATATGTAATTGGACAAGATAAAGCTAAAAAATCATTAGCTGTGGCGGTTTATAACCATTACAAACGCATCAATTCAAATAGTAAAATTGATGATGTGGAATTGTCTAAGTCCAATATTGTCATCATTGGTCCTACAGGTAGCGGTAAAACCTTATTAGCTCAAACTCTTGCTAGAATCCTTAACGTACCTTTCGCGATTGCCGACGCTACATCTTTAACTGAAGCGGGCTATGTTGGGGAAGATGTTGAAAATATCTTGTTAAAACTTATTCAATCAGCAGACTATGATGTTGAAAAAGCAGAAAAAGGTATTATTTATATCGATGAAATTGACAAAGTTGCGCGTAAATCAGAAAATCCTTCCATTACACGGGATGTTTCAGGTGAAGGTGTTCAACAAGCTTTATTAAAAATCTTAGAAGGAACTGTTGCTAGTGTTCCTCCTCAAGGTGGAAGAAAACATCCGCACCAAGAATTCATCCAAATCGATACGACCAATATCTTATTCATCGTGGGTGGAGCATTTGACGGTATCGACCAAATTATTAAACGTCGACTAGGTCAAAAAATAATTGGTTTTGGAGCCGATCCAAATAAAAAGGATATTGAAAATGCTTCTTTATTATCTTCATTAATTCCAGAAGATTTATTAAAATTCGGTTTAATACCAGAATTTATCGGTCGTTTACCTGTATTGGCAAATTTAGAGCAGTTAAATGAAAGTGCACTAGTACAAATATTAACTGAACCTAAAAATGCATTAGTGAAGCAATATGAAAAAATGATTGAATTGGATAATGTGAAGTTAACGTTTGAAGATTCTGCTTTAGTAGAAATTGCAAAACTTGCAATTGACCGTAAAACTGGGGCACGCGGACTTCGTTCAATTATCGAATCTATCATGTTAGATGTGATGTATGAGTTACCGTCACGTGAAGATATTATTGAGTGTGTTATTACAAAAGAAACTGTTACAGAAAATGCACAGCCCACTTTAATCTTGTCTGATGGTACAGTTTTAGCTCAAGATAATAAAAAAACATCAGCATAAGAGTTTTTGCTGATAAAGATAAGCTGGCTTCGAAACTTCGTGTGCATACGCGTAAATCGGATGTCAGCTTTTTCTTCCATATGTTTGATTTATGGGAAAATCGGATAGAATCGAATGGAGGTGAATTCCCGTATGCAAAAGAAAAAAGAGGAAATTAAAGTTCCGTTATTACCGCTTAGAGGTCTTCTTGTATTTCCAACTATGGTTTTACATATCGATGTAGGTCGTGAACGCTCTGTAGCGGCATTGGAACAAGCACTTTTAACAGATAATAAGATTTTTTTAGCTACCCAAAAAGAAATGAATGTCGAACAACCCGAGAAGAAAGATTTGTATGAAGTAGGAACTCTTGCTCACGTGAATCAAATGATTAAACTTCCAAATGGAACGATTCGCGTCCTAGTCGAGGGTATTGAACGTGGAGTTTGGAAAAAGTATCAAGAAGAGACTAAATACACAGTTGTAGAAGTGGAATCTTCACCAGATGATACGGAAAAAACAGCGGAACACGAAGCTTTGATGCGTATGTTGCTTCAATATTTTGAAAAGTACTCTAAAATCTCGAAAAAAATCACATCTGAAACATATGATACTGTTTCGGATATTGAGGAACCAGGACGTTTGGCAGATATGATTACTTCTTATTTGCCGTTAAAAATGAGTGCTAAACAAGAAGTACTAGAAATATTCGATAGTAAATTACGTTTAGAGTGGTTAATTAATCGACTTCATAATGAACAAGAAGTACTTAATATGGAGAAGAAAATTAACACTCGTGTAAAACAAGCGATGGAACGTACGCAAAAAGAATTCTATTTGCGCGAGCAGATGAAAGCTATTCAGTCGGAGCTTGGGGATAGAGAAGGAAAAACAGGAGAAGTTTCTGATCTTCGTAAGAAATTAAATGCTTCTGGAATGCCAAAGTCGACGATGGAAGCAGCTGAAAAAGAATTAGACCGTTACGAGAAGTTACCTTCTGCTGCTGCAGAAAGTGGCGTTATCCGTAATTATTTAGATTGGCTCATTTCTTTACCTTGGACAGAATCAACGACTGACCGTTTAGATATAAAACGTGCGGAAAAAATTCTTGACCGAGACCATGAAGGATTAGAGTCTGTTAAAGAGCGCGTGTTAGAGTATTTAGCAGTACGACAATTAACGAATTCACTGCGTGGGCCTATTCTTTGTTTAACAGGACCTCCTGGCGTTGGGAAAACATCATTAGCCCGTTCAATAGCTGAATCATTAGGTCGTCAATTTGTTCGAATTTCTCTTGGTGGTGTCCGAGATGAATCTGAAATTCGAGGTCATCGTCGTACCTATGTAGGTGCAATGCCTGGACGAATTATTCAAGGTATGAAAAAAGCGGGTAAAATAAATCCGGTCTTTTTATTAGATGAAATTGATAAAATGTCAAACGATTTCCGCGGAGATCCGAGCGCAGCCATGTTAGAAGTATTGGATCCTGAGCAAAATCATTCTTTTAGTGATCATTACATTGAAGAGTCGTACGATTTATCAAATGTTTTATTTATTGCGACGTCAAATGATTTAAGTACCATTCCAGGACCTCTACGTGATCGTATGGAAATTATTTCGATTGCAGGTTACACGGAATTGGAGAAACAATCAATTGCGAAAAATCATTTATTGCCTAGACAATTGAAAGAACATGGCTTAACAAAATCTGTATTACAGCTACGTGATGACGCACTGATGGATTTGATTCGCTATTATACACGTGAAGCTGGTGTACGTAGTTTAGAGCGTCATATAGCCTCTATTTGTCGTAAAGCAGCCAAACAAGTAGTTTCAACCGATAAGAAACGAATTGTGGTAACTCCGGCTAATTTAGAAGAATTAATTGGCAAGCATAAGTTTCGATATGGACAAGCTGAAACAGAAAACCAAATAGGTGTTGCAACGGGTTTAGCCTATACAACAGTTGGAGGGGATACGCTTCAAATTGAAGTGGCCTTGTCTCCAGGTAAAGGGAAACTCCTGTTAACTGGTAAGCTTGGAGATGTTATGAAGGAATCCGCTCAAACGGCATTATCTTTTGTGCGTTCTAAAGCTGAGGAATTAGGGATAGATCCTGATTTCCATGAAACATGTGATATTCACATCCATGTACCTGAAGGAGCAGTACCTAAAGACGGTCCATCAGCAGGTATCACAATAGCTACAGCGCTAGTATCTGCGCTTTCTAAACGCCCTATTAGACGTGAGGTAGGCATGACAGGTGAAATTACTCTTAGGGGTCGTGTCTTGCCAATCGGTGGATTGAAAGAAAAAACATTAAGTGCTCATCGTGCGGGTTTAACAACGATTATTATACCGAAAGATAATGAACGAGATATTGAAGATATACCTGAAAGTGTGCGTGAAGATTTAACGTTTAAACTCGTTTCGCATGCGGACGAAGTGCTAGCGATAGCATTAGAAGGAGGCGTGCAATGAAAGTTCATAACGTAGAATTAGTCATAAGTGCAGTACGTCCAGCGCAATATCCGGAAGATGGTTTTCCGGAGTTTGCTTTGGCTGGTCGTTCAAACGTAGGAAAATCTTCATTTATTAATAAAATGATAGGTCGAAAGAGTATGGCTCGTATTTCATCTAAACCAGGGAAAACACAGACACTAAATTTCTATAAAATTGAAGAGAAACTGTTTTTTGTTGACGTTCCTGGTTATGGATATGCAAAAGTATCAAAGAGCTCACGTGAAGCTTGGAGTAAAATGATTGAGGAGTACATTACGACAAGAGACTTATTAAAAGCGGTCATTCAAATAGTGGATTTACGTCATCCGCCAAGTGATGATGACTGTATGATGTACGATTTCTTAAAATACCATCACATTCCTTGTATTGTCATTGCAACAAAAGCGGATAAAATACCAAAAGGTAAATGGGAGAAACATAAAAAAATGGTCCGAGAAGAACTTGATATGGAAGCTCATGATACTTTAATTGTGTTTTCTTCAGAAACAGGTTTAGGATTTGATGCTGCATGGCAAGAAATTGAAAGACGGATGACACTTGAAGTAAATAATTAGAAATCAAATTCTCTGGAAAGTACCTAGCTTTCCGGGGATTTTTTTGTAAAAAAATTCACATAATGATAATCAAAGCAAATCATTTGTAACTTCAGCTACCTTTTTGTTAAACTTTATTTATAATAATTATAAATAAGAGATTTAATTGTCCTTTATTTCATAGCTTGTTCACATTTGAATCCTCGTACTAAACGAAGGTTATGCTATAATAAAAGGCATGAAATAGAACTTGAGAGGTGTCATGAAGCCATGCATACCATTGTAGTGGGAGTTAATCACCGCACAGCGCCGGTAGAAATTCGAGAACGTCTTTCGTTTGTCGAGTCGGATTTGCCGAAAGCGATGCAGTCTTTGCAAAATCAAAAAAGTATTTTAGAAAACATTATTGTTTCAACTTGTAATCGTACTGAAATCTATGCAATCGTGGATCAGTTACATACTGGCCGCTACTATATAAAACAATTCCTTGCAAATTGGTTTCAAATGCCAATTGAATCTTTTTCTTCCTACTTATTCATCTATGAAAGTGATGGGGCTATGGAGCATTTATTTCGTGTAACATCAGGAATCGATTCAATGGTATTAGGTGAGACTCAAATTCTTGGACAGGTAAAAGGTAGTTTCTTACAAGGACAGGAGCAAGGAACGACAGGAACTGTTTTTAACCAACTGTTTAAACAAGCAGTGACGCTTGCAAAGCGTGCTCATGCTGAAACAGCTATTGGTGAAAATGCGGTTTCCGTTTCTTATGCTGCTGTCGAACTAGGCAAGAAAATTTTTGGTACACTCAAACAAAAACATGTGGTCATTTTAGGCGCTGGAAAAATGGGTGAACTAGCAATAAAAAACCTTCAAGGTAGCGGTGCGGGTAAAATCACGGTGATTAACCGTACGTTTGAAAAAGCCCAAACAATTGCTTCGAAATTTAATGGACAAGCAAAATCGATGCAAGAACTTCAATGTTCTCTTCTTGAAGCGGATATCCTAATTAGTTCAACAGGATCAACTGATTTTGTCATTGATTTGGAATTAATGCAGTATGTTGAACGTTTACGTAAAGGGAAGCCTTTGTTTATGGTAGATATCGCAGTTCCACGAGACTTGGATCCGCGGATTGGCGAACTTCCTAATGTATTTTTATATGATATTGATGACTTACAAGGAATTGTAGAAGCGAACTTAGCAGAACGACAACTTGCTGCAAATGAAATCATGATAATGATTGAACATGAGCTTGTCCTTTTTAAAGACTGGCTCAGCACGTTGGGTGTTGTTCCTGTGATTTCCGCCCTTCGTCAGAAAGCGTTACAAATACAAGCAGAAACAATGGTTAGTATTGAAAATAAAATGCCTGAACTAACAGAACGTGAACGCAAAATTTTGAGTAAACATACAAAGTCGATTATTAATCAATTATTAAAAGATCCAATCCTTCAAGCAAAAGAATTTGCTGTTAGTCCAAATTCACATGAACAATTGCAATTATTCCAACAAATATTTGGGATTGAAGAAGAAGTCCAGCAAGAAAAAGATCGTCAAATGATGGTTACAAAACAATTGGTCGAAGATATCGAAGATACAAAACAAGTAGTAAATCCGGGTTATTCATATTAAATCGAGTTAGGGGGCGTTTTCGTATCTGTATGGTAAACTATACATGCGAAAACGCTTTTTTATGTCATAAGCGAAAAGGGGTAAGGTAGTGGCGGATTTAACCATGACAAGGCTGCATGAAGGAATGGTCATCCTCTACGCAATTAGCCTAGTATTTTACTTCATTGATTATTTAGACAAGGATTCAAAAGCACACCGAATCGCCTTTTGGTTACTGGCAACAGTGTGGTTATTGCAAACGGTTTTTTTAAGCCTATACATTGTCGAAACCAAGCGATTTCCGATATTAACGCTTTTTGAAGGCATTTATTTTTATGCCTGGTTATTGATTACGTTATCGATCGTTCTACATCTTACATATCGCGTGATGGTACCAGTCTTTTTCTTAAATGTTATTGGTTTTATTTTTATTACCATTCATACATTTGCACCCGCTCAAATTGAACAATCTCCTGTTGGAGAAGCTTTGATTTCTGAGTTGTTATTTATTCATGTAACTTTTGCCATACTGTCGTATGTGGCTTTCTCGTTATCCTTTGTATTTTCCGCGTTGTATCATATTTTATATAGCTTATTAAAGAAAAAGAAGTGGACGAAACAGTTTAGTAAATTACCTTCTCTTAATCAAACAGAGAAAGGTATGACAGTATCAATTGTCACAGGTATTCCATTTCTTCTAGTAAGCTTAATTCTTGGTCTGCAATGGGCATATGTCTCACTCAATGAATTTTCACTGGTTGACGTGAAGATTTTCGGTTCATTTATCCTATTATTTGTTTATGGTTATTTATTCTATCGACGGAAAAAAGGAACACTATATGGGACGAGTTATGCATGGGGACATGTATATGCTTTCTTATTGGTTTTAGTCAATTTCTTTTTAGGAAGCCGATTATCTGAATTTCATTTTTGGTATTAAGATCCTTGAATCACAAATCTATTGCATCAAGCAATAATAGGCTGAACTTTGAACTTTAATAAAGGAAGGTAGTTTAATTATGAGAAAAATCATTGTGGGTTCTAGAAGAAGTAAATTAGCATTAACACAAACAAATTGGTTTATAGACCAAATGAAACAAGCAGGTGCACCATTTGAATTTGAAGTGAAAGAAATTGTTACGAAAGGCGATCAAATCGTCGACGTGCAACTTTCTAAAGTTGGAGGGAAAGGTTTGTTCGTTAAAGAAATTGAACAAGCTTTATATGACAAAGAAATCGACTTTGCCGTTCATAGCATGAAGGATATGCCTTCTGAATTACCAGAAGGATTAGTAATTGGTTGTATTCCACCACGTGAAGATGCGCGTGATGCATTTATTTCGACTGGACATGTGAAATTTATGGACTTGCCTGTTGGAGCAGTAGTAGGGACAAGTAGTTTGCGTCGAGGGGCACAGTTATTATTACTACGACCAGACATTGATATTAAATGGATTCGTGGTAATGTTGATACCCGGTTAGCTAAACTTGAAACAGATGAATTTGATGCCATTATTTTAGCTGCGGCTGGGTTAAAACGTCTTGGTTGGAGCGAAGATGTAGTAACAGAATATTTGTCAACGGATGTATGTTTACCAGCTGTTGGTCAAGGTGCATTAGCAATCGAATGTCGAGGAGACGATCAAGAGTTGCTAAATGAGTTCACTAAATTAACGCATGATGATACATGGAAAGCTGTTCACGCAGAACGTGCATTTTTACACGCAATGGATGGCGGATGCCAAGTGCCAATTGCAGGGTTTGCTACGATTAGAGAAGGACAAATTGAGTTTACAGGTCTTGTATTATCACCAGATGCAGAACAAGTATTTAAAGATTCAACAATCAATGTAAATCCCGCGTCAGCAGGTAATGAAGTCGCGAAAACATTAAGTAATCAAGGTGCTTATGATCTAATCCAAAAAGTTAGAGCCGATTTAAATGTCTAATAAGGTTGATTTGCAAGGACAAACAATTGTCTTTACAGGTCAACCAAAGTCGAATGAAGCGTTACTTGAAGTAGAACGATTAGGTGGAGAAGTAAAGATTTTCCCGCTAAACCAAACACAAGAAGTAACATCACAAGACGAATTCTTTATGACAAGATTACATTCGTATGAATGGTTAATTTTTACGAGTCAAAACGCAGTTTCATCGTTTTCTCGAAAAATAGAAAGTTTTCATTTAGACATTAAAGACATCAATATGAAAATCGCTGCAGTGGGCATTAAGACTGCGAATGCCATAGAAGCCTTAGGGTTACATGTATCGTTTATGCCAACCATATATAGTGCTGATGCATTCGTAGAACAATTTCCTAAAGGCATGAACTCACAAGAAACTTGCTTGTTTGTAAGAGGTTCTCTAGCGAAAGCGACAATAAAAGAAGGGCTAGGCCAACATGTAGATGAATGGACTGTTTACGAAACACTTCCGGACTTAATTAATTCAAGAAGATTGTCCACTTACATTTCTCAACATCCTAACATATTCATAGCGTTTGCAAGTCCTTCTGCTGTTGAGATATACGCACGCGACGTAGCCCCAATCGTAGGATGGAATCATAGTAAAATAGCAGCAATTGGCCATGTAACAGCTGCCTCTTTAAAAAACCATGGCATACCAGTTCATGTATTACCAGCTACATATACGTGGCTCGCGTTAATTCAAGAAATTGCTAATTGGAAGGAAGAATGACTAATATGAATGAACTTCAATTTACTAGACACCGCCGTTTACGAAACAGCGAAACATTACGTGCCATGGTCCGTGAGACTTCTTTACATACAAATGATTTAATTTATCCGATTTTTGTTGCAGAAGGTGAAAATATACGGAACCCTATCGCTTCAATGCCAGGGGTCTATCAGTTATCGTTAAATCATTTAGAGACGGAAATAGAGGAAGTTGTTTCTTTAGGAATTCCCTCAGTTATATTATTCGGAATTCCCCTGGAAAAAGATGCGGAAGGAACTGGTGCATATCATGATCACGGTATCGTTCAAGAAGCCATCCGATTTATTAAACAACGCCACCCGGATCTAATCGTTATTGCAGATACGTGTTTGTGTGAGTATACGGATCACGGTCATTGTGGGCTTATTGAAAATGGTCAAGTATTAAATGATCCAACATTAGATTTGCTTGCACGCACGGCAATTGCTCAAGCCAAGGCAGGAGCAGATATTATCGCACCGTCTAATATGATGGATGGTTTTGTAACGGCGATTCGATATGGCTTAGACCAAGCGGGTTATGGACATATACCAATTATGTCTTATGCGGTGAAGTATGCTTCAGCATACTATGGTCCATTCCGTGATGCAGCGAACAGTACACCACAATTTGGAGACCGGAAATCCTATCAAATGGACTATGCAAACCGCAATGAAGCGATTCGTGAGGCAACATCTGACGTAGAAGAAGGCGCGGATTTTCTGATTGTTAAACCAGCACTTTCTTATTTGGACATTGTCCGTGATGTTAAAAACAACTTTGATTTACCGGTTGTAGCTTACAATGTCAGTGGAGAGTACGCCATGGTAAAAGCGGCAGCTCAAAATGGTTGGATCGATGAGAAAAAAGTTGTATTAGAGACATTAACGAGCATGAAGCGTGCAGGTGCAGATTTAATCATGACCTACCATGCCAAAGATGTTGCTCGATGGTTGGAGGAAAAGTAAATGAGTCGTTCATTTGAAAAATCAAGACAAGCTTTTGCAGAGGCTATTCACTTAATGCCAGGTGGGGTCAATAGTCCCGTTCGTGCTTTTAAATCGGTCGACATGGAACCGATTTTTATGGCGAGTGGTAAGGGTTCTAAAATTACAGATATTGATGGCAATTCTTACATCGACTTTGTTTTGTCTTGGGGTCCATTAATTTTAGGTCATTCACATCCTGAGGTGGTGGCAGCCATTCAAAAAGTAGCCGAAACTGGAACAAGCTTTGGTGCACCAACACTTGTTGAAAATGAATTAGCTAAGCTTGTCATGGAGCGTGTTCCGTCAATTGAAATGATTCGGATGGTATCTTCCGGAACTGAAGCAACAATGAGTGCGCTTCGTGCAGCAAGAGGATTTACGGGTCGTGATAAAATCTTGAAATTTGAGGGATGTTACCACGGACACGGAGATAGTCTGCTAATTAAAGCAGGATCTGGTGTTGCGACACTTGGATTGCCGGACAGTCCAGGGGTTCCTGAATCGATTGCGAAAAACACAATTACCGTTGCTTATAACGACCTCGAAAGTGTGCGAGCGGCATTCGAACAATATGGTTCTGATTTAGCTGCAATTATTGTAGAACCTGTTGCAGGTAATATGGGGGTAGTTGGACCAGTGCCTGGCTTCCTTGAAGGACTTCGTGAGTTATGTACCGAAAATGGCACAGTCCTAATTTTTGATGAAGTGATGACCGGTTTCCGAGTTGGCTATAATTGTGCACAAGGACACTTCAATGTAACTCCCGACTTAACCTGCCTTGGAAAAGTAATTGGTGGAGGTCTACCTGTAGGTGCATATGGAGGTAAACTTGAGATTATGTCTCGAATTGCGCCAAGCGGTCCAATCTATCAAGCTGGAACTTTATCAGGTAATCCACTTGCGATGACAGCTGGTATTGAAACATTATCAAGATTAACCCCAGAAACTTATGAGCATTTCAACCGTCTTGCTGATCAATTAGAAGTTGGATTCCGTGAAGCGGCAACTAAATATCACATTCCACATACAGTGAATCGTGCGGGATCTATGATTGGATTTTTCTTTACGAATGAATCAGTTACAAATTACGATGTTGCTAAGACGTCTGATCTTCAATTGTTTGCGAAGTATTACCGTTTAATGGCGGAAGAAGGGATTTTCCTACCTCCTTCCCAGTTTGAAGGTATGTTCTTATCAGCTGCGCATTCTGAAGAAGACATTGCAAAAACTGTAGAGGCATTCCACAAAGTTTTTGCGCAATTAGTATAATCTGCTGGTCCTGGTATTCTTTATGCCAGGGCTTTTTTAAATGAAAGAAGTGATGGATTTCTTGAAGGATTTTTGGGTAACTTTACAAACATTTCTCTTAGCTTCTTTAGGGGGCTTTCTGTTTCATAAACTTGGTATATTTTTACCTTGGCTTTTAGGGCCAATGATTGTAATGATGATCGTCCGTCAAACGGATAAATTAGAAAGTCGGTGGCCGACATCTTTACGTAATATTGGTTTGATTGTATTAGGGGTTCAAATTGGTTCATCATTCACCAAGAAATCGATTGAAATGATGTGGTTTGATTTTCCCTTAATGATTTTTATGACGTGTTCAATTGTGTGCGTTTCCATTTTATTAAGTTTGCTTTTCCATAAGATATCTGGAGAAACATTTGCAACTAGTATACTTGGTTCACTCCCTGGGGGACTATCCCAAATGGTATTACTTAGTGAAGAGGTAAAAACAGCAAATGCAACTGTCGTCACGCTTATGCAAACATTTCGTATATTTGTGGTCATCACAATCGTTCCTTTTTTTACGACTTGGATCCCAAAAGGATCTCATTTAAATGAAAAGATGATTGAATTATCTTCATTTAGTATGATTCATTTTATTGTATTTGTGTTTATTGGCACCTTGTTTTTCATTGGAATGAAAAAAGTACATTTTCCACTTCCAGAACTAATGGCTCCAATTATATCGATGGCAATTGTTCAGTTTATAACGAATCATCCTGTAGTAGAAGTACCAAGTTTGATCCTGATTCTTTCACAAATTTTTGTGGGTGCTCATTTAGGACTTCAATTAGAAAATGTGAAGGAAAAAATATCATTCAAACTGTTTACAACCATTTTACTAACAAATTTTTTATTGATTGCTTTTTGTGCTTTTATAAGTCTTCTATTATCCAACATACATCCATCCAACACTTTTTTAGATTTCTTTATTAGCGCTGCCCCTGGAGGTATCGCGGAAATGTCGATCACTGCTTTAGAGACAGGAGCAGACCTTTCAACCGTTACTAGTTTCCATTTGTTTCGCATTTTTTTCATTTTATTAGTTGCTGCTCCAGTGGTAACCTTAGTCTTGAAAAAATGGATTAAAGCATAAATTACATTTATTTCGCATAAACTCTTTCACATATAGTAGTGAAGGAGGACAAGATTTGGAAAAGGTAAACTGGTCATTTCAAGAAGTCTTTTATTTTCCTGAAAGTTTTGGTACGCCCACTGGAACTACACTTGTCGATGTAAAACCTCGATTTGAGTTTCAACAAAATGATGGATATTGCTGTCTCAATGGAATATATCACATTTCGGCTAATGTCTCATTTGAACCAGGTGTTTGTGAGCATCACGGTGTTTCAGAGTGGGTTTCAATTGAGGATTTAGAAATGAATGGTGAGAACGGGTATTTTGAATATGCAGTGCCACATTCGATTGAACTTCCACCTGAATATAAGCATGGTCAGATATCTCCTGAAGTTTCAATTTCAGATATTTCACCTATCGTAACAAATGAAAAAGCAATTCAAATAAAATGGAATGTTGAATGCACATATGAAAAAGATAAAGTAGAAGAGTTGTTGACGATGGAAAGTTCATCATCATCATCTTCAAGTGTAGAATTGATTGAACCAGTCAGCGAACGCTTAGAATCATTAGAGCCTGTTAGCGAAAGTCGCGAGCCAAAACCATTTTACTTAAAAGATTTAAAAGAGTCTTATTCCGTGTACCAAGTCAAATAATATCTTTATGAAATAAAAACAAAATAGCAATTAAGAAAAATAAAAGTAAAAAGTCGAACGTAGTAGGAATGAAAATAGCGCGAATTAGTTCAAATACCGTTATAGGTAATATTATATTTTTGCAGTAAAAACGTGTTTTCCGAAGCCATGGCGGTAGTAGGTAAGGATTGTATCCTCTTCGCATGACGATCCTCCTTTCAAAAATACTTGACTTAATTATCGTACTTCCGATACAATTGGTTCAATTAAATAATGATGCATTGATTGGGAAGAGTAAAATATTGTTGTTTTCATTAGAGAGGAAACGGTTGGTGAAAGTTTCCGTAAACACATATTTGAATGTCGCCCAGGAGCAGTATCTGTGAAAGAACTTGAGTAGCAGATGCCGGTTTAAAACCGTTAAGAATCTTGAGAGCGTGATGACGCGTATTTTGTCATCTGCGAATAAAGGTGGTACCGCGAACAACTCCTTCGTCCTTTTTGTGACGATAGGAGTTTTTTTATTTCCCAAAAATAAGGAGGAACTAAAGATGACTGAACAAAAACCACAACTTTCAACTAAGTACGATCCAAAGTCCATTGAACAAGGACGCTATGAATGGTGGCTAAAAGGCAAGTTTTTTGAAGCTCAACCAAACAGTGATAAAGAACCCTATACAATTGTGATTCCACCGCCAAATGTTACTGGTAAACTTCACCTAGGTCATGCATGGGATACTACTTTGCAAGACATTCTAATACGAATGAAACGCATGCAAGGATATGATGCATTGTGGTTACCAGGAATGGACCATGCAGGTATTGCGACTCAAGCAAAAGTAGAAGAAAAGCTTCGCTCAGAAGGCAAATCTCGCTATGATCTTGGACGTGAAGACTTTGTTAAAGAAACGTGGAAGTGGAAAGAAGAATATGCAGACCATATTCGTCAACAATGGTCGAAACTTGGGTTAGGTCTAGATTACTCACGCGAACGATTTACACTTGACGAAGGTCTATCTAATGCTGTAAAAGAAGTGTTCGTAAAACTTTACAACAAAGGGTTAATCTATCGTGGCGAACGGATTATTAACTGGGATCCAGCGACTAAAACAGCTTTATCCGATGTTGAAGTAATTCACCAAGACGTACAGGGTGCTTTCTATCATATGCGTTACCCACTAACAGATGGTACTGGACATATCGAAGTAGCCACAACTCGACCTGAAACGATGCTTGGAGATACAGCGGTAGCTGTTCATCCTGAAGATGATCGTTACAAGCACTTAATCGGTAAATCGGTAACATTGCCGATCATTGGACGCCAAATTCCAATCGTAGCTGATGACTATGTGGATAAAGATTTTGGTAGCGGAGCGGTAAAAATCACACCAGCTCATGATCCAAACGACTTTGAAATTGGTAATCGACATGATTTAGAACGTGTGTTAGTAATGAATGAAGATGGAACAATGAATAAACATGCTGCACAATACGAAGGGCAAGATCGCTTTGCGTGTCGTAAACAAATTGTTGCTGATCTTCAAGAAGCAGGCATTTTATTCAAAATCGAAGAACATGCACACTCAGTAGGGCATTCAGAGCGTAGTGGTGCAGTAGTTGAGCCTTACCTTTCCACACAATGGTTTGTTAATATGCAGCCACTAGCTGATGCTGCGATTCAATTACAGCAGGGTGAAGATAAAGTTCAATTCGTGCCTGATCGATTTGATAATACGTATATGCGTTGGATGGAAAATATTCGTGACTGGTGTATTTCTCGTCAATTATGGTGGGGCCATCGCATTCCAGCTTGGTATCATAACGAAACGGGAGAAATCTATGTAGGACATAATGCGCCTGCTGATCCTGAAAACTGGAAGCAAGATGAAGATGTATTGGATACGTGGTTCTCATCTGCTTTATGGCCGTTCTCAACGATGGGTTGGCCGGATGAAGAGAATGCAGAATATAAACGCTACTACCCAACGGATGTGTTAGTAACGGGTTATGATATTATTTTCTTCTGGGTTTCACGTATGATTTTCCAAGGGATTGAATTCACAGAAAAACGTCCATTTGACGATGTGTTAATTCACGGATTAGTTCGTGCAGAAGACGGACGAAAAATGTCGAAGTCACTTGGTAACGGTATAGATCCAATGGATGTAATCGATCAGTATGGAGCGGATGCTCTTCGATACTTCTTATCAACTGGTTCATCTCCAGGGCAAGATTTACGTTTCTCTATTGAAAAAGTTGAATCCGTATGGAACTTTGCCAATAAAATCTGGAACGCTTCACGGTTTGCGATGATGAATATGGAAGGTATGAAGTTCGAAGATATTGACATAAGTGGTGAAAAATCGGTTGCAGATGCATGGATATTAACTCGATTAAATGAAACCATCGATCAAGTCACGAAACAAGCAGAAAAATATGAGTTCGGCGAAGTAGGTCGCTCCCTTTATAACTTCATCTGGGATGACTTCTGTGATTGGTATATCGAAATGGCAAAATTGCCATTATACGGAGAAGATGAAGAAGCGAAGAAAATGACACGTTCTGTTTTGGCATATGTATTAGACAACACCATGCGTCTACTACATCCGTTCATGCCTTTCATTACAGAAGAAATTTGGCAAAGCTTGCCACATGAAGGTGAGTCAATTACAGTGGCTGCATGGCCAACAGTGAATGAATCATTAACTGATAGCACGAAGGCATCAAGTATGAAGTTGCTTTCAGATATCATTCGCTCTGTTCGAACAATTCGTGCAGAAGTTCAAACACCAATGAGCAAGAAAGTTCCATTATATATTTTAACAAAAGATGCTGATACATTAGCAGTCTTAGAAGCGAATGCAATGTACTTGGAGAAATTCTGTAACCCCGAACCACTAGTACTAGGTCAAGACATTGAAGCACCTGGTCAATCCATGTCGAGTGTCGTTTCTGGAGCAGAGTTATTTTTACCTTTAGAAGGCTTAATCGATATTGCTGCAGAGACAAATCGTTTGGAAAAAGAGCTAGAGAAATGGGCAAAAGAAGTAAAACTTGTTCAAGGTAAGCTCTCAAATGAACGATTCGTCTCCAAAGCTCCAGAAGCTGTAGTGGCTGAAGAACGAGCGAAAGAACAAGATTATTTAGAAAAACACGCAATCGTAGAAAAACGTTTACAAGAATTAAAAAAATTAAAATAAGAAATAACACTCCCTTTGATCACATGAAGTGACAAGGGAGTGTTTTTTTATCCATTTGTTTTTTGTTCCTCTTTTTCAATCAATTTACTATGGATATGAGCCATAATTGGAACAGCAATATCTTTTTTTGTCGTCATAAAATAGGACCGGGCACCTACTGGATCTTCCATTTCATTAAATAACCAGGTGCCATCCGGCAACAACAGAAAGTCTAGACCAATGTAGTCACTTTTTACAGCTTGTGCAATTTTAATTACTTGTTCACGCTGCCACTCGGCTAACTCATACACTTCTGCTTTACCACCGAGCATAACGTTTGATTTAAAACTATCTATCCCTGTCCGTTTTACTGCACCTTCAATTGAGTCTCCGATGACAAATACACGAACATCACTGGAACCAGATTCAATAAATGTTTGGGCGATTAACTCGCGTTCGGAATGAAGGGAAATAAATTCACGTGCACTGACTTCATTTTGACAAAGAACTACTTCTTGTCCACCGTGGCCATCTACTGTTTTTAAAACGGTGGGGTAGGATGTGATATCTTGAATATTTCTAATTTTTTTCGTTGGAACGACGGGTATACCAAGTAGTGCTGCCATTTGATTCGTTTTGTATTTATCATTTGCAATCACATTCACCTCTGCACGGTTAAATAACTGCATTCCTTTTGACTCTAGTACTTTTGCGAGTTTTGGATAACGAGCACGGAACACAACAAAATCAGCTTCAGGTATTTCTTCTTCATCGTGTTTAACAAGTTGTAACGTATGACCATATTGTTCTGCAGCTAGTATTAGGCGTTTAATGAAATCTTCATTTCGTACTGCTTCGAATGCTTCGTAAACAAGCAAACCCTTCATATGGAAACGCCAGCAAGTTTCGTTTGAATATATGCAATCATCGCATCGGCCACATTAATACCAGTAATGTTGTAGATATTACGAATATGAGCAGCAGCATTTACTTCGCAAACAAGGGGCTCTTCAAAACGCCCAAATAGCAAATCTACACCTGCAAATTCAGCTTGAACTGCTTTAGCTGCTTGTAAAGCTACTTCTCTTTGTGTTTCTGTTAATTCGATGGTCGTAGCTTTTCCACCATTCGTAATATTAGCTCGGAAATCTGTATCAGAATAGCGGTACATTGCTGCTACGATTTGGTCCCCTACGACATTTACGCGAATGTCTCTTCCTCGACTTGAAGCGATAAACTCTTGAAATACAAAATCAATTCCGCGAAGTGCTTCCACTTTATGATAAAATGCTTCTTCCGTTTCAATTAAATAGACTTTCATCCCAAACGAACCTTTACCTTCTTTTATAATCATGGGCAATCCAAGTTCAAGTAAGATTTGTTCGTAATATCCACTATCACGAATTGAAAATTCACTATATACTTTAGGTGCTAAAATTGTTTTAGGCATAGGAACATCGTGTTTCGCTAACTCCAAGTATTGTTTCGCTTTATTATCACAGCGTTCAATAACATCAGGGTCATTAAAAACAGGTACCCCTGCATTTTTAATATAATTGGCAAGCAAGATGTCTTTATCTAAAAAGACAGCAAACTCTGGAGGATGTGAGATGGACTCTTCCAAATTCATCATCACTTCATAGTTTTTCAATAAAATTGGATGAATACCAGCTCGAGAAGCAGCTTCTGCTACTAAATGTGCTTGGTCGAGGAACTTTTCAGACTGTAAGCTACCATTATAAATAATCCAACAAGACCGCATGTTATGACCTCCATTATCGGTGATATACTAAACACCATAATCAGATATTAGCATGAAATTGAGAAGAGGTGCATTATGATACGAAAATTTAATTTTTATAAAGAAAAATGGGGAATCGAAAGTAGAAATTCAATTGAACCGGGAATAGAAAATGTGAGCCGCGCACTTAGAAAAGTAGGCAATCCTCATCTTGATTTGAATGTGATTCATGTAGCTGGGACTAATGGTAAAGGGTCAACCATTGCTATGATGAATGAGATGCTTCTTGCACATAACTTAAAGACAGCCTGTTTTTATTCACCATGTTTCGTTGATGTCCATGATCAAATTCAAATCAATGGCGTTCCCATTTCAAGTCCAGAATTAGATGTTCTTTTTGGAAAAGTTAAAAAATCTGGATTAAGCGGTATACTTACAGATTTTGAACTACTAACAGTTTTAGCATTTATGGCATTTAAAGAATCTAATTCAGACATCATTTTACTTGAAACAGGGATGGGTGGACGTTTCGATAGTACAAATGTAATTACTCCGATGATTTCAGTAATAACTAGTATCTCATTAGAGCATGAACAATTTTTGGGATCCACACTAACTGAAGTTGCCTTTCACAAGGCAGGCATTATTAAAGAAGGGGTACCGATTGTTGTCGGAGAATTAAATAATGAAGTCCTTCAGGTGATTAAAGAAGAAAGTGAACAAAAAAAATCTCCCCTATGGATACTAGATGAAGATTTTTCTTTGAATGGAACTACCTATAAAGATCGAGAAAGTAATAATATTCCGCAAATATCAATAGGGTTAAGAGGCATTCACCAGGTACTAAATGCAGCCTTGGCAATCCGATCGATTATCTATGTATTAAAGTCTTTAAAAAAGGTAATATCCGATGAGAAAATAAGGGGAGCGATTCAAAATATTTCATTACCAGGTAGATTTGAAAAAATAGGTGAAAATTTATATTTGGATGGAGCTCATAACCCCGCTAGTATACGTAGGTTAGTTGATACAATAAAAGAACAATTCCCAAAACAAAAAATTCACTTTGTTGTGGGATTATTGAAGGGGAAAAATGCAAAGGTGATTCTCTCTATTTTAGAAGAGGTAGACGCAACATTTACCTTTGTAGATTTTCCAGATGAGAGAGCAATGAGTGCTAAAGAATTGTTAAAAATCAGTCACTCTGATTCTAAAAACATGACAAAAGAACCTGTTGAAGTAATAGAAAAATTAATTTTGACGAAAGACATGACTTTAGTAACGGGTTCGTTATACTTGATAGCAAATTTACGAGAAAAACTCGATAAAATATTCAAAAATATTTGAAAATGTCTAATGACAAAACTTGTAATCTTTGATAATATGAACTACGAACTAGATATAATGTACCAGGGAAAGGGGACTAAATGAATATGTCGAAACAAGCAAAAAGCATTATTTGGATCGTATGGTTTCTAATAGTCCCTGCTGGTTATTATTTTTCATTTAAGTATTATGCTCCTTCAGAGGTTGATTGGACGTTGCTACTAGCTTTTTTAGCAATGGCGTTATTAACCGTCATATTTCCTTTTAAAGTCTTAGGAACCACTATATTTTTAATTCAATGGATTAACTTAGCCATGTTTTTGACATATGGTCTGTTCGTTGACATTGTTATCACTCAAATCGCGATTATTCCTCTTATGTTAAGAATGAAATATCAACTTGTTGATTTTCATCGAATATTATTTAATTCTTTTATGTTCTTTACTATTTCATTTGTTAGCGGTAGTTTTGTTCTTTTCCTAGGTTATGAGGTAGGAACTTCAAAGTTATCTGAAATACTAATCTATGGAAGTATTTATACCATTACACTTGTGGTTGTGAATCATGTCCTCATCCATTTTTATATTTCATTAGAAGATAAAAATAGGAAATTCTTTGCGAAAGATATTTTTTGGGATTATACAGGTCTCATCGTTACCCTACCTTTCGGGATTACATTGTACTTACTTCAATTATATGTAGGCAATCTTTCCTTCCTTTTGCTGGGTATTCCATTTTTGATGATTACCTTACTTTTAAGAATGTACAATAATTCAGAACTAGTGAATGATGATTTAAATAGAGCGAGCAAAATTGGCCATGAATTAGCGGATCGTCTAAGTGGTTCTGCTATTGTTGATCTCTTTTTAAAGAATCTCAGTGACATGTTACCATTAGATTACGTGTATATAATTGATATCAAAGATGATGAATTTTATGTATTGAGAGCAATTGAAAATGGCCAAGACATGAAACTATTAACTGAACATGAAATATTAGCAATAGGTATTCCAGGAATTGTATATAAAAAAGATAAGTCGTTATTCTTTTCAAAAAAATCTGAATGGAAAGAAATAAAAACAGATTTCCTTCCAAAAAATACAGAAAGTATAATTGCTGTGCCCATTAGTAGAAATCAAAAAATAGAAGGCATCTTAGTAATTGGCTCACGAAAAAAACATGCATTCGAATTACATCAGTTACAAATATTAAACTTATTATGCTCTTATTTTGCCGTTTCTCTTGAGAAAGCAAGATATGTAGAAGAAACGGTATCAAAAAGTGAACAGTGTGGCTTAACTCAATTGTACAACTATCGTTACTTCGATCAAGAACTTGAAAAGAAAATGAATGAATTGCTCAACGGGAATCTTAGACAGCTTTCATTACTAATGATGGACATCGACCATTTTAAAAACATAAATGATACGTATGGTCATCAAAGTGGAAATGATATTTTGTATGGGTTAGCTAGACTTTTAGAAAAAGAGATTGGGGAAATAGGAACTATTGCAAGATATGGTGGGGAAGAATTTGTTCTTTTACTACCAAATTACTCTAAACAACAATCTCTAGAGCTGGCAGAGAAGTTGAGAGAAATTATTGAAACTACTCCTTTTGAATTACGTACTGACTTAGCAGAACAGCGTCAGTTAACGGAAGTTCAAATCACAGCAAGTATTGGTGTATCAACAGCACCAGAAGATTGTGATGAAGCTATGGCTCTGATACGAAATGCTGACCGTGCTTTATACATTGGAGCTAAACGAGCAGGTAGAAACCGTGTAGCAGAATATGTGAAATAAGAAATATTGAAAAGACAGGCCATACGCCTGTCTTTTCTTTCATCTTGCTAAGTTTAGAATGTATAATAAGATAGAAGAGAGGTGCCTTTAATGATCTTTGTAAGTGGTTTCGGAATTAGTTTACTCATTTTATGTACAGCAATCTATTTACTTCCACAATTCACAAACAAAAAGACTCTATTAATACTTATACTTTGGACGACTAGTTGCTTTATTCTTAGCTCATTTATGGGCATGCTTTATTCAGCTTTTATTGGTGTTGGAATCTTCTTTTTATTAATAGGGTCACTAGCTATACTAATAGGGAAAAATCAATCATGGTTTGAAATACTTTACAAAGAAAACCATATTTCAAAAAGAAGACAGTATAAACAAATTCTTGTAGCTAATGGAACACAACTAGAAAATATATCATCATCTGATGACCACCTGCTTTTTAAAAAGTTTATAGATAATAATGAGATCTTTCAGACTTCTGTCGAGTTCAAAGTTCTTGCGGAAATTGAAGAGCATCCTCAACATGATGAATCCATATTAGAGGTAGCCGCTACATCTCCCATCGTTTATGATGTGCAAGGAACTCAGTCAAATCAAAAGCAAAATCATGAAATGCATGATGAAATTATTGTATATAGTATGGATGATAGTAAGAAGGAGCAAATGAATGACAATAAACAAACGAAGAAAAAGGTTGATGATGAGTTGTCAGATCAGTGGATGCAAAATAGAATGAGTGCCTTATTTAACGAAACAGCACAAGAGCAACCGGTAACTCCGGATGAACATGAAGATTTAGAAGGGAAAATTAATTTAAGTTATGATGATTTATCTGAGAATTATTTAAGCCACATGAGGAGTGGAAAAGATGGAACAAAAAAATAGTCTCCAATTTTTCGTTCTTGCAAGTGTGTTTGGTCTTGTTCTGTTGATCGGTACATTATCGTTTTCAGGACTAACAAATGCATTTTTAAATCCTAATTCTTTTAATCATTTTAAAGAAGATACATGGGTCGGACCTATCGAAGTATCTGGTTTAAATAAAGAACAGGCGACGAAAATTTTAACAAAAGAAATTACTAAATGGAAACAACAAAATAAATTTACAAGTCAATTTCTCTTTGAAGAAGTACAAATGGGCACAGATCTTTTTACATTCGATGTAGATCAGATGGTAGAAACTGCTGAGCAAGAGCGACATAACCCGATATTAGTTTCAATTAATGAAGATGCATGGACTCAGCATCTAGCTGAATTAGGATTTCTTGGTTCCCAAGAAATAATTGATTGGTCAACATTCCGAAGCGATATGCTTTCACAAGCACAGAGATTAGAATCAATTGAGGAACCTTTTTATTTAACAACATACATAAACCGTGTTCGGCCTGGGATTTCTGAAATTGCAGTAGCTTCCATGTCGTTTCCATTGAGTGATTCTAGTGCTTCAAGTTGGATTAGAAAACATCATACGATTTTAATAGACGCCAATCAGTCTTTTTCAATGAATACCATGTATGAATCAGAACCTGAGGGACTTTATTCCGAGTCTTTTAAGACGATTTTAGCGTCCACGATCTATAAAGCAGCGCTTGAAAGTCCTTTTCAAATTATACAAAGACAAACCAGTGCTGAAAATCGCTTTAATATCCAAGAGGGTTTTGAAGCATTTGTGAATGAGAATAATGACCTTATGCTTAAAAATGTTTATGGATTTCCTCTTACGATCAAGACTGCGACTACAGGAAATCAATTAGTCGTTTCAATAACTGGTCCGATACTTGGAATAGAAATTGATGTCAATCCCTTACAACGAAAAGTGCTTCCATATCGTGTTCAAATACATACAGTGGAACGACCCACACCTGAGAAAACCGTAAAAGGAAATGAAGGGGTAGAGGTAGACGTATCAAGAACTATTTTTTTAAATGGGGAGAAAATGGCAGCCTATCATGTTTCGAAAGATCTTTATTTCCCTTCACATGAAGTGCAATATCGTTATGAGACCGAAGCATCAGTAGTTCCTTCAGAGAGTTCAAATAATATTACTGATAATTCAAGCGGAAATTCAACTCCTATTAAAGAAGGCGCGACACCCTCCCCAACCAGTGAGGGAAGTACTCCAAACCCAGGAACGAATGTGCCTACAGGAGGAACATCAACGGACTCCGATCTAGATAAAATTCTAGAGGAAGACCAAATGAAAACGACAAAATGAAAGGGAAGTGCCTAATGGCGCTTCCCTTAATTTGATTCATCGAAATCTATTTCTTCTAAAATAGTCTCCGGTGTAATAGATAGATTACTATCAATTGTTATAACTATTTCATTATTAGAATTTGAGACGCCATAACATTTCTCGTTAAAAGAATTAATATCTACCATTTCAGGTAACTTTGAGTTTCTAATATTTAACCCTGTACGAATGGCTGAGTTTAAAATATAAACCGAACTGGAAGAATCTATATAAAGCTCATCTAAATCACTGTCATCTTTTATGCAAACGGTAGAAGAATTTGTAACAGAAAAAGGGTCGATACTATTATTTTCACCTTCTAATACCATATGAACATTAGAAAGTGACATTCCTTTGTTTGTTGCAAATAAAGCCCCCATACTTCGGATTTTTGAATCACTTATGGTTATATGTTTATTCAAACTTATGGTTCCAGAAGAATATAGGTTAATATTAGTAGCATTTAGTTGATCAATGCTTGTACTCCCGTTAACAAAAATTGAAACATTTGATATCCCATTAAAATTTTTTGCATCTAAATTTCCATCTACAATCATTATAGATTTTTTAAAATCTGTATTATTAGCACTATTGGTACCAATATCTCCTTGATAATATACTTTAGAATTTTCAATATCTTTTATGAATTTACTTGTACTTATACACTCTTTGTCCGTATATGTCCCATTACAATTTTTTAGATTTGTTGGCGGAGAAAAATTCGGTGTAGGAATTGTTTTTGAATAATTAATTATAGAGTCTGCTCCATTTCCATTACCACTTGGCGATATTGATACATGTATTAACTTAGTGGGAAGCAATACGGTAAAACTGTAAATCTCAGACTCATTCTCGTTACTTCCTTTAACAGTAAATTTATAACGAAAGAATGAGGGATTTGACGATTCAACTTCATACGGTGCACTTGAAAGGCTAAAATTTAACAGCGGCTCTTCAATTGGAATCGGATTAATCGAGTAACTCGATAATGTTGTTTTCAAATTGTGTAAGCCAAGTCTTTCTTTACTTATTTCTAATGCTCTCACTTCTGCCTCGGTATCATATTTTTCTTTTGGTGAGTTTGATATCTCGTCTTGGATGTTTTCCTTCACTTGATTAACAGTCTTAACATAATCCTCTAAGGCAAGGTTACGATAATATTCAATTCCCATTTCTGTAACATCCGATAATAGAAACTTTTCATCTGTATTTTCTACTTGTGTTTGTTGATTTAAGGTTAAAAAAGATAGAGTTCCAATGAACCCAATAACAATGACTATTAAAGCGAGGGTCAATAGTAGTGTGTATCCAGCTTCATTATTTCTTTTCAAAAAAATAGCCACCTCTCACTTTAGACGTTTGAAAGTAGATGTAACATTTGTACTTATATTTTCATTGTCTTTACTAGTTAAAACTAAATTAAGTTGTAGATTTTGAGATTTGGGTGTAATAGTTACTCCCGTATTTAGTGGTGATAGATCGTAAATGATACTAGGGTTTGTAAAAGCAATTTGGGTCGAGTTATTGGGTGTAATTATAATTTCATTTCGATTAAAATCAATTTTATAAGAATCTGATTTACGATGAATTTCTTCGATGGCATTTAATATTGTATTTGATTCTTGTTGAAGTTGGTTCTTGGAAATTTCAACATCATTTGTTTTAAATGTTTGCAAGACAAATGCCCAAATAATAGTGGAAAAAATGCCGAAAATGACAATAGTTGCGAGTAACTCGATGAGTGTTACACCTTTTTGGTTATCCATTTATTGCTCTCCTTATTTGTTTAAACTTTGAGCGACAAAACCGTAAGTCACACTCAATGGACGATTGTCATCATTTAATATAGTAACTTTAAATTTGTATAAATTTTGGACGTTTACGTTCTTGTTAAATGGATTTTCGTCTACTTCAATCACAACATGAAACTCATTATGTTGACCCTCGTATGTATACAAACCGTTGGATGGTCCAGTTCGCTCGTTTGTAAATGAGAATTCTTTAGGATGTGGATCCGTTCCTTCTTCCTTCACCAGAACTTTAACTTCTTTCGCCACCGCAGCAGCTTGTAAATTTTCTTCTGTCGTTTTATTGAAACTCGAAATTTGAGGAAATAACGATAAAAAGGAAACAATAACAATTGAAAGAAGAACGATAGCTGCGAGAACTTCTATCAAAGTGAGACCTTTTTCATTTTCTGAAAGTTTTTGCATCAACACTCATCCTTTTAAGTTCTATGTATCTATTTACGTCATGAATCTTATATACTAGAAAGTATACTACACTTTTACAAATGGAAGGTGTGAGAATTCGATGGAACGTAAACGACTAGGTGATTTGTTAGTAGATTCAAACATGATAACTGAAGAGCAATTAATCGAAACACTTCAAAAAAAACCGTATGAACAAAGACTTGGGGATGCTCTTGTTGAACGTGGATTTCTCACCAACCAACAATTAATCGAGGTCCTAGAATATCAATTGGGTATTGCACATGTGTCTTTGAATCTATTTCCTATTGATGAAACATTAATTGGTCTTTTAGGAGAAGAATATTGTAAACGAAATTATGCACTTCCTATTGAAAAAATAGAAACACAATTAAAAGTAGCGATGGCGGATCCATTAGATTTTGTTGCGATTGATGATATCGAATTACGTACAGGATTCACGGTTATACCAGTTATATCGTCTAAAAATGATATTGTGGAATCGATTGATAAATTTTTAAAGGTGAATAAAAAGATACATATTGAAATGAATGGAAGACTAGATGATGAAAATCAAGACGAAGCTCCAGCAATTCGTTTAGCGAATCAATTATTTTTTCAAGGATTAGCACTTGGTGCAAGTGACATACATATAGATCCACTCGAGGATAAAATTCTTGTTCGATATCGAGTGGACGGGTTGTTGAAAACGGATCGTGTTCTTCAACCTTCACAGTTTTCATCACTCATTGCTCGAATGAAAATCATGGCTAATTTAAATATTACCGAATCGAGACTCCCTCAGGATGGGCGAATTCGATTAAATCATAGTGAAAAGATAATCGATTTGCGTGTATCGATTTTACCAACTGTTAACGGTGAGAAAATCGTTATTCGTATATTAGATAAGAGTAAAGCCATCAAACCGATGAATCAGCTAGATTTTAATAAACGTTACTTACAATCGTTCATCAAAATGGTAGAGCAGCCATCAGGCATGGTTTTATTAACAGGACCGACTGGGTCAGGTAAAACAACGACCTTATATTCTGCTTTGCAGCATATAAACCGAGACACAAGCAATATCATAACAATCGAGGATCCGGTCGAATATCAGATTGAGGGAATCAATCAAGTTCAAGTAAATCCACAAATCAATTTGTCATTTGCGAGTGGTCTACGCGCCATTTTGCGTCAAGATCCAAACATTATTATGGTAGGGGAGATTCGTGACGAAGAAACAGCTGAAATTGCTATTAGAGCGGCTTTAACAGGCCACTTTGTTATGAGTACACTCCATTCTAATGACGCCATCAGCAGTGTTCCACGGTTACTTGACATGAATATTGAGCCATACTTAGTGATATCAGCATTAAATGGGGTTGTCTCACAACGTTTAGTTCGAAAAATATGTGACGATTGTAAAACCGAGCATATCCCAAATGCTGTTGAAAAAGCTGTATTTGCTAAACGGTACATAGCAATAGAAAAAGTCTTCAAAGGTGCCGGTTGTCCAACATGCCAAGCCACAGGATATAAAGGGCGTATTGCTTTACACGAGATGTTTATTTTAGACGATCAAATTCGATCGCTATTATTTAATGAAGCAAGTATGTTTGATATACAAAAAGAAGCGATGAAACAAGGAATGATTCCACTTATTGACGACGGCTTGTTAAAAGTGAAAGCTGGGATTACTTCACTTGAAGAAGTTTTGAAAGTTGCAAAGGTGAATTAAGAGAGGAATGTGGCGTATGAATGAACAACTCAGTCAATTACTTCGAGCTGCGTTTGAATTAGGAACTTCGGATGTCCATTTAACAGTAGGCATGCCACCTGTAATGAGATTAGATGGGGAATTAAAACGATTTGGACAAGATATATTGAAGCCACAAGACATTGAAGACATGACTCGTTCTATATTGTCTAAGGAAATGTGGGAGAAATTTATTGAAAAAGGAGAACTTGATTTTTCGCATGGTTTGCCAGGTGTTTCACGATTCCGTGTAAACGCCTATCATCAACGGGATTGCATCAGTCTTGCTTTTCGAGTTATTCCAACGCATATACCCACTTATGAAGAATTAGCTCTGCCAAATGTTCTTCGAGAGATTTCAACTCGACCACAAGGATTAGTTCTGGTAACGGGACCTACAGGGTCAGGAAAATCAACCACTCTAGCTTCAATGATTTCTGAAATGAACAAATCGATGAAAAAACATATTATTACACTTGAAGATCCTATTGAATATTTACACAGTCACGGTACATGTATGATTAACCAAAGAGAGGTAGGTTTTGATACCCAAACGTTTGCTTCAGGCTTACGGGCCGCATTACGACAAGACCCAGATGTTATTTTAGTAGGGGAAATGCGCGATTTAGAAACTATTTCAACAGCTATTACCGCTGCAGAAACGGGACATTTAGTATTTGCAACTCTCCATACATCCAATGCGGTTACGACCATTAATCGGATAATTGATGTGTTTCCACCTGGTCAGCAATCACAGATCCGTATTCAATTAGCTTCTGTTCTTCAAGCAGTTGTTTCGCAACGCCTATTTCCGAATAAAGATGAAAAAGGCAGAGTAGGGGCTTTTGAAATATTACTAAATGTGCCTGCTGTTAAAAATTTAATTCGTTCGGAAAAAATCCATCAGATTACATCAGTTATGCAATCTAGCAGAAATCTAGGTATGCGTACAATGGAATCTGAAATAGAACGCTTAGTAGAAGAAGGTAAAGTCAGTTTTGATAGCGTTAGCCCATACTTATCGGAGAAAACGATATAATGGGCTACTATCGATATGAAGGTAGAGACCGTAAAGGGATTGTAGTAGCTGGAAGCATAAGAGCTAGCTCATTAACTGAAGCAAAACAAAAGTTAACAATAAAAGGGATTGCGTCGAAGAAAATCGAGGAAAAGACAGGCATACTTTATCGGGATCTTCCGGTTCTGAAAAAAGCTATTCCATATAAAGAACTCGTGATATTCATTAGACAGTTCTCAACATTGATAAAAGCAGGAATTACTATTTTAGATGCAACTTCCATATTAAAAGATCAAGCAACATCAAAGAAAATGAAAAGTGTACTTGGTCAAGTATTGGAAGACTTGGGTAAAGGAATACCTTTTTCTGCGGCTGCTACTAAGCATCCACATGTTTTTCCAACCTTATTTTCAAACATGTTACGTGCAGGAGAAGTAGGCGGACAATTTGATGAAATATTAGATCGATTAGCGATTTATTATGAAAAATCCCACATGACAAGACAAAAAGTACGTGCGGCGATGACCTATCCGCTTGTATTATTGACCGTGTCAATTTTAGTCATTTTTTTCATGGTTGGTTTCATTGTCCCACGTTTTGCAGGGATGTTTGCTTCTTTTGGAGCGGAACTACCATGGTCAACTCAATTACTCTTATCTCTTAGTTCAGCATTCACCACTTATTGGTGGATGTTTGCGCTTGTATGTATTGGTTTGTTTGTTTTATATCAATCTTTTAAAAATAAACCAAACTTTCGTTATCTTGTCGATTCAATTGTTTTGAAAATTCCTGTTTTCGGGCCGCTTTTAAAGAAAGCGATACTAGCCCGGATGACTAGAACGCTTAGTACTCTCTATGAATCAAGTGTTCCAGTCACACAATCACTTCAAATTGTTGAAAAAGTTGTTGGTAATGCTGTAATTGAAAAGTTATTACGCGAATCAAGCGTGAGCGTCTTGGAAGGAAATTCAATTGCGCTACCATTTATAGGACATTGGGCTGTTCCACCGTTTGTCTCTCAAATGATGAAGTTAGGTGAAAAATCAGGAACACTAGACTTTATGTTGGATAAAGTAGCAGATTTTTATGAACAAGAAGTAGACCACAGTGCCGAACAACTGAAAACGTTGTTGGAACCTATGCTCATCTTGTTTATTGCTGTTGTAATTGGAGGAGTTGTGGCATCAATTATGATTCCAATGTTCTCGATTTTCACAGAAATTCAATAATATTTTGATATTGGTCAAATTTGACTTGAATTAATAGAATACTAGACGATATGATAGGTAATAAGGAATAGAATGGACGCGAGGACAAATTACCTGTATGTGGGCACTTGGGTAATTTTGAGCAAATAGTGCACCCACCCATTGAAAACATTTTAGGGAGAGATCTAAATGAGAAAATGGTTAAAGCACTTAAAAAATCAAAAAGGGTTAACGCTAATTGAGCTTTTAGCAGTAGTTGTAATCCTAGGTATCATCGCAGCAATTGCTGTACCAGCTGTTGGGAATATCATTGATAATTCGAAAAAAGATGCACATGTTGCAAATGCATTATTAATCATCAATGCAGCAAAATTAGGTGTTGTAAGTAAAGATATAAATAAATCAGAAATTACGGGTAGTGAAGTTATAACTCTTTCTGAATTAGTTGGTAAAAAACTACTAGACGCAATTCCGAGTGACCCAGACAGCGATGCTGCATATCAAAATGGTCAGATTAACATGGATGCGAATGGAAAATATACAATCTATTTAGAAGGTGTAAATCATAAATTGGGGGCTTCCGCAGCAAGTAAAATTTCTGAAGCGGAATTAAATAGTCTTGGAAGAAGTGCTGTAATTAATAAATAATTTGCTATTTTTTTTGGAATATTATATTAAGAACTGAAAATAGCCCTTTGCTTTTAAGCAGGGGGCTATTATAGTTAATAGATATATACATAGAATGAGAGGTGACGAAGATTGTCGACATATTGGGGAAATCATGCAGCTGTGTTTATTACATTCACGAAACGATATATCCGCATTTTGGTCGGCAATCGGAAGCACCAGTATACACATGCCATCCAACGATTAATCCAAGAAGGTTGGGTAGATAAAGGGGAAATCGTACAAGAGGAAGAATTTTTGCGTGCGTTGTCATCTTTAGTTAAGCAATATAAACTTGCAGGTTCAAAGACGTATGTATCTTTTTCTTCACATGATTTGCTTTTACGTACAACCAAATTACCGCTTAGTGTGCCTATTGAAGAATTAAGAGGAAGTCTTTATATGGCGCTTGGTGAATCATTTCAATTACCGTTTCAAGATCCAATTATCGAAATAGTTGGAGCTGAGGAAGTCGAGGGGGAGCGAGAAGTTCGAGCTCTTGCCGTTCCTGAAGATGGGGTCAATAAAATGGTATCCATATTGAAAAAAGCAAAACTTCGTCCTGTCGTTATGGATGTCCCGTTTTTAAATCTCTATCGGTTATTTCAAGAACAATTTCAATTGACCGAACAGCAAAACGTCTTGTTAATTCACGCTGAGCTGGATGTTGTTCAACTCAGTATGTTCTTCCAACATACACCGATTTATGTACGAACCTTTAATTTAGCAGTTCCTACACAATACTCAGCTTTTGAAGCAAGAACAGGTTTCCAATACATAGAAGTACCAGATGACGATGTCGTCCTTACAGAACATATGAGTATGATGCAAAAAGAAATTGAGCGTTTGCAGTCGTTTTATCAGTTTAACTTGCAACAAGGAAAACAAAAAATCGACACGATCTGTATCTCAGGTGATCATCCACTTTTATCAGAATTAGAAAAAATTTATAGAGATTTATCAGACATTACTGTTTATCATTTGGAAAAACAACAATGGGGTACTAAATCCCGTTATAAAGTACCGGATTCATTTGCTGAATTGGTCGGTCTTTCTTGGAAATAGAAGGGGAAATCCTTATGCATCAAGTCGATATCAATCTCATACAAACCAAAACAAATCCGAAAGAATGGCTTTTTATTTCGGTTTTTTTTGCGATTCTACTTACAGTCATTGGTGTATGGCTTTGGTCAATGTATCAGGACAAAATACAACAGGTTGAAAATTTGGAAAGATCTATTGCATCTCAAGTAAACCAGCCTGTTACAGTGACAGAAAATTCATCGCTGAATGAATACGAGCGTTATGAAACAGTAGTTGATTGGGCATCAGCACAACCATACTCAAAAGTAACGCTTCTCGTAGAGCTTTCAAAGAAATTACCTGCTCGCGGTTACTTTACCTCTTTTGTTTATAGTGAAAATTCAGTTGAATTAGAAGTTCAGTTTGACACACATGCAGAAGCTGCCTTTTATTTAACGTCGATTCAACAATCTCCATTTATAACAGAAGCCCGAATTTTGTCTTTGACAAAGGATACTTTAGCACAAGAAACGGCTGTTAATGAAGAAACATTTGTTCAGCCTAGAACCATTGCTACCTATTCTATTATGTTAAATAAAGAAGCTCTTAAAGACGTTTCTCCTGAACAGGAGGATTCACCATGATTGTATTCGAACGAAAACATTGGCAAGTAATAATTGGTTCTTTAGTCGCGATATTAATTATTGGTATACTTTTCTTTCTTTTTATTTTGAGACCTACGGATGTACGTATTGACTTATTAACTGAGCAAAGTCAAAACATCGAAAAAAACGAACGGTTACCGATTAAAGAAGAAGTTGTTTCTATTTCAGAGAACGAGCTTGCCCTTTTAACTCAAAAGGTACCATTAGCAAGAGAAGAAGATTCAATTATTTTAGATCTTGAAAAATCTGCTTTAGCTTCTGACACATTATTGGATTCCATTGTATTTCATTATGATGGCTTTTTGGATGAGCAACAAGGAGAATTGGAAGACCAAGAAAATCGTCCAACTAATGCTGAAAATGAAGTGGTAAATGGAGAGAGTCAATCTTTAGAAGAAGTTAAACCAATTGCTATTCCTGAAGGGCTTCAATTAATTTTAGTGGAGTTGACCATACAATCGAAGGACTATGAAAGTATGTTGCTGTTCATTCAAGAAATGGAAAAATTAAACCGTGTATACGCAATCAAAACCTTTGCATTTACCGGTTTTTCAGAGGGAGAAGAACGAGTAGGTCCGATGGAAGATGTATTGACGTATTCGATTCAACTCGTGACATATTACGCTCCGAATATTGCCCTTACTGTTGAGAATGATGTTTCTCCTTCATCACAGGAAGCAGACAAAACGAATCCATTGCAGGATGTTAAAGAAACAGAAGAAACGTCTGAATCACCTTCAGGGCCTGTGAGTGTTGAAAATTCAATTGATGAAGGGGAAGGTACTACACAAGAACCAATTCTACAGCAAATCGAAAGTAAAACACATGTTGTTAAAAAGGGAGAAACCCTATTTTCGATTTCAATGGACTACTATGGAAAGCGGAATGGTGAATTAGTTATAAGAAAAGCAAATAATAAACAGTCGAACACGGTATACGTAGGTGAAGTTTTACGTATTCCATGATTTTAATGGATAGAGGTTTTTTATGACAATTACGATTGCCTTCTTTTTTTTCTTATATGGATTAATTTTCGGTTCTTTTTTCAATGTCGTGGGTTTACGATTGCCAAAACAAAAATCAATTGTCAAGCCACCTTCTCAATGTCCGAATTGTCAAAGACGCTTAACCTTTATCGACTTAATACCGGTTGTCTCCTATATTCTGTTAAAAGGAAAATGTCGTAACTGTGAAACTAAAATTCACTGGGTGTATCCGTTTATGGAACTTATAACGGGTATATTATTTACTGTTGCTTACCTGCAAGTTGGATTATCCATCGAATTGATTGTAGCACTGCTGTTCATTTCCATGCTCATTATTATTTCGGTGTCAGATTTAGCCTTTATGTTGATTCCTAATAAAATACTGATATTTTTTGGAATTCTTCTTATTGTAGGTCGAATAGTTTCTCCACTTAACCCATGGTGGGATAGTATAATTGGAGCCATTTTTGGTTTTGGCATCTTGTTATTAATTGCCATTTTGTCGAAGGGTGGTATGGGTGGTGGGGACATAAAACTCTTTTTTGTGATTGGGCTAGTACTTGGAATTATTCCTACACTACTAACGTTATTTTTAGCTGCAGGGATTGGGGTATTCGTAGGTATTGTTCAAATGAAATGGAAGAAGAAAGGAAGGAAGACGCCTGTTCCTTTTGGTCCATCTATTTCAATAGCATCGATTATTGTTTATTTCTATGGGACTAATATTCTCGAATGGTACACCAATTTGTTACTTTAACACGAAAAATTTTTTTGACGAGACGACATAAGTCTCGTCTTTTTTTATGGGCAACATGATAGGGTGGAGAAAAATGAGGTGAACCTATGCGTCTTTCTAGAACAATTTCTAAATTTTCTTATACAATCGCACTATTACATGGATTTTTGATAGGAGCAGTTTCAATTGGTTTATTCGCATTATTGATTCAGTGGCAAGATATTCGGATGGTTGATACACCCGAGGCGATTGATCCACCAGAATTACAACCAGTAATAGCATCTCCTGGAGAACCAAATGAATTTTCATTTTTTGCGAAACAACATGGAGTTTTTACCACAGCAGATGGTGCTACCCAAGTACTACAGTCCAATCCTGAATTGAAATCTGCAGCTGTGATTATTGCTGAAGATAAGTATTATATTTGGTCTGCGATTAGTGTAGTGGAGGCTGAAGTGAAAAGTGAAGGCAGCACGGAATCGTTTGTTAAACCGTTTCGAATAGAAGCACAAAGTTGTTCGGAAGAACCATTGAAAAATATACCTGTACTATTAAGTGAAACTGACAAGGCAAAATTTTATTTTGAAGGGGTAGAGCCTGCCGTTAAAATACCTAGTGACTGGAAAACTAATATTTTAGCTATATCAACGCTTTCTAAAGATGTTAATGTCGTTCGAGCTCAACTTTTAGCGCATTATATAGCTCAAAATGAATGCCTCAAAGTTTCATTTTGACGAAAATAATGTAGTTGTTTTGAAATTATCTCCTCTTATAAAAAATTTTCATTTTGAGAATCCTTTTGTATGATGTCAAAAAGGAGATGATTTACATGAATATATCGATTAGTAAACCATTAATATTAGCTAGTTCTTCACCAAGAAGAAAAGAATTACTTTCTCTATTAAATATTCCATTTCATGTCAAAACATTTGAAATGGATGAATCGGAAATTACCGGTGATAGCCCTGAGGAAATTGTATGCAATACGGCAATGGCGAAGGGTTTGTCGGTAGCTGAAGTTTACCAAGATGCCATAGTCATCAGTGCTGATACGTTAGTTTTCTTAGATAATGAACCTCTTTACAAACCCGAAAATGAAGAAATGGCAATCACCTATTTGAAAAAACTATCTGGTAAAACACATCAAGTTTTGACAGGCGTCACTATTTTTTATAATGGTAAATGCTCTATTTTTTTTGAACAAACAAGCGTAACTTTTTATACTTTAACCGATGAATGGATTCGGACCTACGTCAAAAGTGGTGATAGCTTAGATAAAGCTGGAGGGTATGGCATTCAATCAGAAGGATGTTTTTTTGTTGAAAAAATTAATGGTGATTACAATAATGTTGTAGGACTTCCTATAGGTAAAGTTTTTCAAGAAATGAAAAAAATGAAGCTTATTTCCATTAAGCAGCAGGGAGAAAATAATGACTGCTGAAATTCTTTCAACATTAATGATCCGTGATGTTCACGAAGCAGATCGTCCTAGAGAACGTTTGATAAGACAAGGTGCTGAGAGTCTGTCTAATCAAGAATTAATTGCCATTTTACTCAGAACTGGAACAAAACAGGAATCGGTTCTCCATTTAGCAAACCGAGTCTTGACCTATTTTGAACAGTTGCATGCATTAAAAACGGCGACCATCGAAGAGATGACGGCAGTTAAAGGAATAGGTGAAGCGAAAGCAGTGCAATTGCTCGCAGCTATTGAGTTAGGAAGACGTTTGGCACAGCAACAAACTGATGGGAAATTTACGGTCCGTTCCCCAAAAGATGCGGCTACTTATCTTATGGCTGATATGACTTCATTAAAACAAGAAAATTTCGTCGCGCTTTTTCTTAATGTTAAAAACCAAGTTTTACACAAACAAACTATTTTTATTGGAAGTTTAAATGCGAGTATTGTTCATCCAAGAGAAATTTTTCGAGAGGCTGTGAAGCGCTCTGCTGCGTCTATCATTTGTGCTCATAACCACCCCTCCGGCAACCCTTCTCCTTCCCCTGAAGATATCGAAGTAACCAAACGTTTACAAGAGGCTGGACACATTATGGGTATTGAATTATTAGATCATGTCATCATCGGAGATCACCAATTCATCAGTTTAAAAGAAAAGGGGTACATGTGACACTGTGATTTTCTCAATCTATCCGTTATAATAAAAGTTATGATTTAAGTAAGCTGATATTCACTGGCTAAGGATAGAAAGGAAGAAAATAACGTGTTTGGATTTGGATCAAGAGATGTCGGGATTGACCTCGGCACAGCAAATACTTTGGTATTTATTAAAGGAAAAGGGATTGTTTTACGCGAACCTTCAGTTGTAGCAAAAAATATCAATAATGGTGATATCGTAGCAGTCGGTAAGGATGCACGAAATATGATTGGTCGTACACCTGGTTCTATTGTGGCTATTCGTCCAATGAAAGATGGTGTAATTGCTGATTTTGATATTACAACAGCTATGATTCAATATTATTTAAAAGAGGCTTTAAAAGCTGCAGGTGCTTCCTGGAAAAAACCAAATGTCATGATTTGTGTACCTTATGGTATTACTTCGGTTGAACAACGAGCTGTAATTGATGCTGCAAGGCAAGCTGGAGCTCGGGATGCGGTTACAATTGAAGAACCATTTGCTGCTGCAATCGGCTCAAACTTACCTGTATGGGAACCAACGGGTAGTATGGTCGTTGATATCGGTGGAGGTACAACGGAAGTAGCCGTTATTTCTCTTGGTGGTGTTGTGACAAGTGAATCGGTGCGTGTTGCAGGCGATGCTATGGACATTGCAATTACTAGTTACATTCGTAAAATGTATAATTTAACTATTGGCGAACGAACAGCTGAGGCTATTAAAATAGAAATTGGCTCTGCTAAAGTAATAGACAACGTAGAAAAAATGGAGATTCGTGGTCGTGATTTAGTAACAGGATTACCTAAAACGATTGAAATCTCATCTAACGAAATTGCGGAAGCTCTTCGTGAGTCTGTTTCAGCAATTATTGACGGGGTTAAAAAGACATTGGAACAAACTCCTCCAGAGTTATCAGCGGATGTAATGGAGCGTGGAATTGTCTTAACTGGTGGTGGAGCACTTCTTAAGAATTTAGACAAAGTGATTAGTGATGAGACAAGTATGCCAGTCTTTATTGCTGAAAATCCTTTGGACTGTGTAGCTATCGGTACTGGAATGGCATTAGACCATTTGAATGTCATTCGTCAACAGTCTAAATACTAAGGAGGATTGTTCTAATGCCACATTTTTTTTCGAATAAGCGTTTGATTTTGCTGCTTGTCGGGGTGATTTTTCTTGTGGCATTGATCAGCTTTTCTCTCAGAGATCGTGATAACGCTTCTCTACCTGAACAAATTATTAAAGACGTTGTTGGATTTGGACAAGCAATTTTCTCTAAACCAACACACTACATAACAGGTGTTTTTGATAATGTCGATTCTTTGTTAAACACATACGAGGAAAATAAACGACTAAAAGGTCGTTTAGAAGAGTTTGCCAAGTTGCAAGCAAACGTAAATGATTTAGCCTCTGAGAATACGAGATTAAGAGAAATCGTAGATAAAAAAGAAGATTTGAGAGAATTTGACCCGATTCAAGCGACTGTTATCGCTCGAAATCCTGATCAGTGGGAAGAAAAGGTTGTACTTGATAAGGGAACCGTCCACGGTGTTAAAGAAAATATGGCCGTTATTACAGCACGAGGGTTAATCGGAAAAGTTATTTTAACTACTCCGTTTACATCTACTGTGGAGTTACTTTCTACACAAAATCCCAATTATCGCGTATCAGCAATGGTTGCAGGTGAAGAAGAAGTTTTCGGTTTAATTGAAGGGTACGATAATGAACGCAAAGAATTGATATTAAAGAGAGTCGATTCTAATGTAGAAATTAAAAAGGGTCAAAAATTATTATCATCTGGATTAGGTGGTATATTCCCAAAAGGTATTTTAATTGGAGAGATAACTGAAATAACAACTGATGATTTTGGTTTAACCAAGATGGCTTACATTAAACCATCAGCTGAATTTGCTTTACTCGACCATGTTATGATTGTGGAACGCACAATGACGACTGATAATGGGACAGATGGAGATTCTTTCACGGAAGATGAGACAGTAAAAGAAGAGGATTCTCCATGATTCGATATGTTGTGCCTTTAATTGCTGTCATTTTATTTTATTTAGAACCCGTTTTCGGTTTGTTTTCTCCTCTAGAATTAAATGGAGAGTATCGTTATTTAATTCCACGATTTTTAATTATGTATTTAATATTCATTTCAATCTATTATAGCCGTAATCGCGCAATGATATATGGCTTGGTTTTTGGAGTCTTGTATGATGTGTTCTTCATTGATATTATTGGGTTGTACTCATTTTTATATCCATTGATATGTTTAATTGCAAGTTTCATTGTGAAATATATTCATCAACATTTATTTGTAACGACAACGTTATCATTAGTTCTTGTAGCATGTTTAGAATTTGTTTTGTATCATTTTTTCTCCCTCATTGGATTGACTGATATTTCATTGTCGGTATTTATATTCGAAAGATTGATACCTACCATGATTGCAAATTCGATTTTTCTTATTATGCTTGGATGGGCGTTTAAATATGTGATTAATGCAAGGTTAATCCAACGTTTAAATCAACCATCATAAATTTAGATTCTACGCGTGAGGTGACGCATTTGACGAAAAAGCAACTTGTCTATATAAAAGGGACAAAGGACGGCCTAGTGCTTCGGCTAGATGATCAATGCGCTTATGCTGACATAGTGGAAGAGTTAAAACATAAAGTGTCTGACGAAGGAATTGAAGGGCAAGCAGAGGTTCTTTTACAAGTAGGAAACCGCTACTGTTCAGAAGAACAAATTAAAGAATTAATTGCCTGTGTCCACACGTCTCCACATTTACGCGTATCAAAAGTGCAAAGTGATGTTATTTCAGTTGAAGAGAGTAATCGTCGTATTCTAGAGCGACAGTCAGAAACATATGTCGGTATAGTTCGGTCTGGACAAGTCGTGACTGCCGAAGGAGACCTAGTTGTAGTAGGTGATGTTAATCCGAATGGTCGAATTGTAGCTGGGGGTAATGTATTCGTACTTGGCCGTTTAAAAGGAATTGCCCATGCAGGAGCAACTGGCAATAAGGAAGCTGTTATTGCTGCTTCTTGGCTTGAAGCGACACATCTAATGATTGCTGACGCATTAGAAATCATGACCGATGAATTAACCATCTTATCTGAACAACCGGAAATGGAATGTGCCTATTTGCATGCGAATGGTTTTATTGCCATTGATCGTTTGCAAGAATTACGTTTACTAAGACCGCAATTATCTACATTTAAAGGGGGAAGCTGATGTGGGAGAAGCAATCGTTATAACTTCAGGGAAGGGGGGCGTCGGTAAAACGACGACCACCGCAAATCTCGGAACTGCATTAGCTCTTCAAGGTAAAAAAGTATGTTTAATTGATACTGATATCGGATTGCGTAACTTAGATGTCGTATTAGGTCTCGAAAATCGCATTATTTATGATTTGGTCGATGTGATTGAAGGACGCTGTAAAGTGCATCAAGCTCTTGTTAAGGATAAACGCTTTGATGACAAATTGTTTTTATTACCAGCAGCACAAACTACTGATAAAAACGCGATAAACCCTGAGCAAATGAAAGAACTTGTAACGGAATTAAAACGTGATTATGATTATGTAGTCATCGACTGCCCAGCTGGAATAGAACAAGGATACAAAAATGCTGTTGCCGGAGCAGACCGTGCAATTGTTGTTACAACGCCAGAAATATCCGCAGTTCGAGATGCTGACCGTATTATTGGGCTTCTTGAACAAGAGGACATTGCCCCTCCTAAACTTATCATTAACCGAATTCGTCAACATTTGATGAAGACGGGAGATGCTTTAGATGTAAATGAAATTACCGCTCACCTGTCCATTGATTTACTTGGTATCGTAATGGATGACGAAAGTGTTATTACATCTTCTAATAGAGGGGAACCTATTGTCATGGATCCTTCTAACCGAGCTGCATTAGGCTATCGTAATATTGCAAGACGTATACTTGGCGAATCAGTTCCTTTGATGTCGATGGAGCAAGATCGTAAAGGTGTCTTGTCTAAAATTAAATCTATTTTTGCTAAATAATTTCCACCCCCACATTTATCTTTGTGGGGGTTTTCTATATGACCTTAAACCGATATCAAGTTTATTAAAACATCTAGTTTCCATCATTTTTGCGCGCTGAAACGAAGAAAAATTTATTGTTAGAATCATAGTTTCGGGTTTTATAAATGTAAATATGGCTTGTCCATTTTTTAATTCATCACAATCTCTTATTT
>JBHGUT010000034.1:0-73840 GCA_048976825.1 Paenisporosarcina sp.
AGCGTTCGTCCTGAGCCAGGATCAAACTCTCCATAATAGGTGAGTCGATTAGCTCGACTTTGTTGCTGGCGTCAAATTAATGACGTTTATAATGAACGTTTAAGTTCAAGTTTCGCTTCCCACACCGAAGTGTGTTCCGCTTTGTTAGTTGACGTTTTGCTGTTCAGTTTTCAAGGTTCATTTGCTTGTCACTCTCGTAACAGCAACTCTTATATAATAGCAAAACATTAATCGTTTGTCAACAACTAACTTCACTATTTTTGTTTCCGCCTGTTTTGGCGACTTTTGTATCTTATCATCTTTTATTCATGAATGTCAACACCAAATCATAATTTTTAAAGAAGCATTCGATTCAGTTTCATGAGAGGTAGGATATTTTGCAGAAAACACGGTATTTCTTAATCTTATTCATTGTGTTCAGCATTTTGATTTTTATTCAACAAGAAGACGAATTGGTCTCGGTTTTTAGGGTAACAGAACAACCAGACGTCATTACATCTGGTAGTAATGGTATGACATTGACTGTAGATTTATCTTTTGGACGCGAAGACGTCGAGGAATGGATATCAACTATGGAGAAACCATATCCTCTTATCTTTTTAGATGCAAAATGGATTGAACGGTCTCCTACAATTGTCGAAATAATCACGACTAAAAAAGTTCCCGTCGGATTGCTTGGAAGCGAAGGTGAAATGTACGAAGAGTCACCAGAGTTACTAACGAAAGAAATTAAGACTTTTGAGCAGGCTTTTGGCAAACGCCCTTTGTGGTTTCGAACAGTGGATTATGAGTTTCCAAAAGAGCTGAAGGGAAAAGTATGGGACTTAGAAATGAATATGGTTAGCGCTTCCGTATTTTGGACAAAAGGGAAGTTACCTAAAGTGGATGATGGAGATATTGTAAGTACACCTTTACATCAAAAAGAACGGGTTTCATTTAAAAAGTTAATGGAACTTCAAAAAGCGCACCCATATCAAACGATAGAAGAAACGCTCTTTGCATTCAAAACAAATACTAAAACGTATCCATAGGAAAAGGCAGCCGATTGACTGCCTTTTTTTGTTTATGCTTTTGTTCTTGCTGCTTCAGCACGCGCTTTGCGCCGTTCTATTAAACGCAAGCGATCAACTTCTGATTTCTCAATATATTTAGGGAGTTTTAACAATTGATAAGTATTTACTGCTAAAAGTGGGAACAATAATAGTGCCACCCAACTATCGATATTGTTTTCTCTGACCATTAAAACAGGTAACCATTCAAGAGTCGTCACAACAATCATAAAGAATAAGGCAGAAATAAACGCTTGTTTGTTCGTCCATTTTGCTTTTACATAAGCTACTACTAACCCTGCAAATAGAAGAATTACAAGCAGACCTAAATAAAACATAAGTTGATTTGTGGTTTCAGCACTTGGCATGAATCGAAATACCACTAAGTCTAAAATGACTATAGCGATTATTAATAATTGTACCCAGTTCCACAATTTTAATGATTTGAAAATGTTAACACCAAATTGATGAACGGTTAAATATGCAAAAAAGCCCATCTGACTCACGACACTCATTGTAAAGCCAACAATAACCATCCAAAAGAACGCAGCTGTGAATTCTCCATAATCACCACTTACTATATATGGTGCAAATGCATCTTCCCAGCGAATAAGTAATCCAAGAACGCCAGTAGTAAGTCCACCGATCATGAGCGCCTTGAAGAAAAATGTAAACCAATTTCGTATCGTCACAGCAATAAGTCCTCCGTTTTTCTCAAGTTCCTTCTATGATTGTATCAACGAATACATAAAAAATCTATTTTACATCAGGACTTCTACATAATCTAAAGGAATTTGTGAACAATAATTGAAAAGATGCTTGTGAGAAAAGAGGGATAGTATGCGGAAATGGTCAATTCTTTTGATTTTATTGGTATTAGCATTAGCTAGTTGTAACCAAGCACAACAATCTAATCCTTCATATGAAGAAACGAAGAAAATGATGACGGATACATTACAAACAGAAGAAGGAAAGAAAGTAATGCGACAAATGTTATCTGATCCAGAATTTCGTGAGTTATTAGTTTTGGATCAAGAAGAAGTAAAGAAGTCAATTGAAGGAACTCTTCTTACAGATGATGCGAAGAAATTTTGGAAAGAAACATTTAAAGACCCAGCTTTTTCAGAAACATTCGCAAAAAGCTTGAAGGAACAACAACAAGAAATTATGACTCAGTTAATGAAAGATCCATCTTTCCAAAAAGAAATGGAAACGTTTTTTGGACAACCTGATATGCAAAAGCAATTAGAAACGATTTTACAAGGTCAATCGATGCGGAAGGAAATTGAAAAAATTGTACAAGAAACCATTGATAGTCCACTTCTAAAACCGAAATGGCAAGAGCTTATTAAATCTGCTGGAATGACTCAAGAGGGTGGAGAAAAATCCGGTGGTGGTGGCGGTGGTTCCAAGAGCTCTGGTGGGAAAGAAGAATCTAAACCATAATTGAAAAAAACCCCACTTGCAGCTGCGAGTGGGGTTTAAGCTTATTTTGTTAGTTTATTGATAATTTTTGTTGCAATGTCCATATAAAGTTTTCCTGTCGGATGGTCTACAGCATATACCGAAGGAGCAAAGTCTTCTTCGTTCCAATCGGGTTGCCCTAGTGGAATTTGACCAAGTAGTTCAGTACGGAGCTCTTCAGCTAGCTTCGGACCTCCACCTTTTCCAAACACATATTCTTTGTCACCAGTATTTTTCGATTCAAACCAAGCCATGTTTTCGATTACACCTAACACTTCATGATCTGTTTGAAGTGCCATTGCACCTGCACGAGCAGCTACAAATGCTGCAGTTGGATGAGGTGTTGTAACCACGATTTCTTTAGACGCAGGTATCATTTGATGGATATCGAGCGCAACATCACCCGTTCCTGGCGGTAAATCAAGAAGAAGGTAATCTAAATCACCCCACTCCACGTCTTTGAAGAATTGATCTAGGACTTTACCTAGCATCGGACCGCGCCAAACTACTGGTGCATTGTCTTCAACAAAGAAGCCCATCGAAATAACTTTTACGCCAAAACGTTCAACAGGAATGATGCTAGCTCCACGTATCACTGGACTTTCCTTAATGCCCATCATATCAGGGACACTAAACCCATAAATGTCTGCATCCACTAAGCCCACTTTTTTTCCTAGACGGGCTAAGGCAATTGCTAAGTTAACAGAAACGGTTGATTTACCAACTCCACCTTTTCCAGACGCTATGGAGATAAACTCTACTTTATTTAATGGGGACAATAAATCTTGTGCTTCAGATTCAGTTGCGGTACCTCGGAACTGAACAAGAACTTCTTGTGGCAACTCCTCAAAACGAATACCAACTGTTCCAAATCCCGCTTCCTTCAACACGTCTACAACTTTCATTTGTAATTGCATCTGTTCAGCTGTGTTCGTTTTAGCTATTGCAAGTTTGACACTTACATGGTTTTTTTCTTCTTTAATAGATACTTCTTTTAGACCGTCGGTTTCAAGTAAGGTTTTATGTAAAAAAGGGTCTTGTAATTGCCCGATTAGTTCACGTACTTTTTGTTCCTTCATCAAATTTAGACACTCCTTCTATGTACATTTCGTCCTATAGTATATCATATCTAATTTTGGTAGGTGAGATTGTAGGATTTCATTTTCGTTTGGAGTGATTAAACAAAATAGAATTCGGGCGTTACTAATTTTTTCTTCTTTACTCGCAAAATCACTTTAATGATTCAACTAGGTAATACCAAACTTTTATTGCACAGAACTGTCTACATAATTTTCAATCCCGTCAGCAATCGCCCTTGCCATTTTTCTTTGATAATCTTTTGTTCTCAACAATTTCAATTCTTCTGGATTACTTAAAAAGCCAGTCTCTACTAAAACTGCTGGTACTGTAGCTTTTTTCAATAAATACATTTGTTTAATGGAAAGAGCTTCCCGATCCGTATTCCCAATTTGTTCACGAATGGATGCTTGAATAGCTTTCGCAACTGCTGCTCCTTCGACATGGCCATTCTGATGATAGAAGACTTGCGCACCACGCCACCTTGCTTCCGGTACAGCATTCACATGCACGCTAATAAATAAATCGGCATCCGTATTGACAATCATTTCTTCACGAAGCTTTAAATCAGCCACTTTTCTAGCTCGAATCGTTGGAAAATTCGCTTTCGGATTATGTTCTTCTAAAGCATCTCCACTTTGAGAGCGCGTCATGACGACAGTTGCTCCTTGCTTTTTCAACTCTTTTTCTAGTGCTTTAGCAAGCTCCAATGTAATATCTTTTTCGATAACATCTCCAACCGACGCACCACCATCTATTCCACCATGACCAGGGTCAACTACAACCTTTATTCCACCTAGAGGTTCTGGTAAAAAGAATTTACGATCCGAAGCTTGTGTTTCATAAATCACTACCGTTATAGAGACCAATAATAAAAGACCTATTGCTATCCAGCGTTTCAACGCGTACGACACCACCTTTTACACTCACTATACGTATGTCCTATACGAACTATGAGGAAAAACAATGTGTCCTTATTAAATAATAGTTCTTTTAATTTTAAAGATTTTTTTATTGAGAAGAATGTAAATTGTCATCTCTCAAGTCCATGTAGACGGATCCATCTGAATCTATTTCAGCATAAAAAACTTGTTCTACTGAATTAACACCATGTTTCTTCAACTGTTTGTTTACCCATTCTTCAGTTATGTTTAGGCCCGGTATATCACTCTTCACAATTTTTCCATCTTCAATAATTGTGCTAGGCATATACTTAGGGTCACTCGTTGGAGCTTTCACATCTTGTTTGGTTGCTGATTGTTGAGCTACTTTTTTGAAGACACTGAGTTCACCATTTGTTTCTAATACTGCAAAATGCACATCTTTTACTGAGAAAATCCCCTGTATTCTTAGCAACATGGTTAAATCACATACAGGAAGTCGAGCTTTCTTGAGTGCTTTTTCTAATATTTTCCCTTCTTTTATGACAATCAAAGGTTTATCGTCTAAAAATTCATTCGCTTTGCTTGATTTCAACGTAATGAAACTTACAAGTAAAGTAAGACCACCCCACCATATTAATGATGTGATGGCATTCATGAAATGAGTGTCATCATGTGCCACAATTTCCCCTGCTATTGAACCGATCGTTATCCCAGTAATGTAATTAAAAAAGGTAAGTTGACTTAACTGTATCTTTCCCATAATTCGGGCTAATAAAAGCAATACCGAGAATGTAACCGTTGTTCTTACAATCATTTCCCAGAAGCTATAGTTGTCTAAATTCATTTTTATGGTCCCTTCTTTCGTTCACTTAAACGCTAAGAATATTCTTTCCTTACCAGGTGATACTTATTCCAAAAACTCAATTCCCTTTCTTAAACAATTCCTATTAAATTTTCGAGCCCCTACTCTAAACCATTTTAATCAACTTACATACCATAGTACCAAGGGGCATCTATGGCAGATTTCCGGGAAAAATTAACGTTGTTTTTTTTTCGCAAGAAGTAAACGCATAATAAAAACGGATGCGAGGCAAAACACCTTATATAAAAAAAAGTCCCTTCCTCAAATAATGATGAAGGGGCTTTTAAAGTTTTATACACAAAGAGAAGAAACGTTAACTATTCAAACACCAAAGGAAATTGCTGGAGTTTTAGCTTCTTTCTTTCTGACTGATAACAAACTGGTCGTAGTCCCGACACAAATTACCGTCAAACCCGATAAGAAAATCGAACTTTCGGATATTATCAAGCTACCCGTGAAAACGATAAAGATATCGATTATAAAAATAATGATTCCGGGATTTATATGTGTATGATTAGCGATCATTTGTCCTAAAAGATCAGTCCCCCCAATACTTGTATCAGAACGAAGCATGATACCAATTCCAGAACCAACTAATATTCCACCTAAGATTGCACTAATCATCGGATTTTGGTTGAACGAATCCCCAAGATTGCGTAATTGTTGAAATGAAAGATCAATGATAAACGAAGATAAAAGCATTGCATGTAAACTATTATAGAAAAAAGATCGTTTGTAAAACCAAGCAAAGATAAAGACGGGAATACTTAAAATTATTGCGACCAGTCCAACTTGAACACCCAATAAGTAGTGAAGAATCAAACCTATACCAAATGTGCCTCCATCTAATAAATGATTGTGAATCAAAAAAACATTCACTCCGAATGCCATGAAAAGACTCCCACTAATAATTGACATTGTTTTTTGAATAAAAGGCACTGCATTCCCACCCTAATAGATTGATGTACTGGATAACTGCTTCATATGTGATGATGGCAAAGTTTTTAATTTTAATCATATCGTCCGGTCTTTCATCCCATAAAATGGACACAAGTTGAATGTCCAAAGCTTCGTATGCCTGATACACATCCTATGCCGAGTTCCTCTATAACATTCAACGCTTGTTCAATATTGTTCCAAGAGAAAAACCTTAATCTATTATTTCCTGGGGAATTATAGTGTTCGATGCTATGAACATTAGATTCACGATGATTATTAATAAATATAAAAACTCTATTCCCATCTAGGAAACAGAGCTTCTTCAACATGATTATCGAGTTTCATTTTAATTTCTTACTCGCTTGCAGAATTTTGGATTCCCCCGTCTTCTCCCACTCTTCAACGGTTTCATATGCATCTTTTGGTGAGTACCCTTTACCTACCAGAACACCCATCAGGATAAATTCTTGAAAAATGTGTGTTAAATCGATGCCTCTCTCCACATCTTCTTGTGCCTCTTCTACTAAGTACTCTGTGTAGGTGATCCACTCATCTGGTGTTCTCTGGATTGACGGTCCACTTTCAGTCTGTACACTCGTCTGATACTTCGTAAAGAGATAATTGTATTTTGTCGCGTGTTTCAGCTCATCCGTTAAGATATCAAAAACGGCATCTCGATAAAACCCATCTGGAAGACCTTTTAATATTTCTCGATATTTTTCAACTGCTCTTAATTCGACAAAGAGTGCCTGTTGTATACCTTCCACATAAGAATTAGGTTTTTTAATTTCTCCATTACCGTTCATTACTTCCTTACCAGTGAAGTCTTTATAAATCATCTTAAACATACTGTTATGTTTAATTTCATCATCACGAATAGATTCTATGATGTCTTTATCTTCCTGTGTCGGCGCAACGGATATTAAGTAATCATAAAAAAGCCGATCTTCCCTCTCTCCCTGAACTGCTTCAGCAATTAATGTTAACGACTTTTGAAGCGTTTGTGGATTATAACCTTTTTGCATATTACTACCTAGGTAAGTCAAGCTCTTCCTCCTAATATTTTTTCTTTAGTATCCTATGCCAGGAATCAAATAATGGTTTACAAGTATTCAAAATGGAAGTTTCATGAATTGAATCAGATAAAACCTCTCACACGCAAATGGGAAAGGAATAAGGAATTCACTAAAACCTGTAGGGAAATTGCATGACGATTGCGCTGCTAATGGCATCCGACATCTCTAAAGCTTGCTTTTCGATTTCATCAAACAGAGCAATACTTGATTGATATTCCCCGCTTATCATCGATACCGCTTCCTGCTTCGTTAATTCTAAATGTGTATAAAACATTTTCCTTAGATCTTCTATTGGTAAATAAGGATTGATACTACTTAAAAATAAAACGATATCATCACCATTCGCATACCACTTTTTCTCTATTTTTTCTCTATATCCGCCACTTCTACTGAATTGCCAGCAATGGCTGCTTTTACTAGATCTGCAGCAATGACTAAGTGTTCCTTTATTAAGCTGCTAAATTGACGGGCCAATTGTTCTCCATAGTAGGGCTTAAGTAAATTTCCCATATCTGTTGCATTTTGAAGAAGTCGAGTAAGAACAAAATTCACATCGGGTAATTTAAAAGTTAAACTAATAATCGCCATTCTAGTCCAATTTACGTGTTGCTCCCAAATCAATCGCCAATTATTTTTTAATTCATGTTCTGCCCTGATAATACAATGCTTAGTTCCACCTACAGTTGGTATGTTTAGCAGTTGCCCAACATACAACCCATACCACTGTATCCCTGGATTGGCTTTCAAAATTGAATCTACAGAGGTATGAAATCTTTTGGCTAATAATTCAACACGATCCCAAGGTTGAATAACGTGTTGATATACATTTTCAGAATAAGGTTGCAGCATATTCCTTCCCCTCCCTATTTCTTTTTTGGACATTAGTCAATGATTTACTATATTCAACGCCTGTTCATCGGGTGTATATATTTGTTAAATCTTGTTAGACACATACAAATGTTAACTTGATTGATAGGCAGGAAATCAGTATCAAGACGAAAAAAACCCTCTCCCAGGATAGGGAAAGGGTTTTTGAAAATCCGAAGATTAACGTTTTGAGAACTGAGGTGCACGACAAGCGCCTTTAAGACCGTATTTTTTACGTTCTTTTATCTATGAATATAAACAATATATATGGAAGAGCGATTACCGATAAAGGCCATGGAAGATGAAACTTATTTATTTTTAATGCCTCCCCAGGAAGAAAAAATTTCCAATATGCCATATATGTACCATATTATACTATCTTATAAGAACCGGGGATTATATTAATGAAATAATTAAGGAAATTTTCAGGAATGACCGAAAATTAACATATCCCCCGCTTTTCCAGTCTGGCTGCGGGGGGTTCTTGCCACTATTTTCTCAATATCTATTCCTCCTGATTGCTTCCATCCAATATTCGCCCTAAAAAGAAACCATCAATCTCGCTTAATTTGCCTCGCCATAGGATTTGCCCTTTGGAAGGGGTTGGCTTGCTGTCGCCGCAATATACCTTGGTGTCTTTCATATGGAGAAAATTCGCCCCGTTGTCATCGCAGCTGCCGGCAGCTTCCCCAGCCTGTTCCAGCTGTTCACTCAGCATCTGGGCAATATCATTCCCATCCTCGAAAGTCCCGCTAAGGGTGCTGAAGTATTCCTTTGCCGAGACCATCGTACCGCTAATGACAGCTCCATTAACATTCAACGTTATATCCAGATTGAAGTCATGCTTATTCGCTGCTTGCACCAAAAACTCCAGAATATTGTCCTTTGCCGGTCCAGAACCATTGCTCATATTTACGACTCCCTTCTTAATCCGTCCAAAAGCAGATATGTCTCCTCATCCACGGAGCTTACTTTGTATGTTTTTTCTTTATCTTTTTTCTCTGTCTTCTTGGACTCGTTTTTTTTTCCTGAATTCTGCTTTTTGGAATTTCTTGATTTTTCATCTGAACGATCGCTGCTTTTTGGTTTTTGGTCGTTATTAGTGCTGCCTTCTTCTAACTCGCCATTGCTCACACTTTCTTCATCCATCTCTTCATCCCGATCCAGCGAGTCTGCCTGATCTTCGTCATCGTCGTCCTGCTCTTCTTCAGTTTCTTGACTAGAATCGCTGGTTTCTTGTGGAGCTTCAGATTCCTCATCTGAAGGAGCATCATCGCTGTCATCATCAGGCTTTTCGTCGTCTTCCATTTCTTCTGAATCTACATCTGACTCGTTAGTACCTGAAGCTTCCGTTTCCTCTTGTTCCTCATCAACATAAGACTCTTGATCAAATCTATCCTGTTCCCCATCACTATCATCAAGGCTAGCTGCAGCTTCCTCATTTCCGTTGTTGCTGCCTGCACCCTTGCTGTCGTCTAAGCTGTCGTCTAAGCTGTCTTCTTCACCATTTTCTTCACCTGGCGAATCCACTCCTTGGTCGTTTTTATCTTCTGCCAGTTTTAAAAGAAGCTCTTCAATTTTGCCAAGGCGATCCTGCAGTTGTTCGTTTTCTGCCTTTAAGGCTTCATATTCCTCATTGGTTGATGAACCATCCGTCTTTGATTGTTTCCCGTCATCTTTGGCATTATTGCTAGATGGAACTTCTTCTTCCGTTTGTTCCTCTTCATCGTTTTCCTGATGTTCATAACTTGATGAATCTTCTTTCACGGAAGTTCGTAAAACAGAGCCTGACTCCTGGCTGCCGTCCTGGCTTTCTTCTTCCTCTTCATTTTCCAGGACTGGACCTTGTTCACTGGACGATGTTTCTGATTCATTTGAATCTCTGTTTGCTTCTGGAGTCTCTTCACTTTGCCCATTCTTTCCATCGGCCAGTTTTGCCAGCATCTCTTCTAGGCGGTCGAGGCGATCTGCCAAGCTTTCTTCCCCTTTTGAGGATGCCTGTCCATTGTCCAATTCAGAGGCATCACTGGACACTTCTTGATCGGCGGAATTATTTCCCTCTTCTTTTGTAAACAGCTTGGAAGCCGAACTCTTAATAGAATCGACAGCTTTTTTCGAATTGTCTTTTACTGCCTGTCCTAAATCCGCTCCCTTGCTGCTTAGCTTTTGGCCATTTTCTGGAGTAGCCAGGTATCCCACCGCTGCACCAATCAAACCTCCTGCTAATGATCGTTTAAGGCTACCTTTTTTATTTTCCTCTGATTGATTTTCTTGCAAGATTGTCTCAGTCATGTTGTTTCCTCCTAGTGATAATTTCAATTTGTTTTATTTATCAATTGACACCTTTTTTGTTTGTGTTATTAGTAGTTGAACTCACTGGAATTCAGACGGTTGGCTGCCATGCTCTTTTCCAGCGTCTCGAGCCTTTCGTGAAGCTTCCGGTTCTCTTCCTCCAGAGCTTTCGTATTGCTGTCTGCCGCTTTGGAAGATAGGTAGGGATCGGTTTCCCACCAATCCATGCCGATCTCTTTGGCCTTGTCGACCGAAGCAACGATCAGGCGGATTTTAATGGTCAGCAGTTCCACATCCGCAATTCCCACCGTAATATCTCCAGCGATGACAACACCTTTATCCAATATTTTCTCAAGTACATCTACAATCGTGTTGGATTGCATTGAATGTTCCATTTCTAGTCCTCCTTGGGTGTTTGTATTAGAGCAAGCTTCCTAAAGGACCCAGATCAATATTCAAATCTTTGGCATCCAGGCCGAAGATTTCTTTCAGCTCTTCCATTTTTTCTTCCAGATTCATCAACGCTTCGCCCAGATCCTCAATCTGCTGATCCGTAAGCGTACCGCCTTCGACTCGCCGGATGGCATGCCGTTCAACAATCTGCCTCAGCAGTTCAATGACGGTCAGCACCAATTGCGCCAATCCATGCTCTGCATTATCAGGGTCTAGATTAATCTTTCCACTTGCTTGGTTGGTTGGTAGCATCAGTCAATGCCTCCCTCTGTTTGTCAAATTGTTCCGAGGAAACGGTTTTGCTGTTTCCTTCTTGAGCCTGTACGAGAGATTCCACAGAAGCGATCAATACTCTCAGATCCAGGTACACTAAATCGACGCCAGCGATTGAAATCACTAAATCCGCCTTGATTGCAACTCCTTTGTCCAGGATGACATCCAAGATATCAATGAGTGCAATATCCTTGTTTTCCATCGATTCTCTTAATGCCATATTTTATCTCATCCTAACTTATGAAAAGCTGGAAAAGTGGTAGGCTGGCCATGGCCCCGTGGCTTCAAATTGCCACCCAGTTCCATTCATATCCTTCTCGAATTGCTGGATCTTTTCCAAAAAGGTTTCTACACCTGATACGGGAATCAGATAGACGCTATTCCAGGTCATGTCATCCTTTCTTCCCGTCACGTCATTGCTCCATGTTCTTTTGACACTCCCTTTTAGCGCGAATTCGCTGAGACGTGCATGTATGTCTTCACTGATCCTGTTTTTTTCTTCTTCCAGTTCCGATTGAATGAGCTTGTCCAGCTTTTTCATCTCGAAAAACTGTTTGCCTTTGGAAAGCTGGCTGATTTCTTCCCTTTTCGCATCAATGGCCGGATTGCTCTGGCTGACCTGTTCTTTCATCAGCTGGTCATCACAGAAAATTTTCAAATTCCATTCTTCGTTCCCCGAGATTGAGGTGAATGTATCAACCAGATGCGATTCATTGGTTTGGACCGCATTTTCCAAACTCCCCTTGTTTTTAAACAGGGTGCAGAACTTCAGGGGGATAACCGTGAACGTCTTCGAAAGCATCATGACGGTTTCATGGTGGTGAAATGCTTTTTCCTGGAGCCATTCCATGTCATTATTGATTTTTTCCTTTATGCTTTCTTCTGAATACTGTTCCGGATCAAGGTCACAGACAATAGCGGTTGCCTTCCCTATAGGAAGAGGATATATGCCGCCTTTGCCGTCGAAGCCGTCAATAGCAGGAATCTGCTGTTTGACTGCTTCTTCTTCTGGAATCAAACCGTATAAGTAAACTAAACTGTCCATCTTTTCCTTTCCTCATTTCTTCTTTGTCATCTCTTCCCATTGCTGCAATTCCATCCGTTTTGCCATTTCATATCGGATGATCAGATCCTCTTCCTTTGCTTTATATGCCTCTTCAGGTATTTCCCCGAGCTCATACATCATTTGGAGCTGGACCAGCTTCTGCTGTATGGTGGGAAGGTCGTAAAGCTCTTTGTCAGCCTCTTCTTTCACCTTTTCCCCAATTTTTATGACAAGGTTGATTGGAGCGAAAACCAGTTTATGGATCATCAGGCATCCTCAACTTTTAACCGGATATTGATGAAGTTATATGCGGGCCATGGTCCGCTGTAGCTGAATTCAACCTTGTCCTTCCATTTTTCGTATGTCTCATTAATTTTTTCATCAAAATCTGCTTCCTTGCCCCGCTCCACCAGGAATGCTGCGTTAAGGAGCATTTTCTCTCCGATTGGATCATTGGTTTTGGACGCTTCAGCCAATTCCGTCAACGGGCTGAATACTTCCTGTTTCACATCCTGCTGGAGAGAAGTAACGAGTTTTTGTGCCGCACCACCAATTTGGATTCTCTCGTAATAGCTGGCAGCTTCTGATTTCCCTTGGACAGCTTTTGCCATTTTATCGATTTTCGAATTCTCGCTGACAAGTGATTCCAGCCAATCTTTTTTGCCGATGATTTTCAGCCCAAGCTCCACCTTCCCTTTGATAGCCGGGAACAGTTTTTCGAATTGGGGATACAGGTTCTCGAGCAGCACACCAACGTCTTCTTCGGACTGGAACACATTCCCGAAGCTGACAGGGATCACGGTATCGTTTTTCTTCATCACTTGGGAAACTGCATTTTGGTGCATCATCAGATTGTCTTTATTCGGATGGTAGATTTTCATCGGAACTTCAGCTGCTACAATGGCCGCATCTTTAAAGCGGATGGTAAACAGTTCTCTAGTTTCCCCTTCAATTTCGATTTCGCCGAAATCCCCATCTGTATCGGTCTGGATTCCGCAAAAAATATAGATGCCGTTTTGCTCTTCTTGGCTCATTTTTTAAACTCTCCTTTATTTCTTGTTTGCCTTCATGTTACTGCAGGCATTTATGATTAATTTCTCTGCTGTTTTGATTGGTTCATCAGATTCGATGCAGCGGCTCACTTGGTGTCCTAGAATATCTAGACATAATCGTACAAAAAATGGATCAGATCCATCGATCCTGATTTTTTGTTCCGCTGCCAGCCTAGCGATCATGATGGATGCCCGCAGGCTCGGACCGCTGTCTTCCTTGCATTCCTGGCGCAGATTCGCGACCAGCTCTGTAATGGTAGCTGCATCCTTTTTATCGATGTCTGCTTTATCAGCTACAATTGCCGCCTCACGATTATGGTCTTTGTGGTCAATATAAATGGTGATGAGCCGGTCGAGAAGTGCATCCTGTGTTTGATAAACCCCCGCATATTCTTCTGGGTTGCTGGTGAAGATCACCGCAAAATCAGGATGGACCCGCACAAACGGCTCAGTCAATTTGGTGCCGTACAACGGAAGGATCCCTTCCTCCAAAATGGAGAGGAGGATATTATTGGTCGTTGGCAATGAACGGGTAAACTCGTCGTATACCAGCGTGTATCCATTCTTCACTGCCTCCAGCAACCGGCCATCTCTCCACGTCTCCGTCACGTTTTCATCCCGCTTATAGACCGACCGGATATAGTTGTCGACGACTTTCTTGCTCGTATAACCAGTAAAGTCCCCAATCAGGTCTTTATTATTCAGTTCATGGTTGCCGTGTATGAGCATGACGGGTTTTTTTCTTCTTTTCGCCAGAGCAAGCGCAAGAGTTGTCTTTCCCGCTCCGGATGGACCAGTAAAATGGATGGGATATCCGGCTTTCATGTACTGCAGCGAACGGGAAAGCAGTTCTTCCAACTTTTCGTCGCGTACGATCGCCCGTGAATTCTTGTCGATTTTATCCTTTAAGACCGTCACTCTGTTTCCTCCTACTCCCGCGAACTACACTTCCATATTGATCGAGCTTCTATAGCGGATATCCCGTCTTTTATAGGATGTGATTTCCTTCTCCGCGTTTAGATGGACGTCGTAAACGCCCAGCATTTCATCCTTTGCATACTTCTTCATGTATTCCTTTTCCTCAATGACCTCCACAATCAGCTTCCAGCCATTGTCATCACTTGCTTCTACGGAAGTGATTTTATGGACCGGGGCTACGAACTCATTGAAGAACTCCGTCACATTTCCGATAATCTTTTTTATTTCCATGGCAGCCTCCCGCTAAAAGTATGGCATGCCAGGATTGATTGAACCCTGGCACCGCCTGCTTGTTTCTAGATACTAAATCGTGCATTTCCTTCGTTCGACTGGAGTGCAAGGCCATCCTCTTCTGCACCATCGCGCAGCAACCCGACCGCCTCTGCATATCGAAGCCATGTATCCACACTGGCAATGACCACTCTAGCTTCAACTGTCAAAATCTCAATTCCGACTACTGATACTCGGACAAATGCATCAATTACAATCCCTTTGTCCAAAATTCGGTCGATAACCTCCGCTAAACTTGAACTGTCTGTACTTTTTTGAAGTGCCATATTGCATTCTCCTTTCGCTGTTCTTTTTAGGAACTAATCGTTTTGATGTCCCTCATGGTTTTAATTTTGGTGGCTCCCGAAATGTCCTTGGACGTCTTGATCGAGCCGATGCCTTTGATGTCTGATACGCCCTTCACCCTGCGTTTATCATCTTTTTTATTTACCGAGGAGACTTTCTCCTGTAATTCCTTCCCTGCCTCGACCACGCTGCCAAGTTTATCCCGGGCGAAAAGCAGTACATCCTGGGTTTTTTCTTTCGCTTCCTCGGCATTGCCCTCGACTTTGCCGGCAAATTTCTCCTTGGCATTCTCCAGGTTTTCAGTTAATTGGCTTGCCTTGTCCTGGACATGCTCAACAAGCTTTTCTTTCGCTTTATCAACTACAACTTCTTTTACTTTGTCTTTAATCGGTTCAGGTGTGTGTTCCATCACCGCCTTTGCGACTTTCCCTGCGGTTTTTGCCAACTGCTTGTCCATACACTAACCCCCTTTGGGCTAAAGACATGCCATTACTTGGTCGCCGCTAGTTTATTCAGCATGTCTTCAATTTTTCGAAGTCGCTCGTTCAACTGTTTGTTCTCTTCTTTTATTTCGCTGTAGCTTTGCTGGTTTTCTGCGTTTGAAGCTCCGTTATCGCCCTTCTTCGGGGACACAGCCCTTGTTCGATTTTACTCATATAGCCAGAAGCAAGATGCTTGATGCTGCTTTGGGCTTGTCCTGCCAGAAGTTCCTGAGCCGTTTTTCTGAATTCCTCGCTGGCAACTTGCATCAATTCAGAATCGCCTAGTTTTTTCATGGCCTTCTTGCTAGTGTCTGGATTGGCGAGCAAGCCAATTCCTGCTCCAACAACTCCGCCGATCAGTGCAAAGTTCAAGGAAAAATTGCTGCTTTTCTTTTTATCCTGTGAAGGCTTGCTGTTTTCTGTTTGCTTATGTTCTTCCTGTTCCATTACTTCGTAATTTTCGTTTGATTCTTGACTATTCATTTTCTTGTGTCATCCTTTCCTATGAATCTTATATTTAATAACTTAATTGCTCACGTTGATTCTTATTTGGAAGTCCTTGATCCTGGGCTTCATCACTTAAGAGCCCAACAGCCTCCGCATACCGAAGCCATGTATCCACACTGGCGATGACCACCCGGGCTTCCACCGTTAGTATTTCAATCCCTACCAAGGAAACTCTTAAAAAGGCATCAATCACTATTCCCTTGTCCAGGATTCTATCAATCACCTCTGCAAGGCTTGAGCTGTCTGTACTTTTTTGTAAACTCATATCGCTGCCTCCTCTCCATTTTTTCACTTGCGGAAGTTGCGTTGTCAATTCTGTAACTGGCTACGTTATGTATATACCTGCGCAAAACTCTAATAAACGAGGGAAAAGTAACCAATCCACCCAATTACAATAAACTCAGCTTTTTGTAATATTTAAATGCGATGATGACATTGTTTGGTAAATATTTGCTTTCTTTATTACATTTATGTTACGTGGTTTAAAACAAAAAAAGAGAACATGGATTATCCATGTTCTCTCAGCGTTTGTATAGAAACCCCAAATTAGGGGTTCATTTTTTTATAACAAGGAGTTATCAGCAACTTCCTCAAATTTTAGATAAACAGTCCAACAACCGTAGCCGTCAAGACAGATGCCATTGTGGCAACTAATAGCATTTTAGCACTAATCAAGAAACACAATCTTCAATCCATTAATATTCACGGCTTCCGTCACACCCATGCATCTCTCTTGTTTGAAGCTGGAGCAAGTATTAAAGAAGTACAGGAGCGGCTTGGACATTCTGATATTCAAATGACAATGAATATCTATACACACGTTACTGATACGATTAAAGAGCAAATAGCAGCGAAATTCCAAAGGTATATGGAGCAATAATTTGGTCAAAAGTTATTTCCGTGGTCAATCCGTGGTCAAAAGCTTTTTTTTGCACAAAAAAAGACCCCCAACCAAAATGGTTGAGAGCCTTGAAACGTAGATATATTAACGTTTTGAGAACTGAGGTGCTTTACGTGCGCCTTTAAGACCGTATTTTTTACGTTCTTTCATGCGTGAGTCACGAGTTAACAATCCTGCAGATTTTAATGCTGGACGGAAATCAGGATCTACATGAAGTAGTGCACGAGCAATACCATGACGGATTGCGCCTGCTTGACCTGTGTATCCACCACCATTAACGTTTACATGGATATCGTAGCTTCCAAGTGTTTCTGTTGCTACTAATGGTTGTTTGATGATTTCGCGTAATGTAGCGAATGGTACGTAGTCTTCTACGTCACGTTTGTTAATTACGATATTACCTTCGCCCGGTACTAAACGTACACGTGCAGTTGAGCTTTTACGGCGACCTGTGCCGATATATTGAACTTGTGCCAAGGGTATGTCCTCCTCTTTAATTATCCGCGAAGCTCATAAGCTTCTGGTTTTTGTGCTGCATGTGGATGTTCTGCTCCAGCGTATACGTGAAGTTTAGTGAAAGTTTGACGACCTAAAGAGTTTTTAGGAAGCATCCCTTTGATTGCTAATTCAAGCATTTTTGTTGGGTAGTTCGTACGCATTTGTAATGCAGTACGTTTTTTCAAACCACCAGCAAATTGTGTATGACGGTAGTAAATTTTGTCCGTTAATTTTTTACCAGTCAATTCGATTTTCTCAGCGTTGATGATGATTACGTGATCACCTGTGTCAACGTGTGGTGTGAATGTTGGTTTGTTTTTACCACGTAAGATAGCAGCTACTTCAGAAGCTAAACGACCAAGAGTTTGGCCTTCCGCGTCTACTACTAACCATTTACGCTCTACTTCGTGACCTTTAGCCATGAATGTTGTACGCATGTATTTTGTCCTCCTAATTCAATCTAATCTGATTTAAAATTTTCTATATCATCATCAACAACAAGTTTCGGGGCTCATTGTGGGGTTAATGAAATACCATATGTCATCATATAACGTTTCACCTAAAAAGTCAAGAGCATTTTTCAAAACACCAGGACGTGTTGCTTCATTCTGCATAGAACACAGTTTCTAAGTATAAACCGTGTGCTGGAGCCGTTTTTCCAGCCATTTTACGGTCTTTAACTGCTAGCATATTCGCAATGTCTGTAGGCTCCCGTCTACCAATACCTACTTCCCATAAGTTGCCCGCAATGATTCGGACCATATTGTATAAGAATCCATCACCTTCAATGACGAGATGTAATTCATCTGCCGGCATTTCCATCAATTCTAAACGCTTTATTGTACGAACTCGATCGACCACTTCGGTACGAGCTGAACAAAAACTAGTAAAGTCATGTGTGCCAATAAAAGATTTCGCTGCTTCTCTCATTCGCTCTATATCAGGAAGCATACCCGGCATATGAACAACGAAGTTTCTCGAAAAAGGGCTTTGCACTTCTCCTAATCCCCACTTGTATCGATAGACCTTCCCAGTAGTTCCGTAGCGTGCATGAAAGTCCATTGAAACCTCTTCGACAGAATGTACTCGTATGTCAGAAGTAAGTTGCATATTGAGAGCTCGTCGCCAGCGGTCAATCGGAAATGTTAAGTCTGTATCAAAATGAATAACTTGTCCTGTAGCATGAACGCCTGCATCCGTTCGACCACTCGCCACAACACGAATGTCGGTCCCTTTATGCATCTTCGTTAGGACACGCTCTATTTCAAGCTGTACAGTGCGTTTCCCTGGCTGTACTTGGTATCCAGCAAATCCTGAGCCATCATATACAATAACCAATCGTAACCGTTTCAATGCTTTTCCTCCTGTCTTACGAACGCAAGAACCAAAGAACCAACGCTACCATCACTGCCACTACCATGATGATGGTGTCTCGCCATTCCCATTTTAATTGACGATATCGCGTGCGTCCTTCACCACCTCGATAACCTCTTACCTCCATTGCGACTGCTAAGTCTTCCGCTCGCTTAAACGCACTGACGAATAAAGGGATTAATAGGGGAACAACGGCTTTTATCCGTTCTTTTATCGTTCCAGAACTAATATCCGATCCTCTTGCCATTTGAGCTTTCAAAATCTTATCTGTTTCATCCATCAATGTAGGAATGAAACGAAGCGATATAGACATCATTAGAGCAAGTTCATGAACGGGTAGTTTAAAACGCTTAAACGGGTTTAATAAAACTTCCATTCCATCTGTAATAGAAATGGGGGAAGTGGTTAAAGTCAATATTGATGTAATAAATACAAGCACTAAAAAACGGATCGATATAAAAATACCTTGTCGTAACCCTTCTTCATAGATTTCGATGAATTGCCATTTCCATAACAAATCGCCTTCTTTTGTGAAGAAAAGGTGCAACAAAAAGGTAAAGATCAGTAAAAATAAGATGGGTTTTAATCCGTTAATTAAGAAATACAGGCGTATGCGTGACAATAAAACCGTTATAAGCGTAAAGGCAAGTAACAATGCATACGTCAATGGATTATTCGCTAAAAAAACAATCGCGATAAAGACAAACACAAAAATCAGCTTTGAACGGGGGTCTAATTTATGTACAAACGAATCCCCAGGAATATAACGTCCAAAAATCATTTTTTCCATCATACATCCCCACGCTCCCCTCGGATAACGTGTCCTATCTCTGTTGCTAATTCTTCTTCTGTTAAACATAGTTTAGCTAAAGGATGACCAATCAACGCTTCTACCTTTCGTTGAAACCGAACAACACGAGGGGCTTCCAAGCGATATTGTGCAAGTCGATCTTCATCACCAAAAATAGCTTGAGGATCTCCATTTAATACACAGGTTCCTTCATGCATAATGGCCACGTGATCTGAATATCGTGCAGCATCTTCCATCGAGTGAGTGACTAAAATGGTTGTTAAACCTTTTTCCACATGCAACTTATGAAATAGCTCCATGATTTCGTGACGCCCTCGAGGATCTAATCCTGCAGTTGGTTCATCAAGCACCAGAACACTTGGCTCCATTGCTAATACTCCAGCGATGGCCACACGTCGCATTTGCCCACCGGATAAGTCAAAGGGAGACTTATCTAAAACTTCACTTGGTAGCCCTAACTGTTCCACTAAGACTCTTGCTCTATGCTCAGCTTCTTCAGCAGGTACACCAAAGTTCAATGGTCCGAACATAATATCTTTTAAAACCGTCTCATCAAACAATTGATGCTCTGGAAATTGAAATACAATCCCAATTCGCTGACGAATAGGCCGAATGTTTTTCACTTTCTTTCCAGCGACAATGGTTAAATCCCCCAGCTTTAAACTACCTTCTGAAGGTTTTAATAAAGCATTTAAATGTTGCAATAGCGTTGATTTCCCTGACCCTGTATGCCCAATAATGGCGTGATAAGATCCCGTGGATATATGTAAATCTACATCATATAACGCACGTTTTTCAAATGGCGTACCTTTTGCATAGGCATAGCCTACTTGTTGAAGTTGGATATCCATAAATCATTCACCAGTTCTTCTTCTGACATGTGCTCACCTTGTAAGCTGACTCCATTTATACGTAAGAGGATACTCATTTTCATTGAAAATGGTAGATCTAAACCAAGCTCAACTAACTCTTCACCGCGCTCAAAAATTTGGCCTGGGTTGCCCTCTGCGTACTTTTTGCCTTGATTCATAACTAATATTCGATCAGCCAACAAAGCTTCTTCTAAATCATGTGTTATAGACAGAACTGTTAAATGGGTTTCTTCACGTAATCTTTGAACAGTCGAAAGAACCTCCTTGCGTCCTTGAGGGTCTAACATGGATGTTGCCTCATCTAATATAAGGATTTTAGGTTTTATCGCAAGTGCTCCCGCTATTGCTACACGTTGCTTTTGCCCGCCGGACAAATGATGGGGCTCACTATTAATAAAATCACTCATTTTTACCTGTGCAAGGGATTCATTGACACGGACTACCATATCTTCAAACGGAACTCCGTTATTTTCCAATGCGAATGCGACATCATCCTGAACTGTGGCACCGACAAACTGATTGTCTGGATTTTGAAAAACCATGCCCATTTGTGAACGTATCGCCCATAAGTTTTCTTCATTTAATGGCTCCCCTAGAATGCGAATTTCCCCACTATCGGGAAATAAGAGACCATTCATTAGCTTAGCCAGTGTGGACTTCCCTGATCCGTTATGTCCAACGATCGCAATCCACTCACCATCGTTAACGGCAAACGATACATCTTCAACTGCTTTACGCATATCGGTTTCTTCTGGTGCATATGTAAACGTTACATCACGTAACGACAAAATTTCTTTCAAATGAAAAACCTCCTCTAACTCAACTCAGACTCAACTCATTGTAAACTCTTCTCTTTATTTTACGACAAAATAAAAAAGCGCGCACCTCATTCAGAGAAATGCGCTCTTCTATGTCTTTATCGTATGCGGTTGCTCAGACCGTATACGTGAATGAGGTGCGTAGAGCTAGACGAGACGCCACCTAAAAGGCCCGCTCATTGTAACGCTCTGCTTTTCATATGTCGTATAAATCTTTTAAAAAGAAGAGGGCGGCTCCTCACCAATACCCCTCCTCATCTTGTGATGAATTAAACTAATTCTATTACTACAACAGGTGCTCCGTCTCCACGACGAGGTCCCACTTTCATGATACGTGTATAACCGCCTTGACGTTCAGCATAGCGTGGTGCTACATCATCAAACAATTTTTGCAATGCATAAACTGTTGATTCGTTGCCTTCTGCGTCAGTAGTAGTTGTAAGTTCACGACGGATGTATGATGCAGCTTGACGGCGTGCATGCAAGTCTCCACGTTTACCTAATGTAATCATTTTTTCACAAACTGATCGTACTTCTTTCGCACGAGCTTCTGTCGTTTGAATACGTTCGTTGATGATCAAATCAGTTGTTAAGTCACGTAACATCGCTTTACGTTGAGAACTTGTACGACCAAGTTTTCTGTAACCCATAGATGTTTACCTCCTTTGTTGAATATTGGATCTGTCTATATCAAAAAAGTCGCTTAGTCTTCTTTGCGTAATCCTAAGCCAAGCTCGTCTAACTTCGCTCTAACTTCTTCAAGTGATTTACGTCCAAGGTTACGTACTTTCATCATGTCATCTTCTGACTTGCTAGCTAACTCAAGTACCGTATTGATACCTGCACGCTTCAAGCAGTTGTAAGAACGAACAGAAAGATCTAGTTCTTCGATAGTCATCTCCAACACTTTTTCTTTTTGATCTTCTTCTTTTTCAACCATGATTTCAGCAGTTTTTGCCTCATCAGTCATCCCAACGAAGATATTTAAATGCTCTGTTAAAATTTTCGCCCCAAGCGAAATCGCCTCTTTTGGACCGATGCTGCCATCTGTCCACACATCAAGAGAAAGTTTATCGTAGTTTGTCATTTGACCAACACGAGTATTTTCTACTTGAAAATTGACGCGTGAAACTGGAGTGTAAATTGAGTCGATCGGGATCACGCCGATAGGAAGATCCTCACGTTTGTTTTGATCGGCAGGAGTGTAACCGCGGCCGCGCTGTGCATACATGCGCATACGCAAATGACCATTTTTACCGATTGTTGCAATATAGAGATCAGGATTTAAAATTTCTACATCACTGTCATGTGTAATGTCAGCTGCTGTAATCTGTCCATCACCTTTAACATCAATCTCTATGACTTTTTCTTCGTCAGAGTAGATTTTAAGAGCTAGCTTTTTCACGTTCATTATAACTGTAGCAACATCTTCAACTACGCCCTCAATAGTAGAGAACTCGTGAAGCACGCCATCAATTTGAATAGAGGTTACTGCAGCTCCTGGTAAAGACGACAAAAGGATACGACGTAGCGAATTACCTAATGTGTTTCCATATCCACGCTCAAGCGGTTCCACAACAAACTTGCCAAATTTAGCATCTTCGTTGATCTCAACCGTTTCAATCTTTGGTTTTTCAATTTCGATCATTCAAATTTACCCTCCTTCAAAACATCGAATGTATAGGTTCGTTCCATCATGAAATCGATAGTACTAGACTTATCGGTGATTGCACAACTCAGTTTGTACAAGAAATGATGTTCTCAATCAATTAAATTAAGACACCTATTACACGCGACGACGTTTTGGTGGACGGCAACCGTTATGAGGAACTGGAGTTACATCTTTAATTGCTGTAACGTCAAGACCAGCAGCTTGAAGTGCACGAATTGCAGCTTCACGACCAGCACCAGGACCTTTTACAGTTACTTCTAACGTCTTCAAACCGTGTTCAACAGATGCTTTCGCAGCTGCTTCGGCAGCCATTTGCGCAGCAAATGGTGTCGATTTACGAGAACCTTTAAAACCAAGTGAACCAGCACTTGACCAAGATACCGCATTTCCTTGCATGTCTGTAATCGTTACAATTGTATTATTAAATGTAGAGCGAATGTGAGCAATACCGGATTCGATATTCTTTTTCACACGACGCTTACGTGTTTGTTGTTTACGTGCCATGTTAAGAAGAAACCTCCTTTACCGATTATTTTTTCTTGTTAGCAACAGTTTTACGAGGACCTTTACGCGTACGCGCATTGTTCTTCGTGTTTTGACCGCGCACAGGTAAACCGCGACGGTGACGGATACCACGGAATGAACCGATTTCCATCAGACGCTTAATGTTTAATGATACTTCACGGCGAAGGTCACCTTCAACCTTATGAGCACCAATTGCTTCACGGATTTTATTCAACTCGTCTTCTGTAAGATCACGAACTCGTGCATCTTCAGAAACGCCAGCATTAGCTAGTACCTTTTGAGCAGTTGTTTTACCGATTCCAAAAATATACGTTAATGAAATAACAACGCGTTTATCGCGCGGAATGTCAACACCAGCAATACGTGCCATGTGTGTCGTGCACCTCCTTCAAATTAGCCTTGTTTTTGTTTGTGTTTCGGATTTTCACAGATTACCATTACTTTACCGCGTCGGCGAATTACTTTACATTTTTCGCAGATCGGTTTCACAGATGGTCTCACTTTCATCTAACCCAACCTCCTTAAGTAGTCCGGAGTGCAAAAGATTATTTAAAACGGAATGTGATACGTCCGCGAGTTAAATCGTAAGGAGAAAGTTCAATTTGGACTTTATCTCCAGGTAGGATGCGGATAAAATGCATACGGATTTTACCAGATACATGCGCAAGAATCGTGTGACCATTTTCCAATTCTACCTTAAACATCGCGTTTGGCAAAGTCTCAACAACTGTTCCTTCGACTTCAATTACATCGTCTTTCGCCATCAACCCTGTCTCCCTTCTGTATAAAAAATCAGGTTCTCATCATCAAATCAAACGGAATGAAGAGCAAATTAGAAACCTATTATGGCATCAATTCGTTTCAACATATGTTTGTCTTGCATGAGAGATGTTCGAAAGACACTCGTCAGGCTTCGCTTCTGGCAACCTACGGAGTAGACTGACCCGGGTGAACCATGTCTCCCTCATGTAAAAACGACCGCTCGGAATGCCTTGGATGATTTCCACCATATCCGTTACACAGATGCTTCCACGAAACCCATTATACCTTGTCAGAACTAGAATTGCACGAAAGGACAAAGGGATCCTTTAACCCATAACAATTCTACTTCTTCCTACGTATAGCGGGCACAATATGCTTTTGCAGCTCTCGAAAATAAATTTCGTTCACAAGCGTGCCGCTAGGTTCAGCTGCGGTTGCCCTCTAAAAGAGCATTCAAATCAGCAAATACCTTATGAATGTCTTGCTGACCGTTTATATTTGTTAACACACCTTTGTTGCTATAGTAATCAAGCAAAGGTTGTGTTTGCTTCATATTTACTTCCAGACGGTTTGTGACCGTTTCCGGATTATCATCCGCGCGCTGGTAAAGCTCGCCTCCATCTTTGTCACATTCCCCATCTTTTATAGGTGGGTTGAAGACTAAATGGTACGCAGTGCCACATTCTTTGCAGATGCGGCGCCCCGTTAGACGCTTAATCAACTCTTCTTGTTCAACTTGGATGTTCAGCACATGCTCCACGTCTTTATTCAAATCAGCTAAAAGCACATCAAGTGCTTCCGCTTGAGGAACAGTACGTGGGAATCCGTCTAACAAAAATCCATTTTCACAATCAGGTTTACTTAATCTTTCACGGACAATACCGATCGTCACTTCATCAGGTACTAATGCACCTTCATCCATAAACGATTTGGCTTTAAGGCCTAGTTCCGTGCCTTCTTTGATAGCTGCTCGGAACATGTCGCCTGTAGAAATATGAGGGATTGCGTACTTCTCAACAATTTTATCTGCTTGAGTGCCTTTACCTGCACCCGGCAGACCCATTAAAACGATATTCATACGGTTTGCCCCCTGCTACAATTTGCTGGTTGAAGGAACGAAACCGTTCCCATCACCAAGCATTTATTTCATGAAACCTTTGTAGTGACGTTTCACTAGTTGGGACTCAAGTTGTTTCATCGTTTCCAGTGCAACACCGACAACGATTAGCAAACTCGTTCCACCGATTTGTGCAGATGCTGGAAGTCCAGCAAAGTTAATGAACAATATCGGCATAATAGCAACCAAAGCTAGGAAAATCGAACCCACAAAAGTTAAACGGTACAAGACTGTTGTTAAATAGTCTTGTGTGTTTTTTCCTGGACGAATACCTGGAATATACGCCCCTTGCTTTTTCAAGTTATCAGCAACATTTTCAGGATTCACTTGAATGAACGCATAGAAATACGTAAATGCAACGATTAACGCAACGTAAATGAGCATGCCCACTGGTTTCGAATAATCAAATGTGTTCTGAATGAAATCCGTTACCGAATTCTGTCCAAAGAAAGTAGAAAGTGTTTGTGGTGTAATGATAAACGCAACCGCAAAGATAACCGGGATAACCCCAGCAGCATTCACTTTTAACGGTAAGTGTGTTTGTTGTCCGCCAGTTTGACCGCGTCCAGCCACACGTTTTGCATATTGAATAGGAATTTTACGCAACGCTTGTTGAACGTAAATTACGCCTACTGTAACTGCAATTATCGCTAAAACTAAAAGTGCCATTATCGCAATACGGATGAATAAATCATCACCAGCGCCATCAAATTGTTGTGCATAAATTTGGTTAGCGGCACTTGGAATCGCAGCTACGATACCTGCAAAGATAATAATGGAAATTCCATTACCCACACCTTTTGCAGTGATCTGCTCTGATAACCAAAGTAAGAACGCTGTTCCGCCTGTTAACACAAGTGCAATGACTATATAAGTTGAAATGCCATCATCTTTAATTAAAGATCCGCCATACATACGGTTAAAGCCGTACGACATTGCCATCGCTTGAATAAACGCTAACACGATTGTGAAGTAACGTGTGAACTGAGCAAGTTTCCGTCTTCCGACTTCCCCTTGTTTAGCCCACTCCGTAAACTTCGGTACAACATCCATTTGTAATAATTGCACAATGATGGATGCAGTGATGTACGGCATAATTCCCATTGCTAAAATCGAAAAGTTAGCAAGAGCACCGCCACCAAATGTATTCAAGAAACCAATAAGACTAAATTGGTCAGTTGCTTGCAAGACTCCTGCGTCGACGTTTGGTACTGGAATAAATGTTCCAAGACGGAAAACGACTAACATCAGAAGTGTGAAAATGATTTTATTTCGAATATCTCTCACGCGCATAAAGTTGGAGATTGTCTGAAACATTAAACCACCTCGGTTTGTCCGCCCGCTGTCTCAATAGCTTCTTTTGCTGAAGCAGAGAACTTGTGAGCTTTAACAGTAAGCTTTCTGTCAAGAGACCCGTTACCAAGAATCTTAATTCCAGCTTTTTCGCTGCTCACATAACCAGTTTCAATAAGCAATGCAGGTGTTACCTCTGTACCCTCATCGAAACGGTTTAGTGTATCAAGATTCACAATAGCGTACTCTTTACGGTTAATGTTCGTAAAGCCGCGTTTTGGTAAACGACGGAACAATGGGTTTTGACCGCCCTCAAATCCTGGACGAACACCTCCGCCAGAACGAGCGTTTTGACCTTTATGACCTTTACCTGCAGTTTTACCATTACCTGAACCAATCCCGCGACCTTTACGTTTGGGCTCAGAACGAGATCCTTCTGATGGTTTTAACTCATGCAATTTCATATGGGTGACACCTCCTTATTCTATAAATCCTTATTATAGTTCCTTAACAGAAACTAAATGAGCTACTTTTTCAACCATCCCACGGATAGCTGCATTGTCAGCGTGCTCAACTGTTTGGTGCATTTTACGTAGTCCAAGAGCTTCAACTGTTTTACGTTGTCCCGGTTTAGTACCGATAACGCTTCTAGTGAGGGTAACTTCTAGTTTTTTTGACATGTCATTTCCCCCCTTAACCTAACAGTTCTTCTACTGTTTTGCCGCGTAATTTAGCAACATCTTCTACGCGTTTTAATTCAGTTAAACCTTGAATTGTTGCACGAACCATATTAATTGGTGTGTTTGATCCAAGTGATTTAGAAAGAATATCTGTAATACCAGCAAGTTCAAGTACAGCACGAACTGGACCACCAGCAATTACACCAGTACCTGGTGCAGCGGGTTTAATTAGAATTTCACCAGCGCCGAAATTACCGATGATTAAGTGTGGAGTAGTACCACGAACCATTGGCACTTCGATCAGGTTTTTCTTCGCATCTTCAACTGCTTTACGGATAGCATCTGGAACTTCTTGTGCTTTACCAGTACCAAATCCTACGTGGCCGTTTTTGTCACCAACAACAACCAATGCAGAGAAGCGGAAACGACGTCCACCTTTTACAACTTTAGCTACGCGGTTAATAGTAACAACGCGTTCTTCAAGTTCAAGTTTGTTTGGATCAATGTGACGCATGAAATGTGTCCCTCCTTTTTCTTAAAATTCTAAGCCATTTTCGCGAGCAGCTTCAGCTAAAGCTTTTACGCGTCCATGATATAAGTAACCACCACGGTCGAATACAACAACTTTGATGTTTTTTTCCGTAGCACGTTTAGCGATTGATTCACCGATAGCTTTAGCAGACTCAACATTACCTTTACCATCGAAATCTTTTTCCATAGTAGAAGCACTTGCAAGTGTTACACCAGCCACGTCATCAATTAATTGTGCATACAAGTGTTTGTTTGAACGGAATACATTTAAACGCGGACGTTCAGCAGTACCCGTAATTTTTGAGCGTACACGAGCATGACGTTTTTTACGAACTTGATTTTTATCTTGTTTCGTAATCACAGAGGTCACTCCTTTCTAATGCTTAACCAGCATTATTTACCTGTTTTACCTTCTTTACGACGAACAACTTCGCCTTCATAACGAATCCCTTTACCTTTATAAGGCTCTGGTGGACGTACTTGACGGATGTTTGATGCTAGAGCACCAACGCGTTCTTTATTAATACCTTTAATGATGATCTTAGTGTTTGTAGGAACTTCTACAACTAAGCCTTCTTCAGGTGTGAATTCAACAGGATGAGAGAAACCTACGTTCAATACAAGTTTTTCACCTTGTAGAGAAGCACGGTAACCAACACCTACTAATTCAAGACTACGTTCAAAACCTTTAGAAACGCCTTCAACCATGTTTGCAAGCAAAGCACGAGTTGTACCATGAATAGTACGGTGGTCTTTTGATTCAGAAGGACGTGTTAATGTAACCACTTTCTCTTCTTGCTCTATTTTAATATCTGCATTAAAAGTACGAGTAAGCTCGCCTTTTGGACCTTTTACAGTAACATCGTTGTTAGCACCGATTGTTATAGTAACGTCTGCAGGAACCTCAATTGGTTTTTTACCTACACGAGACATTCTTTTGCACCTCCATTCGTTTGTTGCTTATTACCAAACGTAAGCTACGATTTCGCCGCCAACTTGTTTAGCGCGTGCTTCTTTATCAGTCAATAGACCATTAGAAGTTGAAACTAAAGCAATACCAAGACCATTTAATACTCTAGGTACCTCACTAGTTTTCGCATAAACGCGTAGACCAGGTTTTGAAATACGTTTTAAACCAGTTATAACACGTTCGTTATTTTGTCCGTATTTCAAGAAAATGCGAATGATACCTTGTTTGCTATCTTCTACATATTCTACGTCACGAACAAAACCTTCACGTTTAAGGATCTCAGCGATCTCTTTTTTCATGTTTGAAGCAGGTACTTCCAATTTTTCGTGTCGAACCATGTTCGCGTTACGAATACGTGTAAGCATATCTGCAATCGGATCTGTCATTGTCATTACATTTACCTCCTTCCCAAATTTAGGGGATTACCAGCTGGCTTTTTTAACGCCAGGAATTTGTCCCTTGTAAGCAAGTTCACGGAAACAAATACGGCAAAGTTTAAATTTACGTAAGACCGAATGCGGACGTCCGCAACGTTCACAACGTGTGTAAGCTTGTACATTATGCTTTGGCGTGCGTTTTTGTTTAGCGATCATTGATTTTTTAGCCACGTTTACGCCTCCCTTATGTTTACTTTTGGAACGGCATTCCGAATTGTGTTAATAACTCACGAGCTTCTTCATCAGAGTTCGCAGTTGTTACAATTACGATGTCCATACCGCGTACTTTAGACACTTTATCGTAGTCGATTTCAGGGAAAATTAATTGTTCTTTAACACCTAATGTGTAGTTACCGCGACCGTCGAATGCTTTTTTAGAAACACCACGGAAGTCACGAACACGTGGAAGAGAGATTGAAATTAATTTATCCAAGAAATCATACATACGGTCGCCGCGTAATGTTACTTTAGCGCCGATTGGCATACCCTCACGAAGACGGAATCCAGCGATAGATTTCTTAGCTTTAGTTACAACAGGTTTTTGACCTGTGATAATAGTTAGTTCTTCAACGGCTGCATCTAATGCTTTCGTGTTTTGAACTGCGTCACCAACACCCATGTTGATAACGATTTTGTCTACTTGTGGTACTTGCATTACTGATTTATATCCAAACTTGCTCACTAGAGCAGGAGAAACTTCCTTAAGAAACTTTTCTTTTAGGCGGTTCATGTGTGTACCTCCCTTCTTCTTTTACTTATTTGTCGATTGATTCGCCAGATTTTTTCGCTATGCGAATTTTCTTGCCATCTTCCACTTTATAACCTACGCGAGTTGGCTCGCCTGATTTAGGGTCGATTAGCATTACGTTTGAAACGTGAATCGAAGCTTCTTGATTCACAATTCCACCTTGCGGGCTTGCCTGGTTAGGTTTCATGTGTTTTTTCACGATGTTTAGACCTTCAACTAAAACGCGGTCCTTTTTCGGAAAAGCAGCAATGATTGTACCAGTTTTGCCTTTCTCTTTTCCAGAGATCACCATAACTTTATCGCCTTTTTTAACGTGCATTCTATCGCACCTCCTTGATTGGCACTTTCTTGTTTATTAAAGAACTTCCGGAGCTAAAGATACGATTTTCATGAAGCTGTTGTCACGTAATTCACGTGCTACAGGTCCGAAAATACGAGTTCCGCGCGGGCCTTTATCGTCTTTGATAATAACGCATGCATTTTCATCAAATTTGATATAAGTACCGTCTTTACGGCGTACACCGCTTTTAGTGCGAACGATAACAGCTTTAACGACGTCACCCTTCTTGACAACGCCACCTGGTGTTGCTTTCTTAACTGTACACACGACAACGTCGCCGATGTTAGCAGTTTTACGACCAGAACCACCAAGCACTTTAATAGTTAAAACTTCACGTGCACCTGAGTTGTCAGCAACTTTCATACGACTCTCTTGTTGGATCACTTAGGTAACCTCCTCTCGGAATTTGGTGTATTCCGAACTTTATTTAGATAACTACTGCTTTTTCTACTACTTCCACTAGACGGAAACGTTTTGTAGCTGACAGCGGGCGAGTTTCCATGATACGAACTACGTCGCCTAATTTAGCTTCGTTTAATTCATCATGAGCCTTGAACTTTTTCGAATACTTAACACGTTTACCGTAAAGCTTATGCTTTTTATATGTTTCAATCATTACAGTAACTGTTTTGTCCATTTTGTCTGAAACAACACGGCCTGTATATACCTTACGTTGATTACGCTCAGTCATGCCTGAAAACCTCCTTTATCAGTTATTTGCACTGATTTCTCTTTCACGAATCACAGTTTTCATACGCGCGATGCCTTTGCGTACTTCACGAATACGAGCTGTGTTCTCTAATTGACCAGTCGCCAATTGGAAGCGAAGGTTGAAAAGCTCTTCTTTCAGTGATTTCACTTTTTGTTCGATTTCTGCAGTGGTAAGGTCACGAAGTTCATTAGCTTTCATTAGATTCACCACCAATTTCTTCACGTTTTACAATTTTCGTTTTCACAGGAAGCTTATGTGATGCAAGTCGAAGTGCTTCGCGCGCTACTTCTTCAGATACGCCAGCGATTTCAAACATGATCTTTCCTGGTTTTACTACTGCAACCCATCCCTCAGGAGAACCTTTACCAGAACCCATTCGAACTTCTAGAGGCTTTTTAGTATAAGGTTTATGTGGGAAAATCTTAATCCAAACTTTACCGCCACGTTTCATATAACGTGTCATTGCGATACGAGCAGATTCAATTTGACGGTTAGTGATCCAGCTAGCTTCAGTAGCTTGTAATCCGAATTCACCGAATGTTACTTCTTTACCGCCTTTCGCTTCACCACGCATTTTTCCGCGGTGTTCGCGACGATATTTAACACGTTTAGGCAATAACATATTATTTGCCTCCTTCCCCAGAGTTCTTCTTCACTGGAAGGATCTCACCGCGATAAATCCATACTTTAACACCAAGCTTACCATAAGTAGTGTCTGCTTCAGCATGAGCATAATCAATGTCAGCACGAAGCGTATGAAGCGGAACAGTTCCTTCACTGTAATGTTCAGCACGAGCAATATCAGCGCCACCTAGACGACCAGATACTTGAGTTTTGATACCTTTCGCTCCAGAACGCATTGTGCGTTGGATCGACTGCTTTTGAGCACGACGGAAAGATACACGGTTTTCTAATTGACGTGCAATGTTTTCAGCAACTAATTTAGCGTCAAGATCTGCACGTTTGATTTCTACGATGTTGATGTGAACACGCTTGCCAGTAGTAGCGTTTAGGTTTTTACGAAGTGCTTCGACTTCAGTACCACCTTTACCAATTACCATACCTGGTTTCGCAGTGTGGATTGTAATGTTAACACGATTGGCAGCACGCTCGATTTCTACTTTAGAAACAGATGCGTCTTTCAAACGAGTTTCGATATAACTACGGATTTTTAAATCTTCGTGAAGTAGAGTTGCATAGTCTTTTTCAGCGTACCATTTTGACTCCCAATCACGAATAATACCGATTCGTAATCCTATTGGATGTACTTTTTGACCCATGAATTATCCCTCCTTCTTCTCAGATACCACGATAGTGATGTGGCTAGTGCGTTTGTTAATCGCGCTTGCACGTCCCATCGCACGTGGACGGAAACGTTTTAATGTTGGACCTTCGTCAACAAATACTTCTGAAATAACTAGTTTATTTACGTCTAAATCATAGTTGTGCTCCGCGTTTGCAACTGCAGACTTTAACACTTTTTCAACGACAGGTGATGCCGATCTAGGAGTGTGGTTTAAAATTGCAACTGCTTCGCCGATTTGCTTTCCTCGGATTAAATCAACGACTAATCGTACTTTACGAGGGGCAATACGCACTGTTCTAGCAATAGCTTTAGCTTGCATCAGGAATAACCTCCTCTCAAATTAGCGTTTTGTTTTCTTATCGTCAGCACCATGGCCTTTGTACGCACGTGTTGGTGCGAATTCGCCTAATTTGTGCCCTACCATATCTTCAGTCACATATACTGGAACGTGTTTACGTCCATCATATACAGCGATTGTTAATCCGATAAAAGTCGGGAAAATTGTAGAACGGCGAGACCAAGTTTTGATCACTTGTTTTTTCTCAGAATCCTTTTGTGCATCAACCTTCTTCATTAGATGGTCATCTACAAATGGTCCTTTTTTCAAGCTACGACCCATTTTGGAACCTCCCTCAGCGATCTCGCTACGGCTCTTTTATCGAACCGCAGAAGAATCACATTATTTTTTACGACGACGAATGATAAGTTTGTCGGATTTATTTTTCTTTTTACGAGTTTTATAACCAAGAGTTGGTTTACCCCATGGTGTCATTGGTGATTTACGTCCAATTGGAGATTTACCTTCACCACCCCCGTGTGGGTGATCGTTCGGGTTCATTACAGATCCACGTACAGTTGGGCGTTTACCTAACCAACGGTTACGACCTGCTTTACCGATGTTAATTAATTCATGTTGTTCGTTACCTACTTGACCGATAGTTGCACGGCATGTACCCAAGATCATGCGAACTTCACCAGATTGTAAACGGATAATTACGTACTTATCTTCTTTACCAAGTACTTGCGCAGAAGTACCAGCAGAACGTACTAATTGTCCACCTTTACCAGGTTTCATTTCGATGTTATGGATAGTAGTACCCATTGGGATGTTTTGTAGTGGAAGTGCGTTACCTGGCTTGATATCAGCTTCTGGACCTGACATAATTGTCATTCCCACTTCTAAGCCTTTAGCTGCTAGGATATAACGTTTTTCACCATCTACATAATTAATCAATGCGATATTCGCAGAGCGGTTTGGATCATACTCAATAGTAGCAACGCGTCCTGGAATGCCATCTTTAATACGTTTGAAATCGATGACACGATATTGACGCTTATGGCCGCCACCTTGATGACGAACAGTTAACTTACCTTGGTTATTACGGCCGCCTTTACGTTTAACAGGCTCAAGCAATGATTTTTCAGGCTTGTTTGTTGTGATTTCAGCGAAATCAGAAGCTGTCATGTTACGTCGACCGTTGGAGGTAGGTTTGTACTTTTTAATCGCCATGTTTATTCCCTCCTTCTTGTTTGTTAAAATTTATGATCTATTTTGATCAAGATTCGAATAATTCGATATCTTTACTTTCAGCAGTTAGTTTAACAATCGCTTTACGACGTTTGTTAGTATATCCACCAAATTTACCAACGCGTTTGAATTTACCTTTGTAGTTCATGATGTTAACTTTCTCAACATCAACGCCAAAGATTTCTTCGATTGCGTGTTTTACTTGAGTTTTGTTGGCGCGAGTGTCCACTAAGAATGTGTACTTTTTCTCTTCCATAATTTCAGAAGAACGCTCGGTAATGACCGGACGTTTAATAATATCACGTGCTTCCATTATCCAAGCACCTCCTCTACTTTTTCTACCGCAGCTTTAGTAATTACGATTTTTTCATGACCAAGTAAGTCAAGAACGTTAATGCCTGTTGCAGAAACAACTGTTACTCCTGGGATGTTACGAGCAGATAATGCTACGTTTTCATCAAGTTCAGCTGTAACGAACAAAGCTTTTTTCTCGATTGAAAGGTCTTTCAACACTTTCAAGAAATCTTTTGTTTTTGGTGCATTCAACGCTAAACCATCAAGAACTACGAAGTTCTCTTCTAACACTTTCGCAGAAAGAGCAGAACGAAGAGCTAAGCGACGAACTTTTTTCGGTAATTTGTAGCTATAGCTACGTGGAGTAGGACCGAAAACAACACCACCACCACGCCATTGTGGAGAACGAATCGACCCTTGACGAGCACGACCAGTTCCTTTTTGTTTCCAAGGCTTACGACCACCACCAGCAACTTCAGAACGGTTTTTAACTTTATGATTACCTTGACGAAGTGAAGCGCGTTGAGCGATTACTGCATCAAATAAAACAGAACTATGTGGCTCGATTCCAAAAACTTTATCGTTTAATTCGATTTCGCCAACAGATGAGCCTGTTTGATTAAGTAAAGATACCTTTGGCATTCCTGTTTCCTCCTTTCTCTAATTATTATTTCGCTTTAATAGCAGTTTTAACGACTACTAATGCTTTACGAGAACCAGGAACATTACCTTTTACAAGTAACAAGTTACGATCTGCATCAACTTTAACAACTTCTAAGTTTTGGATCGTTACCATTGTGCCACCCATTTGACCAGGTAATTTCTTTTGTTTGAATACGCGGTTCGGAGCAACAGGCCCCATTGAACCTGGACGACGGTGGTAACGTGATCCGTGAGCCATAGGTCCGCGAGATTGTCCGTGGCGTTTAATAACACCTTGGAAACCTTTACCTTTAGTAACTCCAGACACATCAATTACATCGCCTTCTGCGAAAATTCCAACTTTGACTTCTTGACCAACTTCGTAGTCTGCCAAATTAACACCGCGGAATTCACGGATGAAGCGCTTAGGACCAGTGCTTGCTTTTGCTACATGCCCTTTAGCAGGTTTGTTTGAAAGCTTATCGCGCTTATCATCAAATCCTAACTGGATTGCTTCGTAGCCATCCGTTTCAACTGATTTCTTTTGAAGTACTACGTTTGGAGCAGCTTCTATAACAGTTACCGGGATTAAGTCACCGTTCTCAGCAAAAACTTGCGTCATACCGATTTTTCTACCTAAGATTCCTTTGGTCATTTGTCACACCTCCTACAGTATTTGTTTGTTTTCTATTTGTTTTTTTACCATTAAAGTTTGATTTCAATATCAACGCCAGATGGTAAGTCAAGCTTCATTAACGCATCAACAGTTTGTGGTGTTGGGTTAACGATATCGATCAGACGCTTATGCGTACGCATTTCGAATTGCTCACGAGAATCTTTGTACTTGTGAACAGCACGAAGAATTGTATACACAGACTTCTCAGTTGGAAGTGGAATCGGACCTGATACACTTGCACCTGAACGCTTAGCAGTCTCAACAATTTTCTCAGCAGATTGATCAAGAATTCGATGATCATACGCTTTTAATCGGATACGAATTTTTTGTTTTGCCATTATTTTCCCTCCCTTTTCGCCTATTTACTAGACATTCTCCACGAAAATTTTCCAACCACCCGCCATGGCAAAGCGGCCGGGTGTGTCGGTAACCTCTCGCTTCATCGCAGTCAAAGACCAACATTCAACATTATACAGAAAGAAAAAGAATTTCGCAAGTGGTTTAACGAAATTCTTTCTCAATGCTTTTTTATTTTAATTTGATTTTAATATAAAGGCAATAGCCTAAAGAATAGTCCGAACATTAAGTTCTTATATAAAAGAATCATTACGGCCAATCTAAGCCGAAAATCAATAGCGGAATATTGTAGAATTAACGTCGGAACACACGTATCCCTTATATGATTGTGTTGCCCATCTATGCCCATGGTTGGTCCAAGCGTACTATCTGACGCTAGCGATCCTGCATCTCCTAGCGCTCCAGCTGTACCAATCAATGCATAATATCTAAAGTGCTGAAATTAGAGGTACGAATATCGCAGTGATAATTGGTATTGTCGCACACGATGAATCAATTCCCTTAGTGATATTAATCCTTTTAGGAGCATCAACATTATATCAATTTAATAATAAAGATGCCCTTCCTATAAGTGAATCAACATCTCCAGTTTCTTGAATGACAAAAGCAAAACCATTTGCAGTTATCACAAATCCTTTGAAGGCTATTAATTGCATTCCTTCTATATAAGATATAAATAACTTAGCACCACTTATATAATTTATTATCTATGAAGTAAATGCTGCTATAAGGGCAATGATAGTGAATATACTATCTTTTTTATTTACTTGAACCTTGTTAACTTCTGTAATCACAATTTCTGTTTTAGATTCACGTGGTTTTCTATACGAAATAAAAATAACGATGACCAGTCCTACTACGAGTCCAGCTGTTGGTATCAACATAGCAAAGAGTATATATCTCCTATCAATCACAAGACCAGTTGCTTTCATTTGTGTTACTACAATCTCGTGAAATATAATACCAAATCCATATGGAAGTAATATATAAGGTGCTGTTAACCCAAATATTAGAACAGATCCAATCGCACGACCATCAAGTTTTAGTAAGTTCATAACATGAATGATAGGAGGTACAAGTAACGGAATAAATGCGATATGAATAGGTCTAAGATTTTGTGATAAAACCGCTATCAATAATAAGGTTAATATAATGAAAATTTTAGCCAGTCCTGTCTTCTCTGTTTCCCTATCTTTTTTATTCATCTTCAAAATAGTAGTGACTAGTAATACTGGAATACCAGTTTTGAATATTAAGATTCATCCGATTCGTTTACAATCTTTTTATATGTACAAAAAAAGACCTTGCCAGCGTCCCGGCAAGGTCTTGTCTTTCTAAAAGTTAATTATTTAGTGATAGTTGCAACTACACCAGCACCAACAGTACGTCCACCCTCACGGATAGAGAACTTAGTACCTTCTTCAAGCGCGATAGGAGCGATAAGAGCAACAGTCATTTCAATGTTGTCTCCAGGCATAACCATTTCAACGCCTTCAGGTAAGTTACAAACACCAGTTACGTCAGTTGTACGGAAGTAGAACTGAGGACGGTAGTTCGTGAAGAATGGAGTATGACGTCCACCTTCTTCTTTTGATAAAACATAAACTTCTGCTTTGAATTCAGTATGTGGAGTGATTGTACCTGGTTTAGCAAGTACTTGACCACGTTGGATATCTTCACGAGCTACTCCACGAAGAAGAGCACCGATATTGTCACCAGCTTCTGCATAGTCAAGAAGTTTACGGAACATTTCAACGCCAGTTACAGTAGTTGCTTTCGGCTCTTCAACGATACCGATGATGTCAACTACGTCACCAACTTTAACTTGCCCACGCTCAACACGACCTGTAGCAACTGTACCACGACCTGTAATTGAGAATACATCCTCAACAGGCATCATGAATGGTTTGTCAGTTTGACGTTCAGGAGTTGGGATATAAGAATCAACAGCGTCCATTAATTCTACAACTTTTTCTTCCCATGCTTCTTCGCCTTCTAATGCTTTAAGAGCTGAACCTTTGATTACTGGAATGTCGTCACCTGGGAAGTCAAATTCAGAAAGAAGGTCACGAATTTCCATTTCTACTAATTCAAGAAGTTCTTCGTCGTCTACCATATCACATTTGTTCATGAAGACTACTAAGTAAGGAACACCAACTTGACGTGAAAGAAGGATGTGCTCACGAGTTTGTGGCATTGGGCCGTCAGCAGCAGATACTACTAAGATCCCGCCGTCCATTTGTGCAGCACCAGTGATCATGTTTTTAACATAATCGGCATGTCCTGGGCAGTCAACGTGTGCATAGTGACGAGTTGCAGTTTCATACTCAACGTGAGAAGTGTTGATTGTGATTCCGCGCTCTTTTTCTTCAGGTGCGTTATCGATTTGTGCATAGCTCATTGCAGTACCACCAGAACGTTTTGCAAGAACTGTTGCGATTGCAGCTGTTAATGTAGTTTTACCATGGTCAACGTGACCGATTGTTCCTACGTTTGCGTGAGTTTTAGAACGATCAAATTTAGCTTTACCCATTAGAGAAATCCTCCTCAAAATTATATTAATAGTTTAGTTTTTGGTATGAATGATGAAGGTCTAGATCCATCATCATTCATGCCTTACAAAATAGTTATACAAGATTAAAAATCAAACTTCAATGATTAACCTTTATTTTTTTTGATAATTTCTTCTGAAATTGATTTCGGTACTTCTTCGTAGTGATCGAAAGTCATAGAGAATACTCCACGACCTTGAGTTGCAGAACGAAGAGTTGTCGCATAACCGAACATTTCTGCAAGTGGAACCATTGAACGAACAACTTGTGAATTACCACGAGCGTCCATACCTTCTACGCGTCCACGGCGAGAAGTGATGTTACCCATAATATCTCCTAAGTATTCTTCAGGAATTACTACTTCCACTTTCATCATTGGCTCAAGAAGAACTGGTTTACATTTCGAAATTGCGTTTTTCAATGCCATAGATGCAGCAATTTTGAACGCCATTTCATTTGAATCGACATCATGGTAAGAACCATCAAATAGACGAGCCTTAATATCGATAAGTGGATATCCAGCTATTACACCATTGTTTAAAGAGTCACGAAGACCTGCTTCAACAGCTGGGATGTATTCACGTGGTACAACACCACCGACAACGCCATTTACGAATTCAAAGCCTTTTCCTTCTTCGTTTGGAGAGAATTCAATCCAAACGTGTCCGAATTGTCCACGACCACCAGATTGACGAACGAATTTACCTTCAACTGAAGCGGACTCGCGGAATGTCTCACGGTAAGATACCATTGGAGCACCAACGTTAGCTTCTACTTTAAATTCACGGCGCATACGGTCAACTAAGATATCAAGGTGAAGCTCACCCATACCAGAGATGATTGTTTGCCCAGTTTCAATGTCAGTATGAGCACGGAAAGTTGGATCTTCTTCTTGAAGTTTTTGTAAAGCTTGACCCATTTTATCTTGGTCTGCTTTTGACTTCGGTTCTACAGATAAAGAGATAACTGGCTCTGGGAATTCCATTGATTCAAGAATAACTTGGTTTTTCTCGTCACATAGAGTATCACCGGTTGTAGTGTCTTTAAGACCTACAGCAGCAGCGATATCACCAGAATAAACTTTAGAAATCTCTTCACGGCTGTTCGCGTGCATTTGTAGGATACGACCTACGCGCTCACGTTTACCTTTTGTAGAGTTTTGTACGTATGATCCTGATTCAAGAACACCAGAGTACACACGGAAGAATGTTAATTTACCAACATAAGGGTCAGTCATTACTTTGAATGCTAATGCAGAGAATGGTTGTGAGTCGTTAGATTCACGAACAACTTCTTCATCAGAATCAGGTAAGATACCTTTAATTGATGGCACGTCTGTTGGAGCTGGAAGGTAATCAACTACTGCGTCAAGCATTTTTCGAACACCTTTGTGTTTGAATGCTGAACCACAAATAACTGGGTAGAATTCAACTGCGATTGTCGCTTTACGGATAGCCGTTTTCAACTCTGCATTTGAGATTTCTTCGCCTTCTAGGTATTTCTCCATAAGACCTTCGTCAACGCTAGCTACCGCTTCGATTAATTTCTCACGGTATTCTGCCGCTTGAGCTTTATGTGATTCAGGAATTTCACCTTCTGTAACTGCAGTACCTTCTTCGTTACCGTAGAAAGTAGCTGTCATTTCAATAAGGTCGATAATTGCACTGAATTCTTCTTCTGTACCAATTGGAAGTTGTATTGGATGTGCGTTCGCTTGAAGGCGATCGTGTAGAGTTCCTACAGAATATAGGAAGTCTGCACCCAATTTATCCATTTTGTTAATGAAAACAATACGTGGTACACCATAAGTAGTTGCTTGGCGCCACACTGTTTCAGTTTGTGGTTCTACACCTGATTGTGCATCTAGAACAGTAACAGCACCATCAAGTACTCGAAGTGAACGTTCAACTTCAACAGTGAAGTCTACGTGCCCAGGAGTATCGATGATGTTTACGCGGTTTTTTTTCCATGCTGCTGTTGTTGCAGCTGAAGTGATCGTGATACCACGTTCTTGCTCTTGTTCCATCCAGTCCATTTGTGATGCACCTTCGTGCGTTTCACCAATTTTGTGGATTTTACCAGTGTAATAAAGAATACGCTCAGTAGTTGTTGTTTTACCAGCATCAATATGAGCCATGATTCCAATGTTACGTGTATTCTCTAAGGAGAACTCTCTAGCCATTTTGTATTTCTCCTTCCATCTCAATTAGAGTGTTTAGTGGACGAAAAATTCTACCAGCGATAGTGAGCGAATGCTTTATTCGCTTCTGCCATTTTGTGCATATCTTCACGTTTCTTCACAGAAGCACCTGTGTTGTTAGAAGCATCTAGAATTTCATTAGCTAAACGCTCTTCCATTGTTTTCTCTCCACGTAGACGAGAATAGTTCACTAAGTAACGAAGACCTAATGTTGAACGACGCTCAGGACGAACTTCGATAGGTACTTGATAGTTAGAACCTCCTACACGGCGAGCTTTTACTTCAAGAACTGGCATAATGTTTGTTAATGCAGCATCAAATACTTCTAATGGATCTTTACCAGAACGTTCTTGAACAAGTTCAAACGCTCCATAAAGAATTTTTTGAGAAGTACCTCTTTTACCATCTACCATCATTTTATTGATTAAACGAGTTACAAGTTTCGAATTATAAATTGGATCTGGTAACACGTCACGTTTGGAAACTGGACCTTTACGAGGCATGTGTTTTCCTCCTATCGATGAAATATATATTTTAGTTTAAATTAGCTTTTTTTAACTATAGGGCGATTTGTACCGTATAAAGAACGGCTTTGCATACGACCAGTAACACCAGCTGTATCAAGAGCACCACGTACGATATGGTAACGTACACCAGCTAAGTCTTTTACTCGTCCTCCACGGATTAGAACAACACTGTGTTCTTGAAGGTTATGTCCTTCACCCGGGATATACGCAGTAACCTCAAGTAAGTTAGTTAAACGTACACGAGCATATTTACGTAGCGCTGAGTTAGGTTTACGTGGCGTCATTGTACCAACACGTGTACAAACCCCACGTTTTTGCGGAGAATTAACGTTTGTTAACGTTTTTTTAGAGCTGTTATACCCTTTGTTCAACGCAGGTGAGTTTGATTTTACAGTCTTGGATTTACGAGGCTTACGTACCAATTGGTTAATTGTAGGCATCGATTATTCCTCCCTTCTTTAGTTCGTTGTAATACCACACATCCAGGTGGTTCATTTTTAGGCAAAAAACAAAGTCTTTGTGTTCTTAACACAAAAACTGCTAAACAGAAATAGCAACTACCGCCGCACTGACTTTAAGTCCGCACGCTTTACCAAGTTCTATCTTAGACTCGACGAAGTCAATCTTCACACCGTGCTCCATTGCAGCATTTATAGCTGAGCTAGTAATTCGATCTTCCGCATCACGAGCCACAAGAATTTCTTTTACATGGCCACCATGGATTGCTTTAACTGCTTGTTTAGTACCAATGATTGTTTTCTTAGCCTGATATACTTTTTCATAAGACATTTACATATCCTCCAAAGAGACAGACCTTCAACTATCAACCTTATACATATTATCATCTTAGTTTTTTTCTGTCAATACTGTTAAGAAAAAAACCGGGGGCTTCGCTGAGCAAAACCCACCGGATCAATTGAATTTATTCGGCGCTCACAGCTACTTCAGTCTTGTCTTTATCTGCAACAATTTTGATTTGACGGTAACGTTGCATACCAGTACCCGCCGGAACGAGTTTCCCAATAATTACGTTTTCTTTCAAGCCAAGTAATTCGTCGCGTTTTCCTTTTATCGCCGCGTCTGTTAACACACGCGTTGTTTCTTGGAATGACGCTGCAGATAAAAATGATTCTGTTTCGAGTGAAGCTTTTGTAATACCAAGAATAACTGGACGACATGTTGCAGGAATTTTCCCATTCAACACTGCCTCTTTATTCGCCTCAGCAAATTGGTGGATATCAAGCAATGAACCTGGTAACAAATCTGTTTCACCAGCTTCAATAACACGCACTTTACGAAGCATTTGGCGAACCATTACTTCAATGTGTTTGTCACCGATTTCTACCCCTTGCATACGGTATACTTTTTGAACTTCTTTCAACAAGTATTCTTGTACTGTTGAAACATCTTTAACTTTTAACAATTCTTTTGGATCAATTGAACCTTCTGTTAATACTTCACCACGGGTAATGACGTCATCCAATTGCACTTTCAAACGGCCATTATATGGTGATAAGTATTTACGAGTCTCAACTTCACCTTGAATTGTAATTTCTTTTTGACCTTCACGAATTTCTTCAATCTCTGTAATAACACCAGTGATTTCAGAAATAACCGCTTGACCTTTAGGATTACGAGCTTCGAAAATTTCTTGGATACGTGGAAGACCTTGTGTAATATCGTCTCCAGCAACCCCACCCGTATGGAATGTACGCATCGTTAACTGAGTACCTGGTTCACCGATTGATTGCGCAGCAATAATACCAACTGCTTCCCCAACTTCAACGTTTTCACCTGTAGCTAAGTTCGTGCCGTAACATTTTTTACATACACCGTGTTTTGTATTACATGTGAAGGCAGATCGAATTGTTAATTCTTCGATACCAGCCTCTAAAATAACACGTGCAACATCTTCGGAGATTAAGCCATCTTTTGCCAATATAACTTTCTTGGTTTCTGGATGGAAAATCGTTTTTCTTGTGTGACGACCGACGATACGCTCATCAAATCCTTCAATCACTTCTGTACCATCCATCAATGCTCCGATGAGTAAACCTCTGTCCGTTCCGCAATCATCCTCACGAACAATTACATCTTGCGCAACGTCAACTAGACGACGAGTTAAATAACCAGAGTCAGCAGTTTTAAGGGCTGTATCCGCAAGACCTTTACGAGCACCATGCGTTGAGATGAAGTATTCAAGAACTGTTAAACCTTCACGGAATGATGATTTAATCGGAAGTTCGATAATTCGACCAGCCGGATTGGCCATCAGACCACGCATACCTGCAAGTTGAGTAAAGTTGGATGCATTACCACGCGCTCCAGAGTCACTCATCATGAAGATTGGGTTCAAATTGTCTAATGATTTCATTAGTTTTTCTTGAATGACATCCTTCGCTTGACTCCAATAAGAAATTACACGATCATATCGCTCTTCTTCTGTAATCAACCCACGACGGAATTGTTTCATCACTTTATCCACTTTATCTTGTGCTTCTTCAAGAACTTCACCTTTATCTGGAAGTACCACGATATCAGAGATACCAATTGTTATACCAGCCTTAGTTGAATATTTAAATCCAAGGTTTTTCATTCGGTCAAGCATTTTTGATGTTTCCGTAATGTGGAAACGTTTGAATACTTCCGCAATAATATTCCCTAAAATTTTCTTCTTGAATGGAGATATAAGTTCTGCTTCTTCAAAGTGCTTACGCACATCCAAAGTAGTTGGAACAAAATATTTAACCGGTGTTTCAATTTGTAGATTGAAATCAGTCGGTTCGTTAATGTATGGGAATGTTTCAGGCAAAATTTCATTAAAAATCACTTTACCTACCGTAGTCAATAACAACATTTTGTTTTGTTCTTCAGTAAATGTTTGGTTGTTCAATGAACCTGCGTTTATTGCAATACGTGTATGCAAGTGTGCATGTCCGTTTTGATAAGCAATCAACACTTCATTTGGACCGTAGAACGTAGTACCTTCACCTGTTGCCCCTTTACGCTCAAGTGTTAAGTAATAGTTTCCTAATACCATATCTTGAGAAGGTGTAACAACTGGTTTACCGTCTTTAGGATTCAAAATGTTTTGCGCTGCTAACATAAGTAAACGAGCTTCAGCTTGCGCTTCAGCTGATAACGGAACGTGAACTGCCATTTGGTCACCATCAAAGTCAGCATTGTAAGCTGTACATACCAATGGGTGAAGGCGAATCGCACGACCTTCTACTAATGTAGGTTCGAATGCTTGAATACCTAATCGGTGAAGCGTAGGTGCTCGGTTTAATAAAACCGGATGCTCCTTAATTACGTCTTCTAATACATCCCAAACGTCTGAATTAAGACGTTCAATTTTACGTTTCGCACTCTTAATGTTGTGGGCTAAACCACGTTCAACTAGTTCTTTCATTACAAATGGTTTAAATAATTCAATAGCCATTTCTTTTGGAAGACCACATTGGTACATCTTCAAGTTTGGACCTACAACGATAACCGAACGACCAGAGTAGTCAACACGTTTACCAAGTAAGTTTTGACGGAAACGCCCTTGCTTACCTTTTAGCATGTGAGAAAGTGATTTTAATGGACGGTTACCCGGTCCAGTTACTGGACGACCACGACGGCCATTGTCAATTAAAGCATCAACCGCTTCTTGTAACATACGTTTTTCATTTTGTACGATGATGCTAGGAGCACCAAGGTCTAATAAACGTTTTAAACGATTGTTACGGTTAATCACACGACGATACAAGTCATTTAAATCTGAAGTTGCAAAACGCCCACCATCTAACTGAACCATTGGTCGTAGCTCTGGTGGAATGACTGGAAGTACATCTAAGATCATCCAATCCGGTTTGTTACCCGAATTACGGAATGACTCAACTACTTCTAAGCGCTTAATTGCACGTGTACGGCGTTGACCTTGCACTGTTTTAAGCTCTTCCTTCAGCATTTCCGTTTCTTTTTCAAGATCAATTTCTTGAAGAAGACGTTTAATTGCTTCGGCACCCATCGCTGCATAGAATTTTGTACCGAATTTTTCACGATACGCACGATATTCTTTCTCAGACAATAATTGTTTACGCTCAAGCGGTGTATCCGCAGGGTCTACAACTACATAAGAAGCAAAGTAAATAACTTCTTCTAATGAACGAGGAGACATATCCAAAATAAGTCCCATACGACTTGGAATTCCTTTGAAATACCAAATGTGTGATACAGGAGCAGCTAATTCAATATGCCCCATACGCTCACGACGTACTTTTGAACGTGTTACTTCTACGCCACAACGATCACATACAACACCTTTATAACGAACACGTTTATACTTTCCACAATGACATTCCCAGTCCTTTGTTGGACCAAAAATTCGCTCACAGAATAAACCATCTTTTTCTGGTTTTAGTGTACGGTAGTTAATCGTTTCAGGCTTTTTCACTTCACCATAAGACCAAGAACGAATCTTGTCAGGAGAAGCTAAACCAATTTTCATGTACTCAAAACTATTTACATCTATCAAGGAGCCTACCTCCCTTAGTCTGGGTCTATTAAAGACGTTATCCACTTAGCTCAGGCGGATATACCGTTGAAACGGAAATTCAGGCAGGTGATTTTACCCCTGCCTTTGTTCCCTCTAATTCATGTATGATTATTCGTTTTCACAAACAATTTATTATTCCACAGAACCTACAGGTGTTTCACCATTGTTTATAGGCAAGATATTGAGTGCGTCAGTCGGTTGAAGATCATCCTCTTCATCTAAGTCACGCAGTTCAACTTCCTCATCATTGATGGTCATCATTTTAACGTCCATCCCTAAACTTTGAAGTTCTTTGATTAATACCTTAAACGATTCAGGCAATCCTGGTTCTGGTACGCTTTCACCTTTAACAATGGCTTCGTATGTTTTCACACGACCAACCACGTCATCGGATTTCACTGTCAAGATTTCTTGAAGTGTATATGCCGCACCGTAAGCCTCAAGTGCCCAAACTTCCATCTCACCGAAACGTTGGCCACCGAATTGCGCTTTACCACCAAGCGGTTGTTGCGTCACTAATGAGTAAGGTCCAGTTGAACGTGCATGTAACTTATCGTCAACCATGTGGGCTAACTTAATCATATACATGACACCAACAGAAACACGGTTATCGAAAGGTTCACCAGAGCGACCATCATATAATGTCGTTTTTCCGTCTCGATTCATACCTGCTTCTTCCATGGTGTTCCAAACATCACTTTCATTAGCACCATCAAATACTGGTGATGCCATATGAATACCAAGTGCACGAGAAGCCATACCTAAGTGAAGCTCTAATACTTGACCGATGTTCATACGAGATGGAACCCCAAGCGGGTTTAACATGATATCTACTGGTGTACCATCAGGCATATATGGCATATCTTCTTCTGGAAGAATACGCGAGATAACACCTTTGTTACCATGACGTCCTGCCATTTTATCTCCAACAGAGATTTTACGTTTTTGAACGATGTATGCACGAACCAACTGGTTTACACCAGGTGGTAACTCGTCGCCATCTTCACGATTAAACACTTTCACGTCGAGAATAATCCCACCAGCACCATGAGGTACACGTAGTGATGTATCACGAACTTCACGTGCTTTTTCACCGAAGATTGCGTGTAACAAGCGTTCTTCTGCTGTTAATTCAGTAACCCCTTTAGGTGTTACTTTACCAACTAAAATGTCACCATCACGAACTTCCGCCCCTATACGAATGATGCCACGCTCGTCTAAATTGCGAAGTGCATCTTCCCCTACGTTAGGAATGTCACGTGTGATTTCTTCCGGTCCAAGCTTCGTATCACGAGACTCAGATTCATATTCTTCAATATGAACAGATGTATAAACATCATCTTTTACAAGGCGCTCACTCATGATAATCGCATCCTCGTAGTTATAACCTTCCCATGTCATGAAGGCAACGATAACGTTACGTCCAAGTGCCATTTCGCCTTTTTCCATTGAAGGGCCATCAGCTAATATGTCACGTGGTTTTACGCGGTCACCAATCTTAACGATTGGACGTTGGTTATAACTCGTCCCTTGGTTAGATCGAATGAATTTTTGTAATTTGTATTTAGTTAAGTCACCCTTAACTTCTTTGCCATCGATTACTTCGATACGACGAACGCGAATCTGTTTTGCCTCCACGTGTTCAACGATTCCATCGAATTTTGCAATAACAGCAGCGCCTGAATCACGTGCATTCGTGTGTTCCATCCCAGTTCCAACAAATGGAGCTTCTGGATTCAATAAAGGAACAGCTTGACGTTGCATGTTTGCACCCATTAGGGCACGGTTGGAGTCATCGTTTTCCAAGAAAGGAATACATGCTGTTGCAGCAGATACAACTTGTTTTGGAGAAACATCCATATAATCTATCGAGCTACGTTTGAATACGGTATTATCCCCGCGGAAACGACCAACAACTTCTTCATTGACGAACTCACCCTTATCTGAAAGACGAGAATTTGCTTGTGCAACTACATAGTTATCTTCTTCGTCAGCAGTTAAATAGTCAATTCGACTTGTAACTAGATTAGTTTCAGGATCAACACGACGGTAAGGTGTCTCAATGAATCCAAATTTATTTACTTTCGCGAAACTTGAAAGTGAGTTAATTAACCCAATATTTGGTCCCTCAGGCGTTTCAATCGGGCACATACGTCCGTAGTGAGAATAATGAACGTCACGAACTTCAAAGCCAGCGCGCTCACGTGTTAAACCACCAGGTCCTAATGCTGAAAGACGACGTTTGTGTGTCAATTCAGCTAAGGGATTTGTTTGGTCCATGAATTGAGAAAGCTGTGAACTACCAAAGAATTCTTTAATTGACGCTATAACTGGTCGTATATTAATCAATTGCTGAGGTACGATTGATTGTGTGTCGTTTATAGACATACGTTCACGTACTACACGTTCCATACGGGAAAGACCGATACGGAATTGATTTTGTAAAAGCTCTCCTACTGAACGTAAACGACGGTTACCAAGATGATCAATATCATCTGTGTTTCCAACGTTATGAAGTAGGTTAAAGAAGTAACTAATAGAAGAAATAATGTCTGCAGGCGTGATGTTTTTGATTGCATCTTCCACATAAGCATTACTAATTACATTAATTTCTCGTTGAGCTTCATCATTTGGAGCGAAAATTTTAATAGATTGAAGCGTTATATCACCATCTAAAACGCCACCAACTTGAGAGATTGTTTGGAATCCAATACCATTCTCTAAATGAGGGATTAGACGATCTAACATGCGACGATCAATAACTGTGCCTTTTTCAGCTAAAATTTCCCCAGTTTCTGGGTCAACTAGTGTTTCAGCAACTGTTTGATTAAACAAACGGTTTTTGATGTGCAGTTTTTTATTCATTTTGTAGCGACCTACATTCGCTAAATCATAGCGTTTCGGGTCGAAGAAACGAGAATACAACAGACTTTTCGCGCTTTCCACTGTTGGCGGCTCTCCTGGACGAAGACGCTCATAAATTTCAAGCAACGCTTTTTCTGTGCTTTCCGTATTATCTTTTTCTAATGTATTACTTAAGTATTCGTTATCGCCAATAAGGTCGATAATTTCTTGGTCTGAACCGAAACCAAGTGCACGTAATAGGACCGTTACCGGTAATTTTCGTGTACGATCGATACGAACATAAACAACGTCTTTCGCATCTGTTTCATATTCTAACCATGCACCACGGTTTGGAATAACCGTCGCACCGAAACCTTTTTTACCGTTTTTGTCCGTTTTATCATGGAAATAAACACTTGGTGAACGAACTAACTGAGAAACAATAACGCGTTCTGCGCCGTTAATGACGAAAGTACCAGTTTCGGTCATGAGTGGGAAATCACCCATGAAAACGTCTTGCTCTTTCACTTCATCTGTTTCTTTGTTGTGAAGACGCACTTTTACGCGAAGCGGAGCTGCGTATGTTACATCACGTTCTTTTGATTCATCGACTGGATACTTAGGATCACCCAAAGTATAATCGATAAACTCAAGTGAAAGATTACCTGTGAAATCCGCGATTGGAGAAATATCACGGAACATTTCACGTAAGCCTTCTTCAAGAAACCATTCGTAAGATGCTGTTTGAATTTCTATTAAATTCGGAAGTTCTAGCACCTCGCTGATACGCGCAAAACTTCTACGCTGACGGTGTTGTCCGTATTGAACTAGTTGACCTGTCAACTCATTCACCCCTCAATAAAGCAATATTAGGTCTTTTCGGAACAACATATATAGTGTATGATGTCGAAAAGACAAAAAGAAAACGAGTTCTAAAAAAAGAGCTCATTTTCGGTTAACTTAGCTTATTCTTGGTAAGTATACCCACCTATAAATTACCTTTATACAAAAGGGCACACGACCACAAAATAATATTTTTGCATTTTATTATAATATCATAGCGATTTTGTCAAGTCAATAATCATTTGACTTTGTAGCTTTAATAATCCAATAGCCTTTTACCCTGTCAATCACTTCAACTTGACCAAAAATTTCTTCTAACTTATCAAAAGTAGACGGAGCTCCCTGTTTCTTCTGAATGACCACCCACAATTCTCCCCCAACACGTAATTTCGTATAAGCATCTTGATAGAAACGAAAAATCGTTTCTTTGCCTGCTCGAATCGGCGGGTTTGTTAAAATTGCAGCAAATTCATTTTCAGTGACATCAGTTAAACCATCACTCTCATATATTCGTACATTTTGTACCCCGTTACCTTCCGCATTCTTTTGCGAAAGTTGTATAGCACGTTCGTTGATATCTACCATATGAACAATACGATCTACCGCAGTCTTCGCAATTGATAAACCAATCGGCCCATAACCACATCCAACGTCAAGCACATCTCCCGTAATTGCAGGAATTTCAAATGTATCAATTAAAACACGGGATCCAAAATCTACTTCGCTTTTACTAAAAACCCCTGTGTCTGTTACAAAATTAAACACGTTTCCACGAAGTGTATAACTCCATACCATGGGTTTGCTAGCTGTTTGAGGTTTTTTAGAATAATAATGTTCTGCCATCCGGGCACCCTCCAACCTGTTAAATGAAGAAAAAGCCCGCCGATTACTGACGAGCTTTCAACTACTTATTAATCGAAATTATTTAACTTCTACAGAAGCGCCAACTTCATCAAGTTTACCTTTGATTTCTTCAGCTTCTTCTTTAGTTACGCCTTCTTTAAGAGCTTTAGGAGCGTTGTCTACAACTTCTTTAGCTTCTTTTAGACCTAATCCAGTGATTTCACGAACCACTTTGATTACTTTGATTTTTTGATCTCCTGCAGAAGTAAGGATTACATCAAATTCAGTTTTTTCTTCTTCAGCAGCAGCACCGCCACCAGCAGCCATAGCCATTGGTGCAGCAGCTGTAACGCCAAATTCTTCTTCGATTGCTTTTACTAAGTCGTTTAATTCAAGAACTGTCATACCTTTAATTGCTTCTAAGATTTGCTCGTTGTTCATTGTATGGTTCCTCCTAATAGGAATATTTTTTGTTTTGGGTAAATCCCAGTGTTAAACAGCTAAGCCGTGTAATAAATTACGCGCCTTGCTCTTCTTTTTGTTCTGCAACTGCTTTTGTAACAAGAGCGAAGTTGCGCATTGGAGCTTGAAGTACGCTGAGTAGCATAGACAACAAACCTTCGCGAGAAGGAAGCTCTGCAAGTGCTTTAATATCATCAGCAGATGCGATTGTACCTTCGATCACACCAGCTTTGATTTCAAGCTTTTCGTTCTTTTTAGCGAAATCGTTTAGGATTTTCGCTGGCGCTACTACATCTTCATTAGAAAATGCAATTGCGTTTGGACCTGTCAGGTGTTCATTCAACCCTTCAAGACCGGCTACTTCTGTCGCACGGCGAGTCATTGTGTTTTTGTAAACTTTGAACTCAACGCCCGCTTCACGAAGTTGCTTACGAAGTTCAGTTAATTGAGTAACGTTTAATCCACGGTAGTCAACTACTACAACAGTTGCAGCACCTTTGAACTTTTCAGTAATCTCTTCAACGCGAACTTGTTTAGTTTCGATAGCTTTGCTCATCTTGACACCTCCTATTAGAATGAGTCACTTATACCGGCAAAAAGAAAAGCCCCTGGTCTACATAACATAGACACAGAGGCTGAAACGTCATCTTAAAATAAAGAATTCGAATGCGCTTGTCCTCGGTAGGATCATTATGCGACAAGTCGCCCCTACTGTCTACGGTACAAATGAATGATTCACAACAAAAATCATCTTAACAGATGGTTATTTTATTGTCAACCTTATTTAGATACTTTTACAGCAGATGCGTCAACTTTTACAGAAGGACCCATTGTTGTTGTAATGTTAACAGATTTCATGTAAGTACCTTTTGATGCCGATGGCTTCGCTTTTTGTACTACATCAAATACTGCTAAGAAGTTTTCTACTAACTTATTGTCATCGAATGAAACTTTTCCGATTGGCGCATGAATGATACCAGCTTTATCAGCACGGTATTCAACTTTACCAGCCTTGATTTCTTCGATTGCTTTAGTTACGTCGAAAGTTACTGTACCTGTTTTTGGATTCGGCATTAAGCCTTTTGGTCCAAGTACACGACCTAATTTACCAACTTCACCCATCATGTCAGGAGTAGCTACGATTACATCGAAGTCAAACCATCCTTGTTGGATTTTAGTGATATATTCTGCATCGCCAACAAAGTCAGCACCAGCAGCTTCAGCTTCTTTTAATTTTTCGCCTTTAGCGAAAACTAATACACGTTGAGTTTTACCAGTTCCGTTTGGAAGTACAACTGCTCCACGGATTTGTTGGTCATTTTTACGTGTATCGATTCCAAGTTTGAATGCTACTTCAACAGTTGCGTCAAAGTTAACAGTACTTGTTTTTTTAGCAAGCTCTACCGCTTCTTGAGCAGAATAGAACGTGTTACGGTCTACTAATTTCGCTGCTTCTTGCAACTTTTTACCTTTTTTAGCCATTGTAAAATGTCCTCCTTGATTGTGGTCTTAACGGATTAAACCTCCCACGAATAAAGGTTGCGTGTCCAATTTGAACATTCGCAACCCTCCAAAAACAATGCATCATCAAGTGCAAGGGATTAGTCTTCGATCGTAATACCCATGCTGCGCGCAGTACCTTCAACCATCAACATAGCCGCTTCGACTGATGCTGCGTTAAGATCTGGCATTTTTTGTTCAGCGATTTCGCGAACTTTATCACGCTTCACCGTTGCAACTTTTTTGCGGTTTGGTTCACCAGAACCTGACTGGATACCAGCCGCCACTTTAAGTAATACTGCTGCGGGTGGAGTTTTTGTAATGAATGTAAATGAACGGTCTTCAAATACAGAAATTTCAACAGGGATAATTAGTCCAGCTTGATCTGCCGTACGTGCGTTGAACTCCTTACAGAATCCCATGATGTTAACACCTGCTTGACCCAATGCTGGACCAACCGGCGGCGCTGGATTTGCTTTACCAGCAGGAATTTGTAATTTTACCATTTTAATAACTTTTTTAGCCACGAGACACACCTCCTTAAGTCCGTGATGTGGTAATAGGGTTGCCCCTCCCACTCAAATATCTGTCCTGTCAGCTAATAGCCGATAACATGAGCTAAATTTTGCAGACTATCACAAGTACAGTCTGACCTTTGAAATAATACCACTTTTACAAAACTTTCGCAAGTAGCAAAATTATATTTTGTGAACTTGATCAAAGTCGAGTTCCATTTTCGTTTCGCGACCAAACATGTCGACAGAAACTTTTAATTTCCCTTTGGCTTCATCAATTTCTTCCACTTTACCTTGGAAGTGCGCAAATGGCCCTTCTAATACTTCTACCATTTCACTTACTGTAAACTCAGCTACAGCTTTGCGCTCGGTCATACCCATTTGTTTTAAAATAAAATCAACTTCCTCAGGTAATAACGGAGTTGGTTTTGCTCCTCCACCTGAAGAGCCGATGAATCCTGTAACACCTGGTGTATTACGAACAACATACCAAGAATCATCAGTCATAATTAATTCCACTAAAACATAACCTGGAAATGTTTTGCGCATAACAACACGCTTTTTACCATCTTTAAAATCTGTTTCTTGTTCTTCCGGGATTATCACACGGAAGATCAAGTCTGACATACCCATTGTTTCAACACGCTTTTCTAAATTTGCTTTAACTTTATTTTCGTATCCAGAATACGTGTGTACTACATACCAATTCTTTTCCATCTGAGTAGGACTAAGCGTCCGTCCCTCCTTTTCTTAGACAAATGAAAAAACCCGTTCGCAGAATAAGACGGGCTATTTTCAAAAAGTACTTTCTGATATCAAATTACAGAGCAAGAAACCATCGTAACGCTTCAGAAATCCCTAAATCTATTAGTGCAAAAAACAAAGCCATAACTACAACCGTTGAAAGAACAATAACAGTATAACGAGTTAATTCTTTTCGTTTAGGCCAACTAACTTTTCTCATTTCTGAGACTACATTATTGAAAAAACCACTAATATTAGCCATTCTTATTACCCTCCGAATTACGTATATCTATATTTATCTAATTCACGTGACGAGCATTATAACGTTTGTTTATGAAGTGTGTGCGCTTTACAATGTGAACAGAACTTTTTGAGTTCCAAACGCTCGGATGAGCTCTCTTTTGAAGATGGTACCGTATAATTTCTGGAACCACATTGCGAACAACTTAATACCACTTTTTCAACCATATTCTCACCTTTTTTTAGTTCATGAGTATTGTTAAAGACTATCATCTCGTGAAAAGACTGTCAACAAGCGTTCGTTATGGGTCTAGTGAACACCATTAATTTCAATATGGCGTTCCAATTTACGTTTTACACGTTGCAGGGCATTATCAATTGATTTCACATGTCGATTTAACTCTTCGGAAATCTCGTGATAAGATTGTCCATCCAAATACAATGCTAGCACTTGCCTCTCAAGCTCACTTAATATTTCCGCCATTTTCTCTTCCATATAATTAAAATCTTCCCGATGTATCATAAGTTCTTCCGGGTCGTCAATGACCGAACCTGAAATTACATCCATCAATGTACGATCTGATTCCTCATCATATATCGGTTTGTCTAGTGATACATAAGAATTTAATGGAATGTGTTTTTGACGGGTTGCCGTTTTAATCGCAGTAATTATTTGTCGTGTAATACAAAGCTCAGCAAAAGCACGGAACGATGATAGCTTGTCCCCTCTAAAATCCCGAATAGATTTATAAAGTCCTATCATTCCTTCTTGAATGATGTCTTCTTTATCTGCCCCGATTAAAAAGTATGACCTTGCTTTCATACGAACAAAAGAACGGAATTTCGTAATAAGAAAATCCAGTGCATCCGTATTTCCGTTGTGGACCAACTCCACAATCTCTTCATCTAGTAAAGTCTCAAATTGGTGCAGCTTTAAGTGTACATGGTCGCCATTCATCAACTGTATCACCTCTGCCCTAACTGCGTAGTTAGTCCTAGTATACAGGATGTGGAAATCGAGCGTCAACGGCTCATTTGATTCCTCTTCTCCATTTTTCGAAAATTTCCGCAATTTCCTCGGTTAGAGGAATCTTTGAAAACGGGCGCTGGTCTTGAATTGCTTTCACTTTTTTCGTAATACTTGATTGAACGAGTTCCATCTCAATTTCTAATTCTCGGGCAGATTTTCGTAGTGCACCTTGAGCAAAAATAACCCATTGTTCCGTCAAATCGGAGGTTGCAACATGTATTTGATCACGTCGAGTCGCTAATAGGGAAGTTAACTTTTCAATTCGTTCATCTGCTGTTTCATTTTCCCGTGTGAAAATGACTTCCACTTCATGTTGTTTTTTCTTTTTTTCGATTCCAGGGACCAAATGAGCATCAAAAACTACAATTACCCGCCAACCGGAGAACGCTTGATACTCAGCCATCATTTCAATCAAGCGATCCCTTGCATCAACGAGCTTGTCCGCTTTTAATGCGCGTAGTTCTTTCCATGCGCCGATGATGTTATAACCATCGACGAGCAAAATGTCCATATGCAGTTACCCGGTAACCGGTTGACGATTACGGAGAACTTCATACATCAGTAGGGCAGCTGCAACAGATGCATTAAGAGAAGTAACTTTTCCTACCATTGGCATGTGGTAAAGAAAATCACATTTTTCTTTCAGAAGTCTACTCATACCTTTTCCTTCGCTACCAATAATGACAGCAAGCGGCAATTTTGCATCCATACGTCGATAGTCCGCTGATCCCTTCGCGTCAGTTCCAGCTATCCATACTCCACGTTTTTTTAAGTCATCGACCGTCTGAGCTAAGTTTCCAACACGGACGACTGGAATATGCTCAATTGCGCCGGTAGAAGTTTTCGCCACTACAGCAGTTAATCCAACTGCACGACGTTTAGGAATAATAACACCGTGAACTCCTGTTGCATCAGCAGTTCTTAAAATTGATCCTAAGTTATGGGGATCTTCTAACTCATCTAAGATTAAAAAGAAGGGATCTTCATTTCTTGATAAGGCACTTTCAAATAATTCATCTAACTCAGCATAGCGATAAGCTGCGACCGAAGCCGCAATTCCTTGATGATTCGCACCATCCGTTAACTGGTCCACTTTGTTTTTCGGTACAAATTGAACAATGATTCCAGCTTCTCTAGCCAATTGCAAGAGTTCAGCAACACCCGCTTTTTTTACACCTTCTGCAATCCACACTTTATTCATTTCTCTCCCTGATCGGAGTGCTTCAAGTACTGGATTTTTACCGGCTAATATCTCATTTGTCGGTTCTACTGTTGGTTCAGTCATATCGTCGTTTCTCCTCTCGGTTTTTCAATCGTCAGAATGGCTTTCTCTATTATTTCTCGGACACGCTCCGACTGCTCTTGCAAATACAAGCTTCCAATTACAGCCTCGAATCCTGTGCTATATTTATACGTTTGTAAATCTGTATTTTTAGGAACTGAACCCGACTTAGCGTTACGTCCTCTTCGAAGTATCGCTTCCTCTTCTTCAGACAAAAAATTTTCTTGAAGCATGACATGAACCACTTGAGCTTGAGCTTTAGCCGATACGTACTTGGTTGCTTCTTTGTGCAGCGTATTGGGTTTAACACGCCCTGAGCGGAGGAGATGTTCTCGAACATATTGTTCCAAAACAGCATCCCCCATATACGCAAGGGCTAACGAATTAAGTTGTTTCACATCAGCTGTTCGAAGTGTGTATTCTCTCATCCGCGCTTCCACCGTATGCCTTGTGCTGTGTCCTCTAATATAATATTCAAATCTCTCAATTGATCACGAATTTCATCCGCACGTTTAAAGTTTTTTTCTTTTCTTGCTTGAATTCTCTCTTCAATCAAAGCATCGATTTCCCCATCGAGCACTTCTTCATTCACTTCCACTTCAAGTCCTAACACACCTGCGAGTTCTTTTGACGTTTCCATGAATGCCTTTAATACATCTGCTTGTGTATGCTTTTCAATCAAATACGTATTTGCTAAAGTTGCGAGTTCAAACAAGGTTGCAACTCCGTTAGCAGTATTAAAATCATCATCCATCGCATTTTTAAATTGCCTGCGTATACCTTCAAGTTTGTGTATCCAAATATCCGCATGATCTCCAAGTTCGGGTGCCGCTTCTAATCGGTGCGCTAAATTTGCATACGAAGTTCGTATACGATCAAGTCCCGCTTCAGCATGTTCAACTAGTTCTTGAGAGAAGTTAATTGGGTTACGATAATGAACAGACAACATAAAGAAACGCAATACTTGCGGGTCAATTTGTTTACGAATGTCATTCACTAGTACAAAATTCCCCAGTGACTTCGACATTTTTTCATTATCAATATTAATATACCCATTATGCATCCAATATCGTGCAAATTGTTTGCCGGTATAAGCTTCAGACTGTGCAATTTCATTTTCATGATGCGGGAAGGTTAAGTCTTGACCACCTGCGTGAATATCAATTGTATCGCCTAAAATTTCCCGAGCCATCACTGAACACTCGATATGCCAACCCGGACGCCCATTACCCCATGGACTTTCCCAGAAAATCTCCCCTGGCTTCGCATCTTTCCATAAAGCAAAATCGAGTGCATCTTCTTTCTTTTCACCTGTTTCAATTCTTGCACCAATTTTCAAATCATCCACTGACTGATGAGACAATTTCCCATAGCCATCAAACTTACGTGTTCGGTAATAAACATCCCCTTGCGACTCATAAGCGTATCCTTTTTTAATTAAAACTTCGATAAACTCTATGATGGCATCCATATATTCCGTTACACGAGGATGCGAATCCGCTTTTTGGCAACCGAGCGCCATCACGTCTTCAAAATACGCGGCAATAAAGCGATCTGTTAGTTCCGATACGTCTTCTCCCAACTGGTTGGCTGTCTTGATGATTTTATCGTCCACATCCGTGAAATTAGATACGAAATTCACTTCGTATCCACGATACGTTAAATAGCGACGAACTGTATCATAGACAATTACTGGACGTGAATTTCCAATGTGAATGTAATTGTAAACAGTCGGACCACATACATACATTTTGACCTTTCCTTCTTCAAGTGGAACAAACAGTTCCTTACTACGTGTTAACGTATTATAAATATGAATACTCATTTTACACTTCGCCCCTTTTCAAGTTCTAAACTTAGACGATTCACTGCATCTTGAAGAATCGCAATTTTACCCTCCAACATATTGCATTTATCCGCAACGGGATCCGGCATATCTTGGTGATCTAAGTTCCTTCTCACTTTAATGCCATCCTGTATAACAACCGTACCCGGAATCCCAACTACTGTAGCATTAGCTGGGACATCTTTTAAAACAACCGAGCCAGCACCTACTTTACTATTTTCCCCAATCGTAATATCTCCGAGGACTTTGGCGCCAGTTGCTACTAGCACATTATCATGAAGCGTTGGATGACGTTTACCACACTCTTTACCAGTACCACCGAGTGTCACTCCTTGGAAAATAGTAACCCCGTCCCCAATTACACACGTTTCACCTATGACAACACCCATTCCGTGATCAATAAAGAAACGATGGCCAATTACTGCTCCAGGATGGATTTCAATCCCTGTAAAAAAACGACTTATTTGTGAAACAGCCCGTGCAAGGAAAAAGAATTTTCGTTTGAATAGTGCGTGTGCAATACGATGTGACCAAATTGCATGTAAACCCGAATAGGTCAGAACCACTTCAAACACACTTCTGGCAGCTGGATCTTGTTCAAATACGACGTCAATATCTGCTTTCATACGTGAAAACATGTTCGGTTCCTCCTTTTTAAGACAAAATAAAAAGCGTCCCTGTCATTGACTGACAGAGACGCATTATGCGCGGTTCCACTCTGGTTGAAAGGACAATTGTACACGTCACTTTCCGCTTGAAGTCTGTAACGAAGACGATACGGCTAGCTTACTGAATTTTTCAGCTTAGCGCTCAGAGGTGCATTTCCATAAGATGTTTAGCTCAGACCACTTTCAGCCGGTGGTGGTCCTCTCTAAAGAGCGCGCCTTACGTACTTCTCCTCATCAAAGCTTTTAGTTGTTAATATCATTTTTACAGCTTATGCGAAAATAACTTTTCGATTCACCTGTAAATGTTAAGTCAAAATGACTACTACACTTCTCTTAAAAGATAGCTTCATCCTAAAAGAAAGTCAATATTATTGTTTCGCGTATTTCTCGACTCGAGCGATAACTTTTTCTTTGCCGATTAATGCAATCGCATTTGGTAGTTCAGGTCCGTGCGTTTGACCCGTCGTCACAACACGAATTGGCATGAATAAATTCTTGCCTTTATGTCCTGTTTCTTTTTGGACTGTTTTGATTGCCGCTTTAATTGCTTCAGGTTCCAAGGTTTCCATTTGCTCAAGTTGCGTTTTAAATGCAGCCATGACCTCCGGTACTTGTTCACCCTCCAAAACAGCAGTCGCTTCTTCATCATATGTCAATTCTTCTTTAAAGAATAGGTCAGTTAACTCAGTAATTTCAGCACCATAACTCATTTGGTCATGATAAAGCGCTATAACATCTGTTGCCCATTGTTTTTCTTCAGCAGTTAATGTTTCAGGCAAGCGACCTGCTTTTTGTAGATGCGGTAATGCCAAATCAACCACTTGTTCTAGAGGTAATTGTTTTACATATTGGTTATTCATCCAGGTAAGCTTTTGTTTATCGAACATCGATGGTGATTTAGATAACCGATTCACATCAAAAAGACGAATAAATTCTTCTTTCGAGAAAATTTCATCTTCCCCTTCAGGAGACCAACCAAGAAGACCGAAGAAATTGAACATCGCTTCAGGAATATACCCAAGATCTTTATATTGTGCGATAAACTGAATAATTGATTCATCACGTTTTGATAATTTTTTGCGACTTTCATTAATTATCAATGTCATATGGCCAAATTTTGGTGCTTCCCAACCAAATGCGTCAAAAACCATCATTTGTTTTGGCGTATTTGATAAATGCTCTTCTCCGCGGAATACATGAGAAATTTCCATGAAATAGTCATCTAAGACAACCGCATAGTTGTACGTCGGAATGCCATTCGCTTTCACTAGTACCCAGTCACCCACATCTTTTGATTCGAATGAAACCGGTCCACGCACTAAATCTTCGAATGTGTACGTAACGTTTTCTGGAACACGCATGCGGATTGTATATGGCATGCCTGATTCTTCCTTCGTTCTCACTTCGTCAGCAGAAAGGTTACGACAGCGACCGTTATACATAGGTGCAGCAACACCTCTAGCTTTTTGCGCATCACGCTCAAGCTCTAACTCCTCAGATGTACAGAAGCATTTATATGCATGCCCTTTTTCAAGCATTTCTTCACCATGTTTTTTGTAAATGTCCAAACGTTCCATTTGACGATAAGGTGCATAAGGACCACCAATATCAACAGACTCATCATAGTCAATTCCAAGCCATCTTAAATTTTCAAGTTGCGATAGTTCGCCACCTTCGATATTCCGTTCAATGTCCGTATCTTCAATACGAACAATAAATTTCCCACCGTGATGGCGAGCAAACAAATAGTTAAATAATGCGGTACGTGCTCCACCAATATGTAAATTCCCTGTAGGACTTGGTGCGTAGCGAACTCGGACTTCTTGTGTCATGGTAGTTCCTCCTTGAATCTTACTGAACTTTGTTCATTTTAACACGTTCACGTTAGTTTTGTATGAGTAATATTGTAGCCTGTGCTGCGATTCCTTCTCCACGTCCTGTAAATCCGAGTTTTTCTGTCGTTGTCGCTTTGACATTTACTTGTGACGAATCTGCATTTAGCAGTTTAGCAATTTGTTCACGCATTTGTGGAATGTAGGGAGCCATTTTAGGTGCTTGGGCAATGATCGTACAATCAACATTCCCTAGTTTGTACCCTTTTTCTTCCACGATACGCCATATATATGCAAGTAACTTGGCAGAATCCGCATCTTTAAATTCCGGATCTGTATCAGGAAAATGTCTTCCAATATCTCCTTCACCAATTGCACCAAGTGCCGCGTCCGTTACTGTATGTAATAAAACATCGGCATCTGAATGCCCAATTAACCCTTTTTCATAAGGAATCGTCACGCCTCCTATAATAAGCGGTCGATTTTCAGCAAATTCATGTACATCAAACCCTTGTCCAACTCGAAACATTTAATCTTCCCCCTGCTCCCGTTTTTGTAGAATGGCTTCACCAATAAGTAAATCTTCTCGTGTAGTAATTTTGACATTATCGTACGTACTTTCCACTACATGAACTGGTAAACCGAGACGTTCAACAAGCATCGACTCATCTGTTCCAAGAAATTGATCTTGTTCTGCTTGTTTTTCCGCATTTGCTAAGATGTCATAGCGAAATGCTTGTGGCGTTTGAATCATCCACAATTCTTCCCGATTGAGGGTTACTTCAATAACTCCATTTTGAACTTTTTTCATCGTATCTTTAGCCTTCACCCCAGCTATGGCAGCGCCTGTTTTTGCAGCACGTTTTGTTAATTCTAAAATAACTCTTGGTTCAATGAACGGTCTTGCTGCATCGTGTACTAAGATCAGATCCGCACCCGCTGATGCTTGAACGCATGCAAATACGCTATGTTGACGTTCGGCTCCTCCATCGGGCATACCCTTCACTTTTGTGATATTAAATTCTTCCAGCATGTGCTGGATGGTTTCACGCTCATCCGGTTTTACCGCAAGCCAAATTTCTGTACAATTTGAATCTTGTTCAAAGACACGTAGCGTGTGAATGAGAATCGGAATATTTCGCAACTTCAAAAACAACTTATTTTGACCCGCTCCCATTCTCTTTCCACTTCCAGCAGCAGGTAACACCACAACATACTCCATCCAGTCTCACTCCATATCATGGAAAAGGAGGCCGTCTCATTGGTCATATGTTACGACGAAAGAGATCAGCCTCTTATTATTTTCAACTTCTTAGATAGTATCTTTATTCACGAAGTAAAATCGTTCGTGAGAATTTACGCGTTTATATCAAAAAACTATTTCGTTTTTGCGAAAATCATTCGGCCTGCAGATGTTTGTAACACACTCGTGACAACCACGTTAATCGCTTGACCAATATACGATTTTCCGTCTTCAACAACAATCATGGTTCCGTCGTCTAAATACGCGACACCTTGGTTTTGCTCTTTACCGTCTTTAATGACCACAATATGCATGTCTTCACCCGGAATAACAACGGGTTTTACAGCATTCGCTAGGTCATTAATATTCAGTACCGGCACTTTGTGAAGGTCACAAACTTTATTTAAATTAAAATCATTCGTTACAACGACTCCACCCATTTTTTTAGCGAGACGAACTAGTTTCAAATCGACTTCAGTTATATCATCAAAATCTTCTTCCGTTATTAATACAGCAGATGAACGCTCGTTTTGAAGAACCTTAAGAACATCAAGCCCACGACGTCCACGCGTTCGTTTTAACGTGTCAGACGAATCGGCAATATGCTGTAGTTCTGTTAAAACGAATTGAGGAACAACCAGCACACCTTCAATAAAACCAGTGGAAGAAATATCAGAAATACGTCCATCAATAATGACACTTGTGTCCAATAACTTATAAGAAGCTTGTTGCAAGTCTTGAGAAGAATCCCCTATTTTTTTCTTAAGAGATTGGGTCTTATTCATTGTGAAAATTTGGATTAACTCTTCTCGCTTTTGGAAACCCACTCGAAAGCCTAGATAACCTAAAATTATCGTCAATAATACCGGCAAGACAGAAGTAATAACTGGAAGTTGAATTGCATTAACCGCAAAGTTCAGTAAAAATGCCACACTTAACCCGATGATTAAACCAATAGTCCCAAATAACAAATCTCCAATTGGTGCCTTTAACAAGCGATCTTCCATCCATTTCATAAAGTTGATTAAATAATCCGTCGTAAACAATGCAAGGACATACAACAAGATGGTCCCGAATAAGACAGAAACGTAGGGATTGTTAATCCACGGGTTAGGGGATAAATTAATAAGCTCGTATAATTGCGGTAATAAAAGTAACCCGAGTGTTCCACCAATCAATATAAATGTAATTTGAATAATCCACTTTAACACATGCCCACCTCCTGATTTTGATTATACACGTTTTCATTTGGAAACACCTTTATGACGTAAGTGCAATACGTAAAGTTGCGTCAAATGGAGGACACAGAATTACCAACTGTTAATATACTTCTATTAATAGTTGGTTAATCTTCCTTGCAAAACTCTTCTCATATTCCCATTTGAACGTTAGACAGCCCTTAGATGGTTACTCTTCAGGTGGATTACTTTATTCGACAATTTTGCCATTTCACTCTTCAAACCATCTCATATGCGACTAAAAGCTAAAAAACCTTCCCTCCTCTTTACGAATGAGGGAAAGCCTCTTTTAATGCATCATTTACAGATTCAACGCCTACCACTTGAATCCCCTTCGGATAATCCCATCCACCTAAGTTAGATGCTGGAATAATGGCTCGTTTAAAACCGAGTTTCGCCGCTTCTTGCACACGTTGTTCCACGCGAGATACTCGGCGTACTTCGCCCGTTAACCCTACTTCTCCAATGAAACAATCATGCGCACTTACTGCAACATCGCGATAACTCGAGACAATGGTCGTCAAAACAGCTAAATCAATGGCAGGCTCGTCCAACTTAACACCGCCAGCCACCTTAATGTAGGCATCCTGCGTTTGAAGCAACATTCCCATTCGCTTTTCCAAAACAGCCATTAGTAGCTGCACTCGATTTTGATCAATGCCACTCGCCATTCGTTTTGGGTAATTAAAGCTTGTTGGTGTTACCAACGCTTGAATCTCTACTAAAATTGGACGCGTCCCCTCCATCGAAGCTACAACAGTCGATCCTGCTGCCCCTTGCGAACGCTCTTGTAAAAACAACTCGGAAGGATTTAGCACTTCTTTTAATCCACCCTGTAACATTTCAAATATAGCAATCTCGTTCGTAGAACCAAATCTATTTTTCTGCGACCGTAAAATGCGATACGTATGATGACGTTCTCCTTCAAAATACAACACCGTATCCACCATATGTTCTAACAATCGAGGTCCAGCGATTTGGCCTTCTTTTGTTACATGTCCTACTAGGAAAATCGCAATATTTTTCGTTTTAGCAATCCGCATTAACTCTGCTGTACATTCCCTTACTTGCGACACACTTCCAGGGGCAGATGACACTTCAGGGTGATGGACGGTTTGAATAGAGTCGATAATGACGAATTTCGGTTCAACACTATCAATCGCCTCGTTAACTAGTTCTAAATTTGTTTCGGAGTATATATAGAGTTCAGCAGATGTGACACCTAAGCGCTCTGCACGTAATTTAGTTTGACGAACAGATTCTTCACCAGACATATATAAGACACGCTGACCTTTATTTGCGAGCAATGCCGACACCTGGAGCAATAAAGTCGACTTGCCGATACCAGGATCTCCACCAATTAACACGAGTGATCCAGGAACAATCCCTCCTCCTAAAACTCGGTTTAACTCTGCTAAATCGGTATCAACACGTGGTTCTTCTGCAATTTCAATCGCTGTGATGGGTGTTGCTTTTTGCGTAGTACTTTCTGAATGTTGAAAAGATCGACGAGGTCCTTTAACGACCACTTCTACTTCTTCAACCATCGTATTCCACTCCCCACATCCTGGACAACGGCCCATCCATTTTGCAGACTCGTAGCCGCATGAATTACACATAAACTTCGTTTTACGTTTGGCCATAGTTCCTCCTATAAGAAAAGCGCATAGCGCCGTTTTAGTTCGCAACCAATCAAAAAAATGTTTTCGTAAAGGTAGGGAGGACATATTCCCGACATCGAGCCGGGTTTCCTCCATCATGCTCAGCAGGCATAAGCTTAATTTCTCTAGCTCAATGAGCTAAACATTGCTGTTAAAACAATACATAAAAACTATACTTCTTATTCTATAGAAAAAGGGACATTCCGCACAAATCTTTTCGGAATGCCCCTACATCTTACTCTGTTATTACTGCTTCACCTTTTGCTTTTTTCGCTTTAGCCTTAGCTTTTGTATGGATAACAAATTCATCATTCTCAACATCAAAAACAATATTTTGCCCTGTTAATACTTCGCCTTTTAATAACTCTTCTGACAAGCGATCTTCCACATGTTTTTGAAGAGCTCGGCGGAGAGGACGTGCACCGTACTCTGGGTCGTATCCTTCTTTCGCAATTTTCAATTGCGCAGCTTCTGTTAACTCAAGTTCGATTTCTTGTTCTTTCAAACGTGTTGTTAAAGTAGTCGTCATTAAGGTAACGATTTCTTTTAAGTGCTCTTTTTCTAGGGAATGGAACACAATCATTTCATCTACACGGTTTAGGAACTCTGGACGGAATGCTTTTTTCAATTCTTCAAGCATTCTACCTTTCATATCCTTGTATTTTTGTTCACCGTCTTGCAAGTTAAAGCCTACATATTTGTTTTTCTTAAGTGCTTCTGCCCCAACGTTTGAAGTCATAATGACCACCGTGTTACGGAAGTCCACTGTTCGACCTTTAGAATCGGTTAAGCGACCGTCCTCTAATACTTGCAATAAAATATTGAAAACATCAGGATGTGCTTTCTCAATTTCATCAAGCAAAATAACCGAGTATGGTTTACGACGTACTTTCTCCGTTAATTGACCGCCATCTTCAAATCCTACGTATCCTGGAGGTGAACCTACAAGTCGTGATGTTGAGTGTCTCTCCATGTATTCAGACATGTCAATTCGAATCATGGCATCTTCGTCACCAAACATGCTTTCCGCAAGCGCTCGAGCAAGTTCAGTTTTACCCACACCCGTAGGACCTAAGAAGATGAATGAGCCAATAGGGCGTTTCGGATCTTTCAATCCAGCTCGGGCACGACGCACTGCACGGGAAATAGCCGTCACTGCTTCCGACTGACCAATTACACGTTTGTGTAACGTTTCTTCTAATTTTAACAATTTCTCTGATTCAGTTTGCGCAAGCTTCGATACTGGAATTCCCGTCCACATAGAGACCACTGCTGCAATGTCTTCAACGGTAACTTCTGATTTCGCTTTCCCTTGCTCTTCTTTCCATGACTTTTTCGTGCTTTCTAGTTCTTCTTTTAACTTTTGCTCTGTATCACGGAAGGATGCCGCTTTTTCAAACTCTTGGCTTTGAACAGCTGCATTCTTTTCAGAACGAATCGCTTCTAAACGTGTTTCTAATTCTTTCAAGTTTGGTGGTGTTGTATATGAGCGTAAACGGACTTTAGAACCTGCTTCATCAATTAAATCAATCGCTTTATCCGGTAAGAATCGATCCGAAATATAACGGTCTGACATTTTCGCCGCAGCTACAATTGCTTCATCCGTAATTTTTACACGGTGATGCGCTTCGTAACGATCGCGAAGCCCTTGAATGATTTGAATCGATTCTTCAACAGAAGGTTCATCCACTTGGATTGGTTGGAAACGACGCTCAAGAGCCGCATCTTTTTCAATGTATTTACGATATTCGTCTAATGTTGTTGCACCAATACATTGAAGTTCTCCACGTGCTAGTGAAGGTTTCAAAATGTTTGATGCATCAATTGCGCCTTCAGCACCACCAGCTCCGATAAGTGTATGAAGCTCATCAATGAATAAAATGACATTCCCTGCTTGGCGAATTTCATCCATCACTTTTTTCAAGCGATCTTCAAATTCACCACGGTATTTTGTTCCCGCTACAACAGTTCCCATATCAAGTGTCATGACGCGTTTGTCGCGCAGAATTTCAGGCACTTCATTTTGAATAATTTGTTGTGCTAATCCTTCAGCAATTGCTGTTTTACCAACACCTGGTTCCCCAATAAGAACCGGGTTGTTTTTAGTTCGACGAGACAATACTTCTATAACGCGCGTAATTTCCTTGCTACGACCAATAACTGGATCTAAGCTACCTTCACGGGCAATCTGCGTTAAATCACGTGCCAAGCTATCAAGTGTAGGTGTATTTGCAGCAGGATTGGAACCTCCACTCGTTTGTACATGGTCGTTACTTCCTAATAATTGCAGCACTTGTTGACGTGCTTTATTCAAACTAACGCCTGCATTATTTAAAACACGTGCTGCCACGCCTTCACCTTCACGAATAAGTGCTAAAAGTAAATGTTCAGTTCCAATGTATGAATGACCTAATTTGCGTGACTCATCCACCGATAATTCAATCACTTTTTTCGCACGTGGCGTGTAATGTACAATCGGTCCGACATCTCCTGTACCCATTCCAACTAATTCTTCAATTCCTTGCTCAATTACTTGTGGACTGACTTCGATTGCTTCCATTGCTTTAGCCGCAATCCCGCCACCTTCTCGAATTAAACCTAATAATATATGTTCAGTTCCAATGGACTCGTGTTTCATACGAATTGCCTCTTCTTGAGCCAATTGAAGTACTTTTTGTGCGCGTTGTGTAAATCGATTAAACATCATAAGTTTCCTCTCCTTCATTGTCTACTTTGCCATCTACTTGCAACCGTTCCCTAAAGAGCTTGGCACGAAACACATCGCGCTCTTCTGGCTGTAGGGTCATTCCAGCATATTGCTGCAAAAAACCAGGTTGCATAAATATCATGCATTCATTCAAAATTGAAACATCTACCCCTTCAATTAAACCAAGGTCGATGCCAAGTCGGACATCCGATAAGCATCTTCCTGCTTCTTCAGTTGTAAGAAGACGCGCAAATGTGATTACCCCAAGCGACCGATACAAACGATCTTCAAGCGCTTTAGCTCTAGAATTTAAGAGAACCGCTCTTGCTTCATGCTCTTTTTGAATAATTTGTTCGGTAATGCTATGCAAATCCACTAATATGTCTTCTTCAGACTTACCAAGTGTTGTTTGATTTGACACTTGATAGACATTGCCTAGGGCCTCGCTACCTTCTCCGTAAATGCCGCGGACAACCATACCTAAACGGGTTATCGTTGTGACGATTCGATTCATTTGTTTGGTGATGGTTAGGGCTGGCAAATGCATCATAACCGATGCTCGTAGACCAGTCCCCGTATTCGTTGGGCAACTCGTTAAGTAACCAAATTGCTCATCAAATGCATATGGCAACTCTTTTTCAAGAATTTCATCAATTGCATTTGCTTGCGTATATGCCTCGTTCAATTGCAAACCTGGGAATAAACATTGAATCCGAATATGATCTTCTTCATTCACCATCACACTAATGGCTTCATCATCTGATAATAAGACCGATCCCCCTACTTCCGAACGAGAAAGTTTTGGGCTAATTAAATGCTTTTCTACTAATACTTGTCGGTTTAGATTGGTAAGCTCTTTTATATTTATATACGAAAATGTCGTGTCTAGTTCCACTCCGGCTTCTAGTAATGCCGAAGAAACGGCTTGGTCCACTTGCAAGGCTTCATTTTCAGAAAATGAAAGGGGAAACCGGTAACCCGTTAAGTTACGAGCGAGTCGCACACGCGTACTCAGAACAATATCCGCATGTTCTCCTTCTCCAGCCATCCAACTCGAAACTGAATTTTCCAGAAAACGTTCAATGGACATTTACTCGTCACCTCCGGATTGAAGCTGCTCTTCTAGTTCACGAACTTCATCTCTTAATCGCGCAGCCTCTTCAAAATTTTCCTCAGCAATGACCGCTTTCATTTGGAGACGAATCGTTTCAATTTGTTTTTTTAATTGAAGTATTTGACCAAATGCACCCGGTGCTTTCCCGACATGTTTCACATTCCCGTTATGCAACCTTTTGAAAACATCCGGCAACTGTTCATGAAAACTCTCGTAACAGATGGCACAACCAAATTTTCCTTGATTCAAGAACTGGCGGAACGTCCATCCGCATGACTTACAAGATTGAATTTTCGGTAGCTCTCTCTGATGCTGTACGTTGTCGGTCTCTTGAGCACCAAACCAATTTGATAATAATTGATGAAGCGAAAGTGGATCCTGTTGAAAATCCATTTGAAACGGGTGAAGATTTTTAGCACATACTTCGCAGAAATGACGTTGTACCTGTTCGCCATGTTGAACTTGAGTAACCGTCACTTTTGCCGGTCGTTGATTGCAATTTTCACAAATCATATCGCGCTCACCTCACTTTGCCTGTTCATACTTGAATGTTAAGAGCATCGCTTGCAAAATGCGAGATCGCAATTCGTCACGCAGCGGTAATGGTAAATTCAATGTTGTTCGGTCAAGAGCCGCTAACATCAATTTCGCTTCCCGCTTCGACACAACATCTTCATCGATTAATCGAAACACAATATCTTCCGTCATCGTCTGTGATGCCCCATGTTGCAAACTTTGCATAATACCTTCTATTAAAGCTACCTTCGTATGAGCCCGTACTCGAACTATCCGAATGTATCCACCGCCACCGCGCTTACTCTCAACGAGATAACCACGGTCTGCAGTAAATCGTGTATTAATCACATAATTTATTTGCGAAGGTACACACTGAAACTGTTCCGCAATTTCACTGCGCTTTATCTCAACATGCCCTTTATCATCTAATTCAATAACTTTCTTTAAATAACCTTCAATAATATCTGATATATTCCGCATGCAATCACCCCCTGAAGCCTGACTTTGACTATCTTTGACTTTATTATACAATCGGGGATGTTTGGGTGCAATTTTTATGCTCTGTGTTTCTTTTTATGTGGATGTGCCACTTACTTTTTAGTAAAACAGCCCCTTGCAAAAGTGTGAATCTAACTAAATTGCTCTCTCCCACAGGAACGAAGTGGAATGGCTTTTGAATATTTTTATCGCTCACTTTTGTTACTTTATCGCTCAAACTCATCTCACAACCTAGTTAAAAATGAGATGCTTAATAAATATTCCGCACCAACAGAAACGAGCCTGGAACGAAGTGGAATGGCTCCCATTCAGGTTTTTGTATGGTTTTGTTTACGCTACGCTCCTGTTTGCAATATAGAACCATCTCATCAGCGAGTTGACTTGGTTAGTGAGACGTTAATTGCCAGTCTGAAAAATTTATCAACCAAACAGAGGTTTTATCAATCAAATTGGTGATTTATCAACCAGATTGAAGATTTATCAACCAAACTAGCGATTTATCAACCAAATACGTCTCACACCCAAGTTAACTTGCTGACAAGAATTTGCTAAGTAATTTTATCAAATAGAAACCAATTATCACAAAAAAGAGCCTGAGCGAATAGCGAAGTGGCTCCCATTTAGGCTTTACCGCTTGATTTGAAGAGGAGTTGTATGGTTTTGTTTTCGCTACGCTCCTGTTTAAAATAAAGAACCATCTCATCAACGAGTTGACTTGGTTAATGAGACGTTAATTGCCAGTCTGATAAATTTATCAACCAAACTGCGGTGTTTATCAACCAAACTGGTGATTTATCAACCAGATTGAAGATTTATCAACCAAATTAGCGATTTATCAACCAAATACGTCTCACACCCAAGTTAACTCTTAGAGATAATCTCTTTTAATTAGCCATTTCCTGTTTTTATTTCCCCCAATTTTCTCTAAATTACTTTCGCACAAAATTCTTCTTGTTGTAGTTAACGATTTCAATCCAGTGAACTTCATCCATTCACTAGTTGTAAGTTCATCACTAAAAAGAATGCAATATTCTTGAAGTGTTTCTAAATGAGACTTTTCACTTTTAAATTTACAAATGGAACAGCGCCAATATTTGCTTTTATATTCCAGCTTGTTTGTGACACAGTTGGGACAAAGGACGCCCCTTGTGAGTTCAGTAAAAACCTTAGTTGGGATATGGGTTGGTTTATTGGGAGTAAGAACAGGTGCTTTAAGCATGAATAGTTGATGTAGCTTGCGATGGTCAAATTTTTGGGAGGTATGATCCGCATATAATTGGTGTAAATCTTCTAATGATTGATAAAGACCTGATACATGTATAGCATGACACTTGGGAAATGGTTTTTCTAAAATAGAAGAGGGGTTTGAAAAAACTATCATTCCATGAACTGGGATTTGTATCTGATATCTTGCTAAAAGGTTTCTGACCATTCGTTCGCTTCGTTTAAGTTGATCTTCTGGATTTCCCATCGCTTCAATCGGACCGTTTTCTTTGCGTCGAGTTAATTGATGGGTTTCTTCATCGTATGTAAGAATGCCGGGAATATTTTTCACTTCAATTATCAAAACAAATTTCGAGTAAATAACAAGTGAATCAATTTGACAATACGAGAATTCATTACCTACTAATAAATCTTTTACTATTAAATAGGACTCGAAGTATTGTCCTTCGCTCAATTCCCTATCCACACGGAGTTCGCCGGCAAATCCTCCTCTCTCTTTCCTTAACGTTTTCTGCAGAATTGGCCAATATGGATTGATTTGGGGCAATCGCCTTTCAAGCGCTTCATAGAATATATATTTATCCGATTTTCTTCTAATACTATTCAAACACAACCTCCAATGAATGACATATTTTTACTTTAATTAATTCAATCCACTTTAGCAAGAAAATTCGGCAAACAGTAAAAATCATTTAAATATTAGTGTAAAAACTATGCCTAATGATAAAAACCATTTTAACTCACATTGATTTTTTGAGTGATCAGATAGAGATGTTGGACCAAGAAATCAGTAATCGATTCACTTCTGACCAAGAAGATATTGAACGGTTGGATTCCATACCCGGCATTGCCACACGAATGGCTGAGCAAATCATAGCTGAAATTGGAACAGATGTTGTGAATCAATTTCCGAGTGCAGCGCACTTATGTTCCTGGGCAGGCTTAGTCCCTGGCCATAATGAAAGTGCCGGAAAAAGGAAATCAACTACTATGAAAAAAGGGAATAAATATCTTAAATCAGCGTTAATAGAAGCAGCTCATTCATTTAGTGGTTCAAAAAACTACCTAGGGTGCTCTGTATCGGCGTACAGCAGCTCGAAAAGGTAAAAAACGTGCAGGCATAGCCGTCGCACATGCCATTTTGCGAATCACCTATTACCTGTTAACACGTAAAGAAATCTATGTAGACTTAGGCGAAGATTACTTTGATAAACAAAAACAACAATCCATTGTACGATATTCTGTTCGAAGATTAGAAAACCTTGGATACAACGTAACGATCACTGAACCAGAAGCCTCCTAATCCAACAAATAATTGGATCCAAGAACAGGACGCTCCCTTTTTTAAAAAATCACGAGCTGCGTCTTTTTTAGTATTGTCTTTTTTCGACATTAGCTAGTTTAATTTTCATGGGAGTTGAAGAAGAGATTTCAATTATTTCAAATAAATGTATCCACAATTAATGCAATACCAAAAATTATACATATTAATGAAATAGATAAAAGCCATGTAGCAAAACCGGCTGTAAGAGTAAACATGGAAACTATTTCAAGAATTATTACTAGTATCTTTCTTTGTAACGAGAGTTCTTGTTCTTTAACAAGTTCCCAAGTTTGTTTGAGGTACATAATTCCCATAGGTAAAAGTACAACACCTATTACTAAAAAAATAATACCTACAGTCAAAGCATTCATAATACACCCCTTATATTTTCTAATATATCTCTCAGGTCTTCTTCAATCAGTGAAAATATTTTCATCTCACATAATTGATTGTATTTTCCGATTTTTACTGTAGGTTTGTTAACTAACAAGGAGCAAGAAGTTAAACACCATTTTAGTTATTAAGCAAATTATCTATAAAGCTCAACAAACACTTTTCCCATAAAAAAAGAGTGGTAAAAGCAACTTCATGTTCTTTCACTAAAGCACCCGTTAGCCATCCATGCAGCAAAAAACGCTGCACCACAGTGGATGAAAATTGTTCCAGAACGGGTATAGATCAGTATGGCTGGCGAAGAAGATCGATGAACTATGGTGCCATAGAGCCCACCCGTTAGTCTGACTCCAACGACCACGGTGCATCACAGACAGTCGCACCCAATATGGGTAGCACTCATGGGAGATTAATCCTACTCTGGTTACGCACCAGCCTTGCCTTTATTCTATGAAGAATGGAGCTTTTCTCGATTTATCTATCAACTCAATATGAATCAATCGTAAGGCTCAGCCTTTATTTAAAAAAGATTTTTCTGAGTCTCTTTTGTTATGCTCAATTATAGATTCCGAGAGTTTTTTTATTTTCATGGGAGTTGAATAAGGATTTAATGCAGTCCATATTTTAGTATCTGATGTCTAATTACCTCGTTGCCAAATGTGAACCATAATAAAAGTAATAAAACCACAATGCCCATTATAAGACTAAACCAAGCGAAGTATTTATTTTCCTTATTTATTAGTGGGTAAAGAACAATTAGAAAAACCCCAAAAGCAAGGGTAATTACGACCGAAAGTTGACCTGTTAATGTTTCAAAAACCATATTATGCCCCCTTGAATATTTAGTTGAAGAAGAAAAAAAAGTTGCATTTAAAGCTCACTGAACTTTAACTAAAGCACCCGATTGATAAATAAAGAACTATATTCTAAAAATCTAACAATATTTAATCTCATCTTTTTCCAGGAAAAACTCTTCATTTGAATTTTTTAATACAATATCAAAATTTCCTGGGTCTACTTTAATTTGCTCTTTTTTGATTTTAATTTTCATGGGAGTTGAAGAAGGGAATGGATTAATAATTCTTCACCAATGGTCAAAATACAAGATTTCTTAGAAACAAAATACTGTATAATAAAGCACCACCGATTAAAATCAACAATCCAACCAGCATAAATCCATATATAAAGCCTTTACCCATTGAAACTGAATCTAAGAACATATTTTTAAAAGTTTCAACCATCTTATTCATATTACATCTCCTTTCCAGTAACAATGAAGTATTACCTATATTTTACCATATAAATAATTCGACTTCTTCAACTAATCTGCTCCGTTAGTTCAAGAAGAAAAAGGCTTCACTCCTTATTGAAGTAAAGCACCCGTTAACGCAAGAAGAACCTTTTTTATTTACTGGTAAAACCTTTCCCAAGAACTGTTTTTTTATCCAAACCAACAAAAACTACAAGGTTTCCAGTAGTGTCAGTCTCAGTGTTATTAAAAGTAACAGAATAAACTTGGTCTTTGGCATAATTTATATCAATTGATGCTTTTATATCATCATTAACAGGTACTTGTTTTACAATTGAATCCTTTGGGCTTACTTGAATTAAAGCACTTTCTTCATTAGTTAAACTATTGAAAGCTACCATCTCAATTGGCATTTGATTCTCGGTATTGGATGCAGAATACATAGAAACTATTCCTATAACC
>JBHGUT010000035.1:0-3803 GCA_048976825.1 Paenisporosarcina sp.
CAATAACATCTGCTGTAATCATTTCGATTCTGTGAAAGGAGGTGTAGAGAACATGAGTCAATCAGAAAATGAAAAAACCCCACAAGTTGCTGGAACAACTAGTGAGGAAAAACGAGAAAAAGTATTAGAAAGTTAAGTGACATTATCCACTGGTATAAAACGGAGAGTAGTCACAGAAGGCGAAACATAGTAGAAGCTGTTTCAGATTTTGTAGAGTACATGGGGATTCGGATATTTCGTTTAAGGTTAATATTGAATTTCGAAAGGAGCAAGAAGTATGAATCTATTAAAAGTAATTTCGTTTGATGGTCTACTTGTAACTGAAAGCCGCGATATAGCTGAGATGATTGGGAAAGAGCACAAAGAATTAATGCGTTCTATACGTCAATATTCAAGCGTATTAACGAGCGCAGAGTTGCGCTCGTTTGATTTCTTCATACCTTCTTATTACATTGACGCAAAAAAAGAACAGAGACCTTGTTTCTTATTAACAAAAAAAGGTTGCGACATGGTTGCAAATAAAATGATAGGTGACAAAGGTATTTTGTTTACTGCTGCATATGTTACTAGATTTGAAGAGATGGAGCAATCAATTAATCAACCAAAAGTTTTATCGTCTAAAGACCAATTAAAAGCTTCTATGAGACTTTCACTAGAAACATCGGAAGAAGTAGAAGTATTGAAATCAGAAGTAAATCAACTGAAAGACAAAGTGGACAACCAAATCACTTTAGATCATGGCGAACAACGTAGGTTGCAGAAATTAGTTAGCAAAAAAGTATTTGAACATGCTGGTTCAGATGACCAATACAAACGATTGTTATACCCAGAACTATATAGCGAGATTAAAGATCGCTTTGGAGTAACTAGCTACAAAGATGTAAAACGTCATGAATTACTGACCGCTATCAAATATGTAAAATCATGGATTCCTAAAAAAAGAAATTTTGGGTGAGGTGAAATATATGAATTTACATCTTTTTAGAGAAGAAGATCAACTAGCTGCACAAAAAGAGTATGACTATATTTTAGATTGCACAATGCTATTAGAAATACATCTAACAGAAGGGAATTATAAGCAGGCCCTTTCGCTTACGCAAGATTTACAGAAATCAGTTCAATTGTTGCAAAAGCTCATTAAAGAAAAAGAGACTAATAGCCAGATGAATTCCATAGCATCAAAGTTAGTTAGTCTCGGTATAGATGCATCTGTTGTCTGTATACATTTTGACAACAAAAAAAGCTGAACGACTCGGCAAAGTCTTCAGCACCTTTAAAAAATATTCAACTTTATTATCAATGTTTTTTAGTGTTTAGTCAATAAATTTCAAGGAAAGGTGAGAATTATGAGTGACGTTAAATGGATTAAATTAAGCATGAAAATGTTTGAAGACGAGAAAATAAAGCTCATCGAACAAATGCCAGAAGCAGATACAATGCTTGTTATTTGGATTAAGTTATTATCCCAGGCAGGTAAATCAAACGACCATGGATATATTTATTTATCTGAAAATATTCCTTATACAGATGAAATGTTATCAACCATATTTAACAGACCATTAAATGTTGTCAGAATGGCTCTTGGAGTGTTTAGGCAGTTTGGCATGATTGAAATCGATGAAGATAACTTTATCAGTATATGCAATTGGGAAAAGCATCAGAATGTTGCTGGTCTAGATAAAATGCGTGAGCAAGCTCGTTTGAGAAAGCAAAAAGAACGCGAAAGAAAGAAGTTAGAATTACCTCAACCCTGTCACGTGACAGTCACGTCTAGTCACGCAACAGATATAGAACTAGAACTAGAACTAGAACTAGATATAGATAAAGAAAGAGATAAAGAGAACGTCACTAACGTTCCTTCTTCTATCTATCAAGAAATTATCGATTATCTTAATAAAAAAGCAAATACGAATTATCGTTCTACTTCAAAAAGTACACAAACTTTAATTAATGCACGATTAAAGGAAAAGTTCACACTAGAAGATTTTAAAACTGTAATAGACAAGAAGTCGTTCCAGTGGATCAATGACTTAAAAATGAATGTGTACCTTCGACCAAAGACATTGTTTGGTACAAATTTCGAATCCTACTTAAACGAAAAAGGAGGGATAAACAATGCAACCAATAGGGAAAGTAATCAGCAACCTATCAAAACGTATTCCGATGGACTCAACTTCTAAAATTTGTGAAAATCATCCTCTTCGAGTAGAAAAACCTATTTTCAAAGTAATGTTCGAAGGAAATGAAATTTGCCCTGTATGTGAAAGTAATCGTAGAACTGTGGAACTTAGCAATTTAGAAGATATGAAAATCAAAGGAGTTATGAATAAAGTTGATTATGGTACTTTTCGCAATAAAAGCATCATAACTGATATTGGCCTACTGGAAGCATCTTTCGGCAACTACGAGGCTAGCGAACCAGAAACTACTAAAAATAAAAACAGAGCTTTGGAGGCTTTTTCTAAGTACAAGGAAGGTGAAGTATTCAATATATGGTTTACAGGTTCACCAGGTGTTGGGAAAAGCCATTTAGCAATGTCAATATTGAGAAACCTAAATGAATTTGGAGAAAAAGATAAGCAGTGTCTTTTTATATCAGTGGACGAAATGCTTCTAAAAATACGAAATAGTTTCGATAACAAAGAAAATAAGTTCACAGAGTTTTACTTTGCAAACCTACTTTCGAAAGTTGACTATTTAGTTCTTGATGATTTAGGGGCTGAAACAGGTGGGACAGGTACAACCAAGAAAGCTACAGACTTTACATTGAGGGTGCTCTATTCAATTGCAAATGCAAGACAGAATAAATCAACTATGATTACAACCAATCTATCAAGAACAGCATTAGAAGCTATGTATGATAGAAAATTAGTATCTAGGTTAATGAAAGACACTTATCTGATCGACTTCAAGGATACTTCGGACAAGCGTATAAAAAACATTCAATTCTAGGGGGGATTGGAATGGCAAACTGGATACCAGGACAAGGTTTTTACCTTGTTCAACCATCTACAGGAAAGGAACAAAATAAAACAGACCTTAAATTATTAGAAATCCGATTACAAGAAGCTGAAATTAGATTAGGTGTTCGAAATGGCTAAACAAAAATGGATCCTCCTCTATCGTCTAGAAAACCCTCAAAGAGTTTGGATATATGAGCCATTACAAAAACATGAATTAAACGCTCGAATCCGTAAAGGATGGAGAGAATGGAAAGGGAGATGAAAAACATGTGCCCCAACTGTGCAAGTAAAGAAACAGGTTCTTTTATAAAAAAACAACCAGGAATAGATGAATTGCTAGATTTAAATAAATGTCATGAATGTGATTGTACATTTCTAACATTCGATTTGAATTTTGAAAGTATCACAGAGTCAAGAATGGCGGTGTAATCATGTAACCAGCAATAATTTATGTCGTTTCTGTTGTTTTCTTCGCATGTTTATTTTACAAGCTTGGGAAAGATGACGGGTATCGACATGGATCTACCATTGGGTTTAACAAGGGATACGCGAAGGCAGTTTATGACAGGATAAAAAAGGCGTAATGCACCGTTGACACATAAAGCGTAGTAAAAAGCCGAAATTTAATCAGCTTTCTGTTTCTTGATATTAATAACTCTGTATATACTTTTTAAAATCATTGCTGATAATACAAGGATGACAAATACTCTAGAAAATGTGGTGTTTAAGTCGTTGGATAATAATACTGCCATTAATGCAAACAAGGTTAAGATATATAAAATTTCGTTAGTTACTTCTGATTTAAACATGGTAGTATACCCACTTTCTAAATATTAATTA
>JBHGUT010000036.1:0-33110 GCA_048976825.1 Paenisporosarcina sp.
ATTATGTAAATGAGGAGTATGATTTATGTCGCAAACGGAATAAATCGTCATCAAAGCTGTAGAAGTTGGGGTTCATGTAATTGGCCTTACGAGAGGTACAGATACAAAATTTCACCACTCTGAAAAACTTGATCGTGGTGAAGTGATGATTGCCCAGTTTACTGAACATACCTCTGCTATGAAAATTCGTGGAAAAGCTGAAATTCAAACTTCGCATGGAGTTATTCATAGCGAAGCGAAAAAATAGGCACATTTCAGTGAATGGATAATCGTGCTATGTTATAATGACACAAAACGACATCCGGAATTTATTGAAATGGAGCACGTACGATGAACGAAATAATTATAAAGAATTTTATTGAACAACTAAAACTTAAAATAAAGATGTACGTTCGCCATCGAACGCTTCACAAATATACAGGTGATCCAAATGTGCATGAATCTCGATTGTTTTTTTTGATATTGCCTTTTTTAAACGGAGAGGACTGGACGGAAGAACACGAACAGTCAGTTATTGCCGTTGCGGTAATCTATAGTGCTTTAACTGCACATGATCAAATAAAAGAATTGAATGCATCTTCAAAAAGTCAACAGTTAACTGTACTTGCTGGAGATTACTACAGCGGACTATATTACCAACTACTAGCAAAGCTTTCAAATATAGAATTAATTAGATCCCTTTCTTCGGGAATAGTTGATATTAGTGAAAAAAAGTCATCCGTATACGATCAAATCCATCGAACGTTTGAGGAATGGATGGATACATTGCAAACGATTGAAAGCTTGTCAATCGAGCAATTTTACCAGCATTTTGGTTTTGACATGTACCAATCCTTTGTACGGCGAGCATTATTTATTGAACGGATTTCACATGAGTTAAATTTATTTGATCAGGGAAAAACCTCTAGATTTCAAGAATCATTAGCCGAGAGTGCAAGCATGTTAGGTTACAAAACAAATTGGCATGCATTACTTGAAAGAAGAATGGAAGAAGAGAAACAACATTTATTAAACGAAATTTCTTCTTTTAGTTTTCCAGACTCTATTAAAAAATACATGAAGCAGTTGTTGGACATGAATAAAAGTGTAAATGCATCTGTCATAAGAGAAAGGTGACACATACATGACGAAAACAAAAGAAGAACGCGTTCATGAAGTGTTTGAGAAAATATCTGGAAGTTACGATCGAATGAATTCCGTTATTAGTTTTCAGCAACATAAAAAATGGCGAGATGATACGATGGAACGGATGAATGTTAGACCGGGAAGTTCATCATTAGACGTTTGTTGTGGAACAGCAGATTGGACTATTTCTATGGGAGAAGCCGTTGGTGCTAATGGCAGAGCGGTAGGTCTGGATTTCAGCCAAAACATGTTAAATGTTGGGATTGAAAAAATAAAACCTTTTCCACAAATTGAATTAATCCATGGTAATGCCATGGAATTACCTTTTAATGAAAACACATTCGATTATGTTACCATCGGTTTTGGCTTGCGAAACGTGCCTGATTATATGCAAGTTTTAAAAGAAATGAACCGTGTATTGAAACCTGGCGGGATGTTTGTATGTTTAGAAACTTCACAATCAGAACTACCAGTTTATAAACAGTTGTTTGGTTTTTACTTTAAATTCATTATGCCGATTTTCGGTAAATTCTTTGCGAAGAGCTATAAAGAATATTCTTGGCTTCAAGAATCTGCAAAAGACTTTCCTGGAATGAAAGAGTTAGCAAAAATGATCGATCAAGCTGGTTTTGATAAAGTTGAATACAAACCTTACAGCGGTGGTGCTGCTGCTAGACATATTGGTTATAAGAAATGAATTAAGCGTTTATATGAGAAGAATTGAAAAAGTTTACATGTGGGAGAAGGTACGTAGATGTGGATAAGATGAAGTTTAAAGTGCTCTATTCTGATTTACGTTCAGATTTAGATCTCATCGAAAAAGAATTAGAAATAGCGGTAAATTCGTCTTCCCACTTACTCAATGATGCCTCTCTTCATTTGCTTCATGCAGGCGGAAAACGAATTCGACCTGTTTTTGTTTTACTTGCCGCTAAATTTGGAGACTATCAAATCGAACGGATTAAAGATGTTGCTGTTCCTTTAGAATTAATACATATGGCTTCTCTTGTCCATGACGATGTTATAGACAACTCCGAAATGAGAAGGGGTCAACTGACAGTAAAAGCCCAATGGAATAACCGAGTCGCCATGTATACAGGTGATTTTATTTTTGCCCGAGCATTAGAATACATAACGAATTTTAATATTACGGAAGCTCATCGGATATTGTCGTACACAATGGTTGAAATATGTGTTGGCGAAATTATTCAAATCGAAGATAAGTTTAAATTGGATCAGCGCATCCAAGATTATTTCCGAAGAATTAAGCGTAAGACGGCATTGCTCATATCATCTAGTTGTCATTTAGGAGCTGTAGTTTCAGGTGCAGACGCCAAAACAGCAATGCACTTAAAACGTTTTGGTTACTATGTCGGAATGTCATTTCAAATAATAGATGATATTTTAGATCTTACATCATCGGATAAAGAATTAGGAAAACCATCCGGAAGCGATTTGATTCAAGGGAACATTACATTACCGGTTTTGTTTTTAAAAGATGATCCAGCTTTTCGTCAGGATTTTGAACGAGCTATGTCCGGTGATTTAACAGAACCAGAACGGCTAGCACTCGTTAAACGAATTCGTCAAACGGATGCGATAGATAAAGCGTATGAGGTAAGTGATCGATACTTACAAAAAGCATTGAAAGAACTAGACGCCCTACCTTTAAATCCCGCAAAAAAATCACTTCGTGATATCTCGCTCTATATGGGGAAACGTAAATTTTAATTTGTTGTGTAAATTTGTATAGAATGGTACTATTTTTTACGGTGGGTATAACCCAAAGATAGAATTGAAGGAGTGTTTATTATGGAAAGAACGTTTTTAATGGTAAAACCTGATGGCGTACAACGTAACTTAATCGGTGAAATCGTAGGTCGTTTTGAAAAGAAAGGCTACCAATTAGTTGGAGCAAAACTAATGCAAATTACACCTGAACTTGCTGGTGAACATTATGGTGAACACAAAGAGCGTCCTTTCTTTGGAGAGTTAGTTGATTTCATCACTTCTGGACCAGTGTTCGCAATGGTTTGGGAAGGCGAAAATGTTATCGCTACATCTCGTTTGCTTGTAGGTGCTACAAATCCGAAAGAGTCTGCTCCAGGAACAATCCGTGGCGACTTTGCAGTTACAGTTGGGAAAAACATCATTCATGGTTCTGACTCTGCTGACAGCGCTGTTCGTGAGATTGGTTTATTCTTCAAAGAAGAAGAACTAGTTTCTTACGCAAAAGACGCTAATAACTGGGTTAACTAATATCGATAACAGCCAAATGATTTTCATTTGGCTGTTTTTTTATTTCCGAAAGAATTCTCTTAAGCTATAATGTTTGTAGGAAGATAGAGAGGAACGATGAAAGTTATGCAAGATTATATTAAATTCATTGAACAAATTAAACGGAAAACGGGAATAGATTTGAGTCTATATAAAGAAGCACAAATGAAGAGAAGGCTCACATCCTTATATGAAAAAAAAGGCTATGCAACATTTGATGAATTCTTCAGTGCACTGGACCTTGACCGTGATTTGTTGAATGAATTTCTAGATCGGATGACGATTAATGTTTCCGAGTTTTATCGAAATGCAAAACGATGGGAAATCCTCCAAACTAGAATTTTCCCGAAATTACTTGAAACAAACAAAACGTTGAAAATTTGGAGTGCAGCATGTTCTACTGGTGAGGAACCTTATACAATTGCCATGGTACTATCTCATCATCTCCCTCTATCAAGAATATCCATTATGGCAACAGATTTAGATGAAAACGCTATTCAAAAAGCAAAAGTAGGGATTTACCCGGAACGTTCTTTATCAGAAGTTCCTGAAGAAAGTAAAACCAAGTTTTTTGAACAACAAGGATCTTTTTATAAAGTCAATGAAGCTATTAAAAAAACCGTTACTTTTCAGAAACACAATTTACTAAAAGATACATATCAAAAAGAATTTGATTTAATTGTTTGCCGTAATGTTATGATTTATTTTACTGAAGAAGCCAAAAATCAAATCTATACGAATTTTGGACAGTCCCTTCGAAAAGATGGTATTTTGTTTGTTGGGAGTACAGAACAAATATTCAATCCAAGTCGCTACGAATTAGAGACAGAAGATACTTTCTTTTATCGAAAAAAATAACAGATTTAACTGTCCGAGAGAAATTTCGGACAGTTTTCTTATAAATGTTGGCTAGTAGGCACAGAAAGCGAAGTCTGAAGACTATGTGCATTTAAATGCTTTACCTTAATCTTCAATATTTGATACACAGACCTACATTTAGTTTATCTGGTTGCATTAACCAATAAAGCGCATTTAACAGACATATACTTGTTGAAAAAAGACGAAACGTACACAAAACCACAATGAAATAAAAAATAGTTTATGGTATAGTGTTACTTAAAATACTTTAGCGAGTTGAAGGGGGAAAGTGCCGTGCGTTATTTAACAGCTGGTGAGTCTCATGGACCACAACTAACTGCAATAATTGAAGGATTACCGGCGGGTTTAACTATCACATCCGAAACGATAAATAAAGATTTAAAGAGAAGACAAGGCGGCCATGGTAGAGGTCGGAGAATGCAAATCGAAAAAGACACAGTAGAGATAACTTCAGGAGTTCGTCATGGTAAAACGTTAGGTTCTCCGGTAGCTTTAGTTGTTCTTAATGACGATTGGAAGCATTGGACCCACGTTATGGGTATTGAGCCACTTTTAGAAGATATAAATCCCGAGGATGTTAAGCGACAAATTACGCGACCGCGTCCAGGACACGCAGACTTAGTAGGGGGCATGAAATATGGTCACCGTGATTTAAGGAATGTATTAGAACGGTCATCGGCACGCGAGACAACGGTCCGTGTAGCTGTAGGTTCGGTCGCAAAGCAAGTATTAGCAGAGATGGGCATTCACATCGTTTCTCATGTTACTGAAATAGGTGGAGTAAAAGCGAATCCGCAATCTATTGAGGGTTTATCTGTACAAAAGATTCGTGAAATTGTGGAAGAAGATCCTGTTTACTGTATAGATCCGATCGCTTCAAAGGAAATGGTGAAAGCTATTGACGAAGCCAAAGAGAATGGAGATTCGATTGGAGGCATCGTAGAGGTTATTGTAGAAGGCGTTCCTGCGGGGATTGGTAGTTATGTCCATTATGATCGGAAGCTTGATGCAAAGCTTGCTATGGCGATGATGAGTATAAATGCATTCAAAGGTGTTGAAATTGGGTTAGGTTTTGAAATGGCGAGAAAACCGGGAAGTCAAGTTCACGATGAGATCGTTTGGGATGAGAATAACGGGTATACGCGAAGTACAAACCGTTTAGGCGGCCTTGAAGGCGGAATGTCAACAGGAATGCCAATTGTGGTTCGCGGAGTAATGAAACCTATTCCAACATTATATAAACCACTACAAAGCGTTGACATCGATACGAAAGAACCATTCAAAGCAAGCATTGAACGTTCGGACAGTTGTGCAGTCCCTGCAGCTTCAATCGTGGCAGAGCATGTAATTGCATGGGAGATTACAGCTGCTATACTAGAACAATTTCAAAGTGATCAGATGTCGAATTTAATAAAATCTATTCAGGAACACCGGTTATATACAAAGGAGTTCTAAACATGAAAACCATCTCAATCGAAACAAAAGAAAAACAATATTTTGTGCATATAGGAATGAACATATTTTTTAATACGCTCAAACAATACGCAGAGCAGTTAAAGATGGCCGATCAAATTGTAATACTGGTAGACGAAAAAGTAGCTAAATTACATATGAATCAGTTATTAATTCCTTTGCAGTCGATTGTGAAAGCAAATATTCATGTGTATCACGTCCCTGAAGGGGAAGCTTGTAAAACGGTGGAATCTTATTTCAACTGTCATAGTTTCCTTTTACAAAAAGGTTGCACAAGAAAGTCTGTATTATTCGCTTTTGGCGGAGGTGCTTGTGGAGACTTGACGGGATTTGTCGCATCTACTTTCATGAGAGGTGTCCCGTTTTACCAATTCCCGACGACCATTTTAGCCCATGATAGTGCCGTGGGGGGGAAAACGGCAATTAATCATCCTCAAGGGAAAAATATGATTGGGTCTTTTTATCAACCAGAAGCAGTCATTTATGATATTTCTTTATTAAAAACACTTCCTTTCCATGAAGTGCGTTCTGGCATGGCAGAAGTAATAAAACATGCGCTCATCTCAGATGAACAATGGCTCAATGAATTATTAAGTATTACAAAGTTATCGAATCTTTCAGAACAAGAATTAATGCATCATCTTGTAAAGGGCATCCAAGTAAAAGCAAATATTGTGAAACAAGATGAATTTGAAACATCCATCCGAAAATATTTAAATTTAGGACATACTTATGGCCATGCGATTGAAACATCAACGGGTTATGGAAAGATTACTCATGGTGAAGCAGTCGCAATTGGATTGATATATGCACTTATTCTAAGTGAACAATTTGGAAACTTATCTAGTGGATTTGCAAAGAAATGTTTTGACTATATGACGCAGATTGGTTTTTCTTTTGACCACGTAACGAAACATTCGTATGAAGATATATTTACCTTGATGATGAGAGATAAAAAAGTAACTTATGGAGATATTCATTTTGTTTTATTAAACAAAGTTGGTGAACCATTCATGAAAGTTATTTCAAGTGAAGTTGGGAATAAAGCCGATCAACAATTAAGAAATTGGGTAAAGGAGGTGCACTTATGATACGAGGTGTTCGAGGTGCAACAACCATCCCGTTAGATACAGTAGAGCATATCGAAAAAGAAACAGAACGTTTGGTCCTAGAGATGATAGAAAAGAATGATGTTAACCCTGATGATGTAGCATCCGTCATTATTTCTACGACAACAGATATATCTTCAGGTTTTCCTGCTAAAGCAGTGAGAAGTATCTCAGGTTGGACATACGTACCCGTCATGTGCACACATGAAATGGATGTACCTGGTGCGCTAAGTTCATGTATTCGTGTTTTAATGCATGTAAATACAAATCTAGCTCAAAGTGAAGTCCACCACGTTTATATAAATGAAGCAGTTAAGTTACGACCCGATTTATCAAAGTAAGGAAGTTGAGGCGAGAGAGATGAAGTGGAAAAAGCAAATAGTAGGAATGAAAGCATACGAACCAGGAAGATCTATTGAAGAAGTGAAATCCATGTATGGCTTGTCAGAAATCGTAAAATTAGCCTCAAATGAAAATCCACTAGGTACTTCTCCGAAGGTAACTGAATTTATTGATAATCATTCTTTGAAGTTTGAACGTTATCCGGATGGATATTCGAGTGTATTGAGAACTGCATTAGCCAAGCACTTAGGAGTTGAGGAAAATCAACTGTTATTTGGGAATGGTTCTGACGAAATTATTTTAATTATAGCTAGAGCCTTACTCCAACCTGGCGTTAACACGGTTATGGCAAACCCTACGTTCCCTCAATATCGTCACAATGCAAGAATAGAAGGGGCAGAAGTCCGTGAAGTTCCCTTAAAAGAAGGAATGCATGATTTAGAAGAAATGCTCAATCAAATAGATGAACAAACAGCTGTAGTTTGGTTATGTTCACCGAACAATCCTACTGGTACGCTTCTAAATCAACAAGAGTTAAATACATTTATTCAGTCGGTTCCCAGTAATGTCCTGATTGTTTTGGATGAAGCTTATTTTGAATATATTACGGAACCAACTTACTTAAACCCGTTAACTTATATCAACAATTATAAGAACGTAGTTGTTTTAAGAACATTTTCAAAGGCATACGGTATAGCTGCATTCCGAGTTGGTTATGCAATTGGACATGCCGATTTGATATCAAATCTTGAGACTTTACGTGAGCCTTTTAATAACACATCTCTAAGTCAAGGTGTTGCAATTGCAGCGCTGAACGATCAGGCTTTTATTGAACAATGTCGGTCTGGAAATGAACGTGGTAAAAAGCAGTTTGAGGAATATAGTTCTAAGAATCAACTTCACCTCTACCCGTCAGAAGGTAATTTTGTTCTTCTAGAAGTAAAAGTAAATAGTGACGATGTGTTTGAACGATTGTTAAAAAGGGGCTATATCATCCGAAGTGGTAATGCATTAGGCGTACCTAATTACATTCGGATCACGATTGGAACACAAAATCAAAATCACGAGCTTCTTGATCATTTGACTGAGGTGCTTTTAGAACTAGGTGTTTTTCAGTGAATAAACAAGTATTGATTGTTGGACTTGGTTTAATTGGAGGTTCTCTCGCATTAGCTCTTCGAAAGCATCCGAACATTAATATCATTGGATTTGATCACGATACACATACAGTTCGCAAAGCAAAAAAACTTGGAATAATTCACGATATGGCCTTTCACGTGAAAGAAGCCGCTCAACTAGCTGATATCATTATATTTGCTACTCCTGTGAATGCTACGCTTCAATTCTTGAATGAAGTGCAGGATTGGACATTGAAAAAACAAGTGCTATTAACCGATACAGGGAGCACAAAGAACAGCATTATGGAAAAAGCAAAGATATTAAACCAAAAAGGCATTTCCTTTATAGGCGGTCATCCAATGGCTGGATCACATAAATCTGGTGTAGAGGCGGCCAAAGCACACTTGTTTGAAAATGCTTATTTCATGCTTACACCCCTTGAGAATGAAGAAGAAGAGAATATTAAACGGTTAGAATCATTACTTTCTTTAACGAAAGGCAAAATTGTACGTGTTTCTGCAAAAGAACATGATCATATGACTGCGGTTGTTAGTCACTTCCCGCATATCGTTGCTGCTTCACTTGTTCATCAATTATCCGAGGAAAATGAACATTTTCCCTTCACCAAACAATTGGCAGCGGGAGGATTCCGTGATATCACAAGAATTGCTTCTTCCAATCCGATAATGTGGAGAGACATAACGATACAAAATAGACATGAGTTAATCAAACAGATGACCAAATGGCAAATGGAGATGGAAACGGTAAAGAACCTTCTTAATAACGCAGCTCCCGTTGACATTGAGCATTATTTTTCAAGAGCGAAACATGTCAGAGATGAATTACCTACCACTTCACAAGGGGCCATGTATACGGTTTACGATTTGTATGTGGATGTCCCCGACTATCCAGGTGTTATTTCAGAAGTCACTGGCATTCTAGCAAAACATGCGATTAGTATTACAAACATACGTATTGTCGAAACCCGTGAAGATGTTTTTGGGATTTTAGTGATAAGCTTCCAAACGTCCGAAGATCGAGACTTAGCGTCCAATCACTTGAAATCAGAGACTCTATATGAAACGTATATTTCGTGAAAAGGAGTGAGGATTTTTGAAAACGATGAACCTTGATTACAATAAACCCTCACTAAGAGGTACTATTAATATCCCGGGAGATAAATCTATTTCTCATCGTTCCATTATGTTTGGTGCTATGGCCAAGGGGACAACCACTGTCGACGGCTTCTTACTCGGTGATGATTGTTTTAGTACGATTTCCTGTTTTCGCAAACTGGGTGTAGAAATTGAAGTTGAGGGGACTCGTATTACGATTAAAAGCGAGGGGATTTCTAATTGGATAGAACCCCAAGAAATATTAAACACAGGCAATTCGGGAACCACTACTCGACTAATATTGGGTATTTTAGCCGGATCAAATGTACACGCAGTCCTAATTGGAGATGAATCAATTGCTCGAAGACCAATGAAACGAGTAATTGTACCTTTACGTGAGATGGGTGCGCATATTACCGGAAGAAACGGTGGGCAATTTACTCCCTTGGCCGTTCAAGGAAAAGCATTACAAGGAATCGACTATCAAATGACCGTTGCCAGTGCACAAGTGAAGTCAGCAATTTTACTAGCGGGTATACAAGCCAAAGGCATGACGATTGTAAGAGAAAAAGAACGTACAAGAGACCATACTGAACGCATGCTAAGGCAATTTGGTGTGGACATCCATTCTGAGGACGGTTTGATTCAACTTGAAGGTGGTCAAGAATTAACAAGTACTCATATTAATGTACCCGGTGATATTTCCTCAGCTGCATTCTTTTTAGTTGCAGGAGCAATTGCAACTAACAGTGAAATCTCATTAGAAAACGTCGGTTTAAACCCAACACGGACTGGAATAATAGATGTCTTACATCGCATGGGAGCAAATCTTCAAATCGTGGAGAATGAAACATTTCGTGAAGAACCCGTCGGTACGATTACCATCAAAACATCCCAACTGTCTGGTATCGAAATTGGAGGCGATTTAATTCCCCGCTTAATTGACGAGATTCCTATTATTGCGTTACTCGCCACTCAAGCAAATGGCGTGACGGTAATAAAAGATGCTGCTGAATTAAAAGTAAAAGAAACAGATCGTATTTCTGCAGTCGTAACTGAATTGAAGAAATTAGGTGCGGATATTATTGCGACAGATGACGGAATGATTATCAAAGGACCGACACATTTGTCTGGGGGATTATTGGATTCATATGATGACCACCGTATAGGGATGATGGGAGCTATTGCTTCTGTTATTGCAAACGATTCGATTGTTATTCAAGATTCTTCCTGTATTTCGATATCGTATCCTAATTTCTTTGATCATTTAAAAAAGTTGTGCACTTCATGAACTCTCCGTTATCGGGGAGTTTTTTCTTGTGAATGGTTCAAGCGTCATGTAGCATATGGTATGAAAAGAGAGAGAACGGGTGATGGATAATGGAAACTAGTCAACAATTTATAGAAGCTATCGAGCAAGGGAATTTAGAACAAGTTCAATCCATGCTTGAACCTTTACTTCTAGAAAGTGAACCAGACACACAGTACGAAATCGCCGATTTACTTATTAGTGCTGGTTATTTAAAAGAAGCAGATCAGATTTTACAGCATTTACAATTTCTATTTCCTGAAGAAGCGCAGCTGAAAATAGATAGAGCTCATGTATTAATGGAAATCGATGAAGAAGACGAGGCATTATTATTATTAACAAGTGTTAAACCGGAAGAAGACGAATATCCTCAAGCATTACTTAGTCTCGCAGACTACTATCAAATGCAAGGATTTTATGAGGCTGCAGAACAACGTATTAACCAAGCATTATCTTTAATGCCGGGTGAACCTCTCTTACAATTTGCAAAAGCCGAATTACTTTTGGAGACGGGTAAGTATTTAGAAGCAGTTCGTATTTATGAAAGTTTAACCCATCAACATTCAGAAATAGCGGGAGTTCGATTGTCAGAACGTTTAGCTGAGGTTCATACCGCAGGAGCGGCATACGAGGACGCTTTACCATACTATGAAGAATCCCTAGAGCATCATATAACACCAGATTTGTTGTTTGGTTATGCACATGCTGCTTTTCAGGCGACTCAGTATGAACTCGCCATTCGTAAATTAATTGAAGTGAAAACCTTAGATCCGGATTATTTTTCTGCACACTTATTGTTGTCTCAATCGTATAGCATGATAGACGAACACGAAAAAGCATACGAGTCCATTGTAGAAGGTTTAAGTCGTGATGAATATGATAAAGAACTCTATTTATTTGCTGGAAAGATGGCACTTAAAGTTGGTAAGAAAGAAGAAGCGGAACATCATTTACGACAAGCCATTGCACTAGATCCTGAATACATGGAAGCCACATTGACGCTTATTTCGTTTTTTCATTCGGAAGAGCGTGACGTAGACGTTATTGACCTCATCGAAACGGTTTCGGCAAATCAAGATGATTGGTCAGCATTGTATCCATTTGCAGCAGAAGCATATGCAAAAGAAGAGAATTATGAACGTGCATACGAATTTTACTCTTTGGCATATACTGACCATAAAGAAGACCCGGTGTTTTTAGAGAAATATGTTTATTTTTTAATTGAAGAAGGAAAACGTTTAGAAGCTCTCGAAATAAGTAAACAGTTAGCATATCTTCAACCAGATGATGAACGATGGCAAGACCTTATTGAATCTTTAACTTGAAAGGAGGAGTAACATGACCGCATCTGTTTCAGTGATTGAAAAGAAAGAATTTGTTCGCTGGTTTTTGAAGAGATATCAAATGAAACGAAGAGAGTGTGTGTGGATTCTCAATTACTTATTAAGCCACGACGATTTACTTCAAAAAGTCCACTTTGTTGAAGAAGCTCATTACTGCCCTCGTGCAATGGTCATGTCCGTCACTGAATCCTCAGGCGTTCCTTTTAGATTTTACAAAGGGAATTTAATGACTGCTGATGCAGAGAAATCATTTCATGACCTACGTCTTCATCCAACAGAAGACATGTATATTCAATTAAACTTCCCAAACGTTCCGGCAAGTTCAGAGTTTTTAGCTGTACTTGAGGAAAATCCGTTTATGCCAAAATATTTGCAAATTAATGATAAAGATCGAATAATAGCTGAAGAAGTTCTCAAAGAAAGTATGCATACTTTTCGAGAAGAACATATCTTGAAACAAATAGATGAGGCTTTAGACGCCAACGATAAAGACCGATTTTTTAAACTTTCTACGCTTTTGCAAGAAATAAAAGAATCGTCAAAGTCTTGACTTCATCGTTATCGATGGAGTCTTTTTTGAAATGAAAGAAAGTATACACTTTTACAGGTATTATCTTTATTTCAAGATAAGCTATGTCTAGCTACAAGCGCCAGCTCGAGGCTCACACAGCGTCGAACTAATATGGCGCTTTGCGCTTATAATTAAGGAGAGAGATAAATGTATTGGAATTCGAAAGACATATCTATTTTTCAAGAACAGAAAGAATTTGTAGATACTGCGATTATCCCACTTTTATTAGTAGATGGACGAGCTCCCTATATTAAACAGAGTACCGGAACAGCAGATTTTTTAATGTCAATTACGGCCTTTATTGAAAACCAATTTAAAGGTAGAGTTGTTTTAATGCCACCAGTTTCCTATACGATTCATGCGAAACGTCAAGATTTAGGCGTTGAGTGGGTGGAAGTATTAAAGGAAGCAGGGTTTAAGCATCTTTTCTTCGTCACAAGTGATGCGTTATGGATGACAGAAGCTAGAGAACTAGACGTCGTTTACATACCTTCTATTCCGTTAGAAGACATGGATCAAAAATTGCGTCAATCTGTTTTAGACGATCAAGTAAGACAAGTGATCCCAAATTTCGCGAATCGTTGGGCTAGAATCACATCCTAACCTTCAAGAAATGTTCACAAAGTAATCTGGAGCGTCTAATGGAATATTGACCTTCCATTTTTATTGATATATCATAAGAACTGTCCTAGTTTTATTATTTAGTACAAGTATGTCCATTTGGACTGACCTTTAAGTTAGAGGGGGGAAAAACATGAGTAATAATCGTGTATCGAGACGTCAATTCCTTAACTATACATTAATGGGTGTAGGTGGATTTATGGCTGCTGGAATGATGATGCCAATGGTACGTTTTGCAGTAGATCCTGTATTGCAAAAAGCAGAAGCTGGAGATTTCATTCCGACAAGCAAAAAAGTGGCAGATATTACGGAAGTGCCAGAGCGAGTTGACTTTTCTTTTGAACAAGTTGATGCATGGTATACGTCTGACGTAACAAGTACAGCATGGGTTTACAAATCTGGAGGTACTATTATTGCACTTTCACCAGTATGTAAACATTTAGGATGTACGGTTAACTGGGCAGGTAGTCCAGAACACAAGGATCAATTCTTCTGTCCATGTCACGCTGGCCGTTATGAAAAAAATGGTAAAAACATTAAAGGTACACCACCTCTTGGTCCGTTGGATGAGTTTGAAGTACGTGAAAAAGATGGTCTGCTAGAAATTGGTAAAATACGACCAAATACATTAGTTTAACGTAAGGGGGTACGACGTCAGTGCTAAACAAGATTTATGATTGGGTGGATGAACGTCTTGATATTACTCCTATTTGGCGTGATATTGCAGACCATGAAGTACCAGAGCACGTAAACCCTGCGCATCATTTCTCAGCATTCGTTTATTGTTTCGGTGGATTAACTTTCTTCGTAACAGTAATACAAATCCTTTCTGGTATGTTTTTAACAATGTATTATGTACCAGATATTGAAAATGCATGGCAATCGGTTTACTACCTGCAAAATGAAGTAGCATTCGGTGAAATTGTTCGTGGGATGCATCACTGGGGAGCTTCACTCGTAATTGTCATGATGTTCCTTCATACATTACGCGTATTCTTTACAGGATCTTATAAGAAACCACGTGAGCTTAACTGGATTGTCGGCGTATTAATATTCGGCGTTATGTTAGGTCTTGGTTTCACAGGTTATCTACTTCCTTGGGACATGAAAGCGTTGTTTGCAACGAAAGTAGGTATTGAAATTGCTGCATCCGTACCATTTATTGGAGGCGCAATTAAAACCTTGTTAGCTGGGGATGAAACCATTCTCGGTGCACAAACATTAACACGATTCTTTGCGATTCATGTATTCTTCTTACCAGCTGCTTTGCTTGGGTTGCTTGCAGCACATTTTATCATGATTCGTAAACAAGGTATTTCAGGACCGTTGTAAGAAACAGCGTCTTTGATGATTTCAAAAAGGAGGGGACACTATGCATCGCGGAAAAGGGATGAAATTTGTCGGGGATTCTCGTGTACCTGCTATTCGCAAACCGAATATTCCAAAAGACTATTCCGAGTATCCGGGGAAAACAGAAGCTTTTTGGCCAAACTTTTTATTAAAAGAATGGTTAGTGGGTGCTGTATTCTTAATTGGGTATTTAATCTTAACTGTTGCTCATCCATCACCACTTGAACGTCAAGCGGATCCAACAGATACAGCTTATATTCCATTACCGGACTGGTATTTCTTATTCTTGTATCAATTATTGAAATATGAATTTGCTTCAGGTCCTTTTAATGTTATTGGAGCAATTGTTATGCCTGGACTAGCGTTTGGTGCATTATTGCTTGTGCCATTCTTAGACAAAGGACCAGAACGACGTCCATTTAAACGTCCGTTACCAACAGCATTTATGCTTTTAGCGTTTGCTGCCATTATTACTTTAACGCATGAATCGGTCGTGAATCACGACTGGGAAGCGGCAAAAGCACAAGGGGAAATTCGCGAAGAAGCTCAGTTTGATACTGAAGCTGAAGGTCATAAAATTTACTCAGGATCATCATGTATCGGCTGTCATGGTAATGCTTACGAAGGTGGGCTTGGACCATCTTTGGTAACGACTGAAAAGACAGCTGAAGAAATTGCAGATATCGCAGTAAATGGTATTGGCACTATGCCTGCAGGACAATGGAAAGGCACGGACGAAGAATTAAAAGAGTTATCTCAATTTATTGATGAATTAAGTCCATGATAAAGCTTAGAAAGAGTCAGGTAACTGACTCTTTTTTTGTAATTTAAAAAACATTAAATTATGATCGGTGGTCTATTTCATTAAAAATTAGCTAAGTCTAGCTCTAAGCGTCACCTCTAATACCACATCGGTTCATCCAACGTAGGGATCGAGCTGAAAGACGCTTTGCGCTTTTCTGTACATAAGGAGTCATGAACAATGAATGGTTTAATCGCTCAAGTCAAGCTTCTATTATTTAATAAAACATTTATGTGGTTATTATTTGTTGTCAATGTATTAGGGACGGTATATGGCTTTTACTGGTATAAGTGGCAATTAGAAATTACAGATCCCATTTTTCTCATCTTCGTTCCAGATAGTCCAACTGCTAGTTTGTTTTTTTCGATTGCTTTGTTGGGATGGCTAATCGGTCACCATTTTAAATTAATTGAAGCGTTAGCACTTATTACGCTCGTGAAATATGGACTATGGGCAGTGGTCATGAATATTTGGACACAATTTGAAACTGGACCAATAGGCTTTGTAGGCTGGATGCTAGTCGTCAGTCATTTCGCAATGGCCGTGCAAGCAATTCTATATTCTCCTAAGTATCGATTCAAATGGATTCATGTATTAATTGCTGCTATATGGACATTACATAATGATGTTATTGACTACGTATTTGGGCAAATGCCAATCTACAGTAGCTTAAGTGAACATAATCAAATAATCGGTTATTTCACTTTCTGGTTATCGATTGTGTGTATTTTAATAGCAATTAAAGTCATCAAATCGTCACCACTACAGCAATCTAAATAGTTGCTCAATTGTCACATAGCATATAAAATGATAGCTAGATAGAAAATAGGAGGATGGTCAATTTGGGAGGGTTTTTAATTTACTTTGCCGTATTATTATTGTTACCAATATACGCGCAACTTAAAGTCAAAAGAACATATAAAAAGTACTCTAAAGTACGGTCAACTTCTGGTATGACAGGGGCTCAGGTAGCTCGTTTAATTTTAGATCAAAATAATTTACAAGAAGTCAAAGTTGTTGAAAGTCACGGGTATTTAAGTGATCACTATAACCCAATGACTAAAATTGTTGCCTTGTCTTCACATAACTACCATGAAGCTTCGGTTGCTGGAACAGCGATTGCTGCTCATGAGGTTGGACATGCGATTCAACACGCTGAGGCTTACTCATTTTTGACATTCCGTCATAAATTAGTACCTGTTGCTAATATTTCCTCAAATGCATCATGGATTTTTGTTATGATTGGTATTTTTGCAGGAATGACGAACATGTTGCTTTTAGGTATCGTGCTATTAGCGGTTGGTGTTGTTTTCCAAATTGTTACACTACCAGTTGAATTTAATGCTTCAAGTCGAGCTATGACAGAAATTGTTTCTCACGGAGTAATTCGTAATGAAGAAGAGCGTCACGCGCGTAAAGTGTTAAATGCTGCTGCAATGACTTATGTAGCTGCTGCAGCGGTTGCAGTCTTGGAATTACTTCGCTTAGTGTTGATATACACAGGTATGAGTAGAGACGAATAGAAAAAACTCACGAGCATGTTTTCCATGCTTCGTGAGTTTTTTTCATCTAGATAATATATAAATTTTATTAGCATTATCTTCAATTTTTAATAGCAATGTCTAGCTACAAGCGACTATTCACACCTAAGCTTGGGACCACACGATATGGGTCATAAGGGCGTTCCGAAAAAATTTCTTTGCACTGTATTTTGCGACGAGTAACCGCAGGAGCAGGACGTCGAGCTCTTAGCTTTGCAGAATCTCAGGCGAAAGCAAACTTTCGCACCGGCTCTTTTAGCGCTGGCGACAATGTTGAGCTTGCAGACACTTTACGCTTTTCTTAATCTAACGGACGTTTTTGTTCGTCTAACGTGAATCCTTCACCCATAACGTCATGAACTTCGGTAACAGATACAAATGCATGTGGGTCAATGGAGATGATGATATTTTTCAATCGTACAATTTCATTTCGACCAACTACACAATAAAGAACTTCTCTATCTTCTTTTGTAAAATGACCAAATCCTCGCAAAACTGTGACGCCACGATCCATTTCAGATGAAATACGGTCTGCAATTTCATTTTGAAACTCGGAAATAATAAACGCCCCCCGTGCTGCATATGCACCTTCTTGGACAAAGTCAATTACGCGTGCACCTATAAATACAGCAACTAAGGTATACATCATGGAACGATGATCTAAAAAGGTTAACCATGAGAGCAAAATAACTACGGCATCAAAGATAAACATCGTTTTCCCCATGCTCCATCCAACATATTTATGAGCTAAGCGTGCGATGATATCAACACCACCTGTAGTTCCACCATACCTAAATATAATGCCGAGTCCAATTCCAACAAATACACCGGCAAATAAAGCGGCTAAAAACAAATCATCTTGTATATGAATGTTCACTTCGTAAATCTGGAAGATTTTCAAGAAAACTGAAACTGATACAGTACCAATCACAGTATATACAAATACTTTCCGGCCAAGTAACCGCCATCCGATTATAAACATTGGTATATTTAAAACTAAGTTCATAAGAGCAGGGTCTAGATTGAAAACGAATAATAAAATCAAAGTGATTCCGCTAAATCCACCTTCACCTAACTGATTTTGAATATTAAAATGAACAAAACCAAAGCTAAAAATAGCAGCACCTAACATGATGAAAAAGATATTTTTAAGTTTTATGCCCTTCAGCACATAAACACCCCATCCCTTTTTACTAGCACTTGGTAATTATCATGTATTTTTCTCTTTTTGACAATATCAATCGTTTTTTAATAGGATAGGAAGAGGAGGAGAAGCAAATGAACAATGAAAAGACCATTCAATCACTTCAGATGGAAGTAGATGCATACATAGGACAATTTAAAGAAGGATATTTTCCTCCTTTTGAAATGCTTGCACGGATGATGGAGGAGCTAGGGGAATTAACTCGGGAAGTTCAGCATGTATATGGAATGAAAAAGAAAAAGGACTCTGAAGCAGAACAAAACATGGAAGAAGAGCTGGGTGATTTATTATTTGTTCTTATTTGCTTCGCTAACTCACAAAATATTGATTTACAGCAAGCTCATAACCGAGTGATGGACAAGTTTAAATCGCGTGATAAAAATAGATGGACATACAAGGAGGAACAAGAGTGATACGTGTTGCAATAGGTGGACCACGAGGAAAAATGGGTCAAGAGGCTGTACATACAATTATGAGTTCTGAAGAGTTTGAATTAGTCGGTGTGTTGGATTACAAAGATATAGGTCAACATTTGAGTGAGTCATCTGAGTTTCCATCAACATACACCATTCCAGTCTTTTTAGAACTAGGTGAACTTCTCGAACGAACAAAGCCTGACGTATTTGTTGATTTAACAACACCAAAACAAGTTTTTGAACATACTAAAATGTGTCTAGAAGCCCATGTGCGCCCAGTTATCGGAACGACAGGGTTTACGGACGCTCAATTAAAAGAATGTAAAGAGCTAGCTGCAAGGAACCATTTGGGTGGGATAGTGGCGCCTAACTTTGCCATTGGTGCCGTTTTGATGATGAAATTTGCAGCAATGGCAGCAGAATACTTTCCTGACGTTGAAATTATTGAGATGCATCATGATCAAAAATTAGATGCACCTTCAGGAACGGCCTATAAAACAGCTCAATTAATTGCAGAGAATAGAGTTTCACACAAACAAGGGCATCCCCATGAAGAAGAAACTTTAGCAGGAGCTAGAGGGGCATCGTATGATGGAATTCCGTTACACAGCATACGCTTACCTGGACTCGTAGCTCATCAACAAGTACTATTTGGAGGAGACGGTCAATTATTAACGTTGAGACATGATTCTTTCAACCGTCAATCCTTTATGTCGGGTGTCAAATATTCAATTAATAAAGTAATGGAACTAGATCAATTAATATACGGGCTTGAAAACGTATTATAAGTATTTGGAGGGTGAATCATGAAAATTGCGTTAATTGCACATGATCGTAAAAAAGATGATTTAATTCAGTTTGTTACAGCTTATAAAGATATTCTAAATGAACATGAATTGTGTGCTACAGGGACAACAGGTCAAAGAATTATAGACGAAACGGGTTTACCTGTTTTTCGTTTTCAATCAGGTCCTCTTGGTGGGGATCAACAAATTGGTGCTAAGATAGCGAATAATGAGATGGATATGATTATTTTTTTCCGCGACCCATTAACTGCTCAACCACATGAACCAGATGTTACAGCCCTTATAAGACTATGCGATGTTTATCAAATACCACTCGCTACCAATATGGGGACCGCCGAAGTTTTATTAAAAGGCTTGCAAGAAGGGTTCGTCGATTGGCGCTTGTTACAAGAAAGACGTTCTTAAGGAAAGGCGGAATTCTTTTTATGAAAAAGTTAAAAATCGGCATCACATGTTATCCAACAGTCGGGGGCTCAGGCGTCATTGCAACAGAACTTGGGAAGTTGCTAGCCGAGCGTGGACATGAAATACATTTCATAACTTCAAGTATGCCGTTTCGTTTAAATAGAATGGTTCCAAATATTTATTTTCATCAAGTTGAAGTAAATAGTTATTCCGTATTTCAATATGCACCCTATGACATTGCCTTAGCAAGTAAAATGTCGGAGGTAATCAAAAAAGAAAATCTTGATATATTACATGTCCATTATGCAATTCCTCATGCGGTTTGTGCGGTTTTAGCCCGTGATATGGCTAACCAACAAGTAGGTATTGTAACAACGCTACACGGAACAGATATAAGCGTTTTGGGTTATGACTCTTCTTTAAAAGGAGCGATCAAGTACGGAATCGAAAAATCAGATGTTGTCACAGCAGTTTCGCACTCGTTAAAACAACAGACGATGGAACTTATTGAACCAGACCAATCAATTGAAACCATTTATAATTTTGTGGATGAAAGAGAATATGTACCGAGTAACTCCAGTGAATTGAAAGAGTATTATAAAATTCAACAGAATGAAAAGATACTCATTCATGTCTCCAATTTCCGAAATGTAAAACATGTTCCGGATGTGATAAAAAGTTTTGCATACATACGAAAAGAAATGCCTGCAAAATTGTTATTAGTTGGTGATGGTCCTGAAATGAATACAGTTATCCAATTAGTAAAACGGCTTGACATTGAAAAAGATGTTTTGTTTTTAGGAAAACAGGACAATTTGTCTGAACTATATGCAATTTCTGATTTAAAACTTTTATTATCCGAAAAAGAATCATTTGGTTTAGTACTTATTGAAGCAATGGCATGTGGCGTTCCTTGTATTGGGACCGATATTGGAGGAATTCCGGAAGTTATTGAACATAGCAAAAATGGTTATATTGTTCCTCTACATGATATCGAACAAGTAGCCTTTTATGCTTTGAAGATATTGAAAGATGATGAGTTACTAAGTCAATTTAGAGAAAATGCTATTCGGACGGTTAGAGATAAATTTCACTCGTCTATGATTGTTTCACAATATGAAAATCTCTATATGGAAGTGGCGAATAGACATGTCCAATCTTAAGACTTGGGAAGCAGGTAAAGATATTTTACATGTGCTTCATCAAGCTGGATATGAAGCGTTTATTGTTGGTGGTGCTGTAAGGGATATCGTATTAGGAAAAGAAGCAACAGATATTGATATTGCCACCAATGCATTACCACATGAAGTTAAAAAAATGTTTCCTATGACTATCGATGTAGGAATTGAGCATGGAACCTTAGTAGTCCTTCATCAAGATGAAGCGATAGAAGTGACAACGTTTCGGACTGATGGAGAGTATGAAGATCATCGAAGACCAACTGACGTTGTGTTTGTCCGATCATTAAAAGAAGACTTAAAAAGACGTGATTTTACGATGAACGCAATGGCTATGACGATTGAAGAAGAGATTATTGATTTGTTTGGTGGAAGAAAAGATATAGAAAATCAAATGATTCAAACAGTAGGAAATCCGAATTTGCGTTTTTCAGAAGATGCTCTACGCATGTTACGTGCAGTTCGGTTTTCTGCACAGCTTGGCTTTCAACTAGAAGGTAAGACCTTTAATGCGATAACAGAACAAGCTTCGAACATAAGGCATGTATCGATTGAACGTATCACGAAAGAACTTGAAAAAGTTTGGACGAGTAGTAACCCGTATAAAGGCGTACACCAACTCGTAGATACAAAGTTGGCAGAAAACCTTCCTGGTAACCTTGAATGGAAGCCCGATCAGTGGAAAGTTTTTCAATCACACGCAGACTCTGTTTACGGGTGGGCATTTCTTTCTCTTCTCCAAGAAGAAAAAAGTAGTGTATCCATTTCAACTCTTTTTAAATTATCCAACGTGCAAAAGAAAACAATTAACAAGATTATTCGTGCCGTCGAAATTCGCATACAAGGTACGTTTTCCATCGAAAGTATTTTTGAGTTTGATGAAGAAACGTTAGTGATAGCGGAAAAATATGCAAGTATTCTTTATCCTACAATTGAGCGTATGGACACTGAAATGATAAAAAAAATGAAATACTCACTACCGATTCAGTCAAAAAAAGATTTATCCGTTTCAGGAAAGGATTTAATGGATTGGATGCAAAAACCGGGAGGACCTTGGCTTCAACAAATGCTTAAGGACTTGGTAAAAGCGATTCTAAACAATGAAGTTGAAAATCAACCTGAACGAATAAAGGAATGGATAATGAAATGAACCCTGCAATAAAACTTGAAATAACAAAAAGATTGCTTTCAGCAAAAAGTGAACCTATATCTGGACAGCAGTTAGCTGACGAATTTGGTCTTTCACGGACTGCAATTTGGAAACACATTAAGGAACTAGAGGCAGAAGGGTTTGTTATTGAAACTATAAAGAAGAAGGGGTATATTTTAGCATCTTCCCCTGACTCAATCCAAGTCGCAAAAGTAGAACAATACCTTACAACAACTCGTTTTGGTCGGAAGATTCATTATTTTGAACAATGTCTTTCTACTCAGCCAGTTGCTCATCAATTAGCGCAAGAAAACGCTATAGATGGAACTCTTGTGTTGTGTGAAGAGCAAACTGCGGGGAGAGGAAGAATGGCTCGACCTTGGACATCGTCTCGCGGTAAAGGAATCTGGATGAGTATTATTATTAGACCTGAAATACCTCCAATGAAAGCACCTCAATTTACATTAATTGCAGCTGTTGCTGTTACAAGAGCAATAGAAGATATAGCGGATTTACGTGCTGAAATAAAATGGCCAAATGATTTGTTGATCAACGGAAAGAAATGTACTGGAATTTTAACTGAGTTACAAGCGGATGTAGATCGAGTGCATGCCATCATATTGGGAATTGGAGTTAATGTAAATCAATCAATGGAAGATTTTCCTGAAGAACTTCAACAAATTGCTACGTCTCTAAAAATGATTGCAGGGGTTCATATTGATCGATCACAATTAGTAGCCCGTATCTTACATCATTTAGAAATATACACAGATATGTATGTGGAGTATGGGTTTGAACCACTCAAGCTTTTGTGGGAAAGCTATTCAGGTACTCTCGGTCGTCGCATAAAAGCAGTCATGATTCATCAAGAAATAGAAGGGATTGCGCTTGGGATAACAAACGATGGTGTCCTACAAGTTCAAACGGATGATGGTGAAATTCATGGTATTTACTCGGCAGATATTGAAATACAAAATGAATAATCTCATTAGATGGAACTCCTAAACAATATCTGATATAGTGATAACAAAGGGCAGTATCTAATATGAACTGCACCGGATTTACCCTTTAATTATATAGAATTAAATATTTCTGCCTTGATCAGAAACGACAGGGACGGAGGAAACCAATTTATTTCAATCGCCACCCTTCTGTCCATTTACTGGATCGAAGGGTTTTTATTTGGTTTTCTCTCTAAGAGAGGAGCATGAAGTTGAAAACAACAGCAAATTTTTTAGACATGAAAAAACAAAAAGAAAAAATTGTGATGTTAACAGCCTATGATTTTCCAACAGCCAAACTTGCAGTTGAAGCAGGTGTTGATGTTTTACTGGTAGGTGATTCATTAGGAATGGTCGTTCTTGGTTATGACTCTACGATTCCTGTCACATTGGAGGATATGATTCATCATGGTAAAGCGACACGGAGAGGTGCAATGGACACTTTCATCGTTGTTGACATGCCATTCGGAACTTACCATGGATCTCTCGACCGAACATTGGCAAATGCTATACGTTTATTCCAAGAGACAGGTGCGCAAGCATTAAAAGTCGAAGGTGCCGATGAAGTCATAGAAGTTATTCGTTTATTAACACGTACTGGCATTCCTGTTGTTGCACATCTAGGGTTGTTACCACAGTCTGCTAGTGTCCTTGGAGGATATAAAGTCCAAGGAAAAACGGCAGACGCAGCTCAAAAATTAATTGATGATGCGATAGAATGTGAACGAGCTGGTGCATCCATGATTGTATTAGAATGTATACCTTACCAACTTGCAAAAGGCATTACAGAGGCCGTTTCCATTCCGGTAATTGGAATTGGAGCGGGGGCGGAAACGGATGGTCAAGTTCTCGTCTTTCATGATACGGTTACTTACGGGAGTCATCATATACCGAAATTCGTAAAAGCTTTTTCACAGGCAGGGGAAGAAATTTTGAACGGTCTCAATCAATATGTAGACGATGTGAAAACGGGTGTGTTTCCTGCTGAACAACATCGCTTTACGATGAAAGATGACGAATATCAACAACTTTACGGAGGAAAAAAATGATTTGCATTGAAACAATAACTGAGCTGAAAGAAAAAATAATTACGGCAAAAGGTTCTGGGAAAAGTATTGGATTTGTTCCGACGATGGGTTTTTTACATGAAGGACACATGGCTTTAGCAACAAAAGCTCGAGCGGAAAATGACGTAGTGGTCATGAGTATATTTGTAAATCCTACTCAGTTTGGACCAAATGAAGACTTTGAGAGTTATCCACGCGATTTCGAACGTGACTCGACTCTTGCTGAGCAAGCGGGGGTTGACTTCTTGTTCTTACCAAAGGTAGATGAAATGTATCCGCAAGATGGTGGAATCGTCATTCATGCAGGAAAACAAGCAGATGTACTTTGCGGGGCATCCCGGCCTGGTCATTTCGATGGCGTTTTAAAAGTCGTAACAAAATTGTTCCATATCGTAGAACCAACCCGAGTTTATTTTGGACAAAAAGATGCACAACAACTAGCGATAATTGAAACATTAGTCAGGGATTATAATTTCCCATTAGAAATTCGTCGAGTAGAGACGATTCGAGAAGCAGATGGGCTTGCAAAAAGTTCACGTAATGTGTTTTTAAGTGAACAAGAACGAATGGAAGCACCTGCATTGAATCAAGCAATTAAAAAAGGAATAACTGAATATCAGACTCATCTTGATGCACAAAAAGCTATTGAAGTGACCAAACGAGAAATTGAAGAGAATACATCTGGAAAAATCGACTATGTTGAGTTACTGTCGTATCCAGAATTAACCTCACCGTCCTTCGACGATCAAGATGTGATTTTGGCTGTTGCCGTCCATTTTGAGAAAGCGCGTTTAATTGATAATCAAATTATGACTAGTAAAGGGGAATAAGAGCATGTTACGCATGATGCTAAATTCGAAAATCCACCGTGCCGTGGTAACAGAAGCAGATTTAAATTATGTGGGGAGCATTACAATCGATCAAAACTTGTTAGATGCGGTTGGTATGTTACCTAATGAAAAAGTACACATCGTAAATAATAATAATGGTGCTCGTTTCGAAACATATATCATTGCAGGTGAAAGAGGGAGCGGTGTTATTTGTGTAAACGGAGCCGCGGCTCGACTCGTTCAACGCGGAGACGTTGTAATAATATTATCTTATGCCTATGTAATGAACGATGAAGCGAAAGATCATAAACCAACAGTTGCCATTATGAATGACAATAATAGTATTCGAGAAATCATCAGCTATGAGCCTGAAGCCACAGTAATGTAAGTAACGAATGAATGAACACTAAAAGAGCGACCGAAGATATTTTCGGCCGCTCTTTACTATTTTGCGATGTTAAGGAAACCAAGGAGATCCGGGTGATATTCTATTTCAAAGAGTTAACTTGGTTATGAGACGTATTTGATTGATAAAACGCCAAGATTGATTGATAAATCCTCAATTTGATTGATAAATCTCCAGTTTGATTGATAAACTCGTCAATTTGATTGATAAATCGGTCAAGATCGAAAAAGATGTCTCATGAACCAAGTTTACTAGCTATTGAAACAAGGATAAGGTTCCGAATGGGACATAGCCCAATAAAAATACTCTTTTTATCCTTCAATCATTTTTATATATGGAATTTCTTCTCCTTCAACAATTGCTATATACACTGCTGTGTCTGTTTGATAGATTTTTGTTCCAATGGGAAGCTTATTAGATGTGCCATTGCCAAATTTCTTTGATTCTCCTGTTATTTCTATTATTTCTCCTACTTTTTCTCCCAGTGTATAAGTTAACTCTTCTACCCATTCTATATCTTGAGCGTTCGAATAAACGATATCTTCGAGAACAAAAATATCAGCTTTTTCATCATCAAGGAAATCCGCAGGAATTGGATTTCCAATTCCTGCAGTATGAAAACTTTCCTGTAGATTGTTTTCATTCGAACAACTCGTTAATCCAAATATGATAAGAAGTATATAAACTAAAGATCGTCCTAGTTTTAATTTAATGAAAAAAGCCCTAAGTAAAGTCATTTGACACCTCCTATACATTTTGTCGAGGACAGAATTTTCTAAAACAATATTAATTTATTATATATAATAATTGGATATATATGTTAAAATTACTATGAAATAAAATCAGAATTAACTACATAATTAAATTGGAAAGAGGGTAAAACATGGATCAATTAAATAGTGAAGTTAAAGTAATTTTCTTTGATGCTGGTGGTGTTCTTTTCGAAACCTTTATAAAAGGAGATGAAAGAGTAAGAAATCTATTGACAGAAAGAGGTTATCAAAAGTCAAAGATTGATGTTGCTATTATGAAGGCAAAACAAACCGAACAAAGTTTTATTACAAATTGGAAGGAAGAAGAACAATACTTCAAGCGTTATTATGGAACGATCGCAGAAGAACTTGGTGAAAATGAACTAACAAATGAATTGTTTTTCTTTGCTCATTACGCGGGTCATTGTGAGTTGTTTCCCGAAGTGAAAGAGGTTCTAGAAGCATTAAGTAAAAAGTATCGACTAGGGGTAATTTCAAATGCGATGCCGAGTATGGATTGGATATTTGATAAGTTAGGAATTCGTAAATATTTTGACTCTTTTATTCTTTCTGCTACTGTGCGTGCTGAGAAACCAGAAAAAGCCATATATAATATTGCCCTGGAACAGCTAAAAGCTAGAAAAGAAGAAAGTATTTTTATTGATGATAAAATTGAAAATATTGATGGTGCTGAAAAAGTTGGAATAAGAGGCCTTCACTTAGATAGAGAAAAGGTGAATTTGATTGAATTGTTAGAGCAACAAAAGCTTTTGTAAGTATTAGTGTCTTCTAAAAGAGCTTAATCTACGAGGCATGATAGAGATATACATGTATAAATAAAATATTTATATAATAGGTATGGAGAAAATTAGGAGTGATTCTAAAATAAATATTGGAAGGTGTGTTATTGATGGTAGGTAATTTAACAAGAAATCTTAGTGAGTCATATAGCAAAAAAGCAGTTGAAAGAGATTTATCGAGTTTGCCAGAATGGAAGCAAAAAGAACGTGACATCTTTTCGCAATATATTAAAGATGAAAAAATATTGAATTTATTAGAGATTGGGTCTGGAACAGGGAAAGATAGTCAATTTTTTAATGAGTTAGGTGTAGATACATTTAGTACTGATATCTCACACGAAATGGTGAAATTATGCATAAGTAAAGGGTTAAAGGCAAAAGTAATGAGCTTTGAAAACTTAGAGTTTCGAGACAATAGCTATGAATCAATATGGTCAATGAATTGTTTACTACACGTACCAAAGGAGGATATAAAGGAGATTCTTCTAGAAATAAAAAGAGTTTTAAAACCTTCAGGTCTATTTTATATGGGAGTATATGGGGGTGAAAATTTTGAAGGTATTTGGAAAGAAGATACATATGAACCAAAAAGATTCTTTTCTTTCTATGAAAATGATTCTATAAAGGAATTACTATCTGAAATTTTTACCATTGAATATTTTAATGTTGTTCCAAAAGATATCGTAGGTGGCAAATACGACTTCCAATCAATAATTCTAAGAAAGTAAATTCATTTAATTTACGCTAAATTTTGGGGTTATTTGTAAACAATTTAAACGCAGTTCATAATACTTACCCTCTTATTCTACTAACGGATGCTTGAGTTTAAGTTAAACGTTGCCTTTTTGGTTATTAAGTTAACGGGTGCTTAACTTATGGAAGGAATAAAGCACTTTTTATTTAACTTCAGAGTGCAGATTTCTCGAATTACAGATGTTGTTATTTTCAAAGGAAGGATAGATATAATGGCCTTATATGATGAATTTATCAATATTGCTAAAGCCTTGAATAAAGAGCTAGATATTGTGCCTATCTTATACGGTTCTTTAGGCTTGGAGAAAGTAACTAGATTAGACTTTAACCCACAAGATATTGATATTCTTGTTCCATTAATTTTTTTTAAGGAGAAGTGGAACATGTTATTAAAAGTGATTGAGGAGTTAGGATACGAATTGGTTGATTTACATGAGCATGAATTTAGAAAAAATGAGACTAAAATTGGGATTGCTTTTATGGAAGATTTAAAACAATTTGCAGATATAGATTACGAATCTTTAATGATCGTTGAAGATAATGGAGCAAAGTATCATTCGCTTACTATTTCAGATTACATTAAAGTATATAATAAGTCGTTATTAGATGGATACAGAAGATCAAAAAATAATAAGGACCAAAGTAAATTAAAGATTTTATACCAGCTTGTACAAAACTAAATAATGAAAAGAATTTCTTATATTGCTTAACAAAAAGGTGCTTTGCTTCAAGAAGGGGGAAGTGTATTTTCTAATTGACCTAACGTAGCAGGTTAGTTAAATAAGTGAGAGTGTAAGTGAAAGGGAAATATGAGTCTGATGTTGAAGTTTTTAAAAAGTCGTTTTGGAGGTGCCTTTCTTCAAATAGCTGATGCTTTACTTCAATTTAGCTACCGAAAAAACAAAACAAATAAATATACATAGGAAGTGGGAAAATGCAGTATTTATTGATTGGTTTCAATGCACTAATTAGTTTAATATTCATCTTATCTGGTCTATTTTTAAAACATAAACCGCCAAAAAAAATAAACCCAATTTATGGGTATAGAACTTTCCGTTCCATGAAAAACACCGATTTGTGGAAAAAGGGGAATGAATTTAGTGCTGAAATCATGATAAAACATGGCCTAATCCTGATTTTTCTAGGTACATCAATTAGTTTTCTATTCAAACAACCCCAAAACGCCATATTCTCAATTATGGGATTGATGATTGTCTTAATCATCATTATGGTTATTAGAGTAGAGAGAAAACTAAAACATTTAGATACAAAGTAAAATTAAAAACATTTTGAAGTGTTCATCAAATACAAAATGTATTACGTTTTGTCTTTAACAAAAGAGTGCTTTCGTTGAAGAACCGGCTACTTATCAGCAATTTTTGTTTTAACAGGTGAGTTCGAAGGTAATGGAGAATTTAAAAAAATAACCTGAGTCCGTTATTTATACGGACTCAGGTTGTAAAAAGAGGTTATCCACGTTTTAAAGATGTTTCCTACCTGAAATTAGTTATTGAAATGGTATGCATCCCAAATGTCAGGTGTTTCAGAACCAATATACCATGCTGCTGCACCGCCAAGGTTATTCTGCTTGACCAGGTTGATACGAAGCTCGATGGATTGTTTATCCTCAACCCATATTTGGTGTTTCTCTCCGTTTGTAATATATTCCACATAATTTTGCTGAGTATTTTGATCCCAAACCTTTTTAAGACCTTTTGAGGAGATAATTAGCTCAACCTCATCCATTGTGCGGTCAATACTTTTCACTTTTTTTGTCGTTAAATTAGTCACCCATTCCCTCGTGTAGAAGGGTACTGCTAAGACGATTTTATGAGAAGGAACGTCGTTCATTAATAGCTCAACACCTTCTTTAGTCCAAGGCAAAGATGCTACAGAACCGGCTATCGGGCTTCCCCCCCAATGCTCGTCATAACCCATCAAAACGATATAGTCGGCAACCTTACCTAGTTCTTTACGGTCTAGGCTTCCAGACCAGAAAGGATCACTGCTTTCTCGGCTGACGTCAACAGATACTTTAATTCCATTCGGCTGAAGAGCCTTTTTAAGTTCGGTTATGAAGAGAACATAATCTTGCTTGTTTTTCAGATTGATGTTTTCAAAGTCCACATTGATTCCATCACTTTTTGTTTGTACCAAAGAGTCCTTCAGTGCCGAAACTAATTTCTGACGATTTACAGCATTATTTAATACTGAGTCAGTCAAAACAGGATCGAATTTATTCCCAAATAGTGGCCATACCTTCTTGCCCTTATTATGTGCATCCTGCAGATATTTTGTATCGGCTGAAATAGAAACAAAACTGCCCGAATTACTTAATGTATACCAACGGGGTGACACAACATTTAAATTCGAATGGTTCAATTGTTGAGCATAACTCTCGGAACTCCCATTATATTTCCAACCCATAATGATTCGTGCCTGTGTTTTTTGTTGTAAAAGTGATTTCTTAACCCAGCCTTTTTTACCAGCTAGCAACTGAACTTGTAAGTAATAGTCGGGAATGTTCAATTTTTGCCCGACAAGTAGGTTTGAAGACCGTAAATTGTTCAATTTGGTTAAATCATTAGTAGATACTCCGTACTTAGTGGAAATTTTCCATACAGAATCTCCTTTAATAACAGTATATACTTGGTACTTTTGGGGAATTTTTAATTTTTGGCCAATTCGGATTTGTGTAGAAGTAAGCTTGTTAGCCTTTTGGATCTCACTCATTGAAATCCCATATTGTTTTGCAATAGTCCATAATGTATTTCCAGAAATGACAGTATGAATGATAGCAAGGGATGAATCTCCCGATACAGTGGATAGGACAGGAAATTCTTCACCTCTTTTTAATGTTGTGATAACGTTTGAACCTTGTTTAGGCAAACTTAATACTTTTACGTTATCTATTTGAACAGACCCAACTGAAAGTGTATTGCTGGCGGCTTCACCATTTATAGGTCCAAAACTTAATAATAAAAATAATATAATAAAACTATGAAGAATTTTTTTCACTTAATCCCGTTTCTCCTCTATTATGAAAGTAGTATTAGAACTTTCATATAGTACTATGGATTAAATTCAATAGATACAGGTACTTTGTGGTAATGTAACCAATGACATTAGTATAAAAAGTTCATCTAAAAATATAGAAATTCAAACAAATATTCATCAATTACCGGTTTGTATTTTACACCAATCTTTATATAGAGGAAGATAAGTTGAACAATCAAATCAAAAAAATGTATTTAAAAAAGGGGATACAGGTGAAATCAAGAATATTACTCTCGATGATTCTACGTTTTTATATCGTAATTACTGGTTGCAATTCTGGAGAAAAGAACTATAAAGTATGGGTTGAACCTTCAACAAGCAGTCAATAAACGATAGATTCAGCGATTAAAAGGCTTTCAGATGCCAAAGTCGATTTCATAATTGATGATAATGGAAGTGTTTTAGTAAATGAGAATGATTTGGATAAGGCGGTAATATGTTGTACTTAAATAGTCGGGTATATTACTTCATATAAAAAATGCTCAGTTAATTGTAATAAGCCGTTCAGTTTTTAATCACATTAGTTCAAAGTTTAAAATGCTTATGCAACCTACAGGTGCAATATAAACAGTAAAATAGCTGAGCTTGGAGCTACTGTTCCAAGCTCATTTCTAATGACAGTATTAATTCAAAATTATATCCATGATTTATGAATAAGATCGCCTGTCATACTTTCTAAACCAACTCTCATCTTTAACAACAAAAAAAAGACCATCATATCTGCAGAATTTGACAATTACTGTGATTTTATTACCTTATTATAAAAAAACGAAACCAAATGATAGATTCTCTTAGTACAATCTAATCGTTTCTATCATTTCTTTACCATCTACCATTTTCGTGGAAAAGGCAATATTATCTCCTGATTTGACTTTATCTAGATCTCCAGAAGCATCTTCTGCAATTTCATAGGTTGTTTCTTTTCCATCGTAAAGGATATTGACCGCATTTTCACCTTCAAATCCTAAAAACTTACCTTCTACTAGTGTGGTTAATTCGATTGCAGTAGGATTGACGTCATTCGTTTCCTCATCAACAGATACTTTCGGCTCTGCACTACAAGCAGTGGAACATAATATAAATGATAGTACAATGAATAATTTAACCAAATTCTTCATGCACTTTTTACCTCCTTTTTAAAAGTAGACGTTCATATGGTGTGTCAGTTTCACCTGTTGGAATGATTTATGATACAATTTTCGAGAATGATTATGAACTGTGAGCTGATGAATGATGAAGAGTCCAACATATGCAATTGTTGATATCGAAACGACGGGTCATTCACCTCTAAAGGGAGATCGAATGATCCAGTTTGCTGCGGTCTTTGTTCAAGATTGGCAGATTCAATCGACATATACGACATTTATACAACCAGGCAAGAAAATACCCTTATTTATTCAAGATTTAACACATATTTCAGATGAGGATGTGGAAGGAGCACCTTTATTCGAAGAAGTGGCTTCAGACATATATGAACGATTAGCTCATTGTATATTCGTTGCGCACAATACAGACTTTGACTTATCGTTTCTTCAAGCTGAATTTAAACGTGCTGGGCTTCCAAAATGGCAAGGCAAAAAAATGGATACGGTTGAATTATCACGTATCTTGTTTCCAACTTCATATAGCTACAAACTTCAAGATTTAGCAGCTGAACGCGGAATTATTCTAGAGCAAGCACATAGAGCAGATGACGATGCTAGAGCAACTGCAGAATTACTTATTCAATGTATGAAAGAAATGGAGAATCTTCCAGTTCCAACCCTTGAACAAATTCACAAACGTGCGTTTCAATTAAAAACGGATGTTGCTTCATTATTCTTTGAAGCACTTCAGAAAAAGAGATCGCAAATTAGTTATCAAAATTATGAAATGTACAAAGGGATTGCCTTACTGCCAAAAGAAATTAGGATAACTACCGTTAAGACAGATTTACTTTATCCTGAGACTAAAAATCAAAAACGGTTATTATTTAGCGAAGGTCTTATGGATTTTAAAGAGCGAGCCGGTCAATTTCAAATGATGGATACGGTTTGGCAAACGCTACGAAAAACTTCGGAAATAGCGATAGAAGCTGAAACTGGAGTCGGTAAAACCCTGAGTTATTTAGTTCCTGCATTTTTTTATGCAAAACAACAAAACAAGAAGGTATTAATTAGTACATATACAGCACATTTAATGGAGCAACTTCGTGATCAAGAAATCCCAAAACTCGAAGCTATTGTAAAACAACCTGTTCGAATCGCCCTCCTTAAAGGTGCAAGTCATTACATTGATTTGGATCGTTTCGAGGAATTAGTTCGAGCTGA
>JBHGUT010000037.1:0-39704 GCA_048976825.1 Paenisporosarcina sp.
CTAGTCCTGTCTTACCATCATAACGCATACCTGTGTATCCATGATGGTTGTATGGTGAAGTGGTTCCTGTGAAAATTCCACCAAACGCATCGTAACGATAACTTTCGATTTTATCTCCATGTCTATCTGTTACTTCAGATACATTTCTTTGTCCATCATATTGGTAGTAAAGTAGACCACCCGTTGTCTTTAAGTTCGGGTCGTGCGACGGGTTAGACAAGCCGTGTAGGCCGAACATTTTACGTGATGTCATTTGTCCATTTGGTCCGTTGTAATATTCTGCGTATGGAGAGCCTTTCTCACTATACTCTTTGTTTAGTGTAGTAGACATTCCTTCGTACAGATAGGTTGTTTCTTTGTGGTAAACGTGGTCTTCGCCATTCTCTCCGAACTGTTTATACAGACCAATTTTCTTACCTTTTCCTGGGTTATTGAAAGGTCCGTTGCCCTTGCCAGGATTTCCCGAGTTGTCATTGCAATTGGCTTTTCCATTTCCTTTGCCATTGCCATTTCCGTTGTTGTTATTGGCATTCTCGTTTTTCTTTTCATCTCCCTTACCATTATTTCCTTTATTTTTATCTTTTCCTTTTTCAATACCGTCATATTCTTTCCAAGACATTTCTTCTCGGTAGACGCGACGTCCAAGTCCATCGTAGGAATAACTAACATAGCTTTCATCTTCAAATTCAGCCATGGTCAGCTGATTAGCATTGTTATGCGTATACTTTGTTTTTCCTTCTTGATTAGATGTAGTCTGAATGTTTCCATTCTTATCATATTCGTAAGTGTTTTCTCCATCAGATAACAATTGATTTAGTGAATTATACGTATAGTTTTGTGTATGGTCGTCATTCGTCATCGTCAGACGATTCCCTGCTTTGTCATACGTATACTGAACTTTACTCTGTGGGTCCACAAGATAGTCTGGTAGATCGTCCACTCGTTCTAAATCTTCATCTAGTTCAATTGTTCCGTCTGGTCCGCATGCGATTGGCGATTTACTTTTGTTACCTTTTCCATTCTCATTTCCTTTTCCGTTCTCTTTTTCGTTGTAGTTTCCATTTCCATTGTTGTTTCCGTTACCGTTCCCTTTATCTTCATCTTTTGCAGGAGCGTTTCCATTGCCATTTTCATTGTTGTTTCCGTTACCATTGCCATTACCTTTTTCTTGTGGTTGGCTAGATAAACTCACGGTACTCGTTTTTACTGATTTGCCTTTGTTATTTGGTTGATTATTTTTTTCGTTTTGTTTATTTCCTTCATTGTTTCCGTCTTCTGGCGTATCCGGTGCTTGTTTTAGTGATCGGATTTTCTCCTCGGGATACGTTACTTCTATTAAACGCTCCAGCTCGTCGTACTTGTAAGTTGTTTGTGCACCGTCTTCTTCTGTTTGAAGAATGCGATTTCCATTTTTATCATACTCGTACGCATAGGATGAGAAAATTCCTTCATCATTTTTGTTTGCAATGTTTGTTAAGTTACCATCTTTATTAAAAGCACGAGAAATGGTGTTTCCATTTCCAAGTTCGCGTTTTATTTCTCTGCCTAAACCATCATAACTAAATGTACTCGTGTTTTCTTCTGGATCCATCACACTTGTCATTTGGTTTCGTTCGTCGTAAGTGTAGCTCGTTGTACGGTCTTCACTGTTTGTTACTTTTAAGACATTTCCTACTGCATCATGCTGATAAGCAAGCATTTTTTCCATCGTTACATTTACTTGAGAAACCATTCTTCCTAAATCATCATACGTATACTGTTCTGTAGATGCTGGTGATTTTACTTCAGTCATGCGTCCTACTTTATCGTAGTTGTAAGAATGCAATTCATCCCCATAATCTACTGCTGAGAGCTGACCTAAAGGTGTGTACGAATAGTTTGTCGCGTTTCCAGCCGGAGAGACCGTATTGGCTAATTGTCCTGCTTGGTCATATGAAAACCTAGTAGACAGTCCAAGTGCATTTGTTTCGTTCGTCGTTTGACCATTTAAATTATATTGCCATGTGCGATTATTTCCATTTGCATCTGTTTGTTTGGTTAATTGACCAATTTTGTCATATTCATATTGTGAAATACTTCCTAGTGAATCTTCTACTTTTGTTAATTGATTTAAAGGGTTGTACTGGAAAAATGATGATTCTCCCATTGGGTTCTTATTTGAAATTAAGTTCCCCATCTTATCATAGGTATACGCTGTAACATTTCCCTCTGGTGATGTTTCTTTCATTAGACGGAATAATGGGTCGTATTGGTACTTCGTAATAGCCCCTACTGCATCCTCTGTTTCAATCATGTTACCAGCTTTGTCGTATTTCCATTTCGTATTGTAGCCCTTAGCATCTGTATGTTGAACAGGACGTCCAATCTCATCGTAGGCGTAAGAGTTTTCATGCTGAAGGGGATCTTTTTCACTTAAAAGATTTCCCTCTGCATCATATTCATAGGTTGTTTCATATCCAAGTGGATCAGTTGTTTTTAGGAGATGTCCAACCTTGTTATATTGGTATTTCCACACTTCGTTTTCCGCATTTTTTTGCTCCGTTATACGAGCTAGTAAGTCGTATTTAAATATTGTTTCTCCACCTGCAGCATCTAAAACGGAAGATAGGTTCCCTGCTAAATCATATGTGTTTTTGGTTATGCGATTTAAAGGGTCAACGGATTGAGTGTTACGACCTATGGCGTCATACCCATATGTCCATAAGCCACCTTCAGCGTCTGTTTTTTGAATTAAATTCCCAGTCACGTCAAATGAGAAGGTTTCTATTCCTCCATCTGGATTGAATTGTTGAGTTAAGCGATTTAACTTGTCGTATTGATAGGTTGTTTTCCCACCTACCGCATTTTCCATTGACAGTAGATTGCCTACTAAATCATACGAATAATTTGATTTGTTTCCATTTTTGTCAGTATGATTGATTAAATTTCCTACCGCATCAAATTTCATATATTCGACACTACCTAAAGCATCTTCTACTTCAACAGCACGTCCAAGCGCATCGTATTGATAGGCTGTTTTATGGCCTAATGGATTCACTTCTTCTATTAATTGGTCTAGTGCATCAAATTTTTGCGTTGTGACAGCACCTGTTGGGTCTTTAATTTTAATTATTCCATCTTTATCTAAATATTCGCGTGTTGTTGTTTTTTCTCTTCGATCCGTTTGGGTTAGCAAACGATTCATCAAATCATACGTGTAAGTAGCATTTTTACCCATCGGGTCTATCACTTCTACAAGGTTGCCTACTGCATCATATGAATGTTTCGTTTCACCTTCTAAAGGATCTGTTATTTTTTCTAATCTGCCCAGTGAATCATACTCATATAAAGTCTTGGCTTCATTTGGAGCAGTTAGTTCTGTCATTCGTCCAGCTTTATCATATTTGTAAACTACTTCTTGGTTTAATGCATTTATAACTTTTGTATTGTTACCCATCTTATCGTATTCATATTTGTCTATGTTTCCATCCGGATTCGTAATGGACAGCATTTCACCAGCCAAGTTGTAAGAGAATGCTGTTTTTTGTCCTAATGCATTTGTGACTTGCATGAGGTTTCCTAATTCATCATATTCATATGCAATTTGACGTTCAAGCGAGTCCACTTCTTTCACTAATCGACCCAACTTGTCGTATTCCATTTTTTGAATCGCACCGTTTGGTTGTTTGATCGTTTCTGCTTGTCCCAGTGGGTGATAGGTATACTCGGTAATACCACCTAACGGGTCGGTTCCTTCTGTTATTCTTCCGATAGCATCGTACTTCCACTTCATTTCATGATCGAGCGGATTTTTCACGGATAGTACTCTACCCATGACATCATACGATATCTCTGTTTCTCCTTTATGGTCCTTCGTTTTTTGAACCCTTCCTAAGCCGTCATAGACATAGGTTGTAGTTAGCTTCAAGGGGTTTGTTATTTTTTCAAGTCTCCCGAATTCATCATATTCATATTCGGTTACAGCACCATTCGGTAATGTTTCTTTCACTATTTGATCCAGATTGCTGTACGTCATCGTGACTTTTTGGCCTAACGCATCAATCACTTCGACTGGACGACCTACTTTGTCAAAATGAGTCTCTGTTTTTTCATTTTCCGCATTAATAAATTCTGCTAACTGACCACGTGTATTGTATGTGTAATGTAATTTAGTCCCATCAGGGCGCGTGTACGTAGTTGTATTTTCTTCAATGTCATAAGACCAATTGTGTAATCGATCCATCGAATCAATGATTTCGATTAACCGATTGAGTTCATCGTATTTATATTGCTGTTCGGTTTCTTTAGGACCTTTTACTTTTGTCATACGTCCTAGCGCATCATGCTCAAAACTTGTTTTTTCATTTAGTGGATTAGTAATAGACGTAACCCAACCAAGTGCGTTATACGTATAGTTCGTTTCACCGCCAGCTGGATCTTTTACCTTTGTAACATTTCCAGTCGGATCATAGGTGTATTCCGTTATAAGACCTACTGCATTTTTCACAGTAGCTATTTGCCCACCTGGGTGATAAGTATATTCTTCAGTGGACCCATCACGGAATGTTATTTTAGTTAACTGCTTAGCTGGATCGTAGTGATACTTTTCCTTAGATGCATCCTTGTACGTCTTTTCTGTTAACATTCCAAGATTGTCATACGTGTACCCAACTGTTTGTCCGTCAAAAGCAATTTCTTTTTTCAAACGTCCCATCGAATCGTATTCATAGGATTGCGTTCTACCTATTGGATCCGTAATCTTGGTAATTTGCTGGTCTTTATTATACTGATAAGCTGTTGAACGTTCTAACTCATCTTTTACCTTTTCTACCTGACCTTTGGCGTTGTATGTGTAATTCAGTGTTCCCATTGGTGATTGAACTTTTTCTACACCATAGTCACCATATGTGTTAGTAGTCGTCCCTTTAATATTTTTATGTTTTGTCAAGCGTCCTATTTTGTCCCACTCAAATGTTTCTTTGTGATTCCCCGGATTGGTCACGGTTTCTAAACGACCCGCTTCATCATACGAATAGCTGATCGTTTCGTTTGATGGCGTTGTTATAGAAGCTACTCTTCCAGATTCATCATAAACCTGCTTTGTATTTTGACCAAGCTCGTTCGTGAACGTTAAAATTCTTCCCGCTTTATCATACGTAAACTTCGTTGTCTTACCCTGTTCATCTTTTATTTCCGAAAGATTGCCATTCGGAAAATACGCGTATGTCTCGCTTGAGCCATTAGGGTTATTCATAGATAATATTTGCCCCATTACATCAAACGCGTAAGTTGTGATTTCATTTTTTGCATTTGTCATTTGTTTTAAATAGCCATATTGATCATATTGGAAGTTCATTAGCTGACCAATGGCATCTTTAGTCCATAGCATTTTACCTTTTGAATTATATCCATAAGTTGACTTAATGCCATTCTCAATTTGTTCAATCATGTTCCCTTGATTGTCATAATCGTAGGAAGTAGATTTCCCAGTTGAAATCGAAATGGTTTTAGGTTTGTCCCATGGATCGGCGTAAGTATACGAAGTAACCACACCAAATTCGTCGGTATGGCTCTGCAAACGATCTTTATCATCATAAGTAAAGGTTTCGGTTCCTGTTTTGTCGATCTTTTTAGTCATTTTATCTTTGTCATTATAGGTAAAGCTAATTTCATTTTGTAACGGATCTATCATTTTTTCTGTTTTTTTGTTTTTAATTGTAAAAGTCCATGCTTGGTTAAGTGCATTTTTTTTAATAGTCTGGGTTAACTCTCCACTACCGTCTGTGGAATAAGTGTATGTATTTATCAACGAATTAGTAGCGTCTTTTACCGTAGTTACACGATCTTTATTATCATATACAAATGAGGTTTTTTCATTTTCTCCATTTGTAATCCCGTTAATTCTCCCATTCCCGTCATAGCTGTATGATACGACCTTGTCTCCGGGATAATCAACATGGGTTAACCGTTTATTAGTGTCATAGGTAAACACAATTTTTTCGTTTTTAGGATTCGTTAATTGGTGAATCACTCCGTTTTGCCAAGCTAGTTGAATCGTTCTTCCCTTATCATCGGTCATTTTGCTAATATGTCCGTTAGCATCATATTCGTATGAAATGAAATTGCCAAATCGGTCAGCTTGTTTTATCATTTTCCCGATTTTTTCTGACTGATTTTCTCTCCATGGCGCATAATAGCCATAATAGGTTAGAGTCATTTGTTCTGGTGTTTCAACCGTATATTCATACTGGCCAATACGGGTTAGTACGTCTCCGCTTTCTGCCTGGTTATAATGACCCTTATGAAGTTCATAGTTGGTCATCGTGTCATCGTCGTATTTTGTGATAAAGCCATCTGGGTCATCTTTCACAAACTCATAGTTCATGGTCGTTCCGTCTTGGCGTAACTCTCCCATAGCAAACTCAGCATACAGTTGCAATTTTGAATCTAATTTCGTTTCCCATCCAAGTCCAAACGGACCAACCTTATCATTCGTGCTGGAATAATCACGGGAAATGCTGAGTCCGAGCATTTCATCCGGAACTTTCACATCATTTTCTGATAGCTTAAGAAGCCCTGTTTCTACGTTAACGGGTGGTTCTTCTTTTGTATTGTTTGGTGGAGCATTGCCGGTTTCTTTTCTAGGTGAAACATGGCTATTCGGTGTTTCTGGTGAGGCATTCGGTATCATCGGATTGATACCCTGCGTAGGATTCATCATAGGTTGATGTGGATCTGAAGTTGGTAATGATCCTACTAGACTGCTTGGATCCGTGAAAAAGTCCTGAGCATTGTTGGCATTCGCCGATTGTGCATGTGCTTGTGCTGGATATACAATCACACTTGAAATTAGAAGCAAAATCGTGATGAGTACATTTACAATCCCTTTTTTGTGCATGAATAATATTCCTTCCCCTACCGGAAAAAGACAAAAACACACATTAGTTATGGACCAGAAATACAAAATAGCTTATATAGGTGCATGTATCTACGGTAACCCAACCATCTTGGCATTTTCACGTGCTTTAGACCTGTGGTTTTGCGTCCTCGCCTTTCAACGAGTTTGCCTTTATACGGATATTAGTTTAATAGTCTTGTACCTTTCTAACTATATACAAATCTTGACAATAATGCACCATAATTTTCTATTATTCGGAATAATTGTTTATTGTCAGCTTCTATCAGCGATATATGTTGTTCTATTGGCGATTGGGTGTTGTCAATCAGCGATTGGACCGCTTCTATCAGCGATTAGGGGTCTTCTATCAGCGATTGGTGTCTCAATCGGCGGTTTGATGGGGGCTATTGGCGATTGGGATTCTCCTATCAGCGATTCATTACTGTCTATCAGCGATTGGACTACTTCTATCAGCGATAGTAATAACTATCAGCGATTAAGAGTAATCTATCAGCGATTCAGTCATGCCAATCAGCGACTGGACCGCTTTTATCAGCGATAGTGATGTCAATCAGCGGTTTGATGGGGGCTATTGGCGTTTGAATAGTGTCTATCAGCGATTAGGATTCTCCTATCAGCGATTAATTATTGTCAATCAGCGATTGTTGTGTCAATTAGCTGTTACGACACTCTATGTAATCGGGTTCCAAAAACAAAAAAGCTTTTCAGCAACTGCTGAAAAGCACAATTCATCTTTTCATTATTTTGGTGATGGCACTTTCTCATAGATTCTGTATCTGAGCTTTCCTCTTTCAAGAAGATTCATATTTTTTAAGAGTCTCTTTGCCACGTGTGTACTTTCTATATGTAAAAACCTGCGAGATTCTTTATTCGAAATGTGTGGACCAAATATGAAGAAGTAGTCTTCGAGGGATTTAACATGGGCGTTTGAAGATCGATGGTTTTGTGAGCAAACCCAATTTCGTTTTTCCTTTTTCATTCCAAACTCATGACAGACTGGACATTCAACTCCTGTTTTAACGTCTTTTGATAGCAGAGAATATTGTTTTATCATGCATTTTTGTTGATAGTTCGCATGATCAAGAACGATATCTCTACCTAGATTTAGCATTTCTTCCTCACTCACAAATTTTTTTGAATGATCCATTTTTCGAATCCTCTTGGTTAAATATTTTGTTTTCACAATTTCGCAAGTACCATGATTTATATTAATGACTGCATCCGGGTTTGCAAAAACAATGATTCCATTAACAGGAATATTCCATTGACGAGCAGATAACCAGTCTTCAAGCCACTGCATATTTTTCTCTAGCTGCTCTTCTGGGCTGTCCATATGGGTGATTTCACCGGTGTCATCGTTTCGAATTAATTCATAAGGATTTTGCTTGAGTTCGATTCGTCCTTTAATATTTTTCACTTCTATGACGAGAATGAAAGATTGTGTAATGAATAGGTTATCTACTTGAAAATAGGAACCCGCTCTTAGATGAATATCATGGAGAATTAGATGTGGAAAAGGATGACGATAATTCGCCAATTGTGCATCGACAACTTCCTCTCCCCAAACACCCGCCTTCGCCTTTTGATAATTTTGTTCAATCTTTTTATAAGAAGGATGTGCTATATCCAATCTCTTTAAAATCGCTTCATGAGCTAAAAAATTTAATTGTAGAGATCTCTTCTTTAATATCAATGATTTTCTCCTTTTTCTATTGAATGTATCATGAAGTAATTATTATTACCATATACAGGAAATTCTGATTTTGCGCTTTACTGCACATCAAAATTGAATTTCAGACTTAAAATTGATAGAATTATGGGAGGAATAGCATTTTCATACTAAAAATTTTTATTAAATTTATTTTTTGCAACTCTATTTTGATTTGTGCTATCAGTTTTATGAGATGTTCTAACAGCGATTGGGCTAACTTAATCAGCGATTGATACGTTGCTATAAGCTATTGGAAGATCCCAATCAGCGATTCACAATCTTATCAGCGGTCGTGTACTTCTATCAGCGGTAAATGGTTGTTTATCAGCGATTCAATGACCTCTATCGGCGATTGGGCTAACTTAATCAGCGATTGATTCGATGCTATAATCTATTTGGCGTTCCCAATCAGCGATTCACAATCCTATCAGCGGTAAATGGGTGTTTATCAGCGATTCAATGACCTCTATCGGCGATTGGGCTAACTTAATCAGCGATTGATACGTTGCTTTAAGCTATTGGAAGATCCCAATCATCGATTCACAATCTTATCAGCGGTAAATGGATGTTTATCAGCGATTCAATGACCTCTATCGGCGATTGGCCACTCTTCTATTTGCGATTCGCTTGATATTATGGATTTCTAAACAAAAAAGGCTTTTCAGCATTTGCTGAAAAGCACATTTCATTTTTGATTGTAGATTTCTTCGTAAGCTAGTACTTGTAAAGCGAGCATTTCTTCCTCGGTTAGGTTTTCTTTTAAGTCTTGTAAGATTTCTTCCTTAGACGCGGTTCCGCTTTGCACTTTTCCTTGTATCTCTTGTAGTTTGTTTACACCTATTTTATTAATAAGAACGCGTGTTGCTTCACCTTTTGTTTTAAATGGTAGTGTGTCTGGGTCAGCTGCTTTAGCTTCCTCCATCATTTCGCTGAGTTCAGGATCGCTCTCGATTAACGCTCGTACTTCATTCATTTTACCGCTATCTTCAAGATCCTTTGTCATCGAATCCACTACTTTATCTGATGCTACATTTGTACCGTAATAATAAAGTCCAAACCCTATTCCTGCAAGGACAACAAAAAAGACGAACATTCCTATCAAAAATTTCTTCATGGAAAACCTCCTTTTTCATTCAATACTATACATAGTCACTCCGTAAAATGCAAAGAACAACCTACGCACTTGGCGTAGATTGTTCTTTTTTAAGTTTTCGTTTCTTCCATATATCTTCCGCAGCACCTGATCCGAAAATAACACCGGCTACAATTAGAAGTAGTCCGAGTATATGTCTGGTCGTAATTTCTTCACCAAGGAAAATGGATGAACCAATTAGCGTGAACAGTGTATTTAAATTAATAAAAATCGCCGCTTTTGAAGGACCAGCTTGCCCGACTGAATAGTTATAAAGCATATGTCCTACCGCTGTGCCAACCATGCCGCTGCCAAAAAATGCGAGCCAGAATAGTGGTGGTACATCGAAGAATTTAGTGATTTCACCAGGCTCTTGGACAAGACTAATTATGAATAAGACAATAGCACCCACTAAAAACATATAAGCCGTTAACAAACGTGGGTCCAATGTTTTCGCAGCTTTACTGATGACGATAAAGCTAAATACTTGCGTCAAAATAGCTAAGAAAACGAAAACATCTCCGATTGAAAAACCAGCTGCGCCGTCGCCTCCTGCTAATACAGTTGCACTAACACCACCTAGTCCTAAAACAAACCCAATCCATTGTAATTTCGACGGATATATTCTCAGCAACAAAGACACTAGTACGGCCGTCAATACGGGACCGGTTCCAAGAATAAGTCCTGCTGTAGAACCTGAAGTTTGCGTTAGACCGGTTGATAAAAAGTAATGATGCCCCACAACATTCAACAAGGCTCCTAAAACGATGTATTGCCATTCTTTTTTCGTTGGTTTTCTAACGAGACGGAACACGCCTAAAATCGAGAATACCGTAATACTTGCTAGCAATATACGAAATGCGGTCATGGTGACCGGTTGAACTTCACTAACTAAGTATTTGACAGCGGGTAAATTGAAACCCCATATGAACATGACAAACACGAGAATGCCATAAATCTTCCATTGTTTCATCCGGATTTCACCTCACCTATTTCTTCGGAAAACGAAAAACAATAGAAACATCGTACGACTTTATCGCACTAAAGTAAATGATTATTTATTGAGTTGACTAATAAGTTTTAACGCCGGAAAATTTTTGGCTGATCGATCAGCGCCTTTAAAATACCAAATAAACAAAAGTTAGAACAAAACACCTATAAAAAACTCTTTAATAGTAAATTATTATATGTGAATTTCCTCATTTAAAGGAATTATAAACAAAAAAAGGAAAGTAGGAGAACAATACCGTGTATATGGTTTTTCGAAAGGAGATACTAACCTATATGATGTTGGTGGAGGTTATTATGTAGTTTCAGACACAAAGGTAAAATATGAAACACCAAGTAAAGAATTTTTTGATTCAATTGAGAATCGTCTAGTAAAATAATTACTAATCAATTGCTTTGTATAGTAATACTTGAAGAGCCAAACGTTAACTGTTTGGCTCTTCTTTTTTACGCTTATGAGTTTTAGACTAAAAGCGCCAATACCCATAAAAGTTTATTTGCATTAACCTATGTTGCTCATTCAAAAATTACTTAATTAAGTCGTTGTTCCGATCCACGAATTCCAATGCCATTTCAATAAAAAATCCACTTAGTCTATTGACTAAATGGATTGATGTATACAATGTTGATAGATTTTTGCCGTTACCAAGCAATCACCTAGGGCATCATGTGCTTGATGTTCAAGTTTGAGGTATTGAGCAAGTGTCGTTAATTTGTGATTCGGTGTTTGATGAATGACTTTACGTGCCAGCTTTAACGTATCTATGACTGAATACCGCGGAATTTTCACGATAGGATCTAATGCATACAGAAATCCCATATCAAAAGATGCATTGTGAGCGACGATTGGCAAGTCACCAATGAAATCTAATAAATCGAATATTACTGTGTGTATCGTCGGTTCATTTCTTACGGATTGGTTCGTAATCCCTGTTAAGGATGTAATGCGTGATGAAATGTCTCGATTGGGATTGACTAACTGATTCATCACTTCTACACGTTCATGATTAATATATTTTACGGCTCCAACCTGAATAATCTGGTCGGCACCTGCACGAAGGCCAGTTGTTTCAAAATCGAGAACCACATAATCTTTCGCTTTTTTTACCGAGGGTTGATACTTTTTCGGAGTAGCATCCCGCTTTGTTGTCCAATACTGGAGCTGAGATTTCGACTTGATATGCTCTAATGCATCCGTGTAATTTTCGTCCATTCGACTTCCCTCCGCGTTTCTTCTCTGTATTTACATAAGTATGACCTACATACCCAATCTTTGCTAATTTAAATCTTCGAAACTAGCAAAATAGTACATAGGAGTTCGATAAATTTTGATGTTTGGACTAATAATTGGGTTACTCAGTACTTCTTACTGGTTTCTTTTCCGTTTCCTCGGATTAATAGAGAGAACGAATAAGCTAGAAGAAATCCAGTTTCGTCTGTCAAAAGGACAAGAAATTATTAGTACACAATAAGAGGTCCAGTGTTCAAAAAATAGCAGCTTACAATTACTACAAATCGGCACTCAGTAGAGTTGCAGATTTTATATTTTTTGTTCTGATTTTTGCAATCGTAATTTCTTTGATCTATCCCAACGATTCTTTAATTAGATTGTTTTTCATCATTACAAATGTGAAAATTTTAATCGTGATTGCTTGTATTACTCTTTTCATTAATTCTTTAATAAAAAGATTATAGATCTAGTTTAAATGTTTATGCAGGAACCAATAGGAATGGAGAGTAGAAAATGAAAAGATATGCAGTTGGTGTATGTCCTCACGACGAAGACAATGAAGTTAAAATTGTGAATGCAGAGAATGAGTTAACAGCTATGGTTAAGGCGGTAGGAAATGAAGAGTCCTGGGGTATTTTAAAAGGTGAAATCCCTTTTAAAACAGTTGAGGAAGGAATCAACTTTTACTTACAAGGAGATCTAAGCATTTCAAAGCCTGTTGCGATCTAACGATTGCACAGTTCCTTGAAGATAAGACACATTAAGTTTCGAAAGAGAGGTGGAGATTAGCGTGGATAAGAAAGCATTTTTTACGATTATAACTATTGGATTAATTATTATCCTCTTTTTCGGTGTTGATGCAGTTGATAATTTAAAAACAGACACTAATTATGAAGAAGATGAAACATCTACATATGAAGAAACCGAATCAACATACACAGAAGCTGAACTTGAATCAGACCCAGCTGCACCTCTACTAATCCTAACGATTATGATAGCAAAGGTCAGTATGTACCTGAAAATGGACAATCTGATAATGCAGAGGATTATAATGCAGACGGTGAATATAAACCTATTGAAAACATGACTCAAGAAGAAAAAGAGGCGGAACTCGAGCGTATACTTTCCGGAGAATAAAAAATATACTGCACAGTTCCTTGAAGATAAGACACATGATATGTAATAACCTAGGTAACATAAAATAGCTGCTCTATGATGAGCAGCCAAAATAAAGAATCAAATTTATAAATTTAAAAAATTAATTATGTACTTGAAGTTTGTTTCCATTCAGGTCATAAAAGTAAAAAAAATGGTGCCCTTCATCTTCTTGATTCTCTAATATGATATAAATATCCTTTTTTTATTGAATATTTATAGTGCATAGTTCGACGATTATGTGAAGGAGTGAGATTAATGAATTATAAATATGAAAATGTTGAATCAGTAGAAGTTAAAGAATCATTTCAAGCACATAAGCACGATGAGGATTATGAAATAACGGATATTGAAATACCTATTGGTGAAAAAGGTTGGATTACTTCAATGGGTTGCAGTAGCACTGATGATTTTGAAATCACTTATGACATCATGTTTAACATGCATTTTGAAGAAATAACGGTAAGCATAATGGAGAAGAACATGGAGAAATATTTTTTGATAAATTAAGTCGCAGTTCGACCAAATTGTTGGAGTAACAAATTAAATTACCAATAAAAATTAATAAGTCACACCATATTGATGTGACCTACTACTTATTCCTATTCTTATTAATCTTTTCGACTATTACCATTCTGAGTACTTTCAGCAATTGTGGAATTAGCTTGCTTAAACTCATTATTAATAGTTGGTGAAGAGGCTATTACAGGATCTCCATAAGCTGTATCGGTAGTTGGATCTTTCTTTTTCTTGCTATCATTTGCATTTGTCTTGATGTTTTGATGTGTCATTTTTGTAAAACCTCCTATCTAAATTTCCAATAACGCGCTTAATATGCAGCTTAAATGTAATTTTTATACGCAGACAGTAAAATTGCTCATCTGTATGTTGATCCACGTTTACACAGGGAAAATGATTTGGCGTTTCGTTGGCATAGGTTGCGCTCTCTTATCGTTTGGATGTACATTCTTTTTGAAAATGTAATTCATATAGTATTTTTCCGGAAATACTCAATAATCAAAGGGGAATTTTATATGTCAGAAAATAAATTTCGAGTATTTACTTTTTTATTACTCTTTACTTTAGTGATTATTTCATTCATTAGACAGGATACCTTGTTTGCAGCTATTACTTTTATTGCGACTACTATTGTATGGATTTATGCATTGTTTTCTTATTTAAAAAACGAAAAAGGGTTAAACAAATAGGTAATACTTTAAGCCAAATAGAAAAGGATAATAAAAAATGAAAACCACTTTAAAATCCAAAAAAAGTAAGTCACATCTCGAACATGAAGCTTTTCAGCCAAACTATGTGAAATTAGGAAGAAGAATTGGATATTAGTTGTATTATTGTATTTAATATTTCTAGGGGGGTATTCTTATTTCTTACATATTTTTAGCAATTGTACTCATTCTCTCTATTTTTATCACAAAAAAAGAACCCACAATAAAGGGTTTTTTAGGCGAATATTATGTAAAAAGGGTATTGATGCAACTTGACACTGAAGAATATATCGTTCTTCATGACTTGCTACTCCCTTACAAAGATGGGACTACACAAATTGATCACGTTATTATTTCTCCATATGGCATTTTTGTAATTGAAACAAAAAACTACACTGGCTGAATTTATGGTAAAGAGAATCAACATTCATGGATCCAGGTTATATATAAGAGAAAGCAAAAGTTTTTGAATCCAATTCTCCAAAATTATGCCCATATCACTGCATTAACAGAGATTTTAAAAGAACATTATAGCGGTTTATATTATTCAGTAATTGCATTTAGTAATAAGGCAACTTTTAAAGACGTCGAAATTCACTCAGATTATGTGGAAGTCGTATATCTTTCGAAGTTGATAAAAACCATAAAATTAAAGAAACAAGTCGAAATCTCTTTAAGAATAGCAAATGAATTAACCCAACACGTTACTAATGCCAATTTAGTTGGTAAAGAGAACAGAAAACTTCATGTTAAAGAAATACAAGGGAAAATGAAAGGAAAAAGAGAATTAATCAACAATGGAACTTGTCCTCGTTGTAATGGACAATTGATTAACCAGAATGGAAAATTGGGTACCTTTAAGGGTTGTAACAACTATCCGAAATGTCTTTTCGTATTAAAATGAACGATGGACGATGAAGTAAATGAGAAAAAACTTTTTTGAGCGAAGAGGGAATACGAATCATTCAACATGAAAAAGAAAAAAGTTTGAACATTTTTAGCTTGACATTCCTCTATTGTCATTCCATGTATTTCTTTAAACCGTTGTTCGGCGGTCCTTCCGTGAATAACTTTACCCAGTGTTTTTTTAACTCGTTTTTTATTTTTCCCCATCCCAGGTTTACCGTTACGTTTTTCTTCTAGTAATGCGTTCCACTCCTTTGTTGTGATTTCCTTTGCGGCATCTAATCGTTCTTCGTCTGAAAGTCCGTGTATCACTTTACCCTGTATTCTTTTATATGGTTTTTTGTCTTTCGTCATCCTGTTTCTCCTTAAGGTATTGGTAGTTTAAGTTGAAATTCGTGCATTTTTCTTTCTCTTCTATAACTAACCTGCTGCGTTAGTTTAATAAGAAAAAGGATTCACCACTTCTTGAAATAAAGCACCCGTTAGCCATCCATGCATCGCAAAATCAGCTCTGCACCACAGAAGATGAAAATGTGTGTAGATCCGGTATAGATTACTACGGCTAGGAGTAGAAGGTCGATGAACTATGGTGCCGTAAAGCCCTTCCGTTAGTCTGACTCCAACAACCACGGTGTATCACAGAATGTCGCGCCCTTTTTGGGTAACACTCATGGGAGATTAATCCTACTCTGGTTGTTGCACTAGCCAATCATCTTATACTTTTTGCTAGAGGAGGATTTTAGATTACCTGACAGCTTACTAATAAATCTTATTAAGGCTCAGCCTTTTTTAAAAAAGTTCTTTTCTGGGTCTACTTTAATTTGCTCTTTTTTGATTTTAATTTTCACAATTTCAGAAAATTGTTCCATTTAAAATGACACCGGAGTCTAGTAGACTTCGGTGTCACCTTCATACCTATAGGATGTTCTGACAGATTCTTACACTTTGCATAATAGTCTCGTAATCGATATAGCCGTTCTATTACCAATTTTTTTTTGCAACCTACTATTTGAGTTAACTCATAGATGGAATTTGTGTGATCTTCGATGCTGATGCATTAGCTGATGGTGTGAAAACGAGACTGAGTGCTGCATAAATAAGACAAATGAATGCGAATTTTTTAAGCACGACTAGTTCCTCCGTAATTTCTATCATTATATAAGTATTCTTATCATATTTTACAACGAATATTCAGTCAATAGAGATTTTCTCAGATTCTGTATAAATTTGCTTATTTTAATAAGACTACTATAAAGCATTAATCATTATGTTTTAGTTAGAAACCCAATTTCTCTTTTCTCTATTCCCCGGGAAATAATTAGACGATACATGTCGAAATAGCTATATTCAAACTTTTTCGACACTCAAAAAATCTAGATTCTTCCACTACTGTTACTAATTCTCTTTAGAATAAAGAATTTTCTCAATTTTGTCATAGTTTACTGTGTTTTGATGATGTACATCATGTATAATAGGCGTTTGTCAGACAGCATAGAGCAAAGGAGATTACACTTCATGAATTCACATAAAACAATATCAATCGGCGAAAATATTGTCGTAGGATTGATGTTATTCGCCCTTTTCCTAGGTGCTGGAAACATTATTTTCCCACCATTACTTGGACATTTGTCAGGAGAAGCTTTAGTTGTCTCCATTATAGGTTTTTTGATAACGGGTGTTGGATTGCCTTTAGTAGGAGTTATTGCCATTGCTAAATCTGGTGGTGATTTACAGTCAATTGCTAGCCGAGCTCATCCACTATTCGGACTTATCTTTACAATAGTTGTCTATTTAGTTATTGGACCATTATTTGCGATTCCACGAACAGCGACAGTTTCATATGAAATTGGGGTCGTACCTTTTTTATCTGAGTCAATAGCATCTGAGCGTTGGCCACTCGTTATATTTAGTATTCTCTTTTTCATCGTAACTGTTTTATTTGCCTTAAATCCGACCAAACTCGTTGATCGTATTGGTAAAATTCTCACCCCACTTTTAATTGTTGTTATCTGTTTATTAGCAATAAAGAGCTTGATTTCTCCAATGGGTGAAATTGGTGTATCTCGTGGTGCTTATGCAAAAAGTCCATTTTTCGAAAGTTTTCTACAAGGATATTTAACAATGGATGTACTCGGTGCACTCGTTTTTGGAATTGTCGTTATTCATGCTTTACGCGATAAAGGGATTAAGGATACAAAAATCCTGGTCCGTTCTACGATATTTGCGGGAGTAATTGCGGCTATAGGGTTGTCACTTGTCTATATATCACTAAGTTATATAGGAGCAACTAGTGTTGATGCTATTGGTTTACAGGACAATGGTGGATCTATTTTGGCGCTATCTTCGAATGTGCTATTTGGAAGTTTTGGTAGCATCATTTTAGCGTTGACGATTTTTTTCGCCTGTTTAACAACGTCGATTGGTTTGGTTGCTGCTGCCTCGCAGTTTTTCGAAAAAATCTTTCCGAATATATCATATAAAATGCTTGTGATAATCTTCTCTGCATTTAGTACAATTGTTTCCAATGTAGGGTTGACTCAATTGATTAGTTTCTCTGTTCCTGTTTTACTTGCCATTTATCCACTCGCTATCGTCTTGATGTTGTTATCACTCTTTGACCATGCTTTTGATCGGTCGCCGATTGTTTATAGCTTAGCTTTAATTTTCACCAGCTTAATTAGTATTTTTGATGGGTTAAAAGCTGCTTCTATCACATTTCCAGCTGTTGAAAAGATTCTTATTCATCTTCCCATGTATAGTCAAGGAATTGGTTGGTTAATTCCTGGAATCATCGGAACCTTTCTTGGAATCGTTATCTATAAAATTAAAAAATCAGAATCCCTTTAATGGGGTTCTGATTTTTATTAGTGAACATTTATATTATTTCGTCCATTTCTTTTCGCCTCATACATGACAGAATCCGCTTCCTTCAATAATACTTTCAGCGGTTTTCCAGGCTCTACGTAAGTCATTCCAATACTTGCTGAAATAGTTAACTCCTGACCTTCTACTTCAATAGGATTCGTAGTCAGTGCGCAAATAATTCGAAAGGCAGTTTCACTTGACTCCTTCATTTCCTTTGAAGACACAGGGATGAGAAAGACAAATTCATCTCCTCCAATTCGAGCAACTACACTATCCTTAGTTACAAGTTTTGTAAATAAAGAAGCAATTTTTTTTAGGAGTTCATCTCCCATATCATGTCCATAGTGATCGTTCACGTCTTTAAAACGATCTAAATCGACATACAATAAGCTATATTGCAAACTTTCTTCCTTCATTCGCTCGAAGAATGCTTTTAAATATTGGCTATTATACAAACCTGTTAAATGGTCATGATGCAATTGATCTTCTAAAATGATTGTTTGGCTCAATAAAGAACTGAGTGTTTTTATCATTCTCACATCATACGCTGAAAACTCGTATGGCTTTGTGTCGAATGCACAAATGGTTCCATAAATCTCACCATTGGCTTGATAAATCGGTGCTCCTAAGAAACAGCCATTTCCTAACTGGTGCGAAACTGGATGATTAAAAGTTAAAGGGGCTTTTTCTAACTCTGTAATCACAACTGGTTCTGAATCATTCTCAACCACCAGTTTACAAAGGACTTCGTTTAATGGAGAATTCTCACCTTCACGAAGCAACTGGGCTTTCCGATTAAATGCTTTAACAATAAAATTCTTACTGTTATCATTAGTTGCTAAAAAAATAGTGTTAACATCTATCGTTTCACTAAGCAATGTAATGACCTCTTCAGCCACTTTATCCAATTGATTTAAATAACGAGAACCTATGAGATTAATCATCCTTAGCACCCCTATAAGATTATATTGAATATATAATATTATTTCCATAAATAAGGTTAATTTGCGCATTAATTATTCTTTACCCAATTATTTATTTAATGAAACTACTTGGCAGGACTAATTGATTACTTTTTTCGCTTATTTTGAATAAAGACATTTTTAAGCTTTTTTTGGGAGTGAATTGTATGGAAAAGGTGAATACTTGAATTCACCTATCGAATTGTAGAATTACCATAATGAAATGCAGAATTCCACTCACGATTTCAAGAATTCCACCTCTGAAATACAGAATCCTCGCTTATCGACTCCCATAAACAGAAGAAAACTCCTTGCAGTCCACAAGGAGTTTTCATTTATTATGGTTTTGATTAAAATAATTTGTTACTTGACGCATTATTACCGCGGTACTTATCTTCGTCGATATGTTTTTCATATTGATTCTTTGTGATGTCTTCATCTTCATCTACGCCACCGGATGTCATTTCATTGCTGGTTGATTTGGTATCGAAGGCAAACGCATTGCCATGGCCATCTTCTTCGTAGCCTGTATCAGTTTTATAGTCAGTATTTCGCGGGTCCTTGTCAAAATCATGTTTCAGATTCATTGCATCTTCTTCATTTCCAAATGCGGCAGGTCCTAAATTCGGGTCTGTTCCAGGGGACTGAAAGCCTTCTGTTTTATAAGCTTCCGTAATTGGTTCGTTTTGATAGCTTTGAGTGCTTTCATCAATTGTTGGTCGATGTTCTTGAACTGTACGGTCTTCTTGCATGGAATGACCCATGTGATCTACTTCTTTTGTTAGATATGGATTTGTTGAGAATGACTCGCTTCTTGCAAATCGATCTGTTGGCTCATCCAATCTGCCATCTGTTTCATTGACAAAATCGTTTGTGGATGGCTCAAATTCATGTTTTTTCGCATATGTGCTACTAGGTTCTTCACGTTTTGAATTAAATGTGTTTTCACTAAGCGGTTCCTGTGCACCAAACGTAGTTGTACCCTTTGTTTCTGATTGAGTAAAACGTGACTCTACAAACTCAGTACCTGATGTTGCTGAAAGCTGTGGATCTTCACTTTGTACACGATTTTCAAATCCTGGTTTAGTTGCTGGTACGCTTGGTTGTTCCCCGTGGTACGACTCATAACTATTTCCAGTCGAGCCAAACGTATCATAACCTTCTTCAAACTCATTTTGGGTAGGGTCTTGGTCTGTATAAAGAACAAACCCTCCGCTAGCAATATCTTTTGAATAACGATCTTTTTCACCCTCTGATAAATTTAAAGGACGAAGCCCTTCCTTAACTGCATCCTCGCCTGTAAACCATGATTTGAAAGTATCTTTTAACGTTCCCGCTTCATGTGTAGTTACTTCAGAATGACGACTCAGTGTACTCATGTGAGATCGGTCTTTAGAAATTACATGAATATCACTCTCTGCATAACCCTGTGATTTTAACGATTCCAACATTTCATACATTTCATCCTCTGTTCGCGCTACTTCTAACCGACGATTAGATTCAAAGTTCATGGTTATTCCTCCTAAAGTTTTGGTTTGTATTCATTTACCCTACACCTAATTACTTATAAACAATTTTTACAATATTTAACCTATTTGTAATAAAAGAAAAGACCCTCATCCATTTACGGGAGGGTCCAAATCATTATTTTAATTGGAGTGCTTGCGATAAGTTGCCTGTAATTTGAATATCATTAAAATTCAAGCCTAATTGAACAGCAGTTAAAGCGATTTCTGGTTGAACACCCGACAATGTCGTTTTGACACCTACAATTTTTAATGCATCGATTAATTGGAATATCTGCATCGCAACCATGGTATCAATCATGGTAACGCCAGATAAATCAACATAAAGATGCGTTATTTTCTTACGTGCACATTCGGTTAACGTATTTTCTAATAGATACTTAGCACGATGCGTATCAATATCTCCTACCACTGGCAGCAGCCCAATTCCTAGATGAAGTTTTATAACAGGAGCACTTAATTCATTAATAATCTCTTGTTGGCTCTTCAGTCGTTTTAATGCCAAACTGTCATGTTCTTCAACAAACCGAGACATGATTTTACCAAAAGCCTTAATCAGGATATGTCCCCACATAAAGATTTCTTTCGTTGTATATTCATCTCTATGTTCGAGTAAGTACTCTTCCAACATATGCAAGTATTGATTTTGAACATTTAAAAATTCATTTAAAACAATATGGGTCGGTGTTGCTAGATGCTCAGAGTCTTTTGCAATTTCATGAACCCATTCATCAAATTCTTCAAAGAATTTATCTTTATCTTCTTTAAACACTTTTATGAGTTGTTCATGAAATCTGAAGTTTTGTCCTTTTAACTTTTCAATGACCTCTGGATCTGTTGAAGCATACACACCTTTTGCTGTTGTTTTATCGATCGACATATACCACTCTTCAGTCAATTGTCTCGCTTTTGTTAATAAATAATCGTGTAATTCAGCGTTTTTGTGCATATATTGACTCCTTTATATTTATATTCCATTCCATTAATTTATAAGAAGTAACGTTCTCTTTTTCATTTTCTATTCTTCACTCATACCACCAAATAATCTATTAAAAACCTTTTTATGGTCATTAATCAGTCATTAATTATATGAATATTTTACAATATTTCTAAAAAACCTTCTAATAGATTCGCCTCATTTATAGACAATCCATAGAAATAAAATCTCTTAATTTTTTTAAAGTCCTTTCTCGTTTTTTCTTCACACCTGATTTCGATATTCCTATTTGAATAGCAACTTCTTCTAATGTATATCCCTCAAAGAACAAGAGTTGAATTAGTTTTTTCTCCTGATCATTTAATACATGTAATGCTTCCTGTAAGCCATCTAAAATTGGGGGAGTCTTTGATGTCGAGGCTGCACCAATAAATCGTTCCAATACATCATCTTCAGTGGGTAATGTTTTAAGATCATATGCATTCGATTTCTTCAATTCGTCAAGCATCATCCCGTAGATACTCCGGTAGGCAAACGGGGCAAAATTGCCTCGTTCCTCTTGATATCTCTTCCAAGCTTGCCACAAACCAATTCGTCCTATTTGAATAAATTGTTCATGATCTTTATAAATACGGAGTCTTCTCAAAATTGCATATATCATTGGCTCAAACGCTTTTAATACCTCATCGAACGTTTCCACTTATGAATCCTTTTCCAGCGTCACACTGATTTTATTCCTAGGTGGCTTCAGTGTAAACGAGGTAAATCTGGAGTTCTATTCAGGATTCATGACGTTTGTATCTACAAAACATCAAGTTTCGAATAAGGTAAATATATCCCATCATCAGACAAAATTTCCAAAAAATATGTATTTTCTGACTTGTATATCAACTTCCGACATGCTACATTCAAATTATCATGGTTAGGAGGTCTTTTATTGCGCATTTGTGACTCATTACGGATTGATCCACAAACACTGGTCGTTCATCCAATTTTTGAAGGGCCGATGAAAACTCAAATTATTACAACACATGGTTCTTACACATCTCAGGTGTCGCAACTAGAGCTTCTAAACCTTGCCTGCATGAGGTATTTTTCTACATACGAAGGGCGTATACGCGCTTCTCGATTTCAAATGGATTTCCCTAAAAAAACACCCTTGTTAATTGCTGAAAACAACATAGAAGCTTTTCCAACGAAGTCACCGTTAAATCCCGAATGTATGTGGATTTTTAATCATACATTCACGGTTAAATTTCATACACCCAAGTCCTCCATTCTTTATTATGATAATGGACTTGAAATCATCGTAAATGCGTCTATCCATACAATTGAGAAGCAGCGTTCGAGGATGATTATGATGATATATAAACAAAAGTCTCTTATTAGATATTAATTGAGGGCTCTTCGTGTTATCGAAGAGCTTTTCATTTTCATTTATGAATAACCCAACATTCGTTCTTTTTTTTCTTAATTATACGAACATACATTCGTTTTGTGTTATAATAAGTGGACAATCGTGGAAGAGAATTAGCGGGTGGTTACTTCCAGTAGAATGGAGGTTATGCATTTGACAAGTTTTGAATCAATGAGCTTACTGATGCAGTTAGCAACCGTTATGTTCGCAGGTTTTTCAATCGTTGTGTCCTTAATTATTTTCTTTATGAATAAAAAATAGCCGTCCCCACTGGTCAGGCGAGACGGCTATTTCTATCTAAACTGGACCAACCGCTAGTATGAAGCGATTGAATGACTAGGTGTTGACGCACCTAGTCTTAATGATATAAGTATACTACATTTCTCTTTGTATCTCAAAGGTAAATTCGTTCTATTACACTACTTCTTTCTGAGAAATGCTATTTCCATCTCTGAGGTAGGTCCTGCTTTTAATTCACGATTTCCAAACCAATCCCGAGTATCTTGAGCCGTTTCGCTAAGTGCACGGAACGTTAACCCATGTTCAACTGCATGTCTATTATCTACTATAATAAAACCTTCTGGGTAATCTTCGGATATCGGCACCCAAAAAGGGAATCTTCTGGCACCTAGGTCTTCGCTTTCTAATTTCTCGTCTGATAACCACTCTTTTTGAATCGGAATAGGTGCAATCTCATCCATAAATTCATCTAAGGAAATGGGATTCGAAGCCGCATTATAGGTTCCAGTCGTTCCTGATTCTAGCATCTTCATAATCCATTTTGCCATGTCCCGCACATCTATCCATTGTACTTTTCGGTGTGGTTCATGACCTCCTGGTAAAGCAACTGGACCTTCTTTCGCTAACCTTGTTGCGTAATAGGTAAATCGATCAGTCGGATCATGTGGACCTACTACGATACATGGTCGAATAATTAACGCTTTATTTCCAAAAGCTTTATTCACCAAGTCTTCACACATTACTTTTAGAGGACCATATGTTTCTCCTGTTACTTCTTCTGTTTCAATTTGTTGTTTATAAGTCGAACTCTTCTCATTCGGACGACCATCTTTAAAATTATCGTAGACAGAAATGGTCGAGATGAACATATACAGATTTGTTTTGTTTTTTATTGCATCGATAACGGGCTTTACATCATTGGGCGTATAGCCACATGTATCGATTACCGCATCCCAATCTTCATTTCCCAAAACGTGCGCATCCACTTTACGATCACCTTGTATATGACGCATGCCTTCAAAAATTCCTGGATTTGTTTTTCCTCTGTTGAATAAAACTAGTTCGTGACCATTGTCATTCGCCGTCTCTACTAAATGTCTCCCAATAAATGATGTGCCACCAATAACAAGTATTTTCACTATTTTCGCCTCCTTGTTTCTTAACATTCTTGGTATGGCAAATAAAATCCTTTATTGAGCTGCTGTTAGATTTGAGAATTGCACTTTTTGAAGTACCAATGAGAAAGCGCGTTCTCTAAATTCGCATATGAACAAGGTTGGTTATCTCCATAGACTAGTGTTTTACACCGTGGATCAACTCTTATAATTGGTAATTTTATATAATTTTTATGACAAGTATCCATAATAAACTCCCAAATTCACATAAGATATAGGAACTATTTACTTGCCAACTAATACTTACCTTTATGTATAAAAAATTGAATCATCTTTTGAAGAATCGCGAAGTTATTTCTTCACATACTAGAAAAAGTTGCATAGGAGGTTTCAAATAAAATTATTGGGGTATTAGAAAAGGTACTTATAATCTCTTAGGTCAAAACGCGCATTTTGTCGAACGGTGTAATATTCCGTCCTTTAAAATGTTACACTTATTATTAAGATTGAGCGAAAAGGAGCATATTATGTATATTCAATGGACTCAACTTCTAGATATTAACGCGCTCCGTATATATGGACCAGATAGCCAAGATACGACTAGTATTGTCTATGATTCGCGTGATGTACAACCTAAATCCGCCTTTTTCTGCATAATCGGAGAAGAAACTGACGGTCATTTATACATAGAAGAAGCAATTGATAATGGGGCAACTTCCATCATCGGTTCCGATTCCCATAAACTTATTTCCTTTTATGAGTCTTACCCACATATATCATTTGTAGTTGTCAAAGATTCACGAGAAGCTCTAGCTTTTACAGCTGTGGAGTTTCACGGGAACGCTCATGAACATTTACTAAAGATTGGTGTAACAGGGACGAATGGCAAAACAACTGTTTCCACTTATGTTCGTGATTTGTTTAACTTAGTCGGTATTCCTTGTGGCATGATGGGGACAAACGGGATTTTTACATCTAGTGAAAAGCTTAATATTAAAAAAAGCACCCCAACTACACCCATGTCTTCTGACGTCCAATTTATTTTCCGTGAACTTGTTAAATTTGGAGATAAGGCGGCTTCGATGGAAGTTTCATCAATTGCACTCGATCAACACCGTGTGGCAGGGTTTGAATTTGACGTAGCTATCCATACCAATCTTTCTGAAGAGCATATGGAATACCACAAAACATTTGAGCACTATAAAGTGTGTAAACTTCGTTTATTTGCCCAAGCAAAAGCAAGTGTTATCAATATTGATGACATCGGCATGGGTAAAGATATTCTTGCTGTTGTAGAAAATGAGTATTTAACCTATTCAAATAACCCGGACAGCAAAGCTGACTTGATTTGGACCAATGTCCATCATCATGACGATGGTACAATGTTCGACCTAAATGTCCGCGGTAATTTAAATCGTGTACACGTTCCCATCTTTGGGGACTATAATGTAGGCAACTTAGTCGCAGCAATTGGTGCTGCCTTGCTAGCAGACGTTTCATTAGAGGACATCCTGGCTGCTCTACCCTACATGACACAAGTTGAAGGAAGATTTCAGGTTATTCAAGGACCTGAGGAACGCAAAATCGTATTAGATTACGCTCATACACCTGTTGCCTTAAACGCTATTATGACGGCTGTAAAAAAATTATCACATAATCGTTTAATCACGTTAATTACAGGCATTGGTATTCGAGACTTTGCCAAAATGCCGAAAATGGCCAAAGCTGCTGAAGGAAAAGCTGATGTTCTCGTTGTTTCAGTCGATCATCCAGGATACAATGATCCTTGGAAAGTCGTTGACACTGTATTATCAGGGTTTACTGAACCCTATTTACAAGAAGTCCTCACCGCTCCCTCTCGACGTGAAGCAGTATTTAAAGCACTCGAAGCAAGTGGACCAGGAGACATCGTACTTTTGACCAGTGGCTGTATTAACGGATCGCAAATCGTTCAAGGTGAATACGTCCCGCATTCCGATGAAGATATTATTAATGAATACTTTTACACATCTAATCTACATGTAAAGTAGGGTATAAATGAATGAAGCTTCTGGCGGTTTAGCCTGAAGCTTCTTTTTATTGTGCTTCGCTCTGCAGCCTTTTCTGTGGGGTTTCCATGTAGTTAGTTGACGACAACTAACGTTTTAAAACGTGAATCGATTTTTTTACAACGTCGCAACGAATTTACAACGTGATGGTCCTTTTTTACAACGTCATTCCCATTTTTTACAACAGAGCGACCACTCGCCCACAAAAATACCCGCCAAGCGAAAGATGGCGGGGCCAATTATGGGTTTTCTATCTACTATTTATAGGAAATTACTGATTGGGGCTGTTCGCTTCGCTCTTCAGCCTTTTCTGTGGTGTTTCCATGTAGTTAGTTGACGACAACTCAACGTTTTACAACGTGAATCGGATTTTTTTACAACGTCGCACGGAATTTTTACAACGTGAAGGTTCTTTTTTACAACGTCAATCCCGTTTTTTACAATTGAGCGACCACAACGCCCACAAAAATACCCGCCAAGCGAAAGATGGCGGGGCCAATTATGGGTATTCTATCTATTATTTATAGGAAATTACTGATTGGGGCTGTTCGCTTCGCTCTTCAGCCTTTTCTGTGGGATTTCCATGTAGTTAGTTGACGATAACTCAACATTTTACAACGTGAATCGATTTTTTTACAACGTCGCACGGAATTTTTACAACGTGAAGGTCCTTTTTTACAACGTCAATCCCGTTTTTTACAACTGAGCGCAAAAACGAGCATGAAGCTCTCTCATTTTGTATTATTTATTTCTTTCTTCCGTTCAATCGCCGCCTCAATATATGCCTTAAATATACGCTTCGATGGTTCGTCTCCATCGATTGCGAATTCTTCAGGGTGCCACTGGAAACCAAATACGAAATTGTGTTTCGTGCTTTCCACTCCCTCGGCTAAGCCGTCACTTGCTTTTGCGACGATGCGTAGAGGTTCTTTTACTTCATGCAATCCTTGATGGTGGTAAGAGTTCACTCGGAATTCACTTTCTTGCAACATGTCAAACATACGGCTATTTTTTTCAACTTCTACTTTATGTGAACGGTGTGTACGTTCTGCAATTTGCTTATGCTGTATGACCGCTTCTTTTCGTTGTGAGTGAATGGATTGGTAAAGTGAACCGCCTGTTGCGACGTTTAACATGTGCAGCCCTCGACATACACCGATGTAGGGTTTATCTAACTCGAGCATTTTTTTTACTAATGCGTGTTCCATTGCATCCAGCTTTGGTGCGATTTTCCCTAAATGAACATGTGGGTCTTGTCCATAATAAGCGGGATCAATATCTTCACCACCAGTTACGAATAAAGCATCGATTCGTTCGCATAAATCGTTTATGTCTTCACCAAGTACGAGAGGAATCAATACGGGTATTCCTCCTGCTTGAGTGACCGCTTTCGCATAAACAGGTGGCAAAAAGTAACTTCCATCCTCTTTAACTTCTGCGGTGATTCCTACGATTGGTTTCATATTTATTCTCCGTTCTTTATCTTAAGTGTGTCTACTAATAGGGTATACCCTAACTTTTTTAGAAAAAACGTTTCATCATATGCCAATAATCTCCACCCATAATGCGAACTATACTCATATGTTGTAAACTTCAACTTACATTTCCCATTTACCCTAACCGATTATCCATTACCATAATCTAGTTTTCAAAAAAATTTTCAGTATATTTTTTATTTAATAAAATACTATCTTTTCCATCTATTCCATTTGTGACTTAAGGAGTATAATTATTATTATCGTGTTTTTTACTTGGAGTGAGCCCAGTGTGAAGTTAAAAGTACAGTCGATGTTTATTATTGGCCTATCTATGATTCTATTTCTCGCCTTCTTAATTTTGGTGACTCGTCCAATGTTAATAAAGGATGCGGTTGAACTTGATCATCATAGTATTGAAATGAATATGAAGTCGTTCAAGAATTATATAAATAGAGAGAAGGATCGTTTAAACCGTTTATCAATAGATTGGGCGGTTTGGGATGATACATATGAATTTATCAATGGGGAATCTACGAATTATATCGAGCGAAATTTAGTCAGTAGTAATTTTCCAAACCTCAATATTGCTTATATGCTCTTTTTTGATAATAGAACTCAATATGTATATGGCAAAGGGGTTAAACCAGTAGATTCGGAATTAAAAGATTTCATACAAAACCTCATTCTTACAAACGACTATCAAGAAGAGGCATATATCGTGAGAACACCTCGTGGCCTGGCTTTCGTTGATGTTGAAAAAGTTTTCCCAAGTAATGGTGAAGGTCCATCTAATGGAAGTTTTGTAACCATTCGATTTATTGATAAAAAATTTATAACATTACTTGAAAAAGAACTTTCCATTAATGTGATCGGGTATGACCACGTATCCCGAATTACTCCTCCATCCAATGAAATACAAACTGTTAATAATCATAAGCTACAGGGCTCCCTCTACCTAAATGAGGTGAATTCCGGTGAGTATTCCCAATTCGTACTCGAACATAATCGTGAATACTATCTTCAAAAATCCGCTGGAATAAATAATTTGTTTATTACTTTCCTTATTATGATTTTGCTCTTTATTGCTGTTATCTATGTTTTACTAGACCGACTGATTTTGTCCCGTGTTACTACCTTATCGATGCAACTTCGAGCTATTCAAAAATCAAAGAATATTTCTAACCGCTTATCTCATAGTCGAAACAACAAGGATGAAATCTATGTTTTGGAACGAGCTGTCAATGGAATGCTGTATTCGCTTGAAGAGTCTCAGGATGAAATTAAGCGTCTAGCCTATCAAGATTTTTTAACTTCTCTTCCAAATCGATACCGTTTGCAACATGATTTTGACTTTTTCGTTCAGTCATCTGAAAAAATTGCTGTTCTTTTTCTTGATTTAGATGGTTTTAAAGGGATTAATGATTCCTTTGGTCATGCTGCCGGGAATTTATTGTTAATCGAAGTAGCCAACCGGTTAACGACCCTTATCGATGATGAGGCTGGTATGGTTTCACGTATTGGTGGGGATGAGTTCATCATCTTAATTCAAGATAAAGATCGTATAGAACTTCAAGAATTTGGCCAACTAATTACCAAAACAATTAGCGAACCATATACTGTGAATGAAATGGAGATGCAGATTACGACCAGCTTAGGGATTAGTCAAATGCCGGAGGATGGTCACTCATTTGAAGAGCTTGTCAATCATGCGGATACCGCCATGTACGAGTCGAAACGTAATGGAAAAAACCAAATTGCCTTTTATAATAATGAAGAGCAAATTCAACTTGTTTTCGATTAACTATCCTGAACAATAAGATCTAAACTGATATTGACATGAATATTGGTCAAAACGAAAGCCCTTCGAAAAAAAACGAAGGGCTTTCTTTTATACATATTGTGCTAACCACACATCAATTTCTTCTATTGGTAGCGGTTTTGAATAGTAGTATCCCTGAATTGTTTCACACCCAATCTCACGTAACAAATTCAATTGTTCGTCGGTTTCTACACCTTCTGTCACTACTCGCAAATTTAAGTATTTCGCTAGTTCAACGATGGTTTTAACAATACCTAAACTTTTTGGATTGTCCAAGATTTCACGAATAAATCGTCGATCAATCTTTATTTCTTGAATCGGGAAATGCTGTAGATAAACGAAAGCAGAAAAGCCCGTTCCAAAATCATCAATGCTCACACCAAAACCAAGTTGTCTAAGTTCTTTAATTCTATTTTGAACAGCAACATAATCACCCATCGCAACATTTTCTGTAATCTCAATCATTAACTTATCTGGGCTGATATTATAATCCTCTAAGCATATATTTAACATCTGCACGAGACGTTCATGTAAAAAGTGACGCGGTGAGATATTAATAGATAAGCTGAAATGTCCATTCCCTTGTTCTTTCCACGTTTGTAATTGTTCAAACGCTTGACGAATGACCCATTCTCCAATTGGTAAAATCAAACCTGTTGATTCGGCTAATGAAATAAATTCAATTGGTGATACGAGCCCTCTCTCTGGATGATTCCATCTGATGAGAGCCTCAAACCCTTCCACCTTACTTGTATTACAATTTATTTGTGGTTGATAAAAAAGAGTGAACTCTTCAAGGTCTAACCCTTTGCGTAGATTCATCTCTACTTGCAAATCTGATTTACTCACTTCAATCATATCTGGAGTAAATACAGCGTTAACTCCTCGAGATAAAAATTTACGACCATCATTTAATGCAATTTGTGCTCTCTGTAAGCATATTTTTGCCGAACTCCCATGCTCAGGAAATGCACTGATTCCGTAACTATATGTAATGTATACTTCCTGCCCTTCAATCATCATCGGCTTTGTTAACTCTAGCAATTGTTGCTGAAACTCAGAGTTATTCTTTTTATTAAAAAATAAAGCAAAGTGGTCAAATCCAATTCTTGCCACAATGGATGGGTCGGGAAAATGAGCACGCAAACGATTCGCTGTTAGCTTTAATACTTCTTCACCGCCTTCGATTCCTAATACGTCTTGAATCGTGTTAAATTGGTCAAGTTTCAGATAGACGAAGGAGAATTCGCTCACTGTTTTTAATTCTTCATTTGCCTTTAATATGAAGGCATTGTGATTGGATAGACCAGTCAATTGATCGACATAGGCAAGATCTCTTACTTGTTCTTCAGCTTCCAATCGGAATACACGTTCAAATAAAAATGCTACCATGTCGGCAAGCGTTCCCACGAGCGTTTGATCGAGCTCCGACCAAACACGTTTTGTTCGTGATTCACAACATAAGACACCACCTATGCCGGAACTGAGAAGAATTGGTGCATCTAGAATGGATTTAATACCACCCACTGAATCAAAATAACCAGGGTATAATTCACTCACTCGACTATCTTGGCTTACATCATGGACAGCTAATGCACGAGACTCTTTTACTGAATGAAAATACGTCGGAAAATCTTGCAAATGAAGAAGGTCACCAGATTTATGTAAACTAAATCGTTTGTCATAAACATTTTGGGCAGTTAAGATTTTGTGTTCGTCATCGAATAACCATATCCCAATACGTTCACAGCCTATTAAGTGGCTTATCGTTTCAGAAACACTTTGCAAACTCCCAACTAATGTTTCTTTCGTTATTTTACGAGATTTCGCTAATTCAAATAATTTAGTTTGTTGATCTTTCAAAGTAATTTCAAGCTCTACTGAACTCTCTGCTATTCTATGTATTAAGGGTGTAAAGATACAAATGAAATCCAAACTTGGCGTGGTTTCGATCGTCACTTCATATGTATAATTTTCGACTTGAAGGTTAAAATTTTCAAAGTTAGAATGATGTATTTTTGTATGGATAATCCCTTTGATTTCTTCAGTTAAAAAGGCACTTGGTAATTCACGATCCATTAAACTTGTCATCTCTAATGTTGAACCTTGAATATATAGTACCGAAATGGACCGTTTCATATGACGAAGGACCTCCTTGCTTTTCTTGCTTCTGAATCTAATATATCACCTATTGTCAGAATTTTCATCTTTTATTTCCTATTTCGACAAATTAATTAATTACAAATATTTACATATTGCGGTTAGAGTTAGGATATTGGCTCGAATCTTTGTTAAATGCAGTAGGTAGATGCTCACAAAAACGACTGTGTCCTTGTGCTAGTTCGGTAAACAACTACTGATTTGATTTCGTTTTACATTTTATAACACCAACCATATAAACCCTTTTTGGACGTTTGTTTTATTACCCTAAGGGAATAATTGAAGTACAAATACGCGAGGAGGAATTCAAATGACACAAGACAAATATGAAAAAATTGATAAAGAAACTCCTGGACAAACCCAAAATCAGCAACCTGGGAACGAAGAAGAGATGACTCCCGCTCCGATTTACGATGATTCAAATTATAAAGGTTCTGGAAAATTACAAGGCAAGGTCGCAATTATTACAGGTGGGGATAGTGGAATTGGTCGTGCCGTTGCTGTCGCGTACGCTAAAGAAGGCGCGAACGTTGCGATTGTTTATTTGAATGAACACGAGGATGCTACTAAAACTGTCTCTATAATTGAAAATTATGGTGTGAAAGCGATGAAGATTGCGACGGATCTTAGCGATGATGAAAATTGTCAAAACGCTATTGAAGAAGTCGTAAATAAGTTTGGACGAATAAATATCGTGGTCAACAATGCGGGAAAACAGTTCCCTACTGAAAACTTTCTCGATATTACACCTGATCAATTACAAGAAACGTTTTCAACAAATATTTACTCCATGTTTTATTTATCACAAGCAGCTCTGCCACATATGACGAAGGGTGACGCAATTGTTAACACTTCTTCCGTCACGGCATACCGAGGCTCACCAAACCTCATCGACTACTCTGCTACCAAAGGAGCGATTACCACGTTTACGCGCTCTCTCGCATTGAATCTAGTTGACCAAGGTATACGTGTGAATGCTGTTGCACCGGGGCCCATCTGGACACCACTCATCCCAGCCACCTTCGATAAAGAAAAAGTGAAGAAACACGGGGACAATACTCCAATGCAACGACGGGGACAACCTGCTGAAAATGCTCCTGCATTTGTCTTCTTAGCCTCTTCTGATTCTAGCTACATGACTGGTCAAACCATTCACATCGACGGTGGGGACTTTGTTGGATCTTAAATAGCCTGCATTAAGTCCTCTTCTATGAGTTCTGGCAAAGAATTAAGCATGATTTTTTTTAGCATCGCTAATATTTTGACTATCATTTGGCAAACGAACAATAATCTGATCAACTTCTTCAATTTTATGATACGTACATTAATCAGGCATAACGCAAAAACGGACGTCTTCTTATAAAGAAGAGCGTCCGTTTTTCTATAATCGAGTTTGCTGCAACTACATTTGACAGCTCAAACAATTTTTATCCTTGATAGCTATCTTTTCCAGTATTTAGGCATGTATCGAATGTTATTACGGTGCAAAGCATTTAAAGTAGTTTTCTCATTCTCCAAACCGGAAACTTCTCATTCTCTTCCCTAACCTTTTCCATTCCTGAATTCGTGTATAAACGAATGGCGCTTTGATTAGTAGATGAAACCCTTAAATGATACTCCGATATATTTGATTCTCTGAAAAAGTTTTCAGCGTAGTTAATTAATTCCTTTCCAATCCCTTTGCCACGAAATTCTGAAATAAGATAGTATAAATTCACATACCCAATCTCTGATCCTTCTAATTCTGTAATGAAAAGTCCTATTTGCCCAATTGGTCTATCTCCTTCTACAAGGAGTACTTGTCCATTCGGAAACTTATTGACTCTTTCTCTTAGCCGAGTCATATATGCTGTTTCATCAAAACCTTCCTCAGTTCCAAAACTCAAAACATACGTATCTTTCCTGAATTTGATTATTATATTCTTGTCTTTTTCCACATCAATTGGACGAAAAAACAAATTACCACCCTTTCCTTATTTAATTCTAATTTCTTGTTTTTATTTAAGTGATAACAACTATAATTTCTTTTAATTTTAACATAAATATCCAGTAGTACTTGATAAATGTTTTGATGTGAACAATTTTATGCTTTTACTAGGATAATCTTTGGAAATTGCTATTCACCTTCTAAAAGTATTCATATTTGGATACATTGCTAGTAAGGGGTGTTTATAGTGAAGAATCTATCAATTAAAAAATGGCTATTATATTCAGGAATAGGGGTTATCGTAGCCATTTTCTCTCTTGTTCTCTGGTTTTATTCCACATTAAAAGCAACAGTTGTAGAGATACATGAGCCTCTACCTTTGCAAGTTGAAAAAATGCGACCCGAACCGATTTCCATGGAAGAACTAGACCCTATTTCTATCCTATTACTAGGAGTCGATCAACGTGAGGATGATCGAGGGCGGTCCGACACAATTATTGTCTTAACGGTCAACCCAACGTTGAAGACGACGAAGATGTTAAGTATCCCTCGTGATACGTATGTAGAGATTGCTGGACTTTCTAAACAAGATAAAATCAATCATTCGTATGCATTTGGTGGTGTTCAGATGGCGCATGAAACGGTGCAAAATTTGTTGAAAATCCCAATAGACTACGTGGTATCTATCAATATGGAAGGTTTTGTTGGTCTGGTTGACGCTATTGATGGGATTGTACTTGAGAATTCGCTGGCTTTTAAAGTCGATGAATTTAATTATCCTGTAGGTCAACTAAACTTGAATGGGAAAGAAACTCTTTCTTATGTTCGTATGCGTTATGATGATCCAAGCGGCGATTTTGGCCGCCAAGAACGACAAAAGGATGTTCTTCATGCAATTTTTACCAGGTTGGTTAGCATTGAAAGTTTGTTTGCTTATCGAAATCTTCTAGACGTGGTTGGGGATAATGTCAGAACCAATTTAACGTTTGAGGAAATGAAGGATATTCGAAAAAATTATTCAACATCCTTAAAGAATGTGGAATCTCTTATTTTTAAAAACGGCGGAGGAAAGAAGTTACATCACGTATGGTATTTCATAGCGGATCCTCATGAACTTGAGCAAATTCAAAACGATTTAAAAGATCATTTGGCTCAATAAATAAAGTGGATTTATTCATAGAAGACATAGAATAAGAGCATGGCAAACTTCTCCATGCTCTTTCATTTTCTTCACAACTAATGCGATTTCAGTAAAAATATTCATGATTCTGATTCTATTTATTAACCACTAAGTCCATTGTACGTTCGTAATACTCTTCTATATGTACATAATATTTATTCAACGTCGATGTCGAGACTTTAAATCTTTCAGCGATGTCTTTAATGCTCCAGTAAGGCCCATCGAAGAGCTCATGTTCTTGTCCAAAACGGATGGCTCCAGCTGCAATCGCCACTTCTTTTCGAGCATTGGGTTGTTGTTCAATTAAGAAGTCTTCCATTATATCTAGTAAGGCTTTTGAACTTCGACCATTCTTTTCTAAAAAGTCCATTGCTTCTGATAGAACATTTGCTTCAAAATTGGTGAATTCGCCACCTTTGTAGCCATCTTTACAAAGCAGAAGCCAGAATTCTAACAACTGATTTTTCATGTATGCAAGAGCTGGGCAATCTGATTGAGCTGCAAAACGTTTTACAAATTCGTTTATCACATCTGTATGATCCGTTGGAATGAAAACTAAACTCGAAACGGCTAAATAGTGATTTTCGATTAAACTAATGTCTGGAAGAATAAAGCTGAATAGGTGAACTCCTGTTGGTACAGGTTTTTCACTTTCACGTCTTAGGTAGATGGTTTTATTCGACAAGATATCTTTTACCAACATGTAGTCTGTTTCGACCTCTATTACTTCCCCAACAATTACATCAGGTGACTTCCATTTCTCTAGCAGTGATAATACTGCTGGTCGAACCGCTTTCTTTTGCTGCTTTTCAATGTATTGACCCCAAATTTCAGGTTTTTCATGGAAAAAGAATTCATCGATGGAAATCGCTTCAATCATTTCCTCTTGTAAATAAGCATTTAGTTTGGCTTTCCATTTATTTATCACTTCTAATAGAGCCGGTACATCACTCTTATCAGGGTATTCATCGTAAAATGTTTGCAAGATTCTCTCTAACTCTTCCGCTTGCACAGTTTCCACAGATATTGCTTGTTTTTTCTCACAACACTTTTTATATTTCTTCCCGCTTCCACATAGGCACGGATCATTGCGTCCAATCATTCAAACACGTCCTTTTCTAAACATATCGTACAAGTCTAACATGTATAAGAGACCCGTTGAAGTGACGAATGGCGTGGGACTTTTGTTTTTAATCTGGGTACAATCCATAATATTCCTTCGATTGATAATTCTACATTTCTCATCTTGATTGTAGTATTCACCTTCACCTTTCCACGCCATTGGGTTCGCATTATAGTGGGGGGCTTCTGGCGGATAGCCAGAAGCTTCCTTCTAGTAGTCTATTCTGTATTTCGCGGGGGTTATTCTGCAATTCATGGGTGGAATTCTTGATTTCACGGTGCTAATTCTGCATTTCGACACCGTAATTCTGCATTTCACCATGACAATTCAAGTATTCACCCTTTCTACACAATTAGGTCCGCGTTTAATGGAGGTTTGCTTATGGCGGATAGCCAGAAGCTTCAACAATAAAATCGATTCTGGATTTCGCGGTGGTTATTCTACAACTCATTAGTGGAATTCTTGATTTCATGGTCCTAATTCTGCATTTCATCCACATAATTCTGCATTTCACCATGATAATTCAAGTATTCACGTTTTCCACACAATTAGGGTCGTGTTTTGATGAGTTTGCTTCTAGCATATAGCTACAAAAAAATCCCTCTCCTGATTTACCAGAAAAGGGAACCTCGTTTATCGTTGTGTTTTATGTGCGAATGGGCATTTTCCTTGAATCGGCTCGATGTCGTCCCCAATGAAAGACTGCTTCCATTCATTGTGAGTTGGATCTCCGAAATGTCCGATATCGGGGTGTTTTGGTAATTGGTCCCATGCTTCAACACGTTTCCTTACTTTTTCACGTGACATGATGCCACCTTTTTCAGTACCTTCTAAACCTTGGAATATTTTCCGTGGTTGGAATCCGAGGACCATAGCGTTTCCGAGGTGCCTCGTTTTACGTTTTTTATAGGCTGGGGCATTCCCGAATACAAATATAGGTTCCCCATGGAAACGGAAATCCCATAAATAATGCTCCGGATCTCTCGGACTATCTTCCGGCCATTCAACAGTGTCCTCTTCATGTAAGTATTGGAGGATGTCCCAAAATTGTTGGCGGTACTCATCTATTGTTCCTTCTTCTGCAAACGGTTCTACAAATACAAATAGCCCATGTCGCTTAAAATTTGGCTGTTTAAATAAATCCAAGAAAGATTCAACTGCTTGCGGCAGGTTGCTCCAATCATCTTGCGAGATATAGGCATACCGTAACTCCCCTTTTAACTCGCCACTCATTCCGAAAAAACACGGGAATGTTTTATCTGTCACGATGTTATGAAATGTCTCATATTCTCTTTTCAGCCAGCTTGGCAAATCGTCCCTAGTTGAAAAGTCTTCCTTTGTTAATAATGCCCTATTTTTTGTTATCATTCATTTTCGCCTCCAGATATACGCACTTTATTCAAAGTGAAATGTTATTTTCTTTCATTACCCTGCTTAGAAAAACACCAAACCATTCGAGAAAATAATTTAGAGTTTCATGTTATAGTTTCGCCAATTGGGGAATATAAACACTAGCGAACAATATGGAGGGTGAGCAATAACATGAGGAAACTAGATGAGCAAGTAAGCTTTATAAACTGCCAAAGTGAATATGGGACACTTCAGAAAGTCGTCGTGTGCGAACCTCAATACATGGAAATAAAAGAAGTCATAAATGATGTCCAAAAAAAGTATATTGATGAAAATATCGATCAATCTTTGGCGCTGTTACAGCATCAAACTTTTATAAACACCCTCCAATCTGCAGGTGTTGAAGTCATCAATCTGCCACCTTGTGAAGACTATCCGGAACAAGTATTTACACGAGATATTGGGTTTACCCTGGGTGACCGCTTATTTGTTTCAGAAATGGCGAAACCTATTCGACAAGGGGAAGAAAGCGTATTAGAAAGCTGGATGGAATCAAATCATGCATCGTTCCTAAAACTATCTAACCACCCGATAGAAGGTGGAGATGTCCTCATTGATGGACGTCGAATTTACATCGGTTTAAGCCATCGTACAAGCACGAAATCCATGCAAACATTACGAAAAGAACTCCCTACTTACGAGATTATCCCGATTCCCTTTAACCCGAAATATCTACACCTTGACTGTGTGTTCAATATTCTTTCACCGACAGACGCACTCATTTTCCCCGAAGCCCTGGACTCGAAGATCTTTGATATGCTTTCAAAACGATATAACTTAATTGAAGTAAGTAAACGTGAACAATTTTCGATGGGGACCAACGTGTTGTCAATTGGGCAAAACCGTGTTTTGAGTTTGCCGGTAAATGTAGACGTTAATCATCAAATGAGACAACATGGGTACGAAGTTTTGGAAGTGGATTTTTCAGAGATCATCAAATCAGGTGGTTCTTTCCGATGCTGCTCAATGCCGGTTATGCGGAATTAATTCTATACATACCATCTAAATACAACGAACGCCCCTCTAGAAGTTATTCTAATAGGGGCGTATGTTTATTCAGTATATGTTTTGAACCAAGATATTATTTTCTTCTTCGAACTACAATCTCTCCAGTTAAAACTTTTTCTTTCATCACTTTGACCCGCTCCTCAAAAATCGGGACTCTATATAGCTCTTCATCAGTCGATTCCACAGAGACTTCTTCATCTTCAAACAAAATATGTTCTACATAGATTTCATCCTTCAATAAGCTCGTTGATTCTTGATCGTGATTCCTCTCAGATCCACTCGTTACTATTGGTCTTCGAGTTTCTGAAACTGGCACAAATCCTGGATTGGATTTCACAGCCTCATCGTAAAACTTCATGGACTGCTCTTCATTTCCAAACCCCGCATCACTCTCATCCGAATACGGTTGACGAGGAGCATCTGCACTTGCAAGCAAAACTAAATCACCTTGCTCGAGTCTTCTGACATATGTTCCTACTTCTTCCGACGTAATTCCAGCCGACTTCAAAACAGCCGCCACACCGGAATGCTGCGTCTCATAATCTAATGCATAAAACACCTTGCTGAACAATCCACCGTCTTTCGGTTCCGGTTCACCCTCCTCTGGAATTTCCTCCAACTGAACGCCCGTTTCCCACGCAATTGATGACGCACTCACTAAATCCTTTGCTAAGACAAAAATCGAATCCTCATCATGACCCAGTGCCTTCAACTTATCAATCTCCAACAACACAGCCGCTTGACTATTATAAATTCCCACAACTCGCTTATCCATAACCTTCTCCTCCTGCCATCTCCGTGGTATGCATACCCTTTTTTACCCATTCTCGACTCAAATCTAAACACGTTTTTGGGGGAGTAAGATAAGAAAAGCGAAAAGCACCTGTTTAGCTCGACACTGGCGCTGGAAGAACCGATGCGAATGCCTGCTTTCGCCTGAGGGTCTGTAAGGTTAAGAGCCCGACGTCCTGTCGGAACACCCTTATGACCCACATCGTGTGAGCCCAAGCTTAGGTGCGAGCTGGTGCTTTGAGCTAGACATAGCTAATCGTTAAGAAACGAAATTATGCGGCCGAAGATACATGAACTGTCCCCCTTAAAACGGACAAATTAATAAAAGGTCTGTTGTTTTATAGTTGCTAAAAGATGGTTCCTAAATTCTTTAGGAGCCATTTTTTGTAAGTTCCATTGATATCGATGCACATTGTATTCATACATATAT
>JBHGUT010000038.1:0-10664 GCA_048976825.1 Paenisporosarcina sp.
CTGTTGTATAAATAATTCGATTAAATCATTTAACAATATAGGCTTATATTTTTTGGATATCATTTATCTACCTCTTTACCAAAAAACTAATTATGTTTTTCTAAAGTAATATTCTCTATCTAATCAAAAAATCCTTCTTCAACTAAACTGCGACGTTAGTTTAAGTACATTCCTTCACAAACTTTTTCTTATTTTAACATAAATATCCAGTGGGTTAAAACTTATATAACCAGATGTAGGGTAGGTGTAATTCACCATGCTACGATAAATCAACCTTTTCCTTTAACATAGCCTAATAACCTTATTTAATATTAACAGAGCCATTTTTCTAGTAATTGAATATTTAATTTTTATCTAATTTAACCAGTTTTTCTCTTAAGACAAAACTCTTAATTAATCCCCTACGGAAATTGGGGGATAATTAATATAGTACTTTAATAATAATACATTTTTATTAAACCCCATATATTTTAGGTATATAAATTTGTAACATTGATATGAAAATCAGTATATCAGGGTAGATTCAAAGAGGAGACTTTTATGACTATAGAGGAAGTATTCGGAGTAGTATTAAAAAAATATAGAAATCAAATGGGACTGTCTCAAGAGGTGCTAGCGTTTAAAAGCGGTCTGGATAGAACATACATTAGTCTGCTGGAGCGAGGCAAAAGGAAACCCACAATTAATCCGGTTTTTGCTATTGCAATTATCTTAAACGAAAGACCGAGTAAATTAATAAAAGAAGTAGAAGATTTATTGTCTTGTGAAAGTAATAAGGAGTAATGCCGGCATTGAATAATTGGTCATAAAAGACCAACTCTATAGTTATTATCACTACTACGATTATCCCTTTCAACGCCCAAAAAATCCTCGATTATAGCATAACGGTTTCGGTTGATGGGGAAAAAACAATAAATCGGGGACACAATTCACATATGAATTGGTGTCTCCTTTTTTGTTGTTACATCAATACTTTAATGCGTTTAACAAATAAATTAGTACATCAATTCACAAGCGAATGAAAACTATCACATTAATTTATGTGATGTCGTTAAAACTAGTGCTAAGAGGGTTGCGTATTGATGTGCTAAATGAGGCAGACGTTTGAAAAGAAAACCCGAATTCGGGAAATATTCTTATGAATATGGATTTAATAAAAACGGTTTGCTGGTAGGGATAAAAGGTGTAAATGAGTTCACCACTCCAGTTAGTCATTTTGATGAGGAATATTTGATTTACAATAAAGATATTGTTTATTCAGTAGAGCTTACAAATACGAGGCAGCTAGATATGGTATCTAAATACACATATGATAATGGAAATATTGTTAAATATGAACGTAGTCTGGTTGTTTTAGAGGAGCGCGCAGACCTTTGGTTCGAGAGGTACCATTATATAAACAAAAGACTTTCCGAGGTAAGTATTTTTCAAGTCACACCATCTATTGAATTGTACGAAGAGCAAAAATATAAGGTAGAACTTAATGAGGAAAGGAATGTAGTGAAGCTAATAGGAGGATTTGTAAATAATGGGGTCTGGGAACAAGATATTTTCAATTTCACTAAGTAACTTGCTTCTTTTTTTGTCTACCTTTTAATAACAAGAGAACACGCGTAGCTTTATGCCCGCGCGTTTTTCTTGGAAATACGCTTAAAAGTCATTTTACCTGTTGTTTTTCTACCGGTAAAATAATGACCATCTAATCTTAATTCACCACCGTCAGTTATCCTTAGCTTAGCTGAACCATCATGATTTGGATTAGTGTCTCTATTTTCATCAGCGTCATTATAATAGGTATAACACAAGTATTTCCGCTTGCCTTCATCTATCCAAACATCACTTACATAACTACTGCTGTAACTATTATTAGTTTCTAATGTTACACATATTTTATTGAAATCGTGTCTGATTTCAATTTTAGACGGTATTGGGTCTCCTGTTTTACCGGTACCCGGATAAATGTAATCCGATTGTATTTCACCTTCCCATTGACCGCCAATGTAAGGAATATTAGATAACCATGGATAAAATATATCCGGACACCATTTCCAAATAAATATCTTAAATACTACCTTCTCAACAAATAATGTAATACCACCTGCTGATAATGCACTAGCGATAATACTTGAGTCGAAATTAAATCCTTTAATCCCCCACAATAAGAAAAATACACCTATTACAAGCCCTAACCAAAATTGCCAATATATTTTTTCGTTAAACAATAAAATCGCCTCACTCTCATTATTTCACCTTACTTACAAAGTGAAGCCTCACTTATGACCAAACGGTAGTACAATTACTCGTATTCATAAAAATCAGCTAAAGCAATAATGAATTTTTTCATGTTTGTTACTTCTTCTTGACTTGAGCACAACATTTTTATGCCATTTGCTTCGTAATAAGCAGATAATTTATCTTGATTATTTACCAAATAATTAACTATCGTATTAAACATGAAGACTTTACGATAGTTTCCATATTCTAAATAAATATTATCGTCAATATTCCACAATAAAGATTCGAGACCGAAAGAACTAACTTTACTTGCTTCATCTATGTCTTCATCTTTCATTAAATGACGCATCTTTTTCATTATTCTAACCATCTTTTTGTAATGGTGATTTGTACGGACATTTTTCTCTTTACCATTTTTTATATGTTGCTCAGGATAATTGATTATTCTTTCACCAGTATCTGCAACTATCACAATGCCGCCAACATAATTGTTTCCATCAAAAAGATACTCTTGTCTGTAATCCCGAAATCTTCTACAAGGTACGCCGTCAGCATCTTTTCTATATGTGTTTCCATGTATTTTAATAGATTTACTTTGTCGCTCCACATCTGCTCCGAATTTCAATCGCAAAGACTCTTCTATCTCGTCTTTGAAGGATTTCAAAGGCGTTTCGGCTTTACTGAAACCATAACTTTCTTTTGTAACTCCTTGTCGGTACTCTGTCTGAAATATATCTTCTTCTACAACAGCGATATCGACATCACTTTGCGTACGAACATTAGTATTATTTGCATAAGACCCTTGAATAAATAACTTTATTTTTCGTGACCCACTAATGCTACGAAGCTCTTGTGAATAAGCATATGTTTCTGAAAATAAAGGTTGAACTACTTGTCTTTCTTCGGTGAAACCAAGAGGTTTTATTGCATCGATAACCATTCTAATAGCATTCTTACACTGTTGGTCTTCTGTTGCGCTTAATGGAGTAGCGTAACCGGCTAGCTGGTTTTCTGTAAACTTCATTATTTTCCTCCTATATGACATTTTTTTGTACAGAATCTACTATAACCATCATAATGCTTACCTAGTTTCATAGATAGATATATGCTCAAAAGTACGGGGAATTATAGGGGTTTAAACCCATAAAAAGAAGAGCCCCCTTAAGGACTCTTTACACCGCGCTATAGGTAGAAAACATCATAATTCAATAACCCTAAACGAATAGGTATCCAGATACTCTTCCAACCCTTTTAAGTCTATTTTGTGGATAGCATGTAACTCTTCTTGTATGTCTTCCGGCAAGTAAGTAGAGAACTTAGCTACAAACCTTTCCTGGTCCATCGTGACACTAACAAAATCCTCGATACGCCATTGTCTTTCTTGTACTTGCTTTATCACTTCAGCTATATCCCCGTTGAATCCATTGATATATATTCTCCCTAATCCATCTCTTTCTCTAACAGGAACCCCCAGTGCACGAAGAGCCCAAACTAAGTTTGTCGTGTTTTTAGAGCCTGTGTACGTATCGAAAATGATTTCATGTTTCGACTTCCACAGAATCCGTTCATTCGGCTTTACGTCATAGAAAAGATAAGGTTTTCGCATATCCTGCAATGTATAGGTAGCATTGTCATTCACATAACCAAATTGCTGGTTGGAACACAAAATGTCAATCATTTTTTCGCCTATACGATTATGGATTTCCATAGGACCACTACTAAATTTAGGTGGTTTTCCGCTAACTGCCTTGTTCACATACATTTTATTCTTCTTGGTATCGATGGTGGTGATTCTCCATAGTCTACCAGCAAGAATGATATGGTCACCTTCTTCAAAGAGTACCGTCTTATCCAGTGTACCAATGGTCCTGACTCCCTCCAGTACCGTGAAGACTTCTGCACTCATAAAGACTGCATAGAATTCTTTACTCCGGAGTATTCTTTCCCCCTCAATGCCTACGATTAATTCGTTGCGCCCTTTTATTTTTTCAAGGTGGTCGTTTTCAAGCATGTGAAGAATAATCTGCTCTATCTTTTTTTGCGGCATGTTATGGAAGATGTGATTGCCTTTTATGGTTGCTAGCAGCTCCCCTAAGGTACTTCCATTGGTTTCCTGGCAGATGGATATCAATTGATGGAATAAGATGTCGTAGGGGACAGGATACCCCGTAGCAGGCTCTATCCACTTCTCTAAGACTAACTCCATGACTGCTAGTGATTGAAGCAAACTGTCCTCTTCCGTTGTATACAGCTGCAACATCTGGTCTGCCCCTTTTTTTCGACCTGAGCGACCCAATCGCTGTTTCAAAGAAGAAACGGTAAATGTGCTGTCTAGTTGCACCACAATGTCTACATCCCCAATATCGATACCGAGTTCCAGTGAGCTAGTTGCAATCACACTTTTAGGCAACTTAGATTCGACCATTGTCTTCTCCACGTATTCCCGTTCTTTTTTGTCTATGGAGGAGTGATGGGCATAATAGGTTTCACCCATATTATCTTTTTCCGCCAGTCGATTGAGGAAGACTGTTGATTCTTCTACCTGTCCTCTACTGTTACAGAAGATAATGGACTTATTTTCTCTAGAGACCTCACGCATATCTTCAAATAATTCCACAGGTAGTTTTCTATCTTTCCCTGTTTCAAAATGCATCAGGTAATATTGGAGTTCTTTTTCGCTGCCAACTGCTTCAATGATTTCAACATTGTCCGTATCTGTATAGTTCACCCATTCTTTGACTAGCTCAAAGTTGTCGATTGTAGCAGACAGACCGACAATTCGTGGTCTTTGTTCGGTGTATCGCTCAATACGAGAGAGTAGAGACCGAAGTTGAACGCCTCGTTCCGAATTGATAAAGGAGTGGATTTCATCAATTACGATAAACTCAACCCCTTTGAACAAGTGCTTGATATGCTCCGTACGATTAATGAACAAACTCTCCACGGACTCAGGAGTGATTTGAAGAATACCTGATGGGTTTTTCACGAACTTGTTTTTCTGACTTTGACTGACGTCTCCGTGCCATTTATGTATCGGAATGGAACTATACTCGCAAAGTCTCTCAATGCGCTCAAATTGGTTGTTTATGAGGGCTTTTAGGGGTGATATATACAAGACCTTCATTTGTTTTTCTGCATTCTCTTCAATAAGGGAGATTATCGGCAAAAAAGCCGCCTCCGTTTTACCAGAGGCAGTTGCAGACGAGAGAATAACATCTTTATTCGTCTCAATGATGACGGGAATGGTTCTGTTCTGAATAGGCGTTAACTTATCCCACTTCATATCCCATATTTTCTTTTGCATTGTTTTGGATAGCATATTGAATGCTTGCATACGATTTCCTACCCTTCCGTTCTCGAAAATCGAGAGTTAACGCTTGCAGGTTGTGGTTTCGCTTCTTCTTCGCCAAACAATTCTTCACGCTTGTAGCCTGGGTTCTGATGAAGAATGTTTAATGCACCAATAAAGCTTCGGATAATGTCTCCGACCGTTAGATTTTCTTCTGCACCAGGTCGTGAATACTCCTCGCGGATGAAGCTCTGAATTTCTTCACTCGTTACGCTTGTTGTATACGCATTATGAACCGCATGAATGTCTCTTATCTTTACCAAGAGCACATAGGTCTCATCGTGCTTCAAAGGCTTAATGGTGATAACTGGTTGAGATAGGTCGCGGTATTCAGTCGTTTCATAGCGATTAGCTTGAAGCCTTCTCTTTAATGCGCCATAGCTGAACAACCCTTTCCGTTCATCCTCTAAGAATTCCGGTGTGCCGCCTAACGTAATATAGAGACCCTCGACATTCCCTTGCAGCGTATCATTGTATATCTTTAAAATCGTTTCATAGTTTTTCTCTCGGGTCTGAGGATGTGTAATTTTATACAAGTTAATGGCTTCATCTAGATTAATGACTAAACCGGAATAGCCGATTTGCTTCACGAATTGAGAAAAGACCTTAATATACTCATAGTAGTTAATGTCATTGATGATTTCGCGAACACCCAAATCCTTACGTGCCTCCATCTTGGATGTGTATTCTCCTCGAAGCCAACGAAGGGCTTGTCGTTGAAGTTCAGAGTCATCTGTAATGAAGCCTTTAAAGTATTGAGTTAGAATGCGGGCAAAGTCATAGCCTCCGACGAGCTCATCCATTTTTGATACAACTTCAGTGATAGCCAGTTCTACGTCTTTCACGAAATCAGGATTGTCGAACGCAACCGAATCATAGTTTTTATCGACTTGGACCTTCATTTGAATTTCGCTAATCCACTTGTCTAAGATGGTAGGCAATGCGCCGCCTTGAGGTACAGTTACCGTCGCCAAGTTTTTCATGAGCTCCGTGTACGTCGCAACCGCTTTTCCTTCTGTCCCGTACAATCGACGTTCCGGTGTAAAGTCGGCTTTCGCAACAACGAATTTCTCATTGAATGCAACTTGTTGGATGAGTGCTTGAATAAAGCTTTTACCACTCCCAAAAGGTCCAATGAATAGTTTCATGAAGGACGAACCCTTTTTAATGTTGTCCAGGTCACTTAAGATTTGCTTAACTTCTTCAGCGCGACCCACCATGATGTGTTGTAACCCTCTACTCGGTACAACGCCGCCACCTAATGAGTTTAGAATGGCAGTGGAATCCCTCTTTTTAATTTCTGGCTGTTTCGTTTCCATTTAGTTCGTCTCCTTTAGCGTTAATATACATTGTTCGAATTCCTCGTATACGGCGATTTCATCAGCTTGAGATTCAAGGAAGTTATCCCCTAGGTATTCATTGGCTTTTTCATTTATTTCACTGATAAACATACCCATCATAATGCCTTTTTGTTTTAAGAACGAATTAGCTGCGTTTTGGTTATAAACCCCATTCTCGAATTGGACCAGGAATTCTTTTTCTATCAAGGTTAGTGATTCAAGGAAGTCTTCCTCTCCGTCGACACTGCCGCCCCCCCCGAACGCAAGGAAGATATCTGTCGGCGTAGACATGTCACCTGTAGGTATTGATGTTTCCACCTTAGGCGTTAATGTCTCGGTTGAGGGTTGTCCCTTGTAAGTACCCTCTACTTCTTCGTTGACCGTTCCGTTAGTCGTGGTATCTGTGTTGGTTTCAATCGAAGTATCTGTATATTCTCCTAAGTAGGTAGCAACTGCACCTGTTTCTACCTTACCAATAATACCTGGCACTTCCTCTTCTTCCGTACTTCTTTCATCGAATATAGCAATGAGCTCTTCTGTCTCTTCTTGGAAGGCTTTGATATTCGCAGGATTGAATTCGATAACCGGTCTTTGTTCAGGTACAGGTGCTGGGGTTTCTTCTGGCGGAGGCGGAATACTGCCATACCCCTCTAGATTTTCTGCTTTTTGCACGACTGTAAATCGTTTTTTCGCTTCTTTTGGTACTGGTGTAAATCGTTCCATCATCATTTCTTTAAATCCCTCCGGTAAGAACGATTCATCAACCTTTATTTGACGTTTCTCCCCATTCAACAGTCTGGTTACGTTTTCAGTTAAACGGAATAAAGCAGTCACTTCATCGTTGATGCGCGCAGTAGGGACTATTCGCTTCACTTTGATATGAAAAACTTCCGTTTCACGCCCCATGACCGCACTGGAATATAAATGCTTCTCATTACTTTCTTCACGTATTTCAAAGTACCGGTCAATCAATGATTCTCCTTGCTCTTGGGATACGCTCTGTAGAAGAGGGAAACTCTCTTTAAAGTTTTTATAAATTTTATGTTTATGCGACGTAAAAAACATAGTTTCATTGTAGTTTTGGATATAAGGTTTCCATGTTGTAAAGGAGATTCGTGGCAAATCATCGTGCTTCTCTTTAAGTTGTTTATACAACGGCATCATGTAAATTTGACCTGATGGGGATTCCCATTCTTCCAATAGCTCATTTTCACCAACTTCTCGCAGCATATCAGCCGTCCATTGACCTATGTACGTTTCAACCTTAGGGATTCTATCTATATAGTTATCATGCAACAGAGCCATCATGCTTATGTTAAATGCAGCCTTTTGATTAAAGGAATAATTTAATAGTTCATATACAAATAAGATGATATAGCTAAGGTCCACATCTGGGTATTTCCCATTCAACACTTGTTCTCTCCAGTAAAAGTACCACTTTTCTTGGGTAAGGTTCAAACTGTCGAAAGTCGTCCAGTAGGCATGTAAAGGTATTTCTGGGCTTTCGACACCTCTTTTAGTGGCATGTTTTAAGGATTGTTTGATGAATTGGGTCCCACTGTGGGAAAAGCTTATGCTATATGAATCGTTGTCTGGTGAATAACTACCGCGTTTTATCTGTTCGATAGCTCGTAGTATATCTCTAGGCGTCTCAATGTGCCGATACTTGTCTAGAATAATAGCATCCTCATTGTAAAATGGACGATTGAGTTGCGGTACGTTGACGTCTGGCAACTGCTTTAATGAGTCCTCAATTTTACGTTTTAATTTTGAGGCTTGTGCGAACAACCCTTTCTTAGGCTGAGTTTCCTCGGCTATATTCACGGATGGTTCTTCAGGTGGACTAGGGATAGTTAATTCTGGAAGAGCAGGTTCTACCTCTTGTACGACCCCAGCTACATCTATGGCGCCTTCTGCTTCCACAAGAACCGCTTCAACAGTAGCAGTATAATTCGCTTCTGCGTCTATCGCTGCATGTGCATGTACCTCGTCGTTTTCAATAACTACTTCTGCTATTACGTCTTCCAGATATGGTTTATGGGAATGCATATCACCCGTTGTATTGAGTGTGGTCTGCGCATCTGCAAGTACTTTTTCTTCATGGTGCGCGTTCTTATCAGCAGGCGACACAGCTTCTTCAACCTGTCGTCTCTGTTGTAACTGATTGAGTGCCGACAGTACCGTTTTTATTTCTTGTTGCTTTTGAACCTGATTGAGCGTCGACAGGACGGCTTTTATTTCTTGTTGCTTATGGTCAGGCTCATTAATTGGTTGAACCGTGGTTCGTTTTCCTTTTGGACTGTTTTTGCTTTTACGACCTTCTGCAAACCTTTCCAGTATGTTACCCTCCAGCGCAGGGACTGTTGTAGGTGTAGGCATAACCGACTCCTCAATCTCATTATTCGGTTCACATGGTAATGAATTGATGTCCTCTCGATTGACTGATAGGTTTGCGAGGTTAACTGCTTCCTCGTGAATTATCACTGGTTCAATCTTTAGTTCAGAGTCCACAATTTGTTGTTCTCCCTTTGTTGCGCGAACAACTTGTTTTACACTTTCGTGTTCATCCCTCTTAAGCGCATCTGTTGCAACAGGTTTGAGTGGACGTTCATTAGAAAACGGGAGACTTTCCCATTCTAGTCGATTCTTTACCATCAGGTCATCCATTGTATTCTCTTTCGATTCTTGTTTTGTAGGAATGTTTTTGGGTTCCTTCTGATTTGAATTGCTATTTTGGGGTAACAAGGCAGCCTCTAATTCGTTCTGCCATGCCTTAATAAAAAACATATCTATCCACCCTAAGAAGACAGGGACAGCTGTCCAGCTAAAAAGGATATACATCGTGCCCTTTGCGTATTTACGGTAGTAAAACGCATGAGCTCCGAATCCTCCAAGAAAAAAAGCAAGTATATAACCAATTTTCTTTGATTTGTTATTCAAAACCTCAACACCCCTTTACCATTTTTAGTCCAGTATACCTTTTCCCAAGCAACATTAGTAGAAAATAAGCCATTTTCCCCAGTAATATGTCGTATATCTATAAGCAAATAGAAGGATTAAGATACAAACGAAAAACTAAAATAGGATACTATTATATTCTAAATATGGTAATTTCCCCAATTCATCAATAAAACTTAGTCATTCACCAATTATATGTACCTACTTTAGATATGAGAATATAGCACAAGTTTAAAACTTCAATAACCCCTATTTGTATGATTCACCGCCCTTGATACCATTAGTAGTGACAACATATAGTTCCCTTACTTCCTTTAAAGTTGTATTTTGCAAAAACCAAGTACAACGAATTACAATGGATTCGTACATATTATTGCAAGGTGTATTGCAGGCTCCAAGTTTGATTTGACCTGGAGCCCCTACGAGTTAGTATGCGCCGCCCAGTACGCCTGTATTGTTACCTTCGCTTTAGCTTACCGTCTTCACTTATAAGGCTTGGAATGCCCTCAGGAGTGTGTATGCTCCTCAATATATGTAGTTAATGAGGAAGTCCCCTGACTTAGAGACGCGGAAGTAAGTTACTCCCCAATCTAATTTGGGGAGTAATTCGTATAAATCAATAATCCAATCACCCTTTTAATAATCCCCCAATTTTTTAGGGATATAAACTGCTTATGAAGACATCGGTCTGGCTAATCCATCAGTAGGACCACAAGTATTAGCCGCTATTCAATCCGCTGAACGTTTAGGGTTACCAGAAGCAAGAATACCATTAGCTAACG
>JBHGUT010000039.1:0-110189 GCA_048976825.1 Paenisporosarcina sp.
GTGTAGGAGATATCCCTCCAGTAGTTAGGTTTTATGAATGGAATCCTGCTACGTTATCCATTGGGTATTTTCAGGCCGTAGAAAAAGAAATCAATATGGAACAAGTAGCAAATCATCAACTCGGTTTCGTAAGAAGACCCACTGGTGGTCGTGGGGTTTTACATGAACACGAATTAACCTATAGTATTATCGTTAGCGAAGATTATCCGAATATGCCGGCAACGGTTACCGAAGCTTATCGCGTGTTAAGTGAAGGTCTATTAATTGGCTTTCAGGAACTTGGACTTAACGCTTATTTTTCAGTTCCAGATACCGAAGAAAAAAAGAATGATTTAAAAAATCCGAAAAGTGCTGTTTGTTTCGATGCACCTTCATGGTACGAACTTGTTGTAGAAGAGAAAAAAGTAGCCGGAAGTGCACAAACGCGTCAAAAAGGTGTTATTTTACAACACGGAGCCATTTTATTAGATTTAGATGAAGATAAGTTAGTTTCTTTATTTAACTATTCTTCTAATGCTGTTAAAGAACGAGTTAGAAGAGGTTTACCTGAGAAAGCTGTCGCTATTAATCGAATTAGAGAAAAGCCAGTTACAATTGAAGAATGTGTCGTTGCATTTAGAGATGGATTTGAAAGGGCACTAGATATTAATTTTCAACCTTATACATTAACTGATCAACAATTAAATTATGTTAAAGATCTCGAAGCGCGTCGTTATGCTAATGATGAATGGACGTATCGTAAGTAGTGGTGATAAAGAACCATTTTTTAATTATAATGAGGATTAATTACCTATAGACGCTGAGCGTGTATGCTTTAGTCTGTATTAAAAATATTTGAACAAATCATCAATATGTAGTATCTTTGATACTAATCAACACACTATATAGTGTGTTTTATTATCGAGGAGGTATTATACATGGTAACAGTTTCAAAGCATATAAGTGAATCGTTGGAAATCAATTCACTTAATCACGATATCACTTCATTTCCACAAGTACACCCGATTACATCAGACATGAAATTAACGCATAAAGGCGTATCCCGATTAGTCATGATTGATCGGTATTCATTTAAAGACACTGAAAAGAAAACGTTAAAAGTAGGAGATTTTGTCGTTTTAACGGTGAAAGAAGATCCCAAGTTTCCGGCACGCGGCCTTGGTTATATAGTTTCTCTTGATAAAACAACGAATAAAGCACAGGTATTAATTGAAGAAGATTACCGAAGCGCAATTGATGATCCAACGGAATTGGAATCTGGAATTGTAAACCGTTCATTACATGTAATTGAAAAGCCATTAGAAGTTTTTTATGAACAGATTGCTAAACGAAATGCTACTGGGTTGGCATCAGTTGAGAAAACGGCGGAGAAAAAACAAGAATGGTTTGAAAAATTTTATCAACAATTAGTGGGATTGAAATTTATACCTGCTGGACGAGTTATGTATGGTGCTGGGGCCGACACAGATGTTACATACTTTAATTGCTACGTTATGCCGTTTGTACCAGATTCGCGTGAAGGCATTTCTGATCATCGTAAACAAGTGATGGAAATTATGAGTCGTGGTGGCGGTGTAGGAACAAACGGTTCAACTTTACGTCCTCGTAATACATTAGCAAAAGGTGTAAACGGTAAATCTTCAGGATCCGTTTCTTGGTTAGATGATATTGCGAAACTTACACATTTAGTTGAGCAAGGTGGTAGTCGAAGAGGAGCGCAAATGATTATGCTCGCAGACTGGCATCCGGACATTGCTGAATTCATTATTTCTAAAATGCAAAATCCGCGAATACTAAGATTCTTAATCGAAAATACAGAAGATGAAACAATACGTCTGCTTGCAAAAGAAAAATTGAAGTTTAAACCTTTAACACACCAAGAAGATGCAATGTATCAAGGAATTATTAATTATAAAACTATTCCTGGTCAGGGTGGATTTAATGATTCGATTATTCGCGACGCAGAAACGAAAATTAGTGATGGTGGTACATACGGTGTTCATAATTCTGAGTTTTTAACCGGAGCGAATATTTCTGTTACATTAACAGATGATTTTATGAAGGCTGTTGAAACTGATGGGGAACATGCTCTTCGTTTTCCTGCAGTAGAAGATTATACGCCTGAACAAATGGTGGAATATAATGCAAAATGGCATGAAATCGGTGATGTACGCGAATGGGAAAAGCTAGGTCATGGTGTAAGAACTTATCGCACGATGAAAGCTAAAGAATTATGGAAATTAATTAACATTTGTGCAACATACTCGGCTGAACCAGGAATTTTCTTTATTGATAATGCAAATGACATGACAAACGCGAAAGCATATGGCCAACAAGTTGTAGCCACTAATCCTTGTGGAGAGCAGCCTTTGGCACCAAATTCCGTCTGTAATTTAGCTGCAGTGAACTTAGCTCAATTTGCGAATAAAAAAGATAAAACGGTAGATTTTGAATCCTTAAAAGAAACTGTACGCGTAGGGGTTCGTATGCAAGATAATGTAATTGATGCAACGCCATATTTCTTAGAAGACAACCGAAAACAAGCCCTTGGTGAACGTCGTGTGGGTCTCGGCGTAATGGGACTAGCAGACTTATTGATCTATTGTGAGAAAGAATATGGATCAGAAGAAGGCAATAAATTGGTTGATAAAATCTTTGAAACAATTGCGATCACAGCCTATGAGACATCAGCAGAACTTGCTATGGAGCGTGGAAGTTTCCCATTCTTAGAGGGTGGGACTTCTGAGGAGACGAATCGTTTAAGACAGGCTTTCATTCAAACTGGTTTTATGAAAAAGATGCCTGAACATGTTCGGGAAAAAATTGCGGTTAGCGGAATTCGTAATTCGCATTTGTTAACAGTCGCACCTACTGGCTCAACTGGAACGATGGTCGGTGTATCGACTGGCTTAGAACCTTACTTCTCTTTCACGTATTACCGTAGTGGACGTTTAGGTAAATTTATTGAGGTGAAAGCGGATATCGTTCAAGACTATTTAACCTCAAACCCACACGCTGACGAACAAAACTTACCAGAGTGGTTTGTTACTGCTATGGAATTAGCACCTGAAGCACATGTCGACGTTCAATGTATCATTCAAAGATGGATTGATAGTTCGATATCGAAAACAGTAAATGCCCCTAAGGGATACACAGTTGAACAAGTTCAAAAAGTGTACGAACGTTTATATAATGGTGGTGCAAAGGGCGGTACAGTTTACGTAGATGGTAGTCGAGATACACAAGTATTAACACTTAAAGCTGAAGAAAATATAATGGACGAGCATCATCATGAAGAAAAGGTGATGGAAAAGCGACCAGTTGTGTTAATTGACACGATTCAAGACTTACGTTCAACTAATGTGACAATCGGATCAGAAGTTGGGGATACATGTCCCGTATGTCGTACAGGCACCGTTGAAGAGATGGGTGGATGTAATACATGTACAAATTGCAACGCCCAGTTAAGATGTGGATTATAGGAACAGAGACAAGACACCGGCGAAGGAAATCTACGTGAATGTCTACTTTGGGAAAATAAGATAAGAAAAAGCACATTGTATCCTTAGATACGATGTGCTTTTTTCGATTCCATACAATAAAAAATGTCCCTATCCTTCATGTTCATTTGGAATTTTAAAAAGTAACTAAAAGCACTGCTATTCTAAATGAACATGAATAGTATAATCAATACTTTGATTTGCAGTAAATTTCCCGAAAACTAACTACTGATGAATAGACTATATATAATTGGTCGAAATTGAACTGTATTAGGAGGATGGAAAATGAATTTTAAAACTTATTTGATAACTACGATGGTTTCAGCAATACTTTTTACGTGCATATTATTATTTCTAAAGGTTTTTAAGTATATCTCTTGGAGTCCAATTGGTTGGACTAAAAGATATAAAATATTCCAGACTGAACATACAATGGTGAAATGGATACTACTAGCAATAGCTATCTCCATAACAATACTAATCCTGCTTAAACTATTTTCATATACAACACGTATTAATCCCGTTTTCACTTCAATTCTAATAGGATTAGTACTATGGGGAATCATTGAATGGATGATTAAAGGAGACTTTACTTTTTTGAAAAAGTCTTCGCTACCTTTTTTAGCCATGGTCATTTTGTTTTGCCGTGCATTGGTCGAAACGTCTGTTTTCCATCAACTTGCGTTTCATTCAGGGAATCGAAATAAGTTGCCCTCTCAAACTGATATGATAAAATAAAGGAATGTATCATATAGGAGGGTTTGGAGATGAAAATTCTATGTTTAAATGGACCGAATTTAAATCGTTTAGGAAAAAGAGAACCCTCAATCTACGGATCTGAAACATTAAAAGACGTTGAAAAAAATCTATTAGAATTTGGTAATGATCAAGGAGTAACCATTGAATTTCATCAATCTAATCATGAAGGTCAATTAATTGATTGGATACATGAAGCAGAAGATGAGGAAATATTCGGTATTATATTCAATCCAGGTGCGTTTACTCATACAAGCTATGCAATACGAGATGCTATAGCATCCGTAACCGTACCTGTTATTGAAGTACACATATCAAATATACATAAAAGAGAATCATTTAGACATGAGTCTGTACTAGCTGCAGTTTGTGAAGGCCAGATTTTAGGGTTAGGAACATTCGGATATCAACTAGCACTAGAAACATTTATAAAGAGAAGAAAAGGGGATAACTAATGGAGAAGTTAAAAAAATTACGACAATCATTTGAGGAAAACCAAATTGATGCGCTTTTAATCACAAGCGGATACAATCGTCGTTATATCACTGGTTTTACTGGTACTGCTGGCGTTGCAATTGTGACTCAAGAACAAGCTGTTTTTATAACTGATTTTAGATATACCCAACAAGCTCAAAAAGAAATCACTGGTTTTGAAATTGTTCAACATACTAAACCAATCATGGAAGAAGTAGGCTTTCAGCTTGAAAAGTTGGGGGTAAAATCGGTTGGTTTTGAAAAAGATGATATGAGTTATTCTATGTATGAAATTTACCGAAAAGCAGTAAAATCGGATTTAGTTCCTGTATCAGGTTTAATTGAAAAAATTCGCTTGATTAAGACAGACCAAGAGATTAAGATTATTAAGGCAGCTGCAGACATTGCAGATGCTGCATTTAGTCACATAATTACTTATATATCTCCTGGCAAAACAGAACTAGATGTATCCAATGAACTTGAGTTTTTCATGAGAAAACAAGGTGCTAGTTCGTCTTCATTTGATATTATTGTCGCTTCAGGTTTACGCTCCGCATTGCCACATGGAGTTGCAACTGATAAAATCATCGAAAAAGGCGATTTTGTTACTCTTGACTTTGGTGCTTTGTATAACGGTTATGTATCAGATGTAACACGTACAATTGCTGTTGGTGAGCCAAGTGACCAATTAAAAGAAATTTATCAAATCGTCCTGGATGCACAATTAAAATCGTTAGATGAAATAAAAGCAGGGATGACGGGTATTCAAGCAGATGCAGTGGCGCGTGATTATATCAAGTCCAAAGGTTACGGTGATGCATTTGGACATTCTCTTGGTCATGGGATTGGCTTAGAAGTACATGAAGGTCCTGGACTATCTTTCCGATCAGAAACAGTTTTAGAACCAGGAATGGTCATTACAATTGAGCCTGGCATTTATGTACCAGGTGTTGGTGGTGTCCGTATTGAAGATGATGCGGTTGTAACACCGACAGGAAATGAAAAGCTAACTCATTCGACGAAAGAGTTACTAATATTATAATTTTGGAGGAACATTCATGATTTCAGTAAATGATTTTAAAACAGGTTTAACAATTGAAGTTGATAATGGAATATGGCGTGTACTCGATTTTCAACACGTAAAACCCGGCAAAGGTGCTGCGTTTGTTCGTTCTAAGCTTCGTAATATTCGTACTGGAGCCGTGAATGAAAAAACATTCCGCGCTGGAGAAAAAGTAGCGAAAGCTCAAATCGATAACCATAAAATGCAATATTTATATGCAAACGGAGATGTACACAATTTCATGGATACGGATTCATATGAACAAATTGAACTTGATTCAAAACAAATCGAATATGAACTGAAATTCCTTCGCGAAAACATGGAAGTTCAAATTATGCAATACCAAGGGGAAACATTAGGAGTTGAACTTCCTAATACAGTTGTTCTTGAAGTAACAGAAACGGAACCTGGTATCAAAGGTGACACATCAAGCGGTGGAACTAAAACTGCCGTATTAGAAACAGGACTTTCTGTTCAAGTTCCATTTTTCATTAACCAAGGTGATAAATTAATAATTAATACAACAGAATCGTCTTACGTTTCTAGAGCTCAATAATAAAAATAGAGTTGGTAAAGTTTTTCTTCCGATACGAAGATTACTTTACCAACTCTTTTTTCATACCAAATCCAAACCGTGCATAAGATGCATAAACGGAGGAGGGGACAAGTCGGAATTCATAGATGTTCTCCGAGTAGCTGGAATAGGTCTGATTTTGGCATTTTTGCATTTATTTTTTGAACAGACTGGAAAAAAAGAATTCACTTTTTTCCTTTTTGTTTTTGGTTATATGTATATGACCGCCGAAATGTTACGTTTCTTAAGATACTTTTTCACTGAAATATCAACTTTTTTTGAATGGCTAACTACGTCGGTTTAATATATGGTTAGTATCTTTCTGTCCATACTCATGATTTTTCTACTTTTATTACTACACATGTTACTTCCACAATTTACTCCAACAATTATGACTTTTTTTTTCTTTATGTTACTAGCCCACGTATTCTTAAATTTATTGTTCCCATTTATCCAACAAATCGTAATCGCTATTCCATCTGAAGCAGGTTCAATTATACGTATCTTGTTAATATCAGTCTTTTTTACATTTTTAGGCGAAGCTTTAGCCGCATGGTTTCGAAACCTTCATTACGAATTATTTGTCCCACTTGTTCAAATCAGTTGTAACATAATCGTATTGTCTCAATGGATTCCATTAATTAAAAAAATGTTTTCAATACTTTCAAATCTAATCATAGAGTAGAAGGGTTAGAAGGGAGAAATAAAGCATATGCTTGAACCCTTATTATCCTATTTATTTGGTATATCGAAGTATTTTATAGTATTGCTAATCGCTATATTACTTGCTTCGATTCTAGATATTCTTGTTCCTAAAGGGGAAAAGTGGACAAGATTCTCCTTATTTACAATAGCAGTTCTATTTACCCTTAGCCCAGCTATACAAGCCATTCAGGATATGAAAAACTTTGCTGGGCAGATGATTTCTTTATTTATGAGTGTTTATCCGATATTAACAGCTGGCTTACTAATGAATGGAGGAACACTGGCTTTTTCCATTTGGAATCCAGCTTTGTTTTTCTTTATTCAATTCGCTGTTTTTTTATCTGAGAAACTATTAATTCCTTTGTTGATCACGACAATGCTTCTCGATTTTATTAGTAGATTTAATCCAAGTACGCCATTTACAAAACTAACTGAGTTAATTCGCACTTCCCTCTTAAGCGTAGTTTCGGCCGTCGTGGTTAGTTATAGCTTTTTCATATCTATTCAAGGATTCGTATCATGGAGTATTTCAGGTGCAGTAAGTGAACCGGTGAAAAAGTTAATACAACAAAATATCCCCTTTGTAGGCTCTTTCTTTTCTGAGAGTTTAAGTACTTTTACACGTTTTTCATCATCTATTACCTCAATAACTGGAACCGGACTTGCAGTTTCAATACTAGCGGTTGTTTTAATTCCAACACTCAAAACAATTCTTATTGCTTTTTGTTATAGATTCGTAGCAGCTTTTGTCGAGCCTTTTGCACCCGAAGATTTGGCTGATTTTTTAGATGATATTGGAAAATCTCTCTTTGTATTAAGTATGATTTCATTTCTTATTGCATTCGCTTTCTTTTATACAGCTATATTTGTGGTGATTATCTTGAAATTATCTATGGTGGTAAGGGGGTAATCATGGATCAATGGTTGAAAGGATTAATATCAATTATATTATTCAGCCAAGTCATTCAGCTATTATTTACAAACACTGAATCCAGTGATCATCTAGAACGAATAACACGTCTTGGAATTGCCATCTATTTAATCTTGTTTTTATCTACGTTTTCTCATGCATAGACAGGCATACCACTTCATATAGTTTATCAAATGCATCGTTTTTTGCGGGAGAAGGGAGTGTGGGCAATATCCATTCAACTTAATAGGAAATTCCCCCCTCTAATCTTGATTGTCTCGATGCTTCTCGTCTTCTTTGTGATTAATGGTGTTCCATTGTTCCAGGGTACAAAATCCTCACCTACACCAGAAGAAGAAACAGCATTTCTAGAACTTAAACAAGTATTACAAAAAATAGACGGAGTAGGTGATGTGGAATTATTCATTTATAGCGGAAAAATCAGTGAAACTGAATCGAAAAATGATCTTCCTAATTTTTCTTTATTTAATGAACAAACAAGTAAAGACCATGAAATTCAGTCTATCCTAGTTGTTGCAGCTGGAGCTGACAATATACAAATACAAAACAAACTAAGACAGTACTTGTCATCAGTTTTTATATTGCCACAACATAGAATTGTTGTCGTCCCTATGGATGAGAAAGGGGTTTTAAAATGAAAGTTAAAAAACGTACTGTGTGGATGCTTACACTTTTAAGTTTAGTAGCAGTAATTTCTGTCTATTACCTTAATGAACCAAATAATATGGCTTTTGATGGCTTAGCTCTATTTTCTGATGATGGTCAAGTTAAAGTAGAAGAATCTAATTCCAATGAAGTACCTGTATTAGCCCAAAGTTCTTTATTTGAGGAAATGAGAATGGAAGTTCAAAATGAACGCAGTCAAACTCGTGAACAATTAGAAAGTAAAATTGCGACGAACGAGTTAACTGCTGATGAAATAAATGAAGCATATTCTACAATGCAAGATTTAACAAAACGGGAAACCGTGGAAGCAATGCTTGAAATGCTGATTAAAAATCTAGGTTATTCAGATGCATTAGTTCGAACTGGAGAAGGAAAAGTTCTAGTAACAGTCGTTTCATCTGAGCATTCTACAGCACAAGCGGACGAAATTATTTATACAGTTAAGAAAGAATGGGAAGATGCAAAAGAAGTGAAAGTAGAATTTGATGATGCACCTTGATCCTTTGAATGAGGTAGGAATTTACTTTAGTTTCTACGAAAATATATGATTACTGAATGCCACAGCCATTATAAGGTTGTGGCATTTTTATCTGTAAAGATCCCAATCATTAGCTTTTCCTAGGACCAACTCTTAAGTATTTTTCGGTTATCTATTTCAAATTGATAAAAAAAAGTCTAAAATAGAGGTGGTACGTCATTACATACATCTAAGGGGAGTTTGAAATGTTAAAAGTACAAGAAATACGTGAAATCATTAAATTAATCGATCAATCATCAATTGATGAGTTTGTTTACGAAGCAGAAGGTACTAAAGTTAAGTTGAAAAAGAACGGAATTCAAGTGCAAACGGAAGTTGTTACACCCAAAGTGAACCCTGTTACAGAGGGAAATACAACGCCTGTTAAAGAAGTAGTATTAGCACCTACTCAAGATAAAAAAGAATCCATTGCAACTGAAGAAGTTCATGTGGTATCACAAGTAAATGAATCAACACATCATAAAATTATTTCTCCAATGGTAGGGACATTCTATAAATCGTCTTCTCCTGAGTCGCCTGCATATGTTCAAGTAGGCGATAAAGTGAACGGAGATTCTGTGGTTTGTATTGTTGAGGCAATGAAATTATTTAATGAAATAGAAGCAGAAGTTACTGGCGAGATTGTGGAAATATTAGTGGAAGACGGACAACTCGTTGAGTACGGCCAACCTCTCTTCTTAGTAAAAGCGAACTGAGGGGGAGATTTCTATGAAGAAAGTTCTTATTGCAAACCGTGGTGAAATTGCAGTTCGTATTATTCGAGCTTGTAAAGAATTAGATATGGAAACGGTCGCTGTATATTCAGAAGCTGATCGTGAAGCATTACATGTGCAAATGGCAGATGAAGCATACTGCATCGGTCCTAAATTATCGAAAGATAGTTATTTGAATTTCTCGAATATTATTAGTGTAGCTAAAATAACAGGGTGTGATGGTATTCATCCAGGATACGGATTTTTAGCTGAAAACGCTTCATTCGCTGAATTATGTGAGCAATGTAATATCACTTTCATAGGTCCTACTTCGGATGCGATTTCTCGTATGGGCACAAAAGACGTGGCAAGAGAAACGATGCGTAAAGCAGGTGTTCCTGTTGTTCCAGGTTCTACAGGAATTATTGAAGATGAACATGAAGGTTTAAAAATTGCTCGTGAGATAGGCTTCCCGGTCATCATTAAGGCAACTGCTGGCGGTGGTGGTAAAGGGATTCGGGTAGCGCATTCAGAAGAGGATCTTGTTAAAGGGATACAAATTACACAAAAAGAGGCAGCTGCAGCGTTCGGTAACCCGGGAGTTTACATTGAAAAATTCATTGAAGTGTTTCGTCATATCGAAATTCAGGTATTAGCTGATCAATTCGGAAATGCAATTCATCTAGGTGAACGTGATTGTTCAATTCAACGTAGGATGCAAAAGTTAGTAGAAGAGGCACCTTCACCAGTTCTTTCTGATGAACTAAGAGCAGAAATGGGTGAAGCAGCAGTTAAGGCAGCTTTAGCTGTTAATTATCGTAGTGCTGGAACGGTAGAATTTATTTTTGATCACATTCATCAAAAGTTCTATTTCATGGAAATGAACACAAGAATCCAAGTTGAACACCCTGTAACAGAAATGATAACAGGGATAGATCTAATTCAACAGCAATTAAAGATTGCTTCAGGGGAAACTCTGGCATATAAACAAGAAGATGTGAAAATTAACGGGTGGTCCATTGAATGTCGTATTAACGCAGAAAATCCTGCCAAGAACTTTATGCCATCTGCAGGAAAAATAAATATGTATTTAGCACCTGGTGGTTATGGTGTTCGTGTAGACTCCGCGATGTATACTGGATATAGTATCCCACCGTATTATGATTCTATGGTAGCGAAATTAATCACACATGCTGATACTCGTGAAGAGGCAATTGCAAAGATGAAACGTGCATTAAGTGAGTTTGTGATCGAAGGTGTTCACACAACGATTCCTTTCCATGCAAAATTAATGGATCATAAGGTATTTAAATCAGGTGAATTTAATACGAAGTTTTTAGAATTGTACGATGTATTAGATTCATAAGAAAGAAAGGATGAATAGAAATGGCTGAAAAATCAAATGCAGCATATCTACAAATGACGCCATCTGGCAAAGAAGAACTGGGGAAAATAGAGGTAGCTCCAGAAGTTCTTGAAGTAATCGCCGGAATCGCAACAATCGACGTAGAAGGAGTTGCCGGAACACGCGGAAGTTTTGCTTCTGGTGTCGTTGAACGGTTAGGCAAGAAAGTACATGGTAAAGGGATTAAGACTGAATTAACAGATGAAGGACTTTTTGTTGATATTTATTGTGTTGTTAAATTTGGTGCTGCAATCCCTGCAGTGGCTAAGGAAGTACAAAACCAAGTACGACAAGCAATTTTTAATATGACATCTTTAGAAACTAAAGAGATTAATGTGCACATAACAGGCGTCCAATTTGAGCAATCTAAAGATCAATCCCAAGGAACCGAATAATCGAGAAGCATCGTATCACAACTGTGAACGATGCTTTTTTCTGAACTTTCGAATATTAGGTTAGGATGTTTTGTATGAATGAAGTGTGCTATGATATTTTCGACTACTTATAGCACGTTAAAAGGAGAACAACACATGAAACGTAGAGAAGCTCGTGAAAAAGCGCTGCAAACTTTGTTTCAGTTAGAAAATACAGAGTTGACGATAGAAGATGCGATGAGTCATGTATTAGACGGAAAATCAGATTCTTTTTTTGAACAACTTGTAATTGGTACGACTGAACACATAGCGCAAATTGATGAATCATTAACATCTAATCTTGAAAACTGGTCTCTAAGTCGGTTACCAAAGATCGAACGAACAGTATTAAGGTTAGCTGTATATGAACTGTTATTTATGAAGGATGCTCCATCGAAAGTCATTATGAATGAAGCCATTGAACTCTGTAAAACGTTCGGCGATGAGAAATCAAGTAAATTTGTGAACGGTGTATTATCAAAATATACAGATCAGCCTTCTAGCTGACATTAGGAGGAGTTATCATGTCAGGTGCTCTAATAAACGGAAATGAAATTGGACAATCCATACGTAGTGAGTTAAAGGGACGTATGGAGAATTTGAAAAAACAAGGTATTATTCCAGGCTTAGCGGTCATCTTAGTTGGTGATAACTCTGCTTCTAAAACCTATGTTTCCAATAAACAAAAAACGTGTGAATCACTTGGCATACACTCGGAATTACTTTCATTTGAATCAACTCTAGCAGAAAGTGAACTGATTGAAACCATCAAAACTTTAAATACGAACGCAGCTATTCATGGAATCTTAGTCCAGTTACCTTTACCTAAGCATATTTCTGAAACCACTGTTTTATCTGCAATATCTCCTGATAAAGATGTCGATGGTTTCCACCCAATTAATGTTGGCAAAATGTTCCTTGGACAAGACACTTTTTTACCGTGCACTCCATTTGGTGTAATGAAATTACTTGAACATACAGGTATAGATTTAGCAGGAAAACATGCGGTTGTCGTTGGTCGAAGTCATATTGTGGGTAAACCAATGGGTCAATTATTGTTACAAAAAGACGCAACTGTTACATATGCTCATTCTAAAACACCCGATTTAAAGTCTATTACCCGTCAAGCAGACATTTTAGTAGTTGCAGTAGGCATAGTTAACCTAATCACTGCCGATCATATTAAAGAAGGCGCTGTGGTTATTGACGTAGGAATGAACAGAAATGAAAACAATCGTTTATGTGGAGATGTAGATTTTGCATCCGTACAACCAATATCCTCATTTATAACCCCGGTACCTGGTGGGGTAGGACCAATGACCATTACGATGTTGATGGAAAATACTGTGCAATCTGCAGAAAATAAGTTACGCCAAGACAAAAGATAAAATAACAGGTAAAATAGTAAGAAGAAGCTGTTTTTCTAATTGAAAGACAGCTTTTCTATTTCTGCTTTAAAGGAGCCTATATATCCGTGTCTTCAGCATCATACTTAACTGTTAAAGCCCTAACTAAATACATAAAACGAAAATTTGATGCGGATCCACATTTACGCAACGTGTTCGTAAAAGGTGAACTTTCTAATGTTAAAATTCACTCCAGTGGTCATGTTTATTTCACGTTAAAAGACGATCAATCGAGAATGCCTGCTGTCTTGTTTGCAGCTCAAGCACGCTTATTGAAATTCAAGCCTGAAAGTGGCATGAATGTTCTTGTCCAAGGTGATGTTAATGTTTATGAAAATTCCGGTCAATATCAATTGTACGCACAACATATGCAACCAGATGGAATTGGAGAACTATTTATCGCTTATGAACAACTGAAAGAAAAATTGCAAAATGAAGGATTGTTTTCAGACTCAAGAAAAAGACCAATACCAAAGTTTCCGCAAAAAATTGGTGTAATTACAGCTACTACAGGGGCTGCAATTCGAGATATTACAACCACGTTAAATCGAAGATATCCATTAGCTGAAGTCTTGATTTTCCCTGCACTTGTTCAAGGAGTTGGGGCGGCTCCAAGTATCGTGAAGGCGATTCAACAAGCGCAGAATAACCATGGAATTGATGTGCTTATTGTTGGCCGTGGTGGAGGTTCTATTGAGGATTTGTGGGCGTTTAACGAAGAAATAGTTGCACGTGCTATTGTGGACAGTCTTATCCCTATAATCAGCGCCGTTGGTCATGAAACAGATACAACCATTGCTGATTACGTGGCTGATTTAAGAGCACCAACTCCTACAGCGGCTGCTGAATTAGCAGTCCCAAGTCAAATTGAATTGCTAAAACATATGATGAATCGCACTTCACAACTCGTTCATTTAATGACTACAATGCTTGCACATGATAAAAAAAGGTTAAATAGAGTCATTTCTTCCTACCCTCTCTCATACCCTGAACGATTGTATAGACCGTTTATTGAAAAGTTAACCAGGCTACAAGAACAATTTGAGCGAAGTGGGAAAAATATTGTTGTTAAACATCGGGAGCAATATTATCAAAACGTATTAAGGTTACAGTTACAAAATCCGCAAAAATCGTTAGACCCTTTACGAAAAAACGTTCAAAATTTACATGAAAGAATGCAGATTGCGACGAAAAGTACTCTTCAAAACAAAGGGAAATCCTTTGGAAGCTCTTTACGAACACTCGAAGCATTAAATCCTTTAACAATAATGAACCGCGGATACAGTATTTCTTATCAGAATGATCGTGTCATTAAATCAGTTGATGAAATAAATAAAGACGAACCTTTACGAATTTCACTCCAAGACGGAGAAATCAATGCCACTATTCAATCAATCTTGAAAAAAGCAGAAGGAGAATCATTATGACGAAAAATAGTGTTACGTTTGATCAAGCAATACAACAATTAGAAGATATTGTACGTCAGTTGGAACAAGGTGATGTAGCTTTAGAAGATGCGATAACTTTATACAAAAAAGGGATGGAACTTTCTGCAATATGTCACGACAAACTACAAAATGCGGAAAAGCAATTGATATCGATCATGGACGAGAATGGAGAAAAAACGCCATTTAACCAATCGGGTAAAGAGGACGATGGTAAATGAATGCTTACTTGAAAGCATTTATGGACAAACATTTAGAATTCATTGATTCACAACTTGAAACACAGATAAATCGTATTCAAGGTCCAGAACGATTAAAAGAAGCTATGCTTTACTCAGTTAAAGCAGGTGGGAAACGCGTCCGTCCCTTGTTTTTGCTAGCTGTTTTAGACTTTTTTAATAAACAACATGATGATGCTTATACATTGGGCTCATCCATCGAGATGATTCATACATATTCATTGATACACGATGATTTGCCCAGCATGGATAACGATGACTACCGTCGTGGTCAATTAACAAATCACAAAATATATGGTGAAGCCTTAGCGATTTTAGCTGGAGATGCATTACTTACGAATAGTTTTGGCATTATTGCGCGCTTGAAAAATGTGTCCTCAGACATGAAAATAGACCTCATTAACCGATTAAGTCTTGCTTCAGGAGCAGAAGGTATGGTTGGTGGACAAGTTTTAGATATGGAAAGTGAAAGAAAGAGAATAAGTGTTTCAGAGTTAGAAACGATTCATGAAAATAAAACCGGTGCTCTATTGTCTTACAGTATACTTGCTGGAGCTATGTTGGCAAATGCACAGGAGAATGAACTAAAAGCCTTAGAAAATTATGCATTTCATATCGGTTTAGCTTTTCAGATTCAAGATGATATTTTAGATATTGAAGGTTCTTCGGAAGTACTTGGAAAAACAGCAGGGAAAGACGAGGCAAGTTTTAAAAACACATACCCAGCTATACTTACCTTAGAAGGCGCTAAAGAGAAAAGAGAGTCGCACTATAGCGAAGCAATTTCAAGTTTAAGATTAATTAGTAAAGAAGCTGGGGTGTTAGACGAATTAGCAGCTTATATCATAACGAGAAATAAGTAATCAGTAGGGTAATGTTTGTACAATTCTCTTACATTGATATAATAAGGGTTATAAAAAGCAGGATAAACGGAAAAGGTGAGTGATGGATATGGATTTAAATTCAATTAAAAGTCCATCCTTTATAAAAGATTTATCTCACGAGGAACTTTTACTATTGAGTGAAGATATTCGTTCATTTTTAATTGAAAAGTTATCTGTAACGGGAGGACATATTGGACCAAACTTGGGTGTTGTGGAACTAACAGTGGCTTTACACCGTATTTTCAATAGTCCAAATGATAAATTTATATGGGATGTTGGACATCAAGCATATGTTCACAAAATCCTTACAGGGCGCGCAAATCAATTTGACACATTGCGACAATATAAGGGGTTATGTGGCTTTCCAAAACGAAATGAAAGTGAACATGATGTATGGGAAACAGGACATAGCTCGACTTCATTATCAGCTGCAATGGGAATGGCGGCCGCACGTGACATTAAGAAAGAGTCTAATTTCGTAATTCCTATTATCGGAGACGGTGCTCTAACAGGTGGGATGGCTTTGGAAGCGTTAAATCATATTGGCCACGAGAAAACGGACATGATTGTTATCTTAAATGATAATGAAATGTCGATTGCGCCTAATGTTGGTGCACTTCATACAATCTTAGGTAAATTAAGAACCGCAGGCAAATATAACAAAGCAAAAGATGAGTTAGAATATTTGCTTAAAAAAATCCCAGCAGTTGGCGGCAAATTAGCAGCTACAGCCGAGCGAGTGAAAGATAGTTTAAAGTATTTACTTGTTTCAGGTGTTTTTTTTGAAGAACTTGGATTTACTTATCTAGGTCCAATTGATGGTCATAACTATGAGGATTTACAAGAAACATTGCAGAATGCTAAAAAGATGAAGGGGCCAGTGCTCGTTCATGTACTGACCAAAAAAGGAAAAGGTTATCGTCCTGCTGAAGAAGACAAAATTGGTACGTGGCATGGAACGGGTCCATATAAAATGGAGACTGGAGCTTTTGTAAAATCTTCATCATCAGCTCCTTCATGGAGTGGATTAGTTGCAGAAACTGTTCGAAAACTTGCTCGTGATGACGAACGTATTGTGGCAATTACACCCGCTATGCCGGTTGGATCGAAGTTAGAAGGATTCGCAAATGAGTTCCCAGACCGAATGTTTGATGTAGGAATTGCTGAACAACATGCAACAACAATGTCAGCAGGTTTAGCAACTCAGGGTATGAAACCATTCCTTGCTATCTATTCAACGTTTTTACAACGAGCATATGACCAAGTGGTCCATGATATTTGTCGTCAAAACCTAAACGTCTTTATAGGAATTGATCGGGCAGGTTTGGTAGGTGCAGATGGTGAGACTCATCAAGGTGTCTTTGACATTTCATTCTTGCGTCACTTACCAAATATGGTCATTATGATGCCAAAAGACGAAAACGAAGGTCAACATATGGTGAAAACAGCTTTTGACTACAATGACGGTCCTATTGCACTGCGCTATCCACGTGGTAATGGTCTAGGAGTTCCAATGGACGAACAATTACACAGCATCCCAATCGGGACTTGGGAGGTCTTACGAAATGGTCAAGACGCTGTCATATTAACTTTTGGAACGACAATATCCCTTGCAAAAGAAGCTGCAGAACTGCTATCTAAACAAGGAATTCAGGCAGAAATCGTAAATGCTCGATTTATTAAACCATTGGATGAAGCAATGCTTCATAAAATTGTTAAAAGAAAAATCCCGATTTTCACTGTTGAAGAATCGATACTCCAAGGTGGTTTTGGGAGCAGCATACTTGAATTTTTAGATGATCATGACTATACAAATGTTTCCGTTAATCGAATGGGTATCCCGGATCGTTTTATTGAACATGGAAATGTTGATGAATTACTCGAAGAAATTCATCTTACAGCAGAAGAATTAGTTATACGAATTACAGATACAGTTACAGAAAAACGTAAGGCTGGTACTCATGTATTATGACAAAAATACCAAAAGAACGTGTGGACGTTTTACTCGTCGAACGTGGTTTAATTGAAACGCGAGAAAAAGCAAAACGTGCAATTATGGCTGGAACTGTTTATACAAATGAAAACAGGCTAGAGAAGCCAGGTGAAAAAGTTACGATTGACACACCACTACAAGTAAAAGGAAACGATTTACGTTATGTTAGTCGTGGTGGTCTAAAACTTGAAAAAGCGTTGCATTACTTTGGAATAGATGTCGAAGGTAAATTAATGATTGATATCGGTGCTTCAACGGGTGGATTTACAGACTGCGCCCTACAAAACGGTGCAAGACATTGTTACGCTCTCGATGTTGGATACAATCAATTAGCTTGGAAAATCAGACAGGATGAGCGTGTAACTGTCATGGAACGAACAAACTTCCGATATGTAACACCGGCAGATTTAGCTACTGGAATGCCTGATTTTGCAACCATCGATGTTTCTTTTATTTCTTTGAAATTAATATTACCTGTTCTTAAAACATTACTTGTTCCTGGAAGTAATGTCATAGCATTAGTCAAACCTCAATTCGAGGCTGGAAAAGAGAATGTAGGTAAAAAGGGTGTAGTGAGAGACCCTAAAATTCATGTGGCCGTTTTGGAAAAAATTGCCCATTTCGCCCAAGATGCTGGGTTTACACTACAAAATGCTTCATTTTCTCCGATTACTGGCGGAGAAGGTAATATCGAATTTTTGTTCCATCTTTTAGCCGAACAATCAGAAGAACCTGTATTTAAATACGAACAATTAAAAAACTTAGTTAATGAAGCTCACGAATCACTGACTTGAACACGGCCTGTATATTAGGTCGTGTTTTTCTTGTTTGTGTTTAGGTATGATGGTACGATATGAATAAATAAGTATATTTATTCATTTATTGAGGAGTGACTTGATTTGAACAAAGGACAGCGACACATACGTATTCGGGATATAATCGCTAACCATGAAATAGAAACACAGGATGATTTAGTTGATTTATTAAAAAATGCAGGATATAACGTGACACAAGCAACTGTTTCTAGAGATATTAAAGAATTACATTTAGTAAAAGTGCCACTTCAAGATGGTCGGTACAAATACAGCTTGCCTGCAGACCAACGTTTCAATCCTATGCAGAAATTGCATCGAGCATTAACGGATGCTTTTGTGAGTATCGATGGAGCAAGTCACTTTCTTGTAATGAAAACGCTACCAGGTAATGCACATGCTATTGGTTCCTTAATCGATCATTTAGACTGGAATGAGATCCTTGGAACCATTTGTGGAGATGATACCTGTCTGATTATTTGCCGCGATTCAACAGAACGAGATGTGATTAAAAATAGATTATTAGAAATGTTATAACAGGACTCATTCACAAAGTCTACAGCAGTATATTTGCGATAAAAGAGGTGAAACTTCATGTTAAAAGAGTTATCCATCAAAAACTTTGCAATAATTGAAGAGGTATCTGTTAGTTTCAATGACGGCCTTACTGTATTAACTGGGGAAACTGGAGCGGGAAAATCCATCATAATTGATGCTGTTCATTTGTTGGCAGGTGGCCGAGGTTCTCAAGAATTTATTCGACACGGAGCAAAAAAAGCAGAACTGGAAGGTCTTTTTTACATACAAGATGAAACTCATCCTGTCTACACAAAATTAGCTGAAGTTGGAATTGAGTCTGATGAGGAAGCCATTGTACTTAGAAGAGATATTAATGACCATGGGAAAAGTGTTTGTAGGGTTAATGGCAAATTAGTTACGATAGCAATTTTAAGGGAAATTGGCGGATCTCTAATTGATATTCATGGACAGCATGAAAGCCAAGAACTAATGGATGATCGTTTACATATCTCCTTGTTAGATCAATATGCTGGAACACCCTTGCTTGTTCAAAAAGAACAGTATCAAGAATTATATCTTTCCTATAAAAATTTAAAAAAAGAATTATCGGCAATAAATGAAAATGAACAACAAATCGCTCAAAAAATTGATTTATTTCAATTTCAAATTAGTGAAATAGATACTGTTCAACTAGAAACAGATGAAGAGGACCGATTGCTAGAAGAGCGGAAAAAACATCAAAATTTCCATAAAACATTTGAACGACTTTCTGCTGCTTATGATGCTATTCATAGTGAGTCAAGAGGCTTAGATTGGATAGGAAAAGCGATGAGTGAATTGGAAGATGTCTCATCTTATGATGACCAATTTAAAGAATTTGCCGAAGCAATTTCATCCTCTTTTTATACATTACAGGATACTTCTTACCAAATAAAAGGATTAATGGATGAAATGGAATTTGATGATGGTAGATTAAATCAAATTGAAGACCGTTTAGCTACGATACAATCGATGAAACGTAAATATGGATCTTCTATCCAGAACATACTTGAATACCGAGAAAAAATTGGGGAAGAATTAGATGATCTCATAAATCGAGATGAGCGAGTTCAACTTAGACAAAAAGATCTTTTGAAAATGGAAACTGATTTGTTAAACATTGCTAATTCATTAACATCATTAAGAAAAGATACGGCTGTTAATTTAAGTGAATCGATATTAACGCAACTTAGGGAATTATATATGGAAAAAGCAACATTTTATGTTCAATTCCATCCTAATGATGATTTTGACAAAAATGGAAAAGATACGTTGTCCTTTTATATGTCCACAAATGTAGGAGAGCCTGCAAAGCCTTTATCTAAAATCGCATCTGGTGGAGAATTATCTCGCATGATGTTAGCGCTAAAAAGTATTTTTTCTAAACATCAAGGAATTACTTCTATTATTTTTGACGAAGTTGATACGGGTGTAAGTGGAAGAGTTGCACAGGCTATAGCTGAAAAGATTTCAAGCATTTCAACATCTTCGCAAGTTTTGTGCATTACTCATCTACCACAAGTAGCCGCGATGGCGGACCAACAACTGCTGATTGCTAAAAATGTGTTTGAGGAACGAACAACGACCACTCTGACAGAAGTGACGGGTAAACAGCGTGTACATGAGTTAAGTCGAATGATGTCTGGTGCTGAAATTACCTCACTAACACTCGAGCATGCAAATGAGTTATTATCCATTGCAGAAGCTCGAAAAAAAATAAAAAATTAATGCATAACCGAAAGCACTTGCTACATAAGCAATGTGCTTTTTTCTTCGTAATTTTACCTTTCATAACAAGGCTGTTGAGACACATAGTAAGAACATCTAGATGAGTGGAGGTGAAGTATGCGGTGGAATGTACGTAATCGAGTTATCGCAATTTTTGCGATTTGTTTCTTCACGATTCCAATGCATTCGTTGGCGAGCAGTTCACCAAGTGAATTGGTACCAATGGGACAATCAATTGGTGTTCAGCTTAAGTTAGAGAATGTGACGTTTGTACACGACGTTCTCATTGACGAAAAAATTTGGTTTAAAAGCGGTGACCAAATTTTGAAGATGGAGCAAGTAAAGATTCATTCAACAAACGATTGGAAACAGTCAATTGCAAAAATGGAAAGTGATCAAGTAACGGTTTATTTTTCTAGAGGAAATAAAAAAGATCAAATTTCAGTCTTGAAAAATCAATTAAATGATATGGTTCCTTTTATGAGAGATCATACTGAAGGTATAGGCACTTTAACTTATTTAGATCCGAAAACGAACGAATATGGTGCTCTTGGGCATCAAATTGTAGATCAACAAATTAAAGAAACTCCTCCTTTTTTAGGTGGTACAATTTTTCTTTCTGAAATCGCAAGTGTTCATAAAAGTAAACCTGGGAGTCCGGGTTATAAAATTGCCAAACAAACATCGATTCAAGTGGAGGCAGGAATCGTTGAAGCAAATACGATTTACGGCATTTTCGGAAACTTACTCGACAATGATTTAATGGATGGACGTTCCATTCCGACGCTCCAAGCTAATGAAATCAAAGAAGGTAAAGCCGAAATATTAACTACCGTAAACGGAAAAAAAGTCGAAACTTATTCCATTGAAATAATCAAGGTGGAAATAAATACATTCCAATTTAAAATTACAGATAATCGATTAATTGAAAAAACTGGTGGAATTTTGCAAGGTATGAGTGGAAGTCCTGTCATTCAAAATGGGAAATTTGCTGGTGCGGTAACCCACATGGTAGTTGATAATCCGTTAAAAGGTGCTGCAATTTCAATTAGAGAAATGATTAAAAGAGAACCGTAATACATTGTAAAGACCACACTAAATTAGTGTGGTCTTTTTTAAAAAATTTGATACAATGTACATAATGATAATTCGACAAAATGTTAGAAAAACTTGTCATTCGTCGAAAATTGACTGAACATTCCAACTTAAGACTTATTTTTAATTTAAATAAAGGTTTTACATTCTAAATGTCGAAACTAGAACCTGTGTGAAATTGGGAGAATGTGCCGAAAAACAAACAACCATGTTCGCTAGAGATTTAATAAGGGGGATTTTGTAATGGAAAAGATTAAAGTGGCAATTGCAGATGATAATAAAGAATTAGTAAAAACTCTTGAAACGTATTTAGGAAATCATCCGCAAATTGAAGTGATAGGAACTGCTGCAAATGGAAAAATTTGCTTAAATATGTTAGAGGAGCAATCACCTGATGTTCTTTTGTTAGACATTATCATGCCTCATCTAGATGGTTTAGCAGTACTTGAGATGATTCAAAGTAATGAGCAGTTATCTTCTATCCAAGTAATTATGCTAACCGCATTTGGTCAGGAAGATGTTATGAAACAAGCCGTCGATCTTGGAGCATCATATTTCATGCTTAAACCATTCGAATTTGACCGTTTAGTAAATCAAATCCTTCAAGTGTCTGGTCAAAAACAAGATCAAAAACAAAACACAAGTATACTGCAAGGACTTCCACAACAAAAAGTCAATCAGAAAATAATCGACACGACAATAACTGCAGTAATTAAAGAAATTGGTGTGCCGGCTCATATCAAGGGATATGCCTATTTAAGAGAAGCCATTCACATGGTATATGAAGATATTGAATTGCTTGGTTCAATAACAAAAGTCCTTTACCCAGAAATTGGTACGAAATTTAATACGACCGCTTCACGTGTAGAACGTGCGATTCGACATGCAATTGAAGTTGCCTGGAACCGTGGGAATTATGAATCAATATCCAAAACATTCGGTTATACTGTGCATCATCTAAAAAGCAAACCGACAAATTCTGAATTCATTGCAATGATTGCTGATAAAATTCGTTTGGAACATATGGCGAGCTAAGAAAGTTATATGACACACAGATGCGATATTTGCATCTGTGTTTTTATTTTATATGGACTTTTCAGATTTTAATCTACAAATCACATATTATTGATTATAATAAGAATAACGGGGAAGGACGGAGAAATATTGTGTTACTAGAAGAAAATAATTTTATCATATTAAATGAAGTTCAAGGTAAGGTCTACATAAAAGTTCAAAAACCCGGATATCCTTTAAAAGAATTTGATGGAATACTAAGAAGGATTCCACGAATTAAAGTATCGAGTTTTATCGAACTTAAAAAAGCGCTTATTAGTGATGGTGATTCAGAGATTGAAATTGGTCAATTTTTACCTTCAATTGAACTTGAAATGACGAATGATTTGATGGCAGCCCATATTGTTGTGCATGAAACGATAGAACCTACTGAAAACTATGAGCAATTATTGAAAAAAAATGTGTCCATCCTATTGAAGCAAAATGGGATTGTTCATGGATTCGAAGATTTAGACATAAGAGAAATAAAGACAAGTAAACCTTATGTAATTGCAAAAGGAACCCCTCCCATGCAAGGTGCCAATGCGAAAATCACGTATATCGAACTACCAGAAAGAAAACCAATAATTGATGCAGACGGTAAAGCTGATTATTTTGATATGAATTTCATACTAGAAATTGAAGAGGACGAATGGTTAGGCGAAAAAGTACATGCGCAAGAAGGCATCCCAGGGAAAAATTTACTTGGTCAAACAATACCGGCTTTAAAAGGTAATGATATTCAACTGAAATATGACCCTAAGTCCGTTTATGAAGTCATTGAACAAGGAAAGATTGTATTAAGAGCGAAAACTAGAGGCGTCCTAGAAATTCAAAATGAGATGGTTTCGATACATAAACATCTCCCTATTCAAGGAGATGTGGGTGTTGAAACGGGAAATATAAAATTTGATGGTTCAATCAGTATTCGAGGAACAGTAACAAATGGGTTTTCAGTTATAGCATCAGGTGATATTTCGATTGAAGGTTCAGAAGGTGTATTTAATGCAAAACATATACATTCTGTTGCTGGCGATATTTTTATTCGTGGAGGTATCTTTGGTAAAGGAGAGTCTATTGTAGAAGCAGGTGGTAATATATTCGTTAAACACGCGAACGAGTGTATACTTTCTGCTGAAAAAGATATTCATATTGGATATTATGCTCTTGGGTCCACCATACAAGCGAATAATGTGTATGTTGATGAAAGAAAAGGTAAAATTATTGGTGGAAGAACGGAAGCAAAACATGTCATTTCAGCCGCTTATTGTGGAAACCATTTAGAACGACGAACTGATTTAATTGTATTCGGTATTAATCGACCAGCACTGAAAGCTGAGGTGAAAATGAAAGCGATAGAATTAAAAGAGATTCAAGAAGAAATTAACAAACTTGAAAATCAAGTCGTTCAATTACAAAAGTTTATGGATAAAATGACGGGACAACAAATATATGTATATGAAGATACAAAAAGAATATTGGAAGAAAAACAACAAGTCTCCCAACAAATCGATACTGAAATTCAAAACATACTTGTTACGTTAAGAGCACCTGATCAATGTGAAATAAGAATTACAAAAGAGGCACATCCTGGTACGAATTTGCAAGTCGGATTAAAAACCAAAGCACTTCAAAACAAAACTTCTGGAATATTCAAGATTGAAAATGGTGAATTAAATGTCTAGAGTCCCTGTTTATGCTCATAGGGGTGCCTCAGCTTATGCGTTAGAAAATTCATATCCTGCATTTTTAAAAGCGAAAGAACTGGGTGCAGATGGTTTGGAAATTGACCTTCAACTAACAAAAGACGGCGTCCCAGTGGTTACGCATGATCTCGATTTTTGGAGGCTGGGGGGAATTCTTAAACAAATTCCTGATTTAACTTATGAAGAAGTAAGGAAAATCCGACTTGGTAAAAATTTTTGGAGAAAGATTAACGGTGAAAGGGTACTCACTTATGAAGAAGTATTGCAGTTTGCAAAGAATCATGGGTTATTTTTAAATGTAGAACTAAAACAATCCTTTATCAATGCTCCTGAAAGTGCTTACCTAATATTTAACCGTTCATATGAAGGAATGAATATTCATTTTTCTTCTTTTCATTATGAGGTATTAGAAAAAATAAAGCAGATTAATCCTTCATTAGAGACCGCTTTTATAGGGACTAAACAATTAGATTGGAGTAAACTTCCTTTCTTATCAGCTGCAGATGCGATTCATATGCATAAAAGGCATTATAAAAAAGAGAAATTAGCGTTGGCTGCATTGGCAAATAAAAAAGTTAGATTCTATGGAATAGACGGTAGTGAACCTTACATTCAAAATCCCGACCCAATCGTTGCAGGATGGATAACAGATTATCCAGATCGGATAATTAAATTGCAAAAAGGAATCCTTTCGTCAAAATGACGACATTAGGATTCCTTTTTTTTAGCAAATTTCGGTTGCACTTTCCCATTTTTTCTGTCTCTATTAAGTAAAAAACCAGCAAAAAAACCAAGGCCTAAAACTAACAATATGATACCTACAATAAATTGAAGCCATAAAAATGGTATAGGTTCTATTAGTTTTCCGAAAACAGTGTCGCGAATTAATTTAATACCACCAGCAGCCATTAATCCAGGGATAAGCAGTACTATAAAGGCTAGAAATCTTGCCATTTTAAATCATCTCCTCTAGTCAAATACCATTTTACACTTCGCTAAAACATTGTCAAGGCAACTCAAAACATGTATGATAAATTTAGATTGTGCAATTTGTTGCATACTGTTTGAGGGGTGTTATGAATGTCTTTGCAAAACGTTTTGATAATTGGTGGAGGAGCAGGCGGAACTGCCATTCTAAAGTTACTCGTGGCAGCAGAATATTTACATGTTTCTGCAGTAATTGATATAAATACGAAAGCCCCAGCCATCCTACTTGCAAAAGAAAATGGCATACAAACTGATCAAGATTGGCACAACCACCTAACGAAAGATATACATATGATTTTTGATCTTACTGGACAACGAGATGTCTTTCTAGAATTACTAGAAGCAAAACCGACTCATACTGTCCTTATACCTGGAAGCGTAGCAAACATGCTTGTTCGGTTACTTAACGAGAAAGATTATTTAATAAAAATGACAAGAGAAGATTCATATAAACAACAACTTGTTTTTAACTCAATCGAGGAAGGTATGATTGGGATTGATTCAGATGGAACAATCAACTTTTTTAATAAAAGTGCTGAAAGAATGACTGAAGTGGAAATTCATAACGCAATGGGGAAACACATCTATGAGGTAATTCCCTCGAGTGCGCTACCAAGAATCTTCGAAACAGGAAGAACCGAGCTCAATAAAGAACTTGTTTTAAGTAATGGAACGAAAATTGTGACTTCTAGATTCCCGATTGTAGATGAAAAAGGGGAACGGATCGGTGCATTTTCTGTATTTAAGGATATAACAGAAGTTGTTAGCTTAGCCGGTGAGATTACAAATTTAAAAGAAATTCAAACCATGTTACAAGCCATTATTCAATCAAGCGATGATGCAATCTCTGTTGTGGATGAAGAGGGTAAGGGTTTGCTTATTAATCCAGCATACACTCGAATTACAGGGCTTGAAACGGAGGATATTATTGGGAAGCCTGCAACAGCTGACATATCTGAAGGTGAGAGTATCCATTTTAAAGTATTGCAGACAAGAAAAGCGATACGTGGAGTTAATTTACGAGTGGGTCCAGCAAAACGCGAGGTAATTGTAAATGTTGCACCTATTATCGTAAACAATCGGCTAAAAGGAAGCGTAGGGGTCATACATGATATGACCGAAATTCGTACTTTGATGAAAGAATTAGACCGAGCGCGGAGTATTATTCGTACTTTAGAATCTAAATATACATTTGACGACATCGTTGGAGACTCCAATGAACTGAATATTTCAGTTGAGCAAGCCAAACTTGCCGCAAAAACACCTGTAACTGTATTACTTCGGGGGGAATCGGGCACAGGGAAAGAATTATTTGCTCATGCAATTCACAGCTCCAGTGATCGAAAGTACAATAAATTTATTCGAGTAAATTGTGCTGCCATAGCTGAACATTTATTAGAAAGTGAATTGTTTGGTTATGAAGAAGGAGCTTTTACAGGGGCGAAACGTGGAGGTAAACGTGGTTTTTTTGAAGAGGCAAATCACGGTAGCATTTTTTTAGATGAGATTGGTGAACTTTCAAGTAATACGCAAGCAAAACTGTTGCGAGTACTCCAAGAAAGTGAAATTGTTCGAGTAGGAAGTACAAAACCAATTTCAATTGATGTTAGGGTAATTGCAGCGACTAATATTCATATGGAAAAGGCAATGCTTGAAGGAACTTTTCGAGAAGATTTATATTACCGGTTAAATCGAATGCCGATACAGATTCCTCCATTACGCAATCGCAAATCAGATATTACTTCAATAGCGGAAAGATTGCTAGTCAAATTAAATCAAGAATACGGACGCAATGTGGAAGGGATTTCTGAGGTTGCATACAGCCGTTTACGGGTGTATGACTGGCCTGGAAACGTAAGAGAACTTGAAAATGTGATTAGTAGAAGCATGATTTTCATGAAACCTACTGAGTCTATGTTAGAAGATCATCACCTACCGTTATCCATGATTAAACCGACAGAGTCAAACGCAATGACGAACACACAGCAGATTTTACCTTTAGCTGACCAGATGGAACGAATGGAGAAAGAAATCCTTTCATCGACCTTAAAAGTAATGAAAGGCAATAAGTCAAAAACTGCAAGAGAGTTGGGTGTTTCTTTAAGAACGCTCTACTATAAATTGGAAAAATACGGACTCGCATAAACCTTCATGCAAACAATTGCATGGTTTGAAAAAATTTGCATTGGTTTTTAAATGGAATCTTGCCAAATAAAGCGTTTTCATTATTGTTATCATGGCACATTTTATGCTTAAATTATGATGGTGAGGTGATTAGAGATGAAACTACACGATTTAATTCGTCAAGCTTCCGAATCTACAGAAAATGTTGTTGCCGTTGCAACAGCAGCAGATTTTGAGGTACTTGAAGCCGTTAATATGGCTTTGGAACTCGATATGGCTAGTTTTCGCTTGTATGATGACGAACAAAAGTTGAAAAAAATGATGGTTGCACACTTCCCTCATATGTTGGATCATCCGAAAATATATAAACAGCATGTAAAAGATGATCATCAAGCTGCAATTGCGGCTGTAAAATCTGTTCGTTTAAATGAAGCAAACGTCTTAATGAAGGGACATATTCCAACTGCTTTAATATTAAAAGCGGTTTTGAATCCGGATTTTGGATTACGAACGGGGAATGTTTTATCTCATGTAGCAGCATTTGAAATTAATGGCTATGACCGTTTGATTTTTGTAACGGATGCGGCAATGAATATTGCCCCAGATTTATCGCAAAAAGTACAAATCATACAAAATGCTGTAAAAGTGGCCCAAGCAGTTGGTGTTTCTAGACCAATCGTTACACCTCTTGCAGCAGTAGAAACCGTAAATACAGTTATGCAAGCGACGATTGATGCAGCTTCCCTTGTGGCAATGAATGTTAGAGGTCAAATAAGTGGATGCGTGATAGATGGACCTCTTGCACTTGATAATGCAATTTCGGTTGAAGCTGCAAATCATAAAGGAATTACAGGTGAATATGCAGGTAGAGCAGATATTTTGCTAGTACCTTCAATAGAAGCCGGAAATATTTTGTACAAGTCACTCGTTTATTTTGCGAAAGCGAAGGTCGGAGCAGTTATTGAAGGGGCAAAAGCTCCTATTGTTTTGACATCTCGTGCAGATAGTGCCGAAAGTAAGTTGAATTCACTTGCACTCGCTATTTGTTCCTCAAAAAATATAAACAAACACATCAAAGGAGGAAATAACAATGGAAATTTTTAAATATATGGAGACTTATGATTATGAACAATTGGTGTTTTGTCAAGATAAAACTTCAGGGTTAAAAGCTATTATTGCCATTCACGATACAACTTTAGGTCCAGCATTAGGTGGAACTCGTATGTGGAATTATGCTACAGAAGAGGAAGCGATTGAGGATGCACTTCGTCTAGCAAAAGGTATGACTTATAAAAATGCTGCTGCTGGCTTAAATCTAGGCGGTGGTAAAGCAGTTATTATTGGCGATCCATTAAATGATAAAAACGAAGAAATGTTCCGTGCTTTCGGTCGTTTCATTCAAGGTCTAAACGGTCGTTACATTACTGCTGAAGATGTTGGTACCACTGTAGCTGATATGGATTTAATTCATGAAGAAACAAATTATGTGACAGGGATTTCTCCTGCTTTCGGCTCTTCAGGTAACCCATCACCAGTAACTGCATATGGTGTATACCGCGGAATGAAAGCCGCTGCAATGGAAGCATTCGGTAGTGATTCACTTGTAGGCAAACGCGTAGCAGTTCAAGGTGTAGGTAACGTTGCATATAATTTATGCCGCCACTTACATGAAGAAGGAGCAGTATTAATTGTTACTGACATTAATAAAGCTGCAGTTGACCGGGTAGTGAATGAATTTGGCGCTACTGCTGTTAACACGGATGAAATTTATTCACAAGATGTTGATATTTTCGCTCCTTGTGCACTAGGTGCAATTATTAACGATGAAACTATTCCTCAATTAAAAGCTAAAGTTGTTGCGGGTGCTGCTAATAACCAACTAAAAGAAACAAGACATGGTGATCAATTACATGAACTTGGAATTGTTTATGCACCAGATTACGTAATTAATTCAGGTGGAGTTATAAACGTAGCAGATGAATTATATGGTTATAATCGCGAGCGTGCGATGAAGCGTGTAGAAACAGTCTATGACAGTATCGCAAAAGTAATGGAAATTTCACGTACACAAGGAATTCCAACATACGTTGCAGCAGACCGTTTAGCTGAAGAGCGTATTGCACGTGTCGGGAAATCTCGTAGTCAATTCTTACAAAATGGAAAACATATTTTAAGTGGACGTTAATCACGTCTTTTGGGAGGAATCATTGTGCAAGAACTTTCGTTTCGCATTCTTGTCATAAACCCAGGTTCCACTTCTACAAAAATTGGTGTTTTTGAAAACGATGTTTTATTGATGGAGAAAACGATCCGACATTCTTTGGAAGAAATAGGAAAATTTTCTTTGATCATTGATCAATATGAATTTCGTAAGGAAACCATTTTAGAAGCATTGGATGAAGAAGGAATCAACATTTCGAAGTTATCGGCCGTTTGTGGTAGAGGCGGCCTGCTTCGTCCAATTGAAGGTGGTACTTATGCGGTTAACGAAGACATGCTTAGAGATTTGAAAAAAGGTCTTTCTGGTCAACATGCGTCAAATTTAGGTGGGATTTTAGCATTTGAAATTGCAACAGGTTTAAATATTCCTTCATACATCGTCGATCCAGTCGTAGTTGATGAATTAAATCCAATAGCGCGCATTTCTGGATTTTCGTTAATTGAACGAAAATCTATTTTCCATGCACTAAATCAAAAAGCTGTTGCACGACGATATGCTAAACAATGTGGTAAAGCATATGAAGACATGCGATTAATCGTGGCTCATATGGGTGGCGGTATCACAGTAGGTGTTCATGAAAATGGACGAGTTGTAGAAGTTAATAACGGATTACATGGGGAGGGACCTTTTAGTCCTGAACGTGCTGGTACTGTTCCTGCAGGTGAATTAATTGATTTATGTTTTTCAGGCGAATATTATCGCCATGAAATCATGAAAAAATTAGTGGGTCAAGGCGGACTAGTTAGTTACTTAGGAACAAATGATGCAGTAGCGGTTGAAAATAGAATTGCAAAAGGGGACCAAGAAGCAGAGTTTGTATATGACGCAATGGCATATCAAGTAGCTCGTGAAATTGGTTCTGCAAGTGCTGTTTTAGAAGGAAAAATTGATGCGATTATCTTAACGGGTGGTTTAGCATATGGTAAAGATTTTGTCGAAGCTATTTCGAAACGAGTGAATTGGATTGCTGATGTGATTGTTCATCCGGGAGAAAATGAATTGCAGGCTTTAACTGAGGGTGCGATTCGTGTTTTAACAGGTGAAGAACAAGCAAAGGTTTATCCGAATTCAAAGTAAAAGGAGGATTAGATATGGCAAAAAATTATGATGTAGTCATTATTGGTGGTGGAACAGGTGGCTATGTAGCTGCAATTCGTTCTGCTCAATTAGGTCTTAAAACGGCAATTATTGAAAAAGGTAATTTAGGTGGAACATGTCTTCACAAAGGGTGTATTCCAAGTAAAGCTTTACTTCGAAGTGCGGAAGTTTATGCAACGACTAAAAACCATGCAGCAGATTTTGGCGTAAACACTGGGGAAGTTTCATTAGATTTCTCTCGTGTTCAAGCTCGTAAAGAAAGTATTGTTTCTCAACTTCATCAAGGTGTTCAAGGTTTGATGAAAAAAGGGAAAATCGATATATATGAAGGAACAGGACGTATGTTAGGTCCTTCAATATTCTCACCTTCTCCAGGAGGTACTATTTCTGTTGAAATGAATAGTGGAGAAGAAAATGAAATGTTAATACCTAAAAACGTAGTAATTGCTACAGGTTCAAGACCACGTTCACTACCAGGTTTAACAATTGACGGAACACAAGTAATGAGTTCAGATGAAGCATTGATGATGACAGAATTACCAAAATCGATTTTAATAGTCGGTGGAGGGGTTATCGGAATTGAATGGGCTTCCATGTTAAATGATTTCGGTGTTGAAGTTACTGTGATTGAGTATGCTGATCGCATTATTCCAACAGAAGATGCTGACATTTCAAAAGAAATGCAAAAACTGTTAACAAAAAAAGGCATAATGTTTACTACAAGTGCCAAAGTATTAGCTGACTCTTTAGAAACAACAAATGATTCTGTAACGATTTCTGCTGAATTAAAAGGCGAAACGAAGTCGTTTACAGCTGAAAAAATGTTAGTTTCAGTGGGACGTCAAGCAAACGTAGAAGGTATTGGAATTGAAAATACTGATATCGTTGTAGAAAAAGGATTTATTCAAGTAAAAGATACTTTCCAAACGAAAGAGTCACATATTTATGCGATTGGCGATGTTATCGGTGGATTACAATTAGCTCACGTTGCTTCACATGAAGGTATTACAGCAATCGAACATATTGCTGGCCAAAAAACGCATGCCATTGATTATAACTTAGTTTCACGTTGTATTTATTCAAATCCAGAAGCTGCAAGTGTAGGAATTACTGAACAACAAGCTAAAGAAAAAGGCTTTGATGTTAAAGTTGGTAAGTTTTCATTTAAAGCAATCGGTAAAGCATTGGTTTATGGTGAATCTGACGGGTTTGTTAAGATTATCGCTGACAAAGTAACTAACGATATTTTGGGCGTTCATATGATTGGTCCTCATGTAACAGATATGATTTCTGAAGCTGGTCTGGCAATGGTCCTTGATGCAACACCTTGGGAAATTGCTTCAACTATTCACCCTCACCCTACACTTTCAGAAGTAATGGGCGAAGCGGCATTAGCTGTTGAAGGCAAAGCAATTCACATGTAAGTTGGGATTTTCAATAAAGGGGGATGTAAAAATGGCAACTAATCGTCATGAAGAACTAGGGTTATCTAACGATGATGTACTGAAAATTTTTGAAACAATGCTAATGGCTCGTCGTGTAGATGAGCGTATGTGGTTATTAAATCGTGCTGGAAAAATTCCATTCGTTATTTCTTGTCAAGGTCAAGAAGCAACTCAAGTAGGAGCTGCCTATGCACTTGATAACACGAAAGATTATATCGCTCCTTATTATCGTGATATGGGGGTAGTTTTACACTTTGGAATGACAGCTCGTGATTTAATGCTTTCCGCTTTCGCGAAAGCAGAAGATCCAAACTCAGGTGGACGTCAAATGCCTGGTCACTTTGGCCAAAAGAAAAATCGTATTTTAACAGGTTCTTCACCTGTTACCACTCAACTTCCACATGCAGTTGGTGTGGCACTAGCGGCAAAAATTCAAAAAAAAGATTTCATTACTTTCGTAACACTGGGTGAAGGATCATCTAACCAAGGCGATTTCCATGAAGGATTAAACTTTGCAGGGGTTCATAAATTACCATGTATTACAATGGTAGAAAACAATAAGTATGCGATCTCAGTACCTTACGATAGACAGGTAGCAAGTAAAAATGTTTCAGACCGTGCAATTGGTTACGGTATGCCTGGTTTCACAGTTGATGGAACAGATCCTTTAGAAGTATATAAAGTAGTTAAAGAAGCTGCTGACCGTGCGCGCCGCGGAGAAGGCCCAAGTCTAATCGAAGCGGTATCACATCGTCTAACAGCGCACTCATCTGATGATGATCAACGTCAATACCGCACAGCTGAAGATCTTGCTGAGGGGCAAGCTGCTGATCCAATTGGTAAGTTCGCTGCTTATTTAACAGAATTGAATATTCTAACTGAAGAAATCGAGAATGAGATGAATGACCGTATTATGAAAGAAGTAAACGAAGCAACGGATTATGCAGAAAATGCTCCATACGCTGCTCCTGAAGATGCTTTAAAATACGTCTATGCTGAAAAAGACGGGGGGAACGCATAATGGCAGTTATGTCTTATATTGACGCGATTACACTCGCAATGAAAGAAGAGATGGAACGTGATGAAAACGTATTCGTCCTTGGTGAAGACGTAGGTCGTAAAGGCGGCGTGTTCAAAGCTACTCAAGGATTATACGATCAATTTGGGGAAGACCGCGTAATGGATACTCCTTTAGCAGAATCTGCTATTGCTGGTGTCGGAATCGGTGCAGCAATGTATGGAATGCGTCCAATTGCAGAAATGCAATTCGCTGACTTTATCATGCCAGCCGTTAACCAAATCATTTCTGAAGCTTCCCGTATTCGTTACCGTTCAAATAATGACTGGTCTTGTCCAATCGTTTTCCGCGCACCTTTTGGTGGAGGAATTCACGGAGCTCTTTACCATTCACAATCGGTAGAAGCGATATTTGCTAACCAACCGGGTTTAAAAATCGTTATTCCTTCAACACCTTACGACGCTAAAGGCTTACTAAAAGCTGCAATCCGTGATGAAGATCCAGTTATGTTCTTTGAACATAAACGTGCTTATCGTTTAATTAAAGGTGAAGTGCCTGAAGAAGATTACACTATTGAAATCGGTAAAGCAGACATAAAACGTGAAGGTGAAGACATAACTGTTATCACTTACGGACTTGCTGTCCACTTTGCACTTCAAGCTGCTGAGCGATTAGAGCAAGATGGTATTTCTGCTCACATTCTTGATTTACGTACAATTTATCCATTAGATAAAGAAGCAATTATCGAAGCAGCTTCAAAAACAGGGAAAGTTCTACTTGTTACTGAAGATAATATGGAAGGGAGCATTATGGGTGAGGTTGCAGCAATTATTGCTGAAAACTGCTTGTTTGATTTAGATGCACCAATTAAGCGTTTAGCAGGACCTGATATCCCTGCAATGCCATATGCACCGACAATGGAGAAATTCTTCATGATCAACCCTGACAAAGTCGAAAAAGCAATGCGTGAACTTGCAGAATTTTAACCTGAAAGGAGGAGATAATATTGGCAATCGAGCAAATTAAAATGCCCCAACTTGGTGAATCCGTAACAGAAGGAACAATCGAAAAATGGTTGGTTCAACCTGGTGACAAAGTGAATAAATACGATTCGCTTGCAGAAGTGAATACAGATAAAGTAACAGCTGAGATTCCTTCTTCATTTACAGGTGTCATTAAAGAGCTAATCGCTACTGAAGGTCAAACGCTTGCTGTTGGTGCCGTTGTTTGTGCGATTGAGACTGAAGGAGAAGGTGAAACAACTTCTGAAGTAAGTGCTCCTGAAGAATCACCTTCTTCTAAGGAGTCAGCTTCAGAAATGCCTGCTGCCGAGTCAAATACGGCAACAGCTCCAATTCAGCGTGAAAAAGGTTCGAAAGCACGATTTTCACCTGCTGTATTGAAAATTGCTCAAGAAAACGACATTGACTTAACCCTTGTAAACGGGACTGGTAATGAAGGTCGTATTACACGGAAAGACTTATTAGCCATAATAGATAGTGGAAATATCCCAACAGCTAAATCTGTATCTGATCCTGCACCAGCTCAAACTGCTACTCAAGTAACAAAACCAGCTGCGGCAACTGCGAATGTACCTGTAGCAGTCGGAGATATCGAAATTCCTGTTACGGGTATTCGTAAAGCAATTGCTGCAAACATGTTACGTAGTAAACATGAAGCTCCACATGCGTGGACAATGATTGAAGTCGACGTTACTAACCTTGTTCAATATCGTGATTCCATTAAAAATGAATTCAAGAAAAAAGAAGGGTTTAACGTCACTTACTTCGCGTTCTTTGTAAAAGCAGTATCACAAGCGTTAAAAGAATTCCCAATGATGAATTCAATGTGGGCTGGCGATAAAATTATCCAGAAAAAAGACATTAATATTTCGATTGCGGTTGCAACCGAAGATGCATTATTTGTACCAGTTATTAAGAATGCTGACGAGAAAACCATTAAAGGGATTGGTCGTGAAATCAATGAGTTAGCAGGAAAAGTCCGTGCTGGCAAATTGAAATCTGACGAAATGCAAGGTGGAACTTTCACTGTAAATAACACAGGTTCATTTGGTTCAATTCAATCAATGGGAATCATTAATTACCCACAGGCCGCTATTCTTCAAGTAGAATCCATCGTAAAGCGTCCTGTAATTATGGCTGGTGGTATGATTGCTGCCCGTGATATGGTTAATTTATGTTTATCATTAGACCACCGAGTATTAGATGGTCTAGTATGTGGCCGATTCTTAGCTCGAGTAAAAGAAATACTTGAAAACATGACAAAAGAAAACACTTCTGTTTATTAATGAAAAGTGTAAAGCGCCACTCTAGCTCGACGCCGGCGCTAGAAGGACCGATTCGAAAGCCAGCTTTCGCATGAGGTCCTGAAGCTTAGGTGCGAGCTGGCGCTTGAAACTGGACAATAAGAAAAGTGTAAAGCGCCACTCTAGCTCGACGCTGGCGCTGGAAGGACCGATTCGAATGCCAGCTTTCGCATTTCACATGAGGTCCTGTGAGGCTAATTTTCGCTACATCCTGCTCCTGCGGTTACTCGTCGCAAAATAATGCGATAAGAAATTTTGTAGCAACGCCTTCATGACCCACATCGTGTGAGCCCAAGCTTAGGTGCGAAACTGGCGCTTAGAACTGGACATAAATACGAAGTCCGATGCCGAAATACTCGGTAATCGGGCTTTTTTTGCTTTTATACAAATCAAAACTCAGTTAGACTAGTAATATGAACAATCCATTCAAAGGAGGGAAGCGTAAGCGAATTTATGACAATCAAACAAATGAAAAACATCACCTTTGAAAAACCAAGCTATGAAGAATGGAAAGAGGAAGCCGTTCGTACATTAAAAGGAAAGTCATATGACGAACTCATATCATCAACGTTTGAAGGAATAAATCTTCAACCATTATATACTACTGAACATTTACATAACACTGTTAATTATGCAGATGTCATTTCGCAATCAAAGCAAGATGCTAACTGGATAGTGGCCCAACGAATCTCTGGGAATACAGCAATTGAATTCTTACATAATGCAAAGATGCAACAAGAGCGAGGCAATGAAATGATTGTCTATGTCGGATCTCCTACACCCTTTAGCTGGTCTGCAAAAGAGTCCCAAGAGTTAGCTGAATTACTTAAAACGAACCCGTTTTATTTTAAGATTGAAAGTTTAAAAGATGAAATTTTACATGTGTTTTCACATTTCTCACAAGAAGAGAAATCGATATTAAATGGTTATATTTATGAGGGAACTTATGATTTTGGAAGAACAGTGATTTCAGCTTATGAAATTCACCATATAGGTGGCACAGCTATTCATGAATTGGCGTATGCATTACTTGGTTTTGCAAAATTTGCAGAGAAACAAGAGTCTTTTACATCCAAATTAGCTGTTCAATTTTCAATTGATACGAATTTCTTCATGGAAATTGCAAAATTACGCGCATTTCGTATTCTTTGGAGAGCTTTTTCAAAAGCTTACGATACTGACCACGTTTCAATTCCTGTAATAGCGGAAACTTCACTAAGATCGTATTCAAAACTGGATTCGACTGTAAACTTGCTAAGAGCAGGGAATGCAGCATTTTCAGCTGTCTTAGGTGGAGCGGATATCATAACTGTTCATCCGCATGATGTATTAACAGGAAGTTCAACTACTTCTGAACGTATTGCGCGTAACGTTCAGCTCGTCATTAGAGAAGAGACAATGGTCAATAAATTTATTGATCCCTCTTCAGGTTCTTATTATGTGGAAACTTTAACAGCAGAACTTGTACATCAAGCATGGTCATTATTTTTAACTGTATTAAATATCAAGCCAGATGAACAAATTGACTTTTTGATGTCTTTAGCTAAAGACACTCAATCTATGCGTAAAACTGCACTGGCCAAACGTAAGTTCTCACTTATTGGTACGAATGTTTATTCAAACCCAGAGGATACTGTGTATTCAACCACTTTTGATAAAGATACTGATCGACTCGCGATTCCATTTGAAACACTCCGTACACACTTTGATAAACATTCACTAAAAACTGCAATTGTTTCATTTGGTGTGTTAAAAGAAGTTAAGCCACGTGTAGATTTTGTCCAAGGATTTTTGCACGCAGGAGGATTGAATCCAGACATAAGTCCTGTTTTCAATAAAGCAAGTGATGCATGGCACTGGGTAAATTCAAATGGATATACGTATGTTGTAATCGCTGCAAATGAGGAAAATTCAAAAGAAATTTTACCGGAATTTTTATCCATGGCCAATAATCAAACGATTGTGGATGTTGCTGGGAAATTCACAGAAGAAGTGAAAGTTTGGCAGGATCAAGGTTTAAATGGCACTATTTTTGCTGGTCAAAACCTGATAGAAAAAATGGAACAATTGATTGAAATCCAAGAGGAGGTGTTAAAGAATGATCAAGCCTAATTTTAAAGATATTAAATTAGATGATTTTATTGTTCAAGAATCTTTAGCACCTTCTGATACTTTTTTGACCAATGAAGGAATTACGCTGTACTCAAGATACGCAAAAAAAGATGTTCATACACTTTCGCATATGGGTGATTTACCAGGTATAGCACCTAATACACGCGGACCTTACCCAACTATGTATGTATCACGTCCCTGGACTGTCCGTCAATATGCTGGGTTCTCCACGGCTGAAGAGAGCAATGCTTTTTATCGTCGTAACTTGGCGATGGGTCAAAAAGGTTTATCGGTTGCTTTTGACTTAGCAACTCATCGAGGCTATGATTCGGATCATCCACGAGTTACAGGCGATGTAGGGAAAGCTGGAGTTGCGATTGATTCCATTGAAGACATGAAAATTCTTTTTGATGGAATTCCATTAGATCAAATGTCCGTTTCTATGACAATGAACGGTGCTGTATTACCGATTTTAGCGTTTTATATCGTAACCGCTGAAGAACAAGGGGTTGCACCCGAGCAACTAGCAGGAACGATACAGAACGATATTTTAAAGGAATATATGGTTCGAAACACTTATATTTACCCTCCAAAAATGTCGATGAAAATTATTGCTGATATTTTTGAATATACGTCTTCCTTTATGCCTAAATTCAACTCCATTTCTATATCTGGCTATCACATGCAAGAAGCAGGGGCAACTGCTGATATTGAATTAGCATATACGCTTGCAGATGGATTAGAATACGTTCGCACAGGGTTAAAAGCCGGAATCGATATTGATTCCTTTGCACCTCGGTTATCATTCTTCTGGGCAATCGGTATGAATTACTTTATGGAAGTTGCGAAAATGCGTGCAGCAAGACGAATTTGGGCACAAATGATGCAGACATTTGAACCCAAGAATCCAAAATCGTTAGCTTTACGAACTCATTCTCAGACATCTGGATGGAGCTTAACGGAACAAGATCCTTTTAATAATGTGACACGAACATTAATCGAAGCTAATGCTTCAGCAATGGGTCATACTCAATCACTTCATACAAACGCTTTAGACGAAGCCATTGCATTACCGACAGATTTTTCTGCAAGAATTGCTCGAAATACACAGTTATTCTTACAAGAGGAAACGATGATGACGAAAGTTATCGATCCGTGGGGCGGTTCATATGCAGTAGAAAAACTGACAGATGAATTAATGCAAAAAGCATGGAGTCTGATTGAAGAAATTGAAGATCTTGGTGGCATGGCAAAAGCGATAGAAACAGGCTTACCAAAAATGAAAATCGAAGAAGCTGCTGCGAAAAAACAAGCTCAAATAGATTCAGGTAAGGAAATCATTATTGGAGTTAATAAATTTAGAATGGCAGAAGAAGAACCGATTGATATCTTAAATATCGACAATACGGTTGTTCGTAAAAAACAAATTGACCGTATAGAAAAAATGAAACATATTCGTAATGATGAAGAAGTTAATACCGCATTAGTAGCTCTTACAAAAGCAGCTGAAACCGGGGAACAAAATTTACTTGAATGTGCGGTTCAAGCAGCACGAGTACGTGCTACACTTGGTGAAATTTCAAGTGCGATTGAGAAAGTGTCAGGTCGACATAAGGCGGTGATACGTTCAGTGAGTGGAATATATAGTTCAAACTTCTCAAATGATGAAGAAATACAGTATGTGAAAGACATGACAGAAGCCTTTAAAGAAAACGAAGGTCGACGTCCACGAATTTTAATTGCCAAAATGGGTCAAGACGGTCATGATCGTGGTGCCAAAGTCATTGCAACCGCGTTTGCAGATATAGGATTTGATGTTGATATTGGTCCTTTATTCCAAACCCCAGAAGAAACAGCCAGACAAGCTGCAGAAAACGATGTGCATGTCATTGGGGTAAGTTCTCTCGCTGCTGGTCATCGGACATTGGTTCCGGAACTTGAAAGTGAGTTAAGAAAAATTGGTAGAGAAGATATCCTCATTGTAGTAGGAGGCGTCATTCCTGCTCAAGACTACGCATTTTTGCGTGAAAATGGAGCATCTGCTATATTCGGTCCTGGTACGGTCATTCCAGTAGCTGCGGCAAAAGTAATTGAAGAAATTTATCGACGTCTTGGTTATGAGGAAGTGACCGAATAATGGAGCGTCATAAGGGCCAACAGGAAAGTGCCATGCATGTTATGGGAGGGCTCCAGTCCAACCATGATGGGATGGGACATACGACCAAAAAGCAATTTAAACGGTCTCAAAAAAGAGAGGTTTCTGTCGATGATTTTTCACGTGAAATTCGTCAAGGTTCAAGGCTCCATTTGGCAAAAGCAATTACATTATTAGAAAGTACGGTTTTTGAGGACAAAAAGACGGGTCAACGTTTACTACAAGAACTTTTACCTTTTACGGGAAAGAGTATTCGTATCGGTATAACCGGGGTACCAGGGGCAGGAAAAAGCACGTTTATTGAAGCTTTTGGTAGATATTTATGTGAGCAAGGATACAAGGTAGCTGTTCTTGCTATCGATCCTAGTTCTAGTATTTCAGGCGGCAGTATTTTAGGTGATAAAACAAGAATGGAAGAACTTGTGAAACATCCCAATGCATTCATCCGACCTTCTCCTACAGCAGGGACGCTCGGGGGTGTTCATAAAAAGACGCGTGAAACCATGTTATTGTGTGAAGCTGCTGGTTATGATGTCATCCTAATTGAAACAGTTGGTGTAGGTCAAAGCGAAACGATTGTGCGAGAAATGGTCGATTTCTTTATGTTATTAGTTTTAACAGGAGCCGGTGATGAATTACAGGGTATGAAAAAAGGCATTATGGAACTAGCAGACTTATTAGTTGTTCATAAAGCAGATGGTGACAATTTAAAAATGTCGAAAAAAACCGTTGCAGAATATATGCAAATTCTTCATTTCCTCCAACCGGCTAGCCGTGGATGGCTAACCAAAGCAATTCCAGTTTCTTCTTTAGAACATACAGGAATTGATGAAGTTTGGACCTTGATAACAGAGTTTAAAAAGAAACTTTCGAAAACAGGATTTTGGGAAGCTCGTCGTCAGTCACAGACGGTTGATTGGTTTCATATGATGATTTCTGATCGATTAAACGATGATTTTTTTGGTTTTCCTGAAAGAAAGTCTCAAGTTCAATCTCTCGAAGAATCTATATTGAAAGAAAATGTTACAGTTTCTCAAGCAGTTGAAATTTTATTTAACCAAAACCAGCAATCCTAGTTTTTGCGTGTAAATAACCGAACTGATATGATTAAAAGTGAAGTTTTGAAAGGGGTCTTTTTAATGAACATGGATTTTAATTTATTAATGAATGATATAGTACGCCAAGCACGAGGTGAAATGGAAGCAAGTGGATACGAACAATTGACGTCTGCAGAAGAAGTGGAACAAGCGTTCGCTCGGAAAGGAACATCACTTGTTATGGTCAACTCAGTTTGTGGTTGTGCAGGGGGAATCGCAAGACCGGCTGCTGCAAACGCTGTTCACTATGATAAACGTCCAGATCACTTAGTGACGGTTTTCGCAGGACTAGACAAAGAAGCTACTGCACAAGCACGCATGTTATTTGGTGAGGATCATCTTCCTTCATCTCCATCTTTTGTCCTTTTAAAAGATGGACAGCCTGTTGCCGAGGTTGGACGTCATGAGATCGAAGGCCATGATCCGATGTCAGTTATTACTCACATTCAAGCATTATTTGAAGAGTATTGTGATGAACTATAAATTGTATTAATTTTGCAATTTCTATATGAAACTGAAAATAAGGGCACTATTCCAGTGCTCTTTTTTCTTTAGAAAGACGGTGAAAAGATGGAGTTAAAGAGATTTAAAATTGGGTATCGTACACTTAAAACAGCAGTGGGCGCAAGTATCTCTATGTTGCTAGCAATGTTTTTAAACTTAGATCACTATAGTTCTGCCTTGATCTTAACAGTTTTGTGTATTAAACCAACCAAGAGAAAATCCGTTCGTGCGGTATATTCTCGAGTCATTGCAAGCATCATTGGCGTGATTTTTGCTTTTGTTTTTTTTGAAGGACTTGCCTATGATCCACTAATTTTCGGACTCTTATTATTATTATTTATTCCCACACTGGTTACCTTTGGTTTTCAAGATGGTTTTGTATCTAGCGTTGTCATATTGCTTCATATATTTGATGCTCAAGACTTTACCTATTCACTTTTTTGGAATGAAGTTCAATTGATGTTTGTAGGATTTGGAGTAGGACTAATTGTTAATATTTATATGCCGGACATTGAAAGTGATTTAAAAAAATATCGATTGGAATTAGAAAAAGTCTATTCGAAAATATTTCAGGAGGTTGCTATTTATCTACGTAATGGAGACTCAGATTGGGATGGAGCAGAGCTGGTAAAAGGAGCGGAACTAATTGAAAAAGGAAAAGCGCTTGCCTATCAGGATGTTGAAAATCATTTAAATCGTCGTGAAAATCTTCATTATTTATACTTTGATATGAGAGAGCAGCAATTTGAAATTATTGAACGTGTGTTACCAAAAATCACTGATTTACCTGTAATCGTTTCTCAATCACATTTGGTCGCTGATTTTATTGAAGAATTGGCCAATCATGTGCATTCTGGAAACACTGCTTATAAATTCATTGAAAAGTTAGATCAAGCTAAAGATGAATTCTCTAAAATGGCACTTCCTGAAAATCATGAAAAGTTTCTTGCTATGGCTTCACTATATCAATTCATAGAAGAAATGGAACATTACTTACAAATTAAACAGAACTTTGTAGGTTTTAAAACGAAAAAAAAGACAGCATCTATGGAATAAGTTCCGAGATGCTGTCTTTTTATAGGGTTAGAAAAATAGACTTAAACCAAATAACACACTAGATAAAACCATCATTAAAATCATCATGTAGACGACGAATTTTCTAAACTTTGCATTACGCATGTAAACACGCTCCTTTGCATCACTAAAACTAGTTTATCAGAATTGAAATAATTCTCAAGAGGTGGAGTTTTCAAAAAGAAATCGTTACAATAGATGATGGAGTAAAAAAAGGAAGTGGCTATTTTGAATAAGATCGATCACATCGGTATCGCCGTGAAAAATTTAGAAGATACAATCCCTTACTATACAGAAACACTAGGTTTGAACTTATTACATATAGAAGAAGTGGCATCGGAATCAGTCCGAGTTGCGTTTATTGACGCGGGCAATATAAAACTGGAACTTCTTGAACCCATGTCACCAGAAAGTGCGATTCATTCTTTCATCGAGAAAAAAGGGGAAGGTATCCACCATATTGCTTTTGGCGTTGAAGGAATTGAATCTAGAATGAAAGAACTTCATGAAAAAGGAATACGAATTTTAAATGAACAACCAAAAAAGGGAGCAGGAGGAGCGCAAGTTGCGTTTTTACATCCTAAATCTTCTTTTGGTGTCTTATATGAACTGTGTGACAAAACAGGCCTAAAGGGGTAATTTTATGGACATTTATGAGAAAATTAATGACTTATATGACCGCAAAAGGGTAATTGAACTCGGTGGCGGGGATGAACGAATAAATAAACAACATGAAAAAGGAAAGTTAACTGCAAGAGAGCGAATCGATTTGTTAGTGGATAAAGGGACGTTTGTGGAATTAAATCCATTTATCGAACATCGGACAGTTGATTTTGGAATGGACGCTCAAAAAGGACCAGGAGATGGAGTCGTAACAGGATTTGGTAAGGTAAACGGTCGCCCTATTTATTTGTTCTCTCAAGACTTTACGGTTTTTGGTGGAGCATTAGGGGAAATGCATGCAATGAAAATCGCGAATGTTATGGATCTAGCAGCCAAAAATGGTGCTCCATTTATTGGGCTAAACGATTCTGGTGGTGCTCGTATTCAAGAGGGTGTTGTTTCATTAGACGGATATGGACATATTTTCTACCGTAATGCGATTTATTCAGGTGTTATTCCTCAAATTTCTGTAATATTAGGGCCATGTGCTGGAGGCGCCGTGTACTCTCCTGCAATTACTGACTTTGTATTCATGGTGGATGAAACGAGTCAAATGTTCATCACGGGACCAAAAGTTATTGAGACAGTAACTGGAGAAAAAATTTCTTCAGAAGATTTAGGTGGATCTAAAGTACATAATGCTATTAGCGGGAATGCCCATTTCCGAGCGAAGACAGAACAAGAAATTTTGCAACAAGTAAGAGATTTATTAAGTTATTTACCTCAAAATAATGAAGAGAAACCACCACGTTTAGAAGTAGATGAGCAAGATGATTATCGACCAGAGTTAACCGAAGTTATCCCTTTTGAGGCGATTCGACCTTACGATATACGAAAAGTCATCGAACAAGTTGTGGATAAGGATTCTTTCATGGAAGTACAAAAAGAATTTGCTCGCAATATCGTGGTAGGACTCGCTCGTATAAAAGGAGAGGTAGTAGGTCTAGTATGTAATCAGCCAAAAGTAATGGCAGGAGGACTTGATATCGACTCATCTGATAAAGCAGCAAGATTTATTCGATTCTGCGATTCCTTTAATATCCCTATTATTACATTTGAAGACGTTACCGGTTTTTTCCCGGGTATAAAACAAGAACACGGTGGAATTATTCGTCATGGTGCTAAAATCTTATATGCTTATTCAGAAGCTACTGTTCCAAAAATGACGGTCATTTTACGTAAAGCATATGGCGGAGCATATGTTGCTCTAAACTCTAAATCTATCGGTGGCGATTTAGTGTTCTCATGGCCGAATGCAGAGATTGCAGTTATGGGACCACAAGGAGCTGCAAACGTTATCTTTTCCCGGGAAATCGCGCAAAGCGACAATCCGGAACAAATGCGGGCGACAAAAATCGAGGAATATCGCGAAAAATTCGCTAACCCATATGTAGCAGCTGCTAGAGGTATGGTGGATGATGTAATCGATCCACGCGAAACGCGTATCAAGCTAATTCAAGCACTTGATATGATGCGAAATAAAAAAGAAACACGACCAGCCAAAAAACACGGTAACATCCCATTATAAAGGAGTTTTTCAAATGGCCAACCAACGATTAATAGATGAATTTTTAGAACTTGTTCAAATTGATTCGCAAACAAAAGAAGAGCAAATTATTGCACCTATTTTAAAAAGTAAATTAGAAGCGTTAGGTTTTGACGTAATTGAAGATGACTCGGCTTCAAGAAGTGGACACGGTGCAGGAAATTTGATTGCTACATTAAAAGGAAGCAAATCGGATGTAGATCCGATTTATTTCACATCACATATGGATACAGTTGTTCCAGGTAAAGGAATAAAACCAGAACTTAAAGAAGATGGTTATATTTATTCGGATGGAACTACGATTTTAGGTGCTGATGATAAAGCAGGTATAGCCGCACTACTTGATATGGTTAAACGATTGAGAGAAGAATCGATTGAACATGGTGATATTCAATTCATCATAACTGCTGGAGAAGAAAGTGGATTAGCGGGAGCAAAAGAATTGGACGCTTCATTAATTACCGCAAAATATGGATTTGCTGTTGACTCAGATGGAAAAGTTGGTGGAATTGTCACTTCTGCTCCGTACCAAGCGAAAATATGGACAACTATTCGTGGGAAAACAGCCCATGCAGGTGTTGCTCCTGAAAAAGGAATTTCAGCAATAAACATTGCTGCTAAAGCCATTTCTAGAATGTCTCTTGGTCGTCTGGATGAAGAAACTACGGCTAATATCGGTAGCTTTGAGGGAGGCCGTGCAACGAACATTGTATGTGATGAAGTTAAAATCTTAGCCGAGGCTCGTTCGATTGTTCCAGACAAGTTAAATAAACAAACAGAGCATATGAAATCGATATTTGAAGAAACAGCTAAAGAAATGGGTGGCTTAGCTGAGGTAGAAGTGAAATTGATGTACCCTGGATTCCGCTTCGGTCCGGAAGAACTTGTTACGAAAGTTGCTATACAAGCTGTTAAAAATCTTGAATTGAATCCGATATTAGCTACAAGTGGTGGCGGTAGTGATGCAAATATAATTGCTGGTTTCGGTATACCAACAGTGAATTTATCTGTTGGATATGAAGAAATACACACAAAGAATGAACGTATGCCGGTAGCAGAGTTAGAAAAACTATCAGATTTACTCGTAGAAATTGTGAAAGTTTCTGCATTAAAAGCTTAATCTATCTGGGGGGTGGAGAGAATGACAAGTTTAAAAGTCGTTGTATTTCGATGTGGAAATGAAGATTACGCTATTCCAGTTGACCAGGTTGTCTCAATTGAGAAATTAGAACAGATTAGCCCAATTCCTCATTTACCTAATTATTTTTTAGGGTTAATGAAAATTCGTGGAGAACTGGTTCCAATCGTTGACTTTGAACAAATACTCTATGCTCGTAGTGCATTGTCTGGAGAACAATCTCGTATAATTGTGCTTCAAACTGAAGATATGTTCATTGGTCTTCTTGTTCTTGAAGCAAAAGAGATATTAGACATTAAAAAAGAGGACTTAAAACATATTGGACTAGTAAATTATGTGAATACGCAATATTTTTCTTCTGTGGCAAATCTCGAAAATCGAATGATTACACTCATCGACCCTACCATTTTGGTTCGGACTGTGGATGGCATAAAAGAAATACAAGCTCATATGGAATCAGTGAAAGCTGGGAAATAGATCAAGACGTTAGGGTGACCTGGCGTCTTGTTTTTTGGTATGATAGAACAAATAAAACTTACACTATTACTTAGAATTACTACGCATGGCTTTTGGTTCATTTATTCAACTGTAGAAACTGAGAAAAAAGAAACGAAGAGGCGAATGTCCTTGCATACAAAAAAACTGTCTGCTTCTCGAATTATTCTCCATATTGATATGAACAGCTTTTATGCATCAGTGGAACAATCGTATGATCCGACATTAAAAGGAAAAGCGATTGCTATTGCGGGGAACCCAAAAGAAAGAAGAGGAATTTTGGTTACTTGTTCTTACGAAGCACGAGCAAAAGGGGTATATACAACGATGAGTGTGTGGGAAGCAAAAAGAAAATGTCCCGAGCTTATTTTGTTACCTCCAAATTTTGAACGATATCGGATTGCTTCAAAAGCTATGTTTGATTTACTCCGTTCTTATACACCTTTAGTTGAACCAGTTTCCATCGATGAAGGTTATATGGAATTAACCTTTCTTGATCGTTCTCTTTCCATCGTTGAAATTGCGAACGAAATTCAGCAACGTTTATTAACAGAACTTGATTTACCTTGCTCGATTGGAATCGCACCAAATAAATTTTTAGCTAAAACCGCTTCCAATTTAAAGAAACCGATGGGCATTACCATTTTACGGAAGCGCGATATTAATAACATGTTGTGGCCCCTACCCGTACTAGATATGCACGGTGTGGGAGAGAGTACAGCTGCCAAATTAAAAAGCATACATTTACATACAATTGGCGACATTGCGAAAGCAGAAGAGGGTTTATTAAAAGAAGCTCTTGGTAAGAATGGCATACAACTCAAGAATCGAGCAAATGGAATCGACGAACGCGCAGTTGATCCAGATTCTGTTTATGATACGAAGAGTGTAGGAAATTCAACAACATTGCCAAGTGATGAAACTGATCTAAACGAACTTAAAAAAGTAGTTGAAAGATTAAGCTCTAAAGTGGCGAATCGATTAGAAGCAAAGCGTCTCGCAGGACCTACAGTTTCCATTCAGATAAGGAATTCAGATTGGAAGAATTCTTCTCGCAGTCAAACGTTTCAAAATTTATTGTATGAAAAAGATCGTATTTTTGAAGTTGCATGGTCGTTATTTGTGAAAAATTGGGATGGAGAACCCATCCGATTATTAGGTGTAACAGTAAGTAATGTTGTAGATCGTTCAGACATTACCGAACAGCTATCGATTTACAATTTTGAAGAACATGCAAAAGAAGAACCGATATTGAAATTGGTCAAAACACTTCAAACAAAATTCGGAAAAGAAATGATAACTAGGGGCCAAACGCTAGCACGTAAGCCAACGTATGAATCTAAAACGAGTTTTAGCAAAGATTTTTTAGATGACCATATAGATAGGGAGAATAAGTAACATGGAACTTCAATTTTTAGGTACGGGAGCTGGAATGCCTTCCAAACAGCGGAATACAAGTGCGCTTGCAGTAAAACTGATGCAAGAAAGAGGGACCTTTTGGTTGTTTGACTGCGGAGAAGCAACACAACATCAAATGCTGCATACAACTTTAAAACCACGTAAGTTAGAAAAAATCTTTATTACACACATGCATGGTGATCACATTTTTGGGCTTCCTGGTTTACTTGGGTCTCGTTCTTTTTTAGATGGAAAAGAACCAATAACTATATATGGTCCCATTGGTATTAAGGAGTGGATACTCGCTACGCTGCGATTATCACGAACAGTGTTGCAATATAACGTGGATATTATTGAAATAGAAGAAGGTATCATCTTTGAAGATCCGCAGTTTACAGTTGAGGCAAAATTATTGGAGCACGTCATTCCTTGTTTTGGTTTTCGTATCATACAAAAACCACTTCCTCCTACGTTATTAATAGAAAAAGCTATACAACTTGGAGTACCTAAAGGCTCAATGTTAGGACAATTGAAAAGTGGTCAAGATGTAGTGTTAGAAAACGGCCAAACTGTTTACAGCAAAGATGTTACTGAAGAATCGGATAAAGGTTTTTCTTTAGCTATTTTAGGAGATACTCGTTTTTGCCAAGCGTCAATAGAACTAAGTAAAGAAGTAGACGTTGTCATTCATGAAGCAACATTCGATGCAGGAACGGAAGATCTCGCTCATCCATATGGACACTCAACTATTACTCAGGCAGCGCAAGTGGCGAAAGAAAGTAGAGCCAAGCATTTAATTGTACAACATATAAGCGCACGATTTTTACCGCGCGAAGTTGAAGAACTTCGTAAACAAGGATTATCTGTATTTCCTTCAATAACAATTGCGGAGGATTTTGCTGAATTTGAATTAAAACAAGATGAATTACTCCCACTTAACAAGTAAGCTTATCTGAAGTTATTCTTTTCAGATACGCTTATTTTTATTTTAAGAACATAGCTGGATATACAAAATAGAAAGGATTTTGAAGATTCTATGCAGAATAGAAATATAAGTTAGGGAAATTTAAAGTACAACACATAATAATATTATTGTAAACTAAAATCTTTATGGAGGATGAGATTGTAAAAGTTGAGCGGCCAGGTGAAATCATATTTGCAAAATTCAAAGATAATACTTACGAGAAAAAACTCATTATCTTCACATGGTCGAACATCGTAAGGACCTTTGGAATGATCTCCTCTATTTTAGAGATTATTTGAATTCGAATGTTGATGCGAGTGCAGAATATAAGAAAATTAAATTGGACTTTGTTCAACAAAACAGTGGTGGAATATTGGCCTATACTCATTATAAAGAAGAGTTCGTCAAAACTATATGTAGTAAAAGAAATCACCATTAAGTTTATGAGTAAATATTTCGAGGTGAGTTAGGGGAGCGTTTATGGAAACTTATTTCAGTAAATTTCTTAGAGAAGATTTAACAATTAACGATATACAATTTGCATTTAAAAATGGGGAAGTCACCTCTAAAGAGTTAGTTATGTATTACCTTTTTAGAATAGCAAATTATGACCAAGACGGACCGAAAATAAATTCTGTTCTTGAAATAAATCCTGATGCCATTTTTATTGCTGAAGCACTAGATTATGAAAGAGAAACAAAAGGCGTGAGAGGACCTTTACATGGCATTCCGGTTTTACTTAAAGACAATATCGAGACAAATGATTTCATGCACACGAGTGCAGGGACCATTGCATTAGAAAATAATTGTAGCGGTGAAGATGCATTCCTTGTGAAAAAACTTCGTCAAGCTGGAGCCGTTATTTTAGGGAAAACTAATATGACTGAGCTAGCGAATGGAATGTCAAGTACCATGTGGGCTGGATATAGTTCAAGAGGTGGGCAAGTATTAAATCCATATGGTGATGGTAACTTGTTTGTAGGTGGATCAAGTTCTGGCTCTGCTGTGTCGGTGGCTTCAAACTTCACAGTTGTTTCCGTAGGTACTGAAACAGATGCCTCCATTCTTAGCCCAGCGATTCAAAATTCAGTTGTTGGAATAAAGCCAACTGTTGGATTGATTAGTCGGCATGGAATTATTCCGTTTACATACTCGCAAGATACGGCAGGACCGTTTGCAAGAACCGTAACTGATGCAGCCATTTTATTAGGTGCACTAACTGGTGTGGATATGCTTGACCCAGCTACTCTTAAAAGTGAAGGATCTCAAAAGGATTATTCCATTTATTTAAATGCTAATGGGTTAAAAAATGCTAGAATAGGTGTGTTTAACCTAGTTTCTAATGAGTCTGATGAATATGATGAAGAATTATTTATGAATGCCATTCATGACTTAGGTAAGGGAGGGGCTGTAGTAATAGAAGGTATAGAGATACCTTCTTTCCATAGAGATTGGAGCTGGGGAGTTCCAATTTATGAGTTAAAACATAGCTTAGATAATTATCTGTCAAAATTACCATCTTATTTGCCTGTGCATTCTATTTCTGAACTTATTCAGTTTAATAAAAATATTCCTGAAAAGTCATTGAAATACGGTCAGGATAAGTTGGAGTTTAGAGAAAACTTGCCTAATACATTAAGAAATTCTGAATACATAAATGCTAAGTTAGAAGATGTGTATTTTTCTCAGGAACAGGGCATTGATTTTGCCCTGAAAAAGTATAATCTAGATGCTATTCTATTCCCTTCATATATCGGTTCAACCATCTGCGCAAAAGCAGGTTACCCATCGATAGCTGTACCTGCTGGTTATATGAAAAGCGGGAGACCATTCGGCATCACTTTCGCAGGTACTGCTTTTAGTGAGGGTGTTTTAATAAAACTTGCTTATGCGTTTGAGCAGGCTACAAAGAAAAGAATAAGCCCAAAATTATAAAAAGATGGAATATTAATATTGATTCCAATTGGCTAGCATACTTTATTCATTTAACTGTTTTGTGGTAACATTAAGAAAAAGGACCATAAATGCGGTCCTTTTTTCGGTTAAGTTTCTATACTGGAATTAAATTAATTGTTTTAATTATATGTTTCACAACAAGGAGATTGTGGAAAGATAAACTTTGTAGGTAAATCTATATAACAATTTTAATCCTTACTTATCTAAACTTAAATCCCTGAATATATTTGTCCCGAATCAAAATGGCATAAATAAAATAAGACAGGGAAAAGGAAATATTACATAATGAAATGGAGATTACAAATAATGAGTTTAACTCCTACACAAAGAATAGAATTACATGGCTTTAATAACCTTACAAAGTCATTAAGCTTTAATATGTATGATATTTGCTTTACAAGAACAAAGGAAGAACGAGAGGCGTATATCGACTATATTGATGAGCAATATAATGCTGATCGTTTAACAAACATATTAACCAAAGTATCAGATATTATTGAAGCAAATGTTTTAAACATTGCAAAACTAGATTATGAGCCACAGGGAGCAAGTGTGACAATCTTAGTTTCTGAAGGTCCAGTTGATGCTTCTCCTATGGAAGCATTTAAAGAATCACCAGGACCAGTTCCTGAAACAGTTCTCGGCCACTTAGATAAGAGTCATATAACTGTTCATACGTACCCTGAATATCATCCTGATGAAGGAATCAGTACATTCAGGGCAGATATTGATATTTCAACCTGTGGGGAAATCTCTCCGTTAAAAGCGTTGAATTATTTAATACATTCATTTGAAACAGACGTTATGGTTATGGATTATCGAGTTCGTGGCTTTACAAGAGATGTAAAAGGTCATAAATTATTTATCGACCATGAAATTAACTCTATTCAAAACTATATTCCGGTTGATTTAAAAGATAATTTTGACATGATTGATGTGAATGTTTACCAAGAAAATATTTTTCACACGAAATGTAAGTTAAAGAAATTCGATTTAAATAATTACTTGTTTGGTTATACCGAAGACGAGTTATCTGCCGAAGAAAAAAAATCGATTACGCAGAAGCTAAAAAGAGAAATGGATGAAATTTTTTACGCGAAGAATATGTCAAGAGTAGATTGAACTTTTGTTTCTTAAAATGAATAGGCAACAAAAAAAGGACCTTAAAATTATCGGTCCTTTTTTGTTGTCTATTCGTTGCTTTATCCCTTACAACCAACCACGTTCATATTGAACAGCTGATTTTATCTCAGTTCGTAATTCTTTAGCAGCACGATAAGGCCAATAGGGGTCTCGTAATAGTTCACGCGCTAAAAAGATTAAGTCTGCACGATCATTTTTTAATATTTCCTCGGCATGAAGCGGAGACGTGATCATCCCTACAGCACCCGTGGCAATAGGTGTTTCGTGCTTAATGGTTTCTGAGAATGTTACTTGATAACCAGGGAAAGATTCAATAGTTGCGGGTACATTGGCTCCAGAACTCACATCAACTAAATCGACATCTTGTTCTTTCATCCATTTGGTCATCGTTACATAAGCTTTATGTGTCATGCCGCCTTCTGTATAATCATGAGCAGAAATCCGTACAAATAACGGACCTTCCCAAACGCTTCGAACAGCGTCTATCGTTTCTCGCAGCATACGATAACGATTTTCGTCACTGCCACCGTACTCATCTGTTCGTTTATTAGTTAATGGAGATAAAAACTCATTGATTAAGTAGCCATGAGCACCATGAATTTCAATTACATCAAAGCCCGCTTTTTTAGCACGAATAGCAGCTTCTTTAAAAGCTTCAACAGTTTTGGCAATATCATCTTTGGTCATCTCATTTGGCAGTTTGTATGTATCGTTAAAAGCTACTGGTGAAGGTGCATAAATATTTCCATCTACAGTTGCTTTTCGACCAGCATGAGCGAGTTGGATACCTGTTTTCGCACCGTGTGGTTTTATTAAATTGACGAGTTCTGTCAATCCACTTAAGTGTTCGTCACTCCATATGCCTAAATCTTGTGATGATATTCGACCTTCTGGTTGGACAGCTGTTGCTTCTAAAATAATTAAGCCCACTTGGCCAACAGCTCGTGTCGAATAATGAACACGATGCCAATCCTCGACATGCCCATCTTCATTGTGACACGAATACATGCACATAGGTGACATCACAATTCGATTTTTAAAAGAGACATCTTTAATTGTATATTCATCAAATAATTTAGCCATTTTATAACCCCTCTCTATTGTATATGAGGTAGTATAGCAAATTTATCTTTACTGTAGTGCTATCCAAGCTTGTGGAAACTAATTTCATCTTCATTCACCTAATTTTACAAGGATGTCTTTTAACTACAAAACGTGACTCGCGCTTTGAAAACTTGTACAATAGAGTGAATAGTGATTCATTTTAAGGAGAATGCCACATGATCCACAAACTAATCTTACCGACACCCTTCGCTGTAGGGGATGTCAATGCCTATTTACTAAAAGATGACACGTTATCATTAATTGATGCAGGTCCTAAAACGCCTGAAGCATATGAAGCCTTAGAAAGGGGAATAAAAGAAGCGGGCTATACGTTTAATGATGTAGAACAAGTGTTTTTAACACATCATCATCCAGACCATGCTGGGTGGATTGATGCATTTCCAAAGGCCAAAGTATACGGACATGTTTATAATGATCTTTGGTTAACACGAGATCCTGCATTTTTTGCCTACCATGATGAATTTTATTTAGAGCGCTTAAAAGAAGAAGGCGTTCCTGAAAAGTATCACTCATGGGTTGAGAAGATGAAACGTCCCGTGGCTTTTCTCGGTAACCGTCCACTTGATGTGACGGTTGAAGAAGGAGATGCACTGCCTGGACATCCGGGCTGGTCAGTTGTCGAAACGCTCGGTCATGCTCAAAGTCATGTGTCTTTTTGGCATGGAGAAAACAAAGAAATGATTGGTGGCGACCATATATTAGAGAAGATTTCGTCAAATCCATTAATTGAACCACCACTAGATCCTAGTGCTGGACGTCCTCAAGCGATGCTTCAATACAATGAATCGCTGAGAAAAGTTTTAGCTATGCCTGTTGAGAAAATTTATAGTGGTCATGGGAATGAAGTATTCAATGTTCATGCGCTAATTGCACATCGGTTAGAAAGACAACATGAACGTGCCATGAAAGTGCATGCGATGATTGCAGAACAACCTCTTACCATCTTTGAAATGACTCAAAAACTATTCCCAAGCGTGTATGAAAAAGAACTTGGTTTAACCCTTTCAGAAACAATCGGACAGGTGGACTATTTGCTCGCAGAAGGGCTAGCAATAGAGTCTCGTGATCAAACTGGAGTATTTACTTATGTTCAAGCATAAAACCGTTCTTGTTACTGGAGCTACTAGTGGTGTAGGATTGCAAGTTGCAAAAAATCTTCATACATTAGGATACATAGTTTATGCAACGGGTCGTTCAAAAGCTGTGCTTGATGAACTTGTTTCTCTTGGTATTCATACAATTCAAACAGATTTATTAGCAGAGGATGCACTTGACCACATAATGAGCAAATGTCCTGCTCTTGATATTGTTGTTTTTTCAGCAGGGGTTGGAACGTTTGCATTATCACACGAAACAACAGATGAACAAATTGAACAGATGATGCGTGTCAATGTAACGGCTCCCATGAAAATGACGAGTCGTATTTTACCAAAGATGCTGGAACAAAGATCTGGTCACCTTATCTATGTCGCTTCTCAAGCAGGGAAAATCGCAACGCCTAAAGCTTCTGTATATGCGGCGACTAAACACGCCCTTCTCGGATACGCAAACGCTACCCGTATGGAAGTTCAGCAGTATGGAATTAACGTGACTACCATAAATCCGGGTCCCATAGATACGCCGTTCATAGACTTAGCGGACTCTACCGGAATGTATAAAACATCCTTGAAAAATTTTTTGTTGTCCGTTGAGGAAGTGGCTAATGCGATTGTACAAGTAATTGATCGACCGGTTCGTGAAGTAAATTTGCCTTGGTATATGGGTATTTCAAGTAAAGTATACGGCATGGCACCAGGAATGATAGAGCAAGTCGGTCGTAAATTCTTTATGAAAAAATAAGTTGAGCTGCCCATTCGGCGGCTCTTTTTTTCGTGTTAGTATTCTGCATATTAATTCATTGACTATGAATAAACATACATCGAAGGGGATGAAAACGCGGGATTTATTTGTTGGATTTACCGCTTGCTGATTTGATACAGGCGAGTGGTTTGATTGAAGAAGATATTTATGATGTAATGTCTCCTGTTGTTGCAGTGAAGCGACGTAATTCTTTGGGAGGAACTGGTTTTGACCAAGTTCGTTTTCAAATTGAAAAAGGGAAATAACTTCTTTAAATACATTATCATCCCACTTGTTGTTAATAATAGGTGGGATTTTAATTTGTTTAAAAAATGAAATAAAGCGCCAGGGGAAGCGCTCTACTTTTGGCTTGCTAGAATGGGGCTTTCCAATGAAATGCTTAATAATTAATAAACGATGCACCGACAATGATCAACAAAATAAACGTAACGACAAGCAATGCGAATGAACTACCTTAGCTGCCCAATCCGCTATAACCTCCATAATACTTCCTCCTTTCTAATAGAGCTTATTAATAGACTATGAAATACAAAGTAAGAGATATGGGAGATTAGCGGAAGTAGATTTAACAATATTTTACGGGTCACTTTTTGCTTTTCTGCATTTCGAGATAGTTTTTTCTAGAATTCATTGGCGGACGGGGAATTCTGCAACTCCCATGGTCAATTCGAGGATTCCTTTCAGTGAATTTAATTAGGATACATTTTTAGCTCATCACAATGCCAAAAACGTTCTATTTGGCATTTTTATTGCGTAGCTAATTCGTGAATTTGCTAAATTGTATCTCCGATCATACATAAAATACTTCAATTTAAATCAGTCCATACAATAAATACCACTTCATCAACTCTTGATTAAGAACATTCGTTCTGGGTATACTGTTAGTGTAGAACATTTGTTCGATAAGGAGGAAACCATCATGTATGAAAATTACCCGGATCGGAAAATTGTCTGTATCGATATGCGAAGTTTTTACGCGAGTTGCGCAGCAGCCGACGAAGGGCTGGATGTGATGAAAACACCCATTGCGATTATCGGCAATCAAGAACGGAAGGGAAGTGTGGTACTCGCAGCTTCACCACCACTTAAAAAAGAATTCGGGGTCAAGACAGGAACACGTTTGTTTGAAATCCCGGATCATCCAGACATTCGATTAATTGAACCGAAAATGGGTTTTTTTGTTCGTATTTCAATGGAAATTACACGCTTACTTAGTGAGTATGTACCGAAAGAAGCTATCCATGTTTATTCGGTAGATGAAAGTTTTATTGACTTGGACGGAACGGAACGATTGTGGGGACCAATTGAAAATACCATTCAACGAATTCAAGATGATTTATTGGAAATGTTTCAGTTGCCCTCTGCCATGGGCATGGGACCGAATATGTTAATGTCAAAATTAGCACTCGATTTAGAAGCAAAAAATACAGGGTTCGCGAGATGGACGTATGAGGATGTCCCGACGAAGTTATGGCCAATTTCGCCTCTTCGGGAAATGTGGGGCATTGGTCCTCGCATGGAAAAAAACTTAAATGGGATGGGAATTTTCTCCGTGGGTGATTTAGCGAACTCCAATTTGGCTGATTTGGAGTCAAAGTTTGGGGTAATGGGAAACCAGCTTTACCATCATGCGTGGGGAATTGATTTATCTGATTTAGGGGCACCGCTTATTGAAGGACAAATTAGTTACGGGAAAGGCCAGATTTTATTTCGTGATTACCGCAAGCCTGAAGATATTCTCGCAGTTGTTCTTGAAATGACGGAAGATGTAGCAAGACGAGCAAGAGAAGCTGGAAAAGTGGGGCGTACTGTCCATCTTGGTGTCGGCTACAGCAAGGATGCATTTGGTGGAGGATTTCACCGATCACGTTCAATGGAAGAAGCAACGAATGACACGATGAAAATTTACAGAATGTGTGTGAAGTTATTACATGAGCATTTTGACGATCGACCTGTTCGCAGATTGTCGGTGACATTGTCGAATATGGAACCAGAACATTCGATGCAACTTAGCTTATTTGAAGCTCAAAAGTGGCGCAAACGAAAATTGGGTGCTGCAATGGATCAGATTCGTAGCAAGTACGGATCGGCTTCACTATTACGCGCGGTTTCCTATACAGAAGCAGGAACAGCTCGCGCTCGGTCGAAGCTTATTGGAGGGCATAAGGCTGAGTAAATTAAGAAAAGCGCAAAGCGCCTTCTAGCTCGACACCATGAAATGTTGAACAGGTCATTTTAATCCGACTCTGGTGTTGGAGCAAGGTTTCCTCTGCGACGAGTAACCGCAGGAGCAAGGTTCCCTCTGCGACGAGTAACCGCAGGAGCAAGGTTTCCTCTGCGACGAGTAACCGCAGGAGCAAGGTTTCCTCTGCGACGAGTAACCGCAGGAGCAAGGTTTCCTCTGCGACGAGTAACCGCAGGAGCATCTGAATAAAAAACCTGTTTTCGAATGAAGATGCGAAGCTTAAGAGCGGATTGACCTGTGAAACTAGACACCGGCGCTGGAAGAACCGATGCGAAACCTGCTTTCGCATCGGAATGAAGGCTAAAGTTCCGACCTCGTCTCGGAACGCCTTCATGACTCACATCCTGTGAGCCTCGAGATGGCGTTTGGAGCTAGACATAGCTGACATATATAAGAAATTATTTATTAATAAAAAAGAAAAGGAGGTCTTTCTTATGCTACGCGATCGCGGCCGTATTAAATGGACAGCGATGATGTTGCCTGAACATGTTCGCTTACTAAGAGAGTGGCAAGAAGAGGAAGGACACACAAAATCGGTTGAAGTGGATGAACAGCAGTTTGAAGAATGGCATTATATCATCTCAGAAGCCATGGCCGATCATAGGCCACTACTCATTCGATTTTCCAATCGAACAACTACAGAGGAAGTATTGGGTTACGTTCATCACGTGGATTTCAACCGCGGGATGCTTCGATACGTAACAGAAAACGAAGCAACAATTTGGATTTCATTTGCAGCAATCAAAACTATTTCTCGTCCCGAATAATTTTCATTTCTTATCTTCTCTAAATTCCGAACATTTGCTAAACTAATGAAGTCTGCAAAAAAGAAGCGGGGGACTTGAACGTGAAAGTATTTTTAGATTTAGGGTGGTTTTTTAAAGAGAGAAAGAAACAGTATATCATCGGCATCATTATGCTAATGTTTGTTGCATTTTTACAACTGCTACCACCTAAAATAATTGGGTATGTCGTTGATGAGATTCGACTTGGCACACTAACGGGTGAATCACTTGTAAAATGGTTAGCCGTTCTTGCGGGTGCAGCTTTAGCCATGTATATTATTCGCTATTACTGGCGTATGATGATTTTCGGATCGGCAATTTTACTTGCTCGACAATTAAGAGAGAGATTGTTCCGCCATTTTACGCGCATGTCGCCTCAGTTTTACCAAAAGCGTCGAGTTGGCGATTTAATGGCACATGCAACCAATGATTTGTCAGCTGTTCAACAAACAGCTGGAGCAGGTGTACTAACTCTCGTCGATTCACTAACAACAGGTGGATTTGTTATTGCAGCGATGGCGATCACCATCAACTGGAAACTAACGCTTATTGCACTTATTCCAATGCCAATTATGGCGTACTTAACAAGTTATTACGGCAAACTATTACATAATCGCTTCCATTTTGCCCAAGAAGCTTTTTCTAATTTAAATGATAAAGCGCAAGAAAGTATATCAGGAATTAAAGTTATTAAAACGTTTGGACAAGAAAAAGAAGACATTCAAGAATTTGTTCACTTATCAGATGACGTTGTAAAAAAGAATGTGCATGTAGCCAAAGTAGATTCTTTGTTTGATCCAACAATTTCTGCAATTGTTGGAGTATCGTTCTTTCTATCTATCGTTTTTGGTGCAAGATTCATAGTAGCAGGAGAAATGACAATTGGTGATTTGATTGCCTTTACAGCGTATCTTGGCTTACTTGTGTGGCCGATGCTTGCATTTGGTTGGCTCTTTAATATTGTGGAAAGAGGCCGTGCATCTTACGACCGTATTCGCGAACTCCTTTCAGAACCTGTTGACATTGATGATGCAGAACATGCACTCGATGTAAAAGCACAAGGCGATTTAGAAGTGAATATTCGAGAGTTTAAATTCCCAAGTGACGAGCGTGCAGCTTTACATAATGTTCAATTTACACTTAAACGAGGGGAAACACTCGGCATTGTAGGGAAAACAGGGTCAGGAAAAACAGCCATCTTAAAACTTTTATTACGAGAATTTGAGGGGTATGAAGGGGTTATTACTTACGGCGATCATCCAATAAACGAGTACAAAAAAGAAGGTCTCCGCTTAGCTATTGGATACGTACCACAAGATCACTTTCTATTTTCTACGACTGTTGCAGGAAACATCGCATTTGCAAATACGAGTGCTTCTGTAGAAGAAGTTCATGAAGCTGCAAAGCTAGCTCACATTCATGAAGATATCTTAAAGTTTACAAACGGTTATGAAACAATTGTTGGTGAACGCGGGGTTTCTTTATCAGGTGGACAAAAACAACGTATTTCCATTGCACGTGCATTAATGATGAAACCAGAATTGCTCATTTTAGATGATTCCTTGTCAGCAGTAGATGCAAAAACGGAAGAAGCAATACTGGAATCTTTAAAAGCAACACGAACAGATGAAACAACCATTATTACAGCACACAGACTAAGCGCCATTCAACACGCTCACCAAATAATTGTCTTACATGAAGGTACGATTGTAGAAAAGGGCTCACATGAAAAATTAATGGAGCAAAAAGGAAGATATTACGAAATGTATCAATTACAACAACTTGAAGCACTTGTTGAAATGGGAGGTGAGGCATAATGGAAAAACAGCCGAAACTTACCGGGAAAGACCAATGGACGATTTTAAAACGCCTTATCGCTTATTTGAAGCCACATAAGAAAGTGATTACATTTGCATTATTCTTACTTAGTATTACAGTCCTTGGAGATGTTTTAGGGCCAATTATAATTAAAACATTCATCGATGATTACCTAACAATAAGAAACTTTCCTACAGGCCCACTTGTTGGACTTGCTGGAGCATATTTATTCATCCAAGTAACGAATGTCTTTGTGAGTTACTTTCAACTGCTTAAGTTTCAAGAAATTGCTTTGAAAATTATTCAACAAATGCGAATTGACGTGTTTACCAAAGTACAAAATTTAGGATTGCGTTATTTTGACCGAACACCAGCTGGAAGTATCGTTTCCCGCGTAACGAATGATACGGAAGCCATAAAGGATATGTTTGTCAGCGTACTCGTTGGGTTTGTTCAAAGTGGATTTCTAGTAGTTGGAGTCTATATTGCAATGTTTATCTTAAACGTCAAGTTAGCGTTAGTTACTCTTATTTTATTACCAATTCTTTTCATGATTATCAAAACGTATCGTCGATATAGTTCCGTCTTTTATCAAGATTTACGTGAGCGATTAAGTCAGTTGAATGCAAAACTTGCTGAATCGCTTCAAGGAATGTCCATGATTCAAGCATTCCGGCAAGAACCGAGACTAAAAGATGAGTTTAATGAAATTAACAATCAGCACTGGAATGCAGGAAAACGAAACATTAAAATGGATAGTCTATTACTGCGACCAGCAATTGATTTGGTATATGCATTAGCACTCATTCTATTGCTCAGTTTCTTTGGTATTACTTCATTTGATAACACGATAGAAGTTGGAATCATTTATGCGTTTGTCACTTACATTGATCGTTTCTTTGAGCCGATTAATCAAGTGATGCAACGCCTTTCCATTTTTCAACAAGCCATTGTTGCAGCATCACGAGTTTTTACATTATTAGACGAAACAGACCTATCACCCGCACAAAAAAATGTAGGTTCACGTATAACACAAGGGAAAATTGAATTTAACAACGTAACCTTCTCATACGACGGTCAAACGGAGGTTTTGAAAAACATCTCATTCACCGCAGAGCCTGGAGAAACCGTTGCACTTGTTGGACATACTGGGAGTGGGAAGAGTTCGATAATTAACTTGCTCATGCGTTTTTATGAATTCGATCAAGGGGATATACGTATCGACGGGGTATCTGTAAAAGATTACAGACACCAAGAGTTACGTGAAAATATGGGGCTAGTTCTACAGGATCCATTCCTCTTCTTTGGAGATATTGCGAGCAACATTCGGTTGCATAAAAGTGATATGACCGACGAAGAAGTTCGTGCTGCCGCAGAGTTTGTGCAAGCAGATACCTTCATCAATAAATTACCAGAAGGTTATCAACAAAAAGTAACCGAGCGAGGCTCAACATATTCAAGTGGTCAACGCCAACTTGTTGCGTTTGCACGTACCATGGCAACCGATCCAAAGATTTTAGTATTGGATGAGGCAACAGCTAACATCGATACTGAAACGGAGGTTGCAATTCAATCTAGCCTTGAAAAAATGCGTCAAGGTCGTACTACGATAGCCATTGCGCATCGTTTAAGTACAATTCAAGATGCAGAATTAATTATTGTTCTACACCATGGAGAGATCGTTGAACGTGGGAATCATCAAGAATTACTAGCTAGAAGAGGGTTATATCATAAAATGTATTTATTGCAAAATGGCATTGTCGAAGAGACAGCCTAATACAAAAAAGGGCACCTTCGTGGTGTCCTTTTTTTAGACAAGGAAATGTCATAAACATTTTTGACGTTATTTTAGTTATAATTTGTTACGATATGAGGAGAAGCTCGAAGGGAGTAACTAAAATGAGTACAGATATCAATTTAATTTTAGCGTTTGGTGCAGGCTTTTTAAGCTTCATTTCTCCATGTACCTTACCTTTATATCCAGCCTTCCTATCTTATATAACAGGCATGACATTAGATGAATTGAAAACAGACCGAGGCATTTTACAAAAACGTGGAATCTTGCACACCTTGTTTTTTTTACTTGGTTTTTCGTTTATCTTCATCGCACTAGGATTTGGTACAAACTTTGTTAACACTGCTTATATTCAATACCAGGATTTAATTAGACAAATAGGTGCAATTTTTATCGTTATTTTTGGCTTAATCATCGTAGGTGTATTTAATCCGCAATTTTTAATGAAAGATCGAAAATTTCAATTTAAAAATAGACCATCCGGTTACCTTGGTACCATTGTTATTGGTATGGCCTTTGCTGCAGGTTGGACTCCATGTACCGGGCCGATTCTAGGCTCTATCTTAGCACTTGGAGCGTTAAATCCGGGATCGGGTGTGTGGTATATGCTCGCTTATGTACTAGGGTTTGCCATTCCATTCTTTGTTCTTTCCTTCTTTATTACACGAATGAACTGGATACGAAAACATAATGTGAAAATTGTTAAAATTGGCGGATACGTTATGATTGCCATAGGAATCTTGTTGTTCTTTGATGGCATGACTTACATCATTAAAATACTCGGACCATTCTTTGGTGGTTTTCAAGGATTTTAACACGTAAACTATAATTAGTTTGGAGTGATTCGTATGAGTAGAGTATTAATAGTCGATGATGCAAAGTTTATGCGTGTCACCATTGGAAATATGTTAAGAGATCTCCGGTTTGATGTTGTAGGTGAAGCAGAAAATGGAAAAGTTGCCATTGAAAAATACCGTCAATTAAAACCAGACGTAGTAACGATGGACATCACAATGCCAGTCATGTCAGGTATTCATGCAGTAAAGGCAATAATCAGTGAATTTCCCGATGCTAAAATCGTCATGATAACAGCTCTTGGGCAGCAAAAAATGTTAAAAGAGGCATTGGAAAGTGGTGCAAAAGATTTTATTTCAAAACCTTTTCATCCTGTTCAACTAGAACAAGTCATGCTTAATATAACGAAAGAAATAGATTGAAACCTAGTTCAGCAGTAGGAAAGGAGGAATCCCATGTTGTTTGACTATATTCCTTCACAGTGGCTAGTCATAGGCTCAACAGTATTGGCTGTTATTATGGGTTCCATTGTGATGACCATAAGAGCGAAAGCATCTAAAAAACCTGCAAATGCAAAAAAAATCATATTACCACCACTCTTTATGTCTACAGGGGCACTCATGTTTGTGTTTGAATTCTTCCGAGTTCACCCTCTCCAGATATTAGAAGCTTTAGTGGTAGGATTATTATTTTCTACAGTTCTTATTTGGACCTCTAAATTTGAGGTGAGGGATGGGGACATCTATTTAAAACAATCAAAAGCTTTTGTGTTTATTCTTATCGGATTATTAGCGATTCGACTAATCGCAAAACTTATTCTAAGTTCAACCATAGACGTGGGTGAATTAAGTGGAATGTTTTGGTTGTTAGCATTTGGTATGATCGTTCCTTGGCGAATTGCTATGCTCATTCAATTCAAGAGATTGGAAAAAACACTAACGCACCAAACCGTATAAAAGCCGACCTTTTTCTTAGAAAGGTCGGCTTTTTTTATTCAAATAAATGTTCGTATGGTGTCATGTCGACATGCATGGACGTCAATTTTTTGCGTAAAAATTTATGGTCACGTTTGGGGGTTGCTTGAATATAACCACGAATGATGTGATCCTGTTCAATCGAATTCGCTTCTTCTTCCAGTGCAATTTGACCAATCTTCCCAGCTATTTTTTGCTTAGCAACTGGACGGAAAAGCTCAGGTACAGGCGTTACTAGTTCATTTAATAAAGATTTTGCTTGATCACCCCAAAGATGAAGTGATTTTTCCACATAATATTCTTCCCAATCCAGAACGGATTTTCCATCATCTTTTGGTAACACTTTTAAGAACTTACGAAACATGAAAAACCCACCGATAGCGAATAACCCGCCTAATACAAATACCCAAAAAACGATAAACCATATAAACCAACCATCCACATTTCTCACCTCTATATCATCTGTATCTTCATTATAGAAGGTTATCTACTAAAATTCACTCCCAATGTATCTTTTCTGCGAAAATCTGTGCTAACTTCACAAATTCGTCAGAAAGCACAAAGACACGCTTCTTGTATTAATAAAAATCATTCGATAAGATGAATAAGAATGAAAGTGGGGCGAAACGATGAATCGATACATGAAGGGTATTTCGTGGTTACTTCTTAGTGCCATCATACTTGCAGGCTGCAATTCAAGTGGCTTTAAAGCGGAGACTGACTGGCAAGTTGAGCCATTCGAACATGATTCTCATAGAGGCGAGGAAATTTCTCTAGATAGGTTAAAAGGAACTGTATGGTTAGCAACATTTATCTTTACCAATTGTACGACAGTCTGTGCACCCATGACTTTAAATATGACCGAGATACAAGATGAGTTAATTGCTCAAGGGGTAGAAGATTATAAATTTGTCGCATTCAGTGTCGATCCTGAAGTAGATACCCCGAAGGTACTAACAGATTACCTATCTAAATTTAATGTACCCGATGAGTCAAAATGGAATTTATTGACTGGCTATGATCAAGGATACATGAGCCAATTTGCAAGGAACTCATTTAAAACAGTGGTGCAAGATGATCCGAATAATAATCAAGTTTTACATGGAACTAGTTTTTTCTTAGTTGATCAAAATGGCGTAGTGGTTAAAAGCTATACGGGTGTTGAGGGTGTTCCTACCGAGGAAATAGCATTAGATATGAAAGCGTTAATTGAAGATGGAAAGTAAAAAGAACAGGTATAAACTTAACGGGTTCTCTTCTGAGGTGCAAAACTTTAAAATACAACACAAAAGGCTATCAATTCGCAGATGAATTGGTAGGCCTTTTTTATTGATATATAAGTAACTTTCTTAATTATAAAGAATGGGATTGTTGTTGTTGATTGATAACCTATTTGGATACATTACAGTGGGAATAGCAATGTTAATTTAGTAATAAAGGGAATCAGTTGGTTTTGTGTAAAAAAAGTAAAAGAGGGAAAAATGAAACTTTTCAGTTTTTATGACGTATTACAACTAACTAACACATATCAAGGGGGGCTTATTCCTACCAATAATGCTTTCTTTTTACACCAAGAACTTTATTGATTAAACGAAGAAGGTCGTTATGAAATGAAAGTTAATGAGATGCAAGTGACTAAAAGTGAGAATGAGAATACACACAAGCATTATGACTTTACCACTCAAGTAGAATTTACAAATAATGCAGGGAAAGTTTCACAACACGAAATAAAAGGTACGGCGATTCTTTCAGAAGTAGGGAAAATTGGAAAGATTACAATTCGCGATGAAAGTGGATTACGGGAGAAAATAGGAGAGGACAAAGAATATTAATCAAGTCTAGAAATTAGCACCGCCTTTGAACTGCACCCCAATTGTTAGACACAACTAACAATTAGGGTGCAGTTCATCAATGGATGCCTCATTTCTGTGAATATAACTGTCGATAAATAAAGCTGCAACGAGAGAGAAGACTTAGAGAAAGGGATTGAAGAACTAAACAGGTAGGAATATAAATAGCAATTCAAATAACTTACAAATCTATTATTAAAATGAAGTAACGAAATTCTTTGAGATGTGATAAAATGAGACAAAAACAGGATGCGACCTAATGAAAACAAAAAAGAAAAAGAAAGGAATATCAACCGCTACTAAAGGGTGGATGATTCTTCTTTTATTACCAATAACGATTACTCTCTATGTATTTACTATTTTACTTTGGCATGAAATGCAGGATGTTCCATTAATTAAATCGTTGACCGAAACTGTTCAAGAAGCACCAAGATTATTGACTGATATGGAAATACCAAATGAATATGTATCCATTTATAAAAATGCTGCAGAAGAATATCAAATTCCTTGGACACTTCTAGCAGCGCATCATCGAGTTGAAACAAGATTTTCAACCATGGATCCTTTATTGTCGCCAGTGGGAGCTGAAGGGCATATGCAATTTATGCCTTGTACATTTGTCGGTTGGCAACATCCAACCTGCAAGGGTTTAGGTAAAGGGGCTATCTCGGATAAAGATAAAACCAATCCAGATGTGATTGCGAAATATGGTGGGTATGGAATTGATGGGAATAAGGATGGAAAAGCGGATCCTTATCAAATTGATGACGCTATGTATAGTGCTGCAAACTATTTATCCCATAATGGTGCGTCTAACGGTGATGTAGAACATGCAATATTTATGTATAATCGGAGTGATAAATACGTCAAGGACGTAATGTATTACTTTAAAAAATATGAAGAAATACAGAAATCAAAAGAACCAGAACAATCAGCCCTAGGCACAAGACCATAAAAAAAGAGCCGATCATATGAGAGGCCACTGAAAAAGTCTCATTAAATCAATAAGACCACTTTTCCTCAATTTATTTGAGGAAAAGTGGTCTTTTTTCATCGTATAATAAGGATATAAATAAGCGGGTGTTTATGAGGATTCCAAAACAACAATATGAATTTAAGTCCTCTAAATGAACACAAAGAACAGGCACAATTTCAAGATAGTGTTTATTTCAAAGATAAATCGAAGGAACGCTATAAAATTGAAGCCAAGAATAGTGAACTAAAACATGGACACGGGTACGATGTAGCATCATCCTCGGGTCTATTAGGTATGCAAATGCAAGGCGCGATGGCGATATTTGCCGTCAATCTAAAACGAATACTGAAGGTAATGGGATAAAATATAGTCATTGACACCCTATCTAATCAAAAAAAAGACGGCTCTAAATTCAAAAATCGAATTTAGAGCCGTCTTTTTTAGAAAGCAATTTAAAAACCATAGGTTTTTCAGTGGCCTCTCATATGATTAGCTCTTTTTTTAATTATTTACGTAGTGCACGCATAATCAAACTAACAACTAATACTAATAGAATGGCACCGATGAAAGCTGGAATGATTGCCATATCTGCAATTTCAGGTCCGAAATCTCCAAAAAGTGCACCACCGATCCAAGCACCAATAATACCTGCAATAATGTTACCGATAATTCCGCCTGGTAAATCTTTACCTAATAAAAGTCCTGCTAACCATCCGATGATACCGCCAATAATAAGGTATAAAATAAATTCCATGATCGTCATCTCCTATTTCGTTATTGTTTGTCTTGCTAATAAATAGATAACCTTAAATAACTTTATTCAAACCTCTAAAAAAAAATTTTTTATAAAACTTGTTTTTAATACCATGAAAATCCCATTTTAAATTGAATAACAAAATGCATAATAAAGTATGTAGAAAGTGCAAAAATTTGAAACAAAATTTAAACATAAAGTCCAAAAATTGTGCTTATCTTAGTCGGAGTATAGTTAAACCCTCAACACCGTTGCCAGAAATTCCTTCTTAGTTAAAAGGACTTGGATTTACATGAATACTTCAAAGTTACCTATTAACCATTGAATTCATATCATAAATTAAATAATTTAAATGTTTTGTAAATTAAATCCCAAAGGTCTATAATTGTGAAAAGGAGTGAGTTAAATGGATGAATTAATGATGAAAAGATTGAATAAACAAGCGATATGGTTTGTCACGATTCATACATTATTTATCTTTAACCTCGCAATTGATGTATTTGAATTACTGTAATGAAAATGACAGGAAAAAGTGGATAGGAGCCTATCCACTTTTATTATGTGAAATAGTAAAACTAAGGGAAAGAAAATCTAGTTGCAGTAAGGTAACAGGAGGATAAAAGACCACATGAAAAATGATTGGAATCGCTCAACATACATAGAAGGATTTCTTAAAAGAAGAAATGAACAAGATGCTAAACCGATGGAAGCATACATGAAACACAAATTTCCGTTTTTAGGGATAAAAAGTCCAATTCGAACTGAAATAATGAAAGATTTTTTTTCAAACTTTCATCTTCCAAAAGATGAAGTTCTTTTTGAAGAAACGTGGTCGATATATACATTACCACAGCGTGAATTTCAATATGCTGCCATCGCCTTACTTAGCAAAAAAATGAAATACCTCACGATTGAAGACTTACCATTCATCGAGAAGATGATAATAGAAAAGGCTTGGTGGGATAGTGTTGATTCCATCGCACCCATAATTGTTGGAGAAATCGTCAAAAAAGACCGTCTGAACGGAGAACTAATTATGCAGAAATGGTCGAACTCAGACAACATGTGGTTAATTCGTTCGGCTATCCTCCATCAATTAAAGTATAAAACTGTCACAAATGAAAAAATGCTCCTGGAAATCATGTTAAAACATGCAGACTCAAATGAATTCTTTATTCAAAAAGCAATTGGTTGGGTGTTAAGGGAATATGCAAAGACCAATCCAGAATTCGTAAAACAATTTGTACAATCCCATGAATTAAAGCCATTAAGTAAAAGGGAAGCTTTAAAACATTTCAAATGAAAAAAACAGCCTAAAAGGCTGCTTTTATCATTTGACAGAACCACTAACAAACGTGTGATTTTTATAATACATATTTTTTACTAATATGTTCGGCCCCAAACATTTCACAGCTGGGCAATGGCAGTTTAATTCTCTTGCCAGAGGCGATTTTAGCCATTCATCAAATATAGTGGGCAATGAATCAGATTTTATGTTGCCAAGAACCGGGGCATCACCAAAATCAGTCACAATGACGTCGCCAGAAAAAATATTAATATTTAAGCGCGAACGACCGTCAGGATCATTTCTAACCGTAACATTCAACTCTTCTTTAAGGCGCTGTTGCAGAATTCGATCTTCATCACTTGTACTACAAGGATAAAAAGGCAATGTACCAAAAAGCATCCATGTGTCTTTATCCCGAATATTAAGTAATTGATGAATTGCTAGTCGGGTTTCTTCTAGTGTTAAGGATGTCAAACTGCTAGCAAAATCTGAAGGGTACATAGGATGTATTTCATGTCTTGCACATTTCATCTCTTCCACTACTTGACGATGTATATGCTCTAAGTAAGGCAAAGTTTTTTTATTTAGCATGGTTTCTGCAGATACCATGACACCAGCTTCAGACAACATGCGGCTATTGTCAATCATACGATTGAATAGTTTCGCACGCTGTTCATAAGAAGGCTTCCGTTCCATTACTGCAAACCCTGTTTCGACAAACTCGTCAACCGTTCCCCAATTATGTGAGATATGTAATACATCTAAATATGGAGCAATGCTCATGTATCGGTCGGAATCGAGTGTTAAATTCGAGTTTATTTGAGTACGAACGCCTCGCTCATGTGCGTATTTTAAAAGTGGAAGAACATAATTCGTCACCGATTTTTTCGATAACATGGGTTCTCCGCCAGTTATGCTAATTGTTTGTAAATGTGGAATTTCATCTAAACGGTGACGGAGCAGATCAAAGGACAATGCCTCTGGATCTTTCGATTGTAACGTATAGCCGACTGCACAATGTGCACATCGCATATTACAAAGTGTTGTTGTCGTGAATTCAATGTTGGACAGAGTTAGTTTCCCCTGTTTTTCCATTTCTAAATACGCTTCCCAAGGGTCGTACGACGGGGTAAGTTTTTGGATAGCTGTGTTCATTTATAAATCACCCTTTCTAACATGAAACATTGTCTCATACCACATGCATATTGAAAACGTTAGAATTTTATTTATATGTAAATTCAAGTAATATAAGAAGAAAAGGTGAATTTTATGAATCAATCACGTCCTATTCTTTTGTATGATGGAAGTTGTGGTTTTTGCCAACAATCTGTTCAGTTTATCCTTCAACATGAACGTGCAGAAGATATATATTTCGCTCCATTAGAAAGTGAACTTTCCAAGCAAATTCTAGAAACACATCCTCATCTTCTAAATTTCGATTCAATTGTATTCTTCAAGGGAAATAAACCATTCGTGGAATCTGATGCTGTTTTTGAACTTGCTTCGTATTTACAAAAACCATATTATCTTGGGAAATACATACGATTGGTTCCGAAAAAAATACGGGATCGATTATATAGATTTATCGCAAAACATCGACACCGATTGATACGAAATAACCACATGTGTTTATTGCCTACAGCACAACAACGAAAAAGGTTTTTGAATTAATTCAAGGAGAGATTTTGATGATGTTCTTAGAAGAAAATAATGAAATAAGAAGAAACTTGTTTTTAGAAATTGATAGATTAACGGACGAGCAATTTAACAAAATACCATCAAATGGGGGATGGTCTCCTAAACAAATATTTGAACATCTAGTAAGGATGGAAACAGTGATTGCCACAAATATAGCAAGGGAACTTAAAAACCCAAATAGTCCATATGCGAAAAAAAAACCGATTGGATTAGTTACCAATCGATTAATTAGAATTAAAGCTCCAGGATATATATCTCCAACTGAAGAATACAAATCAAAACTAGAGATGAAAAAAGAACTGCACGACTCGCGTCTCTTCTTATTAGACGTGTACGAATCAACTACAAAAGAAGTATTGCGTAATAAATCATTTAAGCACCCAATATTTGGAAACATACCATTAATTCAATGGTTTCCATTTGTAGGCTTGCATGAAAAACGACATTTAAAACAATTGAAAATTACGATCAAAATGATATTAGGTGATAACAAAAACTTATCGTAACCTATAATTTTAATGTAATTTACTTATATACTAGTCTGCGTTATGATAAGAAATGGAGAAAAGTCGCTACTATAAGATGATAGCCTTTTCATAAGACAAGAGGAGGAAAAGACATGGCAAAAAGTAACTTGCATAATAGCCGTACTTCTTTCGAATTAAACGGTAAAACATATAACTACTACCGTCTAGCTGCGTTAGAAGAGGCAGGGATCGCAAATGTTTCCCGCCTTCCTTATTCAATTAAAGTATTATTAGAATCCGTGTTACGACAACATGACGGATATGTCATCAAAGATGACCATGTAGAAAAATTAGCAAAATGGGGCAAAGACGTTGACCCAGAAGCAGAAGTTCCATTTAAGCCATCACGTGTAATTCTACAAGATTTCACTGGTGTACCTGTTGTTGTTGACTTAGCAGCTCTACGTTCAGCAATGGCTGAGATGGGTGGGGACCCAGATAAAATTAATCCTGCCATTCCAGTTGATTTAGTTATTGACCACTCTGTACAGGTTGATAAGTACGGTTCGGAAAATGCTCTTCGCGTCAACATGGAACTTGAATTTGAACGTAATGCCGAGCGTTACCAGTTCCTTAGCTGGGCTCAAAAAGCTTATGACAACTATCGTGCTGTACCACCAGCTACAGGTATCGTTCACCAAGTGAACTTAGAATACTTAGCAAACGTGGTTCATGCTGTACAAAATGAAGATGGTACATACGAAACGTATCCAGATACATTAGTAGGTACTGATTCACATACAACAATGATTAACGGTATCGGTGTTCTTGGTTGGGGTGTAGGTGGTATTGAAGCTGAAGCAGGTATGTTAGGTCAGCCTTCATATTTCCCAATTCCAGAAGTAATCGGTGTTAAATTAACAGGCGATTTACCAAACGGTACTACTGCTACTGACTTAGCACTTAAAGTAACACAAGTCTTACGTGCTAAAGGAGTAGTAGGTAAATTTGTTGAGTTCTTCGGAGCTGGTGTTACGAAATTACCATTAGCCGACCGTGCTACAATTGCTAACATGGCACCAGAATATGGCGCGACATGTGGATTCTTCCCAGTTGATGAAGAAGCACTTGACTATATGCGTTTAACTAGCCGTGATGCTGAACATATCCAAGTAGTAAAAGAATATTTAACTGCTAACGGAATGTTCTTCAAAGCTGAAAACGAAGATCCAACTTACAGTGATGTTGTAGAACTTGATTTATCTACAATTGAGCCAAACATGTCTGGGCCAAAACGTCCACAAGATTTAATTCCTTTATCTCAAATGAAAACTGAATTCAACAAAGCAGTTGTAGCTCCACAAGGTAATCAAGGATTCGGATTATCTAAAAAAGAATTTGCAAAATCTGCTACAGTGACTTTAGAAAATGGTACTGAAGTAACCATACCTACAGGTGCTATTGGGATTGCTGCCATTACATCATGTACGAATACTTCAAACCCATTCGTTATGATAGGTGCGGGTCTAGTTGCTAAAAAAGCAGCAGAAAAAGGCTTACGTCCACCAGCATACGTGAAAACTTCTCTTGCTCCAGGTTCAAAAGTTGTAACTGGTTACTTACGTGATGCAGGACTTCTTGAGCCTCTAGCTGCAGTAGGATTCGACTTAGTAGGTTACGGATCTACAACTTGTATCGGTAACTCGGGTCCAATGCTTCCTGAAATCGAAAAAGGAATCATCGAAAACGATTTACTTGTAACTTCAGTTCTTTCAGGTAATCGTAACTTTGAAGGCCGTATCCATCCATTAGTGAAAGCTAACTACTTAGCTTCACCACCACTTGTTGTTGCTTATGCATTAGCAGGTACGGTTGATATCGATCTTCAAAACGAATCTCTTGGAAAAGACAAAAATGGCAATGATGTATTCTTCGCAGATATTTGGCCTTCAACAGAAGAAGTAAAAGAAGTTCTTTTACGAACTGTAACACCAGAACTATTCCGTGCTGAATATGCTCGTGTCTTTGATGAGAACGAACGTTGGAATGCGATTGAAACATCTAATGATTCATTGTATACATTCGATGAAGATTCAACTTATATTCAAAATCCTCCATACTTTGAAGGTTTATCTGTAGAGCCTAACGACATTCAAACGCTTGCTGGACTTCGAGTAGTTGCGAAATTTGGAGATTCAATTACGACTGACCATATTTCACCAGCCGGTGCAATAGGTAAAGACACACCAGCAGGTAAGTACTTGCGTGAACGAGGAGTAGAAGTTCGTAACTTTAACTCTTACGGTTCTCGTCGTGGTAGCCATGAAGTCATGATGCGCGGTACGTTTGCTAACATCCGTATCCGTAACCAAATTGCTACAGGTACAGAAGGTGGATACACAACTTACTGGCCAAACGGCGAAATTATGGCGATTTATGACGCTGCAATGAAATATCAAGAAGATGGTACTGGTTTAGTTGTATTAGCAGGTAAAGATTACGGAATGGGATCTTCACGTGACTGGGCAGCTAAAGGAACAAACTTACTTGGTATTAAAACTGTAATTGCTGAAAGCTATGAACGTATTCACCGTTCAAACCTAGTAATGATGGGTGTTTTACCACTTCAATTCTTGCCAGGTCAAAGTGCAGAAACACTTGGCTTAACAGGGAAAGAAGAAATCAGCGTAAACATTGCTGAAGGTGTTAAACCTCGTGATATTCTTAAAGTAACGGCAAAATCTGCTGACGGTTCTGTTTCAGAATTCGATGTGTTAGCTCGATTTGATTCAGAAGTTGAAGTTGATTACTACCGTCATGGTGGTATCTTACCAATGGTACTACGTGATAAATTGAAAAACTAAAACTAATTTTGAGGCTGTCCTTTATGGGCAGCCTTTTTTTAATGCAAGATAATAATGTAATGAGAAACATATTCAAATTCAATAAAAATATAAAGAAAAATTTTTAAATGACTTCTTACAGCTCAATAATCATTCTTTTCTGAACTTTAACGTGATACACTTTTGTAAGATTAAATGAAACTATCACTTATTTTGGAGGAATACTGATGAGATTAGTTAATAAAGTAGCCATTATCACAGGGGGGGCAAATGGCATTGGACTAGCTGCTTGTAAAAGGTTTGCTGAAGAAGGCGCAAAAGTCATCATGGCAGACTATGATGAGCAGGCGGGATGCTTACAAGAGAATTCATTAAAAGAACAAGGGTACGATGTTACGTTTTTGAAAGTGGACGTTGCGGATCGAACGAGTGTAGATTTACTCGTAAAAAATACTCTTAAAACATATGGAACAATTGATATTTTAATAAACAATGCGGGTATTACAAAGGATTCCATGTTTCTTAAAATGGAACCAACTGACTTTCAGCGTGTATTAGATGTAAATATTAATGGTGTATTCAATTGCACACAGGCTGTTATTTCTCATTTTATTGAAAAATCGAGTGGTAAAATAATTAATACATCTTCAGTAACGGGCGTATACGGAAATGTGGGTCAAACAAATTATGCAGCTTCTAAGGCGGCAGTAATCGGGATGACCAAATCGTGGGCAAAAGAGTTTGGTCGGAAAGGAATACAAGTTAACGCGGTAGCACCAGGGTTTATCGCTACAAGTATGGTTGAAAAAATTCCTCAATCTATGCTTGAAAAGATGGTATCAGCAGTTTCCTTACAACGACTGGGTCAACCAGAAGATGTCGCAAATGCTTATTTATTTTTAGCTTCAAATGAATCCGACTACATAACAGGACATGTGTTACACATTGATGGCGGCGTTATGATGTGACTTGATTCGATTTTATGCTTTTTCAAGTTCTATTTTGTATAATGGAACACGAGGTGACAGAACCATGTTTATTAGTGAAAAAGAAATTGAAATTCGATATGCCGAAACAGATCAAATGGGTGTCGTCTACCATGCAAATTATTTAATATGGATGGAAATCGGTCGTACCAAACTTATTGAAGACTTGGGATATACGTATGCCGGGCTAGAGCAAGAAGGATATTTAGCACCCGTTACCGATTTGACGATCAAATACAAAACTTCAATGAAATATGGACAAAAAGCAATAGTTCGAACGTGGGTAGAGTCACATGGTAAGTTAAGAACCGTATATGGATATGAAATTGTTCAAGAGGATGGAACAATTTCAGCGGTTGCTCAATCTGAACACGTTGTAGTGAAAAAAGATTCTTTCCGCCCAATTTCTTTACGCAAAATTGATGCTGAGTGGGATGCTACCTATCATAAAATTGCAAGGACTCCATCATAATGGCTTTTGGAATAAAACGTCCTGAGTTACATTCTTGGAAAGAAACCGTAAAACGTGGAGAAATTGCTTTTTTAACTCATTACTGGGTAGACAAGCGGTTTCCTGGTTGTAAGACGGTAACTAAGGTTGGTTGTTCTGATGTTAAGCGATTAATTGAATGGGGAGAACAATACGGTCTAAAACCTGAATGGATCGATTATAAAGAAGAATATCCTCATTTTGATTTATTCGGTCATTATCAAGAAACGATTCTCCAGGCGGAAGACATGCTTTCACAATTACATCGTTTTTTGCCAAAACAAAAATCCACTTAGAGGATCAACACTCTAGGTGGATTTTCAATTGACTATTTTTTATTCATACGTATATTCGATTTCACCAGTTGTAGAATTAATCGACACAGACAAATCATGTCCATCAAAATACCATACGTCACGGTCTTCAATATAAAAGTGAATATCATCTTTTGTAAGCTGAACCGCTGCTTCTGTAGGTTCTTCTTTAGTTAAACCAAGTGAGAAGCCTTCATGAAGCGAGCTTGATCCACCATACCTTGCGAAAAAACGGATGGATTCACCTGGCTGAGCTTCCATGTCTTCTTTAAACCATTGCAATGCTTTTTGTGATATCATGATTTTCATTTCGTACACCAGCCTTTCGTGGTCTAGTTGTATTGTATTACAACCACTTCACTTTTGGCTCAGTTCCTGCTTTAATTCGCACAATATTTGCTCGGTGCCGATAAAAGATAAAAATGGCGAATAAAGCAATAACAATAAGGAAAGGAATATCTGTCTGATAGAATAGATTATAAACAATTGTATAGATAAGACCAACTATTGCTAAGACCATCGATGTAAATGAAACCATTTTAGATAGTTTTAGTATAATAAAGAAACAAAGTAACATTAGAATAAATATTGGCCAGTGATAACCTAGAATCACACCACCAGAGGTTGCAACTGCTTTACCACCTTTAAATTTCGCAAAGACTGGATACATATGACCGACAACAGCAATAACACCTAAAACAAGCGGGTGAATGTTAGTGTCCGAAAAGTATGGAATAAGAGGTAATAGAGTTGCTGCTGTACCTTTTAAGACATCTAGTATTGAAACGATTAGACCCGCATTAATTCCTAGGGTACGAAATGTATTTGTTCCCCCTAGGTTTCCGCTTCCATGCTCTCTAATATCAGTTTTGTAGAAGATTTTACCGATCCATAATGCGGAAGGAATAGACCCTAGTAAATAAGCAAAGAGAATAAGTAAGACTATGTTCATATGAAACTCCTTTATATTTAATACAAGCCACTAACTAATGTACGCTAAGTTTATCATGAGCTATGACTAATTCACAATGGCTTGCAGGATTTTTCATTTCCTATAGCGAATTGTAAAGAGATGGACCGAATCTGTCGAAGGAGCATTGCAAAGGTTTAAATGATTCTATACAATGAAAACGTCTGTTTGTTTTTTGGAGGGGAAAGATTTGGCGAAAAATCAATCATTAACAGCATATAATGACGATGCGATTCAAGTTTTAGAAGGACTAGAAGCTGTTCGTAAACGTCCAGGTATGTATATCGGTTCTACAGATGCACGTGGTTTACATCACTTAGTTTATGAAATAGTCGACAACTCTGTGGATGAAACACTAGCAGGCTATGGTCATCACATAATAGTAAATATACATGAAGATCAAAGTATCAGCGTTCGGGATTTCGGGCGCGGGATGCCAACGGGTATACATAAAACCGGGAAACCAACTCCAGAAGTTATTTTCACCATACTTCATGCAGGAGGAAAGTTCGGCCAAGGTGGCTATAAAACAAGTGGTGGTTTACACGGTGTAGGTGCTTCAGTAGTGAATGCCTTATCCTCATTTTTAGAAGTAACCATTCATCGCGATGGAAAGAAATATCGACAACGTTTTGAAAATGGTGGTCTACCTGTTACAACGCTTGAACACATTGGTTCTACAAAAGAAACAGGAACGTCTATCCATTTCTTACCAGACCCAACAATATTCTCTGTCACCAAATATAACTATGAAACGATTAGTGAACGATTAAGAGAATCAGCCTTTTTATTAAAAGGATTAAAAATCGAGTTAAATGATTTACGCAACGGAACACAAGATATTTTCTATTTCGATACTGGTATAGAAGCTTTTGTTTCTTATTTGAATGAAGAAAAAGATGTTCTTCATCCCGTCGCTTACGTAGAGGGTATACAAGATGAAATTGAAGTTGAATTTGCTTATCAATTTAATGATGGCTATTCAGAAACAATTCTTTCATTCGTTAACAATGTAAGAACACGTGATGGGGGTACGCACGAAACAGGTGCAAAATCTGCATTAACTCGTGTATTTAATGAATATGCGCGGAAAACTGGTTTATTAAAAGAAAAAGATAAAAATTTAGAAGGTGCGGACATTCGTGAAGGAGTAGCTGCGATTGTTTCTGTAAGAATTCCTGAGAACTTGTTGCAATTTGAAGGACAAACGAAAGGGAAATTAGGAACAAGTGAGGCACGTGCTGCCGTAGATTCCGTTGTTTCTGAAAAATTAATGTATGTGCTTGAAGAGAATGCAGAACTTAGTGCCTCATTAGTTAGAAAAGCAATACGAGCTTCCCAAGCGCGTGAAGCGGCTAGAAGAGCACGAGAAGACGCACGTAATGGCAAGAAATCGAAGAAATCAAATTTAATATTATCCGGTAAGTTAACACCAGCTCAATCACGAAATGCAGCAAAAAACGAACTTTACTTAGTGGAGGGTGACTCTGCTGGTGGTTCGGCTAAACAAGGTCGTGACCGCAGTTTCCAAGCGATTTTGCCTCTTCGAGGGAAAGTTATTAATACGGAAAAAGCAAAACTTGCAGATATTATGAAAAACGAAGAAATTTCGACGATTATTCATGCGATCGGCGGAGGCGTTGGTGCTGATTTCTCGGTTCCAGATATCGCTTACGACAAAATTGTCATCATGACGGATGCTGATACAGATGGGGCGCATATTCAAGTTTTGTTATTAACATTCTTCTACCGTTATATGAAGCCTTTAATCGAAGCGGGGAAAGTATATATTGCCTTACCCCCATTGTATAAAGTATATAGAGGCGTAGGGAAAAAAGAAGTCCTTCAATATGCTTGGACTGAAGCCGAACTAAATGCTGCAATACGTAAAATAGGTAAAGGGTACATGATTCAACGTTATAAAGGTCTCGGTGAGATGAATGCCGTACAATTATGGGAAACAACTATGAACCCTGAAACTAGAACATTAATTCGTGTAGAAATTGATGATGATACGCGGGCTGAAAGACGCATCACGACGTTGATGGGTGACAAAGTTGAACCTAGACGACGATGGATTGAAAACAATGTTAATTTTGGCTTAGATGAGGACAGCAATATTTTAGAAAATGAACTCATCCATGCCGAGGAGGAGTCAGAATGACACAAACCGAACGTTATCAAGATTTACCATTAGAAGAAGTCATCGGTGACCGGTTTGGCCGTTATAGTAAGTACATCATCCAAGATCGTGCTTTACCAGATGCACGTGACGGATTGAAACCTGTTCAACGTCGTATTCTATATGCCATGTTCCATGAAGGGAATACGAACGAAAAACCATTCCGTAAATCAGCTAAAACCGTCGGTAATGTAATTGGTAACTATCATCCTCATGGTGATACTTCAGTTTATGAAGCAATGGTACGTATGAGTCAAGACTGGAAAGTTCGTCATATGTTAATTGAAATGCACGGGAACAATGGATCTGTTGATGGAGATCCACCGGCTGCTATGCGTTATACAGAGGCACGATTATCTGCTATCGCTGGAGAGATGCTACGTGACATTCAAAAACAAACAGTGGATTTAGTACAAAACTTTGATGACTCAGAATTAGAACCTACTGTGTTACCTGCAAGGTTTCCAAACCTATTAGTTAACGGTGCAACAGGTATCTCGGCTGGGTATGCAACGGATATGCCACCTCATGCTTTACATGAGGTTTTAGATGCTGTATTGATGAAAATGGACAACCCTCAATCATCTGTTGAAGAACTAATGACGGTTTTAAAAGGTCCTGATTTTCCAACTGGAGGCATTATTCAGGGAATAGATGGGATCAGAAAAGCATATGAAACTGGTAAAGGCAAAATTGTTGTCCGTTCAAAAGCAGATATTGAATCCTTAAAAGGCGGAAAAGAACAAATCGTAATCACCGAGATTCCTTTTGAGGTCAATAAAGCAGTATTAATCAAAAGAATTGATGAACAACGACTAGATAAGCGCTTAGATGGGATCGCTGACGTAAGAGATGAGTCTGACCGAACTGGTTTACGAATCGTGATTGAATTAAAAAAAGAAGTAGATGCACGAGGAATTCTTCAATTCTTATTCAAGAATACAGATTTGCAAATTGCCTACAACTTTAACATGATTGCCATTCATAACCGTCGACCGACGATGATGACTCTACCATTATTACTGGATGCGTATATTGGCCATCAAAAAGATGTCGTTACGAAACGTTCTAAATATGATTTGCAAAAAGCAAAAGATCGCATTCATATCGTTGAAGGTTTAATGAAAGCACTTTCTATATTAGATGAAGTCATTAAAACCATTCGCCAATCACAAGACAAACGTGATGCGAAAAATAATTTAATGACTGCATTTGAATTTACTGAAACGCAAGCAGAAGCAATTGTTTCTCTTCAACTCTATAGACTGACAAACACGGATATTACAGACTTAAGAAATGAAGAAGCTGAACTCAAACAATTGATAAGTGAGCTAATGTCGATTTTAAATAGCGAGTCAAAATTAATAAAAGTGATTCAAAAAGAGTTACAGGCTATTCGGAAACTGTTTGCAGAACCTAGAAGATCTATTATTGAGGATGAAATCGAAGAAATCAAATTAACATTAGATGTCTTGATTCCAAGCGAAGAAGTGGTTGTTTCTGTAACGAAGGACGGGTATGTAAAACGAACAAGTACACGCTCTTATAGTGCATCAAACGGTCAAGACTTTGCCATGAAAGACTCAGATTATTTGATGTTCGAATCGGTTATGAATACGCAACATCAGTTGTTGCTCTTTACAAGTAACGGTAATTACATTTATCAACCCATACATGAATTACCTGATATTCGTTGGAAGGATCTTGGACAACATGTTTCAAGTATCGTGTCGTTAGATGCAAATGAAACTATTATTCAAGCAATTCCTGTTGATAATTTCGATCCTGAAAAATATATAGTAGCTGTTTCTAAACAAGGGCAAGTCAAACGTACACCTTTACCAGATTATCAAGTTCAACGATATTCTCGTGCGTTAAATACGATGAATTTGAAAAAGGATGACCATGTCGTTTATATTAATGTTGTCTCTAAAGAAGATGATGTCTTTATCGTCACTCATAATGGTTATGCTGTTCGCTTTAATATGGAGGAAGTTCCGGTGGCAGGCATAAAAACAGGTGGGGTTAAAGGGATTAACTTGAAAGATGGCGATATTGTTGCAAGTGCAACGACTATAACAGATAACACGCGTGGGGATATTTTCCTTGCTACTCACCGTGGCGCTGTGAAAAAGATGTCATTAAAAGAATTTGAAGCTGGTGCACGAGCAAAACGAGGAATTGTAGTTTTAAGAGAGTTAAAATCAAATGCTCATCGTGTATGTGGTGTGTTCTTTGTACAAGATCATGATCAAATCTTTATTGAAACAACAAAAGGTATACGTGAACAAATTGAAACAAATTCAATTCGTGTGTCAGATCGTTATTCAAATGGTTCATTTGTAGTTGATATGGACAAAGATGGTTCAGTTCAACGTATATGGAAAACCCCAATGAAATCAATTGACAACTCGAAATCATGAAAGGAAGCAACAAGGAAGCTGACATAGCTTCCTTTGTTGTTTACAGGAAAAATGCATGTGGAAAAATCGTAATGTATGGATTATTTTAGTTGGAGAAATGATAGCAGGTCTTGGATTATGGACTGGGATCATCGGCAATTTAGAATTCATGCAAGAAAAGATACCTTCTGATTTCTTAAAATCAGTTATTATGGCAATCGGGTTACTCGCTGGTATTCTTGCAGGTCCATTAGCTGGAAAAATCATCGACCAATCAAAGAAAAAGACCGTTCTATTAATTTCTGGATTTGGTCGAATGATGAGTGTTGTGTTCATGTTAGTTGCCATTGAGACGGGGTCTATATGGTGGATGGTCGCGTTTATGATTAGCATTCAATTATCTGCAACGTTTTACTTTCCAGCATTACAAGCAACAATTCCACTAGTTGTGAAAGAAGATCACTTGCTCCAGATGAATGGCTGGCATATGAACGTTGCAACCATGGCTCGTGTTATTGGTACCGCTCTTGCCGGTGTAGCTTTGGTCTATTGGTCATTACAATCACTTTATATCATGTCCATGATTGCGTATGGAGGACTCCTAATTTTCACCTATATGCTTCGCATTGAGGAAGAAGAGGGAACAGAGGCACAAGTCAAAGTTCCAACGCCCGGTAAAGGTGGTTTTATGGAAGTCTTTCCAATCTTAAAATCATATCCTGCAGTCATGATGACATTAGTTATGACGTTAATTCCTTTACTATTTATCGGGTCATTCAATCTGATTGTGATTAATATAAGTGAATTGCAAGAGTCATCATCGATTAAAGGTGCCATTTACGCTGCTGAAGGAATTGCGTTTATGGTGGGTACGGTTGTAGTTAAATATATAGCCAAAAAATGGAGTACAAGTACCATATTATTCACATTCGCCTTTGTTATTGGAGTAGCTGAGTTAATCTTAGTTTTTGCAGCAAGCCCTGTGTTGTCGATAACAGCATTTGCAGTTTTTGGTTTTGCAGTCGGTAGTTTTTTCCCAACTGCTATGACGATTTTCCAAAAACAAATGCCAAAAGCTTTCCATGGAAGATTTTTCTCTTTCCGAAATATGCTGGAACGAGTTATGTTCCAAATTGTTTTATTGGCAACAGGAGCATTATTAGATATTATTGGATTGCAGTGGATGGTTGTTGTATTTGGCGTAGTAAGCTTAGGACTCACTACCATTTTCTTTATCCAAATGAAACAGCGAGGCATTATATTAGACACGAATACAAAAACCGCGGAAATTTAATCGATTTCAGCGGTTTTTTCTGTTTTTGTTCCCTGAGTGCTACCCGTAAGGGAGCGACAGTCTGTGATGCACCGTGGTCGAAGGAGTCAGACTAACGGAAGGGCTCTATGGCACCATAGTTCATTGACCTTACTCACCTAGCCGTATTAATTAATACCCGGTTTGTACCCATTTTCATCCTCTGTGGTAAAGTGCTGATTTTGCGCTGCATGGATGGCTAACGGGACAGGTTAGTTGAAGAAAGAATTAATGAATGAATTAAAGAAATCAATTGCTTATGAGGAAGAAAGTTAATGTTTTTTAATGAGGATAAAAACCAATGGGGTATTAAAAGTAATGTTGCCAATAATATCGAACAAGTTTATAAAATTTGTTCGAGAAATAATACATGCTGAAGATATGATGAAGTCTTAAAAGAGGCAGTGAACTTTTATGTTCGCTGTCTTTTTCTATACATTAATATTGCAGAAAGTTTAAAGAGTTGTGAAAACAGAATAATACGAAAAATTTAAGTATCTTTATTTTGAATGACTGAATAATTATATAAACAGGTAATGAAACGCAGGAGTGAGAAAAATGAAAGCTGCAATAATTGGTGGAACAGGTTATGGGTCGATTGAGTTAGTAAGGTTAATTAATAATCATCCTTATCTAGAGATGGGTTCTGTTGTTTCCAATTCACAAGCAGGGGCTAACTTTAGTGAAATTTATCCGCATCTTTCTGACATTGTTGATCAACCACTTGAAAAATTCGAGTTAGATAAATTAGTTGATAATAACGACATTGTGTTTTTGGCTACGCCCTCGGGTGTAAGTAGTAGGGTTGTTCCACCACTATTGGATCGTAGGATAAAGTGTATAGATTTATCAGGAGATTTCCGATTAAGGTCTCCCGAGGAATATGAATTATGGTATAAACACACACCAGCAGATGAGAAATATTTAAAACAATCAACTTACGGATTAAGTGAGATTTACACAGAAAAAATCAAAAGTTCGAATCTAATTGCCAACCCAGGATGCTTTCCTACAGCAGCAATTCTGGGCCTTATTCCGATAGTAAAAACTAATAGTGTAGATAAAAAGTCAATAATCATTGACGCGAAATCAGGAGTGTCCGGTGCAGGTAGAGGCCTTTCACTAACATCACATTATGCTGAGATTAATGAAAACTTAAAAGCTTACAAACTAGGAGAACATCAACATGTTCCAGAAATTGAGCAAGTTCTTTCAGACGTGAACGAAAGTCCAATAGCGGTTACGTTTACGACACATTTGGTTCCAATGAGCAGAGGGATCATGTGTTCAATGTATATGAATTTAAAAGAGAATATTTCTACAAAAGAAGTTAATGATTTATACACTCAATATTATAAAGAACATCGATTTGTGAGAGTAAGGCCGGTGGGAACTGTCCCATCCACAAAAGAAGTTCATGGTAGCAATTATTGTGATATCGGCTTCCATGTTGACCACAGAACCAACCGCCTGACCATCATATCAGTTATCGACAACTTAGTAAAAGGTTCTTCAGGGCAAGCAATACAAAATTTAAATTTGATGAATGGCTGGGATGAGCGAACTGGACTCACAGACATTCCGATTTATCCATAAGATAAATAAAAAATAGCCAATTACCTAGCTGTTTCCAGGCGAACTCAGGGGATTGTAAAGGGGGAAATTTAGTTGACTCAAACATTATCAAGCAACGAGATCATCGTTCTTGGGGAAGAAAGTGTTACGTTACCAAAAGGGTTCAAAGCAGGCGGAATGCATTGTGGGATTAAAAGAAAACGGCTTGATCTTGGGTATATTATTTCAGAGGTTCCATCTACCGCTGTAGGTGTGTATACAACAAATATATTTCATGCGGCTCCATTATTATTGACCCAGGAAAGCATTGCGAAGGAAAATAAAATCCAATCAATCATTGTGAATTCAGGAAATGCTAATGCATGCACAGGGGAGCAAGGATTAAAGGATGCATTTGAAATGCAAAAAGAGTTTGCGAGTCAATTAGGAATAGAAGAACATCTTGTCGCAGTAACTTCAACAGGGGTAATCGGCGAACTTATGCCGATGGAACAAGTAAAGGATGGTATAAATCAAATCCTTCAAAAAGAACATGAAGATGTGAGTAAATTCATGCATGCAATTCTAACAACTGATACATCTGTAAAGCACACAGCGGTCCAATTAAAAATCGACGGAAAAACGATAAGCATAGGTGGAACATCTAAGGGATCCGGAATGATTCATCCGGACATGGCGACAATGCTTGGTTTTGTCACAACAGATGCCAATATTGCCCATCAGGATCTACTCTTTGCACTCAAAGATGTAACCAACCAAACATTTAACATGATCACAGTTGATGGGGATACAAGCACAAATGATATGGTATTAGTCTTGGCGAATGGCTTAGCGGAGAATAATCAACTTACAAAAGAACATCCTGATTGGGATTTGTTTGTGAGTGGATTAAAAGTTGTTTGTGAGTCTCTTGCGAAAAGTATAGCAAGGGACGGTGAAGGAGCAACAAAGCTAATTGAGGTGCAAGTCATCGGGGCATTCAGTATAAATGCAGCAAGAGCAGTTGGCAAAGCAATCATATCTTCAAATCTAGTTAAAACAGCTATCTATGGAACGGACCCAAACTGGGGCAGAATCGTTACAGCCATTGGATATAGTGGAGTTCCTGTTAAACCTAATACTATAAAGGTTGCGATTGGTCCCTTTCGAGTATTTGAGCATGGGATCCCCAGTCCGATTGTTGAAGAGGAAATCAAAAAGTATTTAGAATTAGACACAATCAATATTCATGTTGATTTAAACCAAGGCAATTTCAGTGCAACAGCTTGGGGATGTGATTTAACCTATGATTATGTGAAAATCAACGCATCATATCGCACTTAAGGGAGGATAAAATGAAATATATTGTCATTAAGTGTGGAGGAAGTGTGTTAGAAAATCTGCCAAGATCCTTTTATGAAAATGTTGATTCACTTCATCAATCAGGGGAATGGACACCGATTATTGTTCATGGTGGGGGGCCACTAATCACTTCATTATTAAAAAAATTAAACATTGAAACTAACTTTGTGAATGGTCTTAGAGTAACCAATCATGAAGTATTAAATATAGTAGAAATGGTTTTAAGCGGCTCGGTTAACAAACAGGTTGTCCGAAATATAATCGAAGTTGGTGGAAAAGCTATTGGAGTTAGTGGGGTTGACGGCAGTTTATTAAAAGCAATTCCAACCAAAACTACTGAAACTTTGGGCTTTGTCGGAGAAGTAATAGAAGTGAATAGAAATATAATTGATGGAATTATTAAGCAGGGTTTTATTCCAGTAATCTCACCAATCGGCATTGATGTGGGTGGACAGCGATATAACATTAATGGCGATATTGCTGCTTCAGCTATCGCAAAAGTAATGGGGGCGAACCTTTGCTTTATCAGTGATATACCCGGAATCTTGGTTGAAAAAAATGGTACAAAGACGAAACTAGATAATGTCTCAAAGGGAACAATCGAAGAATTAATCATCAATAATACTATATTTGGGGGCATGATTCCCAAAGTAAAAGCCGCAATTGATGGTCTTGCCCACAAAATACCCGAAGTGGGAATTATCAATGGATACGAACCAAATAGTTTAATAGATTATTCAAAGGGAAAAAAAATCGGCACAAAAATTGTTTTTGAAGAGGAGATAGCTTAATGGTTGCTAAAAATTCAGTCACCCAAACCTCACCAGTTATGGCAACATACAATCGCTTTCCAGTTACGGTGGTGAAAGGGAAAGGGAGTTACGTTTGGGATGAATTAGGAAATCAATTTCTCGATTTCACTTCCGGAATTGCCACCTGTAACTTAGGGCATGTTCCGGATGTCGTAAAGGAAAAACTTGAGGAACAATTTCAGAATCTTTGGCACTGCTCAAACCTCTACAATATTCCAAATCAGCAGCAACTTGCTGCATTGCTTACAGCGAATAGCTGTGGAGATCAAGTTTTCTTTTGTAATAGTGGTGCGGAAGCAAATGAGGCTGCTATTAAGCTGGCTAGGAGATACGCAAACAAAGTGAAAGGAAATGAATCACCTGAAATCGTGACCTTTCAGCAATCCTTCCATGGGAGAACCTTAGCAACCTTATCGGCAACAGGACAAGAAAAAATTCAGCAGGGATTTTTTCCGTTAGTTCCAGGGTTTAGTTATCTACCTTTTAATGATGAAGAAGCACTTGATCAGCTATATTCACTAGAACCAGCTGGAGTCCTCCTTGAGCTAGTTCAAGGTGAAGGCGGAGTCATTCCTGCAAAGCAAGACTGGGTGAATAAACTCGCAAAGATTTGTAAGGAGATAGATATCCTATTGATGGTCGATGAAATCCAAACAGGTATTGGCAGAACCGGTACCCTCTTTGCTTATGAACAGTATGGGATTGAGCCTGATGTTATAAGTTCCGCTAAAGGCCTTGGCTCTGGTTTCCCCATTGGGGTGATTATTGCAAAGGAAGAAGCGGCAAAAGGTTTTGACCCAGGAAGCCACGGGAGTACATTTGGAGGCAACCCGTTAGCAACAGCCGCAGGACTTGCGACTGTTACTCATATAATCGAAAGCAAATTATTAAATAAGGTCCCCGAAATTTCATCTTACTTAGGTAAAAAACTACAAGACCTGAAGGAAAAGTACTCTTTTATAAAAGAAATCCGCGGAATTGGTCTACTAAAAGGAATGGTTGTCGAAATCAATGCCTTAGAAATTGTTCAAAAAGCAATTCCTAACAATCTTCTTATTTTAACAGCCGGCCCTAATGTTGTTCGAATATTACCACCGTTAACTGTAACAAAAGAAGAAATTAATGAATTTACTGAAGCATTGGAAAAGACTTTCCAAAGTATTGAGAAAGGCGAGTGAGTATTTTGCAGAATGGATATCTTACTTTGGAAACGGGAGAGGTTTTTGAAGGTTTACTAATTGGTGCAATGAAGGATTCTCTCGGGGAAGTAGTCTTTAATACGAGTATGACTGGCTACCAAGAAATTATTACAGACCCTTCCTACGCAGGACAAATTATCACTTTTTGCTATCCAATCATTGGCAGTTATGGAATCAATGTAGTGGATGATGAAAGCATTACGCCTTCATTATCAGGAGTCATCATTGGCGATTTATGTGAAACACCAAGCCATTATCAATCCGTTTATAACTTTTCTGAAAAACTCAATCAAGTAGGAGTTCCCGGGATCGCTGAGGTAGACACAAGGCTCCTTGTTAAAACCATCCGCAATCGCGGAACTGTCCAAGGGTTTATAAGCAGAACGAAGGGAGCAAAATTTCCCGCTCAAGAAAAAGGAATATCATGGGTGGAAAAAGTTTCTACAAAAAAAATTCAATTTTTTAAAAACAAAGGACCACATGTGGTACTTATGGATTATGGCTTTAAAAAGTCGATTCTCAATGCCCTTCTAAATGAAAACTGTGCAGTTACGATTGTGCCTTACACTACTTCTTATGAAAAAATAAATGCCATAAATGCGGATGGTGTTTTATTCAGTAATGGACCTGGTGATCCGATGGAACTGGAAAAATGGTTCCTGGAAATCAAAAAGATTACTCAACGTTACCCTTCTCTTGGAATCTGCCTTGGACATCAGTTAATTGCGCTAGCATATGGGGCCAAGACTACAAAACTTACTTACGGACATCGCGGTGGGAATCATCCAGTAAAGGAACTAGCCACAGGAAAAGTGAAAATTACCGCACAAAATCACGGGTATGTTGTCATAGAAGAAAGTATCAATCAGAAAGTATTTGATGTCACCTATCGCAATGTAAATGATAAATCTATTGAAGGACTAAAGCATCAAAACTATCCAATTCAAACGGTACAATTCCATCCCGAAGCGCATCCCGGTCCAAGCGATACGGCACATATACTTAACGAATTCGTATGTCTTTTAGCTTCTATGGGAGAGACTGTTTATGCCATTAAAAAATAACTTAAAAAAAGTACTAGTGATTGGATCTGGCCCAATTGTTATTGGGCAGGCAGCGGAATTTGATTATGCCGGCACGCAGGCATGTATTGCGCTAAAAGAGGAAGGAATCGAAGTTGTATTAATCAATAATAACCCGGCGACCATCATGACAGATGAAGCCGTGGCAGATAAGGTATATATTGAACCACTTAATGTGGAGACCATTGAAAAAATCATTATAAAAGAAAAACCGGATGGGATTATTGGAACACTAGGCGGTCAAACCGGTTTGAACTTAACCGTACAGCTTTATGAACAGAACATTTTAGAGAAATACAATGTTGAAATATTAGGTACATCTGTCGAGTCTATCAAAAATGGGGAGGACAGAGAAAAGTTTCGAAATTTAATGCTTAATATCGGCGAACCAATTCCACAGTCAGCCATTATTCACAGCTTTGAGGAAGGGGTATCCTATGTAAAAGAAATTGGATTCCCAGTCATCATTCGCCCAGCCTATACACTAGGTGGAGATGGCGGTGGTTTTGCCTATAACAAAGAGGAACTAGAAAATGTTCTGAAAAAAGGCTTAGCAGCAAGTCCGATTCAGCAGGTGTTGGTAGAAAGAAGTATTAAAGGCTGGAAGGAAATAGAATATGAAATAATGAGAGATGAAAATGACACGTGCATTATTGTTTGTAATATGGAAAATATGGACTCAGTTGGTGTTCATACGGGAGATTCCATTGTAGTTGCTCCATCGCAGACGTTAACAGATGTCCAATATCATATGCTTCGTGATTCTTCGATAAAAGTTATTAGAGAATTAGAGATTATCGGCGGCTGCAACATTCAGTTTGCGCTCCATCCGGAATCTAATCATTATTACATTATCGAAGTGAACCCAAGGGTGAGCCGTTCGTCGGCACTTGCCTCCAAAGCAACCGGCTACCCGATTGCCAGGATGGCGGCTAAATGTGCGGTTGGATATCATTTGGATGAGATTGTAAATCCGATAACAGGTACTACCTTTGCTTCGTTCGAGCCAGCAATTGATTATATTGTGGTAAAACTACCTCGTTTTCCATTTGATAAATTTCCAGAAGCGGATCGCACATTAGGAACGCAAATGAAAGCAACTGGGGAAGTCATGGCGATTGATCGGACATTTGAAGGTGCATTAAACAAGGCGATTCGCTCAATGGAAATGAATGTTTTTGGACTTTGCATGGAGAGAAATAAATCTTTTGATGAGAAGACCTTGCATGAACTTCTTGAACAGGCTAATGACCAGCGGCTATTCATCATTGCAGAATCGCTAAGAAGAGGTATCACGCTTGAAAAAATCCATCAGTTGACTGGTATTGACCCATGGTTTTTACACAAAATTTACTCAATCGTTAAATTAGAAACGGAATTAGCCTCTTTTCAATGGAGTGATGTTCCTGTTGCCTTGCTCAAAGAAGCCAAACGAAATAATATTTCCGACAAGCTATTATCCCAAATTTATAATATTCCTGAAAAACATATAAGAAATAAATGGAAAGAACTTAACTGGAAACCAGGCTTTAAAATGGTTGACACCTGCTCAGCAGAATTTGATGCCATCACACCATACTATTACTCAACATGGAATGGTTATGACGAAGTGGAAATAACCAACAAGAAAAAAATTCTTGTCATTGGTTCCGGTCCTATTCGAATAGGCCAAGGTATTGAATTTGATTACTGCTCCGTACACGCGTCCAAAGCACTCAAGAAAAAAGGCTATGAGGCAGTTGTAATTAATAACAACCCTGAGACTGTTAGTACTGATTATTCCGTTGCAGATCGCCTCTATTTTGAACCCCTTGCCGCTGAAGATGTTCTTCATGTCATTGAAAAAGAAAAAGTCGAAGGGGTATTGATTCAGTTTGGAGGACAAACGGCCATTAATCTAGCACATGATCTAGAAGATGAAGGCGTTAAAATCTTAGGAACCACTGTTGAAAATGTCGATCGCTTCGAGGATCGGAAAGAATTTTATACGCTTCTAGATTACTTAAATATTCCGCATATTGAGGGGAAAACTGTTTCACATCTAAAAGAACTAGTCGATACTGCAGCTACCCTTAGTTACCCTGTACTAGTCCGGCCGTCCTATGTCATTGGCGGCCAGGCAATGTTTACACTGTTTTCAGAACAGGACCTGACACACTATTTAAAGCAGTTAGAGAAAAATTCGCATGGTGAGATGTGGCCATTACTAGTAGATAAATTTTTACCTGGACTAGAATGCGAGATTGATGTGATTTGTGATGGGAAAAATATCGTAGTTCCAGGAATCTTTGAACATATTGAAAAAGCTGGTGTACATTCCGGTGACAGTATTTCTGTGTTCCCGCCGATTTCGTTGTCAGACAAAACAAAACAAACCTTAATTGATTATGCTGAAAAAATTGCAAACTCATCAAAAGTCATTGGGATCATGAACATTCAATTTGTTATATATGAAGACCAAGTCAATGTTCTTGAGGTGAATCCTCGTTCATCGCGAACGGTGCCAATCATGAGTAAGGTCACAGGAATACCGATGATCGAATGGGCTACTCGGGTTCAATTAGGCGAGACCCTAACAGATCTATGTCAAACAACTGGTTTAATGGTAGAACCACATTACTATTCCGTGAAAGCACCGGTATTTTCATCAAGTAAGCTTAAAGGTGTCGACCATGTGCTAGGACCAGAAATGAAATCAACAGGTGAAGTTCTAGGCATTGGTTTAACCTATCAGGAGGCACTCGAAAAGTCGATTCCATCTATAAAAGGAAATAAAGAAGAAAATTATATTTTTTGTTCCATTTCTGATCGAGAAAAGAAAGCGTCTCTCCCAATTATTAAAAATCTTGTATTAAAACAATACAAGATTGTTGCAACAGAAGGGACAGCAATATTTTTTCAAAACAATGGGATTCTTGTTGAAAAAGTAATCAAGGAAGTCGAAGAGGTCATAGAACTTTTTCGAAAGCTTTCAATGAAGGCTGTCATCAATATCCCGAATCAAGGACGAAATAAATTCAAATTTGGTTACCAAATACGTGAGCATGCTGTACGGTATAAGATTCCTGTTTTTACGAATCTAGATACAATCGAAGCGATATTCGGCATACAAAAAGGTTCAACTTTAGAGGTGCGATCAGTGAGTGATTATCACATGTCGAAGAGAGAGGTAGGTGTCATTAATGGTAAAAACCAATAAATTAACCGATAAAAGTAATTCAAGCCAACCGAAACTTAAGGGGAAAAACTTTTTACAGCTTTCAGATTTCAATACGGACGAAATTTTCTATCTGCTAAATGAAGCAATAAAGATGAAGGCACTACAAAAACAAGGGAAACCGCATCCGTACCTAAGCGGAAAAGTTTTAGGAATGATTTTTGAAAAATCCTCCACCCGTACTAGAGTATCCTTTGAGGTGGGGATGTTGCAGCTTGGAGGTCATGCGATATTCTTGAGCTCAAAAGATATTCAGTTAGGAAGAGGAGAAAGTATCTCCGATACAGCAAAAGTGTTATCGCGTTATGTGGATGGCTTAATGATTCGAACATTCACTCACGATTCATTGGAAGAATTAGCCGAACATGCAACTATTCCTGTCATTAATGGCCTCACGGACTTACAGCACCCAACCCAAGTGTTAGCAGACCTCTTAACTATTCTTGAGCATAAAGGGAAGTTGTCCGGCTTAAAGATGTGCTATATAGGTGATGGCAATAATAACATGGCCCATTCTTTAATGGAGGGTGCCGGTAAAGTGGGAATGGATATTAGCATTGCTAGCCCGCCTGGATATTTGCCTAATGGAAAAATTACTGAAAAAGCAATCCAGTTTGGTAAGGAGACAGGATGTACGGTAATGATAACGAATAATCCGATTAAAGCTATTAACGATGCGGATGTAATCGTAACAGATGTCTGGACCAGCATGGGGCAGGAAGAAGAAACTCCGATGAGATTGAAGGCGTTTGAAGGCTTTCAAGTAAATACGGAATTGTGCAAACAGGCGAAAGCTGACTTTATTTTCTTGCACTGTTTACCAGCACATCGAGGGGAAGAGGTCACTGGAGAAATTATTGATGGCCCCCATTCGGTCGTTTTGGATGAAGCGGAGAACCGTTTGCATGCACAAAAAGCAATTTTAAAACTTTTACTTTCATAATAGTTTCATTTTTATGAAATATTGTGTATAACAATTCTATTTTATTGAATAAAAATACACGTTCAATATGAGGAGAATACAAATGACAAAGGAAAAAATCATTTTAGCCTACTCAGGCGGTTTAGATACATCGGTATCAGTAAAATGGATTCAAGATAAATATGGCTATGATGTGATCGCATTATGTCTAGATGTTGGTGAAGGAAAAGATTTAGAAGCAATCAAAACCAAGGCCTTAAAAGTGGGTGCAATTAAAGCCTATATCATTGATGCGAAAGATTTGTTCGCCAAAGAATATATATTACCAGCGTTGAAAGCTAATTGTTTATATGAAGGAAAATACCCGTTATCCTCTGCATTATCTCGGCCTTTAATTTCAAAATTATTGATGGAGGTTGCGGAAAAAGAGGGTGCCAAAGCTGTTGCCCACGGTTGTACAGGTAAAGGGAATGACCAGGTACGCTTTGAGGTTTCCATCCAAGCATTAAATCCAAGTTTAAAAGTGGTTGCTCCTGTTAGGGAATGGGGTATGAACAGGGATGAAGAAATTCTTTATGCGAACAAAAACGGTATACCAATTCCCGTTGATCTAGACAATCCATTTTCGATTGATGCAAATATTTGGGGACGTGCCTGCGAAGCCGGAGTTCTTGAAAATCCCTGGGCAGAGGCACCTGAAGCAGCCTTTGACTGGACGAATCCCATTGAAAAGACACCAGATGAAGCAGAATATGTAGAAGTTGAGTTTGAAAAAGGCGTACCTTTCGCCCTGAACGGCGAGAACCTCCCATTGGTTAAATTAATTGAAACCTTAAATGAAGTCGGTGGTAAACATGGGGTTGGCCGTATTGATCACATTGAAAATCGGTTAGTAGGAATAAAATCAAGAGAAGTTTATGAAAATCCTGCTGCATTAATTTTAATCAATTGTCATAGAGAATTAGAATTCCTAACCTTGCCACGTGAGGTCACCCAATTCAAGACACAGGTAGAGCAGCAAATGACGAAAATTATTTATGAAGGCCTTTGGTATTCACCATTAAAAGCAGCCCTTGATGGGTTTATTGAGGAAACACAGCAAGTCGTTTCTGGAACCATTCGTATTAAGCTTCATAAAGGCAATCATACCGTTGTTGGCAGGAAATCTCCGCACAGTCTATACAATGAGGAACTTGCCACCTATTCCAAGGGCGATGCGTTTGATCATGATGCGGCTGTTGGTTTTATCAAAATTTGGGGACTTCCAACAAAGGTCTATGCTGAAGTGAATAAAAAAGAATCAATATTTAAATAAAACGGTGTGCCCTCGAATCAAGATCGGGGGCAATGTTCTTAGATTAAGGGGGGAATAATAAATGTCTAAGTTATGGGGCGGGAGATTTACGAAGGAAACAAATAAGCTAGTGGAGGAATTTACAGCTTCGATTCCTTTTGATAAAAAGCTAGCGAAAGAGGATATTACCGGTAGCATTGCCCATGTTCAAATGCTAGGTGAGTGCGGTATTATTCCGCAGAAGGATGCCAATAAAATTAAGGATGGTCTCCTCTCGATAAAAAAAATGGTTGATGAAAATAAGGTTGAATTTTTAGTTGAAGATGAAGATATTCACATGAACATCGAAAAGCTATTAATTGGAAAAATTGGTCCTGTTGGCGGGAAGCTACATACTGGACGAAGTCGGAATGATCAAGTGGCAACTGACATGCATCTTTATTTAAGAACGAAAACGAAGGAACTGATTATATTGATAGAAGAAGTCCAACAGGCATTAATCGTTCAGGCGAAGGAGAATGTACAAACACTAATTCCTGGATATACGCATCTGCAGCGTGCCCAGCCAGTGTCCTTTGCTCACCATTTAATGGCGTACTTCTGGATGTTGGAACGTGATAAAGAACGATTAATAGATAGTTTGAAACGTGTGAATTGGCTTCCTCTTGGTTCTGGTGCATTGGCAGGAACGACCTTTCCCATCAACCGTGATCGTGTTGCTGAACTGTTAGGTTTCGAAACGGTTTATCCAAACAGTATGGATGCCGTCAGTGATCGTGATTTTATTCTCGAATTTTTATCGATTGGCGCAATCCTTATGACCCATATTTCTAGATTTTCTGAAGAGCTTGTCATTTGGTCAAGTCAGGAGTTTCAGTTCGTGGAACTGGATGATTCGTTTTGCACAGGATCTAGTATTATGCCGCAAAAGAAAAATCCGGATGTACCTGAGCTTCTGAGAGGAAAAACGGGCCGTACGTATGGAAATTTGATGGGCTTGCTGACTGTTCTAAAAGGCTTACCGCTCGCCTATAATAAAGATTTACAAGAGGATAAAGAAGGTATGTTCGATACAGTGAAAACACTAGAAGGCTCATTAATGCTATTGGCACCGATGATTGAAACAATGACAGTAAATAAAGATGTGATGCGTAAGGCGATTAACAATGACTTTTCCAATGCCACAGATATTGCCGATTATTTGGTTAGGAAAGGCTTGCCTTTCCGTGAAGCCCATGAGGTTATTGGGAAAATTGTTTTATATGCCATACAACACGAAAAATATTTGCTGGAGTTGAGTTTTGATGAATATCAGGCGTTTAGCCTATTATTTGAACAAGATATTTATGAGTTTTTGACTCCGGAACATGTGGTAGCTGTTCGAAATAGCTTTGGAGGGACGGCTCCAGTGCAAGTGGTAGAACAAATTAAAGTAGCCGAGGGGAAACTAGAAAATAAATTAAATTAATATTTACATTTGTAAAATCTTCATCTAAATATTTTTAAAAATAAGGAGCATGGTCTTATCAATTTTTTTGGTTTGTCTCACTGTTACAAGTATACTTGGTTCATGAGATATAACTTCCTATAATTTATATTATGTAAACTAAAATAAATTTAATAAAAAAGAGCACTCATTTGCTTCTGATGTCTCTGACGAATGACACAAAAGTTTAGACTCAACAACGTCACTCCGTAAATTCTTATGGAGCTTTAAAAGTATCATTTATATTATATGCAAGACAAAAACCTAAAAATAAAAAAAACTAATCAACTATGGTTGATTAGTCTTTTTCTTTCATTTCCATCATTTTTCATCATTCTAAATACACCACAAATACGTGTTTAAAGACTAAAAATTTCTGTTTATTGAACTAACCTGCCCGTTAGTTTAAGTAGAATCCTTAACAATCTCACATTAATATTAACAAAAATATCCAATTTTATTTTAAAACACTTTCAAAATTGCGTGAGATTTTGGAAACCTGTGATGGTATTACTTAACGATAAAGACAACCCTTCTTTTAGCATCAAGCCATCCATGAAGTTCAATGGATGACTGTTATATACTGTACAAGTATAAAAGTAATGCAGACCACCTGATTCTTTTTGTCCGCATAATTAATTTTCTGAAATGAATTTAATTTACTGAATCGCCGTCTTGTGAGCATAAATATTCATTGTTCCCCCAAAGAAAAGTGATCTAAATTAGTTAAAAGCCTGCAAGTGCTTTTGCGTATTCAAAAGGTGTCGGTAGTATATAAGGTAGAACTAGCTGCTCATCTTCTTCTCTAAAAGCCTTAATCTCTGCAGCATAATTTATCTGTACTTCAAGTAAATACAAATTTGCAGACTTATCCAATATGAAATCCACTGCTGCATCTCCAAGAAGGTATCCCTGTTTTTCCATTCTTTTTAAGACTCGTATGCATACATTTGTAATTTCATTAATTTTCTTTTCTGTTGCCTCTTTACTAAGATTAAAATATTTCTCAATTGCTAATTCTCCTGGTTCAATTCTGGCCCTATATTTTGAGTTTGAGACTACACTTCCTGATTTTGCAATCTTCGATTCAATTCCCGACATTTTCCATTTCATAGTAAAATCTTTTTGGATATAAATTCTAAAATCTATTTTTTCAACTTTATTTGTTAAAGATTCAATTTCTTGTTGAATAATATACTTTCTGTTTAGTAAATGATTTTCAAGAGTAGTTTCTAATTCTTGGACTGATTTTAAATGAAAACGTTCGCCATTATTATCGGTTAACAAGAAGCCATCATCCAGTTTTTTCGCATGGATAATTCCATTTCCACCTGACATTGATACTGGTTTTAAATAAACAGAATCATACTTTTTGAATGTAGATAACAGACTTTTTACTCCAGTGAACTCTTTTGTTTTTGGAAGGTACCTTTTAAGTTTAGGTACGGTTTTCATTTTATCCCAAAAAGTTAATTTATCGATGTTCCGATAAGGATAATTAAAAATATTGTCTCCTACACGTTTTTTTAACTGTCTATATCTTTTTTTTCGAAGTGGAATACGGTTAAAAACAACAGAAGGATAAGGAAAAATACCTTGTTTAAACTCATTTGAACTAGGATCATAATAGTATCCAGATAGTGTGTTTTTCTTGCTTTCGATTTCGTTAGGTCTGAACATAAAAATGAGACCTTTAATAATGTCATAATCTTTTAAACGTAATAATTGTTGCTTTGAATCCTCAATATAGCGAGGGTAAACAAGAAAACCAATAATAGGGCCTAATTGAATATGATTATCTTTAACTACATATTCATATGGTAAATCAATAATAGATAGATTATTTGATAAATGTGTGGGAAGTTGAATTTCTCTATCACTTACTTTATCGTCAAGTAGAATATTAAGTGTCTTTGAAAAAGAACCATATTGAAGGATAATGGTGGATTGATCAATTTTCATCAAAGCGAATGTAGCATGATTAATTAAGATCGCATCTTTTAGATCTTTGTTAAAAACGACGGTGTAAAGAAAATTGTTCCTCAAGTACTCGGCAGTTTTATTCATATTCATTAAACTAGAGCCTTTAACTAAAAAAATGCTATTGTGCTCCCTAGAGCTTTTTAATTCATGATGCAATTCATTACGGTCTTTAAAGTGTTTAATCTTTTTTATCGGAAAACCATGATCAATAGCCCCTTTGTGTATATCAATCGATAATTCCCCGAAAGTGTAAATTACATCAACCTTTTTCTCAGCAGCGTACTTTCCTATCTCGCGATGACCTTCACCTGCATAGTCACCTAATTCTAACATGCTTCCTAAAACTGCGATTTTCTTTTTATCTTTACCAATAATAACAAGTACATCAATTGCGGCCTTAACGGACTGAGGATTAGCATTTACAGTATCATCAATAAGAAGTGATTCATCTTTTAAGTTGTAAACATTTAATCGCTTTATAGGAACTTGATAATTTTTTAATCCCTCTCTTATTATCTGTATTGGAAAATCTAATTTGTCAGCAAGTGCGATTGCAAATAACGCGTTATATACATTGTGTTTTCCAAATGTCGGGATAAAGAATGCTTCATTATGACCTTTCATTTCGACATTAAATCTCATACCATTACTAAGATACACGATATTGGATGCTTTATAATTAGCACTTGAATTTATTCCAATTGTTATGACTTTTCCTTTAAAAGTTGATGTATCCAATAGCTGTGAGTTCTTATCATCTTTATTTAAAAGCAGTATTCCATCTGCTTTCATACATTTGATCAATACTGATTTATATTGAGCTGTAGTTTCAATACTATTTCCTAAATTACCATAATGAGCTGTGCCTATATTAGTAATAACAGATATATTAGGCTGAAAATGATTACAGTGTTGTTCCCCTGCACCTTGTTTTCCCATCCCTAATTCTAAAAGGATGGCTTCATGTGTAGAAGGATCAAATGCCTCCATCATTTGTTGGGTGTTATTGGGTAAATTCTTGTTCCCAATTGTTTTTAGTACATTCCATTGAGTTTCTAAAACAGAAGCAATGAACTCACGTGTTGTTGTTTTTCCATTGCTACCTGTTATTGCGATTTTTGGAATTTCTTCATTAGTGAAATACAACAAAATTCTCTCCTTTACTATGGTTATTATGGGCGAATATAAGTGAATGACGTGGTTGTCTCTACTTTATGTTCTTTAAAGAACTATTGAGTGTGTCAGTATCTTAAGTCAAATTCAAACCTACTTTCAACTTTATTAGTAGATCAATATCCCTTTTTCAAAAAACAAGCTCGTACTGATGCACAGTTCTTTCCCATAATATAAGATACGAAATTTTACTAATAATGGTAGAGACAAACGTACAAACGTATACAATTAAAAATATAATATTGTTTCGTAGAACTTATTTTTCCGAGCAAAAAAAGTGTTAGAGCCCTACAGCTTCAACACTTTTTATTAATACATTTTTAGATATTGTTCTCTTTCCCAAGGGTGCAGATGTTCTGATGATATTCCCACCAATTTTTGAGTGTCATACTGTCCAAGAAAACTTTGATATAAAGGTATTTGTAGATATAGTTTATCAAGTGATTTCACGTTTCATTTAAAAAACCGGGGTATTCAAGCGGTGTATTTACACAGAGGAAGCTTTGGCTTTAGCTACTTAGATTGTAGGAAATATGAAAATAATGGATTTAACAATATGGCTTATGTACGAAGGAAATTTAATCTTCTTCCAAAACCATCATAGCGTTTTTTGGGTGAAGAAAGTTGAAATAGAACTCTTTGCTGAATTCTTTTAACGAAAAATGATTCAACAATTATTTTTTCAATTTCTTTATTCAACTTAACCCCTCCCCATTTTTATCTTCACCATAAATACCCTTTAAGGATTAATCATCTAGTAAAATTATAAGTAGTTAAGTATTAGTTTTTATAAACTGCAGTTATTTTTGATAACATAATTTACCCCATTGGAACTTCATTAATATTGAATGTAAATTAACTTATGTTATAATTAGACATATAAAAGCGTAAACTAAAAAGCCGAATGGTGTTACCAGCACCATTCAGCCATGTAATAGCAGGCTCCCTACAAGGGCGTCAGCGTAAATAGTGAGAATAACCCATCTTGGCTGCTAACTCAAGGATGGGTTATTTTTTTTGGTTAAAGGACAATATCAAAACGACTAAAGTTGCAAATGCTACTGCAAACATCAGACTTTCAGCTACTGACACAGGCACCACCTCCTTTCAGGAAGTGAGCCAACCACCCTTGAGTTCCTATACTATTACTACTCAATTATACCGTTTCCTATTGTGAATTTACATGGTAAAAATGAATGCTATTTCAAAACTTTAGCTAAGCTCACTTTATTCCTATCATCATAAAGTTTCATTCTACACTAGGCATCTCCTACTTTTTTTTCTGAAAATATAAGTAAACAACGAATAATTCTTTTTGTTCTGGGTACTCTACTATCAATGTTAATCTTCTTATTCCGAAGTAGCTCAGTGGTAGAGCAACCGGCTGTTAACCGGTTGGTCGTAGGTTCGAGTCCTACCTCCGGAGTTGCATTTCTATACACACCTCTTATGCTTTGAAGCATTAAACATTGTATTTAGTAATAAGAGTTCACTCGTTTATATTAAATGGGTGGGCTCTTTTACTGTTAAATGAACGTTACACCAGAAGCTTTGCCCCTTTGTCTATATCCGATGGAGTGGAATCGTAAATAAAGAATCTTCAAAAGAGTAAATAAAAAAAGGATATACAAAAAGGCATGCCTGATTCAATAAGAATCAACATGCCTTTTTCTTTGGTTTTCCTAGTACTTCTACTTCCCCTTACCCTACACTCGATCGAAATCAGCTTTCCACTGAACAATTGATTTTTTAATGTCAGCTGGGTTCATATTTTCGTTAATTGCACGTTCACATAGTGCCGGAAACTCCGTATCAGCTGCAAAACGCAAAGCGATGATTTGTCCATTGCTTAGATTAGAATCTAATAATTTTCCCGTTAAAACATAATGACGAAAGTTTTCCTCTGCTCGAATTAATCTATCTTGGTTTTTAATCGGATAGATTCTGACTAAGATAGCAATAATAATGAAGGTTAAAGCCATTAATAAAAGTAACATGGATTGCAAAAGGTTTTCTCCGGCATTAAATGAGTGGACCACATTGATAATCGAAATAACCAATGTTGCTAGCAATAGACTAACTAAAACGTAATGATAGAGCGGGTGTAATCTTGTATGCGTTTGATAATTTTGATTTTTCATAAACTGAATCACTCATTTCCCTTATTTTTTATTCCCATTTAAATGTGTAACTTGCTACAACGAACGCCCCAATGATCCAACATCCCAAGATGAGAGCATCAAAACTAAGCCCCGTAAATGATGTACCAACGTTCATGGTTTCTCGCAAAGCATGACTTAAATGAGAAATTGGTATTACATTAATTATCGGTTGGAGAAAATCTGGCATATCACGAACTGGGAAAAATACGCCACCTAAAAACAACATCGGAAAAGATAAAAATCCAGCAATCGGTGCAGCACTTTCAGGCGTTTTTGCAATTCCAGCAATAATAAAGCCAATGGCCATAAAGGCAAGGGTTCCCAAGATAACAAATGTGATTAAACTTAGCCAAGACCCGTTTACACTGACTCCAAATATAAAATGTGCGACTGCTAACACAATTAAGGCTTGCAAACCGTTTAACATTAATCGAGCGGTAATCTGAGCTGCGATAAAAGTTGAAGCTTTTAACGTTGTACCTTGCATTCTTCGCAAAATACCACGTTCTCTCCATGCTGCGATTTGTCCTGCAACACCATTCATATTGTTACTCATAATCATCATAGCTAGAATACCTGGCACTAAGAAATCTATATAGGTTAAATTAAGAGCTTCAACTCCGCGTGAAACAGTGACCATGCTCGGCTTGTAATTAACCTTTTCCTTACTAATACCATCAACTACACTATTAACCAGAGTTAAGCCTACTTGTGAAACAGCAAAGTTGGTTTCATTGTAATAGACTGGTAGCTCAAACTGCTCCACTTTTGCCGTGGTATTCATCATCGTGTCATAACCTTTTGGAATGACAACAACTAATTGAATATTTCCTTTTTTCACTTGATTTAATGCTTTATCTTTATTTTTAATTGATTCAAGATGAACTACTTCACTCATAGCAAGAAGTTTTGAAAATTCTTTCGAATGAACGGTGTCATCTTCATCAACTACCCCAATTGATAAAGACATTCCATTTCCACTTCCTAAAAAAGAGCCAAGCATAACCATGAGAAAGATAGGAAAAGCGAGCGTCCAAAAAAGGACCTGTCGATTTCGAATAAAAATACGTAATTGCGATAAAGTTAGTTGCCAATAAGCTCTCATTCCTCTCTTAGACTCCTTCCTGTCAAATGAATAAACACGTCTTCTAAAGTAGCAGTCCGCGTTTGTAAATCTGTTAATTTAATATTTTTATTCGTTGTCATGTGAATCAAGCTAATCAAAGTCACCTGGAGATCATCCGTATAAAGAACATATGTATCTTTGCTCTTGCCAACTTGTTTCACACCATCAAGTGATTCAAGTTCACCATTAAGGAAATTCCCATGATATCGAAACTCTACTGCACTTTCAGATTGTAGACTTTTAACTAGATTCGTAGGTGTATCAAGAGCGATCAATTTCCCTTGATCCATAATGGCAATTCGGTCACACAGAACATGTGCTTCATCCATGTAGTGTGTTGTTAACACGGTAGTTTTTCCTTTTTCTTTTAACTTTAAGACGATATCCCATAACGTTCTTCTTGCTTGAGGATCGAGTCCTGTTGTCGGTTCATCCAGGAATATAATCCAGGGATCATGTACTAGAGCAAGTGCTATCGCAAGCCGTTGTTTTTGACCACCCGATAGAGTTTTGATACGACTTTTTGTCTTTTCAGTTAGTACTACTTCTTCTATTAAATCTGGAATGGAGACATTTATTCGATAAAAACTTGCATACAGACGTAAGATTTCTTCCACAGTAAGCAATTCAAATAATGTGGTTGACTGGAGTTGAATGCCAATCACTTCTTTGACTTTTTTCATTTCACGAGAAATATCAAACCCACCTATAATTGCTGTCCCTCCGTCAGGTTTACGTAAACCTACCATCATTTCTAAGGTAGTCGATTTCCCTGCACCATTCGGACCGAGAAGTCCAAAGATCTCACCCTTTTGTACAGTAAACCCAATATTATTCACAGCAGTAAAACTACCGTAATTCTTTACCAGATTTTTCACTTCTATCATTGTATCTTGTAGCGTATCCATCCTTCACTCCCCCATCGTCTTTCGACCATACTAATTTATGCATACTACCTAAAATAAATCATCGTAATTTCAGGATTAAAAAGCACATGCCAAACAATTTTTCATGATAAACTAAAACTACAGAACAGGAGTGATTACCCAATGCGCGTAGCCATATTTGATTTTGATGGGACATTGTATCCGCAAGAAACCTTTACTCTCATGATGAATTATTTGAAGAAGCACCCTGTACACTCTGCAAAATATAAATCATTTTACAGATCTATCATGAAACCTTATCTCGCTTATAAAATGAAAATGTATCCAGAAAACAAAATGAAAGAAAAATCGATGCAGATATATTTAAATGCTTTTAAAGGTATAAAACAACAAGAACTTGAAAACTATTTTAAAGATATGTCTGAAGGAATGCAAAATGAACTAAACGTGACAGTTGTTGATCGATTACAAAAGCATTTATTAGAAGGTGATCATGTATTACTTGTTTCTGGTGCATTCACACCTATGTTAACCGAGGTGACTCGAGACTTTGCCATTCACGATGTAATTGGAACAGAAATACCTTTTAGAAACGGTATACTCGAGAATGACACAGAGATTGACCATATCCAAGGTGCACGTAAAAACGAAATGATAAAAAAAGCATTACATGGTTTCGACGTAGACTGGGAAAACAGCTCTGCTTACGGAGACAGTATTTCTGATATTACGGTCCTAGAACTTGTAGGAAACCCCGTAGCAGTCCGTCCAGAAAAGCGATTAAAAGCCATTGCTGAAAAACGGAAATGGGAAGTTATTTGGTAATTCACAAAATGAAGGGGGTTCATCACCCGCTTCTTTTTTATTGAGAAAAAAATCTCGATTGCTCCCTCTACCTATGAACTATCTACATACATTTACATTCCATGCATCTCTCGACTGTCAAGTTTCATCATATAGAAGCCGCTCCAGGCAAATATAATGGAAGCAAGGTAAAAGATACTACCAATCGTTAAAAAATCCACTAAATATCCTGTAGCAATAATCGCAATTGCAGCTGCAACAGAGGTCCAAATATGATAATGACCAATTTCATAGCCAGCTGTCTCTTTTTTAACAGTACGAGCTAATACTGTTTTTTCGGAGTTCTTTTGAACCGCTCCAAGTAATCCCATTAAGACTTGGAGAATATAAACATGCCAGATTTCATAGGAAAGAGGAAAAATAAGCAAGATTATGGCCATCCCCCATGAATAAACAATTAAAAGAATTTTATCTCCCGCTTTATCTGCAAACTTTCCAATCACTGGATAACTAATTGCTGCTGTTAATGCAAATAAACCATATGCCCAACCAAACTGTGAATAAGTACTACCTGCATTTTTTAAAAGCAAAATATAGAATGGAAAAACCATGCTTGCTGCCATACCAACTGTTCCTTGATAAATAATAAACCTTCTGTAATTCATTTGTGATACTCCTCATAAAACAGATTCATAAACCGTTTATCCGGATCATATTTTTCTTTCATGTCGAAGAATTCCTTAGACCTAGGATAAGCTTCTTCTAACTGCGCTTTCGTAGGATATTTATAGTAAGGAAGATAATAGCTTCCCTCGTGCTCTAAAGTTATATCTATCATTTTTTGTATGACTTGTCCCGTTTTTTCAACGCTTTCTTTACTCGTTCCTTGGTTGATGAGAAGGACGAGGGCAAACATATCGTCTTTTGCATAAGACATCACGGAACGTTCATTTTTTTCTACATAACGAACGGTGATATTTAGCAGATTAAAATCTTTTTCATCTTCAAGCTCTTCTCTTAAGCTATCAATATAGGCAGTGTATTCATTGACTGGAACAAAATATTCCTGTAATACTTCTGTTTGGGAAACACTATCATAATTCATAAATGTTGAATCCGAACGCATAACATTGTTTCTTGAAATGTATGAACCATCAATCCGATCATTGTATCGTCCCTGAGTAGTCCAAAACGTATTTTTACCCCAATCATTTAATCGGGAAAGTCCAAGAAATAGTTTTGGGATAGCGATGATGGAATCCCGTTTTAAAGTGGAATAGTCACCTAATAGTGACTGGTTTTCTACAGCATAATAATCTGTAACATTCATTTCAGTTAAGAAGCTACTTGGTGCAACGGAAATCCTAGCGAGATGCATTTTAACCTTATTATTCTGTGCTACATCTTGGATAAAATAGTTACTGTATTCATCATATGGAATTGAACGGGTTTGGATTTGATAGAGTTCGTTGTCTGTTAACTGTAAAGTCACGTCGAGTATTACCCCGAATAATCCATAACCACCAATGACTAAATTAAACAACTCGGCATTTTCTTCACGACTTACTTCAATTATATCTCCATCTGCATCGAGTAGACGAAATGATTCGATAGTTTCAATCAAACCTTGATGGCGAATGTCACGACCGTGTACATTCACGCTTAACGAACCTCCTACTGTGAAAATATTTTGAGATTGACTCACCTTTAAAGCAAGACCATAGGGATTTATGTATTTTTGTATATCATTCCACGTAACTCCGCTTTGCACAGTAATGAGCTTGTTCACTTCATCTAATTTCAAAATTTTATTATATGGTTTCATATCAAGTAAAATTCCGCCTGGGTAAAGAGTTTGACCACCTTGGCTATGCTGCATTCCTGCTATCGATATCTTATCGCCGTTACGCTTTGCATTCAAAACGATTTTTCGTATTTTTTCTTCATCGTCTCCAGATTTAATCGATTTCATCTTGACTTGTAAAAGACGACTTTGATCTTCCACAACTGGATTTGAAAGTTGATTTTGGAATAAATAAAGTGAAAGAGTAAAAATCATTCCATATATAATAAGAACAAAATAACGGGTTCTAATTTTGTCTCGACTCCTTTAACCGAATTATATTTCCATTTTACACCAAGATTTTAGGTGTTTAATGTTTTATTTGAAAATTATTCATGAAGTTAATTTAATGAGACAAAAAAATCGCTTGGTGATTTAACACCGAGCGATTTTATGGACTTGCTATTTAGTCAGCTCGTCATTTTAATCTAGCTCTAACCAACCCTCTAAAAACTTATTATTCTCTTCTTCAAAGTAATCATTAAAGAAGTTGGTAAAAGTCTTACTATCAACGTACTTAAACTGATATGCTTTGAAATACTCAGATAAGAATTGAAGTGCTTCCTCTTGCCCTCCATGATCATTAAAGAAGTCCCTTAACAAAATCGGCGTTTTACCATAGACTGTAGGTACATATTCAGCCTTTTCAAATTCATCTAAAGGAAGATTTACAATGTCACTAGTTGAATTACTTTGTGATAAATTTTTTGCAAATTCATAACCAATTGATTCATTATACTTTTCTGTTAAGAACATCGCCGTTACAAATTCAGTTAAACCTTCATCCAACCAGGCATCTTTATGTGGATCATTTGAAACAATATAGTAAAACCACTGATGTGCAATTTCGTGAACAAGAGTGTGTTCAAAACTTTGCGAGTCGTTAGAAACTTCAATTACATTTGGATATTCCATATTTCCATTGTTGCCGATGATATCTAATTCATGAAAAGGATTTTCTCCTAAGTTCGATTCTAAATAAGCATAAGCTTCTACGGCTGATTTAGCCATTTCCTCCGAGAAGTCTGGTTTATCGGAAGGTAAAAACATTCTCAAATTTGTATCATTCACGATTGCAGATTTACTTGTCCATTCACTAGGATTTAACAAAGCCAAATAGAAATCTTTAATATTTACTCCTTCTATCGTTCCTGAAGAAGTTGGCTGAATTAGATTATCTTGACCTGAACTTACAACTAAATAGTCTTTTGGAAGTTCATAATTCACAACATAATCCCCATAACTCGTATGATAGGACTCCCCTTTTACATCAAAATCTTTAATATGCCAGCCTTTTTGGTAGTGTCCTAACATTGGATACCACTGTGCTAAATAAAAATTATCTTTTACCTTAGATAGGCGAGCACCGTTTTCAGGTAATTCCAAAGTATATTGTATTTTTACCTTTTTCTTTTCACCAGGTAAAAGATTGTTATTGAGCTTAAGTAAAAGTTGATTGTTCGTTAACTCATACTGTAGTTCCTCACCCGATTCCGTAATTGAAGTAATCGTAAAATCAGCAGCGTCTGTTAAAAATTCCGGTTTATTTTCTTCATTAAACGCATTGGGAATGAAATAAAATCCGATATCTTTCCAAGGATCTTGTGATTCATTCATCACATCAATTTCAGCATTGATATGAAATCGATTATCCTCATCTAATTTAACATCTAAAGTATATTCCCCACTTACACCAGGATTAATAGTTTCTTTTCTTTGTGCGTTTTCTGGGATATGAATTTCAGCAACGTAATCTCCTGGTAGCGCCCCGACTCGAGCTAACAAGAGAAAGTGAGATACTGCTTTTGGTACTTCATATGTTAAAATCACGCTGGTTTTGCCCGGCAATGTAAAATTGAATTTATTCTTCCAATTCCCTTTTTCGGTTACTTTCATATCTATGATGGAGTATTCTTTTCCTGTTTTATCAATTAATTTAAAACCTTGTGGTTTATAGGTAAATCCACCATTTTCACCTTTCATCTCCAGGGTGATCGGAATAGAAATTAATTGATTCTTTTCATTTGATGCGACGATGTTGGATGGTGTTTCAACCAATTCACCAAACTTAAACTCTTTATCAATATCTTCTCCCAACACAAAAGAACGAAAGGCATTTTCTTTTAATTCTTCGAAGATTGCATTACTACTTTCCTCTTTTTGCTCATCCTCTTCTTCGTTAGATTCTTTATTCTTAGTCGAAACAGGCAATAAATCCCCTTTTGTTCCCTCTGTTACTGATGTTCCAACTACTTTCCCTACACCATTGTTTTCAGGAATAGCATAAATGAATAATGAGAGTATCCCTACAATTAATCCTATTCCCGCTCCACTTATAGCCAACTTAAATTGTTTTTCTACTTTTTTCGAATTTTGGAGTACGCCACTAATCGCTTGGTAAGGCAGAATGCGTGCTGCTTTCTCAGCAGGCAATACAGCACCTACTACTCCAGTAATAACCGGAATGAGTATTGTTGAGAATAAGAAGACAAACTCTCCGATAGGTAGTTCCCCATACATGCGATAAATGATAAGCATCGCAATACCTAGACCAAGAATCCCTGCTAAAAGACCACTTAAAACTCCTTCCATTAACACAAGTAATCGTATTCCTTTGTTTTGCCACCCTGTAGCTTTCAAAACAGCAATTTGCGATTGTTGTTCAGCAACATTTTGCCACATGATTTCGGTTGTAGTTAATACAGCAATGAGAAGTGCTACACCCATAGCCACGTAATGCATCATACCAACTTCAAGTGCGACAAATTCACCTAACCAAGTAGCATATAGAACCCCTTTCAATCTAAATGTCACAAAGAGAAAGAAGATAAATAGACTCGTTGGGACAGCTATTGCAATAATTGACAACAAACTACGCTGCCACTGTGTAAATAAGTTATTCATACTCATGCCAAGTATTGATTCAGCTCTTACAATTCGGTTGGTCCGTTTTGATACTTCTCCAGATCTCATGGACTCATATGGTTTAATTCGTTTAATTAACCAAATTGGAATTAAAGAACCTACCCAATATATTGCTAATCCACTCACACCAATTAAGAAAACGCGTAGTAGTGTTGTATCTATGCTCCCTGAAACTAGAAAAGCACCTAGGATTAACCAACTAATTAACGCTACGAGTACCCCTAATATTGTCGACTCTAAAAAGAGCAGTTTAGACAATTGTGAGGGTCTCCATCCTAAAGATAGTAAAACAGCGAATTCTTTCTTCCTTGCAAATAACATAATAATATTCGATGAAAACACATAAACAATTGCCACTAAAATCACACTGGCAATGACACCAGACATACCTATTTTTGCTTCTTGAAAAATTGAAATGGATGAACCAAGTTTAATCCAAGGTTGTTGTACCCATCCAAGTGCTTCTTCACCATCTAAACCAGGTAGATGTGTCAAAGCATATTGTGGTGATGATCCTAGTGTAATGTCCGTTATTAGACCGGTTTTCTCCTCGATTTCATTTGCTACATCTTGTAAAAGAACTTCACTTTCCTCATTCATCGTTTCTACACCTGTAACATTTACGCGAATTGCCGATATGGGCTTATCTCCTAAAACACGTGCTGCTGCATCTAGTGTAGTTAATACAAGAGGTGGTTTCGTTAAAAATCCATATGCATCATTAGTAGGTTTCATATCAGTTGGTGGATTAACTGGATTATTAGTAGAATCCATTACCCACTGAGCTTTTGCAGGAAAATACGTTTCCATCGGCAATTCTGTGAGTGGATCTTTTGACACTTTCAAATTTTGAGGATCAAAGACTCCTATAAAATTCATTCGTAACTTTGGCCATTTAGAACTATCTTCGCTATAAGGATTAAATTGTCGATACATATTTTTCGTGTAAAAAGGTGAATCTTCCGGGAGCTTAAAGGGCTCAACTTCATACGTATATGGCCATCTCTCGCCAAAAGGACTTGTTACCGGGTTATATTTTACCGTTGAAGGTTTTAGAGCAACCCATGTAGAATCAGGTAGTCTCTTAATGCCGTCATAAGAAGGGTTTAATATCTTCTCTATAAGCATGTTTTGAACGTCAGTTGTAGTGTAAGTATATTTTTCAATCTGCGTTCCTTTGAGTGTATCTAAATAGCTTTCTTTCCCTTTTTTCTGTATATCTTCAATTGTTTCATGAAGATTAGTTTCAAATGGTATATCCATCTTTTCGATTGTATAAGTGATGTTTGCATCAACAAAATCTTGATTACTTATAATGACTGGAATCTGAATTTCTTCGGTGTACTCATCAAATGGCTTGGAAGTAAATGGTTCATCCTCACTAAAATATCTACTGTTATCACTTGTAACCATTGCTTGATTAATGCCAACTAAAGCTGCTTCGGCTTTTGGATCTATTCCAGCAATCATAACTTCTGTGCCGTAATACAAAGGTTGCATCCCAGGAGAAACTCCATAATCAGTAGCATCCGGAGGAAACCAAGAGCCAACTGTAACATATCGGTTAAATTCTTCTGTTATTATTTTTGCTCCCGTGTTTATGTTTTCTACCGTTTTAACACGATAAATTCCAGGTTCTTTAATATCCGGGTTTGCTAAATCTACATAGTTGGTGCTAGAACCAATCATGGCAATTGGAGCGGCGATCTCCACGTTTTCAATTTGCTTTATTTGTTCATATTGTTCAAGCGTAATTCCACCTTCCATGCCACTTAAGTAGTTAGGCTCTAAAAGATTCAATTCTTCTGTAACGCTTCGACTCCCTTGTGGACGAACAACTAGGTGATATGAAGCCTTCCACCTCTTTTGAAGTTCATCGACTACTGTCCCGTTATTTGCTTGAGTAATTCCTATTAGATAACTAAGGCCTGTACTTAATATCAAAACACCAACTAGTAATAAAATAAAGCGTTCTTTATTTCGCCACCATGAGTTCCAAATGAATTTAAGCATATTGATTTACCAAAGTATCGGCAATAATGATTCCGTCTCGCATTTCGATTTTCCGATTAGCACGGTTAGCAAGTTCAGGATCGTGCGTGACAAATAAAACCCCACATCCTTTTTCTTGGTTTAAAGATAGGAGCAACTGAAAGATAATTTCTCCAGTTTCCGTATCCAAATTGCCGGTTGGTTCATCAGCGAGTAACCAATTTGGCTCGTGTACTAGAGCACGAGCAATAGCAACTCGTTGTTGTTGACCTCCTGATAATTGAGAAGGTAAAGAATTTGCTTTATCTGCTAGACCAACCATTTCAAGAAGTTCTAG
>JBHGUT010000040.1:0-135061 GCA_048976825.1 Paenisporosarcina sp.
GAATCGAACCCGCGATCTCCTGCGTGACAGGCAGGCATGTTAACCGCTACACCACGGAACCATTGGTTGCGGGGGCAGGATTTGAACCTGCGACCTTTGGGTTATGAGCCCAACGAGCTACCGAACTGCTCCACCCCGCGATAATATAAAATTACAAACACTATTTTCCACCGCATTAGCATAGTGGACATCTTCCTCGGCTTCGCCTCTTTTACTTCTATAGAAAGTGAGAAGGTATTGCATTTGGTTTGTGTTGAAATTTGAATGCTGTATATCTACCTTAGAAGTATGTAGGTTTTACAATTATTTTGCAATGTATACGCATTATAAAAATTGGTGACCCCTACGGGATTCGAACCCGTGTTACCGCCGTGAAAGGGCGGTGTCTTAACCGCTTGACCAAGGGGCCATATGATGGCTCCGAAGGTAGGACTCGAACCTACGACCAACCGGTTAACAGCCGGTTGCTCTACCACTGAGCTACTTCGGAATAATGTTTCGAATGCAATCGACTTTTCTTATTATAGGGACGTCATCTACAATCGTCAACCTCTTTTAAGACAATTTCCTCAAACATTTATTTTTCTAATTTTCTTAATCCTCCTGAACACTTGCCACATCTATATTTGCTAGTATTTAAACGAATTTTCCGTCTATATAATTGACCACAAGAAATACAACCATACACATGTAAATTCATATTTCTCTTTCTTTTTACAACTCCTAAGTTAGCACAAAATCTAGGAGCATTTGTTTCTATCATTAAGTTCTTGAAGTCTTTATCTCTATGTTTGAAACCTTTTCCTTCTATATGTAAATGATAGTGACATAGTTCGTGACGGATGATTCCTTCTACCTCATCGACCCCATGAAGTTCAAGTGCTTTTGGATTAATTTCTATGTCATGAGATCTTAAAAGATATCGACCGCCTGTCGTTTTTAATCTGCCATTGAAATATGCTTGATGATGAAAGTATTTACCAAACACAGTTTCAGATATTTTACAGACTAGATTATGTAACTCTTCGTTTGTCATTTCAACCATCCTTTACATTTACAAAACCTGCCTATTAAACATCATAGGCAGGTTTTCTTTTTTTGTTGTTCAAATCATTAAATCGATTGTTCCTACTATATTAATCCTGTTTTTCTGGTGGGAGCATGGTTAATGCAATTCGGCCTTTTGTCTTTTCAATTTGTTCTACCCAAACTGTGACAATGTCTCCTAAAGATACAACGTCAAGTGGATGTTTGACAAAGCCTTTTTTCAATTTTGAAATATGAACCAGTCCATCTTGTTTAACGCCAATGTCTACAAAGGCGCCAAAATCCACTACATTTCTTACTGTCCCTTGGAGTTCCATACCACTTACTAAGTCTTCCATTTGAAGAACATCGGTTTTTAATAAAGGCTGTGGGAATTCATCACGTGGATCCCGTGTTGGTTTTTTTATGGTATCGATGATGTCACGCAACGTAATTTCTCCAACATCCAATTGCTCACTAAGCATTTTAATATCTAACTCATTCAATCTCATTTCAGCATCTTTAGTGCCAATTTGTGTTTTCGAAAGTCCTGCTGTCTTCAACACTTCTTCGGCGATATGGTAGCTTTCCGGATGAATTCCAGTTGCATCAAATGGATTTTTGGCTTCAGGAATTCTCAAGAATCCAATCGCTTGTTCATACGTTTTGGCTCCAAGTCTAGGAATTTTCTTTAGTTGTACTCTAGAAGTAAATTTCCCGTTTTCATTTCTCATGATAATTACATTTTCAGCAACTGTCTTGGATAGACCAGAGACATATTGTAATAGCGAAGCTGAAGCTGTATTAATATTGACGCCCACTTGGTTAACTGCTGTTTCTACTATAAATGTTAAAGAATCATTTAGTTTCTTTTGTGATACGTCATGTTGATACTGTCCGACGCCTACTGCCTTAGGTTCAATTTTCACAAGTTCAGACAAAGGATCTTGTAGTCTTCTTGCAATTGAAACAGCACTACGTTGTTCTACTTGTAATTCTGGAAATTCAGCCCGAGCTGTGTCTGAAGCCGAGTAAACACTAGCACCCGCTTCATTGACAATCACATAAGAAACATCGCGGTCAGCTTGCTTTAAACATGAAACAATAAATTGCTCTGTTTCACGCGATGCTGTACCATTCCCGATAGCAATAATAGAGATTGGATAACGTTTCAATACATCTAAAATACTTTTTGTTGAACCCTGAATATCCATTTTTGGTGCATGCGGATAAATAGCGGACACTTCTTGTAATTTCCCAGTGTCATCAACGACAGCTAATTTACAACCCGTTCTAAAAGCCGGATCAACACCTAAAACAACTTTCCCCTTTAACGGTGGTTGCAATAGTAAATTGCGTAGGTTCTCAGAGAAGATATGAATGGCTTGAGTTTCTGCTTTTTCTGTTAGCTCTGCTCGAATTTCTCGCTCAACTGATGGTTCAATTAATCGTTTATACGCGTCTTCAATTGCTTCTTTTACTTCAGATATACACGGCGAGGAAGAATTTAAAGGTATCCATTCTTCATTCATTGCACGGATAATACGAGGTAACGGTGCTTGAACACCTACCTTTAAGATATCTTCCTTCTCTCCTCTGTTGATTGCGAGGACTCTGTGAGGAACGATTTTTTTCACTGGTTCATCGTAAGCATAATACATTTCAAACACACTTTTTTCATCATCTTGTTGTTTCTTTACCGAGGACTGAATGCTGCCTTCACTGCGTGTTAAATTTCTAATTTTTTCACGTATTTTCGGATCATCCGCGAATTGTTCTGCTAATATATCTCTTGCACCTTGTAAGGCTTCCTCCACAGTCGCCACGTCTTTTTCTTCATTAATAAAAGGTTTGGCTAAATCCGCTGGAGCTGTCTTAGGATATGAAAATAACTGTTCAGCTAAAGTTTCAAGTCCTTTTTCTTTCGCTATGGTAGCTTTGGTTCTTCGTTTTTGTTTAAATGGTCGATATAAATCTTCTAAACGTTGCAAAACTGTTGTGGCATTAATGGCGGTTGATAACTCATCGGTTAATTTCCCTTGCTCATCAATTAATCGGAGAACTTCTTCTTTACGTTGTTCAAGTTGCTGTATGTATCGATAGCGATCTTCTACCGCTTTAATTTGAACTTCATCTAAAGAGCCTGTAGCTTCTTTACGATAACGAGCGATAAAAGGAACCGTATTCCCCTCTTCTAACAAACTAATGACTTGTTGAGCCTGATTAGGTTTTACGTTCGCTTCCTTCGCGATTAATTGCATCATTTGTCTCGAATCCATTTATGCAACACCCTTTCTCTTTCCACATCTCTTTATTTTACCACAAGAAAAGTGCTAAGCGCGCCGAGTTCACCCTTTACCACTTAGAAGACTTTAGTATATGGTCTAGTAAATAGAAACATAGAAAAAAACCTCCCCCAATTACTGGAGCAGGCTACCCGCAATGAATGTTGCATCATCACCATGTTCAATTGTGTGAATTAAATTTTGGTGCAAATCAAATGCACCCGAGCTACTTCTTAATACATTTTTAGGATTGTTTAAAACCACACCATCGGAATGTAACAAGAACAAATCACCCGGTTTATAATCATACATTTGTGTTCTTAACTTTTGTGGTCTACCAGAAAGATAACCCATAACGGGTAATGGATAAACCATCTTCTCATCATCTCTTCGTGTCATGTAGAATTTAATATTTCCAACACAACTATATTCGATGGTTTTCCGTGCAAAATCCACTTTGACAATAGCCACAGCTGCGCCTCTCTTATGAACCATTAATTCATTGCATCTGAGGAGCAGTTCATCAATTGTTTCATTATGAAAATCTGCTAAAATCATAGGAATGATTTCTGAAGACTGTCTCGCTATAGGTCCATTGCCCAAACCGTCAGCAATGGCACATAAAAAGTATTGATCATTCATAAACGTAAAGTAAGTATCTCCACATTCATGGTTTCCTTCTTTGGCTTCTTGATAGACGAATACTTCTAGATATGGGTGTCTGATCGAATCCATTACGATACCCCACCACCGGCAGCTAATATCGCTTCTTGTAGTTTTTTAATGGCTTTACGTTGGAGACGGGACACATGCATTTGGGAAATGCCAAGCTTTTCCCCAGCTTCCTTTTGGCTAAGTTGATCAATATATGTATACTGAATCACTTCTTTTTCACGTTCCGAAAGGACACTAAGAGCATTCGCAACTAACATTCGCTGATCTGTTTTCTCATATTCGTCATCTTGTTTACCAATGACATCGAACAAAGTAATGGTACTGCCGTCTGAATCCGATTCGAGCGAATGGTCCATAGAAAGTGCTTGGTAACTCTTACCCATCTCCATTGCTTCTAATATATCGTCTTCATCTACTTCTAAATATTCGGCAATTTCAATAACTTTGGGAGAACGTTGTAGTTCTGTGGTTAAAGTTTCAACTGATGACTTAATTCGGGGACCAAGCTCCTTGATACGTCTAGGAACATGTACTGCCCATGTCTTATCACGAAGGAAACGTTTTATCTCCCCGATGATAGTTGGGACTGCAAATGCTTCAAATGTTCGACCAAACGAAGGGTCATATCTACGTATTGCTCCAAGGAGTCCTAACATTCCAACCTGTACGATGTCTTCATGATAAGATTTCCCGTTCGAATACTTTCGAGCAATAGATTCAACAAGTCTTTTATAATTAAGCACTAGATTTGTTTGTGCCTCTTCATCTTCATTTTGCTGATAGGCTTGTATCCAATCAAGAATTTGTTCTTTGGTTTGCTGATTAGGAGGAGATAGTTTCGACATTCTCTTCCACCTGCTCTTTTCCGACATACTTTGTCATAAAGACCGTTACGCCCTCTTGGTGGTGGACTTTCACTTCATCCATCAAAGTTTCTATCAAATAGAGCCCAAGGCCACCTTCGCGTAAAAACTCTACTTCTTGTTGTTCATGGTATGGCCCTACTTTTGCTTTAGTCTCTTCAAAGTTAAAACTTTTACCATGATCGGCAACCATGATTTCAATTCTATCTTCATATAATGCACAACCAATAACGACTTCGCCTTCATCCGCCCCAGTGTATGCATGTTGTACTGCATTTGTAATTGCTTCACTTGAAGCTATCTTTAAATCTTCAATATCATCATATGAAAATCCAATGCGACTTGCTAAACCAGAAATCGTTAAACGAGCTACCCCAACATATTGTGTTTTTGCTGGAACTCTAATTTCCACATAATCAAATGGTCTCATGATTTTAGTTACCACCTTTATCATCTGTTTCAATATCCATAATTTCACCCAGACCTGTTATATCAAATAATCTTTTTAAACGTGGAGATAATCCAGTTAACTTCACATGACCATTTATTGCGTTTACATTTTTAAAAAATGCAACGATGACACCAAGTCCAGTACTATCCATATAAGATACATCAGTCAAATTTAACTCTGCCTGCAAGCTATCTTTTAAATCTATTGCAGATAATTTTTCTCGAAGAACTGGAGCTGTAAAAGCATCGATTTCTCCGCTAATGTAACCTTTTACTAAATTTTTTTCTTCTTTTAAAATCACTTGAATATTCATCAACTGACACCCCGTCCATCAATATATCTATACATATACACTTACAATACCACCAGAATCGAAGTTTCAAACATTTCATGAAGTCTTTTTATAAATAACGAGGGTAAAATCATCACGAAGCTCAAAATTTTGCATTTTTTCCAATTCTTTATACACCATTTCGACCATAGTTTGTGCAGATTCATGTTTTACAGAACGAATAAGAGAGAGTACTATCTCTTGTTCAATAAAACCTTCCTCTGTCCGACATTCTGTCACACCATCAGTCATCATAACCACAAAGTCACCTGTTTTCATCTTCACATCATGTTGGTTATATGTCACATTAGGAACGACACCTAATAATAATCCCTTTGCATGTAGTTCTGAGAAATCATCTTTTTCTGCATCGAAAAAAAGAGCAGGTTCATGGCCTGCAGAAGCATAGGTGAAAATGGAGTTATCAACATTATAACGTCCATAAAACATAGAAATAAACATATCATCGTCAACACTTTTTTCTACTATACGATTGATTACGTCTAATACTATAGCTGGGTTAGTATGTGAATCTTGTAGACTATCCATACCATACTTTACCATGGACATGCACAGTGCAGCCGGAATCCCTTTACCTATAACATCAGCTACAGCTACACCAGCATATTCTTTGTTATCACTCAAGAAATAGATATAATCCCCATTCATTTGTCGAGCCGGAACGGAGATAAGTCCAATTTCTAACCCTTCAATAGAAGGAACAATTGTTTTTAATAATGTTTTTTGTACATTAGCAGCTAAGTCCATTTCAACCTTCATCTCTTCTTGTTTTTGAAGAAGGCTTTGATGTTCTCTCAGTGCAAGACCATATCGAATCATCATTTCAATCAACAAATCAAATGAATGCCACACATTCATTGGTAATTCAGGGAACATTTCCTCCAAAGATGCTTTATGTATACTAATTACTTCTTCAGGGGAAATATTTTTTTGAATTAGTTGTCGACTGAAATTTTGACCAGCGTATAAATTTTGCTCTGTTTGACGCATTACATATTGACGCAAAATCTCTTTGTATTGCCGTTCAATTTCTTGAGGCATTTATACTAACCTCCTAACGGATCCATTTTGTTGCTTTTATAATCGTACCTTCACCAAGAGTTGTCTCGATTTTGAAGTCATCCATTAAACGTTTAACACCAGGCATGCCCGCACCTAATCCTCCAGAAGTAGAGAATCCATCTTCCATCACTTTTCGAACATCGGGAATTCCCGGTCCTTCATCTGATGCAATGATAATTATGCCAAATCGTCCGCCTTCTGTTATACGTTGAATTTCTATCTTTCCTTTTCCAGCATATAAGTAAATATTACGAGCAAGCTCACTAATTGCTGTTGTTATACGCGCTTGGTCAACGGTACCAAAACCAACCTCTTTTGCTTCGTTTCGTCCAAGCTGCCTCGCAGCAACAATATCCCACTCCGTCAAAATTTCTACAGAAGACTGATATTCCATAATTAGGCCTCCAATTCTAGTTGGAGTTTTTCTAGACCATTTTCTAAGTCTAAAGCGGTCATAACGTCCTCCAATCGAATCCCTAATTCGATAAGTGTAATGGCCACTGCTGGCTGAATACCTGTAATTACAACCTTAGCACCCATTAATCCAGACATACTAATAACATCACCTAATACTTTTGCAATAAAAGAATCTATGAAGTCAATTGGTGTAAGGTCAATCACAACACCTCTTGCACTAGTCTCATGCATTTTAGTTAATAAGTCTTCCTGAAATTGAATAGCTGTTTGATCGTCTAACTCCCATTGAATGGAAACAATTAAGCAATCTTTCAATTTAAGTATAGGGATTCGTAAGTTCAATCTTCTTCCACCTCCACAATTTTACGGTTTGTCCATGCTAATGCTTGTTCAACTCCGCGTTGTAATGTGCTCGTTGTTGTAAAGTCCTTTAAATTAATACCAAGTGTCACAATTGTTTGTGCAATTTCTGGTCTTATTCCAACTAACATACATTTTGCGCCCACTAACCGAACTGCGTCTGCAGCTTGAATTATATGATGAGCGACCATTGTATCAACGACGGGAACACCTGTAATATCTAGAAGTACGACTTCTGCGCGGTGCTTCACTACCCCTTCAAGTAAGTTTTCCATTATGAGCTTTGCCCGTTCGGTGTCAATAGTTCCTACTAGAGGCATAACAGAAATTTTATCAAAGACAGGGATTAGTGATGCAGAAAGTTCTTGAAGTGCGATTTTTTGTAATTGCACTGTCCGCTCCCATGTTCTTGCATACGTCTCAACAATGCCATCTCGCATTGGCGTTATCCAAGAAGTGAAAGTCATTACATATTCCCTCATGTTCTCATCAGTAATTGTGCCGTTTTCTTCGAGCATGTTATAAACTACCTGAGTAAAATGAGTGATAGCTGCCATGACAAATGAAATCGACCAACCAAAACGAACTACTTTGTTCGTAAACTCGTTTAAACGATGTTCATAACTATTTTCACTCTCAAAAAGATTGGAGATCATTAACTCTGCAAATTCACGACTTGTTTTGTCGATTACTTCCTGTGACATAATGTGAAAGAAACGCTCACCAGTGTCGTCTTTCATCATGTCTTGCCACCTAGTAAGAATTTCATCTAGATTATCTTGTATGAATGTAGCCATTTGTTTATTCATAATGTGTTGATGTCCTCCTCGTTCCATTGTAATACTTATCTTTCATTGTATCGGAAAAGTGGAAACTACACACGCTTTTTACTTTTTGATGTAAAAAAACACCCAACGGAATCATGCTCGTTTGGTGTTTTTTGATTATGTATGACTAAAATTTAACAAGGCCAAGACTAATTTCTAACGCTTCATCTACTTCTTCCATTAAGACATCATCCAGCTGTGTGATTTTATCAGTTAGCCGCGATTTATCGATCGTTCGCAATTGTTCAAGCAAAATAACGGAATCCCGTTCAAATCCATACTTACTAGCATTGATTTCTACATGCGTTGGTAATTTTGCTTTTTGAATTTGCGCCGTGATAGCCGCAATGATGACTGTTGGGCTGAAACGATTACCAATATCGTTTTGTATCACCAAAACTGGTCGAGTACCGCCTTGTTCAGACCCGACCACTGGTGATAAATCAGCAAAAAAAACGTCACCGCGTTTAACGTTCAAATTTTCATCCTCCGCTTACGAGACGCTCCACAGTATGCTCCGCTTCGTATTCCAAATGCAAGCACTCACTTGCAATGGATAAATTAATATGCGACATCTCTACGTAGCCTTTGATCATCGCTTCTCGTATAAGATTTGGTTGAAGATATTTTCCTGTCTTTTTTGTGGAAATATAAACAAACTCGCTTGGTTCTACCAGCTTTTGTTCTTTCTGCTCTACAAGATCGCGTACAAATTGTCTAGGAAGTTTTACGATAACTTCCTTTGTCTCTTTTTTCTCATTCACAGCAAACACCTCCGACAAACCCGTCCCTCTTTTCAATACATTTCTATCTTACCATCCTAAATAGACAATGAGAAGACATAGAAGGAAAATATCTGACAATATTTTTAGTTTCGTCGGTTTGTGTCGAATTTCATCGAGTGTAAACCCTTGGAATCCTTTCGGACAGTAAACAAGGGATCTCATAAGAAATCGTTAGTAGTTTTTGAGCCCATTCATCAATGTGTATTACATCATGTCCTTGTCTTCCTAATAAGACAACATTCTCACCAATCGGCATTTGTTCGTCTAATCGGACCATACATTGATCCATACAAACTCGTCCGACAATTGGATAGCGTTTACCTCTTATTAAAACTTCTTGTCCACTTAGGCCTCTTAGTAATCCATCTGCATAGCCAATTGGCAAGGTACCAATCCATTCTTCTTCCTCGGTCTTATAAGTACCACCATAACTAATAGGAGAGGATTTTTCCATTTTCTTCACATTAACTAATTCTGTTTGCAAGGAAAGTGCTGGTTTGAGTTCAAAAGGCATTGTCTTTTCTACATGTACGGATGGTGCTAATCCATATAAAGAAATGCCAAATCTTACTGCATCAAAAACTGACTCCATATGTACCAGTGATGCTGCACTATTTGCTGCATGTACAAGTCGAGGCTTTTCCTTAAAAAGTGTAAGAAAATGCTTGAACTTCGAGATTTGTTCCCTAAAAAACAAATTATCTTCTTCGTCTGCGGTAGCAAAATGAGTAAAAACGCCGTCAATCTCCATATCATTTCGTTTGCAAATCTTCTGAAGAAAAGATTGTAATTCAGCTTCTGATTGTAAACCTAAACGCCCCATGCCTGTATCAAGTTTGATATGAACTTGTAATGGTTTCGACAAATCTGAGACTAGGTTTAACCAATCTTCATTAAAGACCGTAATGATAATGTTTTGATTTGCAGCAACCTCTGCAAAAGCTGGTGGAGATGCTCCTAAAACCAGAAGCGGCGATTCGATGCCTTGTTCACGCAAGCGAATCGCTTCATCTGGAGTTGCTACCGCCAGCATACTCGCTCCTGCTAACAGAGCTGTGCGTGATACTTCTACCGCACCATGTCCATATGCATTAGCTTTAACGACAGCAATTATATCTACATTACTTTCTAGATGAAGCTGTAAGTTCAGTATATTCATTTTTATAGCATTCAAATCAATTGCTGCAAAAGTAGGTCGATAAAAGTTTAGTTGTGGCATAATTAATCCTCTTTTTTGACTAGATTATCTGATTTCTATTTCATATCTTGAGTCGTCATTGAACTTGCAACGGCCATCATTTCTTCACGTGTCATAGTATTTGAAGCTAAGAAGAATTCTATACCATTTTGTTCCCATGTAATGGATTGGTCCGTAATTGCACCAATAGCAAAACCTAAATCTGCAGGATCACCTGGTGCGAATACAGGTAAAAGCGCTCCATTATCTTTACTTATAGGTGATTGAATAATGGTAAATTGCTTGTCGCCACCATAAGTTAAAATTACTCGTTCTTGGTCTTCATTTTTCAGAACTTTTTCATCTAACTTCGTTACACTTTCCCATTTAACAGAAGGATAATGTGTTTGGAAGACTTGTTGTTCAGAATCAGTAGTGGCTTTTTCGTTATCTTTTGTATTTTCTGCTGGAGTATCCGCTTTGTAATCTCCTGCACTTCTTGATGTACCTAAAGTTATTTTAGCAAATGTGATGAGAATTTGTTCTTCTTTCTGATCGTTTAATATAGATACTTTAGTAGGAAGAAGTGTTTTTTTGCTAATGTGAATTTGTTGAGTCGGCAACATTTTTTGATGACTATTTCTTGTTTTCGTTTCAAAAACATAGGATTTTTTATTTTCAGTCATTACTGAATCTTTATCCGCTTTTATGTCCTGAGCGAGTGATCCAATCAAATAAGCTTGACTATTTTTCTCAGGCCATGCACTTTGAAATTTATACGTTTTCCCTAGAGACGGTGTACTTACAAAAACACCTTCTTTATTACGCACGATTGTTTGAGACATATCTTCACCTGTTTGGTTTACTTTCACACGATAAAAATCAGGTTTTGTGTGCCAAACGTTCACTTCATATAGCCTCGGTTCAGAACCAGTTTTAATTACCATTTTCGCATCAAGTTCATACCCTTTTGTTTCAACCCATTTGCTACTCAGTTTTTTCAAAACGTCTTCTTTTGAATCGGCACCACATGCACTTAAAACTAACATCATAATCATTAACAAGAAACCTGCGGTTAAACGGCTGCGCAATTGGTTCATCCTTTCTCTTTTCGATCCGTTGAGACATCTTATGAAAGAGGGACAAAGATTATTCAACCAATACAACTTGAGCAGCAGCGAATTGTTTAGTATGCGTAATGCTCACAAACCCTTTTACTTTTTTTTCTTTAAAATAAAGATAGGGTTTTCCTAACTCATTTGAGCGAATTTCAATATCTTGAAAGCTACATTCTCTTCCAATTCCTGTACCTGTTGCCTTCGAATACGCTTCTTTAGCTGCAAACCGGCCTGCTAGGAATTCAATTTGACGACGTTTCGACAAATGAGAAAACCGTTCATGTTCATATTGGGTTAAAATCCGTTTAGCAAATCGGGTGGTACGCTTTAGAGCCGATTCGATTCTATCGATTTCAGTAACATCTAAACCTATTCCAGTAATCATTGAACACTTCTCCTTTCACAGCTGGTGAAATAAACTGTATAATAATTAAATACAAATAAGAGGTGGATATATGTTTTCGCGTAGAGAAAGTTTTAAGCAGTACTTACAGTTTTACCCTGTCGTGTCTGCACTCATAGCAGTAAATATCTTCATATACATCCTTACCATTCTACCGATTATCGGAAGTTATTTCTTTCATTTTGGAGTTGGTTCGAATTATTTAATTGCCGAGGGTGAGTGGTGGCGCTTTATAACTCCAATGTTTTTACATGCAGGGCTATTACACATACTATTTAATATGTTTTCATTGTATCTATTTGGACCTGAACTTGAAAAAATTGCAGGAAAGGTTCGATTCTTGACCGTTTACTTTATGGCTGGTTTATTTGGGACCATGATAACTTTCTTACTACAAAACCAAATGTATAGTCACGTAGGAGCAAGTGGTGCTATTTATGGAATATTTGGCGCATTTGGTGCTCTTGTCTATTATGCACGTAATACAATGCCTCAGCTAAAGCAAATTATCCTTCCCATAATCGTTATTAGTGTTATTATGACATTTTTGCAACCAAACATTAATATTACCGCTCATTTAACAGGCCTAATAGTTGGATTTTTAATTGGTCTCAGTTATTTTCATCCCAAACGAATCATTAGTTGGACGATGAAAAAAAGATAGGACAGCCCGTGTATAAAATGTACCCTATAAGTACACGGGCTGTCCTTTTTTCTTACTTTTTATTAGACGGTGTAAACCAATTCATTAGATATTCAACGTCTTTTAATTCAAGGTGTTCAACTTTTGCCGTTGCACCTAGTAGCCCTGATTTGATCGTTGTCTCAAATGAAGCAAGAGAATGTTTTTTTTGAAAAGGACTTTGTTTCATTTCAACTGCTTGCATCCGTTTTTTCTCAATCATGAATGTGTATTTACTAAATCCACGATAACGCATAGACAAATAATAGTCTGTAATAGAATACCCGGCAGATCGATGTTGCCATAAACCGAATACAATCAGAATAGGAATAAGCAGAAATGATAGTATCCCATACGGATAGTAGAAGTATCCTACTCCAATAATCACCGGTATCGTCCATAAAAAATCGATTCGGTAATAAAACGGTCTTGCTCTTTTTGGAGAAACTATCCAATTCAATTCAACTTGTAAATTGGGGAAGAGTTTTTCTAAATGCTGTTTCAAATTTTTCTTTTTAATAAATGGAAATAACCTAATTTTTTGGTCCTTTTCGGAGAGTGATCCTCCTGCACTTTCTACAAAGACTGTGCAATAGCCAAATAATTGCCTTAAAGGATTTTCAACAATACGAATTCCCTGTACACGAGCAATCGGAATGCTTACTTTTTTCTTTTCAAGTAGTCCACGCGTTAAGATAATTTGATCATGTTCTTTCCAAATTGTAAATTCAAAATAGTTTAATGTTGTTAAAATAACTGAAATCACCCATGCAAGTAACAATACAAAGAAGATACTGATTGTTACAAGGAAAAACCCGAATTTTAGAAACACCATCATCTCTTCATAAATTCGTTCATAAGGAATTAATTCGGAAAACTGCGACATAAATACAGCTAAACCTGAAAAAACAACACCGATTCCGCCAGAAGTAGTTGCCAGAAGTAGGATGTCTTTTAGTGTCATTTTAAATATAGGTACTGTATTAAAAACAGTTTCTTCTTGAATTAAATTCTTTTCATCATGCTCGGCTAAAACCGCAATAGATTGTTTTCTTTTTTTCGCTTCCGCAAGTTCTTTCTCAATACGACTAGCAGCCACTTTTGAAATCGCGGTTAGTTCTGCTTCTGCTTCTTCAGAGTTTCCTGATCCTGCTGTTTCAATTTTTACTTTCACTAATTTTAAGGGCCGATGTAAAATACTTTCTGTGTAATTTAAGCTTTGAATTCGTTCAAAGGGAATATATCTTTTCTTTTTAACAAACAAGCCATATTCTATTCTCAACTCATTGTCTTCAAACCAGTATACAAAACGCTTCCACTTAATAATTCCACTAATCAGCATCAGAACCAAGAAAATAAATCCTATAAAATAAGGAATAAACCTTGTCCACTCCGAATCTCCACCTGAGTCACCCTGAAATCGATTTGCAACAAATACGACAACAATGGGAAAAATAAAATCCTTTAGACCTTTAACAAAATTCATTACTGCAGATATCGGATGAAGTTTATAACGTTCCTCAGACATCATCCTCAGCCACCCTTGCTAAAGTTGAAATACGTCTTCTAAGTTCATCTGCTTCATTTGTTATTAATGCAGGAATCGTATGATTTGTTGCCGCAGTTGAAATAGTGATGGAAGCCAAGTCATACTTACGAAGTATCGGACCTTGCTCGGTATCTACATGTTGAACACGAACCATTGGTACGAGTGTTCTTTTGATTATAAAAAGTCCATATTGAAGTTCTATTTCTTGATCCCTAACTTCATAACGCCACCGTAACCATCTTAATTTCGGAAATAAATAAACGAATAAGTATGTATAAAAAATTGATATAGCTATACTAACGATGTAAATCCACCAAGGACCTTCTAGCCACCAATTCACAGTACAAACACCGATTGCTAGGAATAAAAGGATTGCTGAGTGCATCATTCCATAAAGTCTCCACACTTTTAATCCCTTTGGTGAAATCTGATTTACTGGTCCATTTTGCATTTGAACACCTTCTTTCTCTTATGAACCAATTTTACAGTAAAATTGGTTCATAAGAAAATACCCCTTAGATGCAGAGTACTTTCTGATTTAATCTTTGTGATTTCTATGTCCTGTTTTCCTTGTTCTATGTATGAGTATTCTATGTCCAGTAATGTTGATTCTATGTCCCCTTATAGGTGCTCTATGTCCACATATGCTAGTTCTATGTCCACTTTTAGATGTTCTATGTTCACTTTCAAGGATTCTATGTCCATTCGCTCCGATACGGACACCAATCCTCCCCAGAAAGACTTTTTGCTTTGTTAAATAATATTGTTGGTTTCAATAAAAAAGGGAACTCCTTATTTTTTTCAGGAGTACCCTTATTCCGTTAAAGCCCTTTTTTCGTTGTTTTCAAAACACAAAAAAAATCACAGCCCAAAAATGGACTGTGATTTCAAATTTTATTTAGCTTTCACGACGTGAAGATGTACGTGGACGTCCACCTTTGCTTGTACCAGCGCTTGATGATGAAGATCCATCACGTGATGCGCCATCTCGTGGTCCACTGCTTCGACGTGATCCACTGCGATCATATCCGCGTCCTGAACCCGAAGTTGATGATGAACTACGTCCACCGCTACGGTTCCCTTTATAGCCACCGCCGCCGCTACGTCCACCGCCACCGCCGCGATCTTTACGAGCAGGTAATGGACGTTCTTCAGAAATATTTACTGGTGTATCACTTGGTTCACGAGTTAGTGATTTAAGAGCAGCTGCAACAACATCTATTGCCTCATATTTTTCAAGTAACTCCGTTGCAAATGAACGATAATCACCTAAATTGTTTTTGTCTACCATTTCACCAAGTGTATCAACAGCTACACGTTGTTGACCAACTAACGCCTCATCAGAAGTTGGAGGTGTAAGTGCAGTCATACGCTTTTTAGTTGTTTCTTCAACTATACGAAGGTAACCCATTTCGCGTGGTGTAACAAAAGTTATTGCCATACCCTTTTTCCCTGCACGGCCAGTACGACCAATACGGTGAACATAACTTTCAGGATCTTGTGGGATATCATAGTTATAAACGTGTGTTACGCCAGAAATGTCAAGACCGCGTGCTGCAACATCTGTCGCAACGAGGATGTCAATTTTATTCTCTTTAAATTGTTTTAACACCGACATACGCTTAGATTGGCTTAAATCACCATGAATACCTTCAGCTATATAACCTCGAATACTTAAAGCTTGTGATAATTCATCAACGCGACGTTTCGTACGACCAAAAATAATCGCTAGTTCCGGTTGGTGAACATTGATAACACGAGAAAGAACATCGAATTTCTCACGTTCTAGAGCTTTTACATAAAATTGCTCTATGTTTTCAACAGTCATTTCTTTAGACTGGATTTTAACCATTTCAGGGTTTTTCATGAATTTCTCTGCGATTTTACGAATTGGTGCTGGCATTGTAGCCGAGAACAGCAACGTTTGACGTTCTGGTGGAACACTTTCTAAAATCGTATTGATATCTTCAATGAATCCCATGTTTAACATTTCATCCGCTTCATCTAAAACAAGCGTTTGAACGTTATCCAGTTTTAATGTACGACGGTTGATGTGATCTAAAATACGACCTGGAGTACCAACGATCACGTGTGGGCCATTTTTCAAAGCACGGATTTGACGTCCAATTTCTTGACCACCGTATACAGACAAAATTTTCACGCGTTTGTCTTGACCGATTTTGTAAATCTCTTCCGATACTTGAACGGCAAGTTCACGTGTTGGTGCAATAATTAATGCTTGAATGTTTGAATTTTTTGGATCGATTTTTTCGATTAAAGGAATACCAAACGCTGCAGTTTTACCTGTTCCTGTTTGTGCTTGACCGATAATGTCACGGCCTTCCAATCCGAACTTAATTGTACCTTCTTGAATTGGTGTTGCTTCTTCAAACCCCATACGTTTTACGGATTTTAATGTAGAAGCACTAATATTTAATTCTGAAAAATTTGTCAAAATTTCAATCTCCTTTTTCTTTGCATTTGACAAATGGTTACACTTTCAGATGAAATTGCGGCAAATTTCGAGCCTATACGAGGAACTTCCGTTACTTAAAATTCTCTGTAGTTTTAATCAGAGGGGACTTATATTTAAAGGAAAGCCCGGTTTTTTGCCGAGCGGTTCGATCATTGGGAAGCATGCATGGAAAACGTATATCTCACGTTTTCTGATGTGACCTGATTCCATAGCCATTTGGTTTATACCAAGTTAAGTTATGTGTGGGTTCACAGTTTTAATGTTTTAAACAAAACATCCTACCCTGAAAATTGAACAAACCGTTATGTTCAAAAAAAAGACCTCTTCATCAATCGAAGAGACTTTACACAAAATGTATCCATTGCTCTAAACAGAATAACATGATTTAGAATCGGATGCAATCTTCTTGCTACAGTCGTAATAATTAGTTTTCTCCTTTTGCTGTAAAAAAACCAGGACCTCGTTAAACCAATCATCACAGTCATTACTATAACAAATGTGATGTTTTCCGCCCTCGGATATCACCAAAAGCTTCTCTGAGCTTCCTAGTTGGTCATACAGGTATTCCGCAGTCCCAAAAGGAACAATCCCATCTTTTTTCCCCTGAACTATACATACCGGTGTTGTAATCGAAGCATAGTAAGGTTCAACCATTTTAACGATTCTTAAAAATTCAATCGTGGCTTTAAATGGCGTATGAGTTAATTTGTATTCATACAAATGATAGAAAGTATTTGTTGAAATTTTACCTTGAATGGCGTCTGCCATAATCTCTTTGACATCATTAAGCAATTGACCGCCACTAATATATTTTGCAGCTGCACTCAATAGAACAATTTGATCGATTTTGTACCGAAGAGATAAATACAAAGCAATTAATCCACCCATTGAAAAACCAACAATTACTACACGATCTACTTCTTTTTGTAATAAACGTAGTGCTTGCTCTGCTTCCATCATCCAATTCTCAGCTTTTAAATTTTTTAATGAAAGTGTAGGTCCATGACCAGGAAGAGTGGGTGTTTTCACAACCCAGTCTGTTTTCGACTCAATAAATTCAACAAAAGGCCTGACTTCATATGGACCTCCTGTAAATCCATGAATGCATAACATACCTGTTTTCATTCCCTACACCTCCATAACTATTTCCCGTAGGGTTGTCGGAATCCTGCCCGCAATTTCTCTACTGCTTCGATGAGTCGTTTTTCTCTCGTCTCTTGCCGTTTTGCTGAAAGTAACCATTCGAGGTACTGATTTTGGTAACCCAGTGTTAATTTTTCATACGTTTCATATACGTTTTCTCTTTTTAAAACATCTCTAATTGAATCCGTCATAACATACTCTTTCTTATCTACATCTGAATTGCCCATACTTTTAGATGCTTTTCTCTTCACTAAATTTTGGGGACGAAAACGCATTGCAGACCAATCTGCATCAAGTGCTATTGAGGCAATTCCTTCGTATCCTTTTTCCTGTAAGACATTCCATCCAAAATCACGATTTAAATCAATATACATTTCGGATGATTTTTTAGGGTATGCCATCCATAATAAAGCCTCATTCGAGCAAGCACTAATCATAGTATGTGCATGTTCATTTAAATGATTTATGGATTTTGCAAACAATATTCCAAACTGATACGGTGGTTCATTTGGCGTGATATCCATACGATCAGAAAGTTCAACGTAAGCTGGTGCTTCTAAAACAAGCAACCTTCCTTCAGCAGGTATACGTAGTTTCTTTTCATTTTCAAAAAACATAGTTCATCCTCGCTTCAAAGGTTCAATTACTTTTTCTAAAGCCATTCCTCTTGACCCTTTGACAAGAATCAAGCTTTCAGAAGATGTTACGGAAAGCAGTTTTTCAATAATTAAACCGTAGTTCGAATCCGTCCACAATATTTGATTTTCCGGCCAAGTTTTTTGCAATATTTCATACAACCATTTCATTCGTGGACCGAACAAACATATGCCAGTAATCGTTTCGCTGGTTAGATATTCAGCGAGTTCCTCATGAAATTGTTTTTCATTCTCACCCAACTCTAACATATCTCCGAGCACGACCCACTTCTCTGGTCGAATTGTGGTTTCTCTGGTAAATGCAATTGCTGCTTTCATGGATGTAGGGGCAGCGTTGTACGCATCATTAATAAATAGAGCACCGTTTGAAGCGGGAATCATTTGCATACGCATATCTGTAAGAGACACATGTTGCAAAGACTGCTGAATCTGATTAGTTGAAAGACCAGCTTCATTTGCAATTAAAATGGCCACTAAAGCATTTTTCACTTGATGTTTTCCTAAAACAGGAATTGAAAAAGCACCAGACAAAACACCTGACACATCAAATTGGCTACCTTGTTCTGTTGCCATTATATTTACTGCCGAAATATCATTTGAACCATCGTAGCCAAATGAAAAAGATTCTCCCTTAAAATCTTCCTCTACAAGAGGACTTAGAAGTGGCTCATCTCCATCATAGAAAAGTTTCCCATTCTCTTTTAAGCCTTCGATAATTTCAAACTTTGCTTTTGCGATGCCTGCTCTCGAACCAAGATCTTGCATATGTGCTTCACCAATATTAGTGATGGCAACGTAATGTGGTTTTGCTAAATTAGATAAAAACGCAATTTCACCATAGCCACTCATCCCCATTTCTAATACTGCAAATTGTGTATCTTCATGAAGAGCTAAAATTGTTAAAGGTAATCCTAAATTATTATTAAAGTTTCCAACTGTTTTTTGCACACGAAAATATGGGGATAAAACCCCAGCTACCAAGTCTTTAGTAGATGTCTTCCCATTTGAACCAGTAATACCTATAAATGTAGCTTTATGTTCTTCTCGATAAGCTTGAGCCATCATTTGAAGTGCATGTTCACAATTCTCCACCAGAATTAACGGCAAGTCTGAAGGAGGATTGGGTTCGTCATTTTGCCATAAAGCAGCAGATGCACCTTTTTCAAATGCTTGCTTTACATACTGATGTCCATTTACTTTTTCACCTTTGAAAGGAATGAATAGATCACCTGGCTGTAGCGTTTTCGTATTAATCGAAACACCTGTGACCGTAATATTGTTTTGAATATTCATTTCTTGCTTTAACCAAGTTGCAATTTGCGATAATTGTTTTTTCATTTAAATCCACACTCAATCCATTTTATAGTGAAGCTGTTGTTTTTCAGCATGACGTTCAATAGCTAAATCGACTAACTGATTGATTAGTTCTGGATAACTGACTCCTGTATGTTGCCATAATAGAGGAAACATACTAAATGGAGTGAAACCAGGTAGTGTGTTCACTTCATTAATCAGTACCTCGTTGTTATCTGTTACAAAAAAGTCTGCACGAACTAATCCAGCACAGTCTAACACTTTGAAAGCCTTAATCGCCATTTCTTGCATCGTATTTTCTAGTTCATTTGAAATTTCAGCTGGAATGATCATTGCCGTGTTTCCATCTTGGTATTTCGCTTGATAGTCATAAAAATCTTTCAGTGGCTTAATCTCACCCGCAACTGAACATTTTGGCATATCGTTTCCAAGGACGCCCATTTCAATTTCTCGTGCTTTAATTCCTTGTTCGATAATGATTTTACGATCATATTTTAATGCAAAGTCAACCGCTTTTATTAATTCATCGCGCGTCGATGCTTTGTTTATCCCTACACTCGACCCCAAGTTTGCTGGTTTAACAAATACAGGCCAAGATAATTTTTGTTCTACTTCATGAACCCATTGATCTTGATTATTTTGCCATTCTCTTCTAATGAAATGAATAAATGGAACTTGCTGAAGTCCAGCTTGAGCAAATAATTGCTTCATTACGACTTTGTCCATCCCTGCAGATGATGCCAATACCCCGTTTCCGATATAAGGTAAATTCAAGACTTCTAAAAGACCTTGCACCGTACCGTCTTCCCCATTCGGTCCATGCAACACAGGGAAAATCACATCTAAGAACGGTTCGTCAATAGAAGAAGATTCGTTGGACGTAGGTAAAAAGCTAGAAATATTATTTGGCAACGTTTCTCCAGCATCGCTTTCAAATTGTAATTCTTCAATCGATTGCGCTGGTGCCATGAGTTCCGTACCTTTTCTCCACTCGCCTTCTTGCGTAATGTAAATCGGATACACTTCATATTCACTAAAATTCAATGCATTTGTCACTGCACGAGCTGTTGATAATGAAACTTCGTGTTCTGCTGATTTTCCACCGTATAATAATCCAATTCTTTTTTTCATCTATATACCTCCACTTGTTGAGTAATTCTAGTTTATCATGAACTTACCTTACCCATGAACTCAGGTTAAAAAAACAATCCCTTGCACTCATTTATGCAAGAGATTGTAGTCATAAACTAATGGTTTCTTCCGGGCTTTCGCTTAAAATTGAGGACAATTCGTCCCATATTTCATCGGGAAATAAGGTATCAGGTAATAAACGAACTTCAATGTCATACAATGCTTTTGGTTTTTCAAATTTATACAATGACAGAAGTATCCCTTCCTTCAGCAACGGTCGGAGTCCTTTTATGCAATCTATTGAAAGTGCAGGTAATACCTCCTTTTGTTTACGTTTCCAAAAAGCGGAGCTCTTTTCTTTTTCTCGAATCTCCTGATTTATTACATTTACAACTAAACTCTCGGAATCCTCAAGCTCTCGGAAATAAATTTTCGTCATGTTTTCTTCTTCATTGGTCAAATATACGTAACGATTCTGAAGTTGATGATAAAAAGGTGATCGTATAGGTTCTTTCTTATGACCAATATACAGAAGTTCTGCCAGTTCTTGCGGAGTTAGTGTATTTAACTTTCGTTCTTCTGAAAAATCAATCCATCTTAAATCAAATGGTGCATCTACAAACTCTTTGGTGAATCCGACTATTTCTTCGTCTGGAACGAACTCTAATTGAGTATGCATGTTAAATGATCCATCTTCATATTGGTGTTTCAATAGTAATAAGTGTTGCAAAGGACCTGCACATTGTGTAAATTGTTGCATGGATAAACCGCTGAATATGACGAAATGGTCAACTTCGTTCATATGTATATAAATATGGTGAATGTAATCTTCTGCGTCTCGAGCTTTTTTCACCATGATCATCACTCCATTTCTCCTTTTATTATAAGCAGTGTTTGATAATAAGGAAACATTTGAGTGAAAGAATTGTTATGACTTACAGCACAAGCAAAAGAGGAGAGTTTACGTTATAATAGGGTATGTTTAACTAGCAGACTATTAATATTCTTTTTAGTACGACATGCACTTACATATAAAATATACATTAACTAGAATTTAGGTGACAACATGGAAACGAACAAAGGGTTTGCGGACCGTTTTGATTGGACGCTTGCTTTTATCCTATTACTTTTTTTAATCGTCAGTTTATTCGCTATTTCTTCAGCACAAACAACTGGCCAATACGGAACTAATTTTATTCCAAGGCAAGCATTTTGGTATATTGTTGGTGCTGTCATTATCGGGTTTACCATGTTTTTCGAACCCGATCAATATAAGAAAATGGCATGGGTGCTTTATGGTATAGGTATTTTCTTTCTTATCATCCTTATTTTCATGCCTGAGGGTAAAGATCAAATTGGTGAATTACGTGGTGGTGCTAAAAGCTGGTTCCACTTACCTGGAATCGGGAGTATTCAGCCATCTGAATTTATGAAAACATTTTTCATCCTAACTGCTGCTAGAATGATTAGTCAACACCATGAAAAGTTTCCTCTAAAAACATTAAAAACGGATTTATTTCTACTTGGAAAGATTATACTTACAGCTCTTGTCCCATTGATTTTCATTATGCAACAACCAGATTTAGGAACTTCCCTAGTGTTTCTTGCCATAACAGCTGCTCTTATTGTCGTCGGGGGTGTTACTTGGAAGTTAATTGTCCCTATATTTGCAGGTACTGTAGTGCTTGGTGGATCTCTCCTTTGGATGGCTGTTTTTATGCAAGAATTTTTGTCTGAGAAATTCGGATTTAAACGCTATCAGTTTGGTCGTGTTTACTCTTGGATTGACCCGGAGTCCTATTCAACTTCTGAAGGATACCATTTAATCAATTCTATGAATGCTATTGGTTCTGGAGAGATATTTGGCAAAGGATTTCAAAATAGAGAAGTGTATATTCCCGAAAATCATACTGACTTTATCTTTAGTGTAATTGGTGAGGAGTATGGTTTTATCGGAGCGAGTGTCGTTGTCAGTTTATTCTTTTTGTTAATTTATCATTTAACTAAAATTACATTGCAGTTAAAAGATCCGTTTTCGACCTACGTGTGTGCAGGAATTATCGCAATGGTAACTTTCCATGTATTCCAAAATATCGGTATGACGATACAGTTGTTGCCGATTACAGGTATACCACTCCCATTCATCAGCTATGGAGGTAGTTCTCTTATGGGTAATATGCTGGCGCTCGGGCTAGTGTTTAGTATGAAGTTCCATCATCGAACCTATATGTTTGGTTCAAGTGATGACGAATAATAAAAAGACTACGCATTTGTTTGCGTAGTCTTTTTATTTAGTCTCATTTTCAAAAAAAATACTACTGATTGACACTCGTTTTGAAAAACGAAAATCATTCAGTAGATATGTTTTGTTTGTAAATTCTAGGTGAGTTTAGCCTTGTGACTGCGGTGTTTGAGCTGGGGGTGCTAAAGCTTTCAGCGTCTCAAGGCGAGATTTTGTCATTGTTACCGTTATACCTAATTTCGACAAATTGGAAACGATTCCTTTTAAATCTACTTCTTTCGCCATATATTCCACCTCTACCTTTCCTCTTCTTATTAAACGTGTTTCTTCAAGAAAAGTTGCAAGTAAGCGTTATAAAATTTGACTTTTAAATTCATACCTTTATAATACCACGTTTGCAACCATTTAAATCTTTCATTTTTGTTACATATTTTATCCGAATGTAAACCATAATAAACATCATTAAAGGAGGTTTTTATGTGGAAATTAAAAAAGTTATGACTCGCGACATTGTCACATGCTCTCCGAATGACCTCGTACCGGAAATAGCTCAAAGTATGCAAGCTTTGGATATTGGTTGTATGCCAGTAATGGAACAACAACGTGTTATTGGGATGATTACAGATCGAGACATTGCCACTAGGTCAGATAAAAATAATAAACAACAACTCATTAAAGATGTAATGACAGCTGAAATCATTTCAGTTGGACCAAATGCTTCGACAGAAGAAGCTGCCGATATTATGGCACAACATAGAATAAGAAGACTTCCTATTATTAAAGAAGATACTTTAATCGGCTTTGTCGCGTTAGCTGACTTAGCTATTTCACAGGAAATTCCTCATAATACCTCCTTTGCTATACACCCTATTTCCGGACTACACATATAAGAAGGAACCCAAAACTTTAAGACAAGTTTTGGGTCTTTTCTTTTCCTATTGCCCTAACTAGCTTTATTCTTGAAGAAGGAATTGGAGAAAAAGTACATATTGATATAAGGATGACTGTGTATCTCCGTTTTTTTAAATACTCGTTACTGTATGCAAAAGATGTATAAAATATTTTCAGCAATCAATATTTAAATGGATAAACCTCTTGATTAATGCTGTTGTTGTTTGAACGCTCATTTACGAGTAAAATGAACAATACGTAATGAGTTTAGAAAGCGGGTTCTTTTGAATGAAGAAAGCCATATTGATATTAATGTCAGTGCAATTTTTTGTTTATCTAGGTTTTGGTATCATTATCCCAATTTTGCCTGTAGTTATCCTAGAGCAAGGGTTTAACGAAGTTCATGTAGGTGGGTTACTAACGGTCTATGCATTGGCTTCTTTCTTCACCGCTCCGCTTTGGGGTTCTTTATCGGATCGAACAGGAAGGAAAAAGTTAATACTCATCGGTTTATTTGGTTTCAGCATAAGTTTTGTTATTTTCGCTAGTTTTATCGAAGTACTTCCGATGCTGTATGTATCGAGAGTCGTTGGCGGTATTTTTTCGGGTGCCTTATATACAGCGGTTACCGGATTTGTCGCAGATATGACAAATGAAGAAGAACGAAACAAATATATGGGATTGCTTGGTATGTCAATTGGCCTAGGTTTTATTTTCGGACCTGCAATTGGCGGGATTCTAGGTGGTATTACCTTGCAACTACCTTTTATAGCTTCGGCTATTTTAATTCTTGCATTGATGATTTATGCGTCCATTATTTTAAAAGAACCAAAATCACGTGGTGAAGCACGTAAAAGAGCAATTGTACCGAAGGGTGCCCAACAACTTTGGCAGTATCGAATTCGTTATTTATTCTTATTTTCGTTTATGGTGACATTCCTACTTGCGGGCTTAGAAGCAACTTTTCAATTGTTCCAAATTGATAAAATTTCAATTACCCCGCTACAACTTGGCTATTTATTTATGGCAAGTGGCTTAGTAGATGCAGTCATTCAAGGCGGGGTCGTCCGACGCGTAAAGAATGGTCAAGAAACGAAGTGGATTATCGGCGCGCAAATTGTTACTGCCATTGGATTAATATTGATGCTATTTACGGACAGCTTATTATGGGCAGGATTTGCACTAAGTGTTTTTACAGCTGGCAATGCCCTTGCTCGAACAGTTTTAGTATCGTTAACAACAAAAGAATCTGGTGGCATGTATGGAACAGCAGCTGGTATGACATATTCCATGGATAATATGGGTCGTATTATAGGACCACTTTTATTTACATGGATTTTTACAATGCAATCCGACAATGTATATGTTGTGTCATCTGTGCTTGCTCTCATGTCCATTAGCCTTGTAGTGTTGTTCCGGAAGTCCAAGTCATCGTTAAAAAATGAAAGTCCAGCTACCTCTTAATAGGAGGTGCTGGACTATTTTATTCTGAAATAGCTGGAGTAATAATGTTTGTCGCAGATGACTTTTCTAAAATCTCTGGATGCGCCTTGCGAATAATTGATGGACGCAAGAAATAAAGAACGGTAGCTATCAACAAGAGACCACATGTCAACATAACCCATTCCGGTGCAATTGCATCAAAAAGGAAGCCGAACAACAACATCCCTAGTGGCACCAATCCCATTGACATCGTTTCGAGTAAACCAAAAACCCTACCCTTGTATTCTTCATCAATCGTTTGTTGCAATAGTACTCCCATTGGTGTATTACACAAAGTGATGGTAATACCCATTAAAAGCATCAGTATTAAATAATAACCGACCATTATGTTATAAGAGAAGGTAACAAATAGCGGAATAGTAGTTGCACTAAAAAGGATTCCATTAATTAGCAAACTCCATTTAGCAATTTGCAAAGGGAAACGAATTTGTTTTCGAATCGATAATAGAAGGGCCATCAGGAGCATACCCACGGGAAGAGCCCCTTCGGTAAAACCAAAATGTGCTGATTTAACCTCAAGTTTATCAATAAGCATGAACGAAAATCCGACCTGGAATGCTGCAAACAAGAAATTCATGAGCATCGATACCCACACAATAATAGATAGTACTTGATGCTTTCGTACATACGTAATCCCAGCTTTCATATTTTGAAACATGGATTCCTTTACTTCAGAAGCTTTCTCTTCAATTAATTTCGTGTATAATTTGAAATTCATTGTGGCTTCGAGTCCAACAGCAAGAATATAAGCAACCAAATGGACTAACAAGAAAGATTCAAGAGACACTAGCCCATACATCAAACCTCCGACTGCGGGTCCTCCGATTGTGGCAATCGAAACCGACATTTGGTTAAAAGACATGGCTTTTTGAATACGTTCTTCATCAACCAAATTACTAATGGCTGCAGTGAAGGTAATACCTGAAAATGATGAGGTGATGGATAGCAAGATAGTTGTAACATATATGGCTGTCAATGTGATTCCCGAAGACATCGTAACGATTACTAGTCCTCCCATGGCTAGAATACTGGCTATCTGAGCAACAATTACAATCATTTTTTTTGAATATTTGTCAGCAGCATATCCTGCAAAAGGACCAATAATGGTACGTGGTAAAATGCTGCAAATTAAATTGGTAGCAAAACTGGTTGCGGATCCAGTTAGTGATAATATATAAAAACTTATACCAAACGTGTAGACACTGGCACCGAACGTTGAAATCAATTTACTGATGGTAAATGTCCATAAGTGCTGGGTGGCTTTTTTAAGTTTCAATGTAGCTTCCATTTGATCAATCTCCCTAGAGTTTAATTTAATTAAACAAATAATAACATGATAAAACTTCCCCTGCAAGAAAAAGTTTAATATAATTAAACTAATTAGAAATGGAGCGGATTAACGTGGATACAATCGGATTACGTATTAGACATTTACGTAAACAACAAAAACTAACACTTGAAGCACTGGCTGGGGAAAAACTAACAAAAGGCATGTTAAGTCTTATTGAAAATGGAAAAGCCCAACCTTCCCTAGAGAGCTTATCTTATATCGCTCAACGACTAGGTGTTGAATCTTCTGAGTTAATGGAAGATGTCAGTCAAACCGAAAAGAGAAATGTACTGGAGAAAGTCGAGAAACTGTATAAAGTAGATTTCAATGATTTATCCGATGAACGTCAACAAATTATCGATTTAATTCAACCAATCGTTGATAAATTAACACTCAGTTTTGAATCTGCTCGTTTGCTCGAATTCTATAGTAAATGCAGATACCATTTAAAACATGATGATTGGGAACTTTATTATCACCGGGCAATTGACCTATACGAACAATTACATCTTTATAATCAGTGGGCGTCTCTTGCCCTTTTCAAAGGAATGATTATTTTTAATGAACATAAGTATGAAGAAGCGTTAGCCGTAATATTGGAAGAACATGCTCGTTTTAATCTACCTACAATCAAACTTGATGCAATGACCACACTAGACTATATGTATATTGAATCTGTCCTGTATTCAGCCGTTGGTAATAATGAGCAAGCAAGTTTAAAGATGCATGAGGCATTAAACTTTTCTAAAGAAGAACGCATCTTTTATAGGATTGATGATTTGTACCGTTTAGCTTGCTATCAGGCAATGATTAATGACAACGAAAATGAGCGAGTGTACTATCTTAAAAAAATCAGACAATACGGGGAATTTGCAGAAAATAAATATTCAACCGCTATTGCAGAAATGTTAGAAGCTCACTTTTATAACTCTTTTTCCCATGAACACCAAAAAGCAATAGAGAGTGTAAACCGTTTCTTAGAATTGTCCAAGGAAGTCGAAAGTGAAAAACAAAACCATGAAGTCAACGAGCACTATCTCTTAGAAAAAGGTAAAGCTTTATTTGGATTAGGCTCCATAAAACAGGCCTTAGCATTGTTTGAAATATATCAAGTTCCTTCTTATCTTCATCATCCTTATGATTTGTCGATGTCCTATGAGGTCTATTCATACCGCGCTCTCTGCTATGTATATTTAGGTGACTTAGGTAAGGCACTTGTTGAAGCAAAGACAGGTGCAGACTTGGTTTCATTGATGCCGGATACTCCTTATAAGGAGTTTATTAATCAAACGCTTGAACAAATACGAAACAAGCAGTGACTTCCAGCAAAGTTCACTGCTTTTTCGTCTTGAATGTTTGTAAAGATTTCTCGGTTTGGTTTTTTATTCCATATAGATTTGTTTTTTCTAATGTAACAAATTTTGAAGATAAAATTATCCGCCTTAAGTCTTAGAAATTGCCAGCCGAGAGATGTATTTACACTCCGTTACTCGCAAAACATACCTTCTAAGAACCATTTTGATTGTTTAAGGATATACTTCACAAATATAAGTTTGCGTTACCAACGATTGAGGTAAACTAATTTAGGTTTACCAATAAAATTTGTCAGTATTACAGTCACTTCTTTCTTATTAAGCTATCAGCTATACTTGTTTAAAATCAAATTCGATAATAAGGAGGGTCGACAATGGCATCAAACATACTAAGTTTTGGAATTACAGCAATTATCATCTTAAATATCTTTTTAGCAATCGTTTTAATCTTTTTAGAGCGACGAGATGCTTCCTCTACTTGGGCTTGGTTAATGGTGCTGTTTTTCATCCCTATTTTCGGGTTCCTTGTTTATTTGCTACTTGGCAGACAATTACGTAAAAAGCATTTATTTCGTTGGGAAGGTCGAGACAAAATTGGAATTGATAAATTAATTGACTTTCAGATTGAGGCAATTGATAACGGTACATTTGAATTTAAACTGGATGATGCGTTGCAGTATAAAGATTTAATTAATATGCATCTTCGTAACAATCATGCGGTATTAACACAAGATAATGCAGTTCAAATATTTAATGATGGCGAAGCTAAATTTAAAGCACTTATAGAAGATTTGGAAAATGCGAAAGACCATATTCATATTCAATACTACATATTCCGTTTAGATAAGCTTGGAAGACGCATTCATGACGTTATGGTGCGCAAAGCGAAACAAGGAGTCAAGGTCCGTTTGTTGTTTGATGATATGGGCTCTAAAGGAGTAAAAAAAAGGAATTTCCATGAATTAACGGAGGCTGGAGGAGAAGTTGAAGCATTCTTCCCATCTATTTTCCCTTTAATAAATCCTCGATTAAACTATCGAAACCATCGGAAAATCGTGGTTATTGATGGAAGAATCGGCTATATAGGTGGCTTTAATGTCGGTGATGAATACCTTGGATTAGATCCAAAGCTTGGGTATTGGCGTGATACTCATTTACGGTTAGAAGGAAGTTCGCTCCATCCTCTTCAAACTCGATTTATTTTGGATTGGAACCAAGCAACGTCCAACCAATCCATTGAATACTCAGATCGATACTTTCCCGCAATTCCTTTGAAAGGCTCTGTTGGATTACAAATAGTATCCAGTGGCCCTGATTCTGAATGGGAGCAAATAAAAAATGGGTATTTAAAACTCATGGCCATGGCTAAAAAATACATTTATATTCAAACACCCTATTTCATTCCTGATGCGAGTTTCATGGATACACTTCGTATTGCTTGTTTATCAGGGATAGACGTAAGAATTATGATTCCAAATAAACCTGACCACATGTTTGTGTATTGGGCGACCTATTCTTATGTCGGACAATTATTATTGGCTGGAGCTAAGGTTTATATTTACGAGAATGGCTTCTTGCATACCAAGATGATTGTCGTTGATAATGAAGCGTCAACGGTAGGAACTGCTAATATCGATGTCCGAAGTTTTAAATTGAATTTCGAAGTAAATGCATTTATATATGACAAAGAAACATCCCATCAATTAGCTGAGCTTTTTGAACAAGATATGCTTCTTTCTACTGAGCTTACGCTGGAATTGTATGATAAAAGAACACGATTTATCAAAATGAAAGAATCATTTTCGAGACTGTTGTCTCCAATCTTGTAAAAAATCAACCATGCATGAAGAGCATTCATCTCTTCATTGCATGGTTTTTTGGTTCTAAAGTAAAGGAATTTGTACTATCTATAACTCTTCTATGCTATTATGTACGGTGTAACAAAATTGGAAGAGGTTCGCAAACTCCCTCTATAAAAAACTAAGGTGAAAACTGTTGTTCACTTCCACAGTTTTTTTGTGCTTTATTAGCCAAAATTCTTTTTGATTCGTAGGATGAAATCGTACGATAATTAAGGAATTACCTGCATGGAGATGTCGAATACTCATTCTTCAAAAGGAGAAATGAGAAATGATTCAAGAAAAAGCAGTTGTTGTATTTAGTGGAGGACAAGATAGTACCACTTGTTTGTTATGGGCTTTAACACAATATGAAGAAGTCTATACGGTCACTTTTGACTACGGACAACGGCACATTGAAGAAATTACGTGTGCTGAAGAAATTGCCAAAGAATTAAATGTCCCCTTTAAAGTATTGGATATGTCCTTAATTAACCAACTTTCGGCAAACGCGTTAACGAGAAGTGATATCGAGGTGACTGAAGGAGCGGATGGCGAATTGCCTTCTACTTTTGTTCCAGGAAGAAATCATTTATTCCTTTCTTTCGCTGCAGTTTATGCACAATCGATTGGCGCACGACATATCATTACTGGCGTATGTGAGACTGATTTCAGTGGATATCCTGATTGCCGAGATGTATTCGTCAAAGCACTGAATGTATCCATTAACTTAGCAATGGATACGTCGCTCGAATTTCATACGCCGTTAATGTGGTTAGACAAAGCAGCAACGTGGAAGCTTGCTGATGATTTAAATGCGTTGGATTTCGTTCGCGAAAAAACACTGACTTGCTACGAAGGAGTACGTGGAAACGGTTGCGGCGAATGCCCTTCTTGTGTGTTACGTAAAAATGGATTAATCGCTTACCTTGCAGAAAAACAAGGGAGTGCAGCTCAATGATGCAACAATTTTATCCACAGACTCATCATACGTTTCGATATGAATTAAATAAAGATATGCAGTTGTCCGCAGCGCATTTTATTCCTCATGAAAATGCAGGAAACTGTCAGTACATGCATGGCCACACTTATTTTATTAATGTAACAATTGCTGGTGATCAATTAGACAAGATGGGGTTTCTTATAGACTTTAAAGATATAAAAAACTTGATTCATAAAAGATACGACCATACAGTCCTTAACGATCATCCTGAATTTAAAGATAAATTTCCAACTACCGAGTTTATCGCTGAACAAATCTGGATAACAATTCAAGAAAAACTAAAGACATTTTCTCACCAACCGAAATGTATTCAAGTAATCGTTCGCGAAACTCCTACAAGCTATGTTGTGTTTCGACCAAAAGCGGAGGAGCTATTATGAAGATACCAGTGATGGAGATATTTGGCCCAACGATTCAAGGTGAAGGAATGGTGATTGGTCAAAAGACCATGTTTGTTCGTACTGGTGGATGTGATTATTCATGTTCATGGTGTGATTCTAAATTCACATGGGATGGTACTGGTAAGAGCACAGCAATGAAAGCGGAAGAAATTATTCATTCGTTAAAAGAAATCGGAGGAGACTCTTTCTCTCATATCACAATTTCCGGAGGCAATCCTGCTCTACATAAAGGATTAGGAGAATTGATTAATCAATGTCACGAACAGGGTTGGAAAGTGGCGATTGAAACCCAAGGGTCCTTTTGGCAAGATTGGCTCGTCTATATCGATGACGTTACCATCTCTCCAAAACCACCAAGTTCTTTGATGACTACCGATTTCGAAAAGCTCGATATATTTATCACTAATTTACAGCATTCAAATGTGAGTTTAAAAGTTGTGATTTTTGATGAAGAAGATTTTAACTATGCTGAGGTCATTCATACACGTTATCCTCATATTCCATTCTACCTTCAAATCGGAAATGACGATGTTTTAACTGTCGATGATCAAGCTTTGGTTTCAAACCTATTGAAGCGATTCGAATGGTTAATTGATCGTGCTATGAAATCTACTATTATGAACGACGCGAGAGTTTTACCTCAATTACATGCGTTAATTTGGGGTAATAAACGCGGCGTCTAACAAGGAGGAACTAATGATATGAGCGGTCGTCAAAAAGAAGAATTACAAGGACAAGGAATTAGCTTATTAGGCAATCAAAACGTACAATATGATTTTTCATATAATCCAGGAGTTTTAGAATCATTTGATAACAAGCATCCTTATCGTGATTATTTTGTGAAATTTAATGCCCCTGAGTTTACCTCTTTGTGCCCGATTACGAGCCAGCCTGATTTCGCAACAATTTATATAAGTTATATACCTGATATTAAAATGGTAGAGAGTAAATCACTTAAACTATACTTATTTAGTTTTAGAAATCATGGGGATTTTCACGAAGATTGCATGAACATCATTTTAAACGATTTAGTTGAACTGATGGATCCTCGCTACATCGAAGTATGGGGGAAATTCACACCGCGAGGCGGTATTAGTATTGACCCGTATACGAACTATGGAAAACCAGGTACAAAATACGAAGAAATGGCAGCACACCGCTTAATGAATCACGATATGTACCCTGAAACAATTGATAATCGTTAAGCTTGTATTTAACACTCAAGAATTACTTAGTATAAGGCATCTCCAAAAATGGAGATGCCTTTTTCATGATTTTCATTTGCAACACGAAAAGATTTGCCCATAAAATAATTAATTTTCATTTAGGAAAGATTGTACATATTTAACGAAAGTTGCTCGATCGTAAAGATTAAAAAGGGAAGCAGACAGACGGATGGAATCCCCGAAAAAAAATCGTTCAAATTGTGTCTGTCTAGATCCAAATGGACTCATTGTTAAGTCCCAAGCTAACCGGAAAAGTTGTACACGATCTTTAGCAGAGTCGTTTTTAGATTGTAAATATTTTTCAAGATCTTTTCCAATTGGAGCATCAAAGTCTTTCTCGGTTGGTAGTGAAATAAATCCACTTGCACCCAAAAGATGTAGAATTTCAACAAGACGTGGATACGTTTTTTGATAATAGATGACGGCTGTCATTAGAGGTTTTGCATTTGGAACCATTGTACCGAATAAATTTTGTAGTGCTTCTTTTTCGGATTTTAATAGTAAGGATTTCATGATTTCAAGACTCATCATGATTTCGCTAATTTTTTCGTGAACATGCTGATATTCTGTAATTGCGATTGTATTTGCAATTGATATACCTAGGCCCAGTAGAAACTCTGTCTTAATAACTTGCCTACAGACAGCCTGATATAAAAGCATGGTGTTTAAATTCGTAAGAGAATAGATACTCCCTGCGCTATCTAAGTCTTTATTAACAAAAACTCGCTCCCATGGAACAAGAACATTGTCAAAAATAACAACCGAATCAACCTCATCAAATTGACTGGAAAACGGATAATCAAAACTATTCATTTCTGACTTTGCATATGATTCGCGACAAGCGAATCTCACACCTGGTGTATTCGAAGGAATTGAGAACCCAAAGGCTGATGATGGATCAATAAAATTCCCACTAACGGGTAATACTAAAATCTCATCAGTTATACCTCCTTGAGTTGCTAATAGACGTGCTCCGTGAACCACAATTCCACTTTCCATTTCATCAATAACTTTTGCTCCAATAACATTGTCTTTCTTAATTTCTCTTGTAAATTCATTGTTTAGAAAAGAACGGTTAACTTGAGGATTAATAAATGTATGAGTAAATGACAAATCATGTGCCATAGCATCGGAAAAAATTCTTTGAATATTTTCAGAAAAACGGCCTTTAAAAAGTTCGTAGGAGGTGCCAAGTGTCATAATGGCTGTATTAACATAATCCGGAGACCTGCCAACCGTTCCGGCACTTTTTCTCGCCCATAATTGTGTTGCTTCACGGCGTTTTTCTAATGCCTCTTTTGAAGTTGGTTGCTCAAATGCAAAGTTAAATCTTTCATTATTTTCAGGGGAGAGACGTGTAAGTAACGGTCCAGCAGTTACATCATGTTGCAAGTCATATAATTCTCCCTTACTCTTTAAAATCCCTCTAAATGCAGGATGTTCCGACAGTTTGCCTGATACTCGTTCCCCTTCAATCCAAATCTCATTATTTAGACTGTCAATTCGTGCCATGTAATCTTTTCCCGTTATAATCGACATGGTCATCCCCACCTTAAATGAATTCATATTAATATATGGTAACTAGATGGTTTATGCTTTCTTTTCACTCACGGTGAAACAAGAAATAAAAAAGCCTCTCCGGATGATGGGAGAGACCTTTTGCTTTCTTATTCGCTTTATAAATTCATAGAAAACTTCTGTTTGTTATAACTCTAAATATTCTTCAAGAGTTTTATTATTCGAATACATATCCTGTGCTGGGCCAACCCCAACAAAGCGGAAATGCCATGATTCATGCATATAGCCAGTAATTTTTTCTTTTCCTAAAGGATATCGAAGAATAAATCCATATTCATGAGCATGATCGGCAATCCACATTCCTGCTGGTGTGCTCCCAAATGTTGAAGAAGCAAAATGCTGTTCAAAATTCTTTTCACCAATATCAAAAGCCAAACCAGATTGATGCTCTGAATATCCAGGTCTAGCACTATATCGATCTGCAGCTTCTTGCCCATCTTTTTCTACATATTTCTCATATAACGTTTTTTGATAGTCATATGATCGATATGTACTAAATGCCACTAATTCAAACCCTTCCAATCTTGCTGCCGATGCCAATTTGTTAAATGCTTCTCTAGCTTCTTTAGATTCACCAGGCGCATAAGTTGAAGGTAAAGGAAAGTGTTTATTGGCAACAAGGATTCCTTGAATATAGGTCGGAGTAGATGGCAGTTCTTTATTGGGTTCGTACTCACTAGCTGGTGGGTTTTCAACTGGACTAACTGGCTCTTCTACTTTCTCAATCGGTTTTTCTGTCGGTGGAGAATTAGGTTGTTCTTCTGATGGATTTTCACCATTTTTAGTATCTTTTTCGGGTTGAGTATCCGGTTGAATTGGTGGTGTGTTTTTCTCTGGTACAGGAGTTTCTTCAGGCGTTCCATCTATAACTTTTTTGACATAGCCTACTTCTTCTAAACTCTCTCCCATACTCCAATCATGGAGTCCAAGCCATATTAAAGGAACAAGTAGTAAAACCAAGCCAAAACTAGTCCATAACACGAATGACCGTGTCTTGTTATTATTCTTATTTGTGAATTTATGAGATTGCATAAAAAGCCTTCTTTCATTAAACTTCAATTCATTTTACCATTTTTTTAATGGAACATTACACTCATCTTTGGTTTTTCGCTATAATACATAAGACATGCTAAATAGATAAGAGGTTTCGTTATAATGAATTATCAAAAATGGCTTTCTATAAACTTTTTTGCTTTCTTTTTTACATGGGGTGTTTTTTTACCTTATTGGACCGGCTATTTAATTATTGAAAAAGGACTCTCTGTCTCAAATGCTAGTATTATAATGGGTGCAGGAATGCTTGGACGAGCGTTTTCTACATTCGTATTATTCCCTGCAGCCACGAAGCGGGCATCTATACGTAATGTGATGGTATGGACAGCGGGTTTGTCCCTTTTTACAATGGCCTTTTTTATTACTGCAAGTACCGTTATTCCCTTACTAATCATCACGGTTTTGTTTAGTATAGTGTATCCAATTTTGTTACCCGCTATGGAGAGTAGCGCCTCCGTTCTAATGCAAACCGAACATATTCATTATGGGAAAAGTAGATCTTTTGGATCCGTTGGGTATACAGTGGGGTTACTCTTAATCGGGGCGGTTACGGCATGGTGGAGTGAACAAGCTATATTATGGGTTATGCTAATAGGGCTAGCAATTATGTGGTTTTTACATACACGTCCCTCACCTGCAATTTTAATGATTAAACCTGAGTTGAAGAAAAACGATCTTCGGAAGTCGGATTTTAAAAGACTGCTAGCTTCCAAACCATTTGTCATCGTTCTTATACTAGCTATTTTATTACAGGGAGCACATGCTTCTTATTATAATTTTGGATACATCTTTTTGCAGGATCTTGGTGTAAACAGTTTCTATATTGGAATCGTACTAAATGTAGCCATTCTTTTAGAGATATTATTCTTTACACGTGCTGATTCTCTTTTTTTAAACACAAAGGTTTCGACTATGTTTTTAATTGCTGGAATCGGTTCAACAATGCGTTGGATTCTCATCTTTTTATTCCCTTCGGTGTGGATCTTTGTTTTATCACAATTGTTGCACGCTGTTTCTTTTGGCGTTGCACATTATGCATTTATCCAATTTATCACTAAACGTTTATCACATGATGAAATTCCTGCTGCCCAGGGGATGTACGCTGCATTTGGTATGAGTCTAAGTACAGCTCTCCTAACTTTTGCAGGCGGGTATTTGTATGAAGTTAGTCCAGGTCTCGCTTTTCTTGGAATGGTACTGTGTACCATACCTGCTATCGTAATTGTGTTGCTAACGAGAACGAAATTCCAATACTAAAGGCCTATTTTGAATAAAGACGGACATATACTACATCCCTCCATCGAAAAATATAGAATAAAATCGAGACGGGAGTGAAGAAGAATGTCACGTATCTCAAAGGTTGACGTTTTATTATTAATGCAACAATTAGATGACCTATTAGAAAATAGAAAAGAAGATAAAATGAAACATAAAAAACCAAAAAAACGCGGTAACCATTAAAAGGTTACTCGCGTTTTTTTATTTTATGGCCCCGCACGCTATCCTGTTACCTGAATTACCAGAAGGATCTGTTACATAATCATCTGCTTTTTCATGAATAATAAGCGCACTGCCATTTTCATCTAGCAAAGAATTTGCCTTCCCTTTTGATAAAGTAAGGAGTGGTGTTACGATTTGTAAGTCTACTTCTCCATTTTCAGGAACAACTAAATTCGGTAAATCTCCTGCATGATAGCCTTTTTTGTTTTTGAAGCCATGTTCTTTCCCTGTTGGATTTACATGCGAACCTGCAGTATTAAAGTCAGGTGGTTCGCAAAGGCCAACATCATGGAAATGAATTCCCTTAACCCCTGGAGCCAGCCCTTTAACTTGTAACCGTAGAGAAATACCCTTACTGGTTTCCGTCAACTCTCCTTTTCCGAGTGACTTCCCTGTTGTATCCACGACATCAATGGTTAAGGAATTTGTAATCTCGCCAGTTACTGGCATCAAAGTAGTTTCATCCGAGCATCCGCTTATCAAGCCTACACAAATGAGAATCAACCATTTTTTCATTTTATTAACCTCCATGCAAATAAAGTCTCTTTAGCATGATGGCTCAAAACTCCATATATTTATACCTCTTATATATTAATTATTATTAATATCGCCAAAAAAGAAATGGCAAATAATATCGAAACAGATCGCATCCACTTTGCTTCCTTATCAAATCCATTTTCTTTTAAATTCATAGAACGGAACCAATTTGTTAATGCAAACATAGCCGTCATAAATAGAACTGCCATATTTATATTTCCTTTAATGATAAAAATAAGTGCAATAATACTAACCGTCGACATAAGTAATCCAATAATCCAATTTTTACTCAACATGTACATCTCCTAGAAAAAAAGTCGGTGCAACTTGCACCGACTTTTGAGAATTATTCTTCGACTGCTTTTTCTGGATGTTCCGAATAAAATTTGCGTCCAATATACGTTTGTAAAATTAATAGTAACCCACCAACTGTCCAATAAAGCGGCAATGCGGACATGGATGTGAATGATACAAACATAATCATGATTGGAGAAATATAAACAAACATTTTCATTTGTTGTTTTTGTTGTTCCGGTACTGTCCAAAGCGACACTTTTGCCTGTAGGAAGTAAACTGCTCCTGCAATGAGTGTCATGATAATATCTGGTGATCCAAGACTATACCATAAAAATTGATGACTCTTCACGTCTGGTGAATAAAGAATCGCAAAGTAAAGTCCCATAACGATCGGCATTTGAATAATCACAGGTAAACAGCCCATATTTAAAGGGTTTACATTATGTTTTCGATATAGCCCCATCATTTCCTGCTGAAGTTTCATTTGTTCTTCTTTTTCTTTTGTTGCTTTAATCTTCTTTTGGATTTCATCCATTTCAGGTTTCATTGCATCCATTTTAACTTTCATACCTTGTTGGTGTTTATAATTACGAAGCATCAAGGGCATTAAAATTAAACGAATTAAAATTGTAATGGCAATAATCGCAAGTCCAAAACTTCCACTGAAAAAATCTCCAAAGAAATTCAATAAAAAGTCGAAAGGTTTTACAAAAATGCTATAAAAGTACCCTTCTTTATTTTCAACACCTGAACAGCCACTTAGAACTAAGGTCGCAAAAACAAGTACTGATAGTAATCCGATTTTTTTCTTCACTAGATTCACCTTCATCTTTTCAAACTATAAAGAAGTATACCTTATATAACTACTTGATTTCAAATGTAGAGAAAAAAGAGTCCTAATGTAAGATTTTTCAACCTGTTGTAGGTAGAGCATATCTGAAGTATTCATGCTCTTTATGATCTCTAAATTGTTTCGGTGTAACGCCAGTATACTTCTTAAAAATACGTGTAAAATAGCTTTGGTTACAAAAATGATATTGCTGAGAAATTTCCGAAATGCTCTTATTTGTATGTCTCAAATAGTATTGCGACTCTTCCACTCTTCTAACATTTAAGTACTCTACAAGAGTAATTTCTACATGCTCTCGGAAAATCCGTGACAAGTGACTAGTACTCACATTGAAATGTTTAGCGATGTCTTCAACTGACAAATCGGACTCCACTTCGTCATTTATAAAGAGCACAACTTTATTCACCGTCTGATGACTAAAAGCTGGTTGTTTCCGTTCGGAAATCACCAAGACAAAAAACTCGATTAAATCATCTGCAAATTGTAAAAAAGCAGCGTCATTCATATGATTGTCAATCATGTCTATACAAGCCGTATTAAATGCAAATGCTTTTATAGAAGGCACTTGATTTTCATATAATTTCCTTGCCATGATTGAAGACAAGACAGTGAAGTATTGTCGGACACCTTTAATAGTCTGTTTACCTGCTCTTATGGATATCCGATCTATGATAGTCCTCAAAGTCATTTTTGCTTTGTCGGTTTCTAAATGATGAATTTCATAAATAAGTTTTGTTTCTAATTCAAAAAAATCATCCATCACTTCATACTTACTTGAAGTTTCAATTTCACTCATATATTTTTTCGACATGCTTTCACTACCAGATAAATGAATTTGCTGCATAAGTTCCCCATCTTTCTCTTGTATACACTATTATAGTGGCAATAGTATATCTTAACACTTCTTTAACTATATAACGAATTCGCCACTATGAAAATAGTTTTATAAGTATTTCAAATTATTTTATTATCAACAAACTATTAGGAAAAAAATAATGGTTATTTTACAATTTTATGTAAATATAAAAACTTTATCCCCAGCGCGTTTTGGTTTTATTTTTTGGGTATTAATATTTGTAAATGTTTTTTTAATACTTGTACATCAAGAGGTGTTTGACACCCTTCATCTCCATCTATATTGCAAACTAGTGCAGGAGTTGATTTAATATGTGATTTTTCTGTCTGAATAACAATTACATCTGGATCTTCTTCTAATTTCCCACGTAAAAGAGCTGTAGTCATTCTCATAAAAGCAGGAATCCCTGCCCTTTTGACAATGAATACATGCAAAAACCCATCGTCTTTTTCTGCTTTTGGTGCAAGTTTTTCGAAACCGCCAACAGAGTTGGTTAAAGCAACTAATACGAGTACAGCCTTCCCTTCCCATGTTCCATGGTCATGCTTTACAAAAATTCCTGTTTCTTCATTAGATGTTAACGCTTTAACACCTTCTATAAAATAGGCTAATGTTCCAAGTTTCGTTTTTTGTTCCACTGAAACATGCGATACACTATCAGCTACTTTACCTACAGCTAAAATATTCATAAAATAGCGATTTTCAGCTTTAGCAATATCTACCCAATGTGGTTCTGCTGCAATTAACGATTCAATCGCTTCCTGAGGATCCAACGGAATTTTTAATGCTCTCGCAAAATCATTTACCGTTCCAAGTGGGATAAAGGCAAACAAGGGACGATGCTCTTGTTCAGCCAGACCGTTGACTGTTTCGTTTATGGTTCCATCTCCACCCATTGCAGTAACGAAATCATACATTTCCACACATGCTTGTCTTGCAAAGGTGGTGGCATCTCCCTCTCCCTGTGTTTCTTTTACATCAACCTTATAACCCATTTTTTTGAGCATTTTTATTGTTGGTTCTTTAAATATTCCTGCTAACTCTTTTCCTGCAGATGGATTTAAAATAAACATCGCCTTTTTCATTCCATTAACCTCCTTAGTGGCCTCATACATGTGATAAAATAATAATTATTATTTGAACATACTAAAGTGAGGTTTCAAATTGGATACTGCAACGATTGAAAAAGTGATGAACGTAATTTGTGAGTTTTTCCCCGACTACGCATCCATTGCGATTTCCGATACAAAAAAGTTTGTATACTACCAACCAAGTAAGCGAATTGATTTGAAAATAAAATCTGGTGATTTAATAAAAGAAGGATCTGCTACACAAAAAGCCTTGCTTCACGGCCAAAAAATTACGGAATTTATTGATTCTAATGTTTTTGGTGTCTCTTTTTATGGTATGAGCATGCCCATAATAGAAGAAGGCAAAACTAAAGGTGCTGTTACTGCTATATTACCCAATCAACCTTCCTCTTTTTACAATAAATATCTGACAATAAAGACTGGTGAATGTTGGTATACGGTAAAACAAGAGAACGTCATTTTCCTCGAAACACAATTACGGAAAACATTAGTCAAAACAGAAACACAAGAGGGGTACCACCGTTTAAATTTAAGTGAACTTGAATTATTTCTTTCTTCTGAGTTTTTTATTCGATGTCACCGTTCATATATTGTAAATATTGAATATATAGATGAAATTCAACCAGACTCTCATTCTACATTTTTACTCATCATGAAGAACGGAATCCGAATTCCCGTTAGTCAACGGTATTCAAGCTTTTTTAGAAGATCACTAGGATTCTAATGCATATGGTGTAATACACCGCTTTTAAATAAAGCACATATACTAAGTTGTATGGCATTTAGATGTTGGAGGGTTTAAACATATGAACTGGATGTTCATAGGTATCGGTGTATTAATAGTAACTACATGCTCATTATTAAGTTTTCGAATCAAACCTGATCATTTGATATTTGCATATCTCATCCCTCTTATAAGCATGACACTGGGAATTTCCTTACTAGCTATAAGTCATCTTCCCCAGTTAGAGGGCATGCAAGATTTAGCACATCTAGTGGTTGGTTTACTGGTTTTAATAATTGGTTTCACCAGCTTAATCGTTGTCTATCTCACTTTACTTTTCATCAAAAAAAGAAGACGTCGCTCGCTTTGAGCGAAGCCTCCTCTTTTTTATGATTTTGGGTTTTTATCACCGTCTTGAACATCTACGCTTGTTTTATTATCATCGTCGGCATAAGGATCAGAATGGCCTTCCTTGGTTATATCCATTTTATTTAGTTTTTGAGACTCTAAAAATGAATTCACTTTCGTCTTCGTTTTTGTAAAAGCAACCATTGCTTTTTCACGATTTTCTTGTTTACTAAAATATGCATATGCTCCAGCCGCCAAGCCCGCTAATAGCAACGATCGATTATTTCCCTTAGCCATTTTTTATCAGTCCCCCATTAAATCTGTCCTAATAGTGTATCGTTACCCTCTTCATTGTTATTTAACACTAGTTTTTGTGACATTATGATTACAAATAATATTTTTTTACCATGTCAACATGAGGAATACCATCTTCATCGTATTCTTCAGATATAGATTCAAAACCAAAAGATCCATAAAAACTCTGCAAATGTGATTGTGCTTGTAATTGCACTTCCTGTAATGGCCATTTTTTTTGAATAAAACTTAGACTTTCTTTCATAACTTCTTTCGCTAAGCCTTTTCCTCTCACCTCTTCATCAACAATGACTCTTCCAATAGAAATTCGATTATACTTAACCCCTTGAGGAAGGATTCTTGCATAAGCCAATAGTTTTTCATTTTCGAAGTATGCTAAATGAAATGCATTTATATCATATCCATCTAATTCGGGATATGGACATTTTTGTTCGACGATAAAAACATTCACTCGTAGCTGAAGATATGTATACAATTGTTGAACCGTAAGTTCATTGAACGTATTTATTTTCCACATGATTGTGCACCCCTTATCGTTATTATTTCACATGTATGGTAACTAAGCGAAATATTTGGTATGATAACGGAAAGAATTTTGAGGTGAATCAATTGATACGAGAGATGAGACATGAAGACATAAAAGCCGTTCAGCAAATTGCAAAATTAAGCTGGCAGGACACATATGAAGGCATCATCCCGATTAAGATTCAAGATTTATTCCTTGAAAGAGCTTATTCAGATGCGATGATGATGAAAAGGCTAGAAAAAACATCTGTTTATGTAGCTGTAAACGAAGAGAAGGTTTTGGGCTTTGCTAACTTTACTAGAGTTGATGAAGATGGCGATGCAGAGTTAACCGCGATATATATGCACCCAGAGTACCAACAATTAGGTTATGGCAAAAAACTTTTAGACATGGGTCTCCAACGTATACAAAAAGCACAACAGCTCTTTGTCTACGTTGAAAGTGAAAATATCAAAGGTTGTTCTTTTTATGAACGAAATGGGTTTACATTCCTTGAGGAATTCGATGAATTATTTGAGGGACATCCTTTATCTACAACTAAATATGTGTACTATATAAAAACACCAGTCAAAAATTAATTTGACTGGTGTTTTTATTTTATCTAGTCTTTGGCACCTACAATAAAACGCTTATAGAGGCTGTTGAGGGGTTTCAGTATCAGTATCGGTACGATTGGTTTCCATCTCCGTACGATAGTAAGAATCCTCTATAGGCTGTACAGGTGTTCTGCGTACAAAACACATAATAGCAGCAATATAGAATAATATAGGTGCTAATAATAAAATCCCTGATAATAAACCGGCAAAGATAAATAAAATGCCTGCAGTTTTAGGACTCTTATTCTTCGAAACTTTTACTACAGCAATAATACTTAAAATGACACTTAACAGAAGTAGACCAATAAGTACCCATCCTGTTACTCCAAGTACATCCATACCAACACCCATAGCATCATTCATATATGCTAAATCTTCAGGGGTCATCGTTGGATCCGACATTACTTCTTGTTCAATCATCTGTTGGAAATCCGTCGAGTCAATTGCAGAAGCACCTACTACTGTTAAAGTTAAAACGATTAATAATAATACATTTAAAATAGTACCTATAATTCCTAAAGCTACTTCACCTGATCTGCTCATTCCATTCACCTCTTCTTTTAATCTACTAAATTATACGAAACTAAATAAGATTAGTTTCATATAATCAGCATTCCCTGCAAAATTTAGGATTAAACATGTTTAAAGGAAGAATATGGTGGGTACATATTGAGTAATACCAACTAGAAAGGAGTAGATGAAACGATGGAAAAGAAATTAGTTTTTAACCAAGCAGATTTTATGTACACAATAGTAGGCGCTTCTGTACTAACAGGATTTTTATTTATCTTTACTCAAATGTGAGGGATGTTGACAACATGAAAAGTCATTCATAAAAGGCAATCCACTAAAATACATTAGCGGATTGCCTTTTAATTATGCCTTAATATCATCGTAATCTGATGATTTATCAAACGCGGCGACCACATAAGAACATACCGCTTCCATTTTGTAATTTTTTTCGCGTGCAAATTCTGCTGCTTGATCTAACAATTTTTTTGCAACACCTTCACCTCGAAGTGTGGGAGATACAAATGTATGATCCATAACCATTACATCTCCTAATAATGTCCAGGTAATTTCCCCTAAAGTTTGACCATCTTTTTCATATACGTAAGCATATGCATCATGACCTAAATCTTTATACTGAAAATCCATTTTCAATCACTCCTTTTTGTCAGTGTAGCATAATTTTATTCTTTAAACGTTAATGGGCGTAACGAAGCCTCAATCTGTTTGCGTCTTGATTCTAAAAATGGTGGTAGTGCTAGTGTTTCCCCTAAAGTCTCCATTGATTCGTCTGTTGCAAATCCAGGCTCGTCCGTTGCTAATTCATATAAAATACCATTGGGTTCACGGAAGTAAATGGATTTAAAATAATAACGATCTACTTTACCAGAAGTCATAAACCCTTTTGTACGAAGTAATTCATCCCATTTTTCATATTCCTCAAACGTTTTAACTCGGAATGCCACATGGTGAACACTTCCACGGCCAGGTCTTTCCATTGGTAAATCTGGACGCTCCTCTATATGAACTTCAGAGGCTGGGCCTCCTTCGCCTGTTGAATATACGACGATGTCCTTCATATCTTTTACAAAAGAAGGATAGGTACCCACTTTTTTAAACCCTAATACTTCTTTTAAAACTAACTCTGTATTTTCAGCTTTTCGTACGGTTAATGTCACGTGACCCAGACCAACTAGTGCAAATTCTTCAGGAACACCGGATTTTGTCCAAGGAATTCCATAAGGTACGCCTTTACCATTGTCTACAACTAACATTAATCTGGAACCTTCAAAGTCTTCAAAGTACAAAGTATTTCGATCAAAACGCTGTTCAACTTCTCCTACATGTACACCAAACTCTTTAAAACGATTTTCCCAATAATCTAAAGCCGCATCACTTTTCACTCGGAATGAGGTGTTGCTAATACTTGATACTCCCGGTACTGTTCGTCCTGCATGTGGAATATCAAAATACGTCATATCTGTTCCTGGTGTCCCTACTGCATCTGCGTAAAACAAGTGATACGACGATGTGTCATCTTGATTTACACTTTTTTTAACCATGCGCATGCCTAATATACGTGTGAAAAAATCAAAGTTTTTTTCTGCATTTGCTGTCAATGCAGATACGTGATGAATGCCTGCTAATTCCATCAGAATTCCTCCATTACATAATATCTCGAATTCGAGATAATTTTTCTTTTATATTATCACTGCTTCATAGGATGTGCAATTTATCTGGTTTCATTTTTCTAGCCCATGCCTAGTAAAAAACCACAATAGATATTAATCTTTTGTGGTTTTCTCATTTTAGAAATAGAGTAGGCGCATGAATGAATTCATGCGCCTCTCACAGATCCGTACGTGCGGGTCATCGCATACGGCTCCTCCATGCTTATCCCCATTGGATACAATTCCATTTTCCAAGAAACCCGATTGCTACTGTCCACCATTTCTTCTCGAATAAATTCAATCAACTTCTCGTGTGGAATTGCGTCAACTACCAGTCAGGTATACATTTCTGCCACTACAGCATGTTAGGGACTTTCACCCATTAGAGAAAAGCGCTGCCAAGCGCACAAGAACCCACTCGGAAATCCGAATGGGTTAAAGGTGGTTTAATTAAATAAAGATCGTAGTGAATCAATCAAATCATTGAAAAAGTTCTTAACACTTTGCCAAAATCCTTCATCCTTAACCAAATTCCCTACTTTGTCTTCAATAGTTTTACTTAAATCGTTTAATTGATCTGACCATTTGCTAAAGTCAATATCTAACTGGCGTATACGGTCCATTAGATCAATTAATAATTGACGGTCTTCTGGGTTTAATTCAATTTGAAGTTTTGTTAATTGGTCTTGCACAATTTTTTCAACTTCTTCTTTAGATGCTGGATTTTTATCCGCTATATCTTTTTTAATTTCAGTTAAGAGTTCACTTACTTTCGCTTCATCAATTCCAGATTCATTGGCTAAAATGGTTGCAACTGAAAGTTCTTCATTTGCTACATCAGTCCGGTCTTTATCTAATGTTTCTCCACTCACTTCATACGCTTTATAGATTCCGACTAAAGCAGAGTGACCTGTCACTTTTTTGGGAGAGGCTACTTCTACTGTTGCATCTTCTATTCCAGCTGTTAGCATTGCATTTGCATACATGTCAGCTGTAACTTGTGTAATATTATCTTCCGTTACAATATCGATGACTAATCCTTTTCCTTCATCTTTACGAGTAATTTTTGCAGATGAGAACATCCGAGCCGATGCGTCCCCGTCTTTAATGTACTTAACTAAATCTTCACCCGTTACTGAAATTTCTTCTATCTCAGATTCCTTAGTAACGCCCAAGCTATCTTTTACACTTTGTTTTTCTGATTCTGTTAAATCAGCACCATAGACAACAATCGGTAACCCGAATTTTTCATTAATCCCTTCTCCAGAAGAAGAGGACCCAGTGCTTGCTAAAGCTACTGTTGGCATTATTAAAGTAATTAGTAATATAAATGAAATTAATCGAACCATTTTATTTTTCAAAGTAAATTCTCCTCTCAAAATAACTTTTATTTCACAAAAGATCAGCAATCTTTTTAGGATATGCTTCTCTGTAGATAATACGACGAAAGGGCACAAAAAGTTTCGGCGAATATATAATCGCTCCATTCTCTTTGTGCCCTAAGTAGTGATTCTATAAACCTAAATGTCCGATTTGACGATGGTCCAACCATCTTGTTGTTCCACTTTGCCGTCCTTCATTAACTTTCCTAAAGCCCGCTTAAAAGCGGCCTTACTTAAATTGAACATCTCCAATATCTCATCAGGCGATGATTTATCTGTAAATGGCATTTTACCACCTACTTGTTGTATGTAGCGGTATAAGGTTTCAGCATCATCGCCTAGACGTTCTTGTTTCCTTGGTAGCATTGACCCGTTCAATGAGCCATCTTCCTTCACACCTATTACACGAACTTCTACTTCTTCACCTAAACGTGGCTCCGCCATTTGTTCTGTATGATGGACGAAGAGTCTGTAACCTTGTGGTACGGAAATTAAAAATGAACCAACTGGTAATAACCGATATGCACGTGCTTTTAAATTTTCATTAAATACAGATGTTGGTGCTTCAACAAAAGCTTCAGCTACTTTTTCTTCGGTGGCTAAACGCCCAAACAAATCACCATGGAAATCTGTACGAAGCGTCATGTAGAGAAAATCTCCCGTTTTTGGCCATAAAGATTTAATTAGCGGCAAGTCTTGTCCTTTTACTAACACTTCACGAGAACTTCCAATATCTACAGATACACCTTCACGCTCGTCTGTTTTTATGACACGAGCCCATCCGTAAGTTCCTTTTGTTATATGTGGTAATGCTGAAGTGGCACTTAGATTTCCTCTTCGATCTGTAAACAAAAATACTTTTAATGCATCACCCTCTTTTAAATCCTCAGGTGCTTCAGAGCTGTTAATAGGTATTTCCGTTTGACCATTCGACAATATCCATTTGGATTCTTCTTTCTTTTTTACATCTAACTCAACAATTTCACCAGATAGTAATTCTGTCACAGGAAACGCTCCTTTCATATGTTTTATTCAGTTTGCTGACTTTCTTTTAGCTCTTTAAGTTTAAGTATAAATTCAGGATTTTCTTCCATCACTTGAATCAGATCTGCAATTCGATCGATTGAATTCCAGCTTAAATGATGTTCGATGCCCTCCACGTCTCCATAAATCTGATTTTCTTGTACACCGATTAATCGTAAAAATTGTTCAAGCAGTTCATGACGCTTAACAAGACGCTTTCCAAGCTTTAGACCTTTAGGTGTTAGCATTAGACCACGATAACGTTCATATACAAGATACCCATCTTTATCAAGTTTTTGCACCATTTTCGTAACGGAAGAAGGAAGAACTGAAAGAGACTCAGCAATATCCGAAACTCGCGCATATCCTTTTTGTTCAATTAGTATATATATTTGTTCGATATGATCTTCCATACTAGGTGTCGGCATTACACGAATCCTCTCTTTCCATAGCTTTTATAAGTGTACTATAGACAAGAGGTGTTCTCAACGATAGGTCTTTCTCACTTTTCAAGCGGGGGGTGATTTGGGTGTTTTTCTACAACATGGATGGCATGAATGATACGTCTGTTAATCCATTCTAAATTTGCTGGGGAATTTAACTGATTGAATGCTGCTTCTCTTCCAAAATCTGAGGTAACATACTGACTAGGAACGGAATTTAAACTTAGAGCCACAATATCCATTTCACATTTTGAACATTTACAAAACGTTTGATACTCTGACCCACGTAGTAAAACAGCTACGAGGCTACGTATGATTTCCTCCATGACATTTGTTAACATTGGTTTTTCCAAAAAAATCGCTTCCTTCTATTAATTTATGCATTTGGTTTATCTTCTCATAAACAGGGGTAAATTTTAACTATCAAAGCCTAACTGGAGAAAGGATGAAACAAAATGGGTAGAATGCTATGGATGATCATTGTTGTCTTACTTATTATCTGGTTACTAGGTCTCGTTCTTGATATTGGTGGCGGTCTAATTCACTTAATACTACTGATTGCTGGTATTATACTAATCGTGCAATTATTAACAGGTAAACGAAAACTGTAACAAAAGGGATGTCCGATACGCGGGCATCCCTTTTTATGTTCACTTGGTTTTTGCATACACACATGTATCTCGAACATGGTTGCCATCTGAAGACATTGATTCGTTATAAAGAATACCTTCTAAGTTAAATTTCAGACGCTCAGCTACTGCTCTACTTCTAACATTATCCGTATCGCATCGAATTTCCACACGCTTTGCTTTCAATTCGTTAAATGCAAACTCCGTTAAACATTCAGCAGCTTCTGTCATGTACCCTTTGCCCTCATGTCGACTATCTAACCAATAACCAATTTCTACTTTAGGAATGTTCCAGTTAATTCGATGGAACCCACTGGCTCCTATAAATTCACCGGTTTCCTTTAAGAACAAATGAAGTCTTAAATCTTTTCTCGTAATAAAATCAGCTATAGCCTGACGGAGATTTTCCGTTGTTTCTTCTATTTTAGGCATTTTTTGCGCCCAAGGCATCCACGATTTTAAAGCTTTTTCGGACGCATGAACACTAGTCCAAACGTCTTTAGCATCTTCAATCTTAGGAGCACGAATAAACAGTCTTTCCGACTCGAAAGAATCAGGAAATGGGAGCATAGAATAATGCATTTTCGTCTCACCCATTTTTTCCTGTTGCTGATCGTCCCATAAAACAGGTGTCGTAGTACCTTCTACATAATCTTCTCTTGTAATTCCATACGTAATTGCATCATAATATGATTTTTCTTTTGGTGAAAACCAAGCTTTTCTGAGATGACCTTCTTTGACAAAGCCTGCTCGTTCAAACGTTTTTCGCATCGCAAAGTTATCTTGACGAGTATGACCTTCTACCCGAATTTTGGTTTCAGGTAAACCAAATACATATTCAGCTACTAATTTTAATGCAGCTGGTCCGTATCCATTTCCTCTTGATTGCTCGGCAATTCGCAAATCGAAAAGTGGAATTTCATCTTGTAAATCATATATTTTTACGATGCCCACTTTTTCATTGGATTCATTTTCAACCCAAAAGGTTTTCACTTGATCTGATTCATAACCGCCTTCTTCAATTGTTTTTTCTATTATTTCCCTTGCAGGATTAGAATTCCCATGAAAAGGCCAAGTATTAGTTGTCATAAAGTGGATGAGCTGTTCTTGCTCTTCCATCGTCCATTCAGTCAAGCGCATGAATTTTAACCTCCTACATATGTGTTACTTTTGGATGCGTAATAACCTCATAGAGTTTAATACGACTAGTAATGTTGCACCCATATCTGCAAAAATAGCAATCCAGAGTGTCAATAACCCAGGAATGATTAAAAGTAACGCTATAATTTTTAAGCCTAAAGCAAACATAATATTTTCTTTAATAATACGCAATGCTTTTCGGCTTAATTGTATGGTATAAGGTAATTTTTCTAAATCATCAGCCATTAAAGCAACATCAGCTGTTTCAAGTGCTGCATCCGTTCCTGCACCGCCCATTGCAATTCCTACGTTAGCTGTAGCCAGCGCTGGTGCGTCATTCATTCCATCACCAACCATTGCCACACGTCCCATTTTTTCTCTGAGCGTTTTGATTGCAACCAGTTTGTCTTCTGGCATAAGACTTGCTCTAACATCTGTAATGTTTAGTGATTTTGCAATTGCTTGTGCAGTTGTTGGATGGTCTCCTGTAAGCATGACGATTTGTTGAATACCTAATTTTTTCAATTTCGTTAAGATGGACAAACTCGAATCTCTTAAAGCTTCTGCTACCGCTAGATAACCCACATATTGTTGTTCACGAAGTACGACCATAACTGATTTACCTTGAGTCTGTAACTCGTCAATTTCATTTTTTATGGCTTGAGATATGACCGTTTTTTCACTTGCCCAATCGATACTACCAATAGATACTAACAATCCACTAACTTTTGCTTCGGCACCTTTCCCCGTTATAGATTTAAAATCTTCAACAACTGAGTGGGCGATCCTTATTTTGGACGTATAACTCATAATCGCGCGAGCTAATGGGTGTGCTGAGTTAGCTTCTACTGAAGCAACCATTTGCAACATCTCTTCTTCACTAATTCCATCAATGCTAGCTACATCCGTAACTTCAGGATAGCCTTTTGTAAGTGTTCCAGTTTTATCAAAAGCAATAGCCTGAATTCTACCCATTTCTTCTAAATGTACGCCACCCTTAATAAGAACACCTTGTTTCGCAGCGTTCCCAATCGCAGTTACGATGGCTACAGGTGTTGAGACGACAAGTGCACAAGGGCATCCAACCACAAGAACGGCTAATCCTTGGTAGATCCACGAATGCCAATCCCCGGTGAATAAAGGAGGAATAACAGCAACAAATAACGCGATTAACATGATGATCGGTGTATAATATTTTGCAAATTGATCCACAAATTTTTGAGAAGGGGCTTTTTCAGCTTGTGCTTCTTCAACCAGATGGATGATTTTTGCGATTGTCGTGTCTTCTACTCGTTTAGTAACTCGTATCTCAAGCATTCCCTCTTCATTCAACGTACCTGCAAAAACCTCATCACCTATGAGTTTCATTACAGGCATTGATTCACCAGTAATAGGTGCTTGATTGACAGAAGAACTTCCTAATATAACTTCTCCATCCATCGCAATTTTTTGTCCCGGTTTAACGAGCAAAGTATCCCCTATTTCAATCTCTTCTGTATCCAATTCCATCGTTTGTTGATCTCTTCTAATCATGGCTCTTGGGGGTGCGATGTCCATTAATTGACGAATTGATTGACGAGCTTTAGTCATGGAATAAGCTTCTAAAGCTTCACTAACTGCAAATAAAAAAACGACAACCGCGCCTTCTCTCCATTCCCCAATGATGGCCGCTCCAATAATTGCAATCGTCATGAGAGTTTTCATATCAAAGTAAAATCGTCCGAGGTTTTTTAACCCACTCCAGAACATTCCATAACCGCCAATAGCAATCGAAAGAGCAAACATCGTGATGGCGATCGGATTAGATTCGCTCATTTGAAAAGAAATCACACTACCGATGATGAGAAAAATCAATGAAATGAAAGTAATTATATTTTCTTTCTGTATATAAAAAGGAACCGATTCAATTTTACGTTTAGAGGAAACAGGCATCACTTTTATGCCATCAAATGCTCCGGCTTTTTCCAATTCTTCAATTGTAGTACGGCCTACCACACGCACTTTAGAAGCTCCAAAGTTCACTTTCACTTCTTCGACATCAGGAAGTGCTAGAATATTTTTTTCGAATTTCATAGCGCAGTTTGCACAAGTTAAATTTTCTAACCGAAACTCTTGTTGGTTAGATTCTTTCATCCCTTTCACCTTCTTTCGCATGATCATAGGCTAATTTCACAAGTTGGCTTACATGATCATCAGCTAGTCGGTAATAAACGAGTTTCCCTCTTTTTTCCGACTTTGCTAAATCATTTTCTTTTAAGTAACGCAAATGGTGCGATGCTGTAGCAGTAGAAGAGTGAATAATCGCTGCCACATCACAAACACAGAGTTCTTCTTGTATCGTCAAAGAGTATGCAATTTTTAGTCTGGTTTCATCAGCTAGAGCTTTAAATATAGAAGTCATTCCTCTTAAGTTAGGTAAACTCCCTTGTACTCGTTTCACATCATCTTCATGTACACAAGCCACTTCACATATCTCGGTTTTCATGTTTACAACTCCTCATTCAAATGAACGTTTGATTATTAGTTTCAGTATATGCTTGAAGATTTCAAATATCAAGGACATTCAAACCTTCATTTGAATAAAAAATTAAAATATCTAATTTTAGAACACACAACCCCTGTAGATTACATAATTTTCATGAAGAAAAAAGGTATCTACAAAGTCTTTAGAGAATATATATAAGATTACATGGACACCTCTTAAATGGAGTGTTTCCTATAGGTTATTTACAAACACGAATATTTCGGATGTATATCAAGTGTTGTAGCTCTATGACCAAAATCATGATATTGCATCATTCCACTAAGGGGGATTGAATATGTATAATCGTATACTCGTGGCAGTAGATGGATCCGAACACTCGAAAAGAGCTGCTTCCCATGCGGTCTTTCTTGCCAGCTCAGCACCTGATGCTCATGTCACTTTGTTATATGTACTCGATTATGAGAAAACACGTTCTGATTTTGTACAAAACTTAACAAGTGAGGATTTACACATTGATCGAAAAAACAAAATCCGACCAATCGAAGAATTATTTACATTAAAAGGCATACCAACTGACATCAAATTACTTCACGGCGAAGCGGGACCCGTCATTGTAGAGCACGCAAACAAAGAGAATTATGATATTGTCGTAATTGGTAGTCGTGGTCTAAACACACTTCAAGAAATGGTGTTAGGCAGCGTTAGTCACAAGGTAGCTAAACGAGTAAATTCACCTGTTTTATTAATCAAATAGAATAGGAATGGGCTGATCGAGGTTGATCAGCCTTTCTTTTATTAAAGGAGAGGTATTAGTTGAAAAAAGGAGCTTTAAATCTCATAACCGATGTGCCAGGCGTTCAAGTTGGTCATGTCACATTAGATAAGAAATTGAATGACACGGATTCCATTTGCACGGGTGTCACAGCTATTCTTCCACACTTGGGTAATTCTTTTCTGAATAAAGTACCAGCCGCAAGTTTTGTGTTAAATGGTTTTGGTAAAACGGTTGGATTAATCCAGCTTGAAGAGTTAGGTTTGATGGAATCTCCTATTATGCTTACCAATACGTTTAGCGTGGCTGCGGTCCTCGAAGGGACTCTAGGGTACATGCTAAATGAAAATCAGGAAATTGGGGATTCAACAAGTTCTCTTAATCTTGTAGTCGGAGAATGTAATGATAGTTACTTAAATTCAATGCGTTTAATGGCTGTTCGTCCAGAACATGCTGTTCAAGCAATCAACAATGCTTCAAGCGGAGGATTTGAACAGGGTGCTGTCGGAGCTGGTAAAGGAATGATTTGTTATGGTATGAAAGGCGGAATTGGTAGTTCTTCTCGTGTTGCTGAGTATGAAGACATGTTATTTACAGTAGGTGTCCTAACATTGACCAACTTTGGTCGAGCACAAGAATGCCGATTGGCAAGTTGGGAACCTGATCATCTAGAAAAACCCGATGGCTCGGTAATCATCGTAGTTGCAACCAATGCTCCAGTCGATGCAAGACAACTTAAACGAATAGCTAAGCGAGCTAGCATAGGTCTTGGACGAACGGGAACACATATACATAACGGAAGCGGAGATATCATTATTACTTTCTCAAACGCACATACAGTCCCACACGCATCGAAAGAGGTCTTTCTGAATCGACCGATTTTACGTGATGACCATCCCCTCATGAACGAGTTGTTCCAAGCGGTTATCGAAGCAACAGAGGAAGCAGTCTACCAATCCATTATTCATGCAGAAACAACCACTGGACGATTAGGACGAGTCATTGAAAAAGGGGATTTAAAATAAAGTTGTGGTGGAATGTTATGTTAGTGGCTGAAAAATAGGAAGAGCCATCCCCTCACTAACGGGATGGCTCCTATTGAATGTTACTGGTCACTTTTCTTCATTTACTCATCAAAACAATCTCGTAAACCCATTCCATCCATTTACACTTAAAACAAGAGTAAAACTAAAAGTGTTCCCTCCATTCCTCCTAAGCCAACCCATATGATGTTTTTCAAAACCAGAACACTTCCTTGTTTATTCTGCCGTTAATATAAGTTTATGCTGTTCTTTCATGTCACCATTAATCATCGTTTCATGATATGTCCCTTCAGCCCAATCGTCCACTTGATTGTGGAACCAATCAGATTTCATGTGTCCACTTTGACCGGGACCCACGATATGGTAAGCACTTGATAAATCAGCTAAATCTGCGACAAATCGCCATGAAGCCCCATGATCCACTGACCCGTCTGTTGTGAAGCCTGCAGCTTGAACGGTAATGTTAGAGCCACCAATTGGAACAGGATTTGGATTTAAGAAATACGCAAAAGCTGGTGACGCACCTGCTAAAGGATGATCGAATGTTAACTGATGATAGTCTCCCCATTTCCAGTCGCTTGCGTTATCACCAAACTCTTCTTCTATTGATTGTACAGAGTTAACAAAAGAACGATAGACCCATTCATCAATACCGTTCTGTTCTTTCACCCACGCCCCTTCTTCCCCTGCATAACCATCACGCATCATCTGATCCGTAATATTTCCTTTTCCAGCCAGCATATCATAAACATCTTCTGGCATTTGGTCTTTAAATAAAGTTATTGGAAGTTCTTTTATCCACTTATGGAACAAGAGTGGTGCAGCTGAATCTACAGCATCGACCTTGTCCCAGTTCTTCAAAATAGTTAGCATATCTTTATACTGCCCCTTCGTATCTTTACTTTCTACAGATCCAATCATATCTGACAAAAATTCTCTCGCTTGTAAGTTATGTTGATCCATTTGAAGCGCCATCATATCTTCTTTAGTAAAGTCATCTCCCGCTCTTAATACTTCTGAGATTCGCTCATAACGATATGACTGCGCCCAGAAATCTGTTAAATGATAGGGATAAGATTCATCAATTACTTGGTTGTTCGCCGTTGCGATAAACCCTTCATCCGGATTCACGACTTTTGGTAGTTCATCATATGGAACATAACCTACCCACTGATAATCACTTGAATCTCCAGGCACTGGTAATTGTGCATCTCCAGATTTTCGAATGGGAATACGACCGTTTGCTTTATAAGCAATTGTTCCATCCTTCCCCGCAAATACAAAGTTTTGTGCAGGTGCATGGAAATCTTCTAATGCTGTTTCAAACTCTTCCCAATTGGTTGCTTTATTCATGTTCAATACTGCTTGTAATTCAAGCGTTGGTTCTAGTGCTGTCCATTGCATTGAAAATTGCGCACTTGGTTTTTCCTTATCAAACATAACATTTGAAATAATCGGACCGTGACGTGTTACGACCACTTCAAAATCAATCGTATCTCCGCCTTTTACTTTAATTGGTTCGTCGCGTACTTCGGCTTGCTCCCATTTCCCCTCATACTGAAATTCTGTCGGCTTATCTGGGTTTGGTTTTTCGATATACAAGTCTTGTACATCTGGTCCAACATTCGTTACACCCCACGCAATTTCTTCGTTATGCCCCAAAATGATGCCTGGAACTCCCGCAAAGATAACACCGCTTACATTTTGCTCAGGTGATTCCAACTGCATCTGATACCAAATTGAAGGTGTACTTAGACCTAAATGAGGATCATCTGCTAATAAAGGCATACCCGACTTCGTCTTGTCGCCGGATACGACCCAGTTATTACTTCCATTAAACTCGTTAGGTAATACTGCAGGATTAAATTGACCCGCAACATCGACTTGATTTTTCAAATTCGCTTCAATAATAGCTGGCTTATCTTCCGGATACGTAATAAAGAGTTCGCGAGCTTTGTCTTCCGGGAAATTCCCCAAAGCCCAGTGACGTATGGCTAAACTCGACCAATTCCCTCCCAAGTCATAGGCCATAAATTTCCCAATCGTCAAAGAATCGACTTCTGTCCAAGGCTCTGGTTCATAACCAAGAAGTTTAAATTCAAAAGACAATTCCCCTTTTTCTTTTGCCTGTTCCATGTATGCATTTACACCTTCTGTATACCATTCAAGAACTTGTTTTGCATCTTCCCCATAGCCATCCCATGAATCTTTCGCCGCTTCTCTTAAACTAAAGGTCCTAAAAAACTGATCGGTTGTGACTGCAGCCTCACCTACAACTTCTGATAACATTCCGCTTGCTTGTCTTCTGGCAAGATCCATCTGAAACATTCTATCTTGCGCTTGAACAAATCCTTGGGCACGGTATAAATCTGCATCACTACTCGCTTGTATATGTGGAACTCCTTGATCGTCTCTTGTAACCGTGACCTTTTCATTTAAAACCTCAAGACGTATATCTCCCTCAGTTTGGGGTTTTGACTTTCCTATGTATTGATTAATAACGACTGCGACAATAATAAAAACTAGCAAAATACTGATTGTGATCCATAACAGCCACTTCCCTATCTTTTTCTTTTTCCCCTGCATCTCTGTACCCCCTTAGATTCTTACTCTAAATGAAGTTCGCTTAATACACTGAATCTCCTGCATAAAGAAAAACTATTTAGCAATATGCTAAATAGTTAAATGTTTTCATTTTGCAAATAATACTTTCCGTTTATCACTGGATCTTTTATGACAGGTATATAGGTATAAAAATACTCGAATTCTAATGAATTCGAGTAGGATTTATCATTATACATTTTCTCCAACAATCTTAACCTCTAGTTCGAGTTCGATTCCAAAGACATCCTTGACTTTCGCTTGAACCATTTCAATGGTTTGAATATAATCGGTAGCTGTTGCATTATTTTTATTAACAATAAATCCTGCGTGTTTTGTTGAAACTTCTGCACCACCAAATCCCTTACCTTGCAATTCACAGTCTTGAATAAGCTTTCCTGCAAAATATCCCGGTGGTCGTTTAAATACACTTCCCGCGGAAGGATATTCAAGGGGTTGTTTTGATTCTCGTAGGTGTGTTAAATCTGCAATCTTCGCATCAATTGCAAGCTGTTCGCCAACTTGTAAATCAAACTCAGCAGATAAAACGTAATATCCTTCTTTGGTTATAACACTTTTACGATAATCAAGTTGCAAATCTTCCTTTGAAAGTACTAATTTCACACCTTCTTTTGTTAAAACAGTTGCTTGGAAAATGATATCTTTTATCTCTCCACCATATGCTCCCGCATTCATTGCCATTGCACCGCCGATGGATCCAGGGATACCGCAAGCAAACTCTAGTCCAGTTAACGACTCTTTTGCAGCAGCACGTGAGACATCTATTATATCTACTCCGGATTCAGCTAAAACTCTAGTTCCATTCATTTCAATCCGATTGAGCTTAGATAAATTCAAAACAATTCCACGGACGCCGCCGTCTCGAACAACCATGTTTGACCCATTACCAAGTAGCAACAATGGTATCTCTTCCTGATGTGCATATGAAACAACAAAAATAGCTTCTTCTTCCGAAGTCGGAGTTACATACAGATCTGCACGCCCACCCATTCTTGTCATCGTATGCAAATAAAGAGGTTCATCTATTTTTACACTATCATGTGTTAATTTAATTTTTAAATCGTCATACCAACGCTGTTTAGTCATGAAAAGCCAAATCCTTTCCCTTTCCTATTTCCATTGTATAGTATGCGTTTTAAGCGTCCATTTGACAAGAGAAAATCAAGATAACCATACTTTGGACCATTGTTCTATTTCAGCAATTGCATCTTTCAGCCCTATTCCCTTTTCGGTTAAAGAATATTCAACTTTCACAGGAACTTCAGCATAGACACGACGCTCGACTAAACCTTCTTTTTCAAGTTCTTTTAACCGCTCAGAAAGAAGTCTTCCGCTAACCGGTAGTGCCGACTCAATTTCGTTAAATCGTTGTGATCCTTCTAGTAATTGATAGAGAATCAGTCCAGTCCATCTTTTTCCTATGAGTTCCATTGCTTTAGATAGACGAGGACAAACCGTTGTTTCTTTCATCAATATCACCTCTTAGCTAAGTTAATTATAGCTTATTATAACCATATTGTAAACTTTTAGTAATCAATTTACTTGACGTAATCTGATTATAATTATATACTAGGTTACGAAAAGTAACTTTAAAAAAGGAGGTGTATGAATGGACTTTCAACTAGACCCACAAATGCATCTTGGGTATGTAACTCTACGTGTTAAGGCGTTAGAGAAACAGAGAACTTTTTATCACGATTTGTTTGGTTTGCACATACTAGAAGAGACAAAGAATCGACTTGTTTTAAGTGCTGATAACGTTCACCCTCTTATTGTATTACAAGAAGAAGAAAATGTTGTTCCAAAGCCTGCACGCACCACTGGGCTTTATCACTTAGCACTACTTGTTCCTACTAGAGAAGACCTTGCTCATGTAATCTCCCAGCTCATTCAAAAAGATGTTCGTTTCGATGGAGCATCTGACCACTTATTTTCCGAAGCCTTTTACTTAACGGACCCAGAGGGGAATGGCATAGAAATTTATCGAGACAGACCTAGAACTGAATGGCCACGATCTGAAAGTGGTGAATTAATTTCCGCATCTGATCCCATCGATTTTAAGGGAATTATGTCTTTACAAGACACCAACCGTCTTTGGACAGGTTTTCCAGAAGGAACCATACTTGGTCATATGCATTTACATGTAAGTAATATAAAAAATGCAGGGACCTTCTATTTAGAGCTATTAGGCTTGGAGGAAATCACCCGATTCCATGAATCTGCTCTCTTCATGTCTGTAGGAGGTTATCATCATCACATTGCCGCTAATATTTGGCAAGGTTCGGGAGCATCTCTCCCTCCAAAAAATTCGACAGGATTGATTGAATACTCTCTTGTCCTTTCTTCTGAAAAAGAAAACCTAAAACTCTTATCTCATTTAATTGAATTAAATGTAGATATCACCCAAGAAGAGAAAGGATTTTCAATTAGCGATCCAAATAATGCTCGTATGTTCTTTACCTGGTAGACTAAAGATAAAAAACGAGTCTTTTTTAATTTTTATCTTTAATTCGAGATATTTTAATTCAAGCATATTGACATCAGGATATTCACAACATATAGTAATAGATAGAAATAAAAACCAATTTGGAGGAATTTAAATGAAAAAATGGAACGTTGATGTATCTCACTCAAGTATTGGATTTTCAGTAAAACATATGATGGTTTCTAAAGTACGTGGGACTTTCAGTGATTTCGGAGCTGAAGTTGAAGCAAGCGAAACAGATTTAACTGGTGCAAACATTGCATTTAACATAAAAGTTGCAAGTATAAATACTGGAAGCGAAGATCGTGATAATCACCTTCGTTCAGCTGACTTCTTTGACGCTGAAACTTATCCGGAAATTAAATTTGTTGCGAATGAAATTACCAAAAAAGGTGATGATTATGAAATCACTGGAGATTTAACAATTAAAGATATTACTAAATCAGTTGTATTTGAAGCTGAGTATGGTGGTAAAGGTACAAACCCATGGGGCGTTGAAGTAGTAGCATTTGAAGCTGAAACAAAAATTAACCGTGAAGATTTTGGATTAACTTGGAACGCAGCACTTGAAACGGGCGGTGTTTTAGTAGGAAAAGACATCCAAATCACTATTGATCTTGAAGCTAACCCAGCTTAATTAATTATAAAGAAAAAGGCAATTTCCTCTTTGATAGAGGAAATTGCCTTTTTAAATATGATGATGAAAGTCTAATAAGTCCATTGTTCAAACTGCAGTCCAATAGCTAGTTCTGCCACCATTGGTCGACTAATTAAATACCCTTGGATTTTTTGAGCGCCCATTTCTTTTAATAAATATAATTGCTCTTCCGTTTCTACGCCTTCCATAACGGTGGTCATACCCAAGTTCTTTGCAATATCCAGTATTCCTTGGAGAATAATACGCGATTTCTCACCTTCGTTTTCCATAACCATGATAAAGGAACGATCCACTTTCACATGTTGAATTGGTAACGATTTAAGAATGGATAGGGAAGAATATCCGGTCCCAAAATCATCCAAAGCAGTTTGCACACCATATTCGTTTAGTTCTGTTAATAGGCTGGTAGTTAATTCAATATTTTGTACCGCTACCGTTTCTGTAATTTCAAAAATAAGCTTATCTGAAGATATACCTGTATCAAAAATAATCGATTTCATGTCCTTCATAAAATCAGGATGCATCATTTGTTTGACTGAGATGTTGATTGCTACGTGAAAATCATTATGCCCTTCTTGCTCCCACTGCTTCACTTGAAGTGCAACTTCTCTTAATATCCATCTTCCGACAGGTATAATTAAGTCGGTATCTTCTAAAAGTGGGATAAACTCAATAGGTGCAACCGAACCAATTAATGGCGAATCCCATCGTAATAACGCTTCATAACTCGTGATTTTTTGTTTGGAAAGATCGTAAACTGGTTGAAATACCATATAGTATTCATTATTGTGCAGTGCATGTACTACATTGTTTGCGATGAGTCTTGCACGTTCGTTTTGATTCGCCAACTCTTGAGAAAAAAATACTGCTCGATTCCCCCCCTGTTTTTTGGCTTCTTGTACCGCGAACGTCGCATCTTGCATCATTAAATCTGGCCAGTCCCCAAGTTCTGATTTTCGAATTCCCAAACTCAAAGTCATCCATATACTTTCGTATGTAGATAACACAACGGGTTCCTCCATTATTTTTATAAGCTGAATCGTCAATGATTTCATTTCTGCATCTTCATGTGTAGGAATAATCATAACAAACTCATCCCCACCAACACGATACAGTTCATTACGCACCGCAAATGCTTGAATTTTTTTGCTAATCTCAAATAATACACGATCCCCAATTTGATAACCATTGCGTTCATTTATTTCTTTAAACCGATCTAGGTTAATAAAGAGTAAAGTGAAATTCTTAAAACTTGTAGGATCTAAGTCTTTTTTCAGTCTCTCCTCAAGTAATACTCGATTGGGTAGACTTGTTAATAAATCCCTTTTCAACATGTTATCTTCTCGAACTTCGCTTCTCCTAATGTAAAATAAAATGCCACATAAAATTAACAATGTTACTGCTACAATAAGCGTGTTACGCCAAAAGATAGACGAAATCCGATTTTCTAATTCATGGGTAAATGAGTCAACAAGAACAGTCCAGTCTTCACCTGATCGTTGATACATCACATAATGAGCCGTATGCTGATCCACTAAAAAGGAGCCTTTTTCATTTACTTGCATTTCCTTTAAGATTTGGTCCCCCTGCGGCACTTTTTCTCTAAAAGGTTCGTCGGAAGAAGAGAATACAAGCTCATTGTTTTTAAATAAATATAATGTTCCAGGTAAACTAGATTCTTTTGCAATCGAACCTAGGATACTCCCCATATTCACTACACCTGACAGGACACCCACAATTTCTCCATCTTTTACAACAGGCATTCGTATAGCTGTCACAATCTGATTAGAATCTTGGTTTAGTGGAAACAAATCACTAAATACGACTTCACCATTCAATGCTCGTTCAAAAGATTCGCGTTGATTCACTGGATATCGCAATCCATCTCCAGCCATTGCTTCTCCATCAGGAGTAATAAAACTAAATGAAGTAAAAAATGGCATTTTCTTTCGTTGTTCACCGAGAAAATTGATGATTTCCTCTTCATCACCTTCGAGCAATACGATATAGTTTGCAATAAGTTCGAGTTCAGCAACACGTTCATTTGAAAATTTATTTATTTCATCGGTAAAACTATTGAGTAATTGCTTCGTTTCTTTTTTAACCGAATCTTCGACATACTCTATTGTAGATTTATAATTAATTATTGTTAATGCAACGACTGTCATTAAGATAAGAGACAGCAATATATAGGATTGTAGTTGTCTTTTTGACACATCGTCACTTCCTATTCATCCATTAAACATTTAAATATGATTGCATAAATGTAAATAAAAACCATATAATAATTGTTTCCATTCTATTACATTGTCGAGGATTGTCGGATATTAGTCAATGAATTTTGTAATACATCTGTAATAAAAGTATAAAATATGTTCATTTTACATCAATCTAAAGTACGATTTGGGTGAAAGACTCATTTAATATAAACATTCACACCTCATGATTTTCATTTCCAAATGTTTTCTTCATATCATAAAATTATTAAGCAGTTTAAATTTTTATCAGCTGTACATAGCACCAAAAAAGCTGTTCCTCTCAACATTTTGAGAAGAACAGCTTTTCTATTTCTTAAAGTACATGGTCATTTCCCCTCGACCTCCGGAGGCTTTTATTTCCGGAAAAGCACCATTTATAATGGTTAATTGTGGAGGGACACGACCAAGGTCGGCTTTTTATAATATTGAAACTATTTCACTTTGTTTACGTATCATTTAATAGAGGAGATGAGAAATATGGATATGATTTTCGGAGGAATGGGTTTATTTTTTGTGTTTTTTATAATCATTTTTTCATTAGTAATCGGAACGTTTATTTTCATTGCAGTTAAAGGAATTTCTCAATGGTCTAAAAACAATCAATCTCCTGTCTTGTCCGTTCCCGCAGAAGTAGTTGCAAAACGCACTGATACTTCAGGAGTTAGTGGAGACTCATCATCAAATACCTGGTATTACGTGACATTCCAAGTACAAAGCGGCGATCGAATGGAGCTAGGTGTTCCAGATAACGAATACGGAATGCTTGCTGAAGAGGATTTGGGTATTCTCACGTTCCAGGGAACACGTTATAAAGGGTTCGATCGACGAAAAAATGAAGAATAAAAAGGATTGGACATCAACATGTCCAATCCTTTTGTTCTTAAACTGAAACTTTAGCTAAATGGGCAGCTACTGCTTTCACTTCAACCATACCATCAGCAATAATTTGTTCGGCACGATCTTGGTATTGTGCATGTCCTTCGATAATCACTTCTTCGATGTTTGTGATGCCGAAGAAATTCATGATCATGCGAACATAATTAACACTCATTTCAAATGGAGCCATCTCTGGTGTTGAGTATACTCCACCACGAGCGTTCAGGATGATGACTTTTTTATCTGGCACTAATCCAACTGGACCGTTTTCATTATAACTAAACGTTACACCTGCACGATAAATGTAGTCAATAAACGTTTGAAGTGGAGCTGGAATGGTTTTGTTCCACAATGGGAATGCAAAAACCACAACATCAGCATCCATAAATGCGTCCATGGCTTTGTTTGAAGCTTTCAAAATGCGTTGTTCGATATCCGTTAATTGCTCAGCTTGTGCTGACTTTGTCATAGCATTGAAAAAATCTTGCCCGAAATAAGGCATATCTTCTTTGAAGACATCAAAAGTGTTGATATTTAATTCATTCGTCGGTGTTAATTCATTCATAAATACTTCGTGCATTTTACTTGAAACGCCTTCTGAAGAAGGACGATTATTTGCTTTTACTACTAATATGTTCATTTATAGAAACTCCCTTTTATCCTAACTTTATATATCTTTAATTAAAGATATATTACAATAGTAAAAGAGTGTAATCGATAAGTCAATGAGATGCTCTTTATTATTTCGATTCATCCTATTGGCCTACCCTGACGCTACAATTTTAGAGATAAATCAAGAGCAACTAACGCCCATATCATTTGAAGAAGTGGAACATGTACGACTGATTGCTAATTTTTATAAGAGTCGAATCGCTATTTGCGCCTTTTATTTGACACATAAAAAACCGATTCCTCATTAAGGAATCGGCTCTTAATTTACTCACTTAATGCTTCTGTTAAAAATGGTACAACTTGTTTCTTCCGAGAAACGACACCTTTTAATAAAGCTATGTTATTTACAAAAGGAACGCCGAATGCTTTTTCTGCTTTTACGGCTTGATTTCCAAGTGCTAAAGCCACTGAATCATTATTTAAAATATCTGTTACTACGAAGAAGAATAAATCCAAACCTTTTTCAGTGATTTGACGATTAATTAACTCTTCTAATTCAGCTTGTCGATTCATTACATCTGATACGTCTACTGCGTTTACTTGTGCAATTTCAACTTTGTAGTCACCCATACCAAATTCTTTTGCATCTAATGACAACAAGTCTTCAAGTGTTTTGTCACTTAAATCCGCGCCTGCTTTTAACATAGCTAAGCCATATTCTTCCGCATTCACGCCTGCAATTAATTCAAGTTCTCTTGCGGCTGCAATATCCTGTGCGGTGCAAGTCGGTGATTTAAATAATAGTGAGTCAGAAATAATAGCTGATAACATTAGACCTGCAATGTTAGCTGGAATTTCTACTCCATTTTCTTTATAAAGTTTAGTTAAAATCGTAGCTGTACAGCCTACAGGTTCTGCACGGAAATACAATGGATCAGCCGTTTCAAAGTTCGCAATACGGTGGTGATCAACAACTTCAATCACTTGAACTTTTTCAATATCATTCACACTTTGTTGTTTTTCGTTATGGTCCACTAAAATGACTTGGTTCACATCTGGTGAAGCATTTTCTATAAAGCGTGGTGCTTCAAAACCAAATTTCTCTAAAGCGAAGGCTGTTTCGTTTTGTATATCCCCTAAACGAACAGCTTCTGCTTTCATTCCTAATTCACGCTTTAAATGCGCATAAACAATCGCAGATGAAATCGAATCTGTATCCGGATTTTTGTGTCCTAGTACATATACTTTTTCCATGTGTATCCTCCATTAAATTCAAACTTCCTATTATCTATATTATTATACCTATTTCGAAAACAAAATGGCTCCTAAATTGACTTTGTTACCTAATAAATCTTCAAAAGTATATTGATCGAGGATTGCTATATAAGCAGCTTTCCTTCCATCATTATATCGATTATGTCTTTTTCATGAAAATAAATGTGTCTGAAATTATGTTGTAGACCTACTCCATTTATGAAAGCTATAATTCAAAGTCTCTACGACTTAGGTTTCGCAGAAGACCATGTACACTTAGAGTTCTTCGGACCAGCAGTTTCACTTGATTTTGTGCATGCAGAAAAGAGGAAAAGTTTTTCTATAAAGGAAAAAACTATCACCCAATTGCGGTGATAGTTTTTTCGTTTTGTAAGCTGGCTATAAAGTCGATGGACAATTGATTAAACAAATCTGGTTGATCAATATTACATACATGACCCGAATCCTTGATTTTTATGAGTTGGAATTCTTCATTTCTTCTCACCAATTCCTCTACCGGCGGGATGAACAAGTAATCTTCTTCTCCCATTAAAAATAGGGTTGGTATCGCATTCGTTTTCATTTGAAGTCTAGTTAAATAAGGATTTATTAGCTTGGTTAATGAAAACCATTTTATGAACTCTTTTTGACACATTTTTTTTGCTTGGTTGACGAAAACTAAGCGTGATTCTTCATGTCGTTTCTTCGGCATAATAATCCACGCGAACAATTTATATAACAACATATATGGGATGAAACGTTTTGTCATACGTCCTGTCCATAACAACAACTTCGTACGAATATCTAGTCGAATAATTGCTCCACCTAAAATAAGTGATGCAACGCGATCCGGAAAACATTCTGCCATCGTCTGGGCAACAATTGTTCCAAGCGACATACCGATAACATGTGTTTCTTCTATATTCAGCTCATCGAGCACATCTTTCACTTCAATTGCAATTTGTTTAAACGAATCTCCTTTTTTCCAACGACCACGTTCAGATTGTCCATGACCACGTAAATCTACTAATAACACATTATGTGCTTTTCGAAATTCCCGTATTTGTTTATACCATATTGACGAACTCCCACCGGCTCCATGCACAAATGTAACCCATGGTGCAGATTGTGAAACGATATACGTTTTAAAGTGAAGCAAATTTTACTCAAACTCCTCTATACCTTCTTACCTCTATTAAACCATCGATTCTTTAGTTCTATCAATAGAAACATAACATGTTAAAATTTCCACATGCTCCATTTACCTATGTCCACAAAGCCAATTCGCTTGTATATAGCGCCTGCAGCGGGGTTGTCATAAAACAGACACAACATTTTCCCCTCTGCTAACAACTCCCCACAAAGTTTTGACATACAGTAAGATGCCAAACCTTTTTTCTGGTGTTCTGGCACTGTACCCACCCCTACAATCATTGCAGATTGACTATTTTCAGCTGTACTAGATGCAGAACTAATGATAACGCCATCTTCCTTAATAAAGTATGCACGAGACAATCCTTTTTCCATAGAAACCTTCTTATGCTCGACACTATAATTACCTTCTGCAAACTCAGGTATTTCTTTCATTTGTGCAATAATGGCTTCAGCGTCTTCAGGTTGTGCTTTAACTAATGAAACATCAGCCGGAATGGTGTTTAATAGCTCCGACGATTCACATTTTGCATAATAGAGAACACGCGGGTTTTTTGGTTCTGCCTTGAGGAAAGGTCTTAATTTATTAACCATTTCTTCTATTCCCGATAAGTAACTGAATGATGTATCACCATTTATAATGTTTGCAATGCCTTTTGCATCAAACTCTTCTGGTGCATAAACAATGAAGTTCTGATCGTATTTCAATAAAACCCCTCGTAGATCTCCCGTATCATTGAAGTCTCCCCAGAGAGTTTGAATGTTCGAATGAAAACCATACCCTTCTATATCACCTATAATAAATAAATTTTCTGCAGGTTTTTTCGACACAAATTTCATTGCAATTTCTCGGTCCTGTTCTGTAAGCTTTCGTATCATTCCTTCATCTCCTAACCATGACTATAGGTACAAAAATTATTACCATTTTATCAGAAAATTTCATATTTTTACATTTTAATTGTTCACAATGTGTATTATTCAGTGTATCATATCAAATATCACCAATTTATTTCCAATTTTATTTTCAAATGAGTACAAAGTAGTGCGTTGATTTTACTTTAATGGTAAAATAATACCGTTATCAATATTTCTTTACCTATAGGAAAGAGGTTGAACATGGCAAAACGAATGGAAAATAAATATATTCCCCTTGCTGATTATTTTTTAAAAGCCACTTTAAATGAAGTTAAACTTACATATACTGCACTGGAAAATATAATTGGACAGCAATTACCTAATGCTGCGTATTTAAATAGTAGTTGGTGGAAAAAAACAAAACCCCCTGCTATGCATTTTCAAGCTTGGACAGATGCGGACTACTATGTGAAAGAAATTGTGTTAGGTCGAACAGTTACTTTTGCAAAAACCTCAGACATGTTATCTGACAACAACATAGATCAAACAAAGTCTGTAGATATTCTCATCATTCGTCCAGTTGATTTAGAAGATGCACGATCAATTATTCAACTCCAACAAGCAATCTATAGTGAAACTGATTTTATGCTTTTCGGTATAGATGATCGTAGAATGACTGTACAGTCGATTCGTAAACAAATCGGGGAATGGAAAAAGTCTTTAAACTCCAGTATGTTTGTCGGCATATTAAATGGTGAGTTTGCTGGTTTTATCGTCATTCTTGGTGGACCTGCTCCTCGGGCCAGTCATCGAGCATCACTTGTTATTGGGGTTCGTAAAGCCTTTCATGGTAAAAATGTCGGCACTGCATTAATTAAAAAAGCGGAGAGTTGGGCAAAAGAAATCAACATTGAACGAATGGAACTCACTGTCATGGAAAACAATGAACGTGCAATCTATCTCTATAAAAAAATGGGATATTTAGTAGAAGGTACTCGTTCACACGCTTTGAAAATAAACAATGAATTTGTGAATGAATACTATATGGGTAAGCTAATATGAAAAGCGACATCGTGGATAATCCCACAATGTCGCTTTTTTCTTTTCACTTATCCAAAACAACGGAAGTTGTGAATTCGTCTCTAAAAAACAATTCATTTTTTGCTCAACTTATTTCCCTGTATTTCCAAACGCTTGAACCCGCAATCCGATTTCATCTCGAACACGTTGGAATACAGCCCACTTTTCTTCCTCTGATCCTTCTGCACGAGCTGGATCTTCAAAGCCCCAATGCCAACGTGTTACATGTGGAGGTGTCATCGGACATTTATCTTTCGCATCCCCACATAACGTAATGACATAATCTGCATGATCTAATAATACGGCATCAATAACATCTGATGTTTGATTTCGAATATCGATTCCAACTTCATCCATTGCTTTTATTGCATTCGGATTCAGACCATGTGCCTCAATTCCAGCAGAAAACACATAATAATCTTCACTTAAGTATTTATGTCCAAACGCTTCTGCCATCTGAGAGCGGCATGAATTTCCTGTACATAGGAAATACAATATCTTTTTTTCCATTTGGGAACATCCTTTTCTAATGAAGTATTGTCAACCATAAATAAAGACCTGTTAAGGTAATAAATAATGTTGGTACGGTTAAAATTACCCCAACTTTAAAGTAATAGCCCCATGATATTTTTACGCCTTTTTTGCTTAATACATGCAACCATAATAGAGTCGCAAGTGATCCAATTGGCGTCATTTTAGGTCCTAAATCGGAACCAATAATATTAGCATATATGAGTGCTTCTCTAGTTACACCCGTGGTATTTGTATCTGCGATTGCCAATGCATCAATCAAGACTGTTGGCATATTATTCATAATCGAAGAAAGAATGGCTGCGATAAAACCCATACTAAGCGTCGCAGCATACAGTCCATGATTACTAGACCACTCGATAATCGTAGCCAAAAATGATGTCAATCCCACATTTCGAAGACCATAAACAACGACATACATCCCAATAGAAAAGAAAACGATCGCCCATGGTGCCCCTTTGATTACTACTTTTGTATGGACTGCATGACTACGTCTTGCGATTACAAGGAAGAGAATTGCTACAATCAACGCAATAAACGAAACGGGGATGTTAATGGTTTCACTTATGAAATATCCAATTAATAAAACGCCAAGTACGTACCATGAAACATGAAACATTTGAATGTCTTTGAGTGCTGCTTTTGGTTCCTTTAACAATTTTTCATCAAAATATTTTGGAATTGATTTCCCGAAAAACAAATACAACACCAACATACTCGTAACTAAACTGAAAAGGTTCGGAATAAACATGCGTGAGGCATATTCAATAAAACCAATTCCAAAAAAGTCTGCAGATACAATGTTAACTAAATTACTTATGACGAATGGTAAAGATGTTGTATCAGCTATAAAACCTGAAGCCATTATAAATGGCAAAATCATCTTATCTTTAAAATCTAACGCTCTAACCATTGCAAGGACAATGGGTGTTAAGATAAGTGCTGCTCCATCATTTGCGAACAAGGCAGCAACACCTGCTCCAAGAAGCGTAACCAAAAGGAACATACGGAGACCGCTTCCTTTTGCAAAACGGGCCATATGAAGGGCTGCCCATTCAAAAAATCCAATCTCATCTAAAATGAGCGATATGATGATGAGGGCAATGAACGTCAAAGTCGCGTTCCAAACAATACCTGTTACATCAACAACATCTTGAAAAGTCACAACGCCAACCAGTAAAGCAAGAACTGCTCCAGCCATTGCAGACCACCCAATAGACAATCCTCTCGGCTGCCAAATAACAAAAATTAAGGTAAAAATAAAAACAATACTTGCTAACCATAAATCCATCTAATACCCCTCACTTATGCTTCACAGATTACTTTTTTTCCTTCTTTAATCAAATCTTCTGCTGTCCGTTCTGGTAAAGGTAACAAACTAAGCAAATGTATGAGGATCGGATACTGAGGATGGCGAACTTGGAGTGACCAAATTGTCCAACGTCCACGCTTTTCTTCTGAAACAATTCCGGCTTCTTTTAACTTTTTCATATGTTGGCTAATTGCTGGCTGTGTCATTCCTAACAGTTCTGTTAATTCACACACACATAATGATTGATGCATCAAATGCATTAATATACGTAAACGATTTTGATCCCCTATACCTTTTAAATATTGTTCAAGGGCTATATAATCCATAAGCATCTCCTTATCTATTCGATACATTTTCATTATATAAGCGTTCACTTATGAAGACAATAAAAAAAGATTGCCTGAGCAATCTTTTTACCTTACTTTTTCAGCCGTTAATAAAACCACACGTGAGAGTATTTCAATTCCCTTATGAATACATTCTTCGTTAAATTTCATTTTCGGGTGATGTAAACCAGGGGCTAAATCACAGCCAAGTCCTAACATCGTTGCTTTAAGAGTAGGAGCGTTGGAAGAATAGAAATGGAAATCTTCTCCTCCTGGAGTTATAATTGGTGGTCGTATACAATCTGTGCCTAAAACATCTATAATCGCTTGTTCCATTAGTTCACATGCTTCTTCATCCACGATCGCTGCCACCAAGTCTGAATGAACTGCTATGTTAATTGTGACCCCAAATAACGATTCAACGTGTTTTAATACTTTCCCTACTTCTTTTGATAATAAATCCATCATCTCATTTGTTTGTGCACGCATATCGATACTAAATGATCCATTACCAGGTATGATATTTCCTGTTTCGCTCCCAGCATGAAGTTTCGTCATTTTAGCAGAATAAGGGATCATCGGATTTAGTCGAATAGCTTGCATCCCTTGCACAATCGCTGCACCAATCTCGATGGCATTCGTGCCCAAATGCGGTCTTGCAGCATGTGCATCTTCTCCGTTTATCGTTCCTTGTAAAACAGCAGCCGCACCATGTTGAATCGCTGGTGAAGCCGTTCCGTTTCCAATTTCTTGTATCGGACGTAAATGAACCCCGAATAAATAATCGATATCATCGATTATCCCTTTACTAATGAATTTCTCTGCACCTTTTCCTTTTTCTTCTGCAGGTTGAAATATCCACTTTAAGCGAACGTTGTGAGGAAAACCTCTATCCTTTAGATTTAGAAGTGTCCCAAATGCAATTGTCATATGTGCATCATGGCCGCAAGAATGATTGGCTTTAAATACACCATCTACTTCTTGCCATAATGCATCCATATCAGCTCTAATACCAATACAATAGGGTCCTTCTCCTATTTCAACTACTAAGCCAGTACAATCATCGAATGTTTGTACACGAAATCCTTCATTCTCGATTAACCTTTTTAAATGGGCAGTCGTTCCAACTTCTTGCCAACTAATTTCCGGATGCGTATGTAAATAGTGAAACAAGTCATCAATTTTATTTTTATTCGAAACCAACATCTCTTTCATTCCATCCACCTCGTAAAATCATCTCTATATACTTACCTTATCGTATGCTAGAGGTGTTTTTTAAGTGTTTTGAAAAAATAAAAAAACCCTGCATTCACAGGGTCTAATTATTTTATAGTTGTTCTAATAGTTTTAACGATTCTCTATTAAATGCAGGAAGATCATCTGGCGTACGACTGGTGACGAGTTGGTTTTGACAAACAACCACCTCTTTATCAGCATATTTTGCACCTGCATATACCATATCTTGACGGATGGATTTAAAACCAGTGGCATCTCTGCCCTCTAATGCTTTAGCTGTAATTAATAATTGTGGACCATGGCAGATGGCGAAAACCGGCTTTTTGGCATCCATAAAAGATTTGGTAAATTCAACAAAACGGTCATCTTCTCGCAACTGATCTGGTGAGAATCCGCCAGGTATAAACAAGGCATCAAAATCTCCAGGTTTTACTTCGTCGATGCCATAATCAATTGTGACCATAGCATCACCCTGTTTACCTTTAATCTGAATTCCCGCTTTTTTTTCAATTGAAAAAACTTCATGTCCCGCTTCATTAAAGGCATTTGCCGGTTCCATATACTCTGAGTCTTCAAACATGTTCGTGATTAACGTTGCAATTTTCGCCATTCAAAATCACTCCTTAAAGTTTGGTTCCTCTTAGTATTCCACACCATTGGTAAGTACTAAACATTTTACCGGTACTTCGAAACCATCGGATGACCCCTTTCGAAGAATCGGTATGGGTAATGAACAGCATCTCCCGAATTTTGTATGCCTACGCGCGGACCTATTTCAAGTTCAGATATACCAGGTCCTTCGGCAATATAAAGAGGTTTTTCAGACCAAAGATGACCATAATAGGCCATTGATACACCTAATGATTTTGCAAGTTTTCCAGGACCATTTGTCCAATCCTTTCGATTGGTAGTCCCCCGGAACTGTTGAATCAATTCTTCGCCCACTATCGGTTCGCCTGCTCGAAGTAATATTGCATGGGGTGTCCCTACTGGCCCACTCACAACATTCATTAAAGTATGAGTATGCATTTGATAGGTATAAATGAGTCCCGCCTCCCCAAACATAATTTCGGTCCGTTTTGTCCGACGATTCCCGAAACTATGAGCTGCTCTGTCCTCCGCACCCATGTAAGCTTCTGTTTCTATTATCTTTACTACGATTAACCCATCAGGATGCTCGTGTACGATATATTGACCAAGCAATTTTTTTGCTAATTCAATAGTTGGTTCATTAAAAAACGCTGCGGATACTGGTTGAAATTTCATGTACAATCCCCCTCAATTAATTATACTTAAGGATGAAATAATTTTTTATAAAAAGGAGAAACTGATTATGAAAAATTTAATACAAGAAATACATCAATTTCGGGATGATCGAGGATGGGGCGGTAATCACGACGCGAGAAGTTTAGCTATTTCGATCTCACTAGAAGCAAGTGAGCTACTCGAATGTTTCCAATGGCATTCTGCTGAAGAGGCGATCTCTGCGGATAAACAAGCAATCATAGATGAAATGGCAGATGTATTCATTTATTTATTACAGTTTTCAGAAGTGCTTGGAGAAGATTTAATACAATCTGCTCGTGAAAAAATGAAAAAAAATGCGGTAAAATATCCTGTACCTATAAATAATTAATCTTTCTGTTTCCATTTCCCTATTGCGTATTCATTTTCTGACTATTATATTAATTAAACAAACATGCCAAGGAGAGAAGCGCGATGAACAAATGGAAATGGATTTTATGGATAGCAGCTGGCGCACTTCTTTTCTTTTATACCCGAACAGATGACAAAGACCAAGCTAGTGCGAATGAACCTAATATCAAACTATATGACCCCAAATACAATCCCGATCAAACGGTCATTGACTATCTCATTTTTCGATCGATGTATTCTGGAGAAGCCAAAATGGCGGTCACTGGAAGCAGTGTAACCAAAGGATCTGGTTCTAGCCATCCCACCAAAACCTGGCGTGGACTAACTGAGCAAAATTTACGAAAGACACACCCAGCCTTAAAAGATTTGCGTATTACCAATCATGGATATTCAGGTTACACATCACTCCGATTACTAGAATCTCATGTAATGGACCCAATCCTAGAGGAGCAACCAGATGTTTTATTCATCGAGACTTCTGTCATAAATAATCATAATAAGAATGTTTCCCTCGAAGATACGTTTGCTTCTTTAGATTCTTTGTATAACCAATACACCTCTGCGTTACCGAACACACGCATTATGTTTCTGTCGCCAAATCCTTGTACGGAGAATAAATTTGGTCCTCAAATAAATGAACTTGGTCTTACATTTGCCGAGTATGTAAATAAGACAGCGAACTACATACAAATGAAGGGATGGTCATATTTTGATACGCATAGTGCGATGTTGTATCAAATGAATGAAAGTAATATCTCACTTTCTTCCACTTTAAAGGATGGCATACATCCAAATGATCGTGGCTATAAAATATGGTCTGATGTATTATGGCGGTTTATGGAGCAAAAGCAACTTTAAGTAAAAAGCGCTATATAAAAGGTTTTGCTTAATCCTGGAATGTCGGGATTAGAGCAAAACCTTTATTAATTTATACATAAATTGCTGTTTCAAATTGAAGAACTTTGTATGGAGAGTTCTATCGATTTAGGATAAACGTGCTTTATACTTCGACCTATTTTTTGATTAAACCTTTATCAACAAGGAATTCACGGGCTACATCTTCCGCTTTTTCGCCATCAATGTCTACACGTGCATTCATTTTTTGCATATCTTCAACAGAAATTTTTCCTGCCAATCCATTCAATGCTTCCTCAAGCTCTGGGTACTTTTCTAATGTTTCTTTCCGGACTAGTGGAGCGGCATCATATTTAGGGAAGAAACCTATATCATCTTTTGTTATCGCTAAGTCAAATCGCTCGATACGACCATCTGTTGTAAACGCTGGAATGACATCTACATCACCTTGCTTCACGGCTTCATACATGACGTTAGGATCTAAACTTTCTGTTTCTGCGAATTTAAATGGGTACACTTCTATCATCGCATCATAGCCATCACCCGGACGTTCATAAAATGCGTGAGGCGCACCAAATACCATGTCTTCACTCTTAGAAGATTCCACTAAATCTGAATACGTTTCTGCATTGTAAGGTTTATCTTTTGTATACGCTAATGTGTACGTATTTTCAAATCCGAGTGGTTCTAACCAGGTCACACCAAACTTTTCTTCATAGCCTGCTCGAACTCGTTCTAATACTTTCTCTGAACTTTCATCTTGTTGAAGTTTTTCGCCCAACACCGATTGCAATCCAGTTCCTGTGTATTCCACATAGACATCAATATCGCCTTTTTCTAATGCAGGAGTTAAGATAGCAACTTCTCCTAACCCTTCTTCATACTCAACCGCATATTCAGTATTCGCTTCAATATATTGCCCAATTATTTGAGGTAAGATGTACTGCTCTGTCCACGGTTTCCCACTAACAATAATGGGATCACTGGAATCGCCACTGCTAGTAGAATTGCCACATCCAACTAATGCAACTGATGCCAATAAAGCTAAACCTACCATTCGTTTTTTCATCAATTTCCCTCCTAATTCGTTTTCATTCCTTTAGGTGTAGCTTTCTTTTCAACCCATTTAAGTAATAAATCAAACGTGATTGCTAGAAGAGCTACGGGTAATGCACCTGCCAAAACGAGCGCATTATTATAAGACTGTAAACCTCGATAAATCACATCACCTAGACCACCTGCACCTACGAATGTGGCAAGCGTAGCAATCCCAACCGTTAGGACTGTCGCGGTACGAATACCCGCCATGATGAACGGAAGTGCTAGTGGGAATTCAATTTGATTTAATAGTTGAGTACGCGTCATTCCCATTCCACGACCCGCTTCGATAATCGAAGTGTCCACACTAGTAATTCCTGTGTAGGTATTTCTCAAGATAGGAAGTAAGGCATAAATAATGAGTGCAATAAGAGCAGTATTCGATCCTATACCGATTAAAGGAACTAAAAACCCAAATAAAGCTAAACTTGGAATCGTTTGAAAAACTGCCGTAACCCCAATGACTGGTTCTGCATATTTACGATATCGAGCAATTAGGATACCTAGTGGTAATGCAATGGCAATCCCAATGGCCAAAGCTACAAAAGATAAATAAATATGTTCTAGAAAAGCTTGTTGAATCAAATCAGATCTACTTTGTAACGTCTCTAAAAAGTTAGCCATTTTAAGTGTCACCTTCTTCCTTCTCAATGACAGCTTTTAATATGGAGGATTGGTTTAAATACCCTTTAAACTCTTCATCATGATAGACAGCCAGTACATCCACATAAGGCTTCTCTAAAATCGAAATCGCTGTTTCAACATTCTCTGAAGAAAGAATTTTTTCAACATTATCGCTCGTTTTTGCTTGGATGAAAAACAAAGAAAGTTCATGGAGTTGTCGATTCCCAAATGAACGTTTCCGATTAATCCGCTCTTGACCGATAAAATTGCGAACAAAATCCGTTGCAGGAGCCTCGATTAATTGTTCCGGCGAACCAACTTGTTCAATTTCCCCCTCACGCATGACGATGATGGTGTCAGCAATTTTCAGTGCCTCGTCCATATCATGTGTGACAAAAACAATTGTCTTTTGAATACGTTTCTGAAGACTTTTTAATTCATTTTGTAATTGCTCTCGACTAATCGGATCAAGCGCACTAAAAGGTTCATCCATTAAAACTATATTTGGATTTCCTGCAAGTGCCCTTACTACACCCACACGTTGCTGTTGACCACCACTTAACTCTAGAGGATATCGTGGCAAATATGTATCGGGTTCAAGACCAACCGTAATCATTAATTCTCTAACGCTTATCTGAGTTTTCTCTTCTGACCACCCTTTTAACTTTGGAACAAGTGAAGCATTTTTTTCTATCGTCATATGAGGCAATAACCCAATCCGCTGAATGACATAACCAATCGACCTTCTCAACTCCACTTGGTCACGATTTTTGATTGATTCTTCATCAATAAAAATATCACCAGTTGTGGGTACTTCTAACCGATTAATCATCTTCATGAGTGTTGTTTTCCCACAACCACTCGGACCAATAATTACCGTTAATTCACCAGTAGGGATTGTTAACGATATCTCTTTTAAAGCTTCTGTTCCATCTGCGAATCGTTTAGTCACTTGATTGAATCGAATCACAGCCTCGCCCCTTTTCACCCTCGTATGTATAGATATTCTTTTTCATTTACCCTATTTCAAAAGAATTATGCATGAATGTTGAATCTTATTCAAAAACGAGTTCCCCCGAAGTTTTTCGGGGGACCTTTTTATTTTCTTAAAGCTTGAATTTGTTTCGTTAATTCATTAAATCTCAAATCTAGTTCCTCGTACCTTTTGTCTTTTGTTTGAATAAAACTTAGTTCTCCCAAAATAGCTTGTCGCTCCGTTTCAAGTCGTAAAATAATCTGGTCTTCCATCGATTCATTCCGATGAATTACCCACTCTTCATAACTCATTTCTAGTTTTTTCATTTTTTCATTTTCAAATAAAAGTACCTTATTGCATAGTTTCCCCATTAATTGCGAATCATGTGTAACTAAAAGAATAGTTCCTGGATAGTTTGCTAACGTTTTTTCCAATTGCTCAATGGAGGGCAAATCCAAATGATTGGTTGGTTCATCCATTATCAACATATCTTTTTGTTCAATCATGAATGCCATTAATTTCAATTTTAGCCGCTCCCCCATACTCATAGAACCAATGGGTAAATACCAATGTTCTTTACCAAATCCCAAATTCGACATTAATGTTTGTATTTGTCCACGAGTTTCAAAATCTTGAGGAATGAACCATTGTTCAGGTGACATCGTTAACGGTAAATCGTCCACTGTTTGTTGCAGATATCCAATACTTAAGGCGTTCGTCTTCCACAACTCTCCATCATATGGCTCTTCTTCCATCAGCATTCGAAGCCAGGTAGACTTTCCACAACCATTTGGTCCCACAAGCGCTACTCTCTCACCCCGCTGTATGGTAAATGATGCATTTTCCCATAATACTTGTTCTCCAAATACTTTGGACACACCTCTAGATTCAATAACGCGATGACCTTGTTTTTGATTTCCTTCTATTGAAAAAGACACATTTTTTTCTTCTAATGGTTGTTCGATTTTCTCTTTAGCCAGTTCACCTTCAAGACGTTTACGTTTAGAACGAATTTGAGTATCTATTTTTTTCGCTTTAACCCGGAAATATTCTTTATACCCTTCTTGTTTGGTCGAATCAGCATGCGCTTTTGACGACCAATTTTGAAGAGAAGCAATTTGATCATCAATCTTTGCAATTTTTTTCTGTTGTGCTTCGTACAATCTTGTCTGTATTTTCAATCTTTCATCTTTCTCTAAACGGTATGCAGCATAATTCCCGACATATGAAGTGACTTTTTGATTTTCTACTTCCCAAATTGTAGTTGCTACTTCATCTAAAAAATATCGATTATGCGAAACCACAATTATCGTTCCTGAGAATTGCTGAACGAGTTTTATCAACTCGTTTAAGCTTTTTTGATCTAAATGGTTCGTCGGTTCATCTAAAAGAAGTAACTGAACGTGATTAGAAAATGCTTGTGAGAGCCTTTTCTTCATACGTTCTCCACCACTCATCACTCGATAGGAGCGATTTTTTGGCACAACCCATTTATGTGATAGTTTGTTTTCAAGCTGACTGTTCGAATCTTCATATCCTAAATCACTTTGTTTAAAGTAATAGGTTGTAGCGTGACCTCCAAACCATTGAATGAACCCTTTTCTAGCTTCAATTTCCCCAGCAAGTAAAGACAATATTGTTGATTTCCCTGCACCGTTTCCACCCACTACTCCAATACAACTACCTTTGGTGATATCTACAGATACTTCTTGAACAATTGTTTTATCACCATATTCAACCGATACGTTTTGAATTTTCCCTAATACTGTCATATTTATTCCCCCTATTACGGAGACAAAAAAACCCCTCCGAGATTCATCGGAAGGATTGTACGTACCCAAATTAACCATGATTAAAAAACACTTTTAGCATCATACATAATGCAAGGTAATGTCGTTTCTTATAGGGATAGCTAAAAAATATCCGTATAAGAATCTCTTTCTAAAAGAGAAGAGAGTAAATGGTTTTAATGAAAAATGGGCAGACCAATCCTATTTCCGATTTCGCAAAATTATTTATTTGCATAGAAATAAGATTAGTTTTTCATCGTTCACCCATCATCCCTTCATTTAAAGCTTAAAATACCCTCTAGCTCAACTCCGACGGAAGAAACAAATAGAAAACCTGTTTTTGTTTCTGAAGCGAAGGCTAAGTTGGCGCTTGTAGCTAGACGGTATCACTTATTAACAATTGTAGCATATTCACCTGAAGTTGTTGCAAAATTCCATCCATTTCAACTATCAGAAACGGTTACCTCTGGTTCTCTCTATCCGAAAAAATCTCCCGAAAATCTGGGTACGACATGAAAATAAACATGTGTGAGACATCCATATATTTGTATAGATATGCTACTTGGAATATATGACTTCCTAATGGAAATCATGACTTCTTGGCATAGTGTCATAACTTTCATAATCTTCTTTGTTGGCTACTATAACTTGAAATTTATAATTCTCCGTCTTTCTCCACAAATTCAATGTGAACGGAATCAGCAATTTTCTGGTATCCTATCTCTTGATATATTTTATTCGATGTGGGATTCAGCATATCTGTATAAAGCACACAAAAATCATATGTCTTTAATAATTCCTCGCTCCCTGCAGCAACCATCGTTCGAGCATATCCTTTTTTCCGTTCTTCAGGTGGAGTATAGACCAACGAGACAGTAACTCCATGGTCAGAAGGACGGGCTTTCTTCATCATTGAAACGACTTTGCCTTGATTTTCCCAAAAGAATGCTTCTTGATCATTTAACATTTGTTCGACTCGTTCCTTGACGACTTCCATCGGTGGATTCTCTAGCCCGGCATCATTACCAAATGCGAGATACCAATCTTCAATTAGAGGTGCTTCGTCTTTTCTTGCATAGCGCCATGTACCTCGACTACTTTCTAGAGATTGATTCACTTTATCTAATCGATACAAACCTTGATCCATTAACAATCTCGTATCTAGTCGAGTTAGTTCTTTCCATTTTTCAGCAAATAAAAAGACAACGGACTTCAATCCAACTACTGATGGAATATGTATATTTCTTTCTAAAAATTCTGTTGCAGCAAATGAAAGAATGGCATCCATTTTTGTATCATCCATGATCACGATATTTAATGGATGAGGTGGAGTCATTTGAAAAAGTGCAACCACGCGGCCTTCATCTTCGATTGTCACCATTAATGGGTTTTCATAACGTCCCGCCTTTATTCCTTGAAGGACACCGTAGAACAGACTATAAACGTCTTCATTTTCTATCAGAAACGGTTTTCCTACTGATTCAAATTCTTGTGCTTGGTTGTACAAATTAAAATTCATCTTATTCTGACTCCTTTGACGTTTTAATAATTCATATTACAGAAGTTGAAATAAAATGTCACTACTTTTTTGGAATATATTGGTCAGTTGGAAGGGATGAGATGAGTTTGATTCAGACACGTAATTCATTTCACACGATAGTAGTTATGAGACAATAGACTCCGACATCAACACGAAAAGTACATTTTCCCTGCATTCATTTCACAAAAAAACCACCCCCCACTAATCTTGGGAGATGGATTGATTTTCGGTTAAGGTTTGTCGATGTTCTAGCTTTGTGACGACCAAGATACTGATTTCATACAACAAAATCATTGGAATCATAACCAATAGGTCACTCACAAAGTCTGGGGGCGTCATAAGTGTCGACACTACACCCAAAATCACGTATGACCATTTTCGAACATTTTTCATCTTTTCCGAGGTTAAAATCCCAATAGCTGATAAAAACATGGCGATTATCGGTAGTTCAAAAAGGAGTCCAAGTGGTACCGTTGTCATAATTAAGAAGTGAATGTATTCACCAGCTGATACCATGACGTCGAAGTTAACTTCCCCGATGTTTATTAAAAATTGGTAGCTCAATGGATTCACTACATAATAGCCAAATGCGATTCCAATTACAAAAAGTAAGAGCATAAGAGGTGAATACAATCCAATAAAGCGACTTTCCCTTGTATTTAACCCAGGTTTTACAAATTGCCAAATGAAGTGAAACATGAATGGCAATGATAGACCAAGTGAAATCGCAGTGGAAATCGACATATAAAACTTCACAACTTCAAGTGGCCCTAATACAATTAAATCATTTCCTCTTGTCACATACGGAAACCACATATTTAACGTGGAAAAAACGCCGATAAAGAAGATTAAAAATACTGCTACACTTTTGATGATTTGTTTCCGTAGATCTGTTAAGTGATCGACTAAGCTTCCTTCTATTTTCGGTTCTATTACTTCCATGATTACATCTTTTACTTCTACCACTACCGGCTTATCTAATGGACTAATTATTTTTTTATTTTGAAATTCATATGGGTCCATCTGTCACACCTTCTATATTACTTCTGATTTCTTTTCTTCTTTTTTCACGGGTTCATCGTCGTCCATTAAACCTTTTGTTGACTTTTTAAATTCTGAAAACGTTTTTCCAACTGCGGAACCGATTTCTGGTAATTTTTTTGGACCAAACACGATCAGTACGATTACTAAAATAATGATTAAACCTGGCATGCCAATACTTCCAAGACCGCCCATAGGTTTTCCTCCTTTTTTAAACGAGTGACCCACCCGATTTACTATAGTTAATAATTCCTTCTGCACATCGATAAGCTAGAGCCCCTGCTGTTCCAGTAGGATTGTATCCGCCGTTATGTGGAAAGTTCCCAGCACCTACGACAAATAAATTTTCTGCATCCCAATGTTGCAAATACGTGTTCACCACACTGTTGTCTGGACTACTACCCATGACTGTTCCTCCAGTGTTATGAGTGGTTTGGTAACCTACAATATCATAGTCCGTAATAGGTGTACGACTTTCGACAGTCTTCGCACCCATCTCCTTCATAATCTCTGCTGATTTTTCCGTTATAAACTTATGCAAAGCACGATCTTGTTCAGTAAAATTATAAGTCATTTGAAGAAGGGGAATCCCGTAAGCATCCTTGTAGGTGCCATCTAATGAAAGGTAATTCTCTTTATGAGGCATCGATGCACCTTGTGCTCCAATACTCAAAGTTCGAGTATAATTGTATATAGATGCTTTTTTAAATTCTTCTCCCCAAGTCGGCGTATCACGTGGTATAGGATTGGTTTCAATAGGTCTATATCCTGGTTGAGTTATCGAAAGACTGCCTCCATGAATAAAGTCTAATTTGCTGTGATCAAAGTTATCCGCGTTAAAATCATCAATGGTCATACCAAGAGCGCCAGCCCCCATAAAAGTATTCATCTGATCATCAAAGTAACCTGTTGCTCCCGGCAGAATTTGATAGCAATAGTTTCTTCCAAGTGTTCCTCGACCTGTTGCAGGGTCATATTGTTCGCCAATTTTCGATACCATTAGTAGCTTCGCATTATTCATTACATAACTTGTTAAAACAACAGCTTCAGCAGGTTGAATAAATTCTTCGCCAGAAATCGTATCCAAGTACTTTACACCTGTGACCTTATTTCCACTTTTAATCACTTCAACTACGTTTGCGTGGAATCGGGTTTCAAAGTTACCTGTTTTTCTCGCTGTAGGCACAACAGTGATTTCAGGTGAAGACTTTGCTCCATATTCACACCCGAACCGTTCGCAAAACCCACAATACTGACAGGCATTGATCGTTTCACCATCTGGATTCTTGTAAGATTCAGACAGATTAGCCGAAGGTAGCATAAAAGGCGAATAACCTAAATTAGTTGTCGCTTTTTCAAATTTCTTCAGAATTGGTGTTCGTTTCATGGGTGGTGTAGGAAAAGGGTCTTTACGCTTTAAAAATGGATTTTTATCCTCACCAGAAAGGCCGATAGTTTGTTCGAATGTATAAAAATATGGTTCTAACTCATCATAAGTTACTCCCCAATCTTGAAGTAAGTAATCTTTCGATAATTTATTAGGACCATATTTTTTATCTGTCATGGTTTTTATCTGAAAATCGTATGGATAAAATCTCCATGTATGACCATTCCAGTGAGTTCCTGAACCCCCTAATCCCTCTCCCAGTAAAAAGGAACCCAATTGTCGCATGGGTAATGCAGGCATTTTTCGATTATTTCTAATCGTAATTGTTTCTCTAGATAAGTTTTGCATTAATTCGTATCGAACTGCATAACGATATTCATCATGGATTCTTAAATAATCTTCTGTTCCCCGCTCTTCCCCTCTTTCCAAACCTACAACTTTTAATCCAGCCTTTGCACATTCCGCAGCAATAATTCCACCCATCCAACCTACTCCAACAGTAACCACATCTACTTTGGGTAATGTTTTAACCATTTAAAGTCCTCCTAACTTAGTAACTTCCACCCAATGAATTTGGTGCAATTTTTTGAAACTCATCACTTTCAATTACATTGCTGTAGGCCATTTGATGACCTGGGAACCCTTTCATCTTCCAGCCCCCCATATTTTGATTCCCACCATAAATTGGATCGGAATATGCACCCTCTAGAGTAGCAGTTCGAAGTAAACGGAAGAAAAATGCAGATGTAACACCAGCCATAGCAATCTCATCTTTTTGAAAAGCAGTTAAAATTTCATCCATCTGGGCACCTTCAATTTCTGAAAAACCTTTTTGGAATCTCTTATTAGCCTCAGCATCTAACTTTTCAATACCTTGCCTAAAAATTTCAGCTCTTGATAAACGACTTTGATAACCTTGCGTTGGAGCCCCTACTGCGAAAGGACCTTGCATATACTCTTTAGAGTTACTTCCATATTGTCCGGCTAATTGATTGTCAATAAAGAAAGGAACGCCAAGATCAATAGCCCCAGGACCAAGATCATCTTTAGGTAAAATACGTTCCGTAGCATTTGATATAATTTCAAACTCTCGGTTATTTCTAAAAAATTGCCATCCTTTAGGCATTTGTTGGTCATGATGGGCAGATTCTTTACCATTTTTTGTAGACTCAGGTTTTTTTATCGTGTAGCCGACTAAGCCCCCAATTAACCCACCTCCGATTAATGCGCCTGTTGCCACACCAGAGGTTTTCAGAAAGTCACGTCTAGAAATGTTCTTTTCTTTTTTTTCCATACATATTCCCTCCTAATACTTGGACTTTGAAATTACTATGAATTTTTTGAGATGGAGTAAACCCTTTGATTTTTTTACAGACACTAATTTAATAAGAATAAAAGCTTTTTTTAACCTACTAGCAGAATAGTCAACTGAAAGTAGTTTTAAACAATCTCTATGGAGTGTCCAGGGGAACCGTATAAGGGGTTATTACTTGGTGATTTAATGGCACCATTAGGTTCTGGTTCTTCGCTGTTTGGAACAAACGTCTCAGAAAAAGAAGGGGGTTCTCGAGTACTAGGCTTTCTTATATAAACATAAAAAAGAGTGAATCGTTTCCTAATTGGACGATTCACTCTTTTTTATGCTTTTTTATGCTTTTTTATTTGTAGAAGCCAATGCTCAATGTTAAGCTGCATCTTCTTCAAATGAACAGACACCTATCGTATTTCCATCACGGTCTTTAAATTGAAAAAATTCTACATTACCCCCGCTTTGCACAGGCGTTGCTTCAACACCTGAATCCAACAAAGTCTGGTGTGTGGCATGGATGTCTGATGTATATAAGTTGAACCAATCATGCTCATCGGGTTTACTTGAACCCATTTGTGGATTTCTCACAAGTGTAAAAGCGGTAGCTCCGTCGCCAATTGCCATTGCTGCATAGCCATTTTCTTCATCATGCCATCTTAAAATAAACCCGCAATTTTCTTCAAACCATTTTATCGAAAGACTTGTGTCTTGCACAGGTAAAAATACGGTGTCAATCCTTTTGAACATTTCCATCTCCCCTTTCCAAGCATATTTAGTAGCTCTATTCTATCAAGTAATTATATGTTCTGCTAGTGTCTGTTCAATGCTATTTGCACAACTGTTTCCAGCCCCCCAATCGAATCGGAAAAATACACCTTCTGCACTTCCGGATGCTACTGCGTGTACTTTCGTAGTGCCTTCAAAATTATCAATGATCACCGTCATTGAAGCACGATTAGATGTACGCATGAAATATTTTTCAAGGACAAAAACAAATACTTCATAATCTCCTGTAGAACGGTTGTAATGATCCATTAATTTACCCGAAATACTTCCTTCTGAAAATCCTTTATTGATCTAATTCATTGATTCGACCGGACTGATATTTATTTTAAACTCTCTCACACTCATTTTTTCAATCCCCCTTTCCTGTTATACGATTGAAGATATTTAAAAGTTTCTACTAAACTAAAAGAAGATTCCCTATGACAGGAAATCTTCTAAACAAATTTATTATTCTAGTTCTAGCTGTTTCGTTTCTTTCCCCATAGTAACAACGGCCAAAACTCCAATTACAATGGCAACACAGAAAACACCGAATATCCATCCAATGTCATAACCACCTGTAACTAGTGTCCCGACTAGCAAAGGTCCCAAAATCCCCCCAACACGTCCTATCGACGCTGCCATCCCTGCTCCCGTCGCACGGATAACAGTTGGATATTGTTCAGGCGTATAGGCATATAATGCTCCCCAAGCACCCAAGTTAAAGAAGGATAAAAAAGCACCTGAAACTACTAGTAGTATCGTAGTGTCAGCATTACCAAATATAAATGCGCTTGCTGCTGTACCGAGTAAATATGTCACCAAAACAAATTTTCGTCCAGCTTTTTCAATTAACCATGAAGCAGAAAAATAACCTGGTAATTGTGCAATTGTCATGATTAACACATACTCAAAACTCTTGATTAATGTAAAACCTTTCATCACCATAACACTCGGTAACCATAAGAACATACCGTAATAGGAAAATACAACAGTAAACCATAAAATCCATAACATTAACGTAGGTTTCGTATACTTTTTAGACCAAACTTCTTTGATATTTTGTGAAAATGTACGATCTCTTTCTCGCTTGGCTGTGAATTGCGGTGAATCTGGTAAATTAATACGCAAATAAATTGCATAGATTGCAGGTAATGCAGTAATTAGAAGAGCAATTCTCCACCCAAACTCTGGGATTATAAAATATGAAATGATTGCGGCTATTAACCAACCAGCAGCCCAAAAACTTTCAAGTAAAACAACAATTCGACCCCGTTCTTTTGCTTCTACACTCTCAGAAACCAGTGTTGATGCAACTGGCAACTCTCCACCTAGCCCCATCCCTACAAAAAATCTAAATAACATAAATACCGCTAGCGATGTTGCTAATGCGGAAAGTCCACTTGCTACAGAAAATAACACAAGTGTCAAAATAAATATTTTTTTACGCCCAACACGATCAGCAAAAATCCCAAATACAAATGCCCCAACCGCCATACCAATTGAGTTGACACTTCCTATCCATCCCATTTGTCCAGGAGTTAAATTCCACACTTCTGGTGCAGCAAGTGCTGCAATGACGAATGATAAAATTCCAACATCCATTGCATCAAACATCCAACCTAGACCAGCAATTCCTAATAATTTATTGCGTGATAGGGGTCTAGCTTCTGTTTCTTTTAAAATTGTCATATACGTTCTCCTTGTCTTGACATTTGTCATCACCTGTCTTTACACCTCAGTATAATTGTATAAGAACGTAGACGCAACAAAAAATCGTTTCTTATCGAGATAAGAAACGATTACATTATTATGCAATTAACAACAAACTTAATGCCATTACAGCCATACCCCCAACAACCCCATAAATGGATAGATGGGCTTCATCGTATTTTTGAGCTGCAGGTAATAATTCATCTAAAGAAATAAAAACCATGATTCCTGCAACAGCAGCGAAAATCATTCCAAACATGATGTCATTTAAGAAAGGCATTAAAAGTAAATAGGCTACTATAGCTCCTACAGGCTCAGATAAGCCGGATAAAAAAGACCACTTGAATGCTTTCTTACGATTTCCAGTTGCATAAAAAATAGGAATGGCTACAGCAATTCCTTCTGGGATATTGTGTATCGCCACGGCAATGGCGATTGCAATCCCCAAATTCGGATCTTGTAGAGCAGAGACAAACGTTGCAATCCCTTCTGGAAAGTTATGAATTCCGATAGCTAGAGCTGTAAATAAACCCATACGCATTAATTTTGTGTACTCAGCATTAGAAGGCTGTTGATCCATTTCTTCCACGCCTTTTACTTCATGTGGATTAGTGGATTTCGGCAGTAATTTATCGATTAACGCAATCACAAATATTCCACTAAAGAAGCCGATAACGGTTAACCAGTACCCTTGTGATGAACCTAACTCATTTACTAAAGCATCTTTTGCTTTTACAAAAATTTCAATCATTGAAACATAAATCATAACCCCGGCTGAAAATCCTAGAGCCAAAGATAAAAATTTGGTGTTTGTTCTTTTCGTTACAAACGCGAGTAAACTTCCTATACCCGTCGCCAGGCCAGCAAATAATGTTAAGGCTAATGCAAATAATATATCTCCATCCATTTTCATTCACGCCTACCTTTTCATTCTTCTGATGGACCTATTGTATGAGAATAGTTTCCTTCGTGCAACAGTATAAACGAAGATTTTCTTTAACATTTAATCTAGCTAAAGTAATTCCATAAATTTTTCAAACTTTTTTCTATTTAGTAAAGTGTTCGTGTGATGAATGCATTTCGATTGTCATGATGAAGTCTCCTTTAATAACTGTCCAATTTTAAACCAATCTTGTTGGACTAATTCACGTAATGAAGGTCGATAAAAAACGGAAGCAGGATGAAAAGTTGGAATTATCATGTAAGGCTTGGAGGTAAAACTAAATTGTCGATCTTCAAGGTTTTTTAAATATTGAATCTGCTGATACACTTGTTTCCCATGAAGTTCACTTACTTTCACTTCTTTTCCTAACAGGCGTTGCAAACCTACATTACCGAGAGTCACAATCAATTTTGGTTCAATATGTTGAATTTCGTAATCCAAAAGTGGTGCATGTGCTAGTATTTCTCCAGCTAGGGGTGCCCGATTATACGTTCTTTTTACAATGGTCCCGTCCCGCTCTTTTTTAGTCCCCCATTTATAGGGTCTACTCCGGACGCTACTGGTGATATATACTTCTTCACGCGTTAAACCAATGCTTTCTAATGATTTCATCAGCTCTATTCCCGCTCTTCCAATGAAAGGAATACCTGTTTCAATTTCATTTTCACCTGGTGCTTCTCCAATAAGCATTAGCTTCGGGGAAAGACTTCCGTGACTACGTACAAAACCTTGTACTGCAAAACCTTCAATTCTTCTAATTCCTAATTCAACTAACTCATCGGGAATGGTAAACATTTTTTACATCTTCCTTTCAAAAAGAGTCTCACGTCTTTTAAGCAGCGTAAGACTCTTTTTATTCAGGTTGTATTGTTCGTTTAAGCATTTGGCGATTTCGCCATTCATACCAGATAACCACCAGAATGAAGAGTGTATAGCCACACATCCAACCCGCAACCACGTCCGTTCCGTAATGGTTATTCCCAGCGACACGTGACAATCCAACAAGTAATGTAAGGAGTACTGCACCAACCCACAAGCCAACACGCCAGTTCTTCGATGATTGGTTTTCTGTTAATAAATAAGCATACGTAAATAAGTACAATAAGCCAACCATTGCATGACCAGAAGGGAAACTGTAACTTACAAGTTGATGAGGAATATCCGGTCGAACACGCTGAACCCATTCCTTTATCAACTGGTTTAAGAAATTTCCACCTGCTACAGTAAATAAAACAAATAACATCCCACGGTAGTTCTTACGAATGAATGCTAAATATAAAATCAACACTACTGCAGCAGTGGCAATCCAAATTGGCTCTCCGATGTAATGAAAGGACCGAATAAATTCATTTCCAATAAGAGCTTCTCCTATTTTTTGGTCAAACTCGACCATTTCTTCATGAGTAAAATTAAAAAACAAGCTGATAAAACCGATAAGTGCTAAGAAAGCCAACGAATAAAACCATTTTTTCATCACAATCAATCACGCCCCTTACTAAAATAATTTTAGCATATAGTTCTAAAAATGAATTTAGTTATGTCAGGAATATCAACAATTCATCAATACCGCATCATAAATAAAAGGATTAATCCATATTAATCTAATATTAAAAGTATAAGGATGATTAGATCTTCCATGGAGATTATTGGCTATCTATCAACTGCTTTCGGTTTAATTATAGGCGGGGTCATCGCTTGGTTTTTTAATAAGCTTCAGAAGGATCCGTACGCTGTTTACTCTATCTGTGCTGGATTAATCCTTGGGTTATTAAGTTTTGAGATTGTTCCAGAAGGGATTCGACTTGGGGGATGGCTCATTTTCTTTTATGGATTTTTTAGCGGTATTTTGGTATTTGAACTTATTCTAAGCACAACACATAATCGTGAAAATGAAAAACAAATTTTAAAAAACACTGGGATCATACTAGCGATAAGTATTTCCATACATAATCTTCCGATTGGATTTGTCCTTGGATCAAATCATAATGGAATTCTAACCTTATCTTTGCTGAAAACTATCTTTCTTCATAATATCCCAGAAGGAATGATATTGTTCACTCCTTTTGTTATTCAATTGATTAAGCCATTGAAATGCTTGTTCCTTTCTTTTTTAGTCGCTCTACCAGTGGGTATCGGGGTCTATTTGGGAGGTCTACTAGGTGATGTTAACCCTTCATTCTTATCTTTCATGATTAGCTTTTTAGTCGGTACCTTATATATGGTTACCATTAAAGAGGTCCTTGTTCATTCAATTAAGGAGACCTCACCAGTCTATTCCATCCTTTTCTCACTTCTTGGCTTTGGATGCATTGCAATCTATTTCGTGGTTATTTAAAAAGGGTAAAACTTTCTACTTACAAACTGAGACTTTCGGTTTGATTATCCGGAATTTCGTTTAGTTGTTGATGTGCGTGGTAAAGTACCTATGTGTCAGAATTCGATTTGGAGGAGGAATTAAACATGAGTGCAACCTACAAAGAGTATTTAACTGATGATGAAGCCATTCGAGGCGTGCAACAAATTAAATCAAAAGGGATTCATGAGGACGATATTTACGTTTTTACACACGAGAATAGCCGAAAACATGATATTGCAGAGAAGGCTCATGCTAATATTGTGGGTCTTCCAGAACAAGGTCTTGGAACATCCTTAGCAAATGTTTTCCGCAAAAAGGGTGACGAATTAAGAGCTCAATTCAAAGAACTTGGCTTCAGTAAATCTGAGTCTGAAAAATTAGAAGAAAAACTGGATGAACAAAAAGTAGTTGTGGTCGTTAAGAATGCCACAGCTGGTTTCACTTACTAAAGTAGACAGAAAAAGCACTTGGAATCAAAAGATTCCAAGTGCTTTTTAATTCTTCATTATCCAACGAGCTGGTTACCTCGTCTACATTTCTTTTGCATTATCAACTACGTCTTGAGGTACTTTTATTGAGTCAACATCATTGAATTTTGTGTAGATAGACTTAATATCTTGAGAGACTTTCATGTTCTCTCCTTCAACCGCCATGGTCATATCCATAACCATATTCAATGCTGTGGTGTTAAACGTTTTTTTATCAATAAAAATTTCGAAGTTCACCTTTTCAACATTCATGTCTTTTAATAACTCTTCTTCTTCAATCATCATGTCCGGCATAGTTTCCGACATCTGTTTTTGGATTAAAGTATTAAATTTATCACCTGAAGCAACAAGTTTTAAGATATACGATGAGTCATTTTGTTCAAACGTAAAATCTTCCAAGAATGATTCCAAGTCTTTTAACTGTTGAGATGGATCCGCTTGGTTTTGAGACATAGAGAGAATTTGGTCATACATGTCCGAAGGAAGCTTCATCCATTGCTTTGACATACTATCATACATAAAGAATCCTTGGTTTGTTAAGTAACTCTCAATTTGTACTGCCTCGGGCTGTTCAGTTGTTTCGTCTCCAAGCATCTTCATAGATGTTGTTCCTTTTTGATATAAACCTAAAGGCTCAATTTCCATATCCATATCCATTTTAGATGAAGTTTCCATTGAAATTTCTTGGGCAGGGATATCAACCACCTGAGACATATCAATTGAAGCACGCAAACTTTTCACTTTTTCTGCTTGCTCCAGTGACTTAGCAAACACTTCTTTCAATGTTAAGTCACTAGTGTTTTCTTTCGATGTTTCAGTTGATGGTGTTGCTGTTTCATTACATCCCGCTAATCCTAATACTATTACTAATACAAACATTAGCATCATCCACTTTTTCATGTAGTCGCCACCTTTTCTTTTTTCATTAATAATATTACGAGTTTACAGTTAAAAGGTTTCAAAGGAAGTATTTGGTTTTTATTGGACGAGCCCTATGAATATTGTACATGATGAGGGTCATGATAAACATAAAGACAAAGCCCTAAATGTTATTTAAAAAAGCCTACCGGAATAGAAATCACGGCAGGCTTCCTTTAATAAATTATCGTACTCCACGCATAAACTTCTCGATTACTGGTGCTAAGAAATACAGCAATAGACCGATAAATAGTGCTACAGCACCAATGACACCGAAATAGGCAATTTCATTTTCAGGGGTATAGAATTTTACAACTTGTGCATTAATTGCTTGTGCTGATGCACTTGTTAAGAACCATAGACTCATTGTTTGTGCAGCAAATGCTGCTGGAGCTAACTTAGTTGTCGCGGATAACCCTACTGGAGAAAGAAGTAATTCCCCAAGAACTACTAAGAAGAAACTTAGAACTAACCAATATGGACTAACTAATGCTTCTGTACCGTTCATGTAAGCTGGAATGATCATGACTAAAAATGACATACTGGCAAAAAACAAACCAAGTGCAAATTTCTTAGGAGTAGATGGTTGTCTCTCCCCTAACTTCACCCAAAGCCATGCAAAAACTGGAGCAAGCGCAATAATGAACAGTGGATTTAATGATTGGAACCATGCAGGGTTAATTTCCCATGAACCAATAAATAAGTTTGTTCTTTCAGCTGCATATTGAGCTAAAATGATTGAACCTTGTTCTTGAATAGCCCAGAACATCATCGCTGCGATAAATAATGGGATATAGGCAAGCACACGTGATTTTTCATCCGCATTTGTTTTGGCACTGCGATACAACACGATAAAGTAAATCGTTGGAATGACGATACCTAAAATCGAAACAATCATAGTAAAGACATCAATTGTCATAATGCCTCTTTCGATTAAAACGTAACCAATTGCAAGGATAGCTACTAATCCAATAGCAATTCGTGAAAATACTTTTTTACGCTCCCCTTTTGACAAAGGATTCGGAACGTAAGAACCTGCTAAACCAAGATATTTCTTTTTTGTTACCAAAAATACAACTAAACCTAGGAACATACCAATTGCAGCAAGACCAAAGCCTAAGTGGAAACTGTAGCCTAATCCGATCGTACCTACAATTAAAGGCGCAAGGAAAGCTCCCATATTGATTCCCATATAGAAAATGCTGAATCCTGCGTCACGACGGACGTCGTTATCTGTATACATATCTCCAACAATGCTTGAGATATTTGGTTTTAATAATCCTGTACCTATGATGATTAAGGCCATAGAAATAAATAAAGTGGTAATTCCGCCTGGTAATGCCAAGACTGCATGCCCTAACATAATGGCTACTCCACCGTAAAATACAGTTTTTGTTGTACCAAAGAGTCGGTCAGCAACCCATCCCCCAATAATTCCTGACATGTAAACGAGTGAACCATATACTGCCATAATTGAGTTTGCAGTTGATTTTTCTAAACCAAGACCGCCCTGATTCAATTCATAGTACATAAAGTAGAGCAAGATTGCGCGCATTCCATAATAGGAGAAACGCTCCCAAAACTCTGTGAAGAACAAGCTTAGTAAACCTTTTGGATGTCCAAAGAATCCTTTTTGAGGAACCGACTGGACGATTTCTTGTTTTGTCGCCATTCTTTTCCCTTCTTTCTTTAAGAAAAACACATGTACACTATCTATGGTGAAAGACAATATTTTTCTTATCCTAATATAATTAATTAAAGTAACTTTTACATTTTAACTTGCCTACTTTGAATTGTCAAAAAACATTCGGAACTTGAAATACTTTGAAATCCTTCGAGTTTAGAAGTGTTTTGTGTCGTATTTAGGTATATTTTCCGTTATAATTGCCAGTATTAAGAACATCAAGGAGAACCCACATGTTAAAGAAATTCTTTTCGTACTATCGTCCTCATAAAAGACTGTTTGTGATTGATTTCACGAGTGCCATTGTCGTAGCCATTTTAGAGCTGGCATTTCCTTTGGCGGTACAGTGGTTTATAGACACATTATTACCAACTGGTGAATGGGGCACGATTGTAACCGTTAGTGTCCTCTTGTTAATCGTTTATTTGTTAAGTACATTACTTCAGTTTGTCGTAAGCTACTTGGGACACAAACTCGGAATTAATATTGAAACGGATATGCGTGAACAACTGTTTACCCATGTACAGCGCCAGTCGTTTAGATTTTTTGATAACACCAAAACTGGTCATATAATGAGCAGGATTACAAATGATTTATTCGATATTGGCGAGCTAGCCCACCATGGACCAGAGGATTTCTTTATCGCGATTATGACATTTATTGGAGCCTTTTTCATCATGTACAATATCAATCCGGAGCTTGCAATCATCGCGATTATTATGATTCCCTTCCTTATTGTGCTTGTAACTTTAAGCAATATTAAAATGAACCAAGCATGGAAGAACATGTTCATCAAAATTGCCGATGTGAACGGCCGTGTAGAAGACAGTGTTTCAGGTGTTCGCGTTGTTCAATCTTTCACTAATGAAGATTTTGAAATCAATCGCTTTAAACACGACAATGGGCAATTTAGACTAGCTAAACTCGTCGCATATAAAGTAATGGCTGGAACCCATTCCACTATTTACATGATGACTCGACTAATGACATTGGTGGTTTTGGTTGTTGGTGCATGGTTTACGTTTAACGGAAAATTAAGTTATGGAGAACTTGTAAGTTTTGTATTATTTATTAATGTATTGATTAAACCTGTAGATAAAATTAGTGCCTTACTAGAGCTTTATCCAAAAGGTATGGCGGGTTTTAGACGTTTTACTGATTTAATCGACCAAGAACCTGAAATTAAAGATCGTCCTAATGCTATAAGAGTGCAGACCCTAACAGGTGATATTGAATTTGATGACGTTTACTTCAGTTATGATGCTCACCAAAATGTGTTATCAGGTATTTCACTATCGGTGAAAGCTGGAGAAACTGTTGCATTCGTCGGTCCATCTGGTGCGGGAAAAACTACAATTTGTTCATTAATTCCCCGTTTTTACGATATTCAATCGGGTGCTATTAGTATTGATGGAATAGACATTCGGAATATGACCAAGCACTCTTTACGTTCACACATTGGTATTGTTCAACAAGATGTCTTTTTATTTACAGGGACCATTCGTGAAAACATTATGTATGGAAAAAAAGAAGCGACCGAAGAAGAAGTTTTGGAAGCTGCAAGAAAAGCACATTTACTAGACTTTATCACTTCACTTCCTCAAGGTTATGACACACAAATTGGAGAGCGAGGTTTAAAACTTTCAGGGGGTCAAAAACAACGATTGGCTATTGCACGTATGTTTTTAAAGAATCCACCCATTTTAATTTTAGATGAAGCTACTTCTGCTCTAGATACTGAAACCGAAAAAATTATTCAACAAGCTCTGACTGAGCTTGCGGAAAATCGAACGACTCTTATTATTGCTCATCGTCTTGCAACAATTCGAGATGCTGACAGGGTCATTGTTGTTACCGAAGACGGCATAGCCGAAGAAGGGCCATACGGTGAACTTGTTGCTTCAAATGGTCTTTTTGCACGTCTACACAATATCCAATTTCAACAAGTTTAAGAAAAGCGCGCGCCATCTAGCACGACACCATGAACAGAAAAAAAGCATTTCCGATTTCGCGGAAATGCTTTTTTTATTTCCCTAAAATAAATTCCTGATATCGTTCATAATCAGCTTGTTTTAATTCAACTTTTAACAAAGTTCCATCTTCTTCATATTCGGACGTTTGAACAGATGCTGTTTCATTGAAATAAGAAACCAAGTCACCACGTTCATATGGAATAAGCATACGACATAGTTTATAGTCTGCAAAGATATGCGTACGAATCAGTTCGAGTAATTCATCAAGTCCTTTGCTTTCTTTTGCAGATATCCATATGTTATTTCCACTTATATGCGGATATTTGAGATTCGCAAGATCTGACTTATTAAACACTTCAACAGTTGTTACATTTTCGACTCCAACTGCCTGTAACGTTTCATTTGTAACTTCCATCATATACCGATACTCATCATTTGATACGTCTACAACATGCAGCAACATATCTGCTTCTCGCGCTTCTTCCAAAGTAGAACGAAACGCTTTCACTAAATGTGTCGGTAACTTGCTTACAAATCCGACTGTATCCGTTAACAAAAATTCTTTCTGATCTGGCAAGCGAATTTGACGGACTGATGTTTCAAGCGTTGCAAATAACATATCTTTTTCAAACACTTGTTTATCATCAATTTGACCTGTTTTGGCAAGTAGTCGGTTCATAATGGTTGATTTCCCTGCATTTGTATATCCAACTATTGAAACTACTGGCACTTCGTTTTTCTTTCGTTGTTTTCTCTGCGTATCTCGTTGATCTTTTACAGTCTCTAAGTCACGACGAAGTTTTGCAATTTGGTCTTCAATTTTTCGACGATCGAGTTCCAGTTTTGTTTCTCCAGCACCACGGTTTCTGAAACCACCACCCGTACCGCCACCTTGTCTTCCTAATGAAGCACGTAAACCAATTAATCTCGGTAACATGTATTGAAGTTGAGCTAACTCTACTTGCATTTGTGCTTCCCTCGATTTAGCACGACGGGCAAAGATATCTAGTATCAACATTGTACGGTCAATTACTTTACACTCTAGTGCTGCTTCTAAATTACGAATTTGAGAAGGTGATAATTCATCATTAAAAATGACTAAATTTGCATCAGCTTCTTCAAAAAAGGCTTTAATTTCTTCAATTTTCCCTTTTCCTACATAGTGAGCAGGATGAGCCCGTTCTAAATTTTGAGTAACTTCTCCTACAACTTCAACATTTAATGCTTCAGCTAAATTGTGTAATTCTTCTAGCCCATATTCAAAATGCTTATCTTTATTCAAATTAACGCCGACTACGATGGCGCGCTCTAATAATTCTTCCATCCATCAATTCCTCCTCAAAAGTCCACTGAGAGAAAATCGAGATAGCCCTTTTAAAACCAGTGTAAAGGTAAAGAAAAAGAGAGTAGACGAATCTCTCTCTTTTCTAGTACAACTACTATTTATAAAGGCATCAACTTGAACATCTTGGATGTAAGATATGATTCTAAATAATAGTTTGGTTTTCAAAATGACCTATCCCGATTACATTGCCCAGAAATTGCATTATTTAGTTTCATCGCAAAGTGTTCCATCGGAATTTATAGATAATCATTTGGAAAACCTCCGTTCTTAATATGCCATATCGTACCATACTCATTTCCTGAGATACAACTTTCTTATAATTGTCTAAAGCCACCTGTATTTGCTTTTACTTTAACTTCCGCAAATTTTTTATCATTTGATTCCTTCGAAAATAGTGTGCCCAACCAACCGCCGATAAATCCTAGTGGAACTGAAACGAGGGCAGGATTTGTTAAAGGAAAGATGGGATTACCGGTAATAATCGCTACCCCTTCAACAGGATTCATTACACTAGGACTTATGGATACAAGAACGAGTGCAGAAACGAGACCCGTAGCCATCGCAGAAATTGCTCCCGTAGTATTAAACTTCTTCCAAAAAATCGTGTACACGATAACCGGCAAGTTTGCACTTGCAGCAATACAAAATGCCAGAGACACTAGAAAAGCAACGTTTAAACTTTGGGCAAATAAAGCCAAGATAATCGAAAATGCAGCTACCCCGACGGAAGCAAACCGAGCAGCCCGCACCTGTTCTTTATCAGTGATCTTTCCTTTTTTAATGATTTGTCCATAAATATCATGTGCAAAAGCTGAGGCACCCGAGAGAACAAGTCCTGCCACCACAGCTAAGATTGTTGCAAATGCTACAGCTGAAACAAAGGACATTAAAAGATCGCCTCCTAGAGCTTGAGCTAAAAGAGGAGCTGCCATGTTGCCAGCAGGATTGGTGGATACAATTAGATCTTGTCCAACAAAATAAGCTGCACCAAATCCCAAAAAGATGGTCATAACATAAAAAATACCGACAATCCACGTCGCCCACATCACTGAACTTCGTGCTGTTTTTGCATCACGAACTGTGAAGAAACGCATTAAAATATGTGGCAATCCAGCTGTACCAAAAACGAGCGCAATCATCAACGATAGTGTATCTAGTGGCATTGTATATTTAACGCCAGGGTTTAGATAATCAGCTCCATGTGGTGTTGCCGTTTTCATAGCGGTAAACATGTCCAAAATATTAAAGTCGAAATTCATTAATACTAAAAAAGAAATAATGACTGTACCAGCCATGAGTAATACCGCTTTAATAATTTGCACCCAACTTGTAGCTGTCATACCTCCAAATAACACATAAATTGTCATCATAATACCGACCAATAAAACCGCAACCCAATAGGGAATATCAAAAAGTAACTGAATTAATGCACCCGCTCCAACTAACTGGGCAATCATATAGAAGATAACAATCGTAATCGAACTCAATGCCGCACCTGCACGTACTTTTTTCGCATTAAATCGAGAGTTAATCATATCAGCTAAGGTATACTTCCCTAAGTTTCGTAAGGGTTCTGCAACGATAAATAAAACAACTAAATAAGCTACTAAATAACCGATAGAAAACAAGAAACCATCGAATCCATATAATGCAATGGCACCTGCTATTCCTAAAAAGGAAGCCGCTGATAAATAATCCCCTGCTATCGCGAGCCCATTTTGCCAACCAGTTAAACCTCCACCAGCTGTGTAAAATTCATTTGCCGTATTCGTTTTCTTTGCTGCAAAATATGTAATCATAAGCGTTATTGCAACGATGGCAAGGAACAAAGTAATTACTGTAGGATTCATAGATTATTCTCCTCCTTGTAATTAAATTCTTTAAGCGTGGACTCCGCCATCCTGTCGAATTCAGCCGCTTTTTTCATGTAAATAGTCACCAAAATCCAAGTCATAACAAACAAACCGAGAGCATACACCCAACTCCACGATACATCTCCAATAAATGATGCCTCCAGTAAATCCGAATAAGAAATAATCAGCGGAAAAAGAATGTAAAGCCCAAGGAACAGGATTGTACTTGGAATTAAAAACCGTTTTTTCTTCCTCATAAGCTCCCTAAAACTTGGAGACGATTCAATCGCTTGAAAATCGGGTTCTCCATGCGTTTTCATTTCATTATGCTTCTTCGATTCTTCCAAAACTTCCACCCCTTTGTTTTGATTAATTATTCAGAATACACTTAAAATTAAAACAATAGGGGCGAAGAATGTCAAACTATACCTTTCTTTATCGAAATTTAATAGTTTAGAAAGGTAAGTCAGCGTGTATTTGAAATTCTATTACTTTAATAGATTTAGCCTAGTAAGTGTATTAGATATGAAAAATTGTAGAACGAAGAGACAATGAATTAGTTAAAAGGAAATAAAAAAGCCCCGCAACGAATTAACATTGCGGGACAGAACTTATTTTTCTTGATTTAAAAGCTCCATTGTTTCATCGAATTCACGGTCAATTTCCGCATTTTTACGATATGTTATTAAACTAACCACTACGGCAAATAATAGACATAAAATGAAACCTGGAACAATTTCGTACATTAGGTCAGTTAATTCTTTATTATTGCCCCAAACAACTACCGTTATTGCACCAACAACCATACCCGATAATGCGCCCCAAGTAGTTAATTTGCGCCAGAATAATGATAACAAAATGATTGGACCAAAAGCAGCACCGAATCCTGCCCATGCATATGCAACTAAATCCAAAATGGTTGTGTTTTGCTCCCATGCAATATACATCGCAATTACTGAAACGAATAGTACGGCAATACGTCCCAAAGTTACAAAATGCTTATCAGAAGCATCTTTGTTAATGACTGCTTTATACAAATCCTCAATTAATGCCGAAGATGTAACGATCAATTGAGATGAAATTGTACTCATAATTGCAGCAAGTACTGCTGCTAACATAATACCTGCAATAAATGGATGGAAAATAACTTGTCCTAAAGCAATAAAGACTGCTTCCGGATCACCAAGTGATTCGCCAGCATTTTGCTGATAATAGGCGATACCAATCAAACCAGTTGCAATTGCACCAGCTAAACTTAAAGCCATCCAGCCAATACCGATACGACGTGCTTGTTTTGTTTCCTTTACAGAACTGATTGCCATAAAGCGGACAATAATGTGTGGTTGACCGAAGTAACCAAGACCCCAGGCAACTGCCGAGAGAACACCTAATACTGATGCCCCTTCAACAAAACTCAATCGTGAAGGATCCACTGAACGAATACTTTCTGCTGCGCCATCAAAACCACCTACCATGAATAATCCAACAGTAGGAACTAAAATCAATGCCAAGAACATGATTATCCCTTGAACAACGTCCGTGTAACTTACTGCAAGGAATCCACCAAATAGTGTATAGGCAATAACAACTGCAGATACAATAAGTAAACCTATGTGGTAGTCCAAACCGAATGATTCATCAAAAAAGACTCCGCCCGCTACCATCCCTGATGATACATAGAACGTAAAGAATATCAAGATGATGATACCGGAAACAACACGTAATAAACGTGATGTATCTTTTAGACGGTTTTCCAAGAAACTTGGAATCGTAATGGAATCATTTGAAACTTGTGAATACACACGTAAACGTGGTGCAACTAGCAACCAGTTTAAATAAGCTCCTACTGTTAAACCAACCGCTATCCATGCTTCAACTAAACCTGTTGCATAGATTGCTCCTGGTAAGCCCATTAATAACCAACCTGACATATCTGCTGCACCTGCACTAAGTGCAGTAACTGCAGGGCCTAGTGAACGTCCACCCAACATGTAATCAGTTAAGTTTGACGTGCGTCTGAACGAATAATACCCAATGAAAAGCATTGCAGCCATGTAAATAATAATAGCAATTAATTGATATCCATAGTCTGTCATTCTCGTTCCCCCTTTGAAATATAGTGTGAGTATTTCCACTACATCATATCATGCAAATCTAAGAAGAACGAGCATATTTTTTTCGAAAAGCTCCTTAAAAAAAAGTTTAACAAATCTTGTTAATTTCCCAGGAAATATGTCGAACAATGTTTTAGAAACATTATCCTTCGACTTTTCTCGCCATAAAAAATTGCTTTAGAACAACTTTTTTGTTTCTCATGTTCAGACTAAATTAGACTAATTTTAATTATAATCATCACAACAAATGTAATTTTACTTTAGGAATAATTTTTCTGAGGTGAAATTGATTGGAAAAGCGTCGAGCAGGCAAGACGTATACAATAAATTGCCATACTGAGCAAGGTATGAGTAGCGTGAAACTCCTCATTTTATTTGATCAGGGACAAGGTCTGTTCAATTGAACTTGACCTTAGAAAATTTAGGGGAAAACCACGTTTTTACAGACTTCTTGATACAAAGGCACATATTTATTTATATGAACTGTGTTAATGTTTTTAATTAAACTCATTCCATTTGAGAGTTATTAATAGCAGCTAGATGGTTTAATCACACCAGTGTTTTGAGAATTATTGAACTTCCTTATATAATGATGTTTGGCTAAAATCAGCTTAATAATTTATTTAGAAGCTCCTTTATATTTGAAATAGAGAAAGAAGGTTTCGTAATTTTTATTTCTATTTATAATGCAAAAAACATTTACAAGTATCATTTTTGGTATAATCCCTTATTTTTGTGATACTATGGACAAGATAAAATTACGAACAGAATTCCTCGGGGCAAGGTGAAATTCCTTACCGGCGGTGAGCAGAAAACGTTCTGTAAGTCCGTGACCCGGTACTTGAAAAAGTAACGGTGGAGCTGGTGAAAATCCAACACCGACAGTATAGTCTGGATGGGAGAGGAATTCAGTAAGTTTCTTTATTATGCACACATTGCTATATGCAAACCATATTTTCCACCTACACGTGCAAGTTCTCTTTGAAAAAATTTGAGGTACTGCACAATTTAAACATAGCAATGGAGCATTTATTATCGATAGGTTCATGTAGAAAAATTATAAAAGATTCTACCGTAATCACGACGTTAAGGTAGTACTCTTTATTATGAACAAATAAGTTCGATTACTTCACACTTCACAACTCACCCTTTCCTTACCACCCAATCGCCCCTTGGTGGAAAAATCCCTGTTTTTTTAACTCGCCAGTTAGACCTTATACGTGAAATACGTCATGGAAGGTTTGATATAGGCAACCTTATGTTGATTAATAAAATAAGAGCAAAGTGTTTATCGAAAAAGACCTTTACTCGTTTATAAGGAGGATGTCTAGTTGTTCACTGGAATTATTGAAGAAATTGGTGTCATTACTTCCATTAAAAGAAAAACACACGCACTTGAAATGACCATTCGTGCAAAAACAGTTTTACATGATGTTAAGAGAGGTGACAGTATCTCTGTAAACGGTGTTTGTTTGACAGTTTCTTCTTTTACAGAGGGCACATTTGTAGTGGATGTTATTCCAGAAACATTTAGATTCACTACTTTATCTGAGTTAACTTCTAATTCTATTGTCAATTTGGAAAGAGCAATGGCTGCAAATGGGCGTTTTGGAGGTCACTTTGTGAGTGGTCATATCGATGGAATCGGAGTGATTCGTTCTGTCAAAAAAGAATCAAATGCGATTACAAAGAAGATTGAAATAGATGCTAGCCTTTTAAAGTACATGATGATAAAGGGTTCTGTTGCAGTTGACGGCACTTCACTTACCATTTTTGACGTTGATCGAACATCAATCACCATTTCATTAATCCCAACAACACAAAATGACTCATTAATTGGGAATAAAGGCATTGGAGAAAAAGTAAATATTGAATGCGATATGTTAGCAAAATATACAGAACGTATGCAAACATCAAAATCTAGTATGTCTAAAGAATGGCTACAAGAACAAGGATTCTAATAGGAGGTTGCTTATGTTTTATTCGGTAGAAGAAGCTGTTGGAGCACTGGCAAAAGGACAAGCAATTATTGTCGTTGATGACGAAGATCGTGAAAACGAGGGAGACTTTGTTGCACTCGCGGAGTTTGCCACACCTCAAATTATCAATTTAATGGCTACTGAAGGAAAAGGTCTAATTTGCGTACCAGTTGCTGAATCAATTGCTCAACAAATAGGTATTGGTTTAATGACAGACCACAACACGGATCCATATAGTACTGCTTTTACCATCAGTATTGACCATAAGGAAACAACAACTGGAATAAGTGCATTTGAACGCTCACATACCATTTTACAAATGCTTAAAACCGATTCGATTGCTACAGATTTTAAAAGACCAGGACATGTTTTTCCGTTGATTGCAAAAAAAGGTGGCGTTTTAAAACGTGCTGGACATACGGAAGCAGCTGTTGATTTAGCCTTACTTGCGGGATCTGCCCCGGCAGGAGTTATTTGTGAAATCATGAATGAAGATGGAACGATGGCAAGACTCGATGATCTTGTTGTCATTGCAGAACGATTAGATATCGGCATTTTAACCATTGCAGAATTAATCGCTTACAAACGCAAGCATGAGAAATTAATCACACGTGAAGTTGAGGTCCCATTACCAACTGAATTTGGGGATTTTAAAGTGGTTGGTTATACGGAAACACTGACTGGAAAAGAGCATATTGCGCTTATTAAAGGTGAAATTTCAGAAGAAACCCCTATCTTAATTCGCGTTCACTCAGAGTGTTTAACTGGCGATGTTTTTGCATCTCGAAAATGTGATTGTGGTGCACAACTATTTGCTTCCCTAAAGCAAATTGAAGATGCAGGGTCAGGCATTTTACTCTATATGCGTCAAGAAGGTCGAGGCATTGGTTTAATAAACAAATTAAAAGCATATGCACTACAAAATGAAGGTTTAGACACCGTCGAGGCTAACCATAAACTCGGTTTTGCAGATGATTTACGCGAGTATGGAATTGGTGCACAAATACTGCGAGATTTAGGTGTACGCAAAATGAAGTTGCTGACAAACAATCCTCGAAAAGTTGCTGGAATTGATGGATATGGGTTGGAAGTAACGGAGCGTGTGGCTATTGAAATTCCCACACATACAGACAATGAAGAGTATATGAAAATAAAAAAATCGAAACTTGGACATTTTCTAAGTTTCTAGAGGAGTTTAAATAAACATGACTACACATTTAGAAGGATATTTACTTGGGTCCGATTTAAAGATTGGTATCGTCGTTGGACGTTTCAATGAATTCATTACAAGTAAACTATTAGGTGGAGCTGAAGATGCACTTAAGCGCCATGGCGTAGATGATGCCAATGTAACCATTGCATGGGTACCTGGAGCTTTTGAAATTCCGCTTGTTGCAAAACAAATGGCAGCTTCTAAAAAATATGACGCGGTTATTACACTTGGGACTGTTATCCGAGGATCTACTCCGCACTTTGACTATGTGTGTAACGAAGCTGCAAAGGGTGTTGCAAATGCTGGATACCAACACGATATTCCAGTAATTTTTGGTGTCCTTACAACGGATACAATCGAACAAGCAATCGAACGGGCAGGCACAAAAGCTGGAAATAAAGGCTGGGAATCGGCTGCTTCAGCAATTGAAATGGCTAACTTGATGAAAAAATTAACATAATTGAAACCCTGAAGCAAAGTGCTTCAGGGTTTTTACATATACCATATAAAATAGTAAACTTGTTAATAAAGGAATGATATTCTGTTGAAAACCATCTACCTAGTCAGACATTGTGCAGCAACTGGTCAATCACATGAAGCCGAACTAACAGATTTAGGCAACGAACAAGCATATGAATTAACCTCGTTTTTCAAAAACAAAACGATTAATCATATTATCTCAAGTCCATTCTTGCGTGCTCAAGATTCAATCAAACCAACTGCTCACGAAAAAAATCTGCCGATTCAAATCGATAAAAGATTATCGGAAAGAACTTTGAGCACGAACGATTTACCGAATTGGTTGGAGCTTTTAGAACAGACGTTTAGGGATTTCGACTTAAAACTATCCGGTGGTGAATCCAGCCGTGAAGCAACTGCTCGTGCAATTGAAGTCGTCAAAGAAACGCCCGACAATTCCTTACTTGTGACACATGGAAATTTAATGAGTTTAGTTTTAAAACACTTTGATGATTCTTTTGGATTTGAAGAGTGGAAATCTCTTAGTAATCCAGACGTTTATAAGCTAACATTTGAACAAAATGAATCAAAAATCTCTCGTGTTTGGTAAGTGTAAAGCCACATATCTCCATGCATTGTGGCTTTTTGTAATTTATTCTATTGTATTGCCTTCTGCTGGAATAGGAAAGCTTTTTAACATCGTAGCTAGATGTATCGTGTTATAGGCAAGCATCCGCACATGACCTTTTGTAAAGTCATTTCTTTTTCCTGCTTCTATATAGGAAGGCCCTGGCCCTGCTTCCCCTACCCAATAAGTGTCGACATTCGGAGGAATGACAAACCCAATATGAGATAAGCTATACAGAACAGATGCAGAAGCATGTTTTGCTCCATCTTCATTCCCCGTTACAACCACCCCCCCGACTTTGTTGTAATATACCGATTGTCCTTTGTTATTTGTTTTGCTGCTACTCCCGTATAAGCGTTCAATGGCTTGAGTTGCCAAACTACTTTTTTCACCAAGGCATAAGGGCGTACCAATAATGACGATATCTGATGCAAATACTTTTTCGTATATCTTTGGCCATTCATCTCCGTTCCCCATGTCTTCTTCTACACCTAGCGAGATATTGTAATCCGCAAGTCGGATCATCTCTGATTCAACACCTTTTTCTTTATAGATAGCTTCCACTTCTTGCATTAATGATTCAGTATTTGAGGGTTCTTGGGTACTTTTTAAGGAAGCATTTATAAATACTGCTTTTAGATTAGACAATACAATCACCCCTTTCCTTAGTTACTCTCCCTTTTCCCTACTAAAACAAAAGTATTCAGGATGATTGTGTTAAAATAGCAAAAAGAATCTCTGAAAAGAAGGCGGAACCCATGGAATATCAAGAAATGCTTGAACAAATAACTCATTTAATTGAAAATAAAACACTGATTGCAGCTACAATTAGTCAACCACGTGCCAAGTTAGAAGAACTACAACGTGTGCGATTAAAGCCTGTCGAGCTAAAAGGGGTTTACCACGTTCAATTTGAATACCAGTATGAACGCGTGTTAAAACACGAGAATATCGAATTAGCTGAAGTAGAAGCTAAGCTGGATGAGCTACTTCAACAATTCCGTCAAGTACAAGCAGAGTTTACAGAGGAAAAAATTCATATCCAACTTTCAAAAAAATTCAAAGTGTTATGGAAATCAGATCGTACAGTCTCAAAAAAAGCAGTCAATTTATCACATAATCGAAAGAAAAATTATTTATTAAATGAAGACACTGCTTATCCATTTTTAGTACATTTAGGTGTTCAAACACCTGATGGGAAAGTCAAAAAGCAAAAGCATGATAAGTTCAGACAAATTAACCGTTTTGTTGAGTTTATTGATGATGCACTTGATTACCTTCCAAAAGATGGCCCAGTGCGAATATTGGATTTTGGTTCAGGCAAATCTTATTTAACTTTTGCTCTCTATCATTATTTACGTATTGAAAAAGGTCTCGACATCCGGGTAACAGGTCTTGATTTAAAAAAGGAAGTCATTGAGGAATGCCAACAAATTGCAAATGATTTGAAGTATGATCATCTCGAATTTTTAGTCGGAGATATCAATGACTACAACGAAGAAACGTCTGTCGATATGGTTGTTACGCTTCATGCATGTGACGTCGCGACAGATATGGCGCTCGCTCGTGCTGTTAAGTGGGGTGCAAAAGTCATTTTGAGTGTTCCTTGTTGTCAACATGAACTAAATACGCAGCTTTCAAGCCCAGCTCTAGATGTAATGCTTCAGCATGGTCTTGTAAAAGAACGATTTGCTGCACTTGCCACAGATTCCATACGTGCAGAACTTTTAAAACTCGTTGGTTATGAAGCTCAATTACTCGAGTTCATTGACATGGAGCACACCCCAAAAAACATTTTAATTCGTGCATATTATACTGGGCGAAAGTCGACCTATGAGGAACAAGTAAGGTACCGTGAGTTTATTCAGTTCTTAAATGCAAAACCTTTTTTAGAAAACGAACTACAAAGCTATCTTTAAGGAAATATGAAAAAACGGCAATCCTATGATCAATAAGGATTGCCATTTTCTTTATTCGTCACTTTTAGCGATTTACTCTTCGCTTTAGCAAAAGTTTATTTCCTTTTAGAGATATTCTTCTTCTCTAATGAAACATCCATAAACACATATTGTTCATGCTCCCTTACTTCACCAAACGTCACCGGTACTCGAGAAGAGAATATGGGTCCATCGATAACAACCGTGTGGAACTCACCATTCTCACCACAAGAATCGATTCCGAGTTCTTCCAACTCATCCATTAACTCGCGCGTAAACAATCGTCCTAAATAATCTCGGGACATCATGTCAGTATTAATGACGACAATAACTGCTTTAAAACCAACTTCTAATAACTCTTCCAATATTGAACGACGAGGTTCTTGCCAAAGTGGATGAATCGGATCGATACCTGATTTGGCACATGTTTTCTGAACCCACACTAAATGGCCTTCTAAATCAATATCACCGAAGACGCCATGAGTGATTCCTGCTGCACGACATTCGTCTAGCGCTTCCATAAACTTCATTTCGTAATCGGTCCATCCTGCTCCACGAATCATTAACGGAAGGCCTAACTGATCTGCCTGAGCTTGCACGACTGCAAAAGGCAATGCATGCGATTTGGATACTTCTTCATCTTCTTGGAACATTGTGAGCAATCTCTTTGGTGTCATGCCTGCTTGAATCGCTCTATAATAGGCCATGGCAGAATCCTTGCCACCACTCCATGAAGCAACAAACGGTTTATTTTCCATCATAGATTCCCAACTCTTTCCCATCCCTTATTTCAATGGCATCTTTTGCGGAATTATGTAGTATTGCGCGAACTTGATGTTTGAAAACCATTTCATATTGGTACGTCCATTTGAACATTCTTCCAAACATCTTCCATGTAGGGATATAACTTGAAGATTCAATCCCCCTTTTCTGGTAAATAAATCGTTTAGAGAATCTATAAACACGAATAGGGACTCGTGGATTCAAAAAAATAATTTGATCTGCTTTATCAAACGATTTATCTGACCAACCTAAATGTGTCCCTTCAATAATCCAGGTTGATTGTTGAACGACTGATTCCAATGCTGAATCTCGTACTTCGATTGAATTCCGGATATCTCCCTCTGGCCCTCTTGACCAAACCATGTCATCTAAAGTAAACATCGGAATATTTAAAGCCTGAGACATATTACGAGCAAGTGTGGACTTTCCACTACCTACCGGTCCAACAATCCGAATTTTATTTACCATGGGCACCTTCGTTTCGATAATTAATTGTACGCATAAGTACGCCCCTTCTTTTTTATAAAAATAATATCACACCAGGGATTCACCTTTCTATGCACTTCACGAATTGCTATACTTGTAGCAGTATAGGAGGCGTCAACCATGGAGTTAAAGCGCGTAGCTTACGGAATTATTATGGCCGGAACTTTAATATTAGTTAGATACATTGATTTATATATTTACAATATGCCTACTCTACTAGCTATTATCGGACTAATCGGTATGATGCTCATAAGCTATAAATTGGTGGATCGATCCGAATTTTTTAAACACCAAATTTCCAAAAATGTTTATTATCTTATGAACGTGGTAATTGTTTTTCTTCTCTTTTTGGCCTACTACTCACTTGAATTATGAAAACGTGCAGATGAATTTTTTCTGCATGTTTTTTTGAAGGCATTGGATGTGTGTCTAGTAATTGAGACATAGTCCATCTTTTATAATCCCAGAGACGAAAGACTACTTTTTTCTTTTGGAAACGAAGCTTAAATCCTTTCTTCAAATTTATATGGTTTTCTAAACTCGCCTTATCAGGACTAGCTTCTTTCGGATTAGATATCGGGTTATTTGCTTTGTTCATTTGGTTGTGGAGAGATGATGCCCCTGAGACTTATATTGTAATCGCAACGATGTTAGCACGAATATTTCTGCGAGTTTTAACTATTCGATTAATAGTAAAAAAGTATTCGAAAAAGGTGATGATCGATCCGTAATAAAATACATAATACTCGCGGGCGTAATCATGTTATTATCTGCTTGCCTAGTCAATGGCGCATTTATTTTTATCAGCAGAGGTGAACTGCTAATCAAAGGAACTGTAGACGGTTTATTGTTCCTAGTTGGATTTGTCATTCAACGATAATGGATTTTCAAAAAGAAAAAGCCAAAACACGTATAACTTTGTTTTGGCTTATTTAATAATAGGTGTTTGGACTTGCTGTACCCAATCCATAATGAACCGTTTTTGATGTGAATTTAAGTTTGTCGGTAAATCATTTCGATCAAAATAGGCATGTGCATGTGATTCCTCACTTTTCTGAATTAATTCCCCAGTAGCAACTGTAGTTTTAAAAATCAACTGAATGCTAAATATTTGATCACCATTTGCGTAATTTGCAAAACCTTCATTACCAGAGTAAACTCCAAAAAAGTCCAAGACTCCAAGTGTTAAACCCGTTTCTTCCTCAGTTTCACGACGTGCTGCATCTTCTACTTGCTCTCCTAATTCTAAAGCACCACCGGGAATACACCACACATCAGCATCTGTACGATGTTGCAGCAAAATTTGATTTCCTCTTTCTATAATAACGCCACATCCAACCATTAATAGTGGTTTATTCCCAATCATTTTTCTCATTGTTTGTATGTAATTCATATGGATTTCATCCTTTCAATAACCACAATATTTCTGAAAGCTCATCAATTGTTTCGTCTGCATCCACATTTTTGTAGAGCACATTCTTTTTCCAAATCGTCATTAAACCGACTTTCCTTGCAGCTTCTATATCATTTATTGGATGATCGCCTATATAACAAGCTTCATTAGCTTTCACACTTAAAAGATTCAATGCACGCTCAAAAATAATAGCATCCGGCTTTGCCATTCCTTCCGATTCCGAAATTAGTACTATATCAAAAAACTCTTCAATAGAAAGAGCCTTTATACTCGCTTTTTGTCCGTCATGACGACCATTTGTAATAAGTCCGAGTTTTAATTTTTGTTGTTTTAAACTTTTCAACGTTTCAACCAATCCATTGAATGGGACACAATACTCGTGAAAACAATTCATGTAGTCTTCAAATAAAGACCGCTCAATCTTATCAGATAAATTAAACTCTTTGGCAATTTGCGCGTAAACAATTTCTTTTCTTACATAGCCATTCGCATCGAGTTCTACTACTCTTTGTATATATGTCTCTTTTTCAATAGGCAAATCAAACCGCTGAAATTGTCCTCGACAAAAAGCGTTTAAAGTAGCTTCTCTATTAAGCAATGTACCGTCTAAATCAAATAATACCGCTTTCACTTTCATTCACTCCCATATAAAAAAGCCTGGATAGCACCAAGCTTTTCATCACCAAACAAATTTTTTGTTGTGCAACAATTTCAAAAAAGCGTCTACCACCACTGGATTGAATTGCGTCCCTCTTCCTTGCACTATTTCTTGAATCGCTTCTTCGATCGAGAGTGCATCACGGTAAACACGTTTCGTTGTCATTGCATCGAACGAATCTACTACTGCAACTATAGATGCCTCTAATGAAATTTCATTCTCTTTTAATCCGTAAGGGTATCCTTTTCCATCATACCGTTCATGATGTTCTTCTACTATAAAAGCCGAGTCTTGTAACCATTTGACTTCATGATCACGCATCATCCGTGCGCCTATCGTGGTATGGGCTTTCATGATTTCCCACTCTTCATTGGTAAGTTTTCCTTTTTTATTTAAAATCTCATTAGGTACTGCGAGTTTTCCAATGTCATGGAAATATGCTCCCCATCGAAGCAGGGATAAACGTTCTATAGGTTGTCCAAGTTTTTTCCACAATTCTATGGAATAGTCCTTGATTCTTGAGCAATGGTGGTATGTATAACCATCTACTTTTTCAATTAGAGCTGCATCTCGTTGAACAATTTCAGTATCCCTGAAAATTGGTTCAAATTCATCTGTGGTCATTTCGATAAGAATTTCTACCGGATCTTCACCATAGAACGAAATTAATTCTGGATATTCAGAGGCATCTAACATCTCACCTTCATGAAGGAAAAACGTATTCTCTTTATAATGCACTTCAAGCTTCCCTTGACAAACTGTATATTTTTCGATTGGTTGATTTCCCAACTCGGAAGAATAACTCACCCAAAATGAACGATTAGGTAACAACGAAAAAAGACTATATGCAATCGTTTCTGTTTTCCCAATATAGATTGTAGTGGCATGACCCACATCAATACGGTCTAGTGAATTATTATTTTTAATATAGCTAATTTGTTCCGTCGTTAGCTTCATGAGGTGCCCCCAGGGGATGTATGACAAATCCAGTAATTCACATTATTTTTCTTACATTAACTTTAACTTTATTCATTTATCCTGTCACTATAAATCGTCAGAATTAAACAAATTTTTCAACATTTAATTCATATGAAAATGAGTAAGGTTGTTAAAAGGTTCTTTGATGAGTGATTTTAAACAACTTCATAGTTAAATAATTTTACATAAAAAAACCCTCTACACTTTAGAGGGCTGGTGGGTTTAGACGGAAACTTTTTCGTCAACTTTTTCTTCTTTTTTCTTCTCTTGCATTTCATAGGAAATTCGATCTAAGCTTGGACGGATATTACCTTTTCCTGAATAATTTTCAAGCATTTCTTTTACATCAATACCTGAAGATGCTTTTAAAGTTTCTTGTAAAGTGGACATTAAGTTTGTTGCATAAGACGTCACACGATTGGCACCGCCACCTTCGCCACCCCCCGTATCTACCACTGTAATCTTGTCAATATTCGCTAAAGGACTTGCGATTTGTTTCGCATATTCAGGTATCATACGAACGATCATATCCAGAACAGCTGCTTGGCCGTATTGATCAAATGCTTCTGCAATTTTTCGTTTAGTTTCAGCTTCAGCTAAACCTTTAAGTCGAATAATATCTGCTTCTGCTTCCCCTTGTGCCCGTTCTGAATCAGCTTTTGCTAATCCATCTAAACGAACTTTATCTGCTTCTGCTTTCGCTCTCGCTTCAATTCGATATTTTTCCGCATCCGCTTCAGCTATTTCACGAGATTTGGCAGCAGCTGCGTTTTGCTCAATTGCATAACGGTCAGCATCCGCTTTCTTTTTCACTTCTGAGTCGTATTGTTTTTCACGACGTGAAATTTCTTTTTCTTCAAGTTCAATTTGTTTTTGACGTTCAATAATTTGAATTTGCATTTCTTGTTCCATTACTTCTTGCTTTGAACGAGCCGTTTGAAGTTCATATGCTTGGTCAGCGCGTGCTTTAGCAGTATCTTGCTCATGCCTATATTCGGCTACTTTTAATTGATTCTCTTTTTCTGCTAAAGCGATTTCTGTTGCACGTTCAATTTCGTATTGTTGTGCTTCTTTTTCAGCTTCAGATCGCTTAATACGCGTTTCTTTGTCTGCTTCAGCTGTGGCAATGTCAGCGTCTCTTTTAACTTGTGCAATACGAGGTTTACCAAGAGAGTCTAAATAACCGTTTTTATCTCGAACATCTTTTATAGTAAACGATACGATAACGAGACCCATTTTAGCTAAATCTTGTGAAGCCACTCGTTGAACTTCTTGTGAGAATTTATCACGGTTTTTATAAATTTCTTCAACGGTCATGGAACCTAAAATTGAACGCAAATGTCCTTCTAATACTTCTTTCGCTTCATTTTCACGGTCTTCTTTTGATTTACCCAAGAATTGTTCGGCAGCAGTTGCAATTTCAGAAATGGACCCTCCGATTTTAATAATTGCTGTCCCATCTGCCATTACAGGTACACCTTGTTCTGTATATACTTCAGGTGTCATTACTTCTAATTTACTCGAAAGTAAACTTAATGGTTTTGATTGTTGAAACACAGGGAATACAAATGTACCACCACCGCGTATAATTTTTATTCGATTTCCAGATGCATCCGTATGAACCGTTTTTGATCCTAGATAACTACCTGTTACAATAAGTGCTTCATCTGGTCCAACCGTTTTGTATTTCGTTACATACACCCCAATAATTGCCAATAACACAAATGCAGCTATTCCAATTACTACCAACATTCCAAAATCCACCATTTAAACTCCCCCAATTTCTATTTTTTATTAAAATCGAAGGCTTCGTATTCTCTAACAAGAAACGTTCCTTCTGTTACTTCAACTACTAACACTTCTTTACCATAATCAATATTTTCATTATCATAGCCAGTTGCTCGTTTAGAAAGAAGACCATTTATGGTATCAATTACAATTTCACCATAACCGTCCGTTGGAATGGGAGTGATTACTTTCCCTATTTCCCCAGCTAAAGACTCATCAGTATATGCTGTGGAAACCTCAGCTAATGACATCGGAAGTAATAAGAAAAAGTAGAGTAAAATGTCTAAAATAACTCCTATCGCAATACTAGAAAACAAAACGTTCAAACTGTTCCATGGTGTAGCTATTTCAAGAATGTAGCCAGTCGCCGACACAAATGTTACAAATGCCATCATGACTGTAGGGTTAAAAAAAGGAATGCCTTCTCCTATCCCTTCTGCAACATCTCCAAAAAAAACATACAGAATTGTGGTTGCTCCCATAATGAGTAATGCATAAAAGTAGATTTGTTCCATCAACATACCAGACACTCCCATTTCATCAATTCTTTAGTAACTACTACTATTTACGAAATACCATAAGAAAAGTTTCATTTTTCAAAATAATATAAAAATGATAAGATGACTTGAGGTGATATTGATGAAAAAAGGAAAAATACTCACATAAAACGGAGTTTCAAGTTCAGGAAAATCCACTTTATCAAAAGAACTTGTTAAGCATCTCCCTGAATTTTTTCATTTGAGTATTGATGATTTTGATATCGTGATAGATAAAATGGAAGATCGTGTAGCAAAACGGTATATACCCGTTCCTACTGAATATTTTTTCCATCGAACCATTCAAATGTTTTCAGATAAAGGCATCAACTTGGTGGTTGACCAAATCCTTCTTGACTCCTTTACCTTCCGAGATTTCACGGAGACATTAAGTGGTCCTGTACTTTTAGTAGGCGTTCACTGTTCAATCTCTGAATTGGAAAGAAGAGAACAGTCACGTGGAGATCGAAAAAGTGGGTTAGCTGTATCGCAACTAACTTTTGTTCACCAACAAAGAGAAATGTATGATGTTGAAGTCGATACAAGCTTTGACACTATTTCATCCTGTGTTGAACTAATTTTGGAAGTCCTTGAATCAGATAAAAAAAGCATATGCACCACTCAACTATGAGTTTGCATGTGCTTATTTGTGGTTATAAATAGGAAGAAATACTTACATTTTGAAAATTGAGTTCTTATTAATAGGAAGTAGTATGTAATAATTTATCGAATGGTGAAATATTACGGCATTGTAAAGTTTGCAAAATCTAGGTAAAAAGTGTTTAGATTTTATGTAGTTTTTGATATGCTATGTGAGGTTATTTATGCATAACCTATCCTATTTAAAAACCGGGAGGCTTTCTATGTTTAGTTCAAAAAAACAAGACCCATTTTTCACAGCTCTACGCGGAATAGCAGAAAACGTAAAAGTTGCAGCTCACTTTGCAGACGATTTTAAAATCGAAAGTGGAGCAGATTTAAAAGAGCTAAGCATTAAAATAAAAAATTATGAAACAGAAGGCGATAAATTAATACATGATTTGATTTTAAAGCTAAACAAATCGTTCATGACTCCAATTGAGCGTGAAGATATTCTGTATTTAGCTAATAGAATGGATGATATATTAGATGGTATTGAAGCTTTCGCAGCATATTTAGAAATGTATTCATTAGTAGATGTAGACGATTCGATGCGTACTTTTTTACATTATATAGTAAAAAGCACGGATGAAATTGTAAAAGCGATGGACTTATTAGCAAACAAAAAGCTTCAACAAATGCGAGAACATTCCATCTTAATTAAAGATTATGAACGCAAATGTGATGAGGTATTACGTACTTCTATTAAGCAACTATTCTTAAAAGAAAAAGACCCAATTCGAATCATTCAATTCAAAGATATCTACGAACAACTTGAAGATATTGCAGACGATGCTCAAGGTGTGGCAAACACAATTGAGACAATCATAATGCGGAACGCTTAGGAGATATACACATGGATATCGTACTTATATTAACTATTCTCGTGGTCATATTTGCCCTAGGGTTTGACTTTATTAATGGATTTCATGACACGGCAAACGCCATTGCTACTTCGGTTTCTACAAGAGCCCTTACCCCCCGTGTTGCAGTGTTATTAGCTGCAGTCATGAATTTTGTGGGTGCACTGACTTTTACTGGTGTTGCCAAAACAATTTCAAAAGACATTGTTGATCCATTCATGCTTGATAATGGCTCACTTGTTATATTAGCTGCACTTATGTCCGCAATTGCATGGAATCTAATTACTTGGTATTTCGGTATTCCATCTAGTTCTTCACATGCATTGATTGGATCGATTGCAGGAGCCGCAGTTTCAGCGGCTGGACTTGGTATCTTAAATTACACAGGATTCTTAAAGATTCTTCAGGCTCTATTGATTTCCCCTTTCTTAGCACTTGCTGTTGGATTTTTAATGATGTCCTTGTTTAAAGTAATATTTAAGAACAATAATCTTTATCGTACAAACAAAGGTTTCCGTGTTTTCCAAATCGGTACAGCTGCTTTACAATCATTCACACACGGAACAAATGATGCACAAAAAGCGATGGGTATTATCACGCTTGCCTTAATTGCTGCTGAACTGCAATCAACAGATGATATCCAAATGTGGGTTCGTGTTTCTGCTGCACTAGCCATGGGGCTGGGGACATCAATTGGTGGATATAAAATTATTAAAACCGTTGGTGGTAAAATCATGAAAATTCGTCCGGTTAATGGAGCAGCGGCTGATTTATCTTCCGCGTTAATCATTTTCGGAGCAACGACGATTCATTTACCAGTTTCTACGACTCACGTAATTTCTTCTGCGATTATGGGAGTTGGTTCAGCTCAACGCGTAAAAGGGGTTAAATGGGGCGTCGCAAGAAAGATCGTCTTAACTTGGGTTATTACATTACCGATTTGTGCAGGACTTGCTGCCATTATTTATAAAGTTTTAGCTTTATTCTTTTAAACACAAAAGCTGTCACGCTCAAGACTGAGCATGACAGCTTTTTAGATAAAGAAGATAAAGAGTATTATAGTCTATTAAGATGGACCATCAAAACATCCCTCTAACAATTATTATTATTTCTATAAACAAGAGTAAAATTAATTAGATCTACTCCTTAATAAGAAGTCCAAGTGACTTTGCAAACCCCATGGCTTGATCTGTTGAAACGGTGCATCCAGCTAACTTATCAACACTGACCGTCAAATCTTCATATGTACATGTGCTTAAATCAATAGATGCAAGACTTGTTTCAGTAAAGTTGATGCTGTCTATTTCACATTCATCGAATTTTACTTTCTCAAATGTACATTCGAAAAAATCAGCTTTGTTTAGTGCCGTTTTCACAAACTTCACATGTTTTATTTTACTAAAACTAAAGGCAGCATAATTAGCCACGCATTCATTCATTACTACGTGACCGAATTGACTTTGCGTACATTGCGCTCCAACTAATTTTGATTGGTGAAATTCAACTCTGTGAAATACGGAATTGCCAAAGTCTACATTAGATAAATCACATCGATCAAATTTACAATCGATAAACTCCACTTGGTCAAAACGAATTTCTTCAAATGATACATCTTGGAAATGCACTTGATCGAAACATAATTTGTTTTCGGGTAGTTCCATCGCATGCCATTTCGACACTATTCCCCGGGTAATAAAACGTTCTTCTTCCACTTCTATTAATGTTGAAACGTCCAATTCATCTAATTGGTTTGGAATTTTCGGCTTGTCTATTTTCATCCTTCGACACCTCTTTCATATAACCATTACGTTCATCAATTAGACTTATGGTAGTTATTTTGCATTCTGACTTAAGACTTCAATATTATTTGCATTTGCTTGGGCAGGGAATGACTCCTCTAACTGACTATATGTAATACGTATTTTGTCGTATGTTTTGACAGTTTTCAATTGATCAATTGATACAGAAAACCATATCGCATTTTCCACATCTACAAGCATTTCTTCTTCTGTTTTACCTTTTAACTCCTCAACCGTCGCACCATCAATTACCAATATACGTTGACCTTCTATTTTCGCCACGATGCCTTCGCTTGACATGGCGTTTCTATTTTGTGTTTGATTGTTTTGGTAAAATACAGTGATGGAGCCGATGATGGCTGATATAGCAATAATTGCAATGAAGATAATTAATACTACTGCTTTGTTCCCCTTCATGAATACTGCCTCCTTTCTTAGACGAATTCGTTGTGTGATGTACGCACTTTTTAAACATGTTTATAGTTACTATTATATCGATATGTATATCTGATCGATATAAAAAAGAGCTAGATAAATTTCTAGCTCTCAAATGTATAACATAAGCGAATCATGTCTCGACAAAGCAACCCATTTTCATATAAGGGCTCATCATAATTTCGGGTAAAATAATCGAAGTCTACTCCTACAATTCGAAATCCACATTGTTGGTATAAACGTAATTGCGAGATACTTGAATTCCCTGTTCCAATTTCAATTTGAGCATAACCTCTTTTAGATGCTTCTTCGATGGCGTGGGCAAGTAATTGTTTTCCCAAACCTTTGTTTTGGAAAGATTCTTGTACTGCTAAATTCATTACTTCCACGACCACTTTTTCTGTTTCTTTTAACACATATACGCCGATTACTTCCTCCGATTCTTCCCCGACGTAAACGACTCCACTCTTCACGTAAGATTCTACAATCAGTCTTGAAGGATCTGCTAATAATAACAAGTCCCACGGAAGTGCCTCATCCTTTGTTAATTTTCGGATGTTCATACTCATTACTTCGATGTGCGGAATCCTTCATTTAATAAATACTCTTCAGCTTCATCATATGATTCGTAGCTCTCTTCTAAATTGATGCCATGATAAATGTTCCACAGAGTGTCTTCATGAATGAGTTTTAATTCTTGACCTTCACGGTTTTTCCAGATTTCTACTTCTTCAACTTCCTCTTCAAACTCTTCTTCTTCTGACAAGATTGCAATTGAATCCGTAATCATTTTACGTAATTCTTCTTCTGATGCTTCACGAATATTTACAAGTCCTTTGCTATCTGACTCGTAGTTCTTTAATTCACCAACAAAAACAAAACCGTTTCCGTTCGGGTGAAGATGGTACACAACCGCTTTCTTATCATACAGACTAGCCTCGAAATGATAGTTCATTCGTTTGAGTGAGACTTCTTTCTTTGTTAGTTCTGGAAAGGATTCAATAATCGCTGTTTTTTGTTCAAATGTTAGCATAGTGCGCCTCTTTTCATATGGTTCTTCGGGTAATTATATCATAAGGATATTTATTTTTATTGACACGCGAAAACAATAACATCTATAATCACAATCATATATTAAAGTACGTTGATAAGGACTAGTAAAGAAACGTGAGTTTTTGTAGAGAAGGAGTTGCGTGGTGAAAGACTCCTAAAAACCATTTCTTGAACCTACCTTTGAGTTCAAAGTCGAAAGATTTTGCGGCGACAGTCGTTAACTTGTAAGAGTGTGAAGCTTCTGCTTCAAATGAGGGTGGTACCGCCATTAAATTGGTCCCTCGTTTGTCGCAGGAGCTTTTTTTATTAAAAAAATATTTCAAAAAGGAGTGGTTCGAATGAAAAAAGAATTTGTGAAAAGTGTAACGGCAATGGAAGATGACTTTGCCCAGTGGTTTACGGATGTGGTGACGAAGGCCGAACTAGCTGACTATTCAACTGTAAGGGGTTCCATGATTATCCGTCCTTACGGATACGCAATTTGGGACAATGTGAAAGAAGCTTTAGATGAGCGAATTAAAGCAACAGGACATGAGAATGTGTATATGCCTCTATTTATTCCAGAGTCATTGTTGCAGAAAGAAAAAGATCATGTTGAAGGATTTGCACCTGAAGTTGCGTGGGTGACACATGGTGGTAACGAAAAGTTAGCGGAACGTTTATGTGTACGACCAACGTCAGAAGTCTTATTTTGTGAGCATTTCAGCAATATTATTCACTCGTATCGTGATTTACCAAAGCTTTATAACCAATGGTCAAATGTTGTTCGCTGGGAAAAAACAACTCGTCCCTTCCTTCGTACTTTAGAATTTTTATGGCAGGAAGGTCACACGGCCCATGCAACAGATGAAGAAGCAAAAGAAGAAACACTGCGTATGTTAAACGAATATGCGACTTTGTGTGAAGAGTGGTTGGCCATTCCTGTCGTAAAGGGTCAAAAAACCGAAAAAGAGAAATTTTCCGGTGCCAAATTAACTTATACAATTGAAACGCTCATGCATGATGGAAAAGCTTTGCAGTCGGGAACTTCTCATCATTTTGGTGATGGGTTTGCACGTGCTTTTGATATTAAATATTTAGATAAAGAAGGAAAGCAGCAATACGTTCACCAAACATCTTGGGGGTTCACCACACGAATTATTGGTGCCCTGATCATGGTACATGGTGACGACCGAGGGCTTGTCATGCCACCAAAAATTGCACCAACTCAAGTGATGATCGTACCAATCGCACAACATAAAGATGGCGTATTGGATTATGCATATGAATTAAAAGAGCGGTTAGCTGGAATCGTTCGTGTTGGAATAGATGCATCAGATAAGAAGCCAGGATGGAAATTTAACGAGTACGAGATGAAGGGAATCCCAATTCGTTTAGAGGTGGGACCAAAAGATATTGAACAAGGTCATGTTGTATTGGTACGTCGAGATACGGGAGAGAAACTAGTTGTTGCTGTAACTGAATTAGAGAGTAAATTGCCTATATTACTTGCGAACATACAGAATGATTTACTGAATAAAGCATTAAGACATCGCGAAGAACATACTTCTAATGCTACGACGTTTGATGAATTTAAATCGGTGTTAACTGAAAACCCAGGATTTGTAAAGGCAATGTGGTGTGGCGATGTTGCATGCGAAGAGTTCATTAAAGAAGAAACAACTGCTACATCACGCTGTATTCCTTTTGAACAAGAACATTTAAGTGATACCTGTGTTTGTTGTGATAAACCAGCGGACAAAATGGTTTATTGGGCAAAAGCTTATTAGACTAGATAGAAAAGCCTTCTACGGGATTTGTAGAAGGCTTTTCATTTTCTATGTCCATTTTATGTGTTTCTATATCCAGTTTCGGCAAACCTATGTCCACTTTTAACACTTCTATGTCCACTTACTTACTTTCCATGTCCATTCGGTTTCCAGACAAATTTCCGCTTCACAAAGACATCACTCGCTTACTAAATCAACCTTTTACGGATAAAGATTTTAAAAATTCCACGTCTTCAGGATAACTCAAGCTTAATTGATCTAATTCTTCAACAGACTTCCAATCGATGTCTAGGATCAGCTCGTCTGGATCTTGTACGGTTAATTCCCCGCTTATCACACGTACTTGAAAGTATTGTAGCTCATATGTAATACCAAACTGCTCATTCAATCCTTTTTTATCTTGAAGCTTAGATATGACCTCCACTTTTAATCCGGTTTCTTCTTCAAACTCTCTTACACAACATTCCTCAAACGTTTCGTTGCCTTCTAGTCCACCGGAGGGTACGCTCCATTTTGGTTCTTCACCTGGGAAAGCTTGCAACACCATGAGTAATTGATTGTCTTCATTAATACAAACTCCCGCGGCACCTTTCCAATCAAACATTGATCGTTCCCCCTCCCTGATTTAGGGCAATCCTTAACTTTTCAATTCCATCCATCACATCAACAATGTCTCGTTCACTGTTCATTTCATTACGCGCATGGCGTAAAACAGGACGCAGGGACTCTACAGAATGACCGAAATCTTTCATCCATTCATATCTTGGTACCATCCATGTATGAAAGTGGTGTGTCGTATCTTCATTATAAAAATAATACACGTACTCAATTCCTAATTCTTCGCGCTGAACTTTGCGGATTTTCGTTAATGTTTGTATGTATTCGATTTGCTCTTCTGCTGTTAATTCGTCCACACTTTTAAAATGTCGCTTTGAAGCCAGAATGACCAAACCTTTTATTGGGTAAGCGACGTCTTGATGGGCATGAAAGTGCTTCGTTTCATAAATGACCCCACCTTCAGGTTCAATTAACCCACTTGTTAACGCACAGCTTAGACACTCCACTTCCACGGTTTGTCCATTTGATAATGTTATTGTCCTCACGAAAGTATCCCCCTGAATTAATGTTCATAGATCATTTTGCGTGTCATTCCACCATCAACAATAAGATTAATCCCTGTAACAAAATCATTTTGCGGATCCGTTAAATAAAGACAGGCTTTTGCAATGTCTGACGGCTTTCCTACCCGATCAGATAAATGTTGTGCATGATCAATATCTCGAAGCTCACTGTAATCACCTGTTTCTATCCAACCTGGTGAAATCGCATTCACAGTAATGTGATGTTCAGCAAGAGAAGCAGCTAGAGCATGCGTTATAGACACAATACCTCCTTTAGTTGCCGCATAAGCTTCCGAATTCGGTTCCGACATTGTTGCTCGTGTGGAAGCTATATTTACGATGGACCCGCCACTGTCCTGTTTGCGCATTAGTGAAGCCGCTTCTCGTGAGCAAATGAAGATACTACGCAGATTCGTGTTGATGACGTCATCCCACTCGGCTACAGATAAATCGAAAAGCGGTTTGAAGTTGCTTTTCCCAGCATTGTTAATCAAAATATCAATACGTCCGAATTGATTAATTGTTTGTTCCATCAACTTTTTAATATCCTCTTCTTTTCGGACATCTGTTTTAATGAAATGACTACCCACTAATTGTTGGCTCACTTCCTTACCAAGCTTCTCGTCCATGTCAGCTAAGACGACTTGTGCTCCATTCGCAACATACGCCTCTGCAATTCCTTTTCCGATTCCTTTAGACGCACCTGTGACAATCACAACTTGTGCTTGATTCACTGCTAAAGTCCACCTTTCTATTTCACTTATCTAGTCCACCATTCATTAATGATAATGATTGTAATGACTACCGCGATGGCTAACAAATAAAACCATTCTGGTACTCCACCCATACTAAACATCAAATCCCATCCATTCTTCTTCACGATATTCATTCCCTGCAAAAAGCTTGTCTAAATATGATAACATGGTTTTAGTTAATAGATGGAGGATGAGCTATGACACACTTAAGCAGTGGTTTAAAACGTTTTAATCCAGCAACAGTCATTGGCGCTGGCACAATCGGACTTTCATGGGCAACATTATTTTTAGCACATGGGCTTACTGTGCGGTTATACGATCCAAGACCTGATTTGAAAGAAGTTACCGATCAACATTTTAAGTCGATTGGTTCTACCTTGTCATTACTCGGATTAACTTCAACTGGCTTGGAATCGCAATTATCTCTGTGCTCTGATTTAAAACAAGCGGTAACAGGTGCATCGGTAATTCAAGAAAACGGTCCAGAAAAATTAACACTTAAACAAGAACTTTTTGTAGAGATTGAGAAATACATAGACAAGGGTACGCTATTACTTTCATCATCTTCAACGATTCCTGCAAGTGAAATCTCAGCTTTGATGAAAGACAAAAGTCGCATGCTTATTGGACATCCATTTAACCCTCCACTTGTCATGCCTTTAGTCGAAGTAGTTCCAGGCACTTTCACGTCCAATGAAGCTGTTGAAGACGCCATTGTATTTTATAAAGCACTCGGCAAAGCTCCGCAACACATTCAGAAAGAAGTGTTTGGTTTTGTAGCGAACCGATTGCAGTTTGCAATGCTACGTGAAGCTATGTTTTTAGTGAATGAAGGTGTTGTTGCTATGAAAGATGTCGACGAAATAGTGAAAGATTCTATCGGATTACGCTGGGCTGCAGCAGGTCCAATGCTTGGCATGCATCTAGGTGGAGGTCAAGGGGGTATGGAAGCTTTCATGCGTCACTTAGGACCAACTATGGAAAAAAGCTGGGCTGCTCAAGGTCATTTACTAATGGACGAAGAAATCATTAATCGTCTGGCAACAAAATCTCGTGAATCTTATGGTTCCCAGACAATTGACCAACTCGCTGAGATACGCGATCGAAAACAATTGGCAATTTTACACACACGTGATAAATAAAAGAAAGGCGATCTCTTCTTATATGAGATCGCCTTTTTCTATACATTTTTGTGTTTCCCTTAATAGCTAGTCAAACAAACTAAAAGTTTCGCATTTCAAATTAAAGGGTATTTTTAACATAATGAAAAGGAGTGATTTTCATGACCAAATGGGATACGCAAAACAACCAATTAACCCGTGTGTTTGAATTTAATACATACATGGAAGGTATACAATTTGTTCATCAAGTGGCGGAATTCGCCGAAATTCAAAACCATCACCCGCTCATGGAAGTAGATTATCAAAAAGTTACCGTAAACCTCACCACTCACGAAGAAGGTACCGTTACAAATAAAGATAAACAGCTTGCCATTCTTATCGATAACGCTTATGAAAAAGGTGTCCGCTAAAATTTAGCAGACACCTTTTTGATATATTCCTTGAAGTTGTTTTCAGCTATGCCATGAACTGCTTCTTCCGAGAAATGATTCTTTAGAGCATTTATGATATTCTGCGTGTGTGAAGCATTTTCAACATTTTTTATGAATATCGAAATCCCATCAAAATCAGAACCTAAACCTAAATGTTGAACCCCTACAAGTTTTGCTAAGTGGACAAAATGTTGCATGAGATGTTCAATCGTCACCTGTTCATTATCATTCCGAATAAATAGAGGAAAGTATACAAGATGGATATGTCCCCCTTTATTCACTAGCGCTGTCGCCTGTGCATCTGTTAGATTCCTTGGATGATCACACAAACTTCTGGCATTCGAATGGCTCGCAATCAGATGTTTAGCATTATCCAAGACATCCCAAAATGACTTCTCATTGAGGTGGGAAACATCAATAAGAATATCCCGTTCATTTAATACTTGCACAACTTCACGACCAAATTCAGTAAGACCACGATTTGAAGTTACATCTGCACCATCCGCTATAGCATTCGCTTGATTCCATGTCAGACCCACAAGCTTTATGCCTGCATCTAAAATCGCATGTAATTTATCTAAATCTTTACCAATTGCATCCGCACCCTCAAGAGTTAGTACAGCACCAATTTGGTTTTCTTCTAAACTATTCAATTGTGTCCAGTCTGTTATATGAACCATTTCAGGATTTGGGGCTAATACCTTTCTATGAAACAATTCAATTTGTTGTAATACTGCCAAGAATTTTTCATGTTGAGGAATGTCTGGCATAATAAAGATGGCAAAAAATTGAATCTTAACTTCACCAGCAAGTAATCGCTGTTTATTTGTATGTAAATCATCAGAATCAGCAAATGACAATGATTCCTCCATCAACGATAACTTTAATAATGCATCGCAGTGTAGATCAATTACTTTCAATGGATATCCTCCTTCCTTTTCAAAAAGCTTGTTACAACTTGTTAATATAGTCACCATTCCATACTCATGTGTAGTTCATCAAAATATTCTTCTCCGACTTTCATAGCTTTCTTTTCGACACCGAATGTGGTGAAACCAAATTTCTCATACAAATAAATAGCAGCGGTATTTGAAGTCACAACGGACAAGTTCATCTTTTCAACACCGGGTAATTGTTTTGCAGTCTGAATGACTTCCTTTAGTAAAGCCGCTCCAATGTTTTTCCCACGCATCCGTGGCGTGACATAAACGGCAAATAAATTCACTCGATGTTGCAGTTTTTTAATATCTTCATTTGATAAAGTCATGACACCGACTAAATCTTCTTCCACATATGCTCCAATAGTTGTGCTCGATGGCGATTCTAAATTATTGGCCACTCTTGTTACAGGGTCTTTACGTGTAATTGCATCCTCATAGGTTGTGGCAAATGCTTCTGGGTTCTGTTGTAGTGCTTCGAGTCTAAGTTTCCAATAATTCTCAGCGTCATCACTTGTAAGCACACGAATTTCCATTTCTTTATTCTCCTGTCTTCTAGTCCTCTAATTTACTAGATGCCTTAGCCATACAAAGCGAAATAGCTTGCTCATTTGATTTACCTGTCTTCTCAAGTGCTTTTATCACGCGTTCAATGCGCTCTTTCGGATGGTTTTGGCTCAGTTTTGCTTTCCCCTGTATTTCATCAATCCGAAGTATAAAACCCACTACGCCTTTCGATAAAGACTCTATATATGTATCGTTTACTTCTTCCAAAGAATAATCACTAGACGGTTCCTCATATTTTAAAGTTAAATTTTTCATGGACTCCATAAGTCGAGTATCTCCATCTGACATTAACTCAATTTTCCCTTTCACATGGACAGTTACATAATTCCAGGTGGGGACAGTATCTTGTGTTTCATACCAAGACGGCGAAATATAACAATGAGGTCCTTGGAAAACGACTAGTACTTGCTGTCCAACGATATCGGTCCATTGTTTGTTTCCTTTTGCAAAATGTCCTAGTAATTCAGTTCCATCTTCATTTAACAATAAAGGTAAGTGTGTCGCGTAAGGGCATCCCTGATGATGAGAATAGAGCGTGGCGAAACCATATGAGTGGATGATTTCATTCATTTCATCTCGATCAGTTATCTCAAAATATTTTGGTATGTACATGCTATCACCTACCTTTATTTAAGAGCATTTAACTGTCAGATGCAGAAAGATTAACTTTCTGCACCTAAGTAGTTCGTAGATAATCTTACTTCTTTGTCTTTATCCACTCTGTATCCATAAGCAGTAGGTCGTGAACTAACCACATTGTTTAATTCTTCATCTATAAAATGAAGGGCCACGCCGTCATCCGCAGCATATCCACTTCCTATTTTTTCTTCTTGAACAAGCTTTTGATAGGTCGGTCTTCTATCTGTTTCTCCATCGTAATGGGGACAATGACTCCCCCGCAAGATACCAAGACATGTAATCGTATCAAGCACGCTTCCATATGAGTCGGTTACACCTTCTTCAAACCAACAAAGGGATCCGGCACTTATTCCAGCTAAAATCGTTCCGTTTTCATACGCATGCCTGATTGCTATATCTAGTTCCCATTCACGCCAAAGAGCCATTAAGTTTTTCGTGTTTCCTCCACCCACATACAAAATATCTTGTTCTGTAATGAATTTTTTAATATCTCGTGTATGAGGCTTGAAAAGGGATAAATGTGTAGGTTCACAATTTTCTTTTTGAAAGAAACTATAAAAACGTTCTATATAGCTTTCTGCATCACCACTTGCTGTCCCGATAAAACAAATCTTAGGGTTCTTTTTGGGTGATTGATGCAATATATAACGATCTAATAATGGGTTATCTGGTTCCATGGAGAAACCGCCGCCACCTAATGCGATTATTTGTCTCATGCTAAAATCTCCCGTCATAAAGAATGTAGTTCTAAAACTTTACAAAGGTTGCTTTCACTTTTTCAACCAATTCTTCAATTGTTCCTAAGTATATGTCCACCTCAGGCAAATGATAAAAGGTACTCGTGGTTTCCATATTCATCACCATTTGGTCGGGTGAGTAAAGAAAAATCTTTTTATTTCCTGCAATCGCCATTCCAAGCTCGATGTGACACCCTTTTCCACCAGGCAATAAAACAATAACTAGATCACTTTGAGCAACAGCATCTTTTTCAAGTATGCCAATTCGCTGTAAATCTTCTAATGAATTCGCACGGTTATTTTGTGTCCAATCATATGTGTGGTACCACCCATATTTTAAAAGTTCTGCTGCAACAAATCTTACTTGTTCCTTATTTTGAAAACCCGATGCCACATAAAATTTCATACCCACACACCTTCTCTTTTGTACTAAAGGATGTCGCAAACTCTTCCCACTTGTCCATCCTCTAAACGAACTTTTATGCCGTGTGGGTGATGAGATGAATTCGTTAATAAATCTTTTACAATTCCTTTCGTTTTCACGCCGGAACGTTGGTCTTTCTTTAAAATAACATTTACTTCAATTCCCGGTTTCACATCTGCACGATTTTGACCATTAGCCATTTTCATTCACCCTTTCAATTCGTTTTATTTTATCATAAGAAAAGCTTAATGTGCCTTCTAAGTCGACATTGGCGCTGGAAGAAACGATGCGTAAGTCTGTTATCTCTTGAGGGTTTGAAGCTTAGTTTGCGAGCTGGCGATTGAAGCTAGATATGATAATCTTGATTGAAAGAAACAACAAATAAAAGTTTATATGTTTTTATATATAAAAATCTCCACTTTGACAATTTTGAATTGTCAAAGTGGAGCATCGTTTCAATTATTATTCGAAGTGTGTTTCTAAATCATCCAACATTAAATTAGCTGCGATGTAGCCACCAGCCGTATTCCAAGTTACATCGTTTACTTTAAATACTTTTTGAGCTTTTGCAACTTCAAGGTTTTGGAATAATGGATCGTTGACCCACTCTTCTTCTAGTTTTGTTGCTTCGTTATCGCCTGTTTCGTAAGTGAAATAAAACATAATATCGCCGTCCATTGCAGGAATACGCTCTTTCGTGACACCTTTTTCTGCAAAATCGGGTAAATCTTGCTCAGTTGGACGCGCAAAGCCTAATTGCTCTAAAATCACCCCCGAGAATGAGTGTTTATGGTAAATACGGACATCTCCAGCCATAAAGCGTACCATTGAAACTTTTTGTTGTGTTTGATCGCCGAATTCTGCTTTTAAGTCTTCAATACGTTTATTATAAGCATCTAATTTTTCTTTTCCTACATCTTCTTTATTGATTGCCTGAGAATATAATTTGAAATTTTCTTGCCAGTCACCTCTCAATGTTTCTGCAAACACTGTTGGTGCTATTTTGCTTAACTGATCGTAGACTTTTTCTTGTCGCATTTTATTTCCAATTATTAAATCGGGTTTAAGTGCTGCTATGGCTTCAAGGGAAGGTTCCGATTCGGTACCAACTGATTTTGTATCTTTTAACTGTTCAGCCGTATGCTCATACCATGTGTCACCAGTCCAAGCTTCAACTGCTCCTACAGGTGTAATACCCATCGCTAATAGCGCTTCAATACCTTCATTTGTCAAAATAACAATACGTTTTGGTTCGCCTTTAATCGTTGTTTCACCCATTGCATGAGTGACTGTATAACTTTCTACCTTTGAAGTATCATCAACGCTCGTCGTTTTTTCTTCTTCCGTCGAACCACATGCAGATAATACGAGAAGCATAATTATTGATAGTAAAACACCAAATTTTTTCATATTTATTTTCTCCTTTTATCATTCAATTGAGAATGAAAATCATTTACAATTAGTACATTATATGCTACGATTTTATTTGTCAATAATGTTCTAAAAATAATTATCTTGAGGTCTTTTATGTTACATACAAATTTCACACGTGGATGGGGAGTCGTTATAAGTATCCTTACCGTCCTTTTTCTTATTTTAGCTAGTCTTGTTTACGGCTACACAGATACAACTTGGAAAGATGCTTATCTTACACTTATGAAGCCAAATGGCTCGAATGAACATCTAATCATTCGTGACGTTCGATTTCCTCGAGCTCTTATCGCAACATTTGTCGGTGCCTGTCTTGGCGTTTCTGGAGCAATTATGCAATCGATTACAAGAAACCCACTTTCATCACCAAGTATACTAGGTGTCAATGCAGGAGCCAGTTTTTTCGTTGTGGTAGGTGTGGTTTTCCTTTCTGTTCAAAGTCTACAGACTTATATGTGGCTTAGTTTCGGAGGGGCAACATTTGCATTTATCCTTGTTTTTATTTTAAGTAGTGCAGGTCGTGAGGGTCTAACACCATTAAAACTTACACTTGCTGGCTCTGCGATAACAGCGTTGTTCGCTTCATTTACGCAAGGAATACTGGTCTTAAATGAAACCGCACTTGACCAAGTATTATTTTGGTTGGCTGGTTCGGTAGCCAATCGTCCACTCGAATTACTCGTGAATGCAATACCGTATATGAGTATTGCTTTAATCCTGGCATTTTTTAGAGCAAAAGAACTGAATGTTCTAAGCATTGGTGACGATGTTGCAGTAGGTCTTGGACAACGAACTGTTTGGACAAAGTTCTTTTTTGGAGCATCTGCAGTTGTGTTAGCTGGATCTGCAGTTGCGGTTGCTGGACCAATCGGATTCGTCGGCATCATTATTCCTCATGTCATTCGTTCTTTTGTGGGCTTAGACCACAGATGGATTCTTCCCTATTCAGCTTTTGGAGGAGCAATTCTTTTATTATTAGCAGACATCGCAAGCCGTTATATTTTAATGCCTCAAGAACTACCCGTCGGTGTTATGACCGCATTAATCGGTGTGCCGTTTTTTATCTTTGTGGCACGTAGAAAGATGGGGGTATGAGAAATGAAATGGACTAAATGTATCGACTTTACCCGTCACCCAGTTTACGCAACACTCTTGGTATTTCTTACTGTCATAGCAATCATGATTTTTTCTGCAGGATCTGGTGAATATCCTTTATCCCCAAGTAAAGTAATTGCAGCGTTATTTGGTTACGGAGACGAATTTAACAGAACTATTTTAGTCGATTTTAGGTTACCTCGTATTGTATTAGCTCTATTTGTTGGGATGTCACTCGCCGTATCCGGAGCAATTTTACAAGGCATTACAAAAAACCCACTTGCTTCTCCTGATTTAATCGGTATAACTGCTGGTGCTTCCTTTGCTGTAGTATTGTTTTTGACTTTATTCTCAGATGAAAATAATTCACTTATTGTTAGTATTCAATGGTTACCGTTATTTGCTTTCCTAGGAGCTACGATAACTGCTTTTGTTGTCTTTTTCCTATCATGGAAAAATGGCATCGCTCCTTTTCGTTTATTACTAATCGGAATTGCAGTCGCTGCTTTCATGAATGCAGGGACAACAATTTGGATTTTAATGGGACCAATCTATCAAGCTAGTCAAGCAACAATCTGGACGACTGGCAGTATTTATGGAGCTAATTGGTCGCAAGTGACAATTTTAATGCCGTGGGCCATTTTATTAATAGCTGTTTCACTACTACTTAGAAGACAAATGAATATATTGGAACTAGGGGATGATATCGCAACAGGCGTAGGTTCCCATGTTCAACGAAATAGAGTGGTTTTACTTTTGGTAAGTACGGGTTTAACTGGCGTTGCTGTTGCCTTTGCAGGTGGAATTAGTTTTGTTGGACTCCTTGCACCACACATCGCAAGACGAATCGTAGGACCAAAGTTTGAATCAATGGTGTTATTTTCAGCAGGTATAGGCGCACTTCTTGTTCTTATTGCTGATTGGATTGCACGTATTGCTTTTGCGCCAATCGAAGTACCTGCAGGTGTTTGGACTGCAGCAGTTGGTGCTCCTTACTTCATTTTCTTATTATTGACTGAGCGGAGAAAGGGTGGTGCTTGATGGAGTATCCAATCCAACAAGACATGCTGGCAAAATTTCGTTGGTTAGATTCTGTGAGTCAAGTTGCTCGTTCAATTACAATCAAAGATTTTTTTGATGAGACTAAACGTGAAGAACATTTGACTTGGATGATGACGCACTGCGGAAGTCCAAATAAAGGACATGCAGCATCGATTACCGTAAAGAGAATCGGCTACTTAGCAGCAATCTATGTTTACGTGAAACACACACATCAAGTAGAATCGTCCTTTTTGGAAGGAACTATGCATACCATACAAGATGAAACTTCGAGCACAGGCTGGGTGCCGATGTATTCATTTCCTTTAATGTCATCTTCAAATGAGAAGTTACTTGATGAATGGGTAACAAAAGATTTATACGCTAAATACTTAGTTCCTTTAGTTGCATTGCTAAGTGAAGAGAAAGGAATATCCCAAACAACTCTTTTTGAAAATATTCACACATACATGAAGTGGATGTTTATTAATAAATTAGGCATTAAAGAGGAGTATCAAAAGCTTTTAACAAATCCAATTTCAAAATTCGGGGATTTGTTACATCACCCACTCTCTCGTTTCGATTGTGGGGATGATGCCCTTCGGAAAACATGCTGCTTGTTTTATCAAACGGATGGAGCAAATAAACCATGTGAAAAATGTCCTTTAACAAAAAAGTACCATTTAGAGAATGTGTCTCTCTAACTGGCACTTTTTAAGAACTCCCAAAACCGATAGCTGTAAAGAGAATAATCATCACAAGAATAAACTAATATAAGAGCTGGGATAATTAGTGTTTCAATCGTCTCAAACTATGCTTCATTTCTTTAGAAAAGAAACTGAGATTTTAATTAGGTATTTTCCGCTCTGTATCATCGTTAAAACAAAAAAATGAGCACATGGCTCATCTTTTGAATCTGTTAATCTAGAACTTTAATTGTAACTGTTCTTTTACCCCAGTTTAGGGCATCTTGTTTTTCCGGCATAAATACATCTATAATATTTCCTTTAATGGCGCCGCCAGTATCTCCGGCAATAGCTTCTCCATAACCTTCAACCCAAACTCGTGAACCTAGTGGGATTATCGAAGGATCCACTGCAATAACTTTTTGGTTAGGATTTGCACGTAAGTCAATTCCAGTTGCCGTAACACCCGAACATCCATCACAAAACGCTGTATAGGCTGTCGCCGTAACTGACATCTCTTTTGAGGATGAAGCCGTTGGAGAGGAAACTGGTGTTGTTTTTTGCGTAGTTTCTGTAGATGAATTAGTAGGTGCTTGTTGTGAAGTTGTCGTACCAACACTAGAAACTACTTTCTTTCCATCAAGAACGAACTGATCTCCTGGGTAGATTATATCGCTTGAAAGGTTATTCAAACTCATTAATTTACTTACTGACATATTGTGTTGTGACGCAATTTTGGAAAGTGTATCACCCTTGATAACGGTATAGATTAGGACTGTATCTTCCACTTCCAATTCTTGAGATGGATATATAAGAGTAGAGTCTAAGTCGTTCCAAGATTGTAAATCTGCTACGCTAACATTATTGTCTTGTGAGATAGACCATAATGTATCCCCTGATTGTACCGTATGGACGCTAGTTTCGGATGCTTGTGCCGCGGTCCCTACTGATAATACTGCCATTGCAGTTAGTGCAACGATTTTCTTTTTCATAAATGAATTTCCTCCTTTTCACTAACAAACAACAGCATACCACCCGAAGATGTCAAATCCGTTGCAGAGTCATGTGCAGGAGTTATCAATTATATGACACGATTTGGTATTTTGATATATTTGTAATATATTCTTTGATAGCCATTTAATTCTTTTAAATCATAGCTTTGGTAAATTACCATACAGCATTTAATGAACCTTTTTTTATTGACCAAAATAAACACTTAAATATCACTAGGATTCATGGCAGCTTCTTCGATATTAACCTTCCAAGAGAGAATCGTCGTACTGTCTCTTACGTTGTTATCTTGAATATTTTTTAGTAATCCCGTTACACCTGCTTTATTTGAAACCCCTTCGAACCTGCTGAAAATTTCATTTGGGTTCTCAAACGGTGCGTTTGGACATTCAACCAAACCATCCGTGGTCGCGAAAATATGATTTGTTCCTTTTCTTAACTCTCTTACACCTCTACTAAAACAAGGTACTGGCAAATCAAAAGTATTAACCTGACCAATCCATTCAAAAAAACTGCGCTGATTGAGTTGGATTTCACCTAACGTTTCAAGTTCTGGATGTAAGAAAAACAGTAAACAATCACCTACGGATAACCACCACAGATACTTTCCTTTTCGTACAACAAACAATGCAGCGGTTTCACCTGTAAGAGAACGGCATTCACTTTTAAAAGTTCTACTTTGTAAGACACTCAATATATGTTCTTCTATTAAAGAAAAGGTTTCTGCGAGAGAATTTCCCATCAATTGACGGATTGGTTCTTCCTCCCTTGAAAATCTATTGACCACTAATTCAGCGCTTTCTGCACTATTATGAGCATCCAGTAAAATTGTAAACTCCCAATCTTCCTTTTCATTTACAAATACCAAACAACCATCTTCATTTTTCATCTGTCCCGCGGAAGAACAGCCTCCAAAGTGTCCGATGATAATTGGTTTCACCTCTACAATCGTCAATTCATCTACAAAATTCTTTTGATTTCCAACCCAGGAGTAGTGTTCAATCATAAGATGTATCTCCCATATAAACCTTCAAACGTTGACATAATGCAACAACTTCTTCTTCATTGCCCATGGGTGCATCCTTCCAATCATAAACTTCCATCGGACCCCAGTGTTCTTTTGGCGTATTTGGGTATCTTGCTACTAGATGCATATGAACATGTGGAACCGAATTACCTGAGACAAGTGCATAAACATGTTCTGCTTGCTCAGATTTCTGAAGTGCTTTACTAACTCGAGCCATTGTCCAACCAAAAATCATAGCTTCTTGTTTGTTCATTTCACCCAGTGTTGCAACATGCCTTTTTAAATCAATCATTATATGTCCTAAATAATTGGGTTTACCATTTTTATCAATGTGCCCGACATAAACAAACTCATCTTCATAAATTGTAACTCCCGCTGTTGTAATACTGCCATTGTGCTTTTCACAGATAAAACATTCTCCCGACATCTTAACACCCCCTTACTTATTACTTTCTCGATTCATCAATCAAATCCTCTAATGTTGTTAAAAATTCAAAAACACCTCTCGATTAAGAGAGGTGTGCTACCTTCCAATTATTCTTGATTTCTTGAGCATGAAACGATGGTTACTTGCCTAGGCTAGCTTTTTCATTTCCATTTATACCTACTATCAAGTTTTTAATTTCATAGTCGTTTTACTATAGGTTTTTTGTGAAATCATTTACACTGAACAATAGTAAAACCAGGAGGGGTTAGATGGTAGTACATTCTTTTCATTTAAAAGCTAACTGGCCAGGTCTTCGAAATGATGTAGGTTCGATTGAAACTGGTCAATTATTAACAGAAGTTTCGATTCCTCCAGAAATGGACGGACCCGGAATTGGAACGAATCCTGATGAAATGTTGCTTGGTGCAGCAGCAACATGTTACATCATTACACTTGCTGCCATGATGGAGCGAAACAAATTAGAAAAAGTGAGTTTGACTATGGAATCAGAAGGAATAGTCGATGTTACTAAAGGAGTTATTACTTATAAAAAAATTATTCACCGTCCTATCATAGTGCTTAAATCCACGGCATCTATTAACGATTTGTCATTGGCTCAAACTCTTGCAGATAAAGCAGAGACATCCTGTATGATTAGTCGAGCATTAAAAGGAAATGTAGAAATCGAATTACAAGCAGAGATTCGGATAGAAGGATAACAAGGTAAAGGTATTGCAAGAATAGAAGCAAATCGTACAGCGGAGTATGAAAAATGACTAACCTACTTTGCTAGAAGATAACATTCAAGATTGAATATTAACACTGTTCCTCTAAGCACCAGTCATTTAGATTGGTGCTTATCTATTTTTTATGAAATAAAAAAAATGCCCATTTGTTTTAACGGACATTTTCACTAATGCTCCATTCTTCTAGAGCAATCAATTATATAGTTCTTCATGTTTATGCTGGCTCAATTGGTAATTGAATAAGGAAGGTTGTCCCAATACCAAGCTCGCTTTGTACTTTTATCGTTCCACCATGTTCATTAATAGTCGTGAACACTTGAGTAAGACCTAAACCTGTTCCATCGCCTTTACTAGAATAGAACGGAGTACCTAAAAGGTTCATTTTTTCTTTCGGAACCCCAACTCCATTATCACTAATTTTGACATAAACAAAGCCATCCTCGAAATAGTGCTCAATCCTTATTTTCCCTTTTGAAGGAATGGCTTCTAAAGCATTTTTAATCAAGTTAAAGAAGGCTTTTAAAAATAAATTCTTTTTCCCTTGGATCAATTTGTCAGGATCACGGAGATCCATTTCAATTTCAACATTATATAATTTGTCTTGAAATAAAAAAATGATCGATGATAGCTCTTTACATAAATCAATAGCAATAATGGGTTCAGCGTATAAGTTAGGTTTTGATACTTGAAGCAAGTTATGCAAGGTATCAATTGCTTTTTCAAGTTCTGATTCCATTGTCGTTAAATATGGGTGTTCATGATTCTCTTTTAATAGCTGTAAAAAGCCTTTTACAGAAGTTAATGGATTTCTAACCTCATGAGCTATACCAGCAGCAATTTGACCGATTGAAGCTAATTTTGCTCGATCACTTAATTGCCTTTCTGCTTCTTTCCGTTTCGTAATGTCACGAAGAACGGTTTGTATTGCTTTACTCCCACCAAAAATAACGGGATGACAGTAGTGTTCTACTTCAACGATGGATCCATCAAAAAGTGTAATGGTTTGTTCGATTAACTCTGAAGGCTCTGTACTCGAAAATCCGGCTTGGACACGTTCTTTTAGTAATGTTTTCATATCATCTTGAAAAATATTCAACAGGTCGGAACCAATAATACCCTCTTTTGTTCCTCTTAAAAAGTTCACACCTGATTGATTAACATAAAGAATCTTAAAATCGGCGTGTATAATAATGGTCTCAACCGAGTACTCAATTATTTGAGTATACATTTCTTTACTTTGCAGCATTAAATCCGAACTACTCTTCTCCATTAATTGATTCATCATTATTCTCCAATCCGGCATACCTTCATGTTATAAAATGCAAAAATAACAAAAAATCTAGGTGAATTTAGCTATTAATATATCAAGATAGTTGATGTTCGAATATTCAATTAATTAAGCCAATTGTAACTGATTTATCAAAAAATAGATATATTAATTTTGCAATTGTAGTGACTTTCGACTCGAATGATAAATAAAAATTCTTCTATTAAGATAAATATCCTCTATTTCTTCGAAAAAAGGTATATAAGTCCTAATTCAGTTTTCAGATTTAATATATCTTTTTACCCACACACCAACAGCCCCTCATTCAAAAATCATATACCCCATTTTAATTTCATGCAAAGTCCCCCAATTCGATTAGACGTTTGATGCATATTATAATTACAACTTTTTATAAAAAATTTTAACAAATAAAAAAAGACCCTTCCGGGTCACAGACTGTAGACAAACTCATTAATTATGAGTTTATCTGCAGTCTTTTTTCATTTAAACTAAAATTAAGACGAATCATTCGGAATCTGAGCCCTTTCCTGCGGACGAACGCCTCAATCTCCTCGACCTAAAGGTCTGCGGGGCTTTCGCCATCCGTTTTTCCGCGGGAGTGGCTCGGATT
>JBHGUT010000041.1:0-45276 GCA_048976825.1 Paenisporosarcina sp.
TAATGGTAGGTGTTTAATCAAAATTACTTGTACCAATAAAGCGATATACAGCATAAATCCTAACCAAAGAAATACTTTTAATAACTTCATTTCAAGCCTCCAAGTAACAATACGTTCTATCTGCTTATTTCATTAACCTGCATCGTTAGTTAATTAAGTTCAACAAAAAATGCGTTAATCCTTCTTGGATCAACGCACACGTTAGTTTAAGTGTATTTCTTCACAATCTACTTGTGATTTGATATAAATATTCAATTACGCCCTCCATTTTCCAAGTACAGCTAAGCTAATTGCTATTACCACTAAACTTCCAACTTTTATAACCTCTAACTTTTCTTTATTCATTTTCTGCTCCTCCCTCGAAACCTTTTTGCTATCCTGCCCCGTTAGTTGAACAAGAAATGTATTACTCTTATTGAAGTAAAGCACCCGTTAGCCATCCATGTACCGCAATACCAGCGCTACACCTCAGAGGATGAAAATGTGTAGAACGGGTATAGATTACTACGGCTAGGAGATGAAGGTCGATGAACTATGGTGACATAGAGCCCAACCGTTAGTCTGACTCCAACAACCACGGTGTATCTCAGAATGTCGCGCCCTTAATGGATAGCACTCATGGGAGATTAATCCTACTCAGGTTGTTGCACTAGCCAATCACCCTATACTTTACTTTGGGGAGGATTTTTGATCAGCTGACAGCTTAATAATGATTCTTACAAGGCTCAGTCTTTTTTAAAAAAGTGTTTTACTGGGTCTACCTCTTTTTTGATTTTAATTTTCATGGGAGTTCAATAAGAAGTTGAAGCAACCTATTAACTCTTTAATAAGTGCATAAAAAACGTTTGGGTATATACCCAAACGTTAATCAATTATTCCAATATGATTTCAATATCCTCGTGTGTTGGTTCTTCATTCGTATATGCAATCCAATACATATGTTTCATATAAAAATCATCAGTAATTTCCTCAATGTAAGTTACAGCTTTTGCAGATTCCCCTAAGACTTTAATGCTTTTTATGTTCTCTTGGTCTGTTAAAAATAACGTTACAGTAGAACCTTCATCCCTTCCAAAGACCATAGCATCATCAATTGACTGAGTTCGGTCGTCTGGACCTGCTTCCCATTTCAATTTTCCATTATGATTCTTTAAGATAGCTAAATCTGGATGACTGTTATCTCCATTCTCGAAAATAACGTAGATAAAGTTATCCTTAATATCATAATCAATAATTTCTTTATTGCTTATATCATTTTCTGACATAACATTGGTGATTTGATTTTCTAATGATAAACCTTCTGTGTTAGTTGGTTCCTCAGTCTTGGTTGAACAACCAAACAAGATAAAGCTTAACATAAACGGTACGTAAAACTTTTTCATAACATCACCTCTCCTTATCTGAAGCAATATTTAATATTCCATTTATTAACATATTTAACTTATTCAATATTATTATCAAATATTCCTTCTTCAACTAAACTGCCGCGTAAGTTCAATAAGAAAAAAGAGCTGCCCTAAGCAGCCCAATGTTCTTTAACTAAAGCACCCGTTAGCCACACATGCAGCGCAAAATCAGCACTGCACCACAGAGGATGAAAATGTGTGCAGGGTGGGTATAGATTACTACGGCTGGGAGAAGAAGGTCGATGAACTATGGTGCCGTTGAGCCCTTCCGTTAGTCTGACTCCAACAACCACGGTGTATCACAGAATGTCGCGCCCTTTATGGGTAGCACTCATGGGAGATTAATCCTATTCTGGTTGTTGTACTAGCCAATCATCCTATACTTTCTACTAGAGGGAGGATTTTTGATTACCTGACTGTTTAATAATAAATCTTTAAGGCTCAGCCTTTTTTAAAAAAGTGTTTTTCTGGGTCTACTTTAATTTGCTCTTTTTTGATTTTAATTTTCATGGGAGTTGAAGAAGCTAATTATTCATTTTTCCTTTTAAAATAGAATGTTATAAATAAAATGAATTCTAAAACAATAATAAACCACAAAATCGGCTGAACTTGTCCCAATGGTGTACCGCTAACACCTCCGTTTGTACTCCTATATAACCAAACATATTCTCCCCACATAATGATTGCAATTAGTTGCGTAGATAATGCCAGAATAACCAACAATAGAAATCTTTTCATTCTCATTTCTCCCTTCTTCAATTATTGGTAATTTTCTTTAATACGTTTATAGGGAAACATAAGTTCCAACCTTCACTTAATTTCCTATTTATTATCATTCCTTATTGAACTAAACTGCTTCGTTAGTTGAAGATTCGAAAACCGAACTTTATTTTACCGATTGAATATTTTTACTATTATTGTAACTTAAATGGTAATAACCGACACGATTGTTATAGTATCGGTTATTTTTATTAAACAACTTTATTTGTTTTTAAAAGACTTTATTGTTTTTTAAATAACTTTATTATCTGTAAAAAAAGATTCCACTCCAAATGAACAATCTTGTTAAATCAAATCTGTGCGCAAAAAACCGCAATCGAGAGAGATACTCGATTGCGGTCCATTATTAATCTGTATATAAAATCGCAACGACTAATGAAATCATAGAAAAGAAAAATATACTGAACGCAACTCGTTTAATAGATGCTGAAAGTTCTGGATTACGTAATATCGTAAAAAGCTTCCAAGAAAACGCAAGAAACACAAATATAATGACTACATATATGGGTTTCATCAACCGACAACAATGTTGACTAATTTTCCTGGAATCGCAATTAGTTTTTTAATTTCTTTGCCTTCAAGAATTTCTTTGACTTTTTCATCAGCCAATACTGCTTTTTCAAGCTCATCTTTCGTCAAATCTTTACTAACAACAATCTTTGTACGAACTTTACCGTTTACTTGAATAACCATTTCGATTTCATTTTCAACTAATTTGGATTCATCATATACTGGCCACTGTACATATGAAATGGTTTCAGAGCCACCAAGTTTTTCCCACAGCTCTTCTGCAACATGTGGAGCCACTGGTGCAAGAAGTTGAACAAAGCCTTTTGCATATTCAATTGGGATTGAATTTGCTTTATACGCTTCATTAATAAAGACCATCATTTGAGAGATAGCCGTATTAAAACGAATTCCATCATAGTCCTCTGTCACTTTTTTAACGGTTTGATGATACACTTTTTCAAGTGTTCCATCATTTGAATCAACAATTTTGCTGCTAACTGAACCGGCTTCATTCATAAACAAACGCCAAATGCGATCTAAGAAGCGGCGAGCGCCGTCTAATCCGTTTTCAGACCAAGCAATCGATGCATCAAGTGGTCCCATAAACATTTCGTATAGACGTAAAGTATCAGCTCCATGACTTGCTACGATATCATCCGGGTTTACAACATTTCCCTTAGATTTAGACATTTTTTCGTTATTCTCACCTAAAATCATGCCTTGGTTAAATAGCTTTTGGAAAGGTTCTTTTGTCGGAACCACTCCTATGTCGTACAATACTTTGTGCCAGAAACGAGCATATAACAAATGAAGCACCGCATGCTCTGCGCCACCAATGTAGATATCCACAGGCAACCATTTTTTAATCAATTCTGGATCTGCAATCGCTTTGTCGTTTTTCGGATCAATATAACGCAAGTAATACCAGCAGCTTCCTGCCCAGTTTGGCATTGTATTGGTTTCACGTCGACCTTTCATGCCTGTTTTTGGATCTACAACATTCACCCATTCGTCAATTTTAGCAAGTGGCGACTCACCAGTTCCACTTGGCTTGATGTCTGTTGCTTTAGGTAAAATTAATGGCAATTCAGATTCCTCAACAGCTGTGATTGTTCCATCTTCCCAGTGAATCACTGGAATCGGTTCACCCCAATAACGTTGGCGACTAAATAACCAGTCACGTAAGCGGTATGTTACTTTCTTTTCTCCTGTGCCATTTTCTTCAAACCAAGCGATTGCTTTTTCAATTGCTTCTGTTTTTTCCAACCCGTTCAAGAAGTCGGAATTTATATGAGCACCCTCACCAGCGTAGGCTTCTTTTTCAATATTGCCACCTTCTACAACCTCAACGATTGGAAGATTAAATTGTTGAGCAAATTCATAATCACGGTCATCGTGAGCTGGTACCGCCATGATAGCACCTGTACCATATGTTGCAAGAACATAATCAGCAATCCAAATTGGCATTTTCTCTCCATTTACTGGGTTAATCGCATATGCACCTGTAAATTCACCCGTCTTATGTTTCGCAAGATCTGTACGCTCTAAATCACTTTTTAATTTCATTGAATCAACGTATTTAGAAACAGCTTCTTTCATCTCATCTGTTGTAATTTCTTTAACTAATGAGTGCTCTGGTGCAAGGACAGCATACGTTGCACCAAAAATAGTGTCAGGACGTGTTGTAAAGACTTTGAATGAATGATCTGTATCTGCAATTTTAAATGTTAGTTCTGCTCCTTCAGATCGTCCAACCCAGTTTCTCTGCATATCTTTAATGCTTTCAGGCCAATCCAAGTCATCCAAATCTTCAATCAAGCGATCTGCATAAGCAGTAATTTTCAGCATCCACTGCTTCATTGGCCGTCTTTCAACAGGATGTCCCCCACGTTCAGACTTCCCGTCAATCACTTCTTCATTCGCCAAAACGGTTCCTAAAGCAGGACACCAGTTTACAGCTACTTCATCCACGTAAGCTAAGCCTTTTTTATGAAGCTGAAGGAAAATCCATTGTGTCCATTTGTAATAAGAAGGATCTGTCGTATTAATTTCACGGTTCCAATCATATGAAAATCCAAGCTCTTGAATTTGACGTTTAAACGTCGCGATGTTTTTAGCTGTAAATTCTGCGGGATCATTGCCTGTATCTAAAGCATATTGCTCAGCAGGTAATCCGAAGGCATCCCATCCCATTGGATGCAAAACATTGTAACCTTGCATCCGCTTAAAACGACTTAAAATATCCGTTGCCGTGTATCCTTCTGGATGTCCTACGTGTAAGCCTGCTCCTGAAGGAAATGGGAACATATCAAGTGCGTAAAACTTTGGTTTTGAAGGGTCTTCCCCCGTTTTAAAGGTCTGATTTTTTTCCCAATATGCTTGCCATTTTTGTTCGATCTGTTGATGATTAAAGTTCATGTGTTTTCCTCCTCTTGAAAATGACAATGTTATTTTGCTATTGTTTTTTTTTTAATAAAAACAGAAATCTACTCCCTTTCCGCGTACGAACAGGTAAGCCTCCTCGCTCGTGCCTCACTGCGAGGTCTTACCAGCTCGTTTTTCCGCAGGAGTGTCGTAGATTTCTCTACTATTAACAATATCGTTTAACAAAGTATTGAAAATAAAAAAACTCTCGTCCCAATAGTCAAAAAAGACTAAGGGACGAGAGTTATACGCATACTCCCGCGGTACCACCCAAATTAGCAATAATTCATTGCTCAACTTGTTTCCTTAACGCGGAAAACGGCACCGGTTACTATTGCTTCACCAATGCTGACTCCAAGGCGAGTTCGATAAATTGTGATACTGACTTTCACCGGCCGTCAGCTCTCTTCAAACACAATATTATGTACTATTCCTCTTCACGGTCAAACACTATTGTTTTTCATTGTAATCGAAGTATTGAAAAAGCACAAGAATTTATTGTACCGTATATCCACCATCTAATACGACGGCCTGACCAGTCATACCTTTTGCTGCTTCACTTGATAAGAACAACGTTAAAGCTGCAATTTCTTTAACATCTAATAAACGCTTTTGAGGTACAAGTGGATAAATTACTTCTTCAAGAACAGATTCAAGTGGAACTTTACGAGTCGTCGCTAAATCTTGCAGCTGATTACGAACAAGTGGAGTATCGACATAACCAGGACAAATGGCATTCACTGTAATTCCGTCCGCAGCTGTTTCAAGCGCAGCTACTTTCGTTAAGCCAATAACACCGTGTTTAGCAGAATTATATGCCGCCTTACCAGCAAATCCTACTAATCCATTGATTGACGACATATTGATAATTCGGCCAAATCCTTGTTTTCTCATATGTGGTAATACATTTTTCGTGGCAATAAATGGAGCAGTTAACATGATTTTCACGAGTAATTCAAAACGTTCTGTCGGAAAATCCTCAAGCATTGCTACGTGTTGCATTCCTGCATTGTTGATTAAAATATCCAGTCGACCAAAATGAGCAATCGTTGCATCGATCGATTGAATAATATCTTCTTCTTTCGTCACGTCGCATTTTAATCCAATTACATCTGAGCCAAGTGAAGATGCTGCTTCTTTTACTTTTTCTTCATTCAAATCCGTTAAAACAACCTTCGCTCCCGCTTTAGAAAATTCTCGTGCTATTTCAAAACCTATTCCTTGTGCAGCACCTGTAATAAATAAAACTTTGTCGTTTACCATTATATGTTCCTCCAAAAAAATCAGCCGCACAAGGCGGCTGAATTCTAATTTTCAATTCCAAAGCCCATTGAGAATAAGATGATTGCAATAACAACACCGATGGCTGGCGTAACAACTGTTGTTGCAGCTACTGACCAGTAAGCGGCGCTATATTTCTCTCCACAAATAGAGTGAATTGTCGTAACGACATATCCATTGTGCGGAAGTGAATCAAGTGCCCCAGATGAAATGGCAACCACACGGTGTAACGCTTCTGGGTTAACACCTGCATCCATATAACCAGGAGCTAATAATGGTAAAGCAATAGCTTGCCCACCAGAAGCTGATCCAGTCATACCTGCAATAACTGATACCGCTACAGCTGCTCCAATTAACGGAGAGCCAGGAATGCTTGTCATTGCATCAACTGCTACCTGAAATGCTGGTACAGATTTTGCAACTCCACCAAAACCTACAACTGCAGCCGTGTTACCAATAGCGATAATAGCACCAATGGTACCAGCAGAAACTGCTTCCCAAGGAGCTTTAAAGTATTTCCAACTAACGATAAATGTTGCTATAATTCCACCAAGTAATGCAACAATTAGAGCGGATTGCTTTAAGGAATCATGGAAGATGAATGAAATAGTAAGAACTACCAATAAAGGAATCACTGCTAAGAAAGGATTTGGCAATGGTCTTGTGACGTCAAATGTAGGATCCGTCTCACGATCTTCGAAGCGTTCACCTTTATTTACTGCTTTGTTAATAATTTTTTTCAACCACCAATAACCAAAAACAGCCATGAATGCAGCTACGATAAGACTGACTTCCCAACCTGCAAATTGATTTGTCCCTAAAAATGGAATTGGAATCCAGTTTTGAATTTCTGGAGAACCTGCAGAAGTCATTGTGAATGTTACGGATCCTAGCGCTAATGTCGCTGGGATAAAACGACGTGGTAAATCTGCTTGTTTAAATAAAGAGATAGCCATTGGATATACAGAGAATGCTACGACGAATAAACTTACACCACCATAAGTTAGAACAGCACAAGCTAATACTAGGGCTAACACTGTATACTTCATTCCTAGTTTTCCAACAAACCATTTTGCGACCGAATCAGCGGCGCCACTGTCTTCCATTACTTTCCCGAAAACAGCACCAAGTAAAAACATTAAGTACCAAGCTAAAATGAATGATGTAAAACCTGTCATATAACTAGTAACAAAGTTTGCTGCTCCTTCTTCAACCAACTGAGGAAATAAAGGCAAACCACTCAATACAGCAACGAATAATGCAGATATGGGTCCACCGATTAGAATGTTAACACCCTTCATCGTCAAGAAGATTAGTAAAGCTAGTCCACCAATAAGACCAATCATACTCAATACAATACTAGTATCCATGTATATTTTCCCCCGAAATCGTATTAGACGTTTTCTTTTACATGATTAATATTTAAAGAAGCTCCTGTAGAATCAATGACGTCTTGAACAGTGAAACCTTCAAAGACTTCTTTTAGAACCAATCCAGTTGGTGTCACTTCAATTAATGCTCGTTCAGTTATAATTTTGTTTACAACGCCTTTGCCAGTTAACGGCAAGTCACATTGTTTTTTGATTTTAGCTGAGCCGTCTTTCGCAACATGATCCATAATAACAATGATTTTTTTTGCACCATGAACTAAATCCATAGCACCGCCCATACCTTTAATCATTTTTCCTGGAATCATCCAGTTTGCAAGATCACCAGTCTCAGAAACTTCCATACCACCTAAAATGGCCACGTCAACATGTCCACCTCGAATCATCGCAAAGGATTCAGCACTTGTAAAAAAGGCAGAACCAGGAATAGTTGTAACTGTTTCTTTACCTGCGTTAATTAAATCTGGATCTACTTCTTCCTCTGTTGGGTAAGGACCGATACCTAATAATCCATTTTCTGATTGGAGAACGACAGTCTTATTAGGAGATATGTAATTAGCAACCAAAGTCGGCATACCTATTCCTAAATTTACATAGTTCCCATCTTCTATTTCTTGTTCTGCTCGAATGGCAATTCGTTCTCTGACATTTACTGTTCTCATAATGTTTGTCTCCTCCATTCTATGAACGCGTCGTTAATCGCTCTATCCGTTTTTCTTGCTTCGCTTGTAGAAGTCCTTGCACATAAATGCTTGGTGTTTGAACCGTATTTGGATCGATATCTCCCGTTTCAACAATTTCTTCTACCTCTGCAATGGTAAATTTCCCTGCAGCAGCCATCATCGGATTAAAGTTTTGCGCCGTTTTGTTATAGACTAAGTTTCCAAACTTATCAGCTTTCGCAGCACGTATGAGTGCAAAGTCTGCACGTAATGCTTCCTCAAGTACATATTCCTTACCATCAAACTCTCGTATTTCTTTACCTTCAGCAACGGTTGTCCCCACGCCAGCAGGTGTAAAGAATGCTGGGATTCCAGCGCCCCCTGCACGTATTTTTTCAGCTAAAGTCCCTTGTGGCGTCAACTCCACTTCGATTTCGCCAGACAATACTTGGCGTTCAAATTCTTTATTTTCACCAACATATGAACCTATCATCTTTTTTATTTGTTTATTTTTTAATAAAAGTCCGAGACCCCACTCGTCAATACCACAATTATTTGAGATAACCGTTAAATCCTTAACTCCTTTTTCCACTAAAGCTAAAATTAACGTTTCTGGTATTCCTACAAGACCGAAACCACCGACCATTAATGTGGCTCCATCTTGAATTTGTTGTACAGCCTCTTCTGCAGAAGAATAGATTGGCTTCATGGGTTTTCCTCCTTACAAGAAATCATTTGAAATTTTGTATAAAAGCGCTTTCATTAGCTATTAAAACAGATGTATAAAATTCTCGCAATAGCAGTTGGGACAACATTTTGTCCGTTATACCATAAAATCCGTCCGAAAAATCGGATTTTATAGTGAAATAATTTAATTCTTTTGATTATCTATTTGAATTCCTAATCCGATATTCCGGAATTTTGTCCGATTTATCGGAAATAGGTCATAAGTTATATTTTTTAATTTTTTCATAAAGTGTCGATCTACTTAATCCAAGATGGCTCGCTACCACTTTTTTATCATCATCAATCTCTAATGCTTCTTGAATCATCGATCGTTCTAGTTGTTCAATTGCCTCTTGAAGATTATTCGATTCGATGAATTGATGGGATCGATGTTGTTTGAGAGCTTCAGGCAAAGCAGAAGGTTCAATAGTGTCATCATCTGCTAAATAAACAGCAGCTTGAATAACGTTTTGTAATTCTCGTACATTGCCAGGCCAATGATAGGATTGTAAATAATCTCTCGTTTGACTTGATAATACTAGTCTACGTTTCCCAACTTTTAATATGTATTGCTGTAAAAAAGTATTTGCCAGCTCAGTAAAATCTTCCATTCTCTCACGCAACGGGGGAATGCGCAGAGTAATGGCTTGAATACGGTAATACAAATCTTCTCTAAATTTCCCTTGCTCGATTAACGTTTCTAACGGTTTATTCGTTGCAGCTAAAATCCGCACATTAACAGGAATACTTTGTTGAGCTCCTAGTGGCTCAATCTCACCTTCTTGAATGGCACGTAGTAGTTTAGCTTGAATTGTCAAAGGCATTGCCCCTATTTCGTCTATGAAAAGGGTACCTCGTTCAGCTTGTTCAAACCGTCCTTTATGATTTTGATTTTTAGACTCAGAAAAAGAACCAAAAATTTCAGTCTCAAGAAGTTCGGATGGAATCGCTGCACAATTAATTTTGACAAACGGTAAATCGGATCGTTCTGAACGTTCATGGATACTTTGAGCAAATAATTCCTTACCAGTTCCGCTTTCACCTTCTATTAAAACGGATAAATCACTAGGCGCAATCATTTGAATGGTTTCTTTTATTGAGCGAATCGCTTGTGAACTACCTTTAATATCATCCAATCGGTATAAATTTTGATTAGATTCACCGGAATTCATTGTGATTTTATCCATAGTTGTCCGAACATGAGAGCTCAGTTTCTTCCAATCCGTCATATCTCGGAAAACTACGCTTCCAAAGGCTCCTACAATCTCTCCATCCACTATTAAAGGTACACGGTTAGCGAGCATATAAGTTCCTTTTATGTAGTGTGGTGAAGCTTCATGTGCAATACCTGAATGGACAACCTCATGCATTTTAGTATTTTCAATCACTTGATCAACTGGTTGGCCAATAGCTTGGTCCCTTGGAATTTCTAAAAATCTGCAGTAATCTTCATTTATATAAAGAATACGGCAATCTTTATCTACTACCACAAACCATTGGAAAGCATTCTCAAGTATTTGAGCAAGTACAGATTCCGGTAATTGTTGAAAGACAGATTTCATTTAATTCACCCACCTCACGATTCGTTCTCTTTTATTTTCCCAAAGTATCTATCAATATGCAAAAAAACGGAGAGCCTTATTTTTGGCTCTCCGCTTTTCTCTGTCTAGCTCCGAAGTCCACCTCTCACCTCCACTTCAGAAACTCATTCGAAAACAGGTTTTCGATTCGTTTCTTCCACCGTCGGAGTCGAGCTTTAATGGGCTTCTATACTTTTCTTAAAGGTCGATCATAAAGTAAACTTGGAATGATGGCTAATGCCATGAAAGAAGTTAATATCAAGAACATGGCTGTCATGCCATATAAGTCTACTAGTACTCCACCCGCGAATGGGCCGATCATTCTCCCGACTGTTGCTGTACTATTAACAATCCCCTGATAGAATCCTTCTCTTCCTTTAGGGGCTAATTGACTTGCTAGAGTTGGAACTGCTGGCCAAACAAACATCTCCCCGATTGTTAAGATAATCATCGATGTAACAAACATAGAAAATGCATCAGCATAACCTACTACTACAAATGAAATCATCATAATACCGATTCCGAGAACTAGTTGTGCTTTGATACGATGTTCTAATCGTTTAACGATTGGTTGAATTATCGGCTGGGCAGCTATTATTAGAAGTCCGTTAATCGTCCATAACAAACTATATTGTTTGAGTGTAATACCTAATTCTTGCGTGTATGTTGCAATTGTAGATTGCCACTGAACATAAACGAGCCAACAAATTAAATAACCACTAGTTACAATTAGCAAAGCATAAAAAGGAGCTTTGTTTCGAATTTTCTTTCCTTCATTAATTACAGAAGTGTGCATTTCAGGCGCAATATTAAACTTACGGTAGCTAAATAATGCAATAAAGAAGAAAACTATATACATAGCTAGATTAGCTATGAAAATATAATTAAAACTATAGTCAGCGATTACTCCTGCTATTGCAGGTCCGATTGCAACACCTAAGTTTTGAGCTAAATAAATCGCATTAAATGCTTTTCGTCCACCTTCTGGCCAAGCAGTCCCTACCATTGCATACATGCTTGGAAAGACGATTCCTCCACTAAAACCCATTATTGTTAGAAACCAAACATAATGTGGCCATCCATGCCAAATTGTTAGACCAACTAAACCAATTACTGTAATGACAATCCCTAGCATAATCGACTTATATCCACCAATACGGTCAAATAAATAGCCTCCGAGCAAATTACCAACGATACCCGCTCCTGCATTAGCCATTAACACCAAGCCTGCAACAGATAAACTTTTCCCTAAATGGTCGTGTAAATATATTGTATTTAAAGGCCATAAAAACGAGTTACCCGTTACATTTACGAGCATCCCAATTATTAAGAGCCAGACACTTTTCGGCATGAATAAATCCTCCGTAATTTCAAATTCAAAACCAAGTGTATGCTTTTTTAATCGTTTCGACAAGATGTCTTAAAAATTTTGACAATTCAGCTTTTTATTGGTTACATGTGATTTCTTTATTAATCGTGATAAAATTAACCATTAGAGGAGTGATCTCGAAATGAATTTTCCTTTCCCTTCAGACGGAAAACGTTTTTATACATGGAACCGACATTTACGTAATGAATTTGGATTTAAAGTATTTAAAGTAGCATTAGATGCGGGTTTTGATTGCCCAAATCGAGATGGAACTGTTGCTTATGGAGGTTGTACTTTTTGTAGTGTAGCCGGTTCAGGCGATTTTGCTGGTGACAGAGTGGACTCGATCCCTGTCCAATTTGAGAAAGTAAAAACTAAAATGAATCAAAAATGGAAAGATGGCAAAACAATGGCCTATTTCCAAGCTTATACCAATACGCATGCCCCTCTTCATAAATTAAAAGAAAAGTTTGAAGCTGCACTCGATCAAGAAGGTGTAATTGGTCTTTCTATTGCTACACGATCTGATTGTCTACCTGATGAAGTGGTTGAATATTTAGCAGAGTTAAATGAACGTACCTATTTATGGGTGGAACTTGGTCTACAAACAGTTCATGAACGAACTGCGAATTTAATAAACCGTGCTCATGATTTTCCTTCTTACGTAGAAGGCGTACAAAAACTTCGTAAACACGGCATACGAGTTTGTACTCACATTATTAATGGTTTACCGCTAGAAGATTATAATATGATGATGGAAACTGCCCGTGAAGTGGCTAAATTAGATGTCCAAGGGATTAAAATCCATCTACTTCATTTATTAAAAGGGACACCCATGGTTAAACAATATGAAAAAGGTATGGTTGAATTTATGGAAAGCGATACATACATTCAACTAGTCGTTGATCAATTAGAGTGTTTACCACCTGAAATGGTCATCCACCGAATCACTGGTGATGGTCCCATTCAATTAATGATTGGACCCATGTGGAGTGTCAACAAATGGGAAGTATTAAATGGAATTGATGCTGAACTTGAGCGCCGTGGAAGTTGGCAAGGGAAGTATTTTGAAGGGAAAGTGACCACTGAATGAAGCTCCAACGAGTCATTCCATATGTTAAAACGTTACTAAAAAGTGCAGTTTCACCTGGGGATACTGTAATAGATGCCACTGCTGGCAATGGGTATGACACACTTTTCCTAGCACAATTGGTTGGTCCAACTGGTCATGTGTACGCATTCGACGTACAGAAAACAGCAATTGATTCAACTCTTTTACGTTTAGGTGAACATCGGAATCATGCAACAGTCATTCAGACAGGCCATGAAATGATTTCAAGCTATGTAACAGATGAAATTTCAGCGGCTGTTTTTAATCTCGGGTACTTACCCGGTTCAGACCATGAAATTATTACCCGACCTGAAACGACCATAAAAGCAATTGAAAGTTGTCTCCACTTACTAAAAGTGGGTGGGCTTGTTGTCCTAGTAGTTTATCAGGGTCATGTAGGTGGAGAAGTTGAACGAGATTTTTTGCTGGACTATGTTAAAAGCCTTCCCCAATCGTATGTACATGTATTAAAATACGAATTTATTAATCAACAAAATCACCCGCCATTTGTGTTGGCTATTGAGAAAATGAAGCATCAAAATTAACTCTAAGGAAAGCTAATAATTTAGCTCCCCTTAGAGTTTTTTGCATATTTTTATGAGGATTGGAAAAACTAGGACTATCAATTTGTCACAAGGAGATCTATATGCCAAAAATTCAATCGGTAAGTTCTTTTCTTCCTCCATATACTTATTCTCAAGAACAAGCTTCAGACTTACTAAAAAATTTATTTACCGATAAATATGAGGATTTGGAAAGGCTACTCAAAGTCTTTGAAAATGGAGAAATAGAATCCAGGCAATTTTGTGTACCCATGGAATGGTTTGAAAAACCACATGATTTAGAAGAAAGGAATCGATTGTACATTGAACTAGCTACGTCTTACGGTGTTTTAGCTATCAATGCTTGTTTGCACAATCAGGAATTTTTGACTGATTCCGTTCATCCTTCTGAGATAGATGGGATTATCTTTATTTCAAGTACGGGTTTCTCAACACCCAGTATTGATGCACGTATATTAAACCAACTACCCTTCTCTAATTATGTCAAACGAATACCTATATGGGGTTTAGGTTGTGCTGGTGGAGCATCTGGGCTAAGTCGAGCATTCGATTATTGTTTAGCCTACCCAAAAGCAAAAGTTCTCGTCCTATGTGTGGAGTTATGTAGTTTAACATTTCAACCGAATGATTATACAAAAAGCAATTTAATCGGGGCATCTTTATTTGCTGACGGTATTGCATGCGCATTAGTTTGTGGGGATGAGGTGAAAATTCCTTCCAATAAACCCAAACCTACTTTTGTTGCAACCTCTTCTAAAATGATGCCCAATTCCGAAAATGTAATGGGGTGGGACATGAAAAACGATGGCCTTCATGTCGTTTTTTCTAAAAGCATTCCGTCTATTATTGAAAAATGGTTGAAGCCGTTCGTTACTGAGTTTTTGGCAGAACGCCAGATGACTACTGGTCAAATCGATTATTTTATTGCGCATCCTGGTGGCAAAAAAGTATTGACTGCTTACGAAAAGTCGCTTGGGTTTGATTCATCAAAAACCGCTATCTCAAGAGACATCTTAAGGAATCATGGTAATATGTCTTCTCCAACCGTTTTTTACGTTTTGGAAGCTTTCATGAAATTGGATTCATCTCCTGGTGATATCGGATTATTAACAGCACTTGGACCAGGATTCAGCGGGGAACTGGTATTACTTGAATGGCAATAGAGACTATAGCATTTATCAGTGTCATTGGATTTGTCATTTTGCAAAGGGTAGTTGAACTATTTGTAGCTAGAAGTAACGAAGGTTGGATGCGTTCTAAAGGTGCTTACGAAGTAGGAGCTAAACACTATCCATTTATGGTAGCCATACATGTAGGTTTCTTTATTAGTTTAATATTAGAGTTTTTTATTTTTGATCGAAGCTTGTCATCGTATTGGTGGTTCTTATTTATCATTTTTATCGGTTTACAATTGATGCGAGTATGGGTTATATCTTCACTCGGCCGATTTTGGAACACGAAGATTATTGTTTTACCAGGTGCACATGTTGTTAAAAAAGGACCTTTTCGCCTATTTCGACACCCGAATTATGTTGTGGTTACTTGCGAGATACTAGTGATACCATTGCTCTTTAATGCGTTTTTTACCGCGGTTATGTTTACATTGTTAAACTTGTTTATTTTATACATCCGCATTCCCATTGAAGAAGCTGCTTTACGCGAAGTAACAGATTATAAGGAAGTCTTTTAAATTTATCTGTGTAACCTTTCTTTTTCATATAAAAAGTGAGCGACATTTGGTCACTCACTTTTTTTGATTCCAAATTGTCGAAGTGAAGGAAGCTTTTACTTTTCAAATATAATTTCCCCGGCAATAATTGTTTTTACAACTTCCGCTTCTAACAATTGTTCATCTGGACCCTCGAACAAATTTCGATCAAAGATGGTAAAATCCGCATCAAAGTTCGTTTCAATTAATCCTCTTTGTTTCTCTTTTCCAATCGCATAGGCACTTCCGATTGTATATAATGCAACAGCTTCATAACGTGTCAATTTTTCTCCTGGTATATATCCATTATGTATTTCCCCTGGATTCTTCCTCGCTACTGCAGCATATAAACCGAGACGTGGGTCTACATTTTCAATAGGAGAATCGGAGCCTCCACTACAAATAAAACCTTTATCCAATAGTTTTTTCCATGCATATGCCCACTGCAATCGTTCATTTCCTAATCTTTCTATCACCCATGGAAAATCAGATGTCACAAAACTAGGCTGTATATCTAAAACAATATTTAGTTTTCCCATTCGCTCGACTAAATCATCACGTAATACATTGGCATGAATTAATCGATCTCGTTTACCTTTTGGCACTGGGTGTTTTTCAATAGCTTCCACAATCATTTCCATTCCTAAATCTCCAATGGCATGAACCGCAACCGCTTCCCCAAATTCACGTGCTTTTGCAACAAGATCATTAAGCTCTTGTTGTGAATGAATAGCCAAACCTTGGGTGGTCCCATCATCCGAATAAGGTTCACTTAAAAGGGCTGTTCTTCCACCAAGTGCACCATCAATAAATATCTTCATTGCTCCTGGTTCAATCCAAGGTTCATTATAAGTTGCATGCTGAATCATTTTTTCGAAAACAAGGTGATGTCGTAATAAATACACTCTAAATTTACGTTTATCCCCTATAACCTTCTTAAATGCTTCGAGTGGTTTTGTATACTCACCGTAGTAACTCATATCTTCCGTATGTACGCCTGTAAATCCAAGCTTTAGCAAATCGTTTATGGCTATTTCAAGTGAAATGACTAATTGCTGAACACTTATTTCAGGAATATGTTTTACTATCAAATTCTGTGCTCCGTCCAATAATTGTCCAGTTGGTTCCCCTAATTCATCCCTGACAATAACACCATCCACAGGGTTAGGCGTATCTTTTGTAATTCCTGCTATTTCAAGCGCTTTAGAATTCACAATCATGGCATGACGACATATCCGCTTCAACACAAGAGGTTTATTCGTAATTTCATCTAATTCAGTCCGTTGCAGTATTTTTTTATCAGGAAAGTTATTTTCATTCCATCCTTCAGCAACGAACCAATCCTCCGATTTACGTTCTCTAACGATTTTTTTTAATTCCAACGACATTGTTTCAGCGGAAGAGAATTTCGAAAGGTCAATGTGACGTAATTTATCTCCATGACCAATCAAATGAATGTGACTATCAACGAATCCGGGATACACATAGACACCATTCAAATTAATATGTTCAGTTGCTTCACTTTCCAAGTCTTCAAAGGAACCTGCTGTGATAATCTTTCCATCCTCAATTAAAACCGCTTCCACAGTATCTGTTGGACTTTTCATGGTATAGAATGTTGCATTATGTAATAGTTTTCTCATTTATAGCACCACCCCTTTTTTTGTTTTACTACATTAACACCGAATTTCTGTATCTAGCTTCATGCGAAAGCCCTGAGAACACATTTTCAGACATTCATTTGAATTATGATTCATGTCATCCAATTGGGTAAATAAACTAGAGTGGAACATTACACCTTACTAGTAGCATAAAACAAAAATCGACCTTTTCACAATGGAAAAGATCGATTAATTGGTTATTCTTGTTTCTGTGCTGCTAACTCAACAGCACGTGCTACGACTTGATGAACAGTTGGATCTAACGGATTCGGTATGAGATCTCCTGGTTTTGTATGGTTAAATATTGCTGTCGCCGCAGCTACCAGCATGGGATAGGTAATTTCGTTTGCACCTGCATTTAGTGCACCACGGAAAATTCCTGGGAAACCAATTGCATTATTAACAAGTCGACCGTCTGCAGCATATGCTGCTCCTGCCGCCAATGCCTCTTCTGGTGTAATTTCAGGATTTGGATTCGATAACGCTAAAATGATTTGACCAGGTCGAACCATGCTAGGTTTAATCAATCCAGACACACCTGTTGTTGCAACTACAATATCGCAAGTTGCCATTAACTCTTCTAATGACTGAAGTGTTCGCCCTCCATAACTTCCAAGTCGATCTAATGCATCTTGTTGTCGGTCAATACCGTATACATTTTCAACACCATAGGCCATGAGCATCCGACAAATAGCAAGGCCGGCTGCACCTAAACCAATTTGACCAATTACTGCTTTTTGAGGATCTACACCCGTTGAACGACATGCAGAGAGTACCGAAGCTAATGCTACAACTGCTGTACCATGCTGATCGTCATGCATAACAGGAATCGGTAATTCTTTTTTCAATCTCTCTTCAATTTCAAAACAATGAGGAGACCCTATATCTTCAAGTAAGATAGCACCAAAACCTTTGTGAATATGTTTAACCGTTTCAACAACTGTATCAGGGTCACTTGTATCAAGCAATATCGGAATTCCACTAATTCCCGCAAATTGATCGAACAATACAGCTTTTCCTTCCATGACAGGCATACCAGCTACGGGTCCGATATTGCCAAGTCCGAGGATAGCCGATCCATCTGTAACAATAGCAACGGTATTCCCTATACTTGTAAAATAACGTGCTTTTTCTGGATGACTTTGAATATCTAAACAAACACTTGCTACACCAGGTGTATAAATTCGTTGCAAATCACCTAAAGAACGCACATCAATGCGACTCTTCATATGAATTTTCCCACCCTCATGGGCTTTTAACACATCATCCGTTACGGCATGAATATGTACATTGGGACCAAGTAATCGAATATTTCCAATTATTTGTTCCAACTGTTCTAGGTTTTCACATTTAACACTAATATCACGAATCGTAGACAAGGTACCGTCTTTTATTGTTGTGATATCCCCTATATCTCCACCTGCTTGCCCAATGGCTGTTGCTACTTTCGCAAAGTTTCCTGGCTTAGAGGGTGTTTCTACGAGTAAAGTACGAATTATTTCTTGAAGTACCATAATATCCTCCTAATTTTTCTGCATATTTGCAAGAAAAAAGTCATTTGTCCATTATAGCAAATATCCCAACATTTTATTAATACAAAGTATTTTGTATAGATGAAAAAGGCTGCTAGTTGAGAGTCGGTAATCTTGGATATTAAAATATCGATTTTATAATAATAAAAAACCGATTCCTTTAAGTTTCTACAGGCACCACTCTACTTATTCAGAAGTTTTTAAATTTTTTTCCTCAAAATTACGTCCGATAAGATGATCAATAGAAATATTAAGTTTGAAATGATTAAACTCATCTTTTCCTTTTTTAAAAGAAAAAAATATCGCCCAACATAAGTTGGGCGAATGTTTATTGTTTTTTCAAATTTTCGTTATATTCAACCCAAAAATCTGCATTTTTGATACCTAGTTTAGTGGGATCAAAAACAGGATCTAGGCCTTGTTTTTTCTGAGCTTCATAGTCTTTCAGAGCTATAAGTGCTGGTTTAGCAATGATCAAGATGGCAATTAAGTTCAACCAACACATTAAACCTAGACCTACATCCCCTAATGCCCATGCTAATTTCGCTTCATTGATAGTTCCATAGAATGCTGTTATTAAAATAACAATTTTCAAAACAAAAATACCGATTTTTTCTGCTCTTCCTTTTAATAGATAAGCAATGTTTGTTTCAGCCATATAGTAATAAGCCATAATCGTTGTGAAAGCGAAGAAGAACAGAGCGATTGCTACAAATCCGGCTCCTATATTAGCCCCGGGCATTGCAAAATCGATTGCAGCTTGGGTATAGCCAGCCCCTGCTTCTACACCTGGGAGTTTTTCAACAACAAATGGCCCATCTCCATCATCCAATTGGACATTATACATACCAGTGAAAAGAATCATAAAAGCAGTTGCCGAGCAAACTAGCAATGTATCAATATAAACGGAAAAGGCTTGAACTAGTCCTTGTTTCACTGGATGGGAAACTTCAGCCGCAGCCGCAGCATGTGCACCTGTTCCTTGTCCTGCTTCATTCGAATAAACTCCACGCTTAACGCCCCAAGCAATGGCAGCACCTATCATACCACCGAAAGTTGAGTCGAAACTGAATGCACTTGAGAATATTAACCGAAAAACACTTGGAACTTCAGTAATATTCATTCCAATAATGATAATCGCCATTAACATGTATGCAAGAGCCATGAAAGGAACAACAAATTGAGCAACATTTGCAATACGTTTTACTCCGCCAAGTATAATGACGCCAAGAAATACGACAATTGCAACTCCCGTCACCCAGCGAGGTAGGTCAAATGCATTTTCCATCCCGATGGCAATGGAGTTTGATTGAATACCTGGCATAAGAATGGACATAGCTAGTAGTGTTGCTAATGCAAAAATAACTGCATACCACTTCAAGCCGATTCCTTTTTCTATGTAATAAGCGGGACCACCACGGTATTGACCATTGTCTTTCACTTTATAAATTTGTGCCAATGTTGATTCTATAAACGCTGAAGACGCACCGATAAACGCAATTGCCCACATCCAAAACACAGCGCCTGGACCACCAAATGCGATTGCTGTTGCAACCCCTGCAATATTTCCGGTTCCAACACGACCTGACAATGCTATCGATAATGCTTGGAATGATGATACCCCAGCATCCGATTTTTCTCCTTTAAACATTTGAACAACCATGTCCTTAAATAAGCGAACTTGTAAAAACCGTGTCAGTATTGAAAATAATAGGCCGATTGCCATACACCCATAGATCATCCAAGGTCCCCATAAAAAGCTGTTAATATGCCCAATAAATACTTCCATCCCATTTTCCTCCTTGTCTATTCACAGAATTGTCATACAATTAATTATATTACATAAATAGTATGTTTTAAATAGGTGAAATAGAAATAGTTAAATTGTGTTTATTTTAGTTTTCTAATAGATACCCTACATTGTTAGTCTCTTAAACCAATTCATTACTTATTGCTTAATTTTGATTGCATATTTCTACAAAAGAAAAACCGCATCCATATGAACTGCGCCCCAATTGTTAGACACAACTAACAATTGGAGGTGCAGTTTTTTTATTATGGCCAAATTTACTTTAAAACAAAAAATAGATGTTGTTAAAGAATATCTTCAACGGTCATGGGTCTTACAGAAGTATTGCAAAAACATTGGAAACCGATTGTAAAGCTATCCAGAAATGGGTAAGTCAATACGAAGCGCATAGTGTTGAATTAAGGCTAAACTAAAAGGATTGAGCCCTGTAAAATACAGGGTCCAATCCTTATTAGCAGCATAAATAATTTTGTCTAACTTTTTGGGTTCACTTCAATAAGGAGCGGTTTTCGACTAAAATTAGATTATTTATTTAGACGTGTAATTCTGCCTTCATTTACTGGGTTAACTTCACCCTTAGCTTTGATATATTTTATCAATGCATCGAGATCGGTAATATTGACAACACGGTTTTCACCTTCTTTTAGAACGTGCAGTTCATCTCCGCCATCAGCCATAAAGTTGTTAACTGTTACAGAATAAACCTGGTCAGTAGCTAAAAGAGTTCCATCGTTCTTTGTAATCGAAACTACACGGTTCCCTTTTTCAAGTGAGCTGTTGAACACAACCTTCAAGCCCGAGATTTTAAGAATTCTTTCCTTCGAACCCCACTGTTGTTCAAACAATGTCTTGATTTGTGCACCAGACAATGTCATTGAAACAAGATCGTTACCAAAAGGCTGAACCGTGAAAGCTTCCTTCCAAGTAATTTCACCCGCATTAATCTCAGAGCGGATTCCGCCTGGATTCATAAAGGCAAAGTCTGTACCTGTTTGTGCTCTCATCGAATCAGCAATTAAATTGCCCATCGGAGACTCGCCATCTAAATTTTCAGTTCTGCTGATACCATCAGAAGTTGAGCCAATGACTTCATTTAAAATAGTAGCTACATCTGCCATATACCTGTCTACAATTGATTTTACTTTTGCATCAGGGGTAATGGTACGTACTGCATTTACAATCTCCGCCTTTTTAGAATATATGTCTTTTGTTTTAGGGTTGATTAAAAGGTCGACATCTGAGAAAGCTGTTCCAGATGAATACGATTGAACAATCAGTTTCCCATCGACTGTTGTGTTTGCGTATTGATGATTATGTCCACCGAAAAGAACATCAACTTCGTCATCGATCGCTTCTGCGATGGTAGCAAGCTCTTCTGTAGGATTCGTGCCGTCTGTATTTGAAAGAATTGGGTTATGGGCAATTACGACAATCGCTTCAACACCCTGAAGCTTCAATTCAGCAGTGTACTTATTAATTGCTTCAGTTTCATCCGTAAATTCAACACCTGCTACCCCACTTGGCGTAACAATTGATGGCGTATCAGATAGTGTTACACCGATAAATCCAATCTGAATACCATTTACTCGTTTAATCAGATATGGAGCCACCAATGGCTCTTTTGTTGTCGAATTAATGACGTTTGCTGAAATGTAAGGGAAGCTCGCACCTTCAAATACTCCGTACTCTTCAACAGTTTTAGGATGACTCCCACCGTTCACTAAGCGAAGCATTTCAGTTACACCCTCATCAAATTCGTGGTTTCCAAAAGTTCCAATATCAAAACCAATTTCGTTCAAAATTTCAATTGTCGGTTCATCCTGTAACAGAGCAGAAACCGGTGAACTTGCTCCTACAGAATCTCCTGCATGAAGCATGATCGTGTTATTCGGGTTAGTAGCTTCACGCTCTTTTAAATGAGCTGCTAGATACTCTGCACCACCAGAATTCGTTTTAGCATTGAAAGTATCTAATTGTCCATGAAAATCATTAATCCCTAGTAGTTGTACTTTTATTGCTGCCGGTAATTCAATTGAATATTTGGCAAAGCCGTTTGAACTAGCACCAACATAATTAATCGAACCACTATCCTTTATTGCTTTTTCAGCATCCGGTGTGGATTCAAAGGTTACATTTACTTCATTTTCAACCGGAGCAAATCCCCAGTTTTGATCAGCAGATGGATCAATTATTTTCTTTTCGCTGATATAATCAATAATTGCCTGGCGGTTTTCGTCAGGATACATTTCAATGGCCGTTTTGTTCTTCACGCCCGGGAAGTTACCGTTTGCACGGTAGTTGTTTGTAACTACGATGAATTCTTGGTTAAGATCAATTGGCTGACCGTTGTACGCAAGATTTTTGATACGGTTGGCAGTTGGGTTTTTCAGGTTGCCATCCTTATCATATTTTGCGTGCTCAGTTACGTCGATTTCGTAGGTCACCCCATCAATAACATCATAGTTATACGTTGGGAAATCATTGTTGACTAATGCCTGTTCAGCTGTATTTGTTGCATTAATTTGGTTGAATTGACCGGCTGACATTTCTAACCATTCTTTGACGTCAGCGCCCTTTATTTTGACAGTAGCGACGGTATTTGGATATAGATACAAATCGGAAACATTTTTAATTGCAATTGTTCCTGCCGGGATGTAAGTGTAGTAACTTGAACCGTTACGCCCGCCGGCTTTAAATGGTGCGCCCGCTGACAAAATAGGCAAGTTTGCATCGACTGTACCCTGTAGTTTCTTTTCGACGTACCATTTCTGTGCATTGGTAACTATTTGTATAGAAGGATCATCCTGAACGAGTGCAAAATAACTATGAATATCAGCTGTTGTTTTACCTACGGGCTGACGCACATAATTGATTGTACCTTCGTGGTCTTCTTTTACCGCCTCTAAAACCGCAGGATCAGCGTCAGCAGTGCTTTCTTTTACAGTCTTTCCATCTTTAATTACATTTTTAAATATGCCACGCAATTCTGAATGAGAACTTTTAACTCCCCACTTGCCTTTCACTTTCTGAATCTTTAAATCCATAACACCTAACTGGTTGCCCCAGTTTCCAGGCATTACAAACGGAACACCATTGACGGTTCCATTTTGGCTATCAACTCCTGGAAGGTTAGCGAAGTCGCCCGGGAATATCTTATGGTTATGTCCAGAAATAATAGCGTCAATACCTTCGACAAGAGTAAGATCATATGCGGCATCTTCTTCGAATTCCTTGTAAGCCGCGTCACCCATACCTGAGTGGGAAAGAGCGATAATTAAGTCAGCGCCTTCTTCCTTCATTTGAGGAATAAAGGATTTAACTGTTTTTACGATGTCCTTTGTAATTACCTTGCCATCAAGGTTGGCCTTGTCCCATTGCGTTATCTGTGGAGTAACCACACCGATGACACCTACCTTAATTACTTGGGTTTTACCGGTATTATCTACTACTTTTTTATTAATAATCTCATAGGGTTTAAAATAGTTTTGATCATTATCGGGATTGTTATCACCGTCATCTTTAAAAACGTTTGCATTAACATATGGCATTGGCGCATCATCAAGTACTTCATCCAGATAATCCATTCCATAGTTAAATTCATGGTTACCTACAGTAGCTGCATCATATCCAAGCAAACCAAGGGCTTTGAAAACAGGATGGACCTCTCCTTCTTCAAGCGGATCAATTTTAGCTTTATAATCTCCAAGAGGATTTCCTTGGATTAGGTCACCATTGTCAAATAAAAGTGTGTTTTTCTTTTCTTTTTTAGCTGCTTTTATAAGAGTTGCAGTTTTTGCAAATCCGAATTCAATCGTTGAAGCGTCTTTATAGTAATCATAGTTGTATAAATGGGTATGAATATCGGTTGTTCCTAAAATTCTTAGGTCAACCTCAAACTTTCCATCCTGCGCTGGCTTTGCTGCAAAAGCTGTGCCGAGGGTTAATGGTGTTGAAAAAACAGATATCGCTAACGATGATGCTGCAATTGAAATTCCTATCTTTTTAAAAGATTTCTTCAATTCTTTCACTCCCCTATTTATATTGGTAGATAACACCATCTTAATGTTATAAAATAAAGAATCTTTCGTAATGAGCATAATTATCTAAACTATTTTTGAAAGTTCTTTATCTTATTAATCTTATTTACCTAAGTAATGATTATTCAAGGTTGGCACTTTATACCTCTATATGAATACGGTTAAAGAATCTTGTTTATGACGGTCGCTAGATAATATTTACAAAATTTTTACTTTGCTAGTAACTGGTAGAAAAAATACCCTATTTCCCATCTTAAATAAGGTGCTCCAATCTTTTTCATTTTCGTTCTATCCAATAGTTCGCGTTTTTGATACCCAGCTTTTTTGGATTAAAAACCGGATCTTTCCCCCTCTTTTTCTGGTTTTCATAATCTTTTAAAGCGAGAAGAGCCGGTTTGGCAAGGATTATAATGGCAAATGAGTTAAGTAATACCATTACACCTAACCCTGCATCACCGAGTGCCCATGCTAGACTTGCACTTTGAATGGCTCCTGAAAAAGTAGAAAAAACAATGATGACTTTTAAAATAAATATGACAAGTTTGTATGACGGTCCCTTTAATAAGAAAGATACATTTACTTCTGCAATATAGTAGTTGGCTATTATTGTTGCAAAACCAAAAAATAATAAGGCAATTGCCACAAAATCAGACCCAGTGCCTGGAATAACAACATCGATTGCTTTTTGGGTGTAAATCGGACCTGCTTCCATCCCTGGTAAATGTTCAACAACAAAATCTCCTTGTCCATTATCCAATTGCACATTGTACATGCCGGTGATTAATATCATAAATGCAGTTGCTGTACATATTACAAGTGTATCTATGTATATGGAGAAAGCTTGGACCAACCCTTGTTTTACTGGATGCGTAACCTCAGCGGCAGCAGCAGCATGAGCTCCGGTTCCTTGACCCGCCTCATTTGTATAAATACCCCGACGAACACCCCAAGAAATTGCCGCACCCATCATCCCACCAAATGTTGAGTCAAAAGAAAATGCACTTCGAAAAATTAAAGAAATGATAGTTGGTAAATCGGTAATATTCAGGATGATAATGACACCCGATAAAAGCATGTAGGCAATCGCCATGAATGGAACCATAAACTCTGCAACAGTTGCAATTCGTTTTACCCCACCGAGCGTTATAATGCCAATAAGTACTGCAATGGCTAATCCAGTCATCCATGGTTTAATTTGAAATGCGTTTTCCATACCATTAGCCACGGCATTTGCTTGGACTCCTGGTAAGAGAATGGTAGATACGATAATTGTTACAATTGCAAATAGAACAGCATACCATTTCCAACCTAGTCCTCTTTGGATGTAGTATGCAGGTCCACCGCGATATTGCCCATCTTGTTTTACTTTATATATTTGTGCGAGTGTGGATTCAATAAAGGCAGTGGAAGCCCCAATAAAAGCAATCGCGCACATCCAAAAAACTGCTCCAGGACCTCCAAATGAAATCGCGGTTGCAGTCCCCGCAATATTTCCCGTTCCGACACGCCCCGACAAGGCAATTGCAAAAGCTTGAAATGATGAAATCCCTGCTTCTGACTTCTCCCCCTTAAACATGTGTGCAATCATATCACCGATTAATCGAACCTGTAAAAAACGTGTTAGGATTGAAAACAGTAAGCCTACACCGAGACAAAAATAAATCGTCCAAGGTCCCCATAAGAATCCATTTAATTGAATAACCATTTCCTCGATTGTTTCTCCTCCTTTCCCGAATGATATAAAATAAGTAGGTTTCATTCTAGAAAAGTATGTTAGCCCTTATGGAAGTAGAAATAAAAAGTATTAAATTAAAAAATAAAATTGACCAAACCAAAAACCATCTAATTTTTATTAGATGGTTTAACAGTAGTTCTATATGATGTACCCTAATGAACGTAAACTATTATGCATAAAGGATTCAGTATAGTAAAAGACATCCTCACGTTCTGGCTCATGAAATAAATCATGATAACAGTTTTTCCATTCTTTATATTGAAGTTCTGAAATCTTTTGTCTCACTAACCAATGTTGACTGTGAGTGATATCTGATACTTTATCTCTTTCTGCCGTCATCATTAACACCGGAACATCTTGTATGAATTCAGAATTGGAACCAATTTGTTTCATTAATTGTTGAAGGTCTTTATACCATTTCAACGTAACGGTTGTATGATAATACGGATCATCTTTCTCTTGCATATATACATCATAATTTCGTGTTAGCTGTTTAATTGTAATCTCATGAACACTTTTCACGTTATCCGTAAGTTTCCCCATCGAGGATAGTGCGGTCGAAAGTTTTGAAGGCTGTTTTTTCAACTGTAACCATGGTGAGGTAAGAATGACACCTGCACACTCAATTGATTTCTCTTGCAAAGCATGCATAAGCAATGTTGCACCTAATCCATGCCCTAGGACAAAAACAGGCAAATTATGTGTCATCGAAACTTGTACCAATTGCTTTATATACGATGAGTATAGATCGAAATTTTCATCATGGACATTTTTATCTTGAGAATATTCACCATGTCCTGGTAAATCGCCCATGACCACATGGAATCCTGAACTTCTAAATTTCTCAATTAGCCATGCATAACGTCGATGATGTTCATACGCACTATGTATTATGGCTACAACGGCCTTTGGTTGCCTTTCAGATTCCCATTCCCACATGAACATCTCTCCTTTAACATTTATTTAATTAATGACTTTTATTTTCATCAAAATCGATTTTTCGACAATTCTATCATGCCAGCCTTTTTAAATCCCTCAATTTTTGTATAATATAACCTAGGTATACGTAGAAAAGAAAGAGGTTATATAAATGATTTATCCATTTAAAGGAAAAACTCCATCCATTGATCCATCTGTCTTTATTGCTGATTATGTCACAATCAGTGGAGATGTGACAATTGAACAGGATTCCACGATATGGTTTAACACAGTCATTCGAGGTGATGTAAACACTACTTATATAGGACGTAAAGTAAACATTCAAGATTTATGTTGTCTTCACCAAAGCCCTGCTTTCCCACTTATTTTAGAAGACGAAGTTACAGTAGGTCATCAAGTGACTTTACATAGTTGCACCATAAAAAAAGGTGCACTAATTGGTATGGGCTCTATTGTTCTTGATGGTGCGGAGATTGGCGAAGGAGCTTTTATTGGTGCTGGTAGTCTGGTTCCACCAGGCAAAGTAATCCCACCAGATGTTCTTGCCTTTGGAAGACCTGCGAAAGTCGTCCGCAAGTTGAACAATGAAGATCGAAAAGATATGAAACGCATTGTTAGAGAATATGCAGAAAAAGGACAGTATTATAAAGGGTTGCAAACTGGAGAGTAAACATTTTGCGTTTTATTTGACAGACTTAATCATATTCATCCATCAAGTAATAAAAAAGCGGCACCGACATTTCATCTGTCAGTGCCGCTTTTTCAACAATTAAACGCCTGCTTTTTCTTTCATTGCAGCAGCTTTATCTGTTTTTTCCCAAGGTACATCTATATCTGTACGTCCAAAGTGTCCATATGCAGCAGTTTGCTTGTATATAGGACGGCGAAGATCTAACATTTTGATGATTCCAGCTGGGCGTAGGTCGAATAATTCGCGAACCATTTCTACTAGTTTCGCTTCTTTAACCGTACCTGTTCCAAATGTATCAATAGCAATCGATACAGGCTGTGCAACACCAATTGCATAAGCTAATTGAACTTCACAACGATCAGCAAGACCTGCTGCTACGATGTTTTTAGCAACATAACGCGCAGCATAAGCTGCTGAACGGTCTACTTTCGTTGCATCTTTACCTGAAAAAGCTCCGCCACCGTGACGTGCATAACCACCGTATGTATCAACGATGATTTTACGACCTGTTAAACCTGCATCACCTTGAGGTCCACCAATAACGAAGCGACCTGTTGGATTAATAAAGTATTTAGTGTCTTCGTCAATTAATTCTGTTGGTACAACAGGATTAATAACATGTTCTTTAATGTTACGTTTAATCTGTTCAAGTGTTACTTCTGGATGATGTTGAGTTGAAATAACAATTGTATCAATTCGCAACGGCTTATTATTTTCATCATATTCAACAGTTACCTGTGTTTTCCCATCTGGACGTAAATAAGATAAAATCTCCTCTTTACGAACTTCCGCTAAACGACGAGCTAACTTATGAGCCATACTAATTGGAAGAGGCATTAATTCTGGCGTTTCATTACAAGCAAACCCAAACATTAATCCTTGGTCTCCTGCTCCGATTGCATCGATATCTGATTCTGTCATAGAACCTTCACGTGCTTCAAGTGCTTGGTCAACACCCATCGCGATATCAGCAGATTGCTCATCGATCGCAGTCAAAACTGCAGATGTCTCAGAGTCAAAACCATATTTTGCACGTGTGTATCCGATTTCTCGAACTGTTTCACGCACCACTTTTTGAATATCTACATATGCTGATGTTGTGATTTCCCCTGCAACAAGTACAAGACCTGTAGTTACAGTTGTTTCACACGCAACACGTGCATTTGGATCTTCTGTTAAAATTGCATCTAAGATTGCATCTGAGATTTGGTCACAGATTTTATCCGGATGCCCTTCAGTTACAGATTCTGATGTAAATAGACGACGATTTGTCATTAATTATTCCTCCTATATCCTACGAGATTTCTCTCGGAAAATTCAAACGGTACTCATTTTCCCATGTAAAGTTTTAGTCAAAAAAATAAAACCTTCTGCCGTTTCGGGCTTTTGCACACGAGGATAAAGGGAGATGACATTTTAAATCATCCATTCTTTTAAGCAATTTGTCGTTTGACATTGCATAAAAAAAACCCTCTCTCACATAAATACATGAGGAAAGGTATGATTTAGTAGGCACCTTTCACTCTTATCATCCAAGGAATTCACCTTGCTTCAGGTTCAGCACCTTTGCCAATTACATCTTAGTTCTGTAATTGCAGGTTGCCGGGTTTCATAGGGCCTGACCCCTCCACCAGCTCGGGATAAGAGTATCCGTTCAGTTTTACATCATAATAAACAAATACTCTTATGTCAAATATTTTTTATTCCTTCTAATAAAGGGAAGTTTTTAGAGAAATTTAATCAGGCTATTAGTGTAGATTAATAAGCGCAATGTGTTATACTAATTCTCGAATGAAAAAACACCCCATTTTTATGGGAATACGTGAAAAAGGAAGGTACATATACATGAATTCAGTGAACACTCTTAACGAGCTGAACGAATTGTTGACTGCCCAAAACGTGCATATTCAACTCTCAGTACCACAATTAGTGGAGAAAGCAACATCACGTGGAGAAGCTGTCTTAACATCAACAGGTGCTGTGAAAGCGGAGACTGGAAAATATACAGGTCGCTCCCCTAAAGATAAGTACATGGTTGAAGAAGATAGTTCAAAAGACAAGATTGATTGGGGTTCAGTGAATCAACCAATTTCACCTGAAATTTTTAAATCTTTATATAAGAAAGTAATCGACTATCTAAAAACAAAAGAAGAATTATTTGTGTTTAAAGGCTTTGCTGGCGCAGATAAAGAATCACGTCTCTCGTTACAAGTCATCAATGAATATGCATGGCATAACCTATTTGCTCATCAGTTATTTATTCGTCCAACAGAGGATGAATTAACTTCACATGAAGCACAATTCACCATCGTTTCTGCTCCAACGTTTAAAGCGAATCCAGCTGTAGATGGGACAACATCAGAGACATTCATAATGGTTTCCATGGAACAACGCATTATTTTAATCGGTGGGACCGAATATGCTGGAGAAATGAAGAAATCTATTTTCTCTATTATGAATTACTTACTTCCGGAGCAAGGCATTTTACCAATGCATTGTTCAGCGAACGTTGGAGAAAAAGGTGATGTTGCATTATTCTTCGGATTATCAGGAACTGGTAAAACTACGTTATCTGCAGATCCTGATCGTAAACTAATTGGTGACGATGAGCATGGTTGGTCAGATAATGGTGTCTTCAATATTGAAGGCGGTTGTTATGCTAAAGCAATTAATCTAACGCATGAAAATGAACCACAAATATATGATGCAATTAGATTTGGCTCTGTATTAGAAAACGTTGTCGTTAATCCTGATACAAGAGAAGCAGATTACAATGATGTTTCTTTAACAGAAAATACGCGTGCTGCATATCCATTACAAGCCATTGACAATATCGTGGATCCTTCTGTAGCGGGTCATCCAAAAACAATCATTTTCTTAACTGCTGATGCATTTGGCGTGTTGCCTCCAATCAGTAAGTTAACAAAAGAACAAGCAATCTACCATTTCTTAAGTGGCTTCACATCAAAACTTGCTGGTACTGAACGTGGAATTACAACACCGCAAGCAACGTTCTCCACATGTTTCGGGTCTCCATTCCTTCCACTGCCTGCAACAGTGTATGCAGAAATGCTTGGTAAGAAAATAGATGAGCATGACTCACAAGTTTTCTTAGTAAACACAGGTTGGACAGGTGGAGAATATGGTGTTGGTAGCCGTATGAAACTTTCATATACACGAGCAATGGTTCGTGCTGCACTTGAAAGGAAATTGGACGACGTCGAAACAGATAAATGCTCTGTATTTGGTTTAGAAATTCCTAAACAAGTTCCGGGTGTACCAACTGACGTTTTAAACCCACGCGATGCATGGTCTGATAAAGATGCTTATGATAAAAAAGCAAAAGAATTAGCAGACCAATTCCGTGGAAACTTTAAAAAATTCGGATCCGTTTCTGAAGAAATTTTAACTAAAGGAGCACCTATCCTTTAATTTATAATGGCTTACACAATATCATTGTGTAAGCCATTTTTGTATGTGAAATAGGATGTGTTAATTTCCCTTATTAAATACTTACATAAAATGCTCTTTAAAATATTCAAATTCAGTCCCCTCCGGAAAGAGTGTTTTAAATTCCTCACCTTCTTGTTCAGTAATTCCATATAAGGCAATCTCCGAACCATATCTTCCGATTTCTAACATTTGTGTCGCTTCTTGATAAAAGAAGAGCGTAAACCATTTTAAGCCCCCGTTAATATCGATTGACTCATTCCGAAGGAAAATTCGATTCTCTTCATTTAACGTAATAGTATATGACATGACTAAATTTTGATCTTGTGTTAAAGCTGCTAACGGCTTAATTTCATCATTTTGTTTCGTTTCTTCTTTCCAACAGTGGATTTCAACTGATACGAAATCCGTCGTATATGTATCCCATAGTTCTTTCCAATAAGAAGTGCTTTTAGGAAAATAAGTTTTTTCTTTTGTACTCATTGTTTCTAGACGAACCGACATATGCTTCACTAAGAATCCCCCTCTTGATTTCGCATCCATTTACAAATGTTCTGCACGATTTGTGCATTCTCTTTTGGAGGGAAATGATGCGTATATTGATTAAAATACCAGGTTTCTACGATTTTCTCCTTCGATTTCAACGCTTCTTCAAGAAGTTTGGCTTGTCGAACACCCACATGTTCATCTTGTTCACCATGTATAATTAAAACGGATGCTTGAATTTCATCAATAAGGCGCAACGGTGATCTCTCATCATATAATTCTTCATGGTTACTCGGAGTTCCTCCGATTACTCTTTTCATCATTCGTCTCATATCTTTTCGTTCTTTATACGTTAGAGCTGCATCTGTAACACCTGCCCAAGTAACAAGTGATGTGAGGTCATGACGTATGACAGCGGTCCATAATGCCATGATTCCTCCCCTTGAAAACGAAAAAAGATGTACTCTAGGTCTCTGGATATATTTCTTCAACACATCAACTGCATAAACGGCATCATATCGATCATCTCCCGCAAATTCATCACGACCTTCGCCGCCTCTATTACCTCTATAGTAAGGCGCAAAAACCACAAACCCTTGGGTTGCAAATTGGGCAATACGACTCGGACGTACCATGCCAATGCTTTGCATACCTCCTCTTAGATAAAGGATGCCCTCATACGTTCCTTTTTCCTTCGGTTCGGCTAATAACCCTTTAACTCTGTACCCATTCGACCAATAGATGATTTCAGTTAACAGTACTTGTGGATTTGGACTCGGATATGCTTTCTTGTTAACAATTTGACCATTTCGATTCAAGTAAAACCACCCGCTCCAACATTTTTTCCATGCCCTCATCCTTCATATGAAAACTTAATCCTGGTGATTGTTTAAATTCCTCTAATGTGAGCCATTTAAACCCATCCGTTTCATAGTCTCCTACTATATCCTGTACTTCGCTTACTTTAGCTCGGAAAACCACTTTTCGAAAAGGGATAACATCATCAACGATATATTCGGCAAACCATTTAATGTCTGATAACATTGCCCCTGTTTCTTCAAGGGTCTCCCTCTTTACTGCTTCTTCTAATGTTTCTCCTTCTTCTACCTTACCTCCAGGAAATTCTAATCCCCTGCTCGGATTTTTTGTAACTAACCAATTGTCTCCATTATTCGCTAAAACAAGTACGTGTTTCGCAGGTATGGAAAATGTATCCGGGTCAAAAGATAAGGTAACTTGAGTCCCATTTAAATCTTTAAATAAAAACATGCCTTCGCCACACTCCTTTCTTTAAGTGTAGCGAAGGCATGTGTGGCATTCAACTATAATAGTGCATGGATTCAATGATCTCTTTTGCTTCGTCATTTCCGTATTCGTGTAAAACGGCATATAGTTTTTTCAATCGATTATCTACCGCATCATTTTCAGGATCTAAATGATATTGTATATACGGCAAGTGTGCTCGGAAGAAATTTCTCCCTTCCATTTCTTCCTTCTGTCTAAACAATTGATCAAGTACTCCAAGTACCTCAGGTTCCGCTTCTATTTCATATTCCCAAGGGGAATCTTCAGGATGAAAATAATAGCGGTGATGTGCGACAGAAACATAAATTTTCGTCATAACAACCATCCTCTCATTTTAATTAGGATGTGTGTTGAAACCAAAAAACATGCATATCAATTGATATGCATGTTTCTTGCCTAATTAACCCGATATATCGACGACTGTTCCTTTATAAGGATGAGCAGCGATAGGTTGCTCAGGCATGTCTTGAAGCATTTGAACCGCAGATGCAGAGCTCATATTAAGCGCATTTTTCATCACACTCATTTGAACCGTTGACTGTAGTTCTCTTAATTGGCTTGCCATAATTGAGCTTAACTCCATTAACACACCTCCTTCCTTATACGTTTACTATCGACCATATTTCTCGGATATAAAGAAAATTCCACACTTGGAATTTGCCTTATCTCAATTACTTATTTGTGTCACCTAAAAATGCATTTAACATCCACTGATGCTTTTCAATGGATTGATACACAGCATTTAATAAGTCTTCCGTCATATCATCACCATCTTTTGCCGCTTCGTCCATCCCTTTTTTCAAGGATTTCATTATTTTATCAAAATCTTTTACGACCGAATCTACCATTTGTTCTGTTGATTCTTTTCCTGTTGCTTCTTCTACTTCTGATAACTCTAAGTGCTCACTTAGGGTCGCTACGGGTTTGCCACCGAGAGTAAGCAAACGTTCAGCGATTTCATCCATATGAAGAGTTGCTTCATTATAAAGTTCTTCAAACTTTGCATGTAACGTGAAGAAATTTTGGCCTTTTACATACCAATGAAAATTATGTAATTTCGTATACATGACGGACCATGTTGCGACTTGTTTATTAAGTTCTTTATTTAATGCTGCTGACATAAAAAATACACACTCCTCTTTATTTTTTAAAGCTTGCATGCTTTTAATTTACCACTAAAGGCTCTACAATAAACATACGTAAAGAAATGGAGTGAAAAAAATGCCGTTATGGTTACTTTTGTTCTTAGCGATTGTATGTATGGTTATAATTACACTTATTTCCTTAGCAGTTACAAAAAAAGGTTATGAACATCAACATACGATAGATCCAGCACCATCAACGACGTCAGATAAGGAAATTAATAAATCATGAAATATCTTGTCATTGGAATCTTTCGTCTCTATCAAAAACTAATCTCGCCATTAACACCGCCAAGCTGCAGATTTTATCCAACCTGCTCCCATTACGGTGTGGAAGCTGTTCAAAAGCACGGAACTTTTAAAGGTGTATATTTAGCTGTCCGTAGAATACTAAGTTGTCATCCTTTTAATCCGGGTGGGTACGATCCGGTGCCTGAAGAATGGTCAAAGAAAAAATGACTTTTTAAAAGAGTCATTTTTTCTTTTTAAACTTGTGCTTTATATTGTTATCTTGTATGATAATAAAGTCATTTACGCAAATCGTAATCATTACCATTTAAAAGGAGTTTGCTATGAAGAAAATTTTCTTAATCAGTTTAGTTACTTCTCTTGTTTTATTAACAGTTGCATGTGGAGCAAATAATACGAGTGAAACTAAAAAACCTGATGGTTTAACCATATACACAACAGTTTATCCCCTCACTTATTTTACTGAACGAATCGGAGGTAAACTGGTCAATGTTAAGTCCGTTTACTCTGCAGGTGCTAACGAGCATACATTTGAACCAACACAAAAGGATATGATGGCTTTGGCAGACGCTGACTTATTCTTTTACATTGGGTTAGGTCTTGAAGGCTTCGTTGATAATGCCAAAAAAACATTGGGAAATGAAAAAGTCACGATGGTCGCGACTGCAGATGCTGTCTCTGACGACGACCTAGCAATAAGTGAAGGTCATAATGAGCATTCAGATGAAGAAGGTACTAAAGATGAACATGCTCATGAAGAAGAAAGTCACGATGGTCATGATCATGGTGACGTAGATCCACATGTTTGGATTTCACCACAAATCAGTATGAAGCTGGCGTCTTCTATCAAGAATTCATTAATTGATAAAGATCCAGAAAACGAAGCTATTTATTTAGAAAACTATAACGCTTTAGTCAAAGAGCTTGAAGGACTAGATGCAGAGTTTCAAGAGATGGCCGATGCCTCGAAAAATAAAACCTTTTTCGTGTCTCACGCTGCATTTGGCTATTTAGCAGGAACGTATGGTCTTGAACAAGTTGCAGTTTCAGGCTTAAACTCTCAAGATGAACCATCACAAAAAGAATTAAGCGAACTAATCAAATTCGCAAAAACTAAACATATTCATACGATATTGTTCGAGCAAAATGTTTCTTCTAATTTAACTAAAATTATTCAAAATGAAATTGGTGCAGATGCATTAACTATTCATAATTTAGGCGTATTAACACAAAAAGACATTGATCATGAAGAGACCTATTTTACGTTAATGGAACAAAATTTAGAAACGTTGAGAAAAGCTTTACATTCTTCTAAATAGAAAAAAACCACGGATTGGATTATGAACTGCACCCCAATTGTTAGACACAACTAACAATTGGAGGTGCAGTTTTTTAGTGGTTTTATTTTGCGAAAAATTCTTTCTTACGAACTTCGTATTTACCCATGATTTCATGATTCAATGCTACCCCAACACCAGGTAAGTTGGAAAGTTGAATTTCTCCTTTGTGCACAGTAATTGGAGGTTTAGCCAAGTCTTCATTCCAAAAATGTGTGGATGAACTAAAATCACCTGGGAATTGAACACCTGGTAAAGTAGCAAAAGCAATATTAAACGCTTTTGACACTCCAAACTCAATCATACCTCCAACAAAAATTGGAATTCCCGCGTTTATACAGTAATCATGAATGCGAAGAGCATTTGACAGTCCTCCCACTCTACCTTGTTTCATAACCACTATTTTTCCTGATTGTCGTTCTCTCATTTCCTCAACTGCACTTAAACTAGTTATACTTTCATCTAACGCAAAAGGTGTTTTCATCGTTTTTTGTGCGATTGCTGAAACGTTATTATATTGTTCCGAAAACGGTTGCTCAATTAAAGCAAAGCCACAATCATCAAAAGTATGTAAAAGAGAGATTGTATTCTCTGTAAAAGCCCCATTAGCATCCGCGGAGAATAACGTTTGCGGATATTGATCAATGATTTTTTTCAATTGGTCAGGATTCGATTTTGGCGTAATCTTAATTTTTATCCGTTTATAGCCTTGATCCACAGCTGCATCAATTTCTCTGATCATCTTTTCTTCAGTTGCAGTAGCTACAACAGTTCCCGCTTCAATTGGACGTGAAGCTCCTCCAATTATTTGCCATAGTGGTTGATCTTCTTTTATCGCGAATAAATCCCACATCGCATGATTTACTGTAGCCTTCGCCATGTGGTTCCCCTTTATAAATGATAAACAACTATCTAGTTCATCGGGATGTGAAAATGATTGGTTAAAAATAGCTGGGATAATCCAACTTTCAAGCATTTCCCATGAGGTTTGTACCGTTTCTTCCGTGTACCAAGGAGATGTAAATGATACACACTCTCCAACACCGGTATGGCCATCACTATCTGTAAGTTCGATAAAAATACTTTCACGTTCATTTACATGCTGTAAATGAGTGATAAATGATTTTTTTAGAGGCACCCGTACGTGATACAACGCCACTCGTTGGATGTGAATGTTAACCATTTAACCACCTTCTTAACTCTTTTCTTACTAATTTATTTGAAGCATTTCTAGGCATTTCACTTATTTGATGTAAACGTTTCGGCATTTTATAAGAAGCTAATTTTGTTTGTAAAAATTCTCTTAAAGACTCCAATGAAATTTCTTCATCACTAACAATAAAAGCAACAGGTATCTGTCCCCAGGTCTCATCGTCCATTCCACAAACCCCAGCTTCTTTTATCAGCGGATGTTGCAAAATCGCATTTTCAACTTCTGCTGGATAAATGTTTTCTCCACCCGAAATGATTAAATCTGAACGTCGATCGATAACAAATAAGAATCCTTCATCATCAAAATATCCCATGTCCCCAGTATAAAACCATCCATTTTCTTGGGAGGAAGTATTTTCGTAACTGCCAATATAACCAGGCGTTACATGTCCTCCACGAATGCATATCTCCCCTTCATCAAAAGGTTTTTTTGCCAGATCAATTCGTATAAAACTTAAATACAAGGGTTTTCCAGACGAACCAAGCTTTCTAACCGCGTCTTCTGGAGCTAAAGTGGCAGTTTGCGATGCGGTTTCCGTCATTCCATAGGTTTGCAATACAGGGATTCCACGTGCCATAGCTCGTTCTAAGTATTTACTTGGAACGGGACCTCCTCCAACCAACATAGTGAGGAGGCGAGGTGATACATTTACATCTCTCTCTTCTAATTCCCTTAAAATCTGATCTAACATGACGGATACAACAGACATGCGGGTAACTTCTCCATTAATTAAATCTTCCACTACTTGATGTAAGTCGAATTTTGCATAAAGCCTTACTTGCATTCCGTATAAAACTGAACGAATAAGGATCGATAATCCACTAATATGAAAGATTGGCATTGTGCACAACCATACATCATCTTCTTGTATACCCAAATTAAATGCTGAAGAAGTTGCGTTTGTAGTATGATTCAAGACAGTTTGTCTAACACCTTTCGGATTCCCTGTTGTACCGGACGTGTACATAATGGACATAGTACGATCCAATGGCCATTCCACTTCTACATCGATTGTCACAGATGACTGTTTAGAAAGTTCCTCCAAAGTGAATGTTTTATGTACGCTTAATCTTTTTTGATAACTTGGTTCTACCAAAATATGTGTAGGGGAAGCATCTTCAATTTGATAGGCCAATTCATCATCAGATAATCGTGTATTTAATAACACAACTTCACAACCCATTTGCCAACATGCATGAATGGCAACAACTAGCTGAGGATTTGAAGATGATAGGATGGCAATTCGGTCCCTATAATCAATACCAGAAGCTTTCATAGCCCCGGCTGTATCCATAACATCATTAAAAAGCTGTTGAAAGGTCCACGATTTATTTTCATAAGTTAATGCTATTCGATTTGGTGTCATATTTACTCGTTGTGCTAACCAGTTAGGATACATCATGTACCATCCTTAAGAAAAAGCTGTCCCATTTAAGGACAGCTTTGAGTATTTTTCAAATCAAGGGAAACGTGGGAATTGGCCGAAATCAGGTTTACGTTTTTCCTTAAAGGCATCTCGGCCTTCTTTAGCTTCGTCCGTCGTGTAATATAGCAGTGTTGCATCACCTGCCATTTGTTGTAGACCAGCTAATCCATCTGTGTCTGCATTCATCGCAGCTTTTAAGAAGCGAAGTGCAGTTGGAGACATAGAGAGCATTTCCTCACACCACTGGACTGTTTCATCCTCTAACTGTGCATAAGGAACTACCGTATTCACTAAGCCCATATCCAGTGCAGCTTGAGCATCATACTGACGGCATAAGTACCAAATTTCGCGCGCTTTTTTGTGTCCAATAATTCGAGCTAAATAACCAGAACCATAGCCAGCATCAAATGAACCCACTTTAGGGCCTGTTTGTCCAAAAATGGCATTATCTGCAGCAATCGTTAAGTCACATACTACATGAAGAACATGTCCTCCACCAATTGCATAACCAGCCACCATTGCAACAACTGGTTTAGGAATCACACGAATTAAACGTTGTAAATCCAAAACATTTAAACGTGGAATTTCATCTTCCCCAACATAACCACCATGTCCACGAACGGATTGATCTCCACCTGAACAGAATGCTTTTTCTCCTTCACCCGTAAGGACAATAACCCCTACTTTAGAATCGTCTCGTGCATAGGTAAATGCCTCAAGTAATTCCTTAACTGTTTTTGGACGGAAAGCATTGCGAACCTCTGGACGATTAATTGTAATTTTAGCGATTCCATTATAAGTCTCATACTTAATATCTTCATATGTACGTTCTGTAACCCATTGACGTGTCATGTTGTTCCTCCTCTAAATCTCATCTATCACGTGCTCCATTATTATTGTAGCAAACTGAACGGGATTTTCCACATGTATTGCATGTCCTACACCTAGAACTTCGATATGTTGCCCATATTTTAATAAAGAAGTCATATTCTCGGCAATCATTTTAAACTTCTTGTCATATTCACCAGTTATACATACGACCGGTATTGGCAAGTCAGGTAAGTGCGACCAATAAGATGGTTGCTGCCCCGTGCCAATCCCCCTTAAACTATATGCCAACCCCATTGGATTTTGGTCTAAACGTTCACTACGTATCGCCATCTTCGTTTTGTCGGGTAGCAGTTTTTGGGATTGAAATAAAGGAATCTGCTCCCAAAAATCAACAAAATCGACTAACCCCTCATTTTCAATTTTCGTAGCTAAACGCTCATCGGCCTCTATTCGCAACATTCGATCATGACGATCATCAATTCCAGGTGACGCACTTTCCAATAAGAGTTTCGAAAGCTGATCAGGATAAGTACAAGCATATGCTAATGCAACTCTTCCCCCCATGGAGTAGCCAATCAGTGTAAAAGTAGACAAATGTAAATAGTCAAAGAGACTTTTTAAATCCTCTACTTGCTCTTCTATTCGGTATCTTTCAATTGGTAGCTTAGTAGAGCTTTTCCCATGCCCTATTAGGTCAACTGCTACTATCCGAATATCCGAAGAAAGTTGTTCAATCACTTCATTCCAAGTCTTAGTGCTTCCTGTGAAACCATGTAAAAATACCACAGTTTGATTAGCCTTAGGATTTTTAATGATATAGGAAATATGGAGACCACGAACATTCGCAGTTAATTTCTTCATATTTGATCCAATTCTTCCGTTATTGTTGTCCATAATTGACGATGAGTGACCACATTCTCTTGTCTATTTGTATGTACTTCAATAATTCGAACATTCGATTCTTTTGGTGTATGAAGAGCCTGAAGAAATTCTTCTTTCGTGTGTATCGGGAAATATTCTGTACTGTACATCTTGGCGATTGAGTCAAACGTTAAACCTGTTGGGGTTCCAAATAGAGATTCAAAATAAGTTTCTTCACTTGCTTGAGGTAAATACGAGAAAATACCTCCCCCATCATTATTCATAACCACAATGGTTAAATCAGTTTCATGAAATCGTGTCACTAATAAACCATTTACATCATGAAGAAATGATAAATCGCCAATTAGTAAAGTTGCCGGACGCTGCCTCGCCAATTGAATCCCTATAGCTGTAGATACAACACCGTCAATCCCGTTGGTACCTCTATTGGCATATATCCCTATGTCCTTCGTTGTTTTATTGAAAAAAGTGTCAACATCACGAATTGGCATACTACTACTAGCTATCAAATCAGAGTGATCTTTTAATTCATTAAATAAAAGACCCGCAAATGCTCCTTCATCGTTTTGTTGCTCGATAAATGAAACGATATGTCTTGTCGCAATCTCATTCGCTTTTATCCAACATGGCAATATCTCACTTGAAGGAATCATTTCAATCGGTTTCCACAATGCTTGCGGACAAGATTGTATATGATGTGTAACCACTCCTAATGAATCCCGGAATAGTGGATCTTCATCTACTGCAATATAAATCTTAGGAACTATCGACTTTAAATAAAGAGAAAGTGGTTTGGATACAGGCTGTGGACCAAAACGAATGACGACATCAGGAACCACGGATTGTTTAAACCTTTCACTTTTTAATAGTGCATCATACTGATCAATCACTAAGTCTTTGCAGGCTTCAGGAATAGATGTCCGCAACTGGGATAATGAATCCACTAAAATTGGCCATTGTATAGCTTGAGCGAATGTCCAAAAAGCTTCGAAGTTTACATTTCCTTGTAGTTCTCCAACAATTAGGATGCCACGCTTCGTCGAGGTAACTGCTTCATTGAAAATTTGTTCAGATTTTTTGGATGCTACAACTTCCCCAAGTGCTGAAACCTTAAACGATGAATCTTTTGCTTTATATGTGAAATCAAGAAGCAAAGGCTCACGAAATGGAACATTTATATGAACAGGACCTCTTGGTGCAGATTGAGCAACATTCAGCGCTCGATTTGTATGTCTTTCAACAAAAGGAAGCGTCTCGACATGATTATCAGCAAGTGGAAAATCAACACTCCATTTTACGTGTTGCCCATATAATTGAATCTGGTCTATGGCTTGAGGAGCACCAACTTCACGTAATTCGTGCGGGCGATCCGCTGTCACTACTATTAACGGTATTCGCGCGTAATGTGCTTCAACAATTGCTGGAAAGTAATTTGCAGCTGCAGTTCCTGATGTACATAACAAAACGACCGGAAGCTGTTTAGCCTTAGAAATTCCTAAGGCCAGGTATCCTGCAGAGCGTTCATCAATTTGAATGTATTGTTGTATTTCTTTTGTCTGACTAAATGCATAGGCAAGGGGTGTTGACCTAGATCCAGGACTAATCACAACATCCTGAACACCAGCTTGGACAAAAGTTTGTACAATTGTATGTACGTATTCGGTTAGACTTTTTCGGTTATCCATCCAACTTGCCTCCAAGCGTTCGCAACATTGGTCTAAATTTCACCAGTGTTTCTTTGTATTCAGAATCGGGATTCGAATCAGCTACTATACCGCCACCGGCATATAAATAAGCTTGATCTTGATTCAACAAAGCAGATCGTATAGCTACAGCGAACTCTCCATTTCCTTCTGCATCAATCCACCCAATCGGAGCAGCATAATAACCCCGATTCATTTGCTCAACCATTCGAATGATTGACATTGCGTCCCCCCTTGGTTCTCCACCAAGAGCTGGAGTTGGATGCAAATCTTGAACCAATTGGAACAAGCCTTGTCCATGTTTTAATCGACCTTCGACAGGAGTAAAGAGATGTTGAATGTCTCTTATTTTCATTAGTTTTGGCTGTTTTGGAACTTTAACTTCATCGCAATATTCGTTGAATACCGAAGAAATCATTTCTACTACATATTGATGTTCTTCTCGGTTCTTTGCATCTATTAATAACTCGTTTCCTAATTGTTGATCCTCAGTTGCCGTTTTACCTCGACGAACAGAGCCTGCTAAACAGGTAGATAATGCTTTTTGCATATCGACTTTCACTAAACGTTCTGGTGTAGCGCCAAAAAATAAATTATTACCTAATTCCAGACCAAACAGAAAACTTTCTGGTTGCTCTTTCGATACATGATACATTGCACTTGGAGAAGAGACTTTTTCGGCAAATGATAATGCCAATGATCTTGCAATCACCACTTTGTGTGCTTCTTTCTCATGAATCAATTTTGTTACATGGGAGACAGCATCTAAGTAATATTCTTTAAAGCGCTCATCCATTTTCATAAGAACTGGCTTCGCATAAGTTTTCAATTCTTTTACCTGAGCTGAATGAATCAAATCATCTCGTTGTTTTCTTAATTCCTCAAACAATGCTTGTGATTCATATTCAGTAGTCACGAGATGAATACTAACAAAAACTCGATCATCTCGAATCACAAGCTGGAAAGAAGGCACGGCAAAAAATGCCGAAGGGAACAAATCCCACTCCGACGACATCTCATTTAAAGGATCGAAAGAAAAACCACCAAAAAGAATTGGTTGCAATTCATGTTCCTCATTTACAAGGGTTGCACATAAACTTTTCCACTTTTGTTCGACATCCTCAAAACGATTTTGCTTAGAAGTACTTTGAATAACATGTGCATGGCCAAGACCCACAAGCGTAAATGTTTTCTCACGGTTTTGCCAATAAAAGCGATGCCCCTTATAACTTTCTCCTGCTTCAAAAAAAGCAATCGATGATAATCTATTTACTTCAATGGTTTCTGTATAAAAATGAACGTCCAAAGGTTTTTCTTCGACGACATAATCGGTGGATGTATTATACTTCTGATTCATCCATTTTCCCTCCGTAAACATGTTTTCACATTTATCATGAAAATCTTTAATTTCCCTATCTTCTATCATACATCTTTATTGCTTTTCAGGCACTTGATAAGTAAACAATCTATCCATATTAATGTTCATGAAGTACAATAAGAGAGGTGAAAACACATGAAGGAGCGAAACAAATCTATGTCACATGATTTAAAAGTCGAAACAGGCTGGCGTGTTTGGTGGCAGTTAACAAGGCCTCATACGTTAACGGCTTCATTTGTACCTGTATTTTTAGGAACGATGATTGCAATTTCTCATACTACGATAGATTGGTTATTATTTTTAGCCATGCTTATTGCCAGTATGCTTATACAAGCAGCAACTAATATGTTTAATGAATACTACGATTTTGCTAGAGGATTAGATAATGAAAAATCAGTTGGAATTGGAGGAGCCATTGTACGAAATGGTGTTCCGCCTAAAACTGTTCTTCTCTTAGCTCTTGTTCTATACGGAATCTCGATTTTTCTGGGCATATACATATGCATTGAAACTACATGGTTATTAGCGGTTGTGGGTGCTGTATCAATGGCTATTGGTTATCTTTATACTGGAGGTCCTTATCCAATAGCGTATACTCCATTGGGAGAATTATTTTCGGGTATATTTATGGGGATGTTGATTGTACTTATTGCCTTTTATATACAAACCGGGCAAATAACAATGGAAGCAATCCTACTTTCGATTCCAAGCATGCTCCTAGTAGCAGCAATTATGCTATCTAATAATATTAGAGACATAAAAGGAGATAAGGAAAGCGGAAGACGTACAATGGCTATTTTAATTGGTCGTAAACATGCTGTAACGGTGTTGCTCGTATTATTTTTAATCTCATATGTATGGGTATTATCTTTAGTAATCTTAGGGTTATTAACCCCTTGGTCATTACTTGTATTTTTAAGTGTTAAAAAACCTATTCATGCAATAAAAATATTCAAATCACATGAACACCCCTTGGAAGTAATGCCAGCTATGAAAGATACTGCATTAACCAATACTTTCTTTGGTTTCCTCTTAGGTGTGGGTTTATTAATCGGATATCTAATCTGAATACGGAAAACCGCAATGCCTACTGAGGAATTGCGGTTTTTTGGTTTCTATTTTGCAAATAAATATACATTAATATAAACGAAAAAACAAATTTCGTTTTTTCTCATAAAAAAACACGCTATCATAATGATAGCGCATCCTTCTATATGACCCCTACGGGATTCGAACCCGTGTTACCGCCGTGAAAGGGCGGTGTCTTAACCGCTTGACCAAGGGGCCAAACATCTGGCGGAGAAGGAGGGATTTGAACCCTCGCACCGGTTGCCCGATCTACACCCTTAGCAGGGGCGCCTCTTCAGCCACTTGAGTACTTCCCCAGAGTTGGCTCCGAAGGTAGGACTCGAACCTACGACCAACCGGTTAACAGCCGGTTGCTCTACCACTGAGCTACTTCGGAATGGTGGGCCTAAATGGACTCGAACCATCGACCTCACGCTTATCAGGCGTGCGCTCTAACCAGCTGAGCTATAGGCCCACAATTGGAGCGGGTGAAGAGAATCGAACTCTCATCATCAGCTTGGAAGGCTGAGGTTTTACCACTAAACTACACCCGCAAATATGGTGGCTCAGGACGGAATCGAACCGCCGACACAAGGATTTTCAGTCCTTTGCTCTACCGACTGAGCTACTGAGCCACATTAAATTTGTGCTAAGCTTCGAATCTCTTTGTCAGCTTCATTCGTTCAGTCAGGTCACGTACTTCAGTACGCTCCTTCCTTTACTCAATTGCTTCCTCGACCTTCTTTGCTTATCCCAAATTTATAAAAAGTCATTTCATAAAAATGGCGGTCCCGACGGGAATCGAACCCGCGATCTCCTGCGTGACAGGCAGGCATGTTAACCGCTACACCACGGAACCATTGGTTGCGGGGGCAGGATTTGAACCTGCGACC
>JBHGUT010000042.1:0-181871 GCA_048976825.1 Paenisporosarcina sp.
AGTTCATTTTGCTCCGATCGCCAAGGCGACCATCGCAGAAATTCGTTTTCGCGCTAAGCGCTCATGACGAATTTTGCTTCCCACACAAAAGTGTGTTCCGCTATTTTAGTTGACGTTTTGCTGTTCAGTTTTCAAGGTTCAAATGTCAGCCGCTTGTTTTGGCGACTTCTCTAATTTAGCACCGCAGAGTATGAGAGTCAAGAACTTTTTAAAACTCTTTTTCTTCCAAACTCGCTAAGCGACGTTTTCTATTGTATTACCTATTTAGGAAATAGTCAAGAAAAAAATAAGGCACTATTTATTAGCGCCTTGTTCCCTCTAAATTTCATCTAAATGTCCAGCTTTATAATAACGATGGAAAATCTTATTACTTTTGGCCTCAATCCGTTTAATGTGTATATATCCCTTTTCAACAAGGAACTCTATAAAAACTTCTAAATCTACTGAGTAGTTTTTTAATTCTTCTTGTTCATGCAATTCCTGAATGGTCCAATGTTCTTTTTCACTCATAACCTCGAGAATATGTCGGGACCCGTCTTTTGTTCTTGAATGAATAAAAAATTCACTGGCTAAAAATAATAACTCAAGTCGTTTATTAATAGGCTCTTCACTGGAAAGCAACTCTTCATATAATTTAAATATAGCTGGTTCCATAATTTTCACTTGTGACCACACAGTAACTTCTGGGTGCATTCCATTCTCAAATACAGCTAAACGTGCAAGGTGATGAAGAGAATCTACGATATGATTATATGCATCCATATAATTCTTTTCTTCAAAAAACACTTTTCCTTCTAAATATCGTCTAATTAATTTAGCAAATTCAATACCCATCTTAATTTTCCGTCCATAGAATGGAAAATCTTTTAGCTCTGTTCTTAGATTCTGCACAAATTCATTTCGGTCGAACATGACGCGTCCGTAAAAAAGCCAATCGACTATTTTTCTATTTGTCCCTAAAAGTAACCACTTACGAAGTTGTTTTTCAGTTACAATGTGCATGGCAGCCTTTTTGTCTTCGAATGTATAATGTTTTGTAAAAACAGGTTGTTCAGCATCTTTTGTTAATATTAATAATATCGTATCAAATGTATCTGTAATTTGACTTACCTTTTCTCTTTTTTCAACTAATATGACACCTAAAGTATTTTGTTGGCTCGCTCGTTCCTGATAGATAGGACGCAAAATTTGTTCCAACGTTATTTCCCCCTAAACTTTAATTGAAGATATATCAATACTTTTTCGACAAAGAATTGTAGATTCCTCCATGCGATTTTAACTATGAATTATGATATAGTAAACATGATTGAGGAGGAAAGCAACATGAAACCTTATAAAAATAAAATAAATCGTATTCGTTCATTTGCATTGTCACTGATTTTCATAGGATTTGTTATTATGTATATTGGTATTTTCTTCAGAGAAAATCAAATCGTTATGACCATCTTTATGTTTATCGGGTTACTCGCAATACTCGGCAGTACTGGTGTTTACGCTTGGATTGGGTTGCTCTCAACAAAAGCTGTCCAAGTTGTTTGTCCTAATTGCGGGAAACATACTAAAGTTCTCGGGCGTGTTGATATGTGTATGTATTGTCGTGAACCTTTAACTCTAGACCCTTCATTAGAAGGACAAGAGTTTGATGTAACATTAAATCGAAAAAAATCATAAGTTTAAGAGTCAACATTCAATCTGAATGTTGACTCTTTTTTAAATCCTTTTCGATAAATTCACCCTTACTCTTCAGTATTTGAAAAGTGTTTTTATTTCGACCTCTTTGACATAAAATCTGATGGGGAAAGCTCGAGTGATTCGATTACAATTGCAGTTAATCCAGTGTCAGTTGTGGTTGCATGTCCTTCGCCCTTTATCCAATAAACTGCATCCCCAGTTGTTATCTTTACTCTCACATTATTACCATCACTAACCCACCCTTCTCCGCTTACTACGAGAAGAAGTTGTGGAACCACAGCTTCATGAAAGCCAACCATTCCTTTAGCTTCTATGTGCATACATCCAATTTGCGCAGGTTTTTCTGTTATTAAAATTTTAGACATAATAAAGTTAGAGTTAAAATGAGTAATATTTTTACCAACTTCTTTTTTGAACGTATAAAATTCCACTAAGTTTCCTCCTAAAAAGTAACGACTAATTTGGTTATCTTCTTTATATTGTTCAGTTTTTAATTTTCCATTTGAGAAAGGAAAGCCACATTTTTTATAAACTTGCTATGTATATTAATAAGACCGGACTGGAGAAATAAGATGTAGATGAGTTGTATTGTTGATAGGTTGAATGGATATGGGTTTCATTGGACCACTAAACGTTATTTTGATTTGCTCTTCTTTAATTATTTTTAATGCATCCATTAAAAATCTTCCATCGAGCGAAATACTCAACTCATTTAGACCACTTAAGTTTTTAATACTTTGTGTTTCTTCGATTTTGCCTATCTCTGTTGAATTTGAAGAAATTTTTATTTTAAGGTCATCTTTTATGTCTAGGGTAATATTATTATTTTTCCATTCACTTGCAAATAAACATGCCCTATCTATACCTTTTAAAAATTGTTTTGTGTCCAATGTGATTATCGTCATAAAATCTTTCGGTATTAGATCAGAAACATTCGGATAATTTCCGACAATTAATCTTGAGAAGAGAGTTGTAGAATTTATTTTAAATATGATATGACTTTTAGAAATGAAAATATTTATTTCACCCGAATCAACATTTATTAGCTTGGAGAGTTCTTTTAGGCTTGGGCTTGGAACGATGAAAGAACCATTTACAGCGGATTCAATTTCAATCTCACCTAAAGCTAATCTACTGGAATTAGTAGCCGCACAGGTGAGTTTGTTTTGTTCGAAGGTCATATTTACCCCTGTTAGTACAGGCCGGGTTTCACTAGCTCCTACAGCAAATATCGTCTGGTTAATAATTTGAAGCAGGGCTTCGCTAGAAATCTTGATATTATGGTTAAGGTCAATTTCTGGAAGACTAGGATACTCTTCGGAATCAAACCCGTTTAGGCTAGTAACAATTTCATCCGACTGAATGGTCACACATTGTTTGTCATTCACTTTTACTCGTATATCATTTGATAATTTTTTTACAATCTCACTTAAATATTTTGCAGGGACCACTACACTACCTGTGGTTATAACTTCTAAAACCCTTAGGCCTTCGACGGTCAAGGGAATCACTTTTTCAATAACAATGTTAGAGTTGCTACCGGTTAGGGATAAAGTATTTTTATTAGCTACGATTTTAATACCTGTCAAAATAGGAAAAGGTGTATTCAGAGACACTGCTCTACTCACATCAGAAATTGCTTTATCTAAACATTCGTTATTTATAATAAATTCCATCCAAAGTCCACCTCATAAATTATTGTCTAGTGATATTAATTCGACAAACTAATCAAAATCCCCTGTTGGATTCAAACACTAATATTTATCTTCATATTCCCTTGAACTCCATTAATCAAAAAAAGCTGTGTCAATCACAGCTTAGAATCTTCATAATAAATTCTACCTACGGTACTCCATAAACCCACAAAAAAAGGACCAATGATTTTGGTCCTTTCTAATATAGGTTTTATTGAACTTTTGTAGCTTGGGTGACACAAGTTGGACAAGTACCGTAAATTTCCATACGATGCGAATTTACTTGGAAGCCTGTAACGTGTGCAGCCAATTGTTCAACTTCATCAAGTCCAGGGTAATGAAAATCAACAATTTTACCACAAGCATCGCAAATGATATGGTAGTGATCATTCGTAACGAAATCGAATCTACTTGAAGAATCTCCATACGTCAACTCTTTTACAAGTCCCGCTTCACGAAACACACGCAGATTGTTATAGACTGTAGCTACGCTCATATTTGGGAATTTACCTTCTAAAGCTCTATATATATCGTCAGCCGTAGGATGAATCATTGATTGAATAAGAAATTCTAAAATTGCATGACGCTGTGGTGTAATTCGAACTCCTGTTGACTTCAAAGTATCCAATGCGTCACGTAAATGCATTTCAGTCATCGTCATGCACCTCACTTCATAAAGATTATTATTTTATAATCGTTATAATTAGTATAAGGAATAAGCAAGACCAATGTCAACAAATTACCTATTAAACAAGCAATCATTCCTCATGAAGTCCCTTTTCTTTTTGCCCTAAGCGGAAATTTATAAATCGTGATACTACAAATAAGAAATCAGAAAGTCGATTTAAATAAGCCAGAACTTCCGGAGTCACTTCATCTCCTATATCCACCGCTGCTCGTTCTGCTCTTCTAACGATGGTTCTTGAAACGTGAAGTGCAGCTCCAGCTGGATGCCCACCAGGTAAAATGAAATTAGTCAATGCTGGTAAAACCGCATCCCATTCATCAATCCATGATTCGAGTACTCTGATTTCATTTTCTTCAAGCTTCCATTTGACTTCTTTGCCTTTAGGCGTAGCTAATTCGGCGCCTACATGAAACAAGGTCGTTTGTATTTGATGAAAGGCTTTTAGTATCTGATCCTTCTCTTCAAAGAATTCATTTTGCAAATAACTCAAAGCCAATCCAATCATCGAATTTGCCTCGTCGCAAGTTCCGTATGCTTCTACTAACGGATTGTTTTTTGCCACACGACTTCCGTAAATTAATGAAGTAGAGCCTTTATCGCCTGTTTTTGTATATATTTTCATCTCAGTACCCCTTCTCTATGTCAATGACATTTTGGAAATCTTTTTCTTGGTTCATCCATTCTCTGAGGTTATGTTTAAAAATCTTAATCGCTCTTGGAACGTACTCAGAAGAATGACTAGAAACATGAGGTGAAATAATAATTCCTTCTGTCGTCCAAAGAGGATGTTGAGCATCTAATGGTTCTTTTTCGAAAACATCTAAGACCGCATACTCTATTTGACGTTCAGACATTGCACGGATTAACTCTTCTTCCGCTACTAAATCACCTCTTCCAAAGTTCATGAAAATTGCCTCTTTTTTCATTTTCACAAAATGATCATAAGTTAATAAGCCTCGAGTTTCTGTAGTGCTTGGCAAAACGGATATGAGAATATCTACTTCCGGGAGTTTTTCATCTAGCTGCTCAAAAGAAATCATTTCATTCATATAAAAAGATTCCTGTCCTGATCGATTACAACCTATTGTATGTACACCAAATGCTTGGAGATGACGTCCTATTTCTCCTCCAATTGCACCAGGTCCAAGAATGAGGGCAACTGAACCATGCAATTCTGTTGACCCGGATTTTCTATTCCATTCTTTCTTCACTTGTTGCTCATATATCCATGGCAAAGAACGCTTAAGTGCTAAAAGATGAGCCATAACTGATTCAGCCATAGGAGTTTTGTGAATCCCTCGAACATTAGTTAAAAAGATGCCAAGTTCCCCAATCTTTTTTAATGGCATCTTTTCTAATCCAGCAGATGCAACCATAATCCACTTAAGAGAGGATGCAAGGTGCAGGTTTTCTTCTGTAAGATCTTCACCGTAGGTAACTAAAATCTCAGCGCTTTCTAATGCTTTTACATCTGAAACCGAGGAGTATTCAAAACGTACATTTGGAAATTCTTTCTGTAAATCTTCTATTAGGTTTTCCTTCACAGGAAATGTAAATAAAACAACCATTACCTATCCCTCGATAATGTCACGTAATGTGTGAAGTGCTTCTTCTACATGACCTTTCACTTTTACTTTCCGCCATTCTTTAATAACCGTTCCTGTAGGATCAATTAAAAACGACGAACGTTCGATTCCCATAAACTCTTTACCGTACATTTTCTTCAGAACCCAGACTCCATATGCTTCAGAAACTAAGTGGTTATCATCAATTAATAAAGAAAAGGGTAATCCGTGTTTCTCTATAAATTTCGTGTGTGCTTTTTCATTGTCTGGACTGACGCCTAAAATAACAGCATTTAAGTTTGTAAACTCCTCATGCGAATCACGGAAATCACATGCTTCGGTCGTGCAACCAGGTGTTGCATCTTTTGGGTAAAAGTATAAGAGAACGTATTGTTTTCCTGAAAAGTCTCTCAAGGACACACTTTCTTCTTTTTCATTCTTTAATGTAAAATCAGGTGCATGTAAACCTTCAAGTGTTTTCATATCTTCCCCTCCAATTATCTGTTTCTTTTATCGTACATAAGATTGCCTGGACTTTCAATTTCTTTGGCGTTATAGAGAGTTTTTGTCTAGAATAAAGAATGGAAGTAAAATGAACGGAGGAATTATCGATATGAAGAACACAGAATCTGAGAAGTTACACGAAGAAGCTTTACAACATATAGTTGGTGGAGTGAATAGCCCATCAAGGTCTTACAAAGCAGTCGGTGGTGGATCTCCGACGGTTATGGAACGTGCAAAAGGTGCTTATTTTTGGGATGTTGATGGAAATAAATACATTGATTTCTTAGCAGCTTATGGTCCTATTATTACCGGACATGCGCATCCACATATAACCAAAGCGATTACGAAAGCTGCTGAAAATGGGGTATTATTCGGAACACCAACACCATATGAAGTGAAGTTTGCCAAAATGTTAAAAGAAGCGATTCCCGGAATGGACAAGGTCCGTTTTGTTAACTCTGGAACTGAAGCAGTGATGACAACTATTCGCGTATCTAGAGCGTATACTGGAAGAACTAAAATAATGAAATTTGCAGGTTGTTATCACGGACATTCTGATTTAGTTTTAGTAGCCGCTGGTTCTGGCCCAGCTACACTTGGCACCCCAGATTCTGCAGGTGTGCCCCAATCTATCGCTAAAGAAGTTATAACGATTCCTTTTAACAATCCTCAAGCATTTAAAGAGGCAATGGACAAATGGGGAGAAGAAATTGCTTGTATATTAGTAGAACCTATCGTTGGAAACTTCGGTATTGTAGAACCTCTGGAAGGATTTCTGCCACTTGTACATGAGATAGCCAAAGAAAAAGGGGCATTAATTGTATATGATGAAGTCATTACTGCGTTCCGCTTCCATTATGGTGGTGCTCAAGACTTACTTGGTTTGACACCAGACTTAACCGCTTTAGGAAAAATCATTGGTGGTGGGTTGCCAATAGGTGCATATGGTGGTAAGAAAGAAATTATGGAACAAGTAGCACCATTAGGACCAGCCTATCAAGCAGGAACAATGGCAGGAAATCCTGCATCCATATTAGCTGGTATCGCTTGTTTAGAAGTATTAAACCAACCAGGCGTTTACGAAGAAATGGATCGTTTAGGAGCCATTTTAGAAGATGGAATCTTAAAGGCAGCAGCAAAACATGACATAACCATTACCATCAACCGTTTAATGGGGGCTTTAACTATTTACTTTACAGATGTAAAAGTAGAAAATTACGATCAAGCAGAAGCGTCAAATGGAGAAATTTTCGGTCGGTTCTTCAAACTAATGTTAGCACAAGGTATTAACTTAGCTCCTTCAAAATACGAAGCTTGGTTTTTAACAACTGCACATACCCAGGAAGATGTAATGACTGCTCTTGAAGCAGTTGACAAAGCATTCTCTCAATTAGGTTAAGTGAGTGGTTGACCAAAAAGACTTCTTCCTGTAAGGTAGCCAAAAATGGTCTAGATGAAAGGAAATAAATGGCCTATGAAACTTGGTGCGCGAATAGTTAAAACGGGAGTTGCCATTGTCTTCGCCTTATTTTTGGCAGATTTTATGCACCTTCCATCTCCTGTATTTGCAGGAATAGCTGCTATTTTTGCAATACAACCGTCTATTTATCGCTCCTATTTGACTATTATAGAACAGATTCAATCAAACTTTATTGGAGCTGGTGTAGCCGTAATTTTCGCACTTATCTTTGGTCATAATTATGTTGCGGTTGGATTAGCTTGTGTCATTACAATTGCTATTATGTTGAAGTTAAAACTAGAAAAGTCTGTTTCCCTTTCACTAGTCACAATTATTGCGATTATGGAAGTACAAAGCGATGACTTTATTACATTTGCACTCATACGATTTGCAACCATTGTTGTCGGTGTATTAGCTGCCTTTGTGGTGAACTTAGTCTTCATGCCTCCTAAATATGAAACGAAATTATTCAATTCTATTCATTTACTGCAAGATGAACTGATTCGGTGGACACGATTAGCAGTGCGACAAGCATCTGAGCATTCCGCAACAAAACATGCATTAGAAAAATTGCGCGAACGGTTAATCAAAGTCGATCAATTTTATCTATTTTATCAAGAAGAAAGAAGTTATTTCCGTCATGAAAAAAGATCAAAAGCTCGTAAACTTGTTGTGTATCGGCAAATGATATCGGCTTCTAATAAAAGCTGGGATGTATTAAAGAGGATTCATCTTTATGAAAATGAACTCATACATGTACCTAAACATTTCAGAATGATGATACAAGAACGAATCGATTTCTTATTAACGTACCATGAACAACTCCATTTAATGTACACAGGAAAATTAAAGCCTGATCATTCAATATGGCAAGGGCGAGAAACTCTACTTCAAAGACAAGATGTAATGGAGATTTTTGCTAGAGAGATTGCAGTATCAAAAGGAGAAGAAGATTTCTCTGCTTACCATTTGTTACATGTACTTTCGTCCATATTGGATTACGAGGAACAATTGGAGCATTTAGATACACTTATCATTTCCCATCTAAACTATCATGGGGAAGAAATAAATGTGAAGTTAGAAGAAGATATTAATGTCTAAAACAGTCATCCCATTCGTGGGGTGACTGTTTTTGATTGACCGATTTATTAAAGATAAAGAAACCACTCTAAAAAGAGTGGTTTCAAGATTTTTTTTTTAATTTTTCATTCGCGGGTCAAGTGCATCACGCAAACCGTCACCCATTAGATTAAAGCCAAGTACAGTCAACATGATAGCAAATCCCGGGAAGAACATCGTCCAAGGGGCATTGATGAAATTCACTCGAGCATCTGCTAACATTTTGCCCCATTCTGGTAGAGGCGCCTGAGCACCCATTCCAAGGAATCCAAGTGCAGCTGCTTCAATAATTGCAGTTGCAATGGCTAGTGTACCTTGCACAATCACGGGTGCCATGGAATTCGGTAGAACATGTGAAAACAAAATTCGTATATCCTTCATGCCAATCGCTTTGGCTGATGTAATGTACTCTTCTTCTTTAATACTCAATACTTTCGAACGAATGAGTCGACCAAAGTTTGGAATATTAATAACGGCAATCGCAATTAAGGCGTTTTGTAAAGAAGGTCCAAGTACAGAAACGACGGCTATGGCTAATAATATACTTGGAAATGCAAGCATGATATCAAAAATACGAGAAATAATCATATCGACCCATTTCCCATAATAACCTGCGACAATCCCTAAAATACTTCCAATAATGACAGATCCAATTACCGAGAAAAAACCTACCATTAACGAAATTCTAGCACCAAGAACAACTCGAGAAAAAATATCTCGGCCAAAGTCATCCGTACCAAACCAGTATGTTGAAGATGGTTTTTGAAAACGTTCAGCAAGTAATTGATCATTAATTCCTTGAGGAGCAATCAATGGCCCAATTATAGCTAAAATGATAAAGAAGATGACGATCCCAGCGCCAACAATTGCGACTTTGCTTTTCTTAAAACTTCGCCATGCTTCACGCCATGGACCCGCCACTTTATCTGCTTGTGGTGGAACTTCTGATGATGTTTTGGCTTGCTTGGCCATGTCGAGATGCCTCCTTCTTAATCATATTTAATACGCGGGTCTATCAAACTATAAAGTATATCAATTAATAAATTAATCATAACGAAGATAAATGCTACAACTAAGATACCTGATTGAATAACAGGGTAATCACGGAAACCAATAGCTTCATATATATAACGACCAATTCCCGGCCACGCAAAAATGGATTCAGTTAAAATGGCCCCACCAAGTAATAAGCCCATTTGAAGACCAATAATGGTCAAAACCGGTATTATGGCATTTTTTAACGCATGTTTATAAACCACCCAAAACATTTTTTGACCTTTTGCTCGTGCTGTTCGCACATAATCTGAGCGCATAACTTCAAGCATACTTGATCTTGTCATACGTGCAATAATGGCCATGGGTATTGTAGCAAGTGCAATACCTGGAAGAACTAAATGTTTTAAAACCACACCTAATTGTTCGAAATGTCCTTGAAGTATCGTATCTAAAACATAAAGATTGGTCATTGATTCTACTGGATTCCTAACCTCTTCACGACCTGAAGTGGGAAGGATACCTAACTCAATTCCAAAGATGTACTGCATCATTAGTCCAAGCCAAAATATTGGCATTGAAACTCCAACTAATGCAAGAATCATTGCTGTATAATCAAACCATGAGTTTTGGAACCAAGCCGATATGATTCCTGCATTAACACCAATAACAACTGCAATAACAATTGCAAATAATGAAAGTTCAAATGTTGCTGCTAGGTATTGCCAAATTTCTTCAGTCACGGGTGTTGAGGTTCTTAATGATTCACCTAAATCTCCTTTTAGAAGACCTCCTAGGTAATCGAAATATTGGACATACCACGGATTATCCAATCCGAGCTTTGCTCGTAATGCTTCAATCGCTTCTTTCGATGCTTGTTGACCCAAAATAACTTGAGCTGGATCTCCAGGGATGGCACGAATAATCATGAAAACGACAAATGTCATGCCCAGCAAAACTGGGATTAATTGTAGAATCCTTCTCCCGATATAGTGAAGCATTTTTCTTCACCTCTCTCTGTTGCAATATGTATTGAAAATCGCAGCGGGGCATTTTAGGTTGACACCGGCTCTGGAAGCTTCGAAACGGAAACTCGTTTCCATGCCAATGAATGAAGGCTAAATTTGTGCCGTCATGGCACAACGCCCCTTCATGACCCACGTCGTGTGGGTCCAAGCTTAGATGCAGCCTGTCTGCGGAGCTAGACAATTTGAAAAGCACGGTGTTGCTTAATTTTATCTTAATTCTCTTAATCTATTATTATGTAAAAAACAGGGAGAAATCACGAAGACCTCTCCCCATCAGTGAGTCTATTACTTGAAGTCTACTTCGCTTAACTTATCAGATCCAGTTGGATGTGGTAAGAATTTCACCAAATCAGCTCTACCTGCAAGTAGTGGTGTTGAGTGAGCAAGAGGAACCCATGGAGCATCAGCATGAATGATTTCCTGAGCTTCTGCGTAAAGTTCATTTCGCTTGCCTTCATCAACTTCTGTTTGAGCTTCAATTAAGATGTCGTGTAATTGGTCGTTACTGTAGTATGTGTAGTTATTGCTTCCAATGTTGTCTTGATCAAGTAGCACATATAGGAAGTTATCAGCATCACCATTATCACCAGTCCAACCAAGCATAAATGCATCTGCATCTCCGTTACGAGCTTTTTCAAGGTAAGTAGCCCATTCAAAAGAAACGATTTTTGCATTAATGCCAACTTCAGCTAGATTTTTTTGGATAACTTCAGCAACTTTTTGACCATCCGGCATATATGGACGTGGTACAGGCATTGCCCATAATTCCATGTCAAATCCTTCTGGTAGACCCGCTTTAGCTAGTAATTCTTTTGCTTTTTTAGGGTCATATTCATATCCAACAACATCGTCATTGTATCCACTAATTACTGGAGGCATTGGGTTCTTAGCTACTTCTGCGCGACCTTCAAAGAATGCATCAACAATTGCTTGTTTATCAATTGCGTGGTTAATCGCTTGACGAACTTCAACTTTGTCAAAAGGAGGACGTGTAGTTGTTAAACCTAAATATCCTACATTCATAGAAGGGCGTTCGAATAATTGTAATTTTTCATTACCTGCAACAGAGGCACCATCAGCTGGGTTAACTCCATCAGCCAAATCAATATCTCCTGCATTTAATGCATTCAAACGACCAGAGTTATCAGGAATAGCTCGGAAAATGACTTTATCAAGTTTCGGTAATCCTTTAACCCAATAATCTTCGTTCTTTTCAATCGTAATAGAATCATTACGTTTCCATTCAACAAATTTGAAAGGACCAGTACCTACTGGATTGTCTCCGAATGTATCACCTGATTTTTCAATTGCAGCAGGGCTAGCAATACCAAAAGGGCTCATTGCTAAGTTTTTCAAGAATGGAGCTTGTGGACGTTTTAATTTGAATACGACTGTGTAGTCTCCATCTGCAGTTACAGATTCGATGACATGTCCTTCATCACCTTTGTAACCACCGAACATCGAAGAATAGTAATAAAAATCTTCACCAGATCCATTAGCCCAACGGTCGAAGTTAGCTACAACAGCCTCTGCATTAAAATCAGTGTCATCGTGGAACTTAATACCTTCTTCCAATACGAATGTATATGTTAAGCCATCTGGCTCAGCTTTCCACTCTTTTGCAAGACCTGGGTGAATAGTAGTATCTTGTGCTCCGAAATTTACTAGAGTTTCAAAAATATTTTGTGTAACTTTGAAAGACTCTCCATCAGTTACTGCCCCTGGATCTAGGGAAACTGAATCTCCGCCACGTCCAAATACTAATACTTTCTCTTTTGAACTTGCGTCATCACTACCGTTGTCATCTGAATCAGATGAACATGCCGCTAGGATCGTTGAGAGTACTAACATAACTAAAACAGTAAGTGACCATAATTTCTTTTTACTCAAATTGACCCCTCCATACTATATATTTATCAATGTTGCACTGACTCACCATAAAGATGGCAGGCAACAGAATGACCTGGTTCAATCTCTTGGAACTTTGGAACCACTTGTGTGCAAATGTCCATTTTAAACGGACACCGCGTGTGGAATGTACATCCTGAAGGTGGATTCGAAGGGCTAGGAATATCTCCTTTTATTAACACTTGCTCCCTTTCGAATGCTGGATCTGGCACAGGTACAGCAGCCAATAATGCTTGTGTGTAAGGATGAAGTGGTTTTTCGTACAAAGATTCACTTGCTCCTAACTCAACCATTTTTCCAAGATACATAACGCCTACTCTATCACTTATATGTCGCACTACACCTAAATCATGTGCAATAAAAATATAAGTAAGCTTTAATTCTTTTTGTAAGTCTTGCATTAGATTCAAAACTTGGGCCTGGATGGATACATCCAATGCGGAAACAGGTTCATCGGCAATGATTAATTTTGGGTTAGTCATAAGAGCACGAGCAATTCCAATTCGTTGGCGTTGACCTCCACTAAATTGATGAGGATATCGTTTTGCATGATAACTACTCAACCCTACGATTTCTAAAAACTCATAAACTTTCTTTTTACGAGACTTTGAATCTCCTATTCCATGAACAATAAGGGGTTCCTCTAAAATCTTCTCGATCGTATGTCTAGGATTCAGAGACGCATACGGATCTTGAAATACCATTTGAATTTCCCTGCGTGCTTTACGCATTTCATCGTTTGAAATGTTTGTAAGTTCTTTCCCATTGAACACCACTTTGCCTTCGGTTGGCTCTAACAACCGCATTAACATTCGACCTGTAGTGGATTTACCGCATCCAGACTCTCCCACAATACCTAAGGTTTCACCTTCATTTATATAAAAGGACACGTCATCAACTGCCTTAACATGTCCAGTTACACGACTAAGTACCCCTTTTCGTATGGGGAAATATTTTTTTAGTCCTTCAACTCTTAATAAGGGTTCTGTCATCAAAGGCCACCTCCTGGTCTTCATATAAGAAGCATCTAGTTTTATGTACAGGAGAAGTTTGATATAAATCGGGGTTTTGAGTTAAACATTTATCAAATGCAAATGCACAACGTGCCGCAAATCGGCATCCTGTTTTGATTGATCCTGGTTTGGGTACATTGCCGGGAATAGAGTATAGACGCTGCTTTTTAAATCTCATATCGGGTACAGATTGTAGTAAACCTTTCGTATACGGATGCTGAGGATCTTTAAAGATAACTGAAACAGGACCTTCTTCCACAATTTTCCCTGCATACATGACCACGACTCGTTCACATGTTTCTGCTACAACACCTAAATCATGAGTAATTAACAAAACAGCCGTATTTAGTCGTTCATTTAAATCTTTCATTAGTTTTAATATTTGGGCTTGAATCGTAACATCTAATGCCGTTGTAGGTTCATCCGCAATCAAAACTTTCGGATCACATACAAGAGCCATAGCTATCATGACACGTTGTCTCATACCACCTGATAATTGATGAGGATATTCTTTCATCAGCTCATCTGCTCTAGGTAAACCAACTAACGTCAACATTTCGATCGCTCGAGATTTTGCCTGCTTTTTTGACCAATCTTTTTTATGAATTAATATCGCTTCTAATAATTGATTTCCAATTGTAAATAAAGGATTTAATGATGTCATTGGTTCTTGGAAAATCATAGCGACGTCATTACCACGTACTTTTCGCATTTCCTTCTCGCTTAATTTTGTTAAATCACGATTATTAAAAAGAATTTCTCCACCAGTTATTTTCCCAGGGGGGCTTGGAACCAGACCCATAATTGAGAGTGAAGTTACACTTTTCCCACATCCCGATTCACCAACTATACCTAGGACTTCCCCTTCGTGTACTGCAAAATTAATGTTGTCTACAGCTGGAATTTCCCCGTCATCTGTGAAAAAGGATGTTTGCAAATCCTTGACTTGAAGAATCGCTTTTCGTTCACTCATGATGTCCCTCCTCTTACACAACGTTTAATATTCAGAAAATTTTATATGTTCTTTATTATACAAACAAGAATTATAATTAACAACAGTTTTTTATAAGCTCTACATCTTTTAGCCCATAGAAAAAGACCCTTCGAAAAACGAAGGGTCTCACAAGTTAATTTATATCGAGCTGTTGAACTTGGAACAAATTATAGTAGATACCTTTGGCAGCCATCAATTCCTCATGTGTACCTTGTTCTTTTAATTCTCCATGATCGATTACAAAGATTTGGTTTGCATGGGTAATAGTCGACAATCTGTGAGCAACAATAATAGTTGTTCGATTATGAGCTAATCTCTCTAAAGAATCTTGTATTAACGATTCACTTTCTAAGTCAAGAGCCGAAGTGGCTTCATCTAACACCAGGATTGGTGGGTTTTTAAGGAAAACACGTGCAATCGCCACTCGTTGTTTTTGACCGCCTGAAAGTTTTACCCCACGCTCCCCAACCTTTGTATCATACCCATCAGGGAGTGAAATGATAAACTCGTGGGCACTCGCTGCTTTAGCGGCTTCTATTACCTCATCATCCGTAGCATCAGGTCTACCCATTAGGATATTTGACTTAACGGAATCACTAAATAGGATGTTATCTTGCAATACTATTCCAATTTGTTCACGGAGTGAATTCACTTTGACATCCTTGATGTCTATACCATCAATTTTTACTGACCCTGTAGTTGCATCATAAAAACGTGGAATCATATTAATGATGGTTGACTTCCCTCCACCACTCATCCCAACAAATGCAGCAGTTTCTCCAGAATTTACTTTGAAATTCATATTGTTTAAAACAAGGTCATGATCTTCTTCATATTTAAACGAGACATTTTCAAACTGCAATTCGCCTTGAATTGCAGGTAATTTTTTTGCATGAGGAGCATCTTTAATATCATATTGTTCATCCATCAACTCAAAAACACGATCCATCGAAGCATAAGCTTGGGTCAATGTTGTGGAGGAATTCACTAAACGTCTTAACGGATTATAGAGTCTTTCTATGTAGGCAATAAATGCCACCATGGTCCCCACTGTTAAATTCCCCAAAATGACTTGGTAACCCGCATAAGCGATAACTAATAGAGGGGCGACGTCAGTAATGGTGTTAACAACAGCGAATGCTTTAGCGTTCCATTTCGTATGATCGATTGCTTTTTCCAAAAACTCACCGTTGGCATCATCAAATATAGCTTGTTCATGTTTTTCGAGTGCAAAACTCTTGATAACATTCATTCCTTGGACTCGTTCATGTAAATAACTTTGAACGCCTGCAAGTGCTTGAGAACGTTTTCCTGTCAAATCCCGGAGTCTTCCGAAGAAGTATTTGACACTAAAAGCGTAAAACGGAAAAGCAAGTAAAGTAACTAATGTTAGCGGTACATCCATCGTTAACATAATACCAATCGCAATAAGAATTGTTGCTAAGTCTAACCAAAGATTCATTAAGCCAATCATGACAAAATTTTTGGTTTGTTCGACATCGTTTATGACGCGTGATATCACTTCACCTGCACGTGTATTGGAATAAAACCGCATACTTAGACGCTGCAAATGTCCATAAAGTTCTTTACGGATATCATAAAGTATTTTATTACTTACTAATTGTGCGTAATATTGTCGGTAGTATTCTATGGGTGGTCGCACAATGAAAAACACAAGTGCAGTTCCACCTAGCCACGAGAATAATTGCCGAATTTTTTCATCAGTTGTTAAACCTTCTTCAGTAATGATATCATCAATGACAATTTTGATTAGTATGGGAATAAACAATGGAATTGCAAATTTCAACACGCCAATAAAAACGGTAAAAACAATTTGCCATTTATATGGTTTAACAAATTTCATATATCTTTTTGTACTACTCATAAAAACACCTTTCTTTCAAAATGAAAAACCTGTTGAGCATCAACAGGCGTCATCTAATCTCTTATTCTTAATTGTTTATGAAACTGATAGCGATTGGTCCAAACTTCGATAAAGTCAGGAGCAAATGGCCCTCTCCGTTGCTTAATCCATCCGATTAGTTTATCGACATTTCGAATTAATATACTATCAATGGAGTCCGGATAATTCATTTGTTTTTTATGTTCTTCATACTCGTCTTCATCGAGAATGGTATACGACATATCTGGAAATACCTTCACATCCAAATCATAATCAATATACTTTAACGATTGATTATCGTATACAAACGGCGAACTCATATTACAGTAATAATAGACACCATCTTCGCGCAACATACAAATAATATTAAACCAATGCTCTGCATGAAAATAACAGATGGATGGTTCACGTGTTAACCATGTCCGTCCATCCGATTCTGTCACAAGAGTTCTTTCGTTTGCGCCAATGACAATATTCTTTGTTCCTTTCAGAACCATTGTTTCTTGCCAGACGCGGTGAATACGGCCATTATGTTTGTAGCTGTGTATTTGGATCGTTTCTCCTTCTGCCGGAATTGACATTCATAAGCCCACCTTTTCGTCTAAGCACAAATATATATACAGTTGTTTGTTATTTTTCCATTATAACAATCCAATGAAGAAAACTATAGCAAAAAAAATCAGCGAAGGCTAATGCCTTCGCTGACCGGTGGTTTCCAATCCATTATCTTTATGAATTTGAATTGTTGCTTCCTTGTGAAGAAGCATTTTGAGCTTTTTGTGCAGATTGTTGGTTTTGATTTCTTACTTGGTTCGCATTTGTATTAGGAGCAAACTCTGAACCGAACTCAGTATTGAAATTGTTGCTTCCTTGTGATGAAGCATTCTGAGCGCCTTGTGATGAAGCATTCTGAGCGTTTTGTGCAGATTGTTGATTTTTACGACGCACGTAATTTGCATCAGTCGGTTGATTGCTGTCATTTTTCTTTGTCATGGATTTTTCACCTCCGTGCTAAATATGATGTGCACAGAGTGAAAATGTATTCCTAGAAAAAAATTTTTTTTACATCACGATTGATCGTCCACCGTCGACAATAATTGTTTGACCTCGAATCATATCAGATGCATCTGATATGAGGAACATAGCGGTTTTAACCATATCTTCTATTTCAACCATGCGACCTGCAGGTGTATTTACTCGTGCATCTTCTAATAATTCATCTCGATTTGGGAAATGCTTTAATGCATCCGTGTCTAATGCTCCACCAGAAACTGTATTCACGGAAATTCCTTTAACCGCTAATTCAACTGCCAAATATCTTGTAATGGCTTCAATTGCTGCTTTAGAAACACCAACTGTTGTGTAATTTTCTAAATACCGTATTGAGCCTAGAGAACTAACACCAACAATTTTGCCTCCTTGATCCATTAATTTAGCGGCTTCTTGTGCACCAAACAACATGGCTTTTGCATTGATGTTCATTGTCCAGTCCCAATGTGACTCTTCTAGTTCCATGATAGGTCGTAATACTCCAGAGGCAGCATTACTAACAAATACATCTAAACGTCCAAATTCTTCGCGAATTGTTTCAAACATAGCTTTTAATTTTTCTATGTCTCCTACGTTAGCTCGAACAAGTAAAGCTTTTTGACCTAGTGCTTCAATTTCTTTTACTGTTTCGAGTGCAGCCGTTTTACTTCTTGCATAATTCACAACAATATCGTATCCATTTTTCGCAAGTTCTATTGCTATTGCTTTCCCTAAACCTCTACTACTTCCTGTTACCAACGCTACTTTGTTTGTTGTCATTTTATAATCCCCTTTCATGAAAAGCCTGCCATATTTTCAACATGGGTACAGGCATAGGAACATTCTGTACTTCTTCTTTTGAAAGCCATTTACAAGCTTCTGGAATAGTGGATGCTTCAATTGCATTACCAGAAATATTATTCATTTCCCATGTTAAATGAGAAAAGACATGTTTGAAAGGTCTTAGTTCATTTTCTTTCGTAAAATAAATACCAAATCTATTTTCAAGTAGTGGAACTGTCTCCATATCTTTCGTTGCACTTTCCACCATTGGAAACTGCCATAGATTCGCAAGCAAACCTGTTTCAGGTCTCTTTTCCAACAAAAATTTACCCTCTTCATTTTGCACAACAAAAACATCAAAAGTTAATGTTTTATTTTTCTTATTCTTTGTTTTATTAGGGAGTTCATTTTGTTCACCAGCGTAAAATGCAGAACAATGCTCTCTAACAGGACACAAGAGACATTTTGGAGAAGTGGGTGTACAAATGGTAGCACCTAATTCCATTAACCCTTGATTGAATGAAGATGGATCAACAGAATCAATTAATTCACTAACAGCTTCTTCAAATAATTTCCTCGTTTTCGGCTTTGCTATGTCGTCCCTTATTAATAAAATACGAGATAAAACCCTCATAACATTTCCATCCACTGCATGTTCAGGTTTCTGATAGGCAATACTTAATATAGCTCCTGCTGTATAGGGACCTACACCTCTTAATGTAGAAATTTTTTCACGAGTATTAGGTACAATGCTGTTATATTTCTCACGTACTTCTTTAACACCGGCTTGTAAATTTCTGACCCTAGAATAGTATCCAAGTCCTTCCCATTGCTTAAGTAATTTCTCTTCATCCGCAGACGCTAAAATATCGATGTTTGGAAACTCTTTAATGAATCGAACATAATAAGGGATGACCGTGTCTACTTTCGTTTGTTGTAACATGATTTCAGAAACCCATATTTTATAAGGATCCTGTGTATGTCTCCAAGGTAAATCACGTTTTTCACGAATGTACCATTGGATCAAAGATTCTCGAAAGGTTTCTTTATATTCTTGATTCATAAAATACACCTACATTCAATTGATTAAGTCAACAACATACGGGTATATAGTAATTTATAGTGAACGTCATGCTATAAATCGTTTTGGCTTTGGCAAACTGACGCTTATAATCTAGACATAGTTTATCTTGAATGAAAGAAAATACAAATAGAAATTTATACTTTCTAAGCATTTATAACGGAAGCATAAACTTTTCCGTTCAATATTATCTTACCTACATCCTCTTTAAGGAGTTGATATATTTGGATACGGGCACACATATCGTAATGGGAATTGCACTCAGCGGGCTTGCCATGATTGACCCAGTTGTGGCCGATCATTCGATGACAACTACCGCTGTTATTGCCGGTACAATTATAGGTTCTCAAGCACCTGATATTGATACAGTATTAAAGCTTCGAAATAACGCAGTTTATATACGTCATCACAGAGGAATTACACATTCAATACCAGCTGTTCTTTTATGGCCCTTATTAATCAGCGGAGCGATACACTTACTCCTTCCGGATGCTAACCTGTTACATTTATGGTTATGGACATTTTTAGCTGTTTTCTTACATGTGTTCGTGGATATATTTAATTCATACGGAACGCAAGCCCTTCGTCCATTTTCAACCAGATGGGTAGCATTAGGCGTTATTAACACGTTCGACCCAATAATCTTCGCTTTACATATTGTCGGTTTACTATTTTGGGCTTTTGGTTCAAATCCTGTTTATACGATGCTACTCATGTATGCCATTATCGTGGTTTATTATATATTGAGGTTTAGCGTACAGGCTGCTGTAAGAAATGCAGTAAGGAATACAATACCAAGTGCAGAAGAAATAATCATTGCTCCGACAATGCGGTTTTTCCAATGGCGTATTGCAGCGATTTCTAAAAACCATCATTATGTTGGGCGAGCTTATGGTCGTTCAATAAATATTTACGATCAGTTCGATCGTAAGCCTATTCCTGAATCGCCTCTTGTTCAGGCCGCATTAAAAGACAAGAATTTAGCTGCATTCACCTCGTTTTCACCCATTTATCGATGGGAAATAACGAATTATGACAAAATATATGAAGTGCGTTTAATTGACCTACGATATCGAAGTAATGACTATTATCCGTTTGTAGCGGTGGCTCATTTAAATGAAAAACACGAAATTATCAACTCTTATACAGGGTGGATTTTTAGTGAAGACAAACTCCGAAAAAAATTAGACTTTATGCCGAATTAGAAAAGCGCAAAGAGGCTTTCTGGCTCGATGCCGTGCAAAAGAATCTAAGGTACGAGCTAAACACAAACCAATAATTCACCTTTTTGTTTAAACAAAAAGTACACGACGAATAAAATGTCGTGTACCTTTTTTATTGGATTGTATCGTCATCTTCTTTTAATAAATGTACATATTTCGGGTTATTTCCAGCAAATTCATGGATTTTATCTCCATAGCTGTCAATCCATTGTCGGATTACTTTTTCAGTAACCTCGGAACCTTTATATTCATAGCCAGCCTTTGCGTATGATGATTCAAAATCAGACCACAATAATTCAATCCACACTCGAGCACGTGCCACTGATAATAAATCATTTTTTGCTATTAATTCTTCAATAAGCTGATCGATTTTATCCTGCATAATTATTTACCCTCCTTTAATGACTTCAACATAGATATTGGAAGTGCTTCTATGTATTTCTCTCCACCTAAGCGATATCCCCAAGCAAAACGACCTTTTAAATAATCAATTTGAAAAAAGACACCTGGATCACCTTCAATTCGATACATTTCACCAGGATGAAATTGTGCTGGGTCTGTTAAATATGCTTGTGCCATAATTGCTTTTCGCTCAAAAACGGCAAATTCATTTATATGGCCTAATTGACTTGCTTTCCGAGCTTTTTCTAACAAATTCGCAATTTCTTGTCGAAGTTCTACTTCCGACATTTCACTATATTTTTTTTCAATTTCCATCTTCTTCGAACTCCTTTTTTTCGATATACAGATCGATTTGTTCAGAAGGAAAGCCTTTTTGATAAAGAGCTTGTTTAACTCTATTTTTTCGATCATACCCACTAAATTTTGAAGAAACCTTTTGCCAAATCTTATCACCTTGTTTAGCTATCATTTCTTCCCATTCTTCTTGCTCAGTTTCAAACTCAATTTCCGCTATGACTTTGCTAATAATGGCATAAGAATACCCTTTTCGTAATAAAGTATCTTGAATTTTTTGCTTTACTTGTCTTGGAGTTTTAGTTGATTGTTGATTAGCAATTTTATCGGCTAATCCTTGGGCAATTTGTGTTTGGTCTTCTTCTGTATACGTATCCAGCACTTCCTTTTGTAACGATTTTTCAATTCCTTTTTTCTTTAGTTCCTGTTGAATAGCACGAGGACCTTTTTTCCCAGTCTTCTTTTGTGTTTCAAGTAGGGCTTTAGAAAAAGACTCATCATTTAAAAAACCAAGCTGATATAACTTTTGAATTGCTTCTAAAACAACTGCTTCACCATATTCTGCATCAAGCAGCTTTTTTTTCACTTCATACTCACTTCTCATGCGAAAGCTTAAATAGTGAAGTGCTTTATTAAACGCCTTTCGTACCTCATCGTCAAATACGATTTCATCGCGTTCCCAGTCTTCTAAAACTTTTTCTTTGGATAATTGATATTTGACAAGTAATGACTCATCGACTGCAAAAGCATACTTTTCTTCTATATATATATTGTATCGTTCAGGATTATTTTTCTGTCTAGTTATTTTCGTAATTATTGGCATAGATTCACCTCATATTTTCTACTTTTTAAGTATACACATAATAACCAACACATTCATGTTCGTACACTTATTAAAGAAAGGGTAGAATAACATAAAGACTTTAAGAAACGAGGAGGTATTATTTATGAAAGTAGCCATAACTGGCGGAAGTGGTTTTGTAGGAAAAGCACTTACTACGCTCCTCCAATATAAAGGGCATGATGTCTATATTTTATCACGTTCAAACCATGATTCTAATAATAGGAATATCATTCAATGGCTGTCCGAAAATAACAAACCAGAAAACTACCTTAATGGAGTGGATGCATGGGTTAATCTTGCAGGTGTTTCAATAAATGAGGGTCGATGGACAGAAGAACAAAAACAAAAGATTTATGATAGCCGAATGAAATCAACAAATGAAATGCTACGTATTATCGATGCAGTTGAAGAAAAACCTTCTGTAATCATTAACGCTAGTGCCATTGGCATTTACCCAGCTTCTGAAACTACAACATATACAGAAAATTCTACAGAACGAGGAACTGACTTTCTCGCGAAAACCGTGGAGGATTGGGAAAAAAAAGCAACCCAAGCGGAAAAATTCGGAACACGAATTGCATATGGCAGGTTTGGTATTATTTTAGGGGAAAATGAGGGAGCCCTTCCTCTTATTGCTTTGCCTTACAAAATGTTTGTTGGTGGAAAAGTAGGAACCGGTAGACAGTGGTTATCTTGGGTCCATATTGAAGATGTTGCACGCGCCATCCTGTTTGCCATAGAAAAAAAGGATTTATTTGGACCTTTTAATGTTACTTCACCCAATCCATACAATATGGATGATTTCGGTAAAATTTTAGGTGATGTATTAAAACGACCTCATTGGATTCCAGTGCCAAGTATTGCTCTTAAATTGGCACTAGGTGATAAGAGCCAACTAGTACTTCAAGGACAACGCGTATACCCTGAAAAATTAATAAATCATGGGTTTTCATTCAAATTTCCAGAATTAAAAAAAGCTTTGCAAGAAATCTACGAATAATATTTCCTGGGAAACGCAACCTAACATAAAAGAAAGGATGCGTTTTTATGTGGTGGAAACAAGCGTTAGGAATTATTACAGCCTGTACCGTCTTATTACTTGGGATCATATGGAACCCATATCAAGTGGATGCGGAATCTCTTCATTGGGGGTTCCAAAAAGGGTCTAATGAAAAACAGGCTCAAGCTGGTAGCGCATTTGATCAATTACTCAAAAAATATGGTGCTTATTACAAAGGATCTCCAGATGAAAAAATCATTTACTTAACTTTTGACAATGGTTATGAAAATGGCAATACGATACCTATATTGGACACGCTAAAGAAAGAAAAAGTGCCTGCCACCTTCTTTTTAACTGGACATTATTTGAATAGTGCTACCGACCTTGTAAAGCGGATGGTAAAGGAAGGCCATGAAATTGGAAATCATTCATATGGACACCCAAACATGGCGAATTTATCTGAAGCTCGAATGAAGGATGAGTGGCAAAAATTCGATAAGTTATTAAAAGAAAAGACAGGCATCGAGAAAACACAATTTGTACGCCCGCCTGCAGGTGTTTTCAGTGAATCCCTTCTTGCATATGGGAACGAACTTGGTTATCGGCATATGTTTTGGTCTGTTGCATTTGTGGATTGGCATGCTGATAAACCTCAAGGTAAAGAATACTCTTACAATCATTTAATGAATCAACTCCATCCAGGAGCTGTGATATTAATGCATACAGTTTCTCCTGACAATGCTCAAGCATTGCCTGATTTCATACGAGATGCTAAGAAGAAAGGCTATACTTTTGGCTCGCTAGAATCTCTTGTTCTAGATAATGACGAAATCCCATTGTCTTTCCATCCTAAGCCTGGTCCTTTATAATGAACGCAAGAGTTAAAAAGGACGTGAAAACATTTTGTCACAACAAACACAAATCGAGGTCGGTCAAAAGTTTCCTCTTACAATAAAGCGACTTGGTATTAACGGTGAAGGAATAGGGTATTTCAAACGAAATGTCGTGTTCGTAAAAGGAGCACTTCCTGGAGAAGAAGTCACAGCACAAGTTGAACAAGTAAAACAGAATTTTGCAGAAGCAAAAATCCTTAAAATCCGAAAATCTTCGGCTCATCGACAAGTAGCACCTTGTTACGTTTATGACGTCTGTGGTGGTTGTCAATTGCAACATATGACGTACGCTCAGCAACTTGTGGAAAAACGGGATTTAGTCGTTCAATCACTCGAACGATATGTAAAAGATTTAGCTCCTTCAATTGATATTCGTGCAACCATAGGTATGGAGAACCCATGGGAGTATCGTAATAAAAGTCAGTTCCAAGTACGTAAAATGGACAACAAAGTTCATGCTGGATTGTTTTCCGCAGGCACACATGAATTACTGAATATTGAGAAGTGTATCGTTCAACATCCAAATACTACACGTGTAACAAATGCAGTAAAACAAGTACTAGAAACACTTCAGATTCCAATATACGATGGAAAAACACCAAATGGTTTAGTACGAACAATTGTTGTCCGAACAGGTATTCAAACTGGCGAAATACAATTAGTATTAATTACTACGCGTGCAGAATTACCGAAACGTCAGCTGCTTATTGATAAGCTAGCAGCAATTGACCCAGCAATTGTATCAATTGTCCAAAATGTAAATCCTAAGCAGACATCCTTGATTTTTGGGGATCGCACTATATTACTTCATGGTAAAAAAACCTTACATGAAGAATTAGGTGAACTATCATTTGATTTATCTGCACGAGCCTTTTTCCAATTGAATCCATCTCAAACAATAAGACTTTACAATGAAATAAAATCGGCTGCTTCATTAACAGGAAATGAAACAGTTGTGGATGCATATTGTGGAGTTGGTACAATCGGTTTATGGCTTGCAGATGAAGCGAAAGAAGTCCGTGGGATGGACGTTATAGCTGACAGTATATTCGATGCAAAGAAGAATGCTGAAAAGCATGGATTTACACATGTAACTTATGAAACAGGAACTGCTGAAGAATGGCTTGCAAAATGGAGTCGCGAGGGATTTGTTCCTGACGTTCTAACCGTTGATCCTCCTCGTACAGGCTTAGCGGATAGTTTGTTACAAACAATACTTAATGTAAGACCAAAACGATTTGTCTATACGTCATGTAATCCATCAACACTCGCGAAAGATTTGAGTCATTTGCGAAAAGTTTACGATGTTGAATATATACAGCCGGTTGATATGTTCCCTCAAACAGCCCAAATCGAAAGCGTTACCTTGTTAGTTCGCAAGAAATAATGGAATAACAACGGAGCATGTTCAAATGAACATGCTCTTTTTGTTTGATGAGTAGGATTATTTTCTTCAAATGAAGGGAATAAAGAAAATAAGTTAATGAGCTTACTATAAGAAAATGGAATAGATGGAGGAATTACGATGAAATGGAGAGGCAGAGGTCAAAGTACAAATGTAGAAGATCGAAGAGGTAGAGGGATTGGTGGAGTTGGAATTGCCGGAGGTGGGATTGGTCTCATTATTGTCATCATCGTAACCCTTTTAGGAGGAAATCCAGGTGATTTATTAAACAGTACGCCAGGAACTAACCAAAATGATGTTCCATATGAAGAAACCGAACAAGAGAAAGAACGCGCAGATTTTGTCTCCGTCGTATTAGCAGACACAGAAGTTGTGTGGAATGAATTATTCAAGGAAGCTGGTTACAACGACTATCAAGAACCCAGTATGGTGTTATATACCGACCAAGTTCAATCAGCATGTGGTACTTCGGGTTCATCGGTCGGGCCTTTTTACTGTCCAGGTGATTATAAGCTTTATATAGATTTGAGTTTTTATGATGAACTAGAAAAAAAATTTAACGCACCTGGTGACTTTGCAATGGCTTATGTTGTTGCTCATGAAGTTGGTCACCACGTTCAAACACTTCTAGGAACAAATGAAAAAGTGATGGCAATGCGCCAAAAATTAAGTGAAAAAGAGTTTAATCAATACCTGATTAGGCTTGAGTTACAAGCTGATTATTATGCAGGGGTTTTCGCCCACTATGCTGAAGATGAGGGCTATCTTGAGGTAGGAGATGTTGAAGAAGCAATCAATGCTGCAAGTGCAGTTGGTGATGACAATATTCAAAAGAAAGCACAAGGTCATGTTGTTCCAGATAGTTTTACTCATGGCACATCTGAACAACGTATGCGTTGGTTCAAAAAAGGCTATGAATCAGGAACTATTGAAGGTGGAGATACTTTCACTGCTAAAGAATTGTAGACAAGGCTATTTGCGAATATAAGAACATTTCTGTACAAATAAAAAACAGCGCGTCCGTCGATGCTAACTCGACAGAACGTGCTGATTTTTTGGCTTTACCAAACTTAATAGGAAAAGTATGAAAAGAAATAACGAGATGAGCCATAGAAAACTGAAGTTCCCCATTAATTCTAAAAATAACCCACCCATAAAAGGGCCTGTTAAACTGCCGATGCTGAAGAAAATTCCACATAGTAAATTACCTGAGGGTAATAACTCTTTTGGTGTTAAATCTGCCATATACGATATACCAAGGGAAAACAGAGAACCTACAAATAATCCCGCAACTAAAAACAAGACTGCTACTCCCCATTCATTTGATTCAAAAAATCCTGCAAATCCAAATATTATGGATCCACCAAAAAGGGTAGTTAGCACCACATGCTTTCTACCCACCTTGTCACTTAAAGCGCCTAGTGGTAACTGAGAAAGTATTCCACCCGTAGAAAATGCAGCTAATATAATCGATACCATCGATACATCAAGAGAAAGGCGTAAAGCATAAACAGGGTAAATGGCATGCAGGCTTGATTCTAAAAATCCGTAACTGAAGGGTGGAATAAAAGCTACCCAAGCAATTCCAAATGTTTTAGCGAAACGCGACCAAGTTCCTTGCATAGATGATGTCCCATGCATATGACCGGGAAAATCATTGTCAATGAAAAATACGAGAGACCACGCGACCATGCATAGAATACCAGATATGATGAAAGGTAACCCTTCAAATATGGATACAAGTGGAACGAATAGAGGTCCAACAGCAAATCCGATACCAAAAGAAAGCCCGTACAATGCAATATTTCTTCCCAATCGACTTGAAGGTGAAAAACTAGTGATCCATGTTTGTGTAGAAAAGTGGAGCAAGTGATCTCCAATCCCAATGAATAACCGTAAGATAAACCAAAAAATCACACTTTTCCAAAGAGGAAATAGAAATAAGGAAAGAAATACGAGAACACCACCAATAAGTATGATTGGTTTATATCCAAATTTTCTTATAGGTTGTTCCATAAATGGAGATACTAACAATGTTCCTAGGTATAAACCCGTAGCGTTTAATCCATTTAAAGAGGATGACAGGCCATCCTTTTCAAATATGATGGAAATCAGAGGTAATAACATACCTTGAGAAAATCCTGATATGGATACAATGGTAACTAAGATCCAAAACCTATTCTTTTCATTTGGTGTAAATTTATTCATGATGGCCTCCGACGTAAAGGTTAAAATTGTTTTTTTTCAAACGCATTTCTGTACAATTTTATCATATAGGAGGGATTACCGTTGAAATAAATCCTGATAGAAGATGGATTCGAGGCACAATTAGAAAGTGGATTGATTAAAATATCGAGTAACGAGGGAAAAGGGTTTCGTTAAAAGATCCCAGTCTTGTTGAAAGTAAAATGCCATGAATAATGGAGTTAACAAGAAAGAATTGCTCAATGGTCCAATCTGTAGAATCTTCTAAACAAATTGTGGAATCGTAGGAATTCATTTCATAACATAGCGAAGGCTCAGACCATATCTGATGTCAGATGTTTGGCTGAGCCTTCTAAATATCACTTGTATCTAATTGAGTATTCATAAATCGATTCACGGCTTAGTTGCCGGTGAAATGTCCGAACCCCCTCCTTCTAAAAACTGATTGAATGGTTTCGACTATTCACTACGGCCTCCCCTCTCTTGTTGAAGTAGTTTTACTTTAACATCAAAAGTTAATTTTGTAAATATTCAAAATACATTAAATATTAAAATATTTCAAAAGACCTACCTTATTTGATAAACACAGTAAAATGGGCTACTATGATGAAGTAAAAGTGAGGTGTTTCTAATGGGCAAATCGATAACAGACAAAGAACAGCAAGTTACCTACTTAAAAGAACGTTTAAACATTTTCTTAGAAGTTTTAGATGCAATAGAACCTGAGACAACGGAGCTTGAAGATATCGATCGATTAATTTCAATGATGGATGATTTGGAAGATAAGATGGAACAGTTTAAGAATAGTTCGAAGTGAGATTTTTATTTAACAGTTTGTCTTTCTTCCAAAGAATTCATGAGAGTGCCTTTATGGTACTCTCTTTTTCTTGGAGGATGTATCTCCCTCTTAGATTGTCTTCCGGGTGTTTCTACTAGAGATAAAACCTTTCTTTTTTTAGAAGCAAGTAAAGAGTATAATGGTTGATGAAAACATTACATAAGATTGAGGTGCAACATAAAATGTATTTAGAAACTTTAGAGAAGAGTATTTACGAATTAATTTCTGAAACATCTACTAATTTACCAAAAGATGTTCGTAGAGCGGTCCAAAAAGCTAAAAGAGCAGAAAATGCCGGTACACGAGCTGCAATGAGTTTAGACACCATCACAAATAACATTCAAATGGCTGAAGATAAAGTGTCACCAATTTGCCAAGATACTGGTATGCCTACTTTTAAGATTAAAACGCCAATTGGGGTAAACCAATTAGAAATAAAAGCAGCCATTAAACGTGCAATCGTAACAGCTACTCAAGACGGAAAATTACGACCGAATGCTGTTGATTCACTTACAGGTGAAAATAGTGGTGATAACTTAGGTGAAGGCGTTCCAGTTGTAAAGTTTGAACAGTGGGAAAAGGATTATATTGAAATGAAGCTAATCCTAAAGGGCGGAGGTTGTGAAAATAAAAATATTCAATACAGCCTTCCTGCTGAACTTGAAGGAATAGGTCGTGCTGGTCGTGACTTAGATGGTATTCGTAAATGTATTCTCCACTCAGTTTATCAAGCGCAGGGTCAAGGTTGTTCGGCAGGATTTATTGGTGTAGGAATCGGTGGAGATCGTGCATCAGGGTACGACTTAGCAAAAGAACAACTATTCAGATCTGTTGATGACGTTAATCCACATGCACAACTTTCTGAGCTTGAGGATTATATTGTTGAAAAGGCAAACACGCTGGGTATTGGTACAATGGGGTTTGGTGGAGAAGCTACTTTGCTTGGCTGTAAAATTGGTGTAATGCACCGAATACCTGCAAGCTTCTTCGTTTCTGTTGCATACAATTGTTGGGCTTACCGTCGATTAGCGATTAATATTAATCCAGAATCAGGTGAAATCAACGAATGGCAATATCAAGATGGTGAAAAAATAGAATTTAAAAACGAAGATACTGTTGAAACAGCTGAAGAAGCTGCATCAAGAATTGTTCAACTAAGAGCACCAATTAGTGAGCAAGAAATTCGTCAATTAAAAGTCGGGGATGTCGTAAAAATTAGTGGGATGATGTACACAGGGCGTGACGCTATTCACAAGTACTTATCTGATCATGACGCTCCTATAGATTTAAATGGACAAATCATTTATCACTGCGGTCCTGTCGTATTAAAAGACGGAGATGGCAACTGGCAAATTAAAGCAGCCGGGCCGACCACTTCCATTCGTGAAGAACCATACCAAGGCGACATTATGAAAAAGTTCGGTATTCGGGCCGTTATGGGTAAAGGCGGTATGGGACCCAAGACACTTGCTGCTCTAAATGAACACGGTGGGGTTTATTTGAACGCAATCGGTGGCGCAGCACAATATTATGCAGATTGTATTAAAGGCGTTGAAGGTGTTGATTTAATGCAATTCGGTATTCCAGAAGCTATGTGGCATTTACGTGTTGAAGATTTCACCGCGGTTGTAACTATGGATTCACATGGTAACAGTTTGCATGCCGACGTCGATAAATCTTCTTTAGAAAAATTAACACAATACAGTGAGCGAGTATATAAATAGTATTAAGTTTACTTTTGAAAAACCTCTATGTTATAATAATTATCAATTAATAATAATTATAAATAAATGCTGGTATTCCCCATAGGAATGCCAGCTTTTCGTACATTAATGGGGTTATGATATTGACTCTCATTATCAGGAGGTATTCAAATGGAAACGTTTCCGCGAAAATACAATTCATTGAAACAACATATCGAAATAATTGCAGCCATTTTTTCGGGTGTCATGATTGTGATAGCATGGTTGATTGGAAAAAATGAAGAGAGTTTACTCTCCATTTCCTTTTATTTAATTGCTTTTTTTATTGGTGGATATGCGAAAGCAAAAGAGGGAATTTCACAGACCATTCATCACAAAGAACTAAATGTGGAATTACTTATGATATTTGCTGCTATCGGTTCATCCGTTATTGGATATTGGACGGAAGGTGCTATTCTTATTTTCATTTTCGCACTGAGTGGAGCACTTGAAACTTACACGATAAATAAAAGCAAGAGAGAATTATCTAGCTTAATGAAGCTTCAACCAGAAGAGGCTTGGTTATTAGATGCAAACGGGAATTCATCTAGAGTTCAGGTGAAAACTCTAATATTAGGCAACCGTTTACTTGTAAAACCGGGTGATCGCATTCCTGTTGACGGCAAAATAATTAATGGTACTTCCTCAGTTGACGAAGCAGCAATAAGTGGAGAATCCATTCCAATTTCAAAACACGCGGGTGATAATCTCTTTGCCGGTACTGTTAATTTAAATGGGGCTTTAACAATTGAGATGACCAAATTGAATAGTGAGTCCCTAGTACAAAAAATTATCGAACTTGTACAAACAGCTCAAAGTGAAAAATCCCCTACCCAGCAGTTTATCGAGCGATTTGAAGGAAAATACGTGAAGATTGTTCTCATTTCGGTAGGTATCATGATGTTTCTTCCCCACTTTCTTCTTGGTTGGGATTGGAATACAACATTTTATCGAGCCATGGTTTTACTCGTTGTTGCTTCACCTTGTGCACTTGTCGCCTCAATAATGCCTGCAACACTCGCTGGTATTTCAAATGGAGCAAAATATGGCTTACTGTTTAAGGGTGGTGTTCACCTTGAAAATGTTGGTTCCATGAAAGCATTAGCATTTGATAAAACAGGTACACTGACCCAAGGGAAACCAATCGTAACAGACTTTATTGTTCGACAAGGGCTAAATGAACAAAAGGTTTTAGAAAAACTAGCAAGTATAGAATTACAGTCCACACATCCTTTAGCAAAATCCATATTGTCATTTGCACATAGTAAATCAGTATCTACTTCTCCAATCCTTCAAATGGATGACATACCAGGGTGGGGAATAAAAGCTTCTGTTGGCTCTACCGTTTGGAAAGTAGGAAAACCGGAATTTGTCGGATATGAAGAAGCCATGCAATTTCACAATGGCATAGCTTCCATTCTTGCAGAGCAAGGAAAAACAGTCATTTTCGCTGCCGACCAAGAAGAAATTATCGCACTTGTTGCGTTGAGAGATACAGTGAGAGAAGAAACGAAAAAAGCGATTGCTTCATTACGCGCCTCTGGCATTTACACGATTATGTTAACTGGCGACAATGAACGAACCGCTAAAGTAATTGCGGATGAAGCAGGTGTAGATTCCTATATCGCCGAGTGCTTACCTGAAACAAAAATGAAGTACATGAAAGAACTATTAGCAAAGTATACTTCTGTGGGGATGGTCGGTGACGGAATAAACGATGCACCTGCACTCGCAACAGCGACAATAGGATTTGCAATGGGGGATGGCACAGATGTAGCACTAGAAACGGCAGATGTTGTACTCATGAAAAATGATTTATCACGTATCCTTCTCGCTGTACAGCTTTCTCGCAAAATGAATCGTATTGTTAAACAAAACATCTTTTTCTCGATAGCTGTAATTTCAATGTTAATTGTCTCGAATTTTTTCCAAATCATAAACTTACCTCTTGGGGTTATTGGCCACGAAGGCAGTACTATTTTAGTCATTTTAAATGGTCTACGTTTATTAAATAAAAATATTTAAAAATCAATCGGATTCATACTTGAAACTCCCATATAAAAAACAGGGGCGTCTAAATGACTGCTCCTGCTTTTTTCATGGCTATTTTTTCTTTTCGTTCTTGCATTACGGCATTTATTTGCCCGCCAACCATTAAAATAGTACCCGAGAAATACAGCCACATCATTAACACAATTATTCCTCCAATACTTCCGTATGTCGCAGAATAATTGGCAAAACTGCTAACATATAATGAAAATGCAAGTGAGACGAGAATCCATCCTACCGTAGCAAAAATGGCACCAGGAATGACACTCTTTAAATACAATTTCCTATTTGGAGCAATCCAGTAAAGCAGCATAAAGACTAGAAAAATCATTACCGGTGGAATTGTCCATCTGATATTATTCCAAACGTTTAAGAAACCTTGTTCATAGCCTAAATAGGAAAATATTAATGTTCCGATTTGTTCACCAAAAATGGGCAATACTAATGCAACGACAAAGAGGAGAATGAGTAACATGGTGAAAATGACCGAAATGCTTCGCGCAATAAAAAAAGGTCTTGTTTCTTCAATATCATAAGAACGATTCAATGATTTAATCAACGCATTCATACCATTTGATGCAGACCAAATGGTAGCGAGAATCCCTATGGATAATAATCCACCATTACGGTCTTTTAGTACTTCATCTAACGTACCATTGATCAACAGATAAACTTCTTTTGGTGCATAGGTTTGCAATATACTAAACAACTGATCCTCTTGTAAATTTAAATAAGGTAATAATGTCACAATAAAAATTAACATAGGGAACAACGAAAGTAAAAAAAAGAAAGCGAGTTGAGCACCAAGAGCTGTAACATCTACATATTGAATTCGGGTTAATAACTCTTGAAAAAATCCTTTTGATGATGTGACATCAAAAGGATAGTCAATTCCCTTCTTTTCTTTCTTTTTGAATTGTAATAATTTTAGTTTACTTAAAAAATTAGATGATGAACGGCTTTTTGCACTACCTCTAAGTGGAATGACTTTGTCTTCGTTCGTCATTTAATCATTTCCTTTCTTACGAGAAGTTTTTCTCTTTATACACATGTTCTGGTAAAATTGGCATCATGAAGTCTTCTTCGTCTTCCTGTTTAACAATTGTTTTATACTCTTCTTTTGATAGTACAAATGCATCTTTTGTATCTGTAACTAGCGTTTTCACTTGCGGTGTTAAGGTTTTTATTTCGTCTACTTTGCTTGTTAAATATTGAGCATCTTGTGAAAATTGGTTATAGACTGATTGCAATTTTTCCGCTTTTTCTTGTAATTTTATTTTTAAATCTTCTCGATTTTTTGAATAATATTGAATGTCTGAAGATAAGGTTTTGATATTATATTTTACATTCTCACGTGTTGCACGATCGAACATACTAATTCCCACTCCTGCAATAGCACCAAATACAATTCCTTTAAATAATTTGCTTTCATTCATCAATAAAACCTCCCAAATAATAAATATCAATTGTGCTTTAATATACCCCGATTTAGTCATATTAAAACACAACTGGACTTCGATTTGACATTCTTGGTACGACATGAAAAGATAAACTATAACGCTTGAAAGGCAGGAAACCAAAATGAATTTAACACAGCCGTCCCAAGAAAATGTAGAATATATGATTGAACAAATAAAAGAAAAACTTCGTATGGTCAATGTAGATGCAATGCGATCTGAATCCTTCGATGACTCTGCATATGAAGATCTACATTATCTATATACAATGGTAATGAAACGCGAATCATTCAGTCCAAGTGAGATGCAGGCAATTGCTGCAGAGCTTGGAACCCTACGTAAGTAATAAAAAATATAAAATGCTTTGTAGTTTACAACTATGAAGGGATGAACAGTCTGTGCAAGTCATAATCTGACGAAATCGCTTATGAAAAAATTTTAATTGACGCAAACCTCTAGATATTCCTAGAGGTTTTTTGTTTTGAAAATATTACTAAATTTAAGAATTTGCACATTTTAAATGTTTTTCATTTCTTTCTCCAAATTTTTTTAGGTTGGTTTTCGGCAAAAAAAAACGTTACACAAGATAATCTCTTATGTAACGTTAGTTCATTCAGTTGTTTTAGTTTCAGTTCCATCTTTCAATACTAGTGGTTGAATAAGGACTTCAACTCGTCGATTTTGCGCTCTTCCTTCAGCTGTATCATTTGATGCAATCGGGCTAAATTCACCATACCCCTTTGCACTAAATAACAAAGGGTCCAAATCTGGATTTTGAACCACCATCTTCAAAAAATTTACTGCACGCATTACACTTAGTTCCCAGTTAGATGCAAATATTGCTGAGTTCATTGGAATGTTATCCGTGTGTCCAGTAACAATAATACTCCGAGGTGGATCAAATTCTAATAAGTTCGCAATTTCATCAGCAATTTCATTATATTCCGATTTTATATTGGCACTACCTGGATCAAATAAAATACTATCCCGAATCGTTAACAGCAATCCTTCATCGGTGAGCTCGGTTGCTAATTGATTTTCTAGTTCATTCACTGCGATATATTCATCCACTCGATTTTGAATCTTTTCAAGTGATTTCTGATCTTCCATGAATGCAGAGCTTTCATGGTCTGTTTCATTCGGACTTTGTGGTACAGGTAAGGGTGATGGAGATGGATTTTCCATAACGCCCATCCCACCATCGAATATTTCATTAAATACAACAGACAATTGTTCTAATTTTTGAACGTCTACAGTACTGGAGGCGAACAAAACAATGAACAACGCAAGTAATAGCGTTAACAAATCTGCGTAAGGAATGAGCCAAGATTCGTCCATATGTTCTTCATGACGATGCTTCTTATGCTTCTTTGCCAAGGCCATTCGCCCCGCTTTCATCTGTTATTTTCAAGCGTTCTTCTAAAGATAGATAAGAAGATAACTTCTGTTCGATGACGCGTGGAGCTTCTCCTTCTAAAACAGAAAGAATCCCTTCAATCATCATCATTTTTTGACGAATTTCTTGTTTAGACTTACGTTTCAATTTGTTAGCAAATGGATGCCATAAAACATAACCAGTAAAAATCCCCAACAATGTCGCAACGAACGCTGCAGATATTGCATGACCTAATTTCTCAATGTCATTTAAATCTCCTAGTGCTGCTATTAAGCCAATTACAGCTCCTAAAACCCCTAGCGTAGGTGCATAAGTTCCAGCTTGTGCGAAGATTAAAGCACCACTTAAATGACGGTCTTCCATCGCCTCTACTTCTTCAGTTAGTACATCACGTATGTAATCTGCGTTTTGTCCATCAATAGCCAGTGTCAATCCGTTTCTTAAAAATGGATTCTCAACATCTCCAGCTTTACCTTCCAAAGCTAATAAACCTTCACGTCTTGCTAAATCCGCCCATTGAGAAAACATTTTAATAATTTCCCCGTCAGATTGAAGTTTTTGTTCCTTAAATATTAAACCAAATAATTTTGGCACTCTCTTTAATTCATTCATAGGAAAAGCTATTGTAACCGCTGCGATTGTTCCTACAAGAATAATTAAAATAGCAGCAGGATTTAATAAAGCATCTGGTGTAACACCTTTAAAAAACATACCTGCTAATAAGGCTGCAAAGCCCAAAATAATTCCGACTACTGATGATAAATCCATTTATGTACCCCCAAGTTCCGTTCTTCTATTTATTTCGGATTCTACAAGTTTTTTTGAAGTATTCTTTGAGAAAAAAAACGATTTACACTATTTATTTCGACATGCGAATTTCACAATTGATTTACTCATTGTAAAATTGCTACTATAGACTTAGATTGATAAGAAAAGGAGATTTAACAAAATGACATCTTTTAATGAAAAATTAACACGTTATGCAGAACTAGCAGTAAAAGTGGGAGTAAATATACAACCCGGACAAAGTTTATACATTTCAGCATCAATTGATAATCCAGAATTCGTTCGTTTATTAACCAGAACTGCTTATGAAGTGGGAGCAAAACAAGTGCATGTTGATTGGATAGACGATGTCATTACACGTACTCGTTTTGAATTAGCCCCTTCAGACTCTTTTGAAGTGTATCCAGCCTGGAAGGTACAAGAACGCATGCAATTGGCAGACGAAGGTGCTGCTTTCATGAGTGTTATGTCTCAAAGTCCAGACTTACTTAAAGGTATTGAATCTTCACGTATAGCATCTTTTCAAAAAGCAACCGGTACTGCATTAGCAAAATATCGCCAATATGTTCAATCTGATAAAATCAGTTGGACTGTTATTGCAGCTCCTTCAGTAGCTTGGGCTGCTAAAGTTTTCCCTTCTCTGCCAGTTGATGAACAAATCCCTGCTCTTTGGGAAGCTATTTTTAAAGCTGTTCGTGCCGACTTAGATTCACCAATTGAGGCTTGGGTAAAACATGACGATACTCTACATGAAAAAGTCGATTATTTAAATGAAAAAAAATATCACAAACTACATTACACCTCTCCTGGAACAGATTTAACGATTGAACTTCCTAAAGGGCACTTATGGTGTGGTGCAGGTAGTATCAATGAAAAAGGTGACGCGTTTATGGCGAACATGCCAACAGAAGAAGTCTTTACAGTACCTTTAAAAACAGGAGTAGATGGTTTTGTATCAAGTACTAAACCCCTAAGCTATCATGGAAATCTAATTGAAGATTTCAAAATCACTTTTGAAAAGGGACGTATTATCAGCGTGGAAGCTAAAGAAGGCCAAAAAGTGCTAGAACAGCTTGTAGATACTGACGAAGGAGCAAAACATTTAGGGGAAGTTGCACTTGTTCCTCATAAATCGCCTATTTCAGAATCAGGTTTGTTATTTTATAACACATTGTATGACGAAAATGCTTCAAATCACTTAGCAATTGGAAGTGCCTATGCCTTCTGTCTAGAAGGCGGTAAAAAAATGTCACAGGAAGAGCTTGCTGAAAATGGATTAAACCATAGTATAACGCATGTTGATTTTATGATTGGATCTGAATTTATGGACATTGATGGCATTCGTGAAGATGGTTCAAAAGAAGCGATTTTCCGTAAAGGAAATTGGGCATTTTAATTTATAATAATAAGAAAAATCGGAATTTTTAACTACTTTTCTCTCTACTAATCAGTTATACTATTGTTAATAAATAGGTGATTACGTAGAAAGGGGTCTTCGTATGATTTTTGGCTTAATAACAGTTATTGGTTTTATGCTTATTTTAGCAATTGTTGGTGTTACCATTATGCACTATTTATCAAAAGGAATGGTTAAACACGATGCGGATCGAATCGATCCAATTCCAGAAAAGCGTTACTAAACAATCGCCTTTGGGCGATTGTTTTTTGTTATAACTTAACGTTTTCATTACGATAAACAAACAACAATGTAACACAATTATGACTAATTAGTACATGATACTCAATTTATGATGTTTTCATATGTTATTTGACTCATAAATCCTTGCAACAAATGATAAATTCCATTAAGTACCATATGGCACAACGGTAAAAATCCTCTATACTTATGAAGCAAACTGCTTAAGGAGGAATCTGCATGTTTTCTGGTATGGATATTGGAATTGACTTAGGAACCGCAAATATACTTGTATATACAAAAAATAAAGGTATTATCTTAAATGAACCATCAGTAGTAGCTGTTGATACTCGAACAAAACAAGTCATTGCTTTTGGTGAAGAAGCGAAAAGTATGATTGGTAAAACACCTGGTTCGATTACCGTAATACGCCCATTGAAAGATGGCGTAATTGCAGATTTTGATATTACGACTGAAATGTTAAGACTTGTTATGAAAAAAGTAGGGAAGAAATTAGGAAGTTCTGTTAGAAAACCAAATGTAATGGTATGTACCCCTTCAGGAGCAACTTCTGTTGAACGACGTGCTATCCATGATGCTGTTAAAAACAGCGGAGCAAAAGAAGTTCATTTAATTGAAGAACCAGTTGCTGCTGCAATTGGAGCGGACTTACCTGTTAGCGAACCGATTGCAAGCGTGATCGTTGATATCGGTGGTGGAACGACTGAAGTAGGTATAATTTCCTTCGGAGGTGTAGTTTCCTCTAACACCGTGAAAGTGGCGGGAGATCGAATGGATGAAGACATAATTCATTTTGTACGTAAGAATTTTAATGTTCTAATAGGTGAACGTACGGCCGAAAGAATAAAAATGGAAGTCGGCTATGCACTTGTTCCCCATAAAGTTGAAACAATGGAGGTTCGTGGACGCGATGTAATGACGGGCCTTCCTAAAACTATTACTATTAGTTCGGTGGAAGTTCAAGAAACCTTAACAGAATCATTACTTTCTATATTAGAAGCAATTCGTGCCACACTTGAGAGCTGTCCCCCAGAATTATCTGGTGATATTGTAGATCAAGGAGTCGTATTAACTGGTGGCGGTGCTTTATTAAAAGGCATGCAAGAATGGTTATCAAACGAAATTTCAGTTCCCGTTCATATTGCACCTAATCCTTTGGAATCAGTGGCTATTGGGACTGGACGTTCTCTCGTTATGATGGATAAAATCCAAAAAATTGCTCGCTAACTTCAAATTCAATGAAACATTACGTGCGGGGTGATTCAATCATCCCGCGTTTTTCTTTTCCCTGCCTTTCTTAGGCAATCATTATTAAAATAAGATTCCTTTTTGTTATAACTCTGAATTTAAGAATTTTATCCTTTGAAGTAGCATGTTCAATACAAAATCAACTACAATAAGAAGGTGAAGCTAAAGGAGGCGCATGTATGTCCTTATTAAACGAAATCCTGTCTTATAATCATGAGTTTGTTATTGAAAAGCAATACGAACCTTTCATTACGACAAAATTTCCTGATAAACATATTGTTATTTTAACGTGTATGGATACTCGATTAGTCGAGTTATTGCCAAAAGCCATGAATTTTAAGAATGGTGATGTCAAAATTGTCAAAAGTGCTGGAGCTGTTATTAATCATCCTTTTGGAGGAATTATGCGTAGCTTACTAGTAGCGATATACGAGTTACAAGCGAATGAGGTTTACATAGTCGGTCACTATGATTGTGGCATGAGTGCAATCGAACCTGAACAAATGATAAATAAGATGATAAATCGAGGAGTATCTAAAGAGACAATTGAAATGTTAAATAATTCAGGTGTCGAATTAGACAATTGGCTGAGAGGATTTAAAGATGTGCAGGAAACTGTTAAACACAGTGTGGAAATGGTTCGAAATCATCCTCTAATGGTTAAAAACATTCCTGTCCATGGCCTTGTAATAAATCCTTCAACCGGACAATTAGATTTAATTGTTGATGGGAATGAATAATGAATAGGCCATCAAAACAAACCCCTTGTGTTTGTTTTGATGGCCTTAAATTTGATTAAGCTACATTTTTTCTTCGGAATTGCCATTGCTGATATTGAAAGCGAATGAAACAACCGATGCAGAAACCAAGAATTGCAACAAGAGCAGCTATACCTACCAGAATGGAGGCAACGTTAAAAAGTATTGTCCAATTCATCACATAACTCACTACTGCTACTATTAAAAATGATAAAGCCATCCACTGATTAAACTGCAGTTGAAATGGATCTTCTTGAATGTATTGACTCAAAGGTTTCTTTAAGAATCCTTTCACAATTGACATCACAGGATGGAACTTAACAAATATACTAAGTAAACAACAAACAAGTGGAAATATCAATATCCATGCACTTTGCGTAATAATTGCTACGACTACAGATAGAACAATTGTCCACTGATTTGCTAGTACTAAAGGTTTTGGAATCGTCTTCATTAATATCCCACTTCTCCAATAGGTTTTATTATATATAGTATATGTTGCTTTTATGTAGATGTAAACTATGATAACTCCGATAACAACCTTAATAAGCTGGACAGTGTGTATTCATGTGTTGCACTTAATTAAGATATATTTCCCGGGAAATCGACAAAAAAGTTGACTTCTCAAATGAGAAACCAACTTTTTAATGCTTTAAGCCATATCCGCCATGCGGCCTTACCTTTTCAATAATCGTCTTCTATAATCGCATAGTGGTAATGGTCTTCCCATTTATCATTAATGAATAGCAGTTTTCGTAATAGTCCTTCACGTTGCATTTTCGCCTTTTCTAAGACGCGAATAGACCCTACATTTCTAGGTGACACGTATGCTTCAATTCGATGAAGATTAACGACTTCCATTCCATATGTTACCACTAACTGAACAGCCTCGGACGCTAAACCTCTTCCAATATGGTGTCGATCTATCGAATATCCGATAAAAGCACTTGAGAAAGGTAATCTCTTTATATTATACATAGAAATATGCCCAATTAATTCACTCGTGATTTCATCAAATATTCCAAAACTAAATTCAAGATGATTTTTCATGCCATGAAGAGATTCAAGAATCTTTTCCCTTTGAACTTCTACGGTATAATAAGAATCTTGATGTCTTGGTTCAAAAACGGACCAATACTCTCTATTTCGCAGCACAAGCGACGCAAAAGCCCCTGCATCCTCCTCATAAAGCGTCCTCAAATAACAGGTCTGTCCTTCCAGTAAAATCATTAATAATCACCCTTTAGATGAAGTTAATTCAAGAAACTCTTCCACGTCTTGAATACATAAGGCAATTCCCTTTTCCCAAAATGCATGTTTCGTAATATCTTCACCTAAATGTTTCATGGCTAAGTCTTCAACCGACATAATCGCTGTGTCTCTTAAAAGTGAAATGTACTTTTCTTCAAAACTACTTCCTTCTTCAATTGCTTTCGCATATATACTCAAACTAAATAAGTATCCGAATGTGTATGGGAAGTTATAGAAAGGAACACTTGTAATATAAAAATGCAATTTAGAAGCCCAAAAATGTGGGTGAACTTCATCAAGTCCATTACCGAATGCTTCACGTTGAGCTTCTTCCATTAATTCATTCAAGCGTGATGCTGGTACAATCCCTTTTTTACGCTCATCATAAAAACGGGTTTCAAATAAGTAACGTGCATGAATGTTCATGAAGAATGCTACACTTCGCTGAATTTTATCTTCAAGTAAAGCTAGTTTCTCTTCAGCGAATTTGGCTTCTTTTACTGCAGCATCTGCAACAATCATTTCTGCAAAGGTAGATGCTGTCTCAGCTACTCCCATTGCATATTGACGATTCATCCAATGTACTGGACGTAAAGCATACGAATGGAATGCATGACCTAGCTCATGAGCCAAAGTAGCGACATTTGACATGGTTCCACTATACGTCATAAATATACGAGATTGTTGGGATAGTGGCATGCCTGTACAGAAACCACCAGGTCTTTTGTTAGGGCGGTCTTCTGCTTCAATCCAATTATCTTCAAACGCTTTCCTAGAAAACTGCTCTAGTTCTGGTCCGAATTTACCGAAATGATTTAAAATAAATTCAGCACCTTCCTGGTATGACACTTTTTCTGTTGAAGCAGTTACTGGTGCGTCTAAATCATACCAATTCATAGCCTTTGTTCCTAGCATCTCCGATTTACGCTTTAAATAATCCACAAAGGGCTCTTTATGTCTGGATATTGCTCCCCACATTGCATCTAAGGTTTCTTGTTTCATTCGGTTCATTTGTAGTGGTTCTTTTAATACCGAGTCCCATCCACGTTTTTTATAAACAGCTAAACGGAAACCAGCCATATGATTTAAGGTTTTTGCAAAAAAATCTTCTTTTTCATCCCAAGCATTTTCCAATGCATAGTGAGCTTCTTTTCTAACAGCGGCATCTGAATGCGAACTCAAGTTACTTGCTTGGCCGACAGAGAATTCTTTCTCATCACCGTCTACTGTTACTCGAACCTTTACATCGCCAACAAGTAGATCATAAAATTGTCCCCATCCATGATACCCATCAACCCCTAAAGCTGTTATCATGTCTTCTTCTTTTTCTGATAATAAATCTTTCGCTTCATCTCGCCACTCATTTAATACAAAAGAAAATTCTTCTAATTGCCTCGACTCCATCAATGATGTCCAAACATTCTCCTCTGTTTTTGATAATTGTTGTTGAATAACTAGCATGGAAGAAGAAAAACGCGCTCCAATAGATCCAATTTCACCTTGAAGCATGTTAGCCTGTTTATCCGTTGTATCCTGTGCAAGAAAACAACCCACTACTGCCCCAGCCTGTGATAAATTCTCAGCAACTTCTTTTGTTTGAGAAATTACTAATGCTATTATTTCCGCATCAGAGATACTTTTTGGTACTTCAAATGTGGATAAAGTTTTTTCGAATGAATCTAATTTTAATTTCAAAGAATCTAAGTGAGAACGAAGTTCAGGAGAACTGCTTCCTCCTTTAAAAAATACGTCCAAATCCCAAACTTGACTGTATGTTTTTGTGGTCAATTTTATATCCCCCATGTCTATCTAAATTTTCCGAAAATACTTTGTAATTATATCATGCTTCTTCGTCTCGCGAAACATATGACTTATAGACGCATGCGAACCCTATTCGTTTCTTTTACACTTGAATCATATGCTTTGTTAATCCTTTTAAAACTTAATTATTAAGATTATTTCCAACATTGTTTACACTTTTGCCACATAAGAATAAATGCAACTCACTTTTTGATTGAATAATTACGGTTGAAAGGTTAACATTTCTTATTGAAGTACTATAAGTTATTGTTCACCTTACGCGCCTTCTCATTTTATTCAATTATTAAAAACTATTAAACTTTATGCAGATTTAAATTTGCTCACATATTCGAATAAAGCAACTAAATATACTATTTAAGGAGGTGATCGATATGTTTCGTTTTGTACTCATCGTCGTCTCACTATTGGCGGTAATTTCAATTAATATTCTAGCAAATATTCTACCTCTAAACGGCCAAACCACAGGAGAAATTTCAAATCGTTTACCTGTGTTATTTACTCCTGCAGGGTATGTATTTTCTATTTGGGCCCTTATTTATGTACTATTAACTATTTGGGTTATCAGGTTGTGGAGAATTCGGAAAAATGGTGAAGGCCTTTTTGAAAAACGTGCCAATTTGTTCATCATAAGCTGTATATTCATTAGTTCTTGGATTTTCTTTTGGCATTATGAAAAATTCTCTCTTACTGTAGTAATCATGATTGGATTACTATTGTCTCTTATCATGCTATACCGAACCTATTCGGTTCAAGACAATAAAGTAACATCTCGGTTACCTATATCTATATACCTTGGTTGGATAAGTGTTGCAACAATAGCCAATATTAGTTATGTATTAACGTTCTATCAGTGGAGTGGTTGGGGGTTAAGCGACCCACTATGGGCTGTTATTATGTTGACAGTTGGAACAGCTCTAGGCTTACATATTCGCTATCACCATAACGACATTGCTTTTCCATTGGTGTTTATTTGGGCGTTTATTGGAATAGCAGTTCGTAACGGCTTTGAAGAACTACTGGTAATGACTGCAGCGCTATTTCTCAGTGCTGTCCTTCTCGCAGGTATTCTATTCATCAAAAAAAGACCTTCTGCAGGTGAATAGCAGAAGGTCTTCTTTTACTCAATTTTTGTTAATATAATCGGTTCATCTTTTGTCACAATAATTGTATGTTCAATTTGTGCAACAAATGATTTGTCAGGAGTTAAAAAAGTCCAACCATCACCAGATTCCACAATATGCTCTGCTTTTTCTGAAATAAATGGCTCTACTGCTAAAACCATTCCTTCCTTTAATATGGTCGGTTCCCATGCATCATAATAATTTAATATATGTTGTGGAGCTTCATGAAGAGATTTTCCAATTCCATGGCCCGTTAAATTCATAATTACAGTAAAACCATTTTTCTTCGCTTCTCTTTCTACAGCCTTCCCAATTTGATTTAATCGAGCACCAGCTTTTACTTTAAGCATGGCACGATTAAATGAACTTTCTGCTACTTCACATAGTTTTTCTTTCTTTTCGTCGCCTTCACCAATTACAAATGATATCCCTGTATCCGCAAAATAACCATTATAAGACCCAGAGACATCTATATTTACTAAATCCCCATCTTTAAGAATACGTGATCCTGGTATCCCATGAGCAACTTCCTCATTCACACTAATACACGTAAAGCCTGGAAAATCATATTCTCCTTTAGGACCAGAAATAGCTCCTTTTTCTTCAAACATTCGACCACCAATTTCATCAATTTCTTTAGTAGTCATCCCTGGTTTTGTAGCAAGTCGCATAGCATCCCGAATTTCAGCGACAATTCGGCCTATCTTTTTAAACGCCTCAAAATCTTTTGCTGTTTTTGCAATCATTCTGTTAAATCCCTTCTATTTCAAATATCTATCCCATACTATACCACAACAAAAGAGGCTTTCCCATTTGCCAGAATCATACTGAACATTGGAAAACCTCTCAAATTACATCCTATATGTCTTGATTCGTTTATTTAGATTCGAATTTTGTTAAAGAGATAATTCTTTGTTCATAACTAATTTACGATTATTCATTTAAAATTATGCTTCTTTTGGATTCAATAATCTTGGTGCAGATAAAAATAACAGTGTACATATAACAGCAGTAAGTAAAAATACAGGTATCATATACGTTGAATTATAAATAATTGAGTATAAGAATACATTTTGACCTTCGGAAGCATACATACCCCAAAAGAATACACCTGTAATCACATGTGTGACATATCGTAAAAATGAACCAATAAATACGGCTGATACGACGGACAAAATCACTTTCAAACGCCTATTTTGTGCAAAGTTATTAAAATACTGTTTACGTAACAAACCGGCAAATCCTACCACTGCAAAGGCAACCAAATAATCGAGAATGATTTGCATAATGACAAAGCTAAATGATAGTGGAGTAACGTTTATTAAACCAGATATAATTTGTAATAGCCCTATCAATAACCCGGTTATAATCCCAGCCATAGTTCCTCTCCGAAAAGATATTAATACAATCGGGACCATTGCAAGACTTACGGATCCCCCTTGAGGCATTTTGAATGCGACAAAATCTAATACAAACCCCAATGCGGCAAAAATGGCAATCTCCACTAACAATAATACTTTCTGATTTCTCATCTTTCTTCCTCCTTTTGCGATGTACTTACTGTATCTCGCATGTCGGGGGGTGAAAAAAACCATAAAAAAACGATATCAAGGACAGAGCCTGACATCGTTGGTGTCGGTTTCTATCCACATCCCTGCGCAAGCATTAACTTACAGGTTCGAAGGGTTAGAACATGACATGTTCACTCTCAGCCGTTTAACGGCTCCCCTTGTGGGTCTAATACATCTTATTAATATAGTACGTGTTAATTGTATCTAAATAGGGAAAGAGAATCAAGAGTATTATTCTAGTCTGTGACACAGTCATTGTCTATCTGTATACTGATGGTACATAAACTTCGAAGGATGTGAAAGAACAATGATTGAGTTGTTAAAGAATCTTATTGCGATTAAAAGTGATACAGAAGAAGGAGCAAATGAAGCCCTTCGATATTGTTCAATTTGGCTAACGAGTCATGATATTGTTCATCAAGTGCTCGAAAACGACAGACGTCTAATGATTCATGCTGAAATTGGACAGGGTCCCTCCACCATCGTTTGGAATGGTCACGTAGATGTAGTACCTGCAAAACTTGAGCAATTCAACCCATTTGTAGATGGTGATCGCTTATATGGTCGGGGTTCAGCGGATATGAAAGCAGGTGTTGCTGCGATGATGGATTCCTTTAGAAGGATTTCACTTGCCCCTGAAGAGCTTACCCACCGTATCGTGCTCCATATTGTCACCGATGAAGAAACAGGTGGCCGTAAAACATCTGGTCACTTGGTTGAACAAGGGTTGACGGGTGACTTTGTTATTTGCGGAGAACCAACACATTTAAAATTAAGCGTTCAATCAAAAGGAATTATCCATGTAGATATAACGTTTAATGGAAAAGGTGCACATGGATCACGTCCGTGGGAAGGTACCAATGCCATTGAATTAGCATTTGCATTTCATGCTCAATTGAAAACCTTACCTTTCTATAAAGTGAGTAATGACTATTATGAACACCCTTCTGTGAACTTGGCAAAAATACAAGCTGGTGATCGTTATAATATGGTCCCAGATACATGCGAGATTGCTTACGACATTCGGTTTGTTCCGGGCCAAAAATGGGAAGACATTGTACAAGAAATGACTGATTTAGCGTTATCTCTGAATAAAAATACGATTGTGAAGCCTGGAGGAAAAACACCTGCGATTGTTACGACAGAAGATAACCCATTCGTCAAATCTCTTGCTGAGACAACGGCAGTAGTGACTCAAAAAGAAGCAATTCTTTTTGGCCAACATGGAGCAGCCGATACGCGTTATTATGCGAAGACAGGCGCTGGAGCAATTGAATTTGGTCCTGCGGGTGATGACTGGCATGGTCCAGGTGAGTATGTATTGATTTCTTCCGTTTTCCAATATGCAGATATTTTAACAAAACACGCATTAACCTGAAACTAATCCCTCACCTATGCGTATATCTATTATCAAGATTAAGTAGGAGGAAATTTGTTGGAAAACAATCGAATATTATCTGCTTTGTGTTATTTTAGTATTTTATTCGCCCCATTCTTATTACCGATTATTGTTTACTTCGTCTCAACAGACGTAGGAGTGAAGTATCATGCAAAACGTTCTTTACTGTCTCACCTTTTGCCAATTGGACTCATTGTTATCGCTATTATCTTCATGATCATAGGTGCTTTTTCCTCTATGTCTTATGATGGAATGAATCCTGGATTTGGAATCGTTTCCACAGGAATGCCTATATTGTTTATGATTATCTATATGGTAGTATCGCTCCTCATATTAATTTGGAATATTATACAAGGTGTTAAAGTGCTACAAAAGGTTTGATTTGGGTAGATTTCGGGAACTTACTAACTAGAAGAACATAGACAGGAGCGAATGATATGAAAATAGGCAGCTTAATTAAAACAGCTATAAAATTTGCACCTATTGTGATACCTATAGTTAAAAAAGTAATGGATTCCAGAAAAGGTTCACCCAAAACATCGTATCCACGTAAATAAAAAAGCTGGAACTCTGTTGAGTTCCAGCTTTTTCTATATAGTTGGCCGCAATTCAGTAAGAGCAAGAAAATTCTCTTTTAACTGAGTAGAAGGTAAAACAGCCGACTTCTCTTTATGCTTGTTAGCATTATTACGGTTGGTTATTATTTCTTCAAAAGACTGAGGATTCGCAGCTGGCATTTCATCTTTAGTAACTTGGAAGCTTCCACTTGAATAAACATCAAAAAAGCTGTTCGCCATTGCACGATATCCCTCAGAATTGGGATGTACATCTGATGGATTAGGAACCTTATCTTTCGCTAACGCCCCAAATCCTTTATCTACCGGAACAAAATGAACACCAGCATCTTTTGCTACTCCAGCTAAAATTGCATTTAGCTTATCCATCTGTATCATTGCCCCGATTTTTTGCGAGTCACGAACATGTGGATAAGCAAAATAATAACCCATTATATAAACTTCCGCTTCCGGGGCTATTTTCTTCAACTCAGATATTATTTGTGTCATATTTTCTCTCGACTTGTTCAACGAATAATCTGCAGGAACTTGTTGAAAAGAAATGGATCCCGATTTTACATCCAATTTAATCAGACGTAACAAATCATTTGCCCCAGCGGAAACTGTAATGACATTAGCATTAGAGAGAAGTGGTCGTGCTTCTTTAGATCGAACACGTCCTAGAACATCCTTCGTTGTCAAGCCAGGAAAAGATAAATCTTTGGAATAAAATGAAAGTGGCTGATTACGTGTTATTTCTTGAGCAATTAAATCACTGTACCCTGTATCAATCTCCCTGTTCGGTGTTTGTCCTGCAGCTAATGAGTCTCCAATTGCGACGTATGAAATAGGTCCATTCACAACCGCACTAGTTGAGATAGGAAAGAGTAACAATGACATGAGTGCACTCATACAAAATATAATATCCTTACGCATTTTTAACACCTTCTTTATCAAGTGTAAAAAAGAGAATTCCCACAGTTGAATACTGGATTATACAGCCCAGTTTCCTTTACGGAAAATCGGTTCCCGTGTCCCATCTTCAAGCTCTCCATCAATATCCATATCTGCACTACCAATCATAAAATCTTCATGAGTGATCGATGTATTTAATCCAAGTGCCTGAAGTTGTGCTTCTTCTAAGTCACGTGCCCCTTCATAACATGTTGGATATGCTTCACCAATTGCTAAATGGTTTGATGCATTTTCATCAAATAATGTATTGTAAAACAAGATTCCTGAAGCTGAAATCGGGGATTCGTGGGGAACTAAAGCAATTTCCCCTAAATATGCCGATCCTTCATCTTGAAGAATAAGTTCTTGAAGCAAATCATTTCCTACTTCAGCATAGGCTTTCACAATCTTTCCATTTTCAAACGTTAAAGAAAATTGATCTATGATATTTCCTTGAAAGATAAAGGGTTTTGTATTACGAACGTATCCATTTACACCTAATTTATGAGGAGCAGTATAAACTTCTTCAGTTGGCATATTTGCAATAAATGCAGTTTGATTCGGCGTTCTGCTAGCACCAGATAACCAAAGATGCTTTTCTGGTAATTCTACTGACAATTCTGTTCCAGGTGCGGAGTAATGAATTTTTTTATATCTTCTTTGATTTAACATATTAGCACGTTCTTCTAGATTTCGAATATGTGTTTTCCACTGAGCAACAGCAGTACCATCACCAATACGAATCGTAGTGAATATGGCTTCCCATAGTGCAGTTAGTTGTTCTTCCTTTGGTAAGTCGGGAAAAACTTTTTCCGCCCATTTTTTTGAAGGAATGGCTATAATAGACCAAGCAATTTTATCAGACATAACAGCGTTACGATATTTTTCTAAAGCTCGACCAGAAGTCTTTTGGTAATCGGAAATTCGTTTAGCAGGGACACCTGCTAGTAAATCCGGGTCTTCAGCATCAATCCAAAGTAAAGAACCTTGTTGATCAATCAGTTCGTCACGTTGTGTTACCATCCAAGCTGGAAACTCATTCATTTCTGCATCAGGAGCTAAGTCAAAAAACGCACGGTGTATTGGACCGTCTGTAAAATTAACATGAACCCGTTTTGCACCAGCTTCATACGACTTTTGAACAACTAACCTGGAGAATTCTAATGTATCAGTTGTCGTATTAATTAACACATTTTGCCCTGGTTGAACGTTTAGACCTACACGAACTGCTAAATCCGCGTATTCCTCTAATTTCTCTTCAAATGTCATTTCTTTTTCCCCCTTTGAAGTGTTTTTGATGACCCTTCGATAAGTCCGCCTCGGTCCCACACTTTTTGAACAGGTTTAGAAGGTAGTTCTTTTGTCCATTTTTTATAATTTTTCTCATCGATATACGACAACAAGGCTAAGATTTCCCCGTCTGCTCCTGCACGACCTGCACGACCTGAGCGGTGTAAGTATTGCTCAATTGTATGGGGAATATCTACATGAATCACGTGTGTGATACCTTCAATATCTAACCCACGAGCAGCAATATCTGTCGCGATTAGAATTCGAGCTTCACCTTTTCTAAATGCTGTTATTGCTTGCTTTCGTTCTTCTTTTTTCATGTCAGAGTGTAAGGCAACAACATTTGCTTCACGGAATTTCAATTTGGTTTCTTTGTTTAATAATTGGTCTAGATTGTTAACAAACGCCAAGGCTCTAACTCCTTCAAATTGGGCGAGTCGACGCAACATATCTGTCTTATCACGCTCTTCAATTTTAACAAAAGAGTGAATGACTTTTCCTTGTGCAGGTAATTCTTCGTGAGTGATATGGATTCGAACAGGCTCTTTCATCATACGAGAAGCAACTAGCTCTATTTCCTCTGTAATTGTTGCAGAAACCACAACAACTTGACGATTTGGATTTGCTCCTTCAATTAAAGCTTTAACAACGGTTCGATGATCACGAGCAAGGAGCTGATCACCCTCATCCAATACAATATGTTTTATCTCATGCAACTTTAGCTTTTTAGCTTTCATTAATTCATTTAAACGTCCTGGTGTTCCAACAACAATTGCAGGTTTTTTCTTTAGCTTTTCAAGCTGTCGCTGCATATTTGCCCCACCAATTAACTGCGTAACCGTGATATCTGTGCCTGCAGTCCATTCACGCAAAACTTCAACAATTTGCATGGACAATTCTTGTGAAGGTGCTACGATGAGAGCTTGTATTGCTTGTTTTTTTCCGTCGACCTGCTCGAGAATTGGCAATACATATGCTAATGTTTTTCCAGAGCCAGTTGGCGACTGTGCTACGACATCTTTTCCGTCTAACATAGCTGAAATGAGTTGGGTCTGAACGGGCATTTCTTTATCGAACTTCCACTTGTCTTGAAGCTCTTTTTTTAATTCATTAATAAATGACAATGTCATCTCCACCTTTACCATACATTTCTTAAGTGTACCACAAATCCCCTTAACTAGCCCTGTAAGGCCCTGTTTTTCTAGATTTCGGCATAAAAAAACTCTGTCTCAATTTGAGACAGAGTTTAAGAAAACTAAACAATATTATATCCACATGCTTTAATCGCACTTTCGGCTAACACCATTAACGAGTCGATAAAATAATCGTCTAATAGAAGTTCTTTTTTTACGATTGAAAGTTCTGTACATCCCAGTATCACTCGATCACAACCTAGGCTTGTCATAACGCTTATTATTTGTTGCCATTTCAAAAAATCAATCGGACGACCTGCTTTTACATCATCGTAAATTACAGACATCACAAGTTTTTGTGTTTCTTCGTCTGGCACTATTGGTTGAATACCGACATTCTTACATGCAATTTGATATACACTTGAAGTTAATGTACCCGTAGTTGCGAGAATACCAACCTTTTGAGCCCCTTCTGACGCAGCGCGCTTTGCTGTTTCACTGATCATGTGTACGACAGGAAGACCTACTCCTCTTTGAATTTCTTCATAGAAAGTATGGGCCGTGTTACACGGAACCGCTATCACTTGTGCTCCAATAGATTTTAATTTCAATCCATCGGAAATCATGACTGGAACAGGATTCTCTTTAGATCGATCTAAGATATAGGTTGTTCGATCTGGTATAGTTGAGTTATTTGAAATCACCATATTGACGTGTTCTTGATCTGATTTTGCTGCAGTTCTTCTAACTATCATTTCTCCTAACAACATGGTTGCAAGTGGACCTACTCCGCCAATTATCCCTAAAATTTTCTTTTCCATAGCTTACGATAAGCCTTTGTTATTGAAATACTTTTTGTATTTGCGGTAGTAGTTCAAGTTGTTCAATGTTAACTTAGCCCAACGTTTCGGATTGAAATCTTCTTTATAAAATAAATGATTCGTTACTTTTCCAGCAGCAATCAATTCTTTTGCTTCATCCAATAACTTTCCTTTTTTTGCATATTTATAAAGGACGCCTTTAGGAATGATCATCCAAAGATGCTTGTCTTTTGCATACGTAAGTTCTTGAGGAATATTTAACATATGGTCATCCGCAACATATTTCATTAAATTGTGACCACTAGCTGTAACGTAGTAACTGCTACGACCATTTCTTAAATTAATTTCAAAGAGCTTGTACTCCCCATCTCGTGAATCGTATTTCATATCAAAGTTTGCAAATCCGATATAGCCCATATCTTCTAAAAATAAACGAACTTTGTCTAAAAGTGCCTCATCAAACGTATTTATAATTGCAGCGTAACTACCAATTCCTTCAGGTGAATGTTCTTCAAGAATAGGATTTCCTAAAGACATCAACTTCACTTTCCCGTCTTTTCCAACATAAGCGTTTAACACACGCATGTAAGAATCGTCTCCAGGAATAAATTCTTGAATGGTTAAATTATCTTTGTAGGAAGATTTATATATCGCTTCAATAATTGCATTTTTCTCTTCTTCATCGTGAGCAACAAAAACTTTCTTTTTTCCTGGAAATGAACAATTCCAATACTCTACCGAGTTTGATGCTTTTATAATAATCGGATACATAAAATCGATTGTAAAAGAGTTCTTCGTTTCAAAGGTGCAGAGTGAGGTTTTAGGGTAGGAAAAACCATATTGCTCACAGATCTTATAAAAATTCTCTTTTAATACAATACGATTCATCAATATTTCATCAATGTAAGGAACTGCAAAGTAAGGGATTAATTGATCTTTATTTTTAATAATCAACTTCGCATAATCATCACCGCATGCTAAGAGTAATAGTTTTTTATCCGCATGCTCTTTCGCTACTTTTATAAGTGCGGGAACAAATACATCTTGTTCATTTAAATGAGGGATTACTTGAAAATCTAGAATTTTACTGTCTTGTGTTGCCGTTAAATTCATACGCCCTAAAACGAGGGGTTTTAATCCGTATGCTTCGTGAAAAGCACGTGCCATTCCATAAGCATTCATATCTGAACCAAGTAATATAGGTAAAAACGATTGATTTGTTGTCATCTTGATATCAACTCTCTTTTCCAAAAAACATAGTATGTTTCATATTGTATCGTGAATTATGGTTTTCTCCGAGCTTTAACTTTTTGTTCAAAAGCATATCCCAAAGAAATGAGCAGTGGCTCACTCCAAGCTCTCCCTGAGAAAGTAAGTCCAAACGGTTCGCCTGATTTAGAAAACCCGGCTGGAACCGTAATGGATGGATAACCAGCAGCAGCACCTATGCTACACCCGTGATCTTGCGGGAAAACAAGTGCATCAAGTTGTAGGTCATCTAATGATTTGCCTAGTCCAACTTCACCGGCAAGATATCGATTACGTTCCAATGCTTCCATATATTCTTTTTCAGTTAACGTACCAGAAGTCAATTCCGATTTTTCGAGTAATATTTGACCGAATTGAAGCGTTTCCTCTGGATGTTCATTGTTAAACTGGATAACGTCTGCAAGTGACCGAATCGGATTGGTCGGAGACGTATGAGCTAAATAGCTATTAAGATCTGCTTTAAACTCATGTGTTAATACAGCGTAGCCAAGTTCATCTTCCATGCATTTTATATCCACAGAATCGACAATTTGAGCACCAAGTTCCCGTAATACGTCAACTTGCTTCTCAAACAGATCAGCACGTTCTGATGATACTTCTTTATCGAATATTGAACGTGCTATTCCAATTCTTTTTCCTTTAAAGGCTTTCAAATCCAAACATTTTAGCCAGTCAATACCGTCAAACTTCTGGCTTTTCCGAGTAATTGGATCAAATTCGTCCGATCCAATAATAGTAGAAAAAACCAAAACTGCATCTTCAACTGTGCGTGCCATGGGACCAGCCGTATCCTGCGTATGAGATAAAGGAATTATACCTGTTCGACTCACCGCTCCAACAGTTGGTTTCAAACCCACTAATCCATTTTGTGCGGCAGGATTTAATATAGAGCCTGAAGTTTCTGTACCGATTGCAGCTGCAGCCAAATTGGCAGCAACAGCAGATGCGGATCCTGAACTGGAACCACCCACGTCAAATGGGCCGTATGGATTCTTCACTTGGCCACCACGTGAGCTAAATCCATTAGTCATACGATCAGACATAAAATTAGCCCACTCCGTTAAGTTCGTTTTACCTAGTATTACGGCCCCTGCTTCACGTAATTTCTTTACAATGGTCGCATCCTTCAGAGCATAATGATTTTCGAGCGATAATGATCCAGCACTTGTATGTAGGTCATCTCCAGTATCAACATTATCCTTTATCAATATAGGAACTCCATGGAGCATTGATCGAGGACCAGAAATAGCTCGTTCATAATCTAGTGCCTGAGCAATTTGAATTGCTTTGGGGTTAATTTCAAGTACTGCATTCAAATTTGGATTTCTCTCAGATATGACCTCTAAATACATATAAATTAAATCTTCCGAGGAAAGTTCATTAGAAGACATCTTCTCTTGTATCTGAACAATTGTTACTTCATCCAACCATTCATGCATAAGTTGTTTTCGGTTAGCTTGATTCATGTTTAAAACCTCCAATGAAGACTTTAACAACCACACATTTATCTGTGATTATCATTATGAACAATTATTTACAGATTAATGTTTAGGATATATTCCTCATTTTAATTAACGTTATCAAGTTATGATATTTCATCACAATTTGCATACATAACTATCAAAGACTTTTTTGTTAGCTTCAATCTGAAATTATAGCATTTATTCAAACAAAAAATAAGCCATTCATTTTACACATTTCCTAATAGGTCTAATTAAATATCCATAAGAAAAGTCAGAATAGCATTATCGTACATGCCATTCTGACTGAGAATCACTCTGTTTTTCCATATGTTCTTTCATTAATTCATATAACGATAATTCGTATAGCTGTTTGCCTTCTACTTTGAAAACACCTTGCGATACTAAATCGTCAATTACATTCATTATCTTGTCATCCATTTTTGTTTCTTTAGGTGGGATCATCATGATGCAGTACTCCTTAAAATTATATAGTCTGACTATGTTTACCCACTGACTTGAAATTTAAACTTTGTTCGGATTCTTTTTGGAATGACTACAAATACAATATAGCCAATTATAGTACCAAGTGTATTCAACCAAAGATCATCAACGTCACTGCTTCTCATTTGTGGGAGTTGCAAGATCTCTATGGACAACGACAATAGGAACCCCAGGCCGATTGTTATATAAAAAGGTTCGAATTTTTCCCACAATAAAGGCAATAAAAATCCAATGGGCATAAACATAACAATATTACCTAAGAAATTGATAAAAAACGGTTCCCATAAATCAAGGTACTTAATAGCATTATAAGTTTCGGTTAACACACGAAAAAACTCGAGATTGGTAGCTTGGAAATTTCCATTAACCAAAAATATCGATCCATTCGTAATAGTTATGGCTGGTATAATCGTTTGTGATAGTAATCCGACTAAATAAATAAAAAAGAGAATAACTCCGATTTCATGAACAAAATTTATTGTAAACTGTAGCTTTTTTACTTTATACATTCGAAAAACGATAATGATTGGTGTGGTTATACCCATGTATAACCACATATCTTTAAGGTAACCTAGTATTAAATCCATAGATACTCCCTTTTTGTTTCATCTGATACTCATAGTCTAAACGCTTTCTTCTTATGTGTCCAAACAAGATAGGAATCTCGTAAAAACATCTCAATTATTAAAGGAGAAATAAGGTATGTTTTCCAATGAAGATGGATACGCTTTTGCTAGGAAGAAAGCTTTTCTTTTTGTATTTCTTTCTTTGAGGACTAGAATGGAATGAGAAAGGAGTTGTAAAAGTTGAGAACCATCGTATTAGTACTCACATTAACGATTGGAGCATATGTATCAAGTCCTCTTTGGGAAGAATATGCTGACAATTATATAGATACTTCTTTTTTAGATAAAATAGAAACTCAAGTTCAACGTAGCATTATTTATTTAAAAGGACAGCCATTAGTGACTAATTCTATTGAAACGATTCAAACTGCAATTACGACTCTTCCAATTAAATTGATAGAAGATAAAAATCAATTAATAGCATCTCCTATTGAAGAATTAGACAAGCCAACATTAGCAACTCCTACAGAAGGATTATTTTCGGTTCATAATATCGAAATTGGAGATAAAAAAGAAACAATAGAAGCTGATTTAGGTAAACCCAAACGTGTAACAGCAAATGAGTATGGCACTTCTTGGCACACATATCATACAGGTTATCAAAATTTCTTTATGGTTTCTTATGATACAAATAACAAAGTAAACGGTCTTTTTACAAATAATGACCTAATTGCTTCCACCCTTGGTATTGAGTTAAATAGCTCAAGAGATTCCGTTAGAAAAGCACTTGGCGAGCCATTAAAATATATGACAAAAGGGAACACCAATTATATTTTGAATAATAAAGATGAATCCGATACATTTTTAACTGAACATGTCTATGCAACCATTTTCTACGACGTTCATGAAAATAACACGGTTACAGCCATTCAAATTCTTTCTGAAAATCTTGAACGACATAAGTCATCCATTTATGCAAAAGGCAGTGTTTTATTACAAGAAGGACTGGAGTTACAACTCTTCGATCTAACAAACTCTGCTAGGGTGCATCATGGTGTTCCAGCGGTTAAATGGGATTCACTTGTCCAATTGACCGCTCATGACCATAGCCTAGATATGGCAACACAAAATTATTTCAGTCATACAAATTTACAAGGCGAATCGCCTTTCGACCGAATGAATGAGGATGGAATTTCCTACCGTGTTGCTGGAGAAAATTTAGCGTATGGTCAATCAAGTAGTGTTTTCGCGCATGAAGGTCTTATGAATTCTATCGGACATCGTGAAAATCTATTGAAACCAGAATTCGCTTTACTTGGCATTGGCGTTGCATTCAATGAAGAAAATCAGCCGTATTATACGGAGAATTTTTATACGAAATAAATAAGAAAAACGCAATAGTGCATTAGGTACTGGACATAGCTAATCCTAAAGAGTCCCTTACCTTAAACAAAGGATGTACCCTGGAAATGGGTACATCCTTTCTTTTGCAAAGTTATCGGGTTTTTCCTCATAACCAGTAGGGTTACATGGCATTTAATTATTCAACGACGGGTTTCCCGGATTCAAGAAAATTCAGTTCAGTAGAATATTCCTTTCCAATTGTGTGAGGTTCATATTGTTGAAAAGTAAATAGAAAGGTGGTTCCTCTTCCCACTTCACTTTTCACTTCTATAATTCCGTTCATTGCTCGGACAATACTGTAAACAACCATGACACCCAGCCCAGTACCCTTTGCACCTTTAGTCGAGTAGTATGGTTCCCCTAAGCGAGCCAACTGTTCTTTCGTCATCCCCTCTCCAGAATCCTTTATCTGGATTACAATACCTGTTGAGCTTGTTAACGTGTCAACCTTTAATTCTCCACCGTTTGGCATCGATTCAATCGCATTTTTAATAACATTGATAAAACATTGATGAAACTTCTGTCGATCCCCCTCTACCAATCCATTACTAGAGAAATTGGTTAATACTTTTACTGAATGTTGGTTAGCTAAGGGTTGCAAGAGGTTTATGACATGACTTAATTCTTTATGAATATCAAGCTCTTCAACCAACTCAATAAAGGGTTTTGAAAAGGTCAAATAGTCTTGTATAACTCTTTCAGCTGAATCTAATTCTTCCTTTAGAATGGAGAGGTACTGAGTTCTTTTATCTTTTTCAAGTGAAGCGTCTTGTAAGAGTTGGGCAAACCCAATAGCAGACGTTAATGGATTACGAATCTCATGAGATATTGCAGCACCCATTTGTTCAACTGCTTCTAATTTTTGCGACTTAACCAAGCGTTGTCGTAAATATTTATTTTTTTCCATAACCTCAATTATGTAAGAAATCATAGCAACCCCTAGAGGAGGTACAAAAAGATAAGCAAACCATATATCTAAGGAATGTTGAGGAGAAGCTAGTACTTCTAGACCTATTAGTAACAGCATACTAACTAGGAGAGTGACACCTACAGTGAAAAGTATTCTGCATCTAGAAGGTAGTTTTAAAAACCAAGGTGAAATGAACCATATTAAGAAGCTAAATAACCCATAAAATACTACCGCAATCCAGAACCCTATATCAATCCCATGAAATCCACGTATGATAACAATCAATAAACCCAGAATTGGACTTAAGCCGAGATAGAGGCCACCTATCAAAAATGGGACAATCCGCAAATCTAATACTATTCCTTCTTCTAATGGATAAGAAAATATAGAACAGAGTATTAAAGAAACGATAAAATAAAATATGGCTGTTCCTTTATAAGGCTTACCAACAGATTCAGCCCAGGTCACACAAAAGAATAGCAAGACTATACATAGCGAAAGATTGAATAGGAAGTGAACTGTTAGTGATTGCAAAGGAATTCCTCATTTGGTCTTTTTAGTAAATTTTACCTTATAAAACATTATACTTACAATAGTATTTTCAATACTTCAAAAAAAAAGACATGTCAACATTTTTCGTGTCGACATGTCTTAAATCTATTATTTTCAACTAGGGTTAATTTACTTTCTCAGCATTTTAGAGGAATTCAAGAATTGTCTGACTGAATTGTGCATTTTATCTCATGAATTCAAGTATGCATGAAATCCACATAATTTAAAGTAAGTCCACTCCAAAATTGCGGGTAGAATCAACTGATTTTCTTTATTATTACCACTTTCAAGTAATTACCTTCTTTAAATTCCGGAATGGTCTTAAAATCTTTTGGCAGTGAGTATTCCTCCAAAACTTTATACCTTCCACCAGTTTGTTTAAAAGCTTTTTCAATAAAGCCCTTGAACTTATCCATGCTAAAGGTACTGCAGTTGGACGAAGCCACAATGATACCATTGCTTTCGGTAATTGTAATCGCCTGAGTTAATAAATCAGTATAATCTTTCCCTGCACTAAATGTATGTTTTTTAGAACGGGCAAAGCTTGGCGGATCGAGTATGACTATATCGAATGTTAATTCTTTTCGGATTACATATTTAAAGTATTTAAAGACATCTTCCACAATAATATCCTGAGATTCAAAGTCGATTCCATTTACGCTAAATTGCTCAATCGTTTTGCTTTTACTTCGATTTGCAAGATCTACACTTGTTGTTTTCAATGCCCCTCCTAATGCAGCAGCAACTGAAAATGCACCTGTATACGAAAATGTATTTAACACGGTCTTGCCATTCGCATAAGTATCGCGAATGACTTTTCGCACTTCTCGTTGATCAAGAAATATTCCAACCATAGCTCCATCATTTAAATACACCGCGAAATTCATGCCATTTTCTTTAATGAGCATAGGAGAAGGAGCTTCTTGTCCTGAAACGAAATCATTATCGTCTACATACATCCCTTTAGAAGCAAATCGTTTCTTTTCATAGAGTCCTTTTACATTAATTTCATTGGTTAGAGCATTCACAATAAGGTTTTTGAACTTATAAATTCCTTCACTATACCAACTAATCACGTAATACCCGTCAAAGGTATCAATCGTGAATCCACCTATACCATCTCCTTCGCCATTAAAAACGCGAAATGCGGTCGTTTCAGAGTCTCTAAACAGTGATTCTCTACTTTCGATAGCTTGTTTTATTTTTCTTTTGAAAAAATCCATATCAAACACTTCTTGTTGATTCCTTGTTAGAATCCAACCTCTGCCTTTATTTTGTTTCCCGTAATAGCCTTTTCCCAGAAAACGGTTATTCTCATCCACAAGTTCAATAATTGATCCTTCACCATGCATATCCTTTACATTCTGTAAGGCATCTTCAGTTACAAGTGGGTAACCTGCTTTGAAGTTCTTTATAAAACTAGGCTTCACCATTAACTTTATATGTTGTTCCATATCATCACCCAATCAAGTATTTCTTTCTATTCTACAGATGTTTAGACTGAAAATCATTTTGTACATTGAATGTACAATCAACTTCAGAGAAAAATGTACTATCCTCATTTTTTCACCCATATAATTTACCATGTCTACGAATAGTTCTTAGGAAGGAGTCTATTTATTATGGCAATAAAACCCTCTCAGTTGCAAAATGGAGATACCATCGGAATTGTAACATTAGGAAGTCCACTTGCAGCGTCTGTAATTAACGAAGGAATTGAAACCTTAGAAAACTTGGGTTTTAAAGTCGTTATTGGGAACTCCGTTTATGCGTCAACCGGGTTTTTAGCTGGTACACCGGAATCTCGAGCTTCGGACTTAATGCAGATGTTTGAGAATAAAGAGGTGAAATGTATTTTACCTACAAGAGGCGGCGTTGGAGTTTCTGCCATTCTCCCTTTTTTGGACTTTGCTGTCATTAGATCCAATCCCAAAATCATATCTGGATACAGCGACATTACGGTTTTACTTAATGTCTTATATGAATATGCTGATTTAGTCACGATGCATAGTCTGCTTTTACTTGATTTCAACTTAAATACACCCGCATATAATTACAATCAATTCTTTCATATTACTTCAGCCGTTACCGCTCCATGGGCCATAACTAATCCTCCAGGTATGGCACTTGTTAGTAGAGTGCCTGGAATTGTTACAGGACCGATTGTTGGAGGAAACTTGACGTCATTCATGGATACAGTAGGCACTTCTTTTGAAATCAACACCGAAGGAAAAATTTTGTTTTTGGAAGATACCCACGAACCGATTAATACCATTTACCGTTATATGAACCATCTAAAATTAGCTGGTAAATTTGATGATTGTATAGGCATTTTGATGGGTCAGTGTTCTAACTGTCAGCCTGCTTATGGCGTAAGCTATGATCAACTCATTGATGAGTTCTTAGTACCTCTCGGTAAACCTCTCATGAGTAACCTTGCTTCTGGACATGGGGAATATAAAGCTGCAGTACCAATCGGCGTTAGCGTAACAATGAACACGGAAAATCTAACTCTTACTGTAAGGGAGCCTACAGTAGTTATGTAAAAAAATTACACATAATTAAATAACCGATTGCACATTAGATGCAATCGGCTATTTGTCGGTATCTTATTTCATCATTTCAATAAAGATGCCCATTCATTTTCAAGCCATTTATCAAAGTCCGACCCTTTTTCACCTTCATAGGCATCGTAAACATCAAGACGCATTTTCTTCAACTTCTCTTTGAAATCTTCATAAGAGTGCCCTGCTGGCAAGCTCTTTTTAATACGCAACAAGATTTTAGATGTACCTTTTATGATGTCAAATTTTGTTTGTGTAGGTTTTTTAACATCTTCACCAAATCCTTTAAGATAACGATAGGCTGCATCTTGTATTTTAAACACAGGATCCTTTGTCATTCTTGTTGTTAATACATCGATAACTTTACTATGCTTATACTGACCTAATTCCTCAACCGCATCAAAGCGTTCTCTCCAACTAGATGTTCGATTTGCTGCTTTTTTTAACTCATCATAATTAGCGGGCAACTCATTTTTTAATTTTTGATTCGTCAAACGATCCAATCTCCTTTTTGTCAATTTCCTTTTGAGGAAATGAAAACATGCATTTATTTATTGTACCATCAATTGTTAAAGTACATACTTTTTCCACTATTTAAAATACATCCTAGACTTTTAGTACGAAAACCCTGTTTAGATATTAAACCTGACTAATTCCATGTTTCCATCAATTCGTTTAGTGTCGCATTGAATTTCTCTAATTCTGCATTATTTTCTTGGAATAAAGAATGGATGATTTCACTTTCCATAGTGATGTCGTTCCCAACCTGAAGGCGTATTGACGATAGTGGTAACAGCGATTGTTGGATTATGGTTGTATAAGAGGAACAAAAAAATCATGGGGTAGGCGAACCGTTTACTAAAAATAAAGGCTAAGAAAAAACGAGGAGCATGATTCTCCGTTTTTCTTAGCCTATTAATTTTCTACTGTCATTTTGGCTTTACTTTTGCAAGTCGTTTAGTAACCATTGTTGTAAATCATGAAGATTCTTTCCAGATACTGTATGACCTTCTGGATAAGACTTGAACGTCAAGGGTATATTTAATTTTTCAAAGAATTCTTTGTTTTCAATACCCCATTCAAAGGGTAACATCTGATCCAATTCCCCATGTGAAATAAATGCGGATAATTGATCTCCAGGATTAATTGAATATTCTTCTTTTACAAACTTCGGGATATAACCACTAAGAGTCACAAGACCCTTAATCTTTCCAAGTGTTAAGGCTAGAGTCATACCGAGGATAGCTCCTTGGCTAAAACCAAGTAAGTATAAACGGCTTTCATCTAATGGATATTGATCACTCGCATAATCGATAAAGTTTGAAAGTTTATTTACCGCACCATCAAAAACTTCTCGATGTGGCTTGCCAAACCCCTCAATTGAAAAGTATGCATAACCAGGTGGTTGTGAAAAGTGACCTCGGATGCTGATGATGAAAAACGAGTCTTTTAAGCCGTCAGCTAGTGACAGCATATTTTGTTCATCGCTCCCCATTCCATGCATGAGGAATAATGCCGGATACTTCTGTCCATCTTTAAGATTCTTTGGACGTCGAACTTCATATGCCATTAGAGATTCCATTTGTTCAGCATTCCCTTCATTATTCAATTAGTTCTTTCATTTCTGACCAATCGGTTATTCTAGGAATAGTTAGATGCTGATTGTAAGGTTGATTCTTCACATACACTTTTAAATTATCATTAGTAAGTGTATTTAAAACATCCGGTTTGTCATCAAAATAATAATCTAGTTCTAACCTTCGGATGATATTAACTTTGTCCTCATCTTCCATACCGCAAAAAAACCGGTCCTCCCGAACAGGGAATCCTTGTTCAATCATCCACTGTTTTGTACGTTCGCCATGAACCTTTGGCCTTGCAGTAATATAATAGATCTCATGTCCCTGTTTACTTAGCTCAGTCAATCTTTCAACCGCATCAGGATAAGCTGGACAAGAAGTATAATAAATCTCTTCTAAAGAATTGTTCCACATTTTTGAACCTTCCTCAGCTGTTAGACCAAAAGGTTCGTGAATTTCAACTTTTTTGATTTCATTAAACACATCAATTGATATGTTTTTTTTCAAATTTTTATTGTATATGTGAAAAGCATGTTCTCTTAGGTTGATGAGTGTATCATCAATATCAAAACCAAATCTCATACTCGTATCCCTCAATTAGTTATTCATTTTTGTAAGTTGGATAACCTACAAATTTAAAATCTTTGCCTATTTTTACTATTTCCATATCCTTTAATTCAATTGCTTCGCTCATCTTATCAAACCCCGCTCCTTCTAAGAAAGTAGGGGCTTGTTTACCACCGATTAATTTCGGAGCAATATAGATAATTGCTTTATCAATTAATTTATTCTCTAAAAATGCTGCATTAATGGTCCCTCCACCTTCAATTAATAAAGAAGAAATTCCATGTGCACCAATAAGCTGCAATACCTCAGTTGGATTTACTTGTTCAGAACTAGTTGTATGAAAAACAGAAATCCCTAAATTGTTAAGGGCTAATTTCTTTTCCACATCATAGTTCTTACTCGTAAATATCCATGTATCCACCAACTTGTCCGTAATGACTTTTCGATCAAGTGGGATTTTTAATGTGGAATCCAGAACCACTCGAATCGGATTACGACCATTTGGAATTCTAGTAGTTAACTCTGGATCATCTGCTATAACTGTATTAACACCAACGAGAATTGCCATATTTTCGTTTCGCAGTTTATGAACATCATGCCTCGCTTCTTCAGATGTAATCCACTTACTATCAGAAGAATGTGTTGCAATTTTACCATCTAAAGTAATTCCTGCTTTTAATGTAACAAATGGTTTATTTTCGACAATAAATTTGTTAAATACCTCATTCATCTTACGCGATGTTTCTTCATGGACGCCTATAATTACTTCAAGACCTGCTTGTTCAAGAATTTTCACACCATTACCAGACACAATTGGGTTAGGATCAAGCGTAGCAATGACCACTTTTTTAATGCCTGCTTCAACTATGGCAATCGCACACGGACCTGTTCGGCCATGGTGTGAGCAAGGTTCAAGTGTGACATAGATTGTTCCACCTTTTGCTCTTTCTCCTGCCATTTGAATTGCATGAATTTCAGCATGTGGTTCACCAGCTTTCAGATGAGCTCCTACTCCAACAATTCGGTTATCATTGACAATAACAGAGCCAACCAATGGATTTGGATCTGTTTGTCCCTTCATTGCGTGTGCATTTTTCAATGCTAATTCCATATAAAATTCATGGTTAGTCATTTGGACAAGTCCCTTCACCTTCTAAATGACCAGACCTTTTAATTTTTGTTTGCAAATAGCCTTCATTAAATTCAGACACATCTCCCCACAACGGAGTTCGCCCAGATACCGGTAAACCCGCATCTCTTAATGCTTTTAATTTTTTTGGGTTATTTGTCATGAGTGTTACTGGTTTAGTTCTAAGAGCTTTAAGTACTTGAATGGCATCATCATAATTACGTGAATCATCGACAAAGCCGAGTTGTTCGTTTGCTTCAACAGTGTCATACCCATTTTCTTGTAGGATGTAAGCCATCGCCTTACTAAATAAACCAATACCTCTTCCTTCATGGTTTGCTAGGTAAAATAATGCACCTGTTCCATTGTCGACAATCATTTTCATGGATTGTTTCAATTGGTATCCACAGTCACAACGTTTGCTCCCAAAAATATCACCTGTATGGCAGATAGAATGCATTCTTATCAATGCCTCATCATTTTCTTCAAATTCGCCATAAACCAATACACTTGATTGTTGATATTCAGCTAAATTTGAAGATGATAAATTGTCGATTACCTGTTTAAAATCTTCATTTTTCTCTTTGCTGTTCAACCAACAATACCATTGAAAAATAACCGTTTCGCCGTATAAGTTGACCGGAAGGCGGATTGGACCTACTAAATAAATCGCACCTTCATTTGTATTTATTAATTTGATTTTATCTTCTAAAACAGCAAGAGCTTCTTTAGGAACTAATTGAATATCGTTCATTTTTCTATCCCCTTTTTTATTTCAAACGAATGAAATCGTTTATAAGTTACTTTATGTAAGTAATTATATTTTTGTAACTAAGTGTTGTCAAGTAAGTGATTTTATATCTAATATATTCGGTAGGAGTTATTAAAGACTAGACATTTTTGTTTTGAAATAACATTAAAAAGAGTTGTTCCATTTTCATGATTATCTCTTTACCATTAAAGCATTATAAAGATGCTTTGTCTTTAGCTCTGCTCGTTCTTCGTTTCAGCTACGAATACAGCCTAACGCAATGATAATTTTAATTGATAATTTCCTTCAAATTCCTTCTTTCTAAACGAACTAAAAAACGGTTATTTAGCAATACAAAGGATGATAAATTGTCCGCGCAAAGTTCATCATCTCTATAAAGTTCTATAAGTTAGTATTCACTTTTTGTGCAGAATAATGATATAAAAATAGAAATAATTTTATCCTAGAACTCACAATTAGTAGTACAGAGATTCTTATAAATAAAATCAAAAATCCCCTCATAAAATTTTCCGAGGGGAAATGAAAAAACCTGTTAATCGTTAATGAATAGACTGATTTTTAGATTCAATTGAGTTTTCCTCATTATGATATATCGTGTCTTTTTTAACTATCGCGTTAGCAAGCATTATTTTCACTTCATTATAGGACATTCCCGAACGTTCATTCTTTCTTTTTACATCATCAATATTTGTTCCGGAATCTGAAAATGTATCCTGAGGACCCTTCAAAAAAAACACCTCCCTTTTTCACTTTCTTTATGTTCTCCAAATTGTAATATTTAATGACAGAAGTTAAAAAAATGATGATTTTATAGGGGAATAAGTCTGGATTGAACGCAGTCAAAGGGGAAAACGGTATGAGCAAGAACTCGATTTAAATTAACTTAATTTACTGCTAGCTTAAGTGAGCTCAGTAAAAAATCGAATCCTTTGAAAGAATGTAAAAAACAGCCGAGATGCTTTGAGCGATCTCGGCTTACTTCTTCTACATCCAATTAATACCATAGAAAAGTTCACCTATTCTCAACTTAGCTAATCATTATTGATAACCATTTTTTCTTGCTCTAGATTCATCTTCGATTTCTTCTCGGAAACCAGCTATACTGGCTTCACGACGTGCATTTTTTTCCCTAATCGCTTCAAGCTCTTTGCCATCGGTAAAAGCCATCGTCTCTTCTGCTGCTTCCATATTACCAATTGTATTCTTCACCATGTCTTGAAGCTTTTCTACATTATCAGATCGATCATCCGGTTTGGGAGTGTTACGGGTCATTACATTCCCCTCCTTCTTTTTAAAATCGTTCCAAAGTAGAATTCCCAAATTAATTTAAACTATCCCATAAAAATATGTTCAAATCATCAGGAAATCAGGATCGATTTATTTTTCATTTAAGCATTTTCCCTTTTTCATAAAATTTTTCCATATCTTCTTTTGGCACAAGGGCACCACCCGTTGCCCAAACGATATGTGTAGATTGATTCATGTTTAAATTATGTGTTTCCACATAATTTGAGGCTACTATTTCACCGGGACCGACTAGGCCTGAAGCGGAAGAAGGTTCCACATAGATACCTTCACTGTCCGCAAGAATAGCCAGGTATTTAAATAACGTTTTGTCCTCAATGGTGTAAAGTCCACTTATCAACTTATCGCTAATTGACGATGCGAAACTAGAAGGACGGCCTACAGCTAAACCATCGCCTTCAGTTAGATTGTCTATACCAAAGTCCTGAACACTTACTTTTTCTTTTTCTCCAGTTAATAACCCAATTAGTACAGCAGGGGAGTGAGTTGGTTCAACAAAGAAACAATGGACAGAGTCACCAAATATTTGTTTTAAACCAAATGCAATTCCACCAGGAGATCCACCAACTCCACAAGGTAAATAAACAAATAATGGATGATCTGGGTCCACTTTAACTTTTTCTTTTTCGAGTTGCTTTTGAAGTCGTATTGCCGCAACACTGTATCCTAAAAATAGGTGTTTAGAATTTTCATCATCAATAAAATATCCGAATGGATCTGCATTAGTTTGTTGTCTGCCTGAATAGATGGCCTCCCCAAAATCACCTTTGAACTCATGTACTGCCGCCCCTTTAGCTCGCAACAAATCCTTTTTCCATAGTTTTGCATCCGCTGACATGAATACGGAAACGTGGAAACCTAATTTAGCACCAATTATGCCAATACTTAAACCTAAGTTCCCTGTAGATCCTACACCAATGGAGAACTGATTAAAAAACTTTTTAAATTTGTCACTAGAAAATAGGGAGTAATCTTCTTCCTTACTTATCAATCCCGATTCAATTGCTAATTTTTCTGCATAGTAAAGTACCTCATACACACCACCGCGTGCCTTAATTGAACCAGCGATAGGTAGTTCATTGTCACATTTCAGGTATAATTCTCCGTTTATATGTGCATCGTAATGCTTATTAAGCTCCTGTTTCATATTCGGTATTTTTCTTAGTGGAGACTCAATGATTCCACCAGTCTCTTTTGTTTCAGGGAACTCCTTAGCTAAGAAAGGGGCAAAACGTAGCCAAAGTTGTTCAGCTTCCTCCATGTCTTGTTTAGTAACGGGTAAAGAGGAAAGTTCATTCATTTTAGTAAAATTAGGATTAAGCCACACAACTGGTTCCAATTTAATGATTGTATTTAACAACGGATATTTTTGGATCCATGTCTCCAAATCTTTTTGTTCATACATCATATCCATCCTTCCTAACACTGTTGTACTTATTTAATACCTTAAAAAACTAATCTGCGTAAAAAAGACTATTTTAACAATGTTATTAAATAATCTTTATGTTGTTTTGACATATCCATTAAATGAAAATTCCCTTGGTTAATAAAATCTATTATTTTACTTGTTTCTTCCCAGGCCATGTCATATATAAATTCATCAATAACTCCCCCTAAGAGAGCAGCTTCAAGTTCCTCGGTATCTTTAAGAATAACTTTTCCATTTGGTAAAACAATAATGTCTAAAAACAAATCATCCATCCAAGGTACATGATTCTCAATACCATTTTCAAGACAAATATCAATATACCATTGAACTATTTCCCCCTCTGCATTAAACATTGTCGTAAGCGAATGGTGTTTATTAGTAGGGAAATGCTGAAGCCAAATAAAACCCTGATTTACAATACAAACATTTTCTTTCCCATATTGAACATAAAGAGGAGCTGTTACATTATTCACTTTTAGTAAAGTTACATATCCATTAAATTCTTCAGTATCGAAAAATGTATAGACATATTCTTTGTCAATAACCCGTTTCCATTCAGATCGATTTCCAAATTTCCTCTTCAACATATGTATCCTCCTGATTAGGTGACCCATTAACTATCCTAATTATACCAATTACACAAAGAGGTTAGAACGTATCTAATACAGATATGATCTCTATTAAGAAAAAACTCTTCTTCAAGAGGCATATATACTTTAAGGAAAAGATACATTAATTCTAGATATTCAAAAAAGAAAATTGGGTAAATTGTTGAATGAAAGGAAGTTAAAGTGAAACCGATTATCGGTATTTCATCGAATCTAAACGAACGAGTTCTATCTTTATCCTCTGACTATGTCGAGGCGATTACGAAGAGCGGTGGTGTTCCAATTGTCATTCCTAATTATCAGGAGGAAGAAGAAGCCCTGAAAATTGTCCAACTGATTGATGGATTGCTCTTAACAGGCGGTGGAGATATAGACCCCACATTATTTGGCGAAGAACCCCAATCAGGACTCGGGAGTATCTCACCGGAAAGAGATGCATCTGAAATTACCTTAACTCAAAAGATGTTGAATCTTAACAAACCTATTTTGGGGATTTGCAGAGGATCTCAAGTATTAAATATCGCAAATGGCGGGGATATGTATCAGGATATCTATACGCAAACTGAAAACAAAAATCTTTTACAACATACTCAACATGCACCACGCTCGCATGGTTCGCACTATGTGCAGGTTTATGAAGGTACTAAGTTAAGTGAAATAATCCATTTAGAAAAATTCAAAGTGAATAGCTTTCATCACCAAGCTGTCAGAGAAATTCCGCAAGATTTCCAAGTTAGTGCGATCTCTAGCGACGGGATGATTGAAGCAATTGAGAGCAAATCACATCATTTTGTAATGGGTGTACAATGGCATCCTGAAAGTATGAAAAATGATTCAGTATCATTAGCTATCTTTAAAGCATTTATTTTAGCATGTATGAAATAACACTGATAAGAACGCGGTCGTTTTGTTTTGAAACGGTCGCTTTTTATTTTCTTATTAAAATAGAAATAGCTTTTTGAAAAGTTCCTTCGAAGTTAAGTTGAAAATTTACTCATGAATTATTTTGTGTTGGACAAACTAAAAAACGTATTTAAAAAAGGAGGTAATTTTTAGTTTGAATCGATTGCTTGGATTGGCGCTTTTCATTAGCGTATTTTTCTTCCCTACTTCTTCCGTTGTCTTAGCTGCGGACCAACCAACTAGAGAACAAATTTTAGAAAAACGCATGGAATACTATATAAAATATTCAAGCTTAACTTTACCTTGGTATTACCTTGCAGCTGTTGACCAATTTGAACGCAATATTCAAGAAGTTCGTAAAGATATTCCTAAAAGAGAAGGAATCGTTGCCATTCAATTTTCTGAAGATTATTGGGTAGGTGCACTTAATCCAATTAGAGACGATACCCACTCCCTATCCATCGGTTTCTTTGAAGGTAACGGGTTGGATGGAAATCAAGACGGTTTTGCTGATCAAAAAAATGATGATGACGTCATGTTGACGATGTCAGAGTTCTTGAGTGAATCTTCACTGAATGAAACCGAATTTAAAAAGGCATTAAAGGATTACTATGGTCGAGATCAATCAGTCAATCAAATCATGACAATTGCTAATCTTTACAAACATTTTGAAACGATAAATTTAGACAAGCATGCTTTTCCACTTCCAATCCAAAAAAGTTATACGCTTAAAAGCACTTGGGGGGACTCCAGAGGGTGGGGTGGGCGTAGAATACATGAAGGAACTGACTTATTTGCCTCTTATGGTGCCCCTGTTCGAGCAACCACATACGGAGTAGTTGAAGTCAAAGGATGGAATGATTATGGCGGATGGCGTATGGGTATCCGAGATGTACAAAATACGTATCATTATTTCGCACATTTATCTGCTTTTAATGAAAAAATTAAAGAAGGTGACATCGTTGAACCCGGAACCGTAATTGGTTACGTTGGAAGCTCAGGATACGGCAAGAAATGGACTTCTGGTCGTTTCCCTCCCCACCTTCATTACGGGATGTACAAATACAATGGGCGGAATGAATGGGCTTTTGATCCATATCCTGCTCTAAGACGATGGGCACAAGAGGAACGAAATGCGTTAAAAAAATAAAACATTCTATGTTTGTATTAATAAACTACTTATAAGAAAAATAAAGCTGCCAATACCTTAATAAAATTAAGGTGGGCAGCTAAATGGTTAAATCTTGAAAGTGGGCTTTGAAATCGTAAAGGTTCAAACATAAAAAGGATTTGAGAAGGGGGGAACTTCTCAAATCCTTTTTTATTAATCAATATATTTACCCTGCTTTGGAATGGCGATTTTATCAAAATCCCTTGCGAGTAAAGCCAAGTTTTCGGATAACCATTCTCCGGAAGCAGGATGCCCATGACCAGTAACTGCTAATAATGGTTTTAGTTTCTCTAGAATCTTTACTGATTCCCAAGAAGAATCCCAATCAGGTGTAAGATATCTTGGAGGACCATGTATTTCTAATTCTTGTGTTATCACGCTATAAAGTGACTCTTGTTTTACTGTCACAAAGGCATCTCCGACAATTAAAGCTCGATCGGCGTCCCGAAATATAGAAATATGTCCCTCCGTATGGCCAGGTGTATGAATCCATCGCCATCCCTCCATATGAGGTATAATTCCACTACTTGGGAGAGGTTTAATACGGTCACCTAAATCAATCGCTTCTGTAGGAAACATTGGAGATATTTTAGCAATTAAACCTTTGTCCACGGTACTATCAGGTAGCGGATAATTTTTTTCGCCCGTTAAATATGGTAGTTCTAATTCATGAGCAAAAATGGGTACATCCCACTCTTCTAGTAATTCCAATATTGCACCAATGTGATCGAAATGAGCATGTGTTAAAATTATTGCTTTAGGTTTGGCAAATTTACCGAAACGTTCTTTTGCCGCTTCGATAATCTTTTGAGCAGATTTTGGTGTACCAGCGTCAATCAAAACCCAATTATTTTCTTCATTACGGTCCCCTATAAAACAAATATTTACAAATTGGACGGTAAAACTATAGATATCTGAAGTGCACTCTACTCCACGACCACTTGAAACTGTACTCATAGGAATAAATTTTTCAGTAGAAGAACTTCCATTCATAGGTTTACAGCACCTTCTTCTTTTTCTTACTTCCGATTTTTGTCATCTCGTCTTAATCCCATTAAACCAACTAAACCGAGTAAACCAAGCCATCCCCAGTCCATACCATCCTCGTCACCAGCAGTAGCAGCTGTTGCTCCATTCGTATTCCCATTGGTTTGTGCAAAAGTTGTTGTGCCTACTACTGAAAAAGTTAATGCTAATACAAGTAATAATCCTGATAGTTTTTTAAACATGTAAAATTCCTCCTTAATAGTTAATACATCTTATTATGCTCAAGTAATTTCTTTTCATTCTTCCGTAAATGCTTTTTTTAAAATTAATGCATAGGTGTAAAGAGAAAAAGACATAATACGAATGTAATTTGTCTCCATAAAAAGGAGTAATAACGTCATGAGGAGGAGATATATTTTTGGGAATTTTAAGTGGTAATCCTAAAGAAGAGCCGTTACATGAGGGTGAAGTATTTGGTATTTGGTCGTTCATTTCAACTAACAATGGATTATTAAGTATTTATCAAGCCTTTATTAACCATGCAGGTGACAAAGATCTTATAATGTTACTCGAAGAAGCTGTGAGAACGATGAAGGAAGAAAATCAACAATCAGCTGACTTACTTAAGGCCAATGGAGTTGCGCTTCCCCCAGCTCTTCCAGATCGGCCAGTCGCTTCAGCTGAAGATATTCCTGTCGGTGCAAGGTTTATGGACCCGGAGATAAGTGCAATATTATCCGCTAATGTTGCCCAAGGGTTGATTTCTTGCAGTACCGTGATGGGTCAAGCAGTGCGAGAAGATGTTGGTACAATGTTCGGGCAGTTTCATACAAAAACAGCCCTGTTTGGTGCAAAAGTACTTCGCCTTAACAAAGAGAAAGCCTGGCTAATTCCCCCTCCACTACATGAATCGTCTACAACTTCTTAACAAGAACAACGGATATTTTTTCTGTTTGAATATGTAAAGGGTTGGATGCAGTACACTTCTAATCAAAATGAACCCTTGGCTACTCAAGAAGAGGCCAAGGGTTTTCTAAATCATTAATTGGAAAAAGGAAAAAGAAAGGGTGAAAAAAGGATGAAGAAAAAAGTATTTACTGAAGAAGATCGTGAATTGGCAACCGGGCCATATGGAGACAATCCGGAAAACGTTAACACCGATAAAATTAGTTTATTTGATATGCATGAAGACATGAAGACGGTGGATACAATTTCGGTGGAAGAATTAAATAAGCAGGTTATAAATGATCCAGCTAGGAAAGTGACAAAAGATCCTTCTGCAAATGAGGAAACTCATCCAAATTAAGTTGCATATGCCTTCCCGTTCTAAAGTACCTTTTCCATATCAATGTAACGATTTGTTTTGGAGACTCTAGGCCGTGTGTTTTTGTACCATTGATAACAAAAGATGAATATGATAACAGCTTCAATCGCATCCCCTCCGTAATACATGAGCTTTCCCCCTATCTCTGCCTGGGTTGTTGAAACGCTGATAGGTGGATGAGCATAAATATATTTGGATAGAATGCTATGTGAAGAAAAAGCTAGAAATAGCACGAAAAAACGGAATACGAAACTCGTTTGATGTGGTGTTGGGTCAATATATATGATGGATAAAGTAAAAAGGTAACCTGCTAGAAAGACATGTAGATGTACTAGGACTTGTAAAAGGATAGTTTCTTGCATTAACATGTACAGGTTAGTCGTATATAGTAACCATAGCCCTCCTACATTAATGATTGAGGCGAATAATGGATTGCTAAGAACACGCACAGGCAAACTTTTTAGAATAAGAGAAATCCGTCTAGCATGATTTACATGAAGTGTTCGCATTAAAAGTGATATAGGGGCGGCTAGAATCATAAGAAGTGGTGCTAGCATACCTAGAAGCAAATGACCAAACATATGTGCCACAAAATCAGCGTGTGCTCGATCGGCTAGGGGCCCGATAACAGCAATAGATGCACAGATAATACCTACTATCCAAAAAACAGTTCGATGGAGTGGCCATTTTTTTTTGAAGCGCTGAGAAGAAACAATGGCGCCAAGTATATATATAAACATGGCAAGAAAGATTGGTATTCCGACAAGGATGTGTGAAAACAGTTCATTCTCAATATGAGTGTGATTATTCATGGACATTAGAGATGTTCGCTCCCATCTCCTGTGAAGTGTTCTTAACAAGGAGAACATAAGCAACAACAATCATTGCAATTGCAGATAAATTCCATATAACGTCATAAAGAGTAATGTCCACATTGTAACGAATCTGATGCAATTTCATTAATTTGTGTTGAATTGTACCATCGTATAACTGGAACGCACCTCCCCCAAGAAAAACACCTGCCAACCACCTTTTTGACCAAAAAGCATTTCTTCGATTGAGGTCAGCTAAAAGGAATGATGAGCCAATGGTGGCAAACCAACTAAACGCATGGAATACACCATCAGAAACCAATCCTATATCGGTCGTAGACTTGTCGTAAAAGTGATGCCAATGAAGTAATTGATGAAATACTGTTTCATCTATAAATGCCACAAGACCAAGACCGAAAAGAGAACCTCCTAAAAGATTACGACCAGAAAACGCAGATCGATTAGCGTTTCTTGTATGACTCTGTGAACTGTCGGTCTTATTTGTCATAAAATCTCCTCTTTCATTTTGTACTATTTACAACTTCAAGCTAGTAAACCTTTTACGATAAGAAAGAAAATAAACCTTTAAAGGGGTAAGGGTAACCCTTAGACGAAAAACGATTCGTTATAACATAAATAATCGACAATAATAGAAGGGATTAAACTTTTATGTTAAAGAACCCTCCATTTTAATTGCAGGGTTCTTTACACTTATTTAATTTACAATTTATTTTTATCTTTTAAGTTTTTATCCTTACTTTTGCTGGCATTATCAGCCTCTTTAAATTCTTTTTGATACAAAACCTCTTGTGTTCCACTTAGCCCATTGCTTTTCGTCGTCAACTTTTCGTGTGGTTCTCGATTTTTATCCACCTTCAGATTCTCCTTTCACAAAAATCTTTTTCTTAAAGAACCATTAGTTTATAATTAATAAACATTTTTATACTTTCCCTTGGAAAGAATTTATTAAATGGTCTTTTTATACTTACTCTTGAGATATAGTTTAGAGACAAAAACATATTTTCCTCCTAATCGTGAAAAAGCTACTGAAAATGAATTTTCAATAGCTAGATGTACTTCTTATTTAAGGTTGTTCATCCAAATGTCGTACCCTTTACCGTTCAAATGGATTCCATCGACCGTTAATTCTTTCTTTAACTGCCCTTTCTCATCTTCAAAATGACGATGCAAATCAATGTATTGAATTCCTTTCTCTTCAGCAATTTTTTGAAGAACCTCATTGAACTGATGTACCCTTCCATTCGATATCTTATTATGGAAAGCTTTATTGTTTATAGGAAGAATGGACTGTAGAACAACTGTGGTTGAGTCTTTATCGAAAGAATCTACGACTTTTTCAATATTCTTTTGAAAAACATCCTTTTCTACTTTCGATTGAATATCGTTAATTCCAATCAAGATGAATACTTCTTTAGGATTTCGGTTTACCACTTCATCAATTCGATTTAATACACCTTTCGTTTCATCTTCCCCTATCCCCCTGTTCAAAACAACTTCTTCCGGGAAATATTCTTGGAATTCACCATGATCGGTAATGCTATCTCCGACAAATACTTTATCCACAGGTTCAACGTGATTGAGAGTCTCGAATATATCTTTCTTTTGAAGATAATAGTCCGGATATTCTTGTGATGATATCAATTCTTTTATTTGTTTTTTCAAAAATACGATCCCGCCTTGTTTCGACACCACAAAACTTCCCGCTCCGATAATCAAGATATTAATCAGTAAAGACAGGACTAACAAAATTTTTAACTTTCTCAATATATACACGTCCTATTTTAATCCAATAATTTTTTGGATTTTCAATTAAATTTATTTACCAAAAACGAAAAAATAACAAAAAAGCGAATTTTATTATTTTTATATAGTAATATATATAACCTCCAAAGAGCCTGCATAAACGCTCTTTATCATAATTTATCATTTGTAAATATAACCAGTAAATCATATCGAACAAATAAGTTTCCTAGCATTAAGATGCCTTGAAACTTTTTAGAATTTCATTAATATCTTTGATGGAGAATTACGATTACCTACATTTTTTTTGATGAACATTCAATTAAAAAAATAAGAAAAATCATTGAGAAATACACATGATTTATATATTTAAAGTCATTTTGGTATGGTTTCTGATAAAAATTCATAAAAATGTTTCGACAAATTTCGCACTTTTCCCAATCTGTGGATAAAGTTATACACACTAAAACATACGTCTTATATAGATTATTACGGTTTACGAACAAATTAATCACAACTTATCCACTGCAAGTTGTGGATAAGAGAAAGATTGTTCTATTCCAAACTATCTGATAGATTTAAATTACTTAAAAAAACCTATCAAATGGAGGTGAATTCTCTTGGCAAAACTATCATCGGAATTATTAATAGAATCCTACTATAAAGCAATAGAATTAAAGTTATGCCCTGAGTTTATCGGCTTGTTAGAAACTGAAATTCGCCGGCGTTCTTTAACCATCTGATTTAAGTTTCTTCATAAATTACACTCCGATAAAGAATACACTCATTACTATTCCTCAAAAATGAATCCAGTAGCAAATTTTAGCTACTGGATTCATTGTTTTATTTCTTATAATTTTCTTTCATTCTCTTATCAAGCATCAAAAATGCCTGTTTTACTTTATCTTTTGGTACATTCTCATATAGATCCCCCATGCTTACTTCGTAAGAACAAGAGTCTTCAGATGTTTCTTTTAAATAGCTCGCTAAACCAACACCTGTTTCTTCATAAATTTCGACTAAAATTGACTCCATTTTTTCTTTGGGTGCTTTAAAATGGACATGGAACATATTTGTAACTGGCTCTTTGGGCATAGTTGTAACGTAATAACAGGAGTTGAAAAGTTTCGCAGTTTCTTTTGCTTCTTCATAATATTTCTCCATCTTTTTTGACCTTTGCTGAAAATAATAATCTGCGCTAATTATATACGGATACAGACTGATAAGATCGCCACCATGACGTCGTTTCCATATTTTTGATTTTTCCGTAAAGCCTTGATTGCCTGCCAAAATAGCACCAGCAATCCCACCAATACCTTTGTAAAGGGATACATATACACTATCGAAAAGACTACAAATTTCCGCAGCAGACTTTTGATAAAAAGGAAGAATTTCAAAAAGTCTAGCCCCATCTAAATGTAGCTTAATGCCTTTTTCATGACAATATGCCGATATTTCTTCGAGTGTTTTGTATTCTGGTAATTGGCCTCCAATCTCACGTTGAGGTAGTTCAAGTAATAAGCAAGCGACGTCCTCTTGCATATTCGCCACATCTTCCAATTCAATAACACGACTTTTATCCGCTAATAATACAGATTCAATTAGGTGCAATTCCTTTAATCCATCTTCCTCATGAATCTCTAAATGACTTAGTGGATGGTAGGCAACTTTTTTCAACCCTTTCTCATCACACCATATTCGTAAAGCAATCTGTTGTGCCATCGTGCCGCTTGGAAAAAACACTGCCGTTTCTTTTCCTAAAAATGCAGCCATTTTAGCTTGAAAGTCTTCAATAATCTTTCCTTTACCGTAAATATCACTTTCTTGTTTCCCATCCAATCCTTTAAATGCCTCTTTAAGTATTTCTAAATCTCTTATTCCGTGACCAGCTATTTGATACTTGGTTTGTTTATATGCTTCTATTAAAGAATTTGTTCCCCTCATTTAATGAGCCTCCCCTAAATCTATTCCTGTAAAAGAGTATATCATTTGCAGTTTTTTTATATGAATAGATTACTAAGTTACATCTTGGATAACAACGAAAAAAAGACAAGGATAATCTCCCCGTCTTATTTTCTCAGTATTAATGTTCGTCCTTATTTCTCTTGTTTTTTCGCTTTCTTTGCATCAGTTTTGATATCCGATTCCTTAGCGAACTCAGTACGCAGGTTAGTTTGTTTATAATAACCTGTGTTATTTTCACTGTTTGGGGAATCTTCATCAAATACTTCAGTTTCCATATATCGATGGAAAAATAACTCGCCTATTGTAATGATTAGAGCAGAAATAAATGCAGCTGTTCCTAACTCTATAGGTTGCTCATATAGATAGGAGCCCACTAACCAGATGCCCAACATCGCGAGGCCAAAGTCAGTAATTGATGCAAATACGTTTCCAATTCGGGGTAAAATAAATACATCGCCGATAAAAGAAACACCTGTTAATAAGACACTTGTAATTAGTATATCTGTAAAGAAAACTCCATAATACAATCCTAAAACAATCCATAAGACAGCTGTAATCATTAAAAATTTAATAAATAATGCTCTCATGTACATGAAACTCAACTCCTTATTATTAATCATCATTTATAATATCCAATTTTCAGATTTTAATCCTAATCTTATAAAAACCTCCTCTTTCCAATATTCCCATGTGATTTTCTCGTCTTTGTTTAACTCACCCAGCTGTGTGGTATACATAATAAAGAAGATACAATAATTGGAGGGATTACTTTGACATTAAAACTAACAGTAGAAAATGCACTTCAAGCTAAAATGGAAATTGAAAAATTAGAAACTCAAGGTTTCACTCATGATGATATTTACATTTTTGCACATGACAAAGATCGTTCGAAAGACATCACGAATGCACTTGATACAGAAAGTGTTGGCATGAAAGAACAAGGCTTTCTTAATAGCATGAAAAATATGACAAGCTCGCGTGGAGATGAACTGCGTGCCAAAATGGCTGCAGTTGGTTTATCAACTCAAGAAGCTGAGCAATATGAAAAAGAACTCGATAAAGGCAAGCTTGTCCTTATCGCTCACAAAAAATAATAAGAAATATTCTAGGACATCCGACGGTATTTGCCTCGGATGTCTCTTGTTGTTTAGTTGTTTTAAGGATTCTTCATTGCAAATGAAATAAGTTACTGCAATAAAAAGTATGGGTGTTGAATCAGTGGTTAGACAGATATCGAATTAGAGGATGGAGTAATTCGAGAAAATGTCGTAAATAATAAAAAGAACTACCGGATATTTTATCCAGTAGTTCTTTGCATGTTAGTGAGTCTCTTTTGAAAAAGCATGAGACCTCAAAATATTCTAATTGACATTTCCTCCAATGACTTCTTGTATAGAGCTAATCTTTTGGATACGATGAAATTCATCTCCAAAGCTCATAGCTTTTCTAGCTACTTCAGGTCGAATTCCAGAGATGTAGCTTTTAATTCCCATTAAATTTAAAACTTGAACAAGCTGAGTGAGCTGGAATGCAACCGCTTCTTCGATTTGACTGACACCTGAAAGATCTAATATTAAGCTTTCCACATTAACTTCATTACATTTCAATGGGATTTCGTTCAATAATGACAATCCTCTGTCTGAATTAATCACACCTATGACGGGGAGAACAGAAACCTTGTCACAAATTTTAATTAAGGGAATTTCCAGAAGCTTTATTAAATCTTTTTGCTCGGACAATCTTTTCTCGTTGAATTCATGGTAGTACTCAGAGAACTTTACAATCATCTCGTCAAATGCCGAATTAATGGTGTCACTCCACTCAGCTACGCTTTTTTTGCACACACTGTCATCCGATTGATGGATATAATGTTTTACATACTGCCAAAAGAGTTTTCTTGTTTTTCGCAGAAAATTAATCACTTCATGTATAGCGATTCTATTTTCGACACGTGATTTTGCAACGATCTGTGCCCATTCTTCCAACTTTTTTTGACAATTTTCTTCATTTTGGTCAAAGTAAGATATCATTAATTGAATTGTTTGTTGATGCTGTTTTCTTAGAACTCTATCCACTTCTTGTGGAGCTTCAATAGAATAAAATGAACCAGGTTGAATGGATCTGTTATTCATCCATTCTTCTGTAATTTGTTCTGCATTTTCTTTTAAGTAGTTATATAAAGCTTTTGTAGTCGTCATGTATTCTCCTTTGTGTCCAGTGAATTACAATCCGTTTTTTCTTTATGGATAGATTAATAGTATCGGATTTTCACGTAAATAACTACCCTATAGTCGCTACCAAGCTAAACGCATTTGATCTTCTAATGGTTATTTATGAGAGAACTCAAAGTATAGTGGTAACTCGTAAGTGATTGGTTCTATGCAAATTTCTATATTCAGCAGACATTACCCTTTTTTCTACCTGTAGCCATCCAAAAAGGAGCATTTACTTTCTTCTCTAAAAATAAAAGAACCCTATAAGGTAGACTATTTTTTCTGTCTACTTTCTAGGATACTTTCATTCACAATATTTTTTTGAAAGACTTGTAATAAGTTATTTAGCTTATTTCGTAATAACGACCCGAAAAATAGGTTAGAGGCTTCCCTTCTTCGCTTAATGAAATATCGCGGACTTTGCCAATATATAAAGTATGGTCTCCTTCAATATGCGTGTTATGAACATCACACGTAATATTTGCTAAAGCACCATCTATGACAGGCATTCCATTAAAAGATCTAAATGCAATATCTCGTTTTTCTTTAATCTGTCCTGCAAAGTACATCGACATCTCTTCTTGATCATTCGCTAATAAACTCACTGCAAAAATACCTGAATTTCTAATTGATTCATTCATTTTTGCTTTATTCGCTACTGATATTAAAATTAATTTCGGATCAAGAGAGACTGACATAAAGGCATTGGCAGTCATTCCTTGAACTTCCCCATTAAGTTCGGTTGTAACAACGGTAACGCCCGTTGCAAATTTCCCCATTGCCGTTCTAAAGAAGCGATCATCCATTGTAAACACCTTCTCCCTTCATAAAACTGAATAACCCCCGGTATCCTACTAGGTTACGAATATTGGTTTATGCTGTTTGAGTGTTGGCTCGGAAAGCTCGATGATTTTATGCGTGAAAATATCTTGCACAACTGAAGCTTCATTAAACCAACTATCAGGGGCTTCATGTCCCCAGAACGTTTGTCTTCTTGGATCATTAATATCCCAACGAATTGGTTTGAAGTCAGGATCACATGTTAAATAATCTCCGTTGTAAAGTTCAATTCGGTGTCCATCTGGATCACGTAGGTAAAGGAAGAATGCATTCGATATTCCATGTCGTCCAGGTCCACGTTCAATACCTGACGTATAGCCCATTGAAGCAAGAACATCGCACGCATGGATTAAACTTAGCTGATCACTTAACCAAAAGCCTATATGATGCAGACGAGGCCCTTTTCCATTCATAAATGCAACGTCATGGACACTTGGCTTTCGATGCAACCAAGCAGCCCATATTTTTTCATCTTCCGCAGCTGTGTATTCGGAACAAGCAAAGCCCAGTTCATTAATATAGAAGTTATACGCTTTTTCAACATCGGGAATCATACAGTTAAAGTGGTCAATACGTTGTACTTTTGCCCCTTTATATAAATCGTAACGTTGAAGCATTCTATCGGCTATGTCCATCTCAGCGTAGAATTCAATAGGAAGTCCAGAAATATCTTGAACTCTTAAGGCCCTCCCAATTGCATGTTGTTCGCCTTTTTCCATCCACTTCGTTTTTAAACCTTTTGTGGAAAATAAACGTGCCAACCCATCTAAGTCTGATTCAGCATATACTTTATAGCTCAGCACTTCTACGCTAGGAGCATCCGCCTTTTTCAGATGTAAAGAGTGGTGATTGTGTTCCTCTAAACCTCTTAAATAGAGATTGTTTGGATCTGATTCTGTTTCAATAAATCCAAGTCCGTTTACGTAAAAATCATGTGACGCCACTAAATCCACTACGTTTAATACGCATCGGCCTGTACGAAGTATGTTGAAATCCATTTTATATCCTCCCCTCTTGAATGCTTATACAATGAGGCTTTTCGTTTTTATTTGACTCAAGAAATCTTGGACGTATCCTTTGTATTGCTCTTTTTCATATCCTTCAAAAAATGACATGCCCATACGTACAGGATCTCCGAAGAAGTAGTATTCATAATGCATTTGACGGCTACCGAATGCGCTCATCGTCATATCCCATGCTAAACGGAATAATTGAGTGCGTTCATACCCATCCAAGCTTTTACCTTGTAAGCCCCTGTTAAGAATTGGGCCAATCTCTGCATGTGAGAAGTCCGCTTCAGTTGGAATCCCCATAAGCCCAGATGCTCCAAGAACCCGTAAGATTTCAATCATGCGAGGATATACTCTCGGATACCATGTACGTGCTGCGTTTAAAGCTTCAAAATCTGGCGTCATCGTCCCTGATAGATCTAGTTTGGCATTATGCTCTGCACGGTACAAATGAGATTTCATCGTTTCTAGCGTTAACATGATTTCTGTTCCTTTGTCTTGAACATGCTGGAACTGATCAATTCCAATCGCATCCATGATACTTAAAACAACACCTAATAAGAATTCTGTTTTCAACACATTCTTTGAAATTACTTGGTGAGACATATGAACAACCGCATTCGTTTCTCTAAACGTTCGGTTACAAACAGATGAATTTCCGCATACAAAGACGCGCTCCCAAGGAACGAAAACATTTTCAAAGGAAACAATCGCATCCCCTTCCTCAAAGCGTGAAGATAACGGATGATCCCACTCACTTCTACCGTAATCGAATGATTCACGGCTTAAGAACTTAATACCAGGCGTATTATTCGGAATGGCAAAAGCTAGTGAATACGGATCATCTAACTCACCTGCTTTTTTAACCGTTGAAGGGAATACCAGAATTTCATCTGTAATTCCGCCTTGAGTGGCAAGTAAGCGGATACCATCTACGATAATCCCATCTTTATTTTTCTCAACTAAATGTAAAGCTACGTTGGCATCCTTTTGTTCATGCTGAGCTTTTGCACGATTTACTTGAGGGTGAATTAGTGTATGAGTCAAACTGATATCGTTTTCACGAGCAAACTCATAATACTTTCTTGCATTGTCAGCAAACATCGGATCGGCCTCAGCAAAAATTCCATTGTTGATTCCCATTGCCATTACTTCAGCATTTAGATAGTCTGGCGAGCGTCCCATCATCCCTCCAGAAGTTCGGGCCCATTCTTGAATGGCTTCACGTCGGAAAATTAGATCATCAATTGTTTTTGGTTGTAGAAATGTTGACCCTACTTGGTGTCCTGTTGTAGGAGACGTGTAAAGCATTTTTTCCGGCTTTGCATATTGCAAATCATAGAGGTTTGCCATCGACCTGATGACATTTTTTAATCCTGGATGTTCGGTCACATCATTTACTCTTTCGCCATGTAAATAAATATTGTTTTTTGCTTTTTTTAAACGTTCAATATACTGATCGCCTGTTTTTGCTGGCATTGTTATTCCCTCCTCATACTATAATTTTTTCTTACCAAACTGTGGAATATGATGATCACCTAATGCAATATGAACAACTCTAGGTTCAGTGTAAAACTCAAAAATTGCGTAGTGTCCACCTTCTCTACCGATTCCGCTTGATTTCATTCCGCCAAACGGAATACGTAAATCACGTACATTTTGAGCATTTACCCAGAGCATTCCAGCTTCAACCGCATGGGCTACTCGATGACCACGCTTTAGATCATTTGTCCAAACATAGCCTGCAAGTCCGTATTGAACATCATTTGCAGCTGCAATTACTTCTTCTTCCGTTTCAAATTCAATGACTGTCATAACAGGACCAAATATTTCTTCCTGAGAAACTCTCATATGGTTGGCTGCATTTAATAGAAGTGTAGGTGGGACAAAGTTACCTGCTTTTATTTCATCAGGAACAATTCCCTGGATAACTTCACAACCCTCTTGCTTAGCGATCTCAATATAGTCGGATACTTTTTTGAAATGTCCTTTATCAATCAAGGGTCCAAGTTGCGTAGAGGAATCCATTGGATCCCCGATTGTAATGTTTTCTACGCGCTCTTTAAGTTTTTCTATAAATTGGTCTTTAATGTTTTTATGCAGAAAAACTCGTGAGTTGGCTGTACAACGTTCTCCGTTAAATGAAAACATTCCCCATACAGTTGCATCCAGAGCTCGATCCATGTCTGCGTCATCAAAGATGATCAAAGGTGATTTCCCGCCTAATTCCATTGAAGTTTTCTTTAAGGTATCCGCAGAGTTCTTGATGATAGTTTTTCCGGTAGTTGTTTCACCTGTGAAAGAGATTGCCTCAACATGAGGGTGCGCAACAAGAGATGCACCTGCCGTTTCACCAAATCCATGAACTACATTAAATACACCCTTTGGTAATTCTACCTTATCAATAATTTCAGCAAGCTTATTGGCTGTTAAAGGCGATAATTCTGCAGGTTTTAACACGACGGTATTACCGGTAGCTAATGCTGGTGCTACCTTCCAGGTTTCTAGCATAAACGGAGCATTCCACGGTGTAATTAACCCAACAACACCAAGTGGTTTATAGATTGTGTAGTTAATAAACTCGTTATCTACTGGGTAGGATTCACCATGAAGTTTAGACTGGACCATCCTTGAGTAGAATCGAAAGTTTTCTGCTGCACGAGCAATCATCTTCCTTGTTTGTGCAATAGGCAATCCTGTATCTAATGATTCAAGAATCGCAATTTCTTCTACCTCTTCATCAATTAAATCAGCAATACGGTTAATGAAGGTCATCCGGTCATCCATTTTCATAGATCCCCATGGACCATTTTTAAATGCCTTTTTGGCTGCTGAAACCGCGTTGTTCATATCTTCTTCGCGACCTTCAGCAACTTTGTTAATTACTTCATTTGTAAAAGGGTTGATGTTGTCAAACGTCCTATTAGATTGCGCATTAATAAATTCACCGTTGATGTACAGCTTTACATCATCAACTTTTAGCTTATTACTTTCTTTTAACACATCTTTCGTTTTTTCCATGGTTACCCTCCTCAATGCAATATCGGAAATTGTTTATGATTTAATTGACGTCTTTTAAGGCAAGTCTACGTATTGTTTTAATACTTCACGGATTTCATCTTGCAATTCTTTAGTTGGTAGATCCATTGGCAAACGAAGAACTGGTTCAGCTCGACCAAGCATGCCTAGTGCAGCTTTTAAAGGTGCAGGGTTTGTGTCTTTAAAAAGCACATCATTTAAAGGCATTAATTCATAATGGAGATCTTGTGCTCTTTTTACATCTCCAGCAATCCAAGCTTCATATACTTCTGCAACTTGTTTAGGAGCAACGTTGGCTGTAGCACTTATATATCCGGCTCCCCCTATCGCAAGCATTGGGTAACATAACAATTCAATACCCGAATAGAGAAGGAACTCTCTTCCGCATTCTAATAACACACGATTAATATGTTCAAAATCTTTATTTGATTCTTTAACGCCAATTATGTTAGCGCAATCTTTGTTTAGTTTTGCAAGGGTTTTAACTTCTAAGTTCGTTGCTGTTCTTCCCGGGATGTTGTAAATAATTATGGGAATGTTTACTGAATCGGCAACGGCTTTAAAATGCTTATAGAGGGCATGCTGTGAGGGTTTATTGTAGTAAGGAACAATAACAAGTGCGGCATCTGCACCAAGTTCTTCTGCTTTTTTAGTCAGGAATAATGTCTCATCATGATTCGTCGATCCTGTCCCCGGAACAAATGGAACACGACCATTAATTGCTTTCATAGCGGTTTCCATTACTTGAACTCGTTCTTGTATGGTTAATGAACTTGGTTCCCCTGTTGTCCCAGTCACTGAAATACCATGACTTCCACTTTCAATATGCCAATCAATTAATTGAGTTAAAGTGTCAAAATCTACAGAACCATCTTTTTTAAATGGAGTGACAACTGGAGCAATAGATCCTCTAAGAAGTTTTTTTGCTTGTTCAAACATAAACTACACATCCTTCTCTGAATTTTTTAGAATTATTTGAAAACGCTTACAATTCTACTATATCAAGTGGTAAACTATATTAGAAATATCTAAAAAGTATGTAATGTATATGAAAAATATATGGAAGGGTTTGGTTCAATTTTGGACATCAAGCAGTTACGTTATTTTTATACCATTGCCGAGCAAGGACAAATTACAAGAGCAGCAAAGAAACTGCATATGGCTCAACCACCACTATCGCAGCAACTGAAACATTTAGAGGAAGAATTAGGTGTGATTTTATTTGAAAGAAACGGACGACAAATGGAGTTAACTCAAGCAGGACTTGTGCTATATAAAAAAGCGGAACGCATTTTGCTGCAACTAGAGGAAATTGAAACAGAAGTAAAAGAGACGAATGAAGGACTCCGAGGGAAATTATCTATTGGAATCGTGAAGACTTGTTTTTGGTATTTACCAGATCGCGTACGGTTGTTTCGTGAGACCTATCCATCCATAACCTTTTCCTTGCGTGAGGGAGATTCTTATACGATTGAGCAGTTAATCAAATCAAGAGAATCAGAAGTAGGTATTGTACGACTGCCAATCGAAATGAAAGCATTCTCCAAAATTGAATTACCAAAGGAACCATTTGTAGTTGTTTTTCCTAACAACACTCCAGGATTCCATTTAAAGACAAGCATAAAGATGAAAGAATTAGAAGCCATCCCCCTGTTATTACTTCACAGAATTAGTGGGGTTGGACAATATGAAATCGTACTAGAAGAATGTAAAAGGCATGGCTTTGAACCAAATGTGATTTGTGAATGTCCCGATGTCTCGATGTTACTATCATTAGTTTCAGCAGGAGTAGGAGCTACGATTATTCCTGAGTCATCACTAGTTTCGTTTCCTCTCCCCAACTTGCATACTCTTAAAATTGAAGATTCAACGATTTATGCAGAATCCGCTATTATTTGGCTAAAGGACCGTTATCTCTCTAAACAAGCAAAACGTTTTATTGAAACTTTTGAAGCGGTTGATGGTTAAATAAGTTAGCTTCTTCATGTTATGCAAAATAAACTGGGCTAATCCATTTATTAATTGGACGAACAAAAACGCTAGGATTAACTAATCCTAGCATTTTTAGTCTATTCATATTTTCTTTGATGAATAAAGGATAAAAACCACTATTTTAGATTTACAATTACCTTATTTTCCCCTTCACTCTTCGCTTGATACAACCTTTTATCAGCTTCTAAAGTTAAGTTGTCTATCGTACTCCCATTTCGAGGGTAAGATGAAATACCAGCCGAAATTGTGATTATGTCTCCAGATGGGCTCTCTTTTTCTGACAGATTCTTTCTAAATTGATCTGCATGTATCCAAGCTTCTTCTGCATTTGTTTCCGGGAGCAAAATCACAAATTCTTCTCCTCCATATCGGTAACATACATCTTTGGGACGAGAATCATCTAATAAACTTTTCGCGAGAAACTGGAGTACTTGATCTCCTATATTATGACCATATGTATCATTAACTTTAAAGTTATCACTTAACCTCCTTAATGTGCTCTTTTTCGTTGAATAGACAAAAAAAGCTAAAAAGGATTTTCCCCTTTTATGAATGGTATGAAAATTACATACAATGAGACAAGAAGGAGAACCCAAAAAATAATGGATGTCATACGTCTTTTCTTTAAAGCCGTATATAGGAAGAAGAAAAGGTATGAAACACCAAACCAGATAATCCAAACATTCCCATTGAAAAGAACCCCAAACTTTTCATAGATAACACTGAGTATATTCATAGTGAAAATTAAACCAATAACTAAGAACACAATAATTTTGAGCAATGGTTTGAATAAGTCTTTCCAAATTAACAAACTTCTCTTCCTTTTTTGAAAGATATTCAGATAGTATCAACACCAATATTCCTATTTCCTAAATTTCCTCTGTTTTTGAATTATATAGATAAGTAAAGTTAGTATTAAAGTATTTTGAAGAAAAAGAACTATAATTGCAATTAACAAATCATCATTAGATTCAGCTCCAAGAATGCCTCCAACAAGACTAAAACTAATGAAGGACAAAATAAAAATGCTTATGAAAATCCCTATATATTTCACTTTTTTTTTGCCTCCAATTCTTTTTCAAACGCTCAAGTTTTTACAATAAGCAAGGTTGTCGATGTTCTTGGCTTTCTTAGTAAACTAAAGTTAGTATTTTTTCTGCAATTTCCTTCGGTCTTACATCTATTTGGGGAAGGTTATTAATTTCAATCCACATAGGATGATAAGTACCTAGATTACTTTCATTCCTCAAAAATTCTTTTGCCTGTCCCGTACCGAAAACTCCATCAATAATATCTGCAAGATAAAAATACTGTGTACCATTAAATTCAATCTTACTAAACTCTTTTTTTATGAAGATTTGAACTCCTAATTCTTCAAAAGCTTCTCTTTTTGTAGCCTCTTCAGGTGTTTCTCCTTCTTCAATTCCACCGCCTGGAAATACATAATAAACACAATCAACTTTAATTCTCTTAATCAAAGCCACTTTATTATCTTCGATGAGAACTGCCGAACCCCGATTTCTCATTCAAACACTTCCTTTTTATTTCACGATATACGAAATTCCTGAACAGAATATCAATTTGGTTTTTTTACCATTGTCATAAACTCTGCAAAATCTGTTTCAAATTCATTATTCTTACTAAAACCCAGTTTTTCATATAGATGGATGGCTCTTTGATTAAATTTTGCAACAGTCAACCGGATTGGAGTACTCTTAAATTCCTCTTCTAAGTACCGAACAATATATGAACAAAAATCAATTCCGTATCCTTTCCCAACGAGTTTCGGGTTCATACCAAGGCCCATATCAACAAATCCATCCGTATAAATACCAAATTGATTTCCTTTTGGAACTTGAGCAGAGTCTCCGATGCAAAAAAATCCATATAAATCTCCAGTTTTATTCAGAAGTGCAAAGTATGTACCATTAAGTCTTTCATTTAATTCTTCATCAGTGAATTCACTATTGTAAAAGTGATATGGTTTCTCATATTTCCATGAGATAACAGTTCTTGCTAATTCCTCATTCATGTTTTGAATAAATAACTCCATTTCATCCCACCTAAATTCAAAAAAATGAAGTTAGATAATGAAGAGAGCTGCCAAGTAGACAACTCTCTTCATTTCTCAACACTTTTCATATCCTTTAAATTGTTTTTGACATCGCAACATTCGTAGTTTCATAGCCCATCTTTTCGTATAATCCACGTGCAACTTTGTTATGACCAAACACGTGAAGTCCAATTTTCTTCATTCCTAATTCCTTAGCCTTAATTTCAATTTCTTTCAGTGCTTGCTTACCATATCCCAGTCCTTGGTATTGATCAGAGACTATAAAATCATAGATGAATCCTTCATCGGTATTTTCAGGTGATTTTTGTGCAATCCAAATCATTCCGACATTCAATTCGTTGTGAAAGATAGAGTAGAGGTAATTAAATTCCGACTTCTCATCTTGTGGCAACAAACTATTAAAATCTTGCTTAGATAGATCTAATGCTTCGTCTTCACTCCAATTTCCTGCTTCTACTTTCTCTTTGGCGTACCCTTCGATCGCACCAATAATATACGCTTGAAATACCTCATGTTTCATAGGTTTTAATGTAATCATTTATTTTCCTCCTAATATTCGATCATTGTATAGCTATAATGTTTTTCTAAATGAATAACACCATTTATCATAATGTAATTTTTCTTCATAAAATCTATGAGCATCTTTCCTATGAAGGCCGGACTCTAGAACCACATATACTGCTCCATTTTCTTTCGCCCAAATATGAATATAATTTAACAACTTTTCCCCATAGCCCAGGGAACGTTGAGAAGCATCTGTTACAAGATCATAAATAAAAGCATGACGTTTGCTATAAAAATTCACCCGCAAACTTAATCCCACCAAAGCGACAATTTTGTTTCCGGCATATAAAGCGAATAGACGATATCCCTCATTTTTCATTTCACCAAGCAATTCGAGGAAAGTCTCTTTCACCAAATCCGTACGAAGCTGATTCATTACGGGAAACGCTTCTTTCCATTGTTCAACGGTCGTTAATTCTACTATATTTTCTGCTGAAATCCCCATCACTACCTCCAAAAATTCTTACATAAATAAATCCAACGAACTTATGTAAAGGTTTTAATTCGATTAGAATTCATCTTAGAAACCCTTTCCCCTCTAACTTTGAATTCCCCTTTAAAACTACTTGAATTCTTTTCTTTACTTACATTTTTTTACTTCCCATTGTTGATAACTTTCTACATTTAAACCTAAGTCTTTATTTCTTAACCATTCAAAAGCTTTAAGTACTAATGGAGATGAATTTTTTTCTGAAATATCTATTTCAGAAACCCATTCAGCTCCAAGCGAGTCTTGACCATCGAATTGTAGAGGTTCCGTTATAATCCCCCCAATTTGTCTTACGAGATAATACACCGCTATATGGTGAACATCAGTAAATTCTTTCCACTCCCAAGGCAACATGAAATCAATGACCCCGATGTTTTGGATGATTTCAATTTTAATACCTGTTTCCTCAAGAAACTCCCTTCTCATAGCATTAGATAAACTCTCTGCTTCTTCTAAACTCCCTCCTGGAAGATCAAAACGATTTATGTACGGACCACCATTCTTATTAATCACTAAGAGCTTGTTATTTTCCACACAAATACCATACACTCCAAAAGCACGGTGAAATTTTCTATATTTCTCCATCCCATTACTCTCCATATTTTCATTGTATTTTTCTATTCAACCTATCGATAGATTCGTTTAGTACATTAAAAATTCCTAGATCAACATGAACGTGATTTCTTTTGCATTAACAATTACAGGATTTGCGCTTGAATGAGTAATGGTGAATTCATCATCTGTTCTTCATGAAAATTATTGTATTGTTCCTTCAGACCATAACTTTAGGAACTTTAATAGATGTAAATTAGTTAGTAATCAACCATTGTTTGAAATCATATTTTCTTACCAATATAAAGCAAGTGAGATGATATCCCTAAAATATGGGGATCCGTTGCTGTTTCTTTTAATAATTCAATAAGTTGACCATACTCATTCTCCCCACGGTTTTGCCAGTATGCCCATTGCTCTTTTGAAAAAAGGGAACCTAAGTTAGAAGAGCCAACCAAATTTAATGTTTCAAACCCATGAGACTCCATAAATGGCTGAATGTCATCAATATCATAGTAATATGCTCCTGTAAAACGTCCTTGGTCACTATGATTAAATTCACCACTCTGTCTGAATTTCACAATGGATTCCATGTTATCATTAGGTTTCCAATGTTCTGGGAATAGCAACGATGAAAGTATATGTTTAGTTCTTGGCATGAAAGCTACATATACAATCCCATCTTGTTTTGTCACTCGATTCAATTCTTGAATCGCTGTATTACGATCTTGTTCTTCTTGCAAATGGTACATGGGGCCAAGTGCAAGAGAAGCATCAAACTGTTCGTCTTGTAAATGAGAAAGATCTCTTGCATCAGCAACATGAAACCCGTCAAAATGTTCGAAAATACCCAACTCATTTGCTTTACTCTTTGCAATCTCAACGAGTTTTGGTACCAAATCAGACAATGTAACTTTATATCCTTTTTGAGCTAATCTCATAGCATATTTTCCTGGCCCTGCACCATTGTCTAAAACCGTTCCTGTTTCAGGTAAATACTTTTGAATAAAGTGTAAATTTATCTGGAATTCTAAAGGTTCTCGATCAAGTCGGCCCCATTCATCAAACTTAGAGTAATAGTCTAGTATAGTTCCCATATATAGGCCTCCTTATAACTTCATTGTGTCTGTACTTTACTTAATTCTCGTAGCGATTATTGCGGATGTTTTTGGTTATTAATAACATCAATCACTTTTTCCTAAATAAAGCAGTCCATAAGGCAGATACACCAAATACTTCCTCGGTATCTTCTACCTCTTTCATTCTACGTATTTCTATCTCTTCAAAGTCCTTAAAAATTGTTCTCAGCTTCTCTTCTGTAAAACCTAGACCACCATTCAGACTTCGTAATCTGTAGACCTCCCAATCCGAAATGTCTGATCCACCCAACTCTCCTCCTTGAACAAAGCAAGTAATTCCGAAGTAACCCCCTGGTTTCAATGCTTTAAGTACTAAATTTATATAATCCATTCTTCTATGTGGTGCAATATGATGAAAACAGCCTGAATCATAGACCACATCGTAAACCCCTTCTTTAATTTCAAGATTGAAAATGTTATTTTGAATAAAGTTTACATATACATTTCGATCTTCCGCACGTTCAGTCGCCCATTGTATGGATTGTTCCGATAAATCTACTGCATCAACTTCAAATCCTTTGGCAGTTAAGTAAATTGCATTCCTTCCAGGGCCACATCCAAGCTCAAGAACCTTTCCAGAAGTTATTATTTTTTTGTCATAATAGTCCACCAGATTCTCGTCAGGTTTATTCTTGAAAAAGGGAATACCTTTTTCTCGATTAGCATAAAAATTATCCCAAAAATGTGTTGGTTCACGTAATAATGAATCCAGCATCTCTAATAAATCTTCATGACAATAAATTGTTTCTTTCATATTAACCCCTCACTTTAAAAAGAATGTGTTCAAGTATTTTGATTACATTTTTAAAGAGTACTCTTCCTATGAATCCCAAACCTGATCCAACTTATCAGAATAGAAATGGATGGCTTTTTTATAACTTAAAATGTCCGTATCATATGAAGACTCTACTAGACATTTAAGAAGTAACTCCATTGCGTGGTTATGCTCATGCAAGTTATATAAAGTCATCGAATAGAACACTTGAATTGCTTTATTGGTAGGAAATAAATCCATTCCCTTAATAAATACTTCTTTAGATTTTTCATAATTCCCTAATGTTCTATATGTACTTCCCAATCCTAAAATTGCTCCCTCTAAATCTTTTCCAGACAGTCCAAGGTCAATAGCATTTTCATAAAAGGGTACTGCCTTTGTTTCTTCCCCTATTACATCAAAACTCCAAGCGCATTGGTAATTAAGGAATGAGTCTTCTGGAAATTCCTCAACTAATTTTAAAAGTATTTTATTGGACTCCTCTAGTTCACATACTTTTCGTAAACCAATTGCCTGATTTAATCTTTCGTGCACTACCATTACCTCCAAACGTATCTTTTTTATACATCCAATCTACCAAGTAATTTATTTGGACTCACTTCCCATGTTTCATAGGGAATGAAATTATCAGCTTTCATTGCATCTAAAGTTCGAGACTTCATATGAGAACGCGTTATGTAATTATCAATATTTGATAAAGTCAACTTTATAAATTTAGCTTCTTTGATTTCTTCTTCTTGAATGTTTATATTTCCACTTACATAATCCGCTTTAAAAACAACCGATAAAAGTTGGTTTGTGACATTGTAATATACACCCGTTATTCCTAAAGGGCGTACAAGAATACCAGTCTCTTCAAATATCTCTCTACGAACAGCTTTATCTAATGGTTCTCCTTCTTCTACCTGTCCCCCTGGAGCTTCCCATGTATCAGATCGCCAATGTGTTTTTACTAATAAAGCTTCTCCTTTATCATTTGTGACATAAGCAGAAACAGCAATAATATGTTTTGGCTCCTGGTTTCCCATTCCTATTCCTCCCAATGTCTTGTTTGAATAAATACACTTCCATAATTTCCTAATGCAATATAGTTCAATTCTATATTGGTAAAGAATATCCCTTCTTGACATATTCCAATAATTTATCGAGTTAATTCCATTTTTTTCCACAATATATAAAATATTAACTAAATTTTCCGATTATTAAGAAGGGTTTCTCACACTATTAAAGGAATAAAGATAAGTATAGTTACATTTTTTTCTTGGGAGATAAGGAGGAAACGTATGAATAGCATAGGCCATATTATTAAACAAGAAAGATTGAATCAGAATATCAAACAGATTTCATTAGCGCGAGGAATTTGTTCCACATCTTATCTCAGTAAAATCGAGAATAATTCAACTTTTCCAAGCGAGGACATCATAACCCTTTTACTCAAAAAACTTAACCTACAGATAGAAGAAGTATCCGAGGAACAGGAAAGTATTCTAATAGAAAGTTTTTACAATTTGTACAAAGATGGGATTCATAATAGGGACAAAAATACCATCAGAAAATTTCTAGATGAATTTTCTACGAGTAAAATGGTTTTCTTGCAACCAAAAAATTATTATAACTACAATCTCTATATGTTTCGGTTAATGTTGGTTCTAAATGAGGTGAATGAAAACATACAATCATACTATGAAGTAATGATAAAAATGCATGACGATTTTGATGATAAGCAGAAGTTTATATTTAATTTAAACCTTGGACTTTATTACCTGATCCAAGGGGATTATCTGAAGTCTTTAAAACAATTGGAGCAATCACTGGGACTAGTACATCATATAACGAATGAAGATTGGGAAGATGCAGATTTCTACAATGTGATTAGCATGTCATATTTTAAGAACAATGAATTTTTTAATTCAATCAATTATGCATCCAAATCACTACAATATTATAAAGACAACCTCTTGTTTAAAAGAGCAATCGATAATTATATTGTTATGGGTATGGCATACAAAAGAATCAGGAAATTTAAAGAAGCTGAAAAGCACTACCATTTAGCAAATAAACTCGCTATAGATTACAAGCTTGTTGCATATGAAGGAATTATTTATCAGAATTTGGGTTCTTTATTTTCAATTCAAGAGAATCACGCTAAATCAATTGAATATTTTAATCTCAGTTTAAAATGTAAAGGAGGTGATTTTGGTTCGGAAGGATATTTATTAACCGTTCTTTCAATTGTAAAAGAGTATTCCAAGCAAAAGGATGCAGTACAAGTGCTTTACTGGTGTAAAAGAGGATTAGAAAAAATTGAAGAGGAAAAAACAAAAGCGATTTATAATAACCTTTCTTATCATTTTCACTTCAAAATTTATAGCTCTCTCCATAGTTCTAGTGATGAACTTGAAGATATTTTAAAGAAAGCAATAAAACATTTTGAGATAGCTCAAGATGATAGGCATGCACAAAAGTATTCGATTTTATTGGCGGATCATTACTTCAATGAAAGTAAATTTAAAACTGCAGGTCTTAATTATCAGAAAGCAAATCAAATTTTATTAAAACAAAATTCAATTGTTCAATGGGAGGATTTATAAAGATGAAAAAGAGATATTTACTTTCTTTATTAGCTTTAACTTTGTTTTTGGGATTTGCTGGTCAAACTAGTTACCAGGCAGAAGAAGAAATGCCTAGACCAACAGATGTAGAACCTAATTTCTTTTAAGATAAAAAACCTCTCAACATGATGCTTGAGAGGTTTTTTCAATATACTAACTAATTAGAATACCATCTCATTAAAAAATGGCTACACTTTAAGTAGCCATTTTTTGTGAGAGGATTCTTGCGGGGTTTTTTACAAAATACTTAATACCTTAGTTCACTCTGGCAAATCCAAATCCAGAAGCATAGTCATCACCAATGGCTGCTCCGGTTCCACCTTTGATGTCATATTTTTTTGCACGGTTTTGGAGGTCTGTACGTAATTGAGTATGTGACCAGCCTGGATTTTGAGCCCAAACTTTCGCGGCTAGTCCTGCAACATGAGGTGTTGCCATTGAAGTACCACTGATTGTGTTGTAACCACCGTTGTTCCAAGTAGAGTAAATCGCTGCACCCGGAGCTGAAATTTCTATATCACCTTGTTGAATGACATAATCACCATCTGTCGAAGCAAACCCACGAGAAGAGAAGTTAGCTACGCGATACGTACCGTTTTGCTGAACATTTTCAAGTGCTGCAACTGCAACGGCATTGACAAGTGCTCCCGGATAACCGATTGATCCTTGATTTGGACCTGAGTTACCAGCGGCTGCAACGATAAGAACTCCTTTACTATACGCGTAGTTAACTGCGCTTGAGATAAGACTGTCATTGGCAGCAGACCCTAGCGACATATTGATAACAGTTTTTGTGCCGGTTGAAACGGCTTGATCTGCCGTATGACGAATTGCTGCTGCAATATCATCCGAATATCCTGATCCGTTATCTCCTAATACTTTATATGCCCAAAGATCAGCTTGAGGTGCAACACCGTAAATTCCCGCACCGTCAGATCCTCCATCAGCTAATGCAGAACCTGCAACGTGTGTACCATGACCGTTCCCATCGTTACAACTACCGTTAATAACGGTTGTCGAACCAGTAAAGTTTTTACACTGCTCGATAGTATTTACTAAGTCATAGTGGTCGACATATACGCCGGTATCTAATACAGCAATATTGATACCTTGTCCGCCTGAAGTAGTTGTTTGACTACTATTATTGTAGATAGCCTTGATTCCCCAAGGTGTTTGATGAGTTGGATACTCAGCTGCCGCAGCTTGACTTTGAGTAGCTCTAACCTCCGTATCTAGAGTAACTTCTTGCACTTTTGTTACTTGAACATTTTTGTTTTTTTGGAGTGCAACAAATTGTTTGTCAGTCATTTCTGTAGAGAAACCATTTTCACTTAATTCCCATCTTACTTTGAACTGTTCTTTTAGTTCTGACTTAGTTGAAATGTTAGACGCTTCCACATAGACACGAATTTTTTCCCCATCATTACTACTCATCGTGTCAGCACTCACGCCGATAGTAGGCATCGCTAGACTCGCAGTAAGCAAAACACTCATAAAGATTTTTTTAGAATTTTTCATTTTTGTTTGCTCCTCTTTTAAATTATTTTTTGGATTTAAATTAAATCTTGCAAATAACTGTAGTTTTGATAGATTCTAGTCTACTTCCTCATCTCTACATCCCCATTCAATTTGTATTTGTGAATCTACTTTTATACTAGTTTATATATTCAGATAACTCTATCTAATTAAGTTGGGACATTTTCTTGTTATTTTCGCTCTTTTCTATTTATAGATGTCTTTCTTTTCCTCAATAGAGGAAACATTATTAAAATTACCCATAACAATAATACATATTGATAGAATTTGTCATAATATACTATAATTTGTAAATAAATAATATCCTATTTATCTACATACTTCTTCCTTCTTACAAACAAAAATAGCCCATCCCATGTTATGAACTGGCTTGATTAGCAATCCAGTTCAGGTTGGGACAGGCTATTAATTTGTCGTGTTATTTTGCAGTTGAACTTTCCTCTATCTCTAAGGGGTGTACGAGAGAGTATTTTTCCCACGCTCTGCTCTTCCACCTGAAATACATAACGATTGCACGAATCCATTCATCTGCCGCGATGGCTAGCCATATTCCGGGAAGACCCATATTTAAATGAAAAACGAAAAAGTAACCTAATGGTAAGCTCATCAAAACCATGGAGAATACCCCGATTGTTACAGGAAACTTTGCATCTCCAGCGGCACGTAAGGAATTAATAATAACAATATTCATCGTCCGTCCAGTTTCTAATAATATACTGAGTAAGAGAACGGAAGTAGCAATTTTAATCACTTGTGGATTATCGGTAAACAATCCAATTAGCTGATTTCTAAATATCATGACGAGAATTACCATACTCAGTGTAAAGAGAAGGGCGGATTTCACACTCGTCCACATTCGCATATACGCTTCCTCTTTTTGATTGCCTCCCACTAGACGACCGACAATAATCGCAGTCCCCATGCCAATGGCAATTGCAAATAGATACGTAAACATGGAGATATTCATTGCGTATTGTCTAGCTGCTAATGTTTCTGCTCCTAAATACGTTGCATAATATAAGAACACAATTTGACATGCTTGATACATTACTTGCTCAAACGCTGACGGAATCCCGATACTCAAAATTTTTGTCATATATTCTTTTGACAACGTGATGTAGTATTGAAATTTCACACGATATTCAACAACCTGATAGAGTAACCAAAAGAACACAAGTAGTGCAATAAAACGGCTAATAACTGAAGATATAGCTGCACCTTGAACACCTAATTCTGGAAATCCAAAATTCCCGAAAATCAGCAGATAATTTCCTACAACATGAATGATGTTCATACCTAACGAAACGAACATTGTTTGTTTTGTCCAACCATGCACCCGAATAATAGCGGCTAGCGAATTAATGATTGCCTGAAGAAAGATAGCCCCCCCGACAATAGCCAAGTATTGCTGAGCGTAATCCAACACATCCCCTTGTAAATTCATTGCCGACATCATGCTTTTGGCAAACAATAAATAACCGGCACTTATTAGAATTCCAAGACCTAAATTTAAGGTAACAGCTAATGCCGAGATTTTCGATGCTTCGATATATCTCTTTGAACCTAGATATTGAGCTACAACAATCGCAGCTCCATTTCCGACTACTTCAAGTACTAATATTGCTATATGTATATACTGATTCGCCGTTCCAACGCCTGAAACTGCGTCATCTGATAATGCACTAAGCATAAACGTATCAGCAATTCCCATTAACATAAAAAGAAAAACTTCTAAAAATATCGGCCATGTTAAGCTATACAAATTTAACTTCTCACCATGTCCTTTTGTTGCCTTAATACTTGCCATTTTATCTCCTTCTTGTTACCTTTTATTTCATTTAAAATATCATCTTATCATAAAGAATATTTTTCTCTAAAGCTATAGTAAGGATTACATATATTAGTTGCACGATTTTGAAGAGGAACTTCGATTATAATAGCCAATTATTGGGCATAAAAAAAGCCTTACTTCTCTTTAGAAGTAAAGCCATGGTATACAAAGAAGTTAATTACCCTCTAATGAATCGTCTTTTAACCATGGGATCGTGCATTCAAATTCTATTTGAAGAATTTGTTTAGGAACAGTATCATGAACATCCGTTAGATTAATGGAGAAACCAATTCTGAAGTTTTTTATTTGGAAAGTATTTTTGTCATCCCATTCATTATTTGTACAATACTCTCCTGCTAGCATCCTTCCCATAAAGTGATAAAATCCGGTATATAACCGCTCTCCCTTAGGATTAAGGCCAAACTCCGAAAGATTCTCAGGCTTCGAACAGTCAATGCCCAATGAGTTAAATACACCTAAAATAGAACGATCGAAACTCTTACTTGCTTTAATAAAGTTAATACAGTAAAGACAATCACACATCTCAATATGTTCTGTGTTGTAAAACTCTTGTGTTCTTTCAATATCAACCTCTAAGAGCCAATTTGCTATTCGGACTTTTTGCAACTTTCACACCCGTATTCAGTAGATTTTTCTTGTTAGATAAAACGAATACATTTCTCTAATTCTTCTTCAATTCCATTCATAATATCGAATGCTCCATTAGACTTATTTGAGCATACAACAACCTTACGAGCTGAATGAGGGTAATAAGCAGAGTGAAAACTAACGCCGGGATCATAGCCCATTACATGGTATTTAAAGATGTTATTTTCTTTTTTCTTAATCCATATTCCATACCCATAGAAGCTATCTTCTTTAACATGAGTGTGAGTTGTTAGTAACTGGTTAGTAAGTTCTTCGCTCAATAGCTGATGGTCCCAGAGAGCCTCCCATAGGTTAACCATGTCAGTAGCTGTTACAAACGCTCCCCCATCAGAACCACCTTTTACTGGTAGTGAATAGATGTTTGTTTTCCAAGTGCCATTAGGATTGTCGATGTATCCAAGTGCTGTATTTTTTGGAAGCGAATCAAAAGCAAAGTATCCTGAATCCATCATGCCAGCTTTTTTAAAGATAAAATCCTCAACATAGTCAGTAAAGACTAGCCCACTCGCTTGTTCGACAATCAAACCAAGTAAGATATAACCTGCGTTATTGTAATGAAACAGCTCTCCTGGTTTAGATTTCATATTCTTATATTGGAATAGAGGCAAGAAGTCTGTCAATTTCCTTATGTGATACATCGGATTTTTGATCCACAGTTCTTCAAAATCATCCATGATTTCTTCATCAAAATAATCTGGCATTCCTGAAGTATGCGTCAATAGATGGTGAATGGTAATCTTTTCATCAAAGAATGGAAAATCAAGACTTTCTCTTAAGGTAGAATCGAAAGAAATTTTACCTTTTTCAACTAGCTGACAAATAGCGATAGATGTGAAGAACTTACAACCAGAAGCTATACCGTAGCGAGTTTCTGAGTGATTTTTTAATTGCTCAGAACGATTGGCAAAACCATAGCTTACATCAGCTAAAATCTTATCATTATCTTTTACCAATACGGTTCCCGAGAAATGATTATTGCTTTGAATTTTTTCAATTCGTTCTGATATATTTGAATTCATTTATATCCCCCTCAAGCTAAGAATTTATTGTGAAAGATAGTGTCTTTCATCCAATAAGATTGCTGCTATTGGATGGAATTTGAATACTCTATTTCGATTTACAAACAAAAGAATATTTGTTAATAAAGGTTAATATTTGAACATTTAGAAAACTGAGATAAAATGGAAGTAAGGATTAAATTAAAAAGAGGTGGATGTTTTGTTTGTTTTAATTATCTTAGGAATTTTCGCTGTACTTATAGTTTTCGGAGTTGCTTATGATTTGTTCGTTCGAAAAAGCTTCAGAGAAGCGAAAAGAGGTAATTCTGTTAATCAAAGTGCTGAACGTGCAAAGATGGACGCTACTACAAATCAAATAGTGAACCGAAGTGGTGGATATTTACCGTAATAATAAGTGAATTATTTAATTGATTAACATTACTCATTTTCTCGAAAGTGTTGGTAATTGCAACACTTTTTTCTTGTCTACTTTGACATTAATTAGCCTTGAATGTACGGACGGTTGTAAAGTTAATCCGTTCGCAAGAGGTAATACACTTCTATTACTCACAAAGGATTAAAGCAAGACCTGTTTGTCAATAATTCCTTTTGCTATTCCAAATTTGATAAGGTTCTCGTACGGATCTCCCTTTATTTCTAAAATTTCGCAAAAAGCGGGCTCCGTTTTTAAACCATTTTGTTTTAGCCTAATTACTTCCTGTCGTAAAGAGGGATTTTCTTCTAATAAATTTTGTTCAATTATCATATGTAAAAAAGCAAATTGTCTATACACTGGTTGAAATTGACCAAATAACTCAAATTCAAACCCTTCATAATTAAAGTTTGCTTTGATTACTTTAAAATTCCTTATAGAAAGCTTCTTTAGAATAAAATTCTCTTTATCTCCGTATAGCGTTCTAACTTTTTTCTCGAAATATTCAAAATCTGTCACTTCTAAAATTATATCTAAATCGGAACTTTCAATGTTTATTCCAATTGGGAAAGTTCCACAAAGTACAGGGCTATAATCAGATAAATCATTCAATATTTCTAAATTAATTATCGTCTTATAAACTCTTCGTTGCTCGTTATTTCCCGAATTCAAGTATTCAATTTTGCGAAACATACTATCCATTTGGTACTCCTACCTCTTGTTTCAAATACTCTTTATAGAGTAATTCCATGGCCACCATTATTTTTTGATCAGATTCTTCATTTTCAAATCGAGAAGGTAAATTCTTTGCAGCTAAGACATACAAGAGTGGATTTTGATGAAATTCTCCAATAATACCAACATCGACTACCACGTTTTCTAACCCACCTGTCATATGATTTAATAAATGAGGAGGTATGCCCTTCACTTCATCTTGTTGCCTAACTAAGCCATTTATAAGGGGTGTCCATAATTTAGGGCTGGTTTTATATCCCTGATAAATTAAACACAAAAGTTCAAGCAACTGACTCAACTCACCTGAGTTATTTAAATCCCTTGAATTTTGAGTAATATGAATAGTATTAAAATACAAATTCATTTTTGCGTTAACCTTATCCCATCCACCACAAACCTGAACTATTTTATTTGCTATATAACTATCATGGCAAGCAATCATTACTTCAACTGCCTCATGCAATGCCAGGGACCTTCTTTGTTGAAGGTGAGGATATAATATCTTGCTATCTTCTTCAGGATTTAAACTAATACCTTCAATGATGTCGTTCCACATTAGGTGACCTTCTTCTACCCATTTGGCTATACAAAAACCAATCGCCACTTTTGCTGCAGACGCAAGAGGCACTTTAATTTCACTATTGAAAGAAGAAACTATTTTTTGTTCCATATTTGAATAAATAATAATTCCTACTTCATTAGATTCCACTTCTTTTAATTTTTCAATAACCTTTTGCATGATCTACCTTCCTTAATAAAAAGTTGTCTCCACACTTTTTGAAGAAACTCATTTTCAAGAATTTCTTACCATCTCCATCTAATTCGGTAAAAAGTAATCTAAGCTCTTTTTCCTCTTGTTTTGAATAAATAAATAACCAATACTATTGATAACACGATTAATAGCAATCCAAAGATAATAGACCATACCCTGTTTTCTGTTTGGTTTAGTTTAAAAATCCCCATAGGAAAACAAATTACTACTGAAATAATGGCGGCGGAATCAATATCTTTTTTCATAAAATCTTTAACATTACCTATTTCAATCACCCTTAAAATACTTATGAACGGTAGACTATTTCTCAAATTATTTATTAATGTATGATATAACTTCCTCTATGTAACTTTCGATTGATTTTCCAGAATCAACTCTGAGGCATTGAACGTCAGAAGGTCTTTTACTATCCTCGACCCATTCAAAAAATGCTTTTTCAGAGGCAACCTCCTGAATTTGACTAATCATTCGTGTACGTTGTTTAAGTCTATTTTGAATCTCATTAATGTCATTTAGATAACATTCAACATATTTGTAGCTTGCGTTATGTTTTTTAGACAAGCCAACCCCTTTTTCTACCATTTCAGTGTAAAAGCAAGGACTATCAAGAATAGTGTTATGACCTTGTGATAAATAGAAATCTATTAATGACCATTCGATATCGTACGATATTTTACCAGCAACATTTCCATCGATATTATTTGTTCCCAGAGATTTCAATAATGCAGATTTCACAATATCATGATCTATAATAACTGCACCTGTCTGTTTGGCTATAAGTTTAGAAAGAGTTGATTTTCCTGAACCCGGAAATCCTGACATTTGAAGAAAAAACATTAATTACACATCCTTAACTTTACACAGTAACTTTGAAATACTCTTTCAAAGCTACTTCTAATCAAACTGTAAATATTCTAAGACATTCCCGAAAGGATCGCGAAAACTAACAAATTTCCCTGGAGGGCATGCTGTTGGTTCACCTACAACGAAGTCAACATTATGTTCTTTCAGCTTATTAACAGTGTCATTAATGTCATCTGTTTGTAGTGCTAAAACAACTCCTGAAGTTTTACTTTCTGGGTTGTATGAAGCTTTTTCTGTTTCTTCTAAAACCAATGGTAAATCGCCGTTTGCAAGTGTTACAATCTTTGGTCCATATTGTTTATTAACCTCAAATCCCAAAACGGTAGTGTAGAAATGAATTGCCTCTTGAATATTTGGTACGTAGATTCCTATAACACAAACTTGACTCATCAGTCTTCCCCCTTTAATTTATTTATATATTATTTCTATAAGCTGGTAAGAATCTCCTTTTTTAGTTAACCCTAAGCATGCTTATTAATGGGTCTATTCTATTTTGCATTCCACTCTTCTGCCAATATTCCATAAATAACGTGGTCAACATAATGATCATATAACCATTCTGCTTGTCTAATACATCCTTCATTTACAAAGTTCAATCTTTCTGGAATACTTCTACTCTTCTTATTCTCCAACGCAGCCCTAATTTCAACTTTATTTAGGTTTAATTCTCTAATAGCATAATCGGTCAATGTCTTAGCCACTTTGGTCATAATTCCACTTCCTTGGTATTCTTCTCCGAGCCAATAACCGATATATGCTGTTTTGTTTGACCAATTAATATTATTGTAGCCAGCAACTCCAACAATTTTCCCCTTATATAAAATAACTGCATTCAAGCTCTTATTTTCAGCGAAACTTTTTAAAGATATTTTAATAAACTCTATTGTATCTTCGATTTTTGTTGTTGTATCAACCCATGGGAGCCATTCTTTTAGATAGGCTCTTGAATTATTTGTTAATTCAAATACTCTTTCTCCGTCTCTTATTTCAATTAGTTTTAAAGATAAGTCCTCATCAATTTTATGTATAAACATGATATTCCCTCCAATGGTTTATTTTGTATATTATCACACTTATTTATTTAGAACTTGTGTTTTCTTCATCTAGTAACCTTCCTATAAAAAATTGCACCTCCAATTGTTAGTTGTGTCTAACCGTTGGGGTGCATTTTATTTGCAGTGCTAATAATAAATGATTAAGGTATTTCATTTGTTTTTGCTTCCTCTAAAGGTCCTCTTATATGACTAATGGGAATATACATACTTTTTATAAAAAACAAGCGTTGCATTATCATTTAATTTCTTTAATACTCCTGTTTGGATGAATCCCATTTTTTCATATAGATAACAATTCCGTTCTTCCTCTAATATCGTAGCCAATTCCCAGGTTATTGCTTGAGGAAATAATTTCTCTACTCCCGTTAATGCTTCCTGTGCTATCCCTTGTCCTTGATATTTACTAAGAATAAACATTGGACTTATCCAAAATTGTGTTTCCGCTTTCCAAAATATACAGATTACACCTACTAGAATATTATCGACTATTATTTTATAAATTCCTCCACTGGGATTATTTATCCTTGTTATTACTCTAGCAATCTTTTCATTTGCAGGGTTGGTGTCATAATCCTTATATTTTTCTAGTAATGGCATAAACGCATCTACTTGAATATCAAAAATAGCCTTTGCATCTGATTCAATTGCTTTTTCTAAGTTAATTTGCATATCTTTTCTCCATTCGTCGACTATGAAACTAATAAGTTCAGGGAAAAATAAATACTAATGCACCTAATCGTATTCTATTTTGAATCAATAACTACAATACAGTCTCCCGTGAATAACATCTAAGGGTTGGACGAGAAAGTAAGTGAGGAAATTTAGTTTGTGCATCGCCCTTCATTCTACAGAGTATTACCTCTATTTATCATTATCTAAGTCACTATCAAGAAATGATTTCTTCTCTTCTACTTCATACTTTTTCTCTAAAAACTGACCAATATTAGAGCTGTTAATCCCTCTTCTGACTGCTGTTTCAATAATTATGTATAGAATTAATAGTGAAATAATAAAAGATAGAATAGTAAACCAAATAGATTCCATTTAAAGACCCTCCCATTTTTAAATTTTCAACATATCATATGTTCTTGGTGAGTTATATCACCACTTTTATCACTAACGTAGATGGTCCCACTTTCACAATTACTCTTACGTTCCCACTTAACTATATATTCTCCGCTCTCATGGGTAACAGAAATAATATCAATCTTTCCAAAACCGTCGTCCTCAAATTCAGACTTCACTAACGTTTTTGCTTGTTCTTCGCTAAAGGCTGGGCTTGAATTATTACATGCACTACAAATTCCAGTAAAACTCATAAAAATAATCACTACTAAAATTTTTTTTATTTTCAATTTACCACTCCCTTATTAGATTTATCTTCTGTTACTCTCATTGTACTAAGCTCAAAGAAACTTGTTAACTACAGGACTGGAGAGAGTTAATAAATTTGCTTTTCATTAACAACCACCTATCAAATATGCATAAATCCTAAACATTAGTTACCAAATTGGAAAATAGCCATTCTCCTTCTTCTATAATTCTTCTTAACTAATAAGACGGTATTATATGGAAATTGTTTCATTGCTCTATGAATGTGAACTTGTTTTACTCAACTCTTTTCCTTCAAGTACGAATCAATTTGTTGTTGCAGTCTTTTTTCGAATTTTTTTCCAGGTGTCAATTCGTAGATATATAATCCGTCTTTTTCTGGACACAAATAATATATTTTATCGTGATCAACGCGAATATTTTGCGAGGAGGCATATTGCGATTTTTCCTGTGGGATCCTCACTGCTCCTAACTCAACTGCGTTCTTATCAATGACATACATATGCATTTCAATCATAATATTAGGCGTATTTGGTGAAACTTCTGTTTTTTCAAAGATGATTTGATTTGATTTTACAGAATGTACAGAAATTCCCCCAAAAGAGTGTTCGAATGGTATTTTGATTATTTGGTTTTTCCCAGATTCATTTAAAATGATTTCTCCAAATTCTTCATTTTTCCTATTAACTGAAAACAACTTCTCTTTAGCATATATATATTTACCTGTCATAAGATTTAGAGTTCTATCCTGATGTTGGCTAACAAGGATTTCATTATTCTGATTTACTGTTACATCAGTTAAAATAAATGTTGAAACTACGTCTATAGGGTACGTCTCTACTAATTTTCCACCCTTATTATATTTACTTACAGTGATAGAAGAAGCATCTAATACATAAATATTTTCAGCTTCGTCTACAAAAATATCGGTTAGCCAAGAGTCTTCATTAAGCTGTATCGTAGAATGGTGTTGATTTTTAGTTGTGATGATAATCTTTTTACCTGAGTTATCTAAAATATAGAACACATTGTTCTTTACAAAGAAGCTCATTGGACCAAGACCGCTTCCTCCTGGTGTATGTTGAATTTCGCCAACTTCTCCAGACTCCGTTCCATATTCCATTTTTAGAACGGGTGTAATACTTTCATATTCAGCAATCGGGATATCCTCTTCTCCTATGAGACTCTCGTCATTTTCTTCCATAATGGGTGTATGATTATCTGGCTCATTTATGTTTACATCTTCATTTTCATTTACGGTTTTGTTAAAAAAAAGGAATACTAATGCAAAACACGTTACTATTGCAAGCGAACCAATAGTAAAGGGAACGAAATTAGTTATCCATTTATTCTTCGTTTTTCTTGTCTTTTGTGTAAGTTCATTTCGAAGGTTGTTTACAAAATGGATATCTGGATCTAAATCAGGTCTTTTTGATAAAGGTCGCAGAAAATCTAATTCACTCCGGTTATTATCTTGATTGTCCATACTGCTCCCACCCTTCTTTAAGACTTACATCATTTTTGAGTATGTTTAGAGCCCGATGAAAATCCACACGAACTTTTCCTTCACTACACCCCAATGCTTCAGCTATCTCTTTTAAACTTAGTTCACTCAACGATCGAAGGATGATGACACTCCGGTAATGAGGTTTAATTTTCAAAAGAGATTTTTGAAGCTCTACCCAATTTTCTTCAGCAATTATATTACGACTAGTCGAAGAGGTTTTATTTGGAGTACTTTCTTTTTTAATCAAAGAAGGAAGAAAACGAATAAGCTTTTGTTTTCGAATTAAATCAACTGCTGTATTCCGCGCAATAGAAAGTATCCACGCCTTCTTCTTACTTTGGTCTTTTAACTGGTGCAGATTGTTCAATACTTTAATAAAAGTTTCCTGTGTTATATCCTCTGCATCTTGTTTGTTATTGGTAAAATACAAGGCAAAATGGTAAACATCTTTATGAAATTCGTCATATAATCCCCCAATAATTAAAGACTCATTACTCAAGCACACCACTCCTCTTCTCCGACGTGTAAATAAGTCGATTGCCAACTCCATTTGTTACAGAAACCAGAAAATAAATATTGATATAAGTAAAGGGACTTCGCATTCGAAAGTCCCTCAAACATTATAATTAGCTGACTTTAAAATCTTGTTTATAAAATCGCTTTTTGCTTCTGTATAGTCTAAGCGGAACTTCGCGTTCTGCGCTAAATACATCTTTAATTGCTCATAGTCACGTGCAACTTCGGGATGACTTCGTAAATAGTTACGGAATGTCAGATGTCTATGAAGTTCTTGATTATCTTTCGTACATACATATAAATGGTGTTCCATCCATTGTCTAATATTCTCTCCCAACTATCGACGTGCACTCTCGCTATTCCTTTGGCATCAGATAAAACCGCTTTTCTGATTTTCATTAATTAATCACCTTTCACTAATGAATAATAAGGGTGAGTTGTCATAATAGCTCACCTTTATTAGTTGGCATTTATTATTCATTAATTTCATAAATCAAAGTATCAAATAAGTTGCCATCAATATAAAGTAATACTGCCCATTCCCCTGTCTCAGGAATCTTCACACTTGATGGCGCATGGGCATCTGCACCATTATTAGGTCCTCCCATTGTAATTGTCCAACCCGGCCAACTCAAAATTTGATGGACTTGTTTGGTCTCTCTATGAAAACCAACTACCGTCATTTCAACATTATCTGGTACATCCCATAAATGCCACATCCACTTTTGTTGGCTTAAACTCGGCATATCTGCTCCAATAACACCGGACTTGTTTTCATTTCCGATGATCCCTCTGTCACCAAATTCCACTGCTTTATTCTCCCAATTAATCTGTTCAAAATCACTTTTTTGAACAAAATCAGGTATGCCTTCCGGTAAGCTTATTTCCTCATTAACCTTCTCGTCTGAACAAGCTACGACAATCACTAACATAGTTAATAAAATCAGAACCAATCGTAGTGTTTTCAACAAATCACCCTCTCGAATAAATTTAGTAAAACTGCCGGTTTCTCTGGTTAGTCCAGTATGTTTCCGATCAAAATAATGAGAATAGATATTAAAAAAAAGCCTATAAAGAAGTATCCAAAGTATCTCAAGGGTCTAGGCAATTTCTTTATATCTATGCTTGTTGGATATCCTTCTATGTTTTTCATATGTTCCATTGCGTCATTAATCGGCTTTTCATCTGACATATAATTCCTCCTTATTTCTTCGATACTCCATTACTTCATATTCTAAAAAACAAATTAATATTTCAATTCGTTGAGATAGTTTATTTTCAAATTAAAAACACCCAATAACTTTAATATCATTACCATTAAATTCAATATTTGCTTGGCATATTCCTTCTTCAGAAAATTCCCTTGATATAACCAAATAAAAAAGAGACCATGTAGATGATCTCTTTGAAGAAAGATATAATTAATTATTTTACTCTAAGAACTTTCCCGATAATCAATTCTTTTTTTACAGATAGTTGACGGTAAAATCAGAAAAATTCATATAACCCCTGATCAAAGTATTGAAACTCTTCCATTGATACCGTATACCGTATATAACCTTCATAAAACGCTTTTTTGAATTCATCATTATTAACAAAATTTCTTATCGCTAAGGATTCATCGTACCTCGGGTCACCAACTGTCATTCCTGAAACATCAATAAATAATCGCACTTCTCCATCAACCACAAGAACATTGTCAGTTGTACAATCTCCATGAATTATCGTTTGTGGTACTGGTAGAGGTTTATTTAACTGTAATTTCTCTAAAAGTTGTAAATTACCATCTGTTTTTCCACTTTTCACATGATGTTCAGCTTTAATTAGCTGTTCATTTAACCAATCATTTTTAGGATTTAGTGATTCAATTGTATTTATTTCATGGAGCTGATTGAGAAACTGTCCAAAGCTCCTATATAACGATTTCTTTTCCCCAGTATTTATCGCTTTTTTTAAAGCAGAAGTTAACGTGATTCCGGTCTCAAAGGACATGATTATATGACTACTCTCAGTATCCTCGATGAAACCATAATAAGTAGGAACTTGAATAAGATTTTTATTATTTAGCTTTTCTAAGACCAATGCCTCGGACTTTAACCACTCTCGATATTTTTCCTTAAATGAACTTTTGAGTAAATATGATGCTTCTTCAGTAATGATTTTACGAACTACCGATGTACAACCTTGTTCATCCAATTCATAGATTTCATTTATTGCACCAACAATTCCCTCAAACTTCTCTCGTAAATGTGTATTCAATTTTTCTACCTCACTGTTATTTATTTATGGTGTAAATACTAAATTGACTATTTGTTATGCTTGATATAGATATGAAAACAACTTCTAACCTTTGACATTAGAACATACAAGAAAAAAATAACGTTTAATAAAAAATCCTACCTGTCATGCAATCAGGTAAGATTTTTCCGTTTTCTATTGATACCTTTTGTGTATATTGTTTTTCTTGTAAGTACCCGCTTCACTAAATTCATACAATTCCAATGATAGGGCGAGTGATCGTTTGTTAAAAATTCCTGAAAAGTGTTCGGTAACCACATCAAAAAGGGATTGACACGTTTCTTCCTTAACTTCCTTCGAACGCCCCGCACCTATTTTAAACGTGACATGAACAAAGGCATCATCTTCAGTACAGTCCGCAACACAGTAATCTTGGAGTTCAATTGCTCTTGATCGAATGCCGCCAATAGGGAAATCGGAGTTCCTAGCGATAAGAACCTCATTTAAAGATTTTAATAACTGAGATATATTAGTTTCGCCTGTTAAGTTATCCGTATATTCAACGATGATATGTGGCATGTAGACTCCTTTGAAATACGTCATCTCCAACAATTGTATTCACTAATCGACCGACACCTTCTATTTCAGTAATAACTTCATCTCCAATTTTTACATCCACAAGTCCTTTTGGGGTACCTGTTAAAATAATATCGTTTTTATTTAATGTCATGAATTCACTTAAATATTCGATAAGGAAAGGAATATCGAAAATCATATCCTTTGTTGACCCTTCTTGAGTTAATTCGCCATTCACATACGTACGTAAGACTAAATTCATCGGATCTTTAATATCATGTACTTCAACAAGCCATGGACCGATAGGCGTACAGGTATCACGATTTTTCACGCGTAGATTTGGACGATAATAGTTTTCTAAATAATCCCGAATGGCATAATCATTGGCTACTGTGTATCCAGCAACGTACTCATACGCATTCTCCCTTTTTACATTTCTAGCAGTCTTGCCAATAATAATACCTAGTTCACATTCATAATGCATATAGGTTGCGTCCGCTGGGCGTCTGGATTGAGCTCGATGCCCAACAAATGTGTTCGGCCCTTTTAAAAACAAAAGTGGCTCAGTCGGCGCTTTGAATTCAAGTTCACTCGCATGGTCCGCATAGTTAAGACCTAATGCGAATACAGTACGGGGTTCCACAGGTGGTAACCAAACAACATCACTTTCGATGACAATTCTTCCGTCGGATAATTGAATTCGACCGTCATTTTTTTCCACAGCCTCATGAATAGCACCGCCATAGGAAACTCGAGCTCGCTTCATCCTACTTCACTTCCTATATTCATTTCACTTTCAGGTACGACTACATTTTCTAAAAGTCCTATTTGATCAATTTCAATACGAATACGATCTCCTGCTTTTACATGAGGTGGGTTTTCTGGAACACCAACTAAAAGCACGTCACCTACAAATAACGTCATAAAGTCTGTTACCTCTTCTATAAGCTGACTGACAGATCGAATAAGATTAGACGTGGTATTCTCTTGAACTAGTTTACCATTTACATAGACTCGAAGAGAGAGATTATCCGGATCCTTTACAGCGTTTTTTTCAATAACCCAAGGTCCGATTGGACAAAAGCCATCCCTTGCGCGGTGCAAAACAGCAGGTCTAAAAATGCTTTGATGAGGAACCGTCACATCATTAACTATGGTATAGCCAGCTATATATTCTTTTGCATGATCCGCTTTTACATTTGTTGCGGTTTTCCCAATGACTATCCCAAGAGTTGCTCCAACTTCAAGTTTTTCGATTCCCGGGGGAAGTGGAATTGTCGCTCCGTATCCACTCACTGTATTTACCGGTTTTATGTATAGAATTGGTGCTTTGGGTGGCCCGTTGTAAGGTGACTCATTAACTGAATCTCCTAATGCAGCAAGTACACCCTTATAGTTTAATAACGTCCCATAAACGGTACCCGTTACAGGCGCATCCCATTTCAATTGGGACGGTTGTATAGTAGAATTATTTATTTGGATAGACGAATTGTTGAAAGCTATTGTGGCCTCCGATTCGTGTAAACCCTGAAGCTTGAACTTTGCTTTATACACGATTATCTCCTCCAATATTTAATTTCCAAAATGCTTTATTTTTAATATTTCCATCTATAATGGCCGGCGATAGGAGTTTTGAATGAAGAAAGTTTAACCTCAGCTGCAAATGGACGAATATTGTGAATGAAATATGGTGTCCCATCTTTTGCTCGTTTGTCAGAAACGATTCCTACATGATGGAAACCTTTCTCTAGAAAAACGACAATATCTCCTGGCTGCCATTCACTTAAATTTTCAATATCACCAGAAATTAATTCCTTCGTTAAAGATTGAGTATGTCGCTTAAAATATACATTTTGATTGGGCACTCGCCTAAAGTCGATGTTAGGATCAGGCTTTCCATCAACTCGCGGATATAAGTCTTGGTAGCTTGTAATGTCAGCATCTAAAGCATCTTTCAATAGGATATCCGCACCTTTTAACCCACGCCAAATTACGTCCGTGCAGACACCTTCATTGTCTGGTGGATACCCTCCGTCATAGTACGCACTCTTATATAATGTCTTACCTTCAACCTCTTTTCTGGCCGAATTTACAACATCAATCGGATCAGCAATTGAATTGTTATTTTTATCAACCTTTGAGTAATTATCGGGCACTTGAACCACCTGAACAAAAGGATTATCACTATGAATACCCATTGTATTTAGTACAATTCCATCTTTAAATGAATACAAAAACAATAGTAAAGTTGGGACAATAATTATAAAAAAAAAGATTCTCTTATTCTTTATTTTTTCCACCTCATTCGTTGTTGAAAGTTAAGGATATATCTTATGTCATTGTCATACTATTTCTATTATGTAAGAAATATATCCTCTTTTATTCGCAAGATACTTTTTTGAAAACGTTATTCCTTTTCTACAAAGAATAATTTCCAGATTATTCTTGCTATGAAGTAACGAGGAGTTTAATCTAATAATAATGGAATCTGTTTTTTGCTGTACATATTCATATATAGAGAAAAGGCGGCCGTTGTTGAAAAAACGGTCGCCTTTTACTACTTTATTCAAAAGGAAAGGATAATAGAGGATTGAATAGAAGTGAAAAGCGAAGAATATGAAAACTCTCTAAGTATGTTTGAATGTTTTATAGCTCAACTTATATAACATAGATATATTTCTTAAATATATTCGGAGAAGACATGACAGAAAGCATCGCTCCATAATTGAGAGAGAATGCGACTTCGTCTCCAACTTGCAAATCTAATTTCTTAGCATCCAAAACAGTATGATCACTACTGGAACCAAGAATTTCTAAATCTAATTTTGGCGTAATACCCGAAATAAGCACATCTTGAAACCCAACTCCAAGAATTGCCCTTCTTATGTTTCCACGTTCTTTAAATTGTGGTGAAATCCCTAATGCATTCTGAGCAATTTCACCATAAGGAACTGAGGGTTTTATTTTTGATTCAATGACTTCAGAAATAAAAGTAAATGCATCCGTGAATAAGTTTGGAATTGCCTTCCGATAAAGTGTTTCCCGTCCTAAAAGGATGGATTCACCCACCCTTAAATTATTCACGCGTCCAGGACTATCTGTCTTCTTGAACCAACTATAATTGGCTGAGTTACCACCTGAAACATACGAAAGTGATATCGAGAATTTTTTTTCGATTTTTATTGCTAAAGAAGATAATTTTCGCATTTTTTCTTCGTTTGGTTTTACTCCTCCGAAACATGCGTAATTTGCGCCGATGCCCACTAGTTCAATTCCGGAAAGTTTTAAAATCTCTTCAATGGTTTCCTCAAGATTTTCAGGCAAAATGCCTTCTCTTAGATCACCCATCTCAATCATCAGGATAATTTTATGACGGGAGTTATTTTTCAGAGCTGTATTTGAAAGGCTTTGAATAACTTCAAGCTCTGTATTTAAGCTAATATTTACATATTTAATAACGGATTCAATTTCACTCAACGCTGGGGATCTTAGTAGAACAAATTCTGCTTTAATTCCCGCTTCAATCATGCTCTTGATATTTTTAACTTTTGAGTCTCCCAGCATATGAATATCCTTTTCAACAAGAACTTTAGCAATCTCGGCTCCACCACAAACACCTTTCGTAACGCCCATGAGTTCAATACCTTTCGAACGGTACAATTTTATGAGTATATCGGCATTATGAGCAATTTTCGCAAGATTGATTTCAATTCTAGGTGCAATAGACGGGCTCAATTAACAAGTGCTTTCTTCTGCTGATTCTCGAGTAATGGGAATACTTCGAAGAGACTTGTTACCAATTTTTCACACCCGTGTTTAAGAACATCCATCGTCGGTAGATTAAGTTCCGTTTCATATTCTACAACTACATCTTCAATCTCTTGATCCGACATGTTTTCATGGTTGATTGTCACTGCAATAACTTTTGTCTTTGAAAAGCTTTCGATTAGCTTGATTTCACTTTCAACAGTAGGCATAGGCATAAAGTTAAAATCACCTAAATTGATTCTCTTCGGTGGATGTTGAACGATAACCGCTCCTGGTCTTGAACCCTTTAAAATCCCACTTGAACTAATATAGGCAGGATGACTTAGCGCCCCTTGACCTTCTACAATGATAATATCCGGTTTCTCATTGTCATAAGCTTTCATGATTTCATTTTCAATTTCACCTGTAATATATTGAGAAGGAATAGCATCAATGGCAACACCATACTTGGCCCCTTGAATCAAGCCAGTTTGACCAGTGGCAATAAAGGCTACTTTTAAACCTTTAGCTTGTAATGCAGCTTCAAGAATAACCGATGTCGTTCTTTTCCCTACCGCACCATCCGTTCCTAGAACCGCTACAATCGGAGTTTGAATATGTAGAATTCTCCCGGAGAAAAGGTGCAAATCTTTTTTCTGTGGAGGCATTCTGACATCTTCTATTTCGACACCGTACCTAACCGCACTCCTAACAAATTCTTCATCTTCCGTTAAAAATTCATGCATAGGATTTACAATATTCATCCCATGCTTCATTGCTTCCATGATGACATTTCTCTCTTCATCTTTTAGGAATGCATCTGCCGGAGCTATTCCATATATGAACTGATTTGGTATTTGACCCAGACTTTCTAAAGCATTTTCAAGGTTTGAAAATAAAGGAATTCCATTATTCACTCCATCAAGAACATTCCCTGTATCCATTCCTGCTTTCGTGCTATCAATGACACCTAAAATAAGATATTTCCCTGAACTACGTATCAATCCGTTTGCTGTTTTTCCGTCCATGTCCCCAAAATTATTCTCGCAATAAATTAGTGCAGTTTTTTTCACGACATTTTTCCTCCAATTTTTAAATGTTAGGATAGAAAAATTAATACCACTAAAAATAAAAAAAATACCTATACAATTTTGCAGAAAACAAATAGCCGAGAGGCGAAGATTTCTACAAAATTGTAAGGTATTTTCCATGATATACAGTTCATTCCATATTTTCATTATAACACAGTTCGTTCCATTAGGCTTTTTATATGCCTTTCTATTCTGGGTTTATGTTTTTCATTTCATTAGATAATTAATAAGGGATCCACTAATTCTTATAACAAAAGCTCTATTTCCTTCTCCTCATTCAAACTGCGCTTTTGGCATTCGATCTTCCATTAAAAGGAGACCTCCAACCAAACCAATTAGGGAGAATAAGATGGGTACTATGAAACCATAATGATAGCCAACACTTATGTCCACCAGATGGAAATGATCCAAGACTTTCCCGAAAATACTTGGTAAAAGCACAGCGCTCAAAAACCCTCCGGTATTTGCAAAACCCGAAACAACACCGACCTCTTTTATATCAAAAGATTTACGGACAATCACGAATGTTAAAGCAGCTGCACCACTTCCATAACCAATCAAAAAGAAAAGAACAACAAGAACGGTATATGGAGGTTTCCCACTAAATAACAGAAAAGCAACCCAACTAACTAAAACAATCAAATGAACCATGATGTATGACCTTTTTATCGATCCTATTCTGTTCGATACCCAACTTGTTAGCGGAGCTCCAATGATGGCCCCAATAAGCCCAATCATAATGAGTTGACTAGCATCAGAACGTGTCATGCCATACATATGCATTCCATATGGTACAGCCCATGAACCGATAAATCCTATATACGTACCCACTACTCCAAAGTGACAAAAGAAGGTGGCCCATGCTTGTCGATCCGTAAAAGTCCGACGTAGAATAACCAACGTTTTCTCACCGTTTCGCTCTTTGTTTTCAATTGGGGCATCAGGATCGTGAGTGTCTATTTCCATTTGCCTTGGTCTTTTTACAAGTACAAAGTATAGAAGAGCTGCCAATAGACACAAAATAATTCCCACTGTAAAAAACGGAACCCTCCAACCAGCTAAATCAATCCAAGCTGAAAACGGAACAGTAGCCAACAAGAAGCCTAAACTCCCTGTCATTCCTGCGAAACCCAGCAAACGTACGAATTCATTTACTTTAAACCAGATGCTAAGAATTAAAACCAAATTGACCCAAATCGTTGCGTCTCCTATCCCTACTAATAATCTGGCAAGAAACAAAACGGACTCATTCGGGGCAATGCTGTAAATTAAAGTGCCTATACCGTTTAATAATGTCCCCACTATCAAAAAAATATTAGGACCATAACGATCCGATAAAATACCAATGGGAATTTGTAAACTGGCATAAGCAAGAAACTGGATACTTGTTAACAATCCAATAGTAGAAGCCGTAACACTAAAATCTTGCATTAATTGATTAGAAATCAATCCGGGTGCTGTTCTTTGACTCACAATTAAAAGGTAAGTAATCAATACAGCGGCAAAGACAACCCAACGATACTTGCTATTTTGCTTTTCCATATCACTACTCCTATAACTACATTATTTTGATATTATACTTCATTCTTCGATTTTCAGTGTTGTAAAACACCCTCCATAATCATTGGGATTATGGAGGGTTTGCTTAATTACTAGTAGATTGCCTTAAGACCTTATTTCCCTTCATTTTCTAAGGGTACATATTTAAACATTTCGTACATGAATTTTTAACTTTAAACCATGTTAAGAAGGTTTAAATGTGACGAGAGGAGTTTTTTTATGGCAAGAGATAATCATCAAGGAACTAGTAATAATAGAGGCACTTTGTCTTATACCTCCAAAAATGAAAAAGAGGAGATTTCTTTAGAGTTAGCTGAGCTAGGTAATTTGAAACCTAAACATGAACCGATGACTCCAAATAACCGTGAAAAAAGCCAAGAAGAAAAATCATACTAATAGTTTTTGGTAAACCTCAAGAATTAACACCACTTTATTAATTTAACCAAACTTAACAACAAAAAGAATCCAGCGCCGTTTTGGCTGCTGGATTTCATTAATATTTGTTATAACTATCTAATTAGTTCGGATAGCAATTTTATCGTGGTTGTTTGTTTAAAAAATCCCGCACTTTATTCGCATAAGCTTGAGGCTCTTCAAGACCTGGCATATGCGCGCTATTTTCGAACACATGGAATTCCGAATCAGGGACCAGACTTGCATAATACTCGGTCGTTTCCGGCATCGCTTCATCAAAACGGCCGCATGTAAACAGGCTCGGCAGTTCAATCTCGTTCAAACGATTGGTCACATCAAATTCCTTTAACGTCCCAGTCACCGTAAACTCAGAAGCTCCCCACATATAACTATAAATCTCATGATTATTTTTCTTCATATCATCGCGCATTTTTTGTGGCCAAGGTAGTAAACGACACACGTGACGTTCATAAAATTGAATCATTGCTTGATGATACTCAGAAGAGTCGGTCGTTTTTTCTCGTTCGGAACGTTCTATGATCTCCTGTGTTTCTATCGGGAAATCTTTCAAATATTCCCGTTGATCCCGCTCCCACATTTTTGCATTATGACACGGACTTGAAAAAATTACACTTCGCACACCTGTTGGTTTTTCCAATAAATAAGCAGCAGCTAACATTGTTCCCCAAGAATGACCAAGGATATGGACTTCATCCAAACCAAGAGCAGTTCTCACTTGCTCCAATTCCTCTACATAGCGTTCAACCGTCCACAAAGACAAATCATGAGGACGATCCGAATTCCCACACCCAAGCTGATCATAATGGATGACCTGTCTTTCGTCCCCTAGCAGCATAAGCGGATCAGAATCTTTACTACTTCCACCCGGTCCACCATGCAACACGAGCAGGGGTATGCCATCCCCATCACCCGTTTTGCGATACCAAACATTCCCCCCAGTTACGGGAATAAAACCTTCCTGAACCTGCATCAGTAACCGCCACCTTTCATATAAAGCACTCTAGTAATTATTTCTGCATAAAAAGGTTTATCCCTGCTGTTTTTGAATGAAAGAATCAAGCTGCCTAAGAAATCCAGAATTAGCTCCGCAAAATGCAGGACCATATCTAAGCTGGTACATTATTCACTTCTACCTTTGTTTCCACAGAATTTCTAACAAATAATCCTGTGTACACGAGGAAGATACCAATCATCAATATAACTCCGATATATACGGACATCATCGTTGGGATTAAGTAAGCACCAATAATAATGGTAGAGCGCGCAATTAAATCTGCACCGCTGAATGATAGGTTAGAGAAAGCCGAATAAGAACCTCTTTTATCCGTTGGCATCATATTCGCTTGCTCCGCGTTACGCACAGGTGAGTAAATTAATTCACCCATTGTGGCAATGAAACCAAAGAGAATCAGGATATACCAGCTATTGGCAGATGTCATGGTAACATAACCAATCCCGTACAGTATGAGTCCAATAAGTATTACTTTCTGCTTGCTGAAGCGATCTGTGAATTTATTAATAAAAAACGTTAAGCATACAACGAGTAGCATATTTTCGATGTTTAGAATACTTAACATGCGCACTCCAACAATTTCAAAGTCTCCGATATTTACGGATTTGAATGTTTCTGCGAGACGGACACCGATATAACTATTTAAAGAAAACTCTGCTGCAAAGATAAACATCGAGCCGACAACAACTTTGACGAATGGTCGATCTTGAAAGGCAACTTTATAGTTTTGAAATAAATCAATAAACACATTTTGATGCTGTTTTTCTAAACGATTTGTATGTACATCTTTAAGCCAAATTTGATAAGCAATCGGAAGAGTAGCTGATGTGACCGTTAGTAAAACAAACAACTCAATTTGATGATTAACATACAGTAAACCACCCAAAGCTGCACCTATTGCCATGGATAAATTCACAAGCCAATAATCGATTGCATAAACCGCTTTTCGATTTTCAGGTGTTGTTGAATCGATAATTATGGCATGCATCGCTGGACGTCCAAGACTACTCGTAACCACAAATGCTACATAAGCCATTGCAAATAGCCAAATCATATTTTCCGAAGGTATTAAGCTTATTGTCATGAATAAAAAAAGCATAGCAGTTAAGGAAGAGGTCAGGACTAACACTCTTTTACGTGGGAATCGATCAGATATATATCCCCCGATTAGATTAACAAAAAAGCTAACAATTACTGTGAACACTAAAAATAATCCTGCCCAAACCTTACTCATTTCTTGTGCAAAGAATAAGGCCATAAATGGCATTACTGCTGACGATACAGCTCTGTTGAAAAAAGATGTAATTAAACGAACCCTAATATTTTGCGGATAGTCTTTCCAAATCATGTTGTAAACCCCTCTGTCTTTTGTATATTAAACTAGACTCTTGAAATGAAAAATAACCGATCATTGAAAACAACTATTGGGTTAAATTAATTTGTCACAAAAAAAGGCATTCTTGGATTCACTGAATTCCAAAGATGCCTGTTATTATTGGGTCAAAATTTTCACCCAATGTTCAGTTATTATGCAACATCAATTCTATTCATCGGTATATCAAGCTCGGGTTTTGCAGCGTCGAGCATTAGGATGATAGCAGATAGAATATGCATAATCATTCCCACAAACGGAATCCACGCGACACAAGAAGTCACGATTCCTAAAATACTTCCTGTAATTGACCCGCCGTTCTGTTTTGTCAAAACTAAAGTGACGATATGTAATACCAACATTACAAATAAAGGAACCCATAAAAAACTAATCACAATAGTTGCACCTAATATAGGAATTCCTAAAACAGCTTCCATTGCACCTGTTACCCATTTTAAAATTTTTGTTGTCGACATTGTAGACACTCCTTCCCTGATCATTGTCATAAAAGTAATTCCTTTTTACTATACCATTTCATCAATACTCTGAATACTTAATTTTGTAAAACCCATTGGAGATGTAGTTTCATAGATTTTAGATTCTTTTGGTTGTACCGAAGTATTCATGACACCCTGGGTTGATATTACATCACATGAAAAAGGGATCCAAACACCTTCTTAGGTGTTGAATCCCTTTTATCATTTTTTTTTGAATTCCCACTTATACATGAGCTTTTTTCAGCCAAGAGAACAGGCCCTACCTTTTACGTTTATTCATCATTCTCGCCAGAATTTTTTGAAGGCAGACCAGAGATATAACCTACGCCTCCAGTTTCTTGAATACCGATTGCCTGTTTCATGGCTTCAGCCAACTTCTCTTTGTCAACCGCTGTGATGTTTTTATCTTCAATATCTTCTCCAGGATGTTGGAAATTGCTTAAGATATAACTTGAATTGTTTGCATTATCTACAGAACGCAGCCCTGTCGCTTCTGCTCCTGCAGGTACAGATAAAATTCTAGATAGCTTTTGTGTCTCCACATTATACGCCCATACGAAATTGTTTGTGTGCTTACTACTATCTTCACCGATGAATAGTGTATTTAAATCGTTTGAGAAGCTTAAATTATCTGGATTTGCCACTTTATTTACATCGGCAGTATTGCCATATGCATCTGGTATTTGTAAATCTTCTCCTATGACAATTGCTTTCATTTTCCCTGGTACAAATTCACTATTAATGGTACGTCCTTTACTGTCTTCTTGATATTTGTTTAAATCGATTTGCCAACATCTCTTCGATTTCTTTTCCTGTATATCCAGCGGCTATGAAACATGCTAGTATTGCCCCTGCGCTGGTCCCCGCTACACGGCGAAAACGATAACCCTTTTCTTCCAACACTTGATATGCCCCGACTAACGCAAAATTTTTCAAACCACCACCAGAAAACACTCCATCAATTACATGCATGCCGCTCTCCCTTTTTCTTGTCGTTTTTACACTGTAAGAAGAAAGAAAGGAAGTTAGAACATAATGTAATGGTATACACGCTTCACAATTGGTCATAATCCCCTAATGAAACAGCTTAAATTCACCCTTGAAATATATGCCATTTTCATTAGAATGAATAAATAAAATTTTAATCGACTACAATATAGATATAAAATTTAAGGGGCATAAAGATGTTATTATTTAAATATTTCAAGGATGATTCTGGTGAGTATCTAGGAATCAGAGATGAATATGTATACTATGTGTTCATTCCTGTTTCTAACAATAAAGAGCACATCATCACGTTATTTGACTCTGCTGAGGAAAAAATCAAATGCCATTATTTAGAAAATAAAGAAGAAATTCATCAAATGAAAATCTATATGCCGGAGGATCCATTACTAATTGAAAGAATCAATGCAGTAATGAACTACCAAAGAATTTATTCGATTAGTCACGAAGAATTTATCGAATCTTCCCCAGGTTAAATACATTAATTAGACGAATTAGTGAAAAAAGAGACCATGAAAAACGGAAATAGTTTATTTGAACTTGGGAACGCTATCTTATGAGTGACTTTAATATAAATTGGAGGAGGAATAATCGTGCCTAAGCCATTACCGAATGATTCGGCTAGGAATGAAGAAAGACTAAACAATACGATTGGAAATATGGAAGCAGCAGAAGAAGCAATGGAATTCGCAGATGGAAAAGAACTTGCTGCAATAAAGAAAAAAAACGCGAAACGTAAAGAAGCCATCAACGGTTTAAAAAATGAAATAATTGAAGAAGATAAATCAAAAATAAACGGTTATCTTTAAAGAAATAACAATGGATGAAGATTTGTAAAAGATGATTCATTCTTTAATTGCTGAATTATATTTCATGAAAATTGAAAGTATATGGTCACATCTAAGATTATTATGTAATTCCTTCAAGACGAATAAAAGCCTATAGACCTGCCATAAAGTAATTGGCTAGCCTATAGGCATTTTTATTCTATCCTACCGATTTAGAACAAATTAAGAGCCTTGTTGATTTGTTAGGTTTTTTGTTAAAGGATTGTTGGTCATCCCTTGTAATGGCTGCGTCATTTGTTGTAATGGTTGTGCCACCTGTTGCAAGTTTAAATTATTCGGGAAATTTTTAAACATTTGTTTAAAATTACCTTGTTGCATTACTCTAACTATACCGTAAATAGCTGCTCCGACTGCACCCCATGCAAAAAATCTCACTACGATCGTCCTCCTTCCATTAACTAAATTCTTCTGAAGCTTCGTTAGTATTAGGAAGACGATGTTGATTATACTTAGTATTATTTTACTTCGACAATGTTTTTTCAAATGAGGATACACCTGTAAATAAGAAACCATTTCAGGTATTACGCATTACCGATACTTGAAAAATATCTGTTTCACCTTCTCATCTTTATTAAAACATCTATTAGATGAGAAAAGATGCTTTGGATAAAAATTTATCGTCCAACTAACAAAAGGATCCATCTATGATGAATCCTTTGTTAGTTTATTCAAGAACAGCGTGTTTTCCTTCACCCGTTCCATTCATTTATATCTTTAACTCGATTTTCGCATCTTTTTTGAGCTCTTCAACGTGAGCTGTTAGAAGTTCTTGCTGTTGTTGCTGTTGAAGAACTTTTTTGATTTCTTCACTTGCTTCTTCGAGTGGTGGGATTTCTTGTCCTGCTTCTTTTGATTGTGCTGCTACTTGATCGTAGTATTCTTGGATTTCTTTATCCGTCACTTCATCAGGAGGCACTACCTTAGCTTGATATTTTTCAAATATAATGGACTCACCAATATCTTCTTTCAAAGTTTTTATGTCCATATTTTGTGCTTCCAGCGCTTTCTTCAATGCTTCTTCTCCACCAAGTTGTTCTTCAAAAGCTGCATATTTTTCATTAATTTCAGCTTCAGATGCAGTTATCTTTGCTTCTTTTGCTTTTTGAAGAATCAATGCTTGATTAACTATCGTATCAAGTGTTTGTGCTTTTATTTGCTTGGCTTCTTCTTTGCTCGTTGGGTCTTGACCAGTTTGTTGCATTTGACCTTGAATTGACGTCAATGCAGCATTATATTCATCTCCAGTTAACTCTTCATCATTTACAACTGCTACAACCTTGTTCTTATCCACTTGTTGCTTAGCCAGTTTAGCTTGCATAGCTTCAGCGGCTTTCCCTTCATCCGTACCTTTATCTTTTGTTTCGCCTTGTTTTGCTTCTTCTTTTGGCGTTTCCTCTTTTTGCGCTTTATCTTCATCACCACATGCTGCTAAACTCAAAGCGAGTGCACCTGCAGCGAATGGTAGTAATATTCTTTTTAGTTTCATTTAATATGAACCCCTTTCAAATCTTTAAAGACTCTTTATTCGTTTGTCTAGTCTGCATCTTAACGGACATTCTCGTAAAATTAAACCCATAACCCTCCTCGACATCAAATTGTTATCTGTTTGTCATCTATGAAAAGCAATCATAATTAACCATCCATTTTTTGGCATGAAGATTCCTAATCAAAACATATGCAAGTGCCTATAATTGAAAAAGACTAACCAATAAGTTAGCCCCTTCCATATATATTACCTAATCTTTACTGTTGTTTTTTCTTCGACAGGAATTGAACCAGGTTAATGAATAGTGTTTAATCTTTCCTTATCTTGTTTCAATTGTTCCTGAAGTGTACGAATGGGTTCAATATCCCCTTGGTTTTCGAGAGCATTTGAAACAGATCGATTTGCATGCTCAATCTTATTCAGTGCATTTTGAATAAACTGCTCTGTAGGATTTGAGAGTGCTTGCCCTACAGCCATCCTGACATTATCAACGGAATTGTGTAATTGAGTAATCACTCCATCTTCTTTCCAACTCATTTGAGTATGGTCATCCATAACAAAGTCCTCCAAACGTTTTCTAAGAATGAATTTCTCTTTACTATGTCAAATTCACTTATTTTTATACATTTCGAGTATTTATTGTACAAAAATAATTAAATAGTCAAACTTCGTGCTATTTCTAACTGGAGGCATGTACATTTTCACCCTCCATCGACACAGAAAAAACCTATGCGAATTGCCTTCTTTCGCATAGGTGAAAATACTTTGTAATAGAAATTCTTTAATTTGAATAAATAATTAACTAAATTTAAGGAACCATACTTTGATAATGAGATTTAATTTCTTTTATTTGTTCTAAATGTCGCTGTTCGTGTAAGTATATAAATTCGACCCATTGGTTTAGAGGCAATTCACCTAAGACTGGATGTTTTACTGATTTTTCAGCCAACATGGATGGGTCTTCCACAGTATTTAATACACTCTTTAATACATTTCTAGAATGGTTTAATTGTTCAATTATTTGAAGAGTTTCGGTTGGATTCAATTGTGGCTTAACTATTTCTGGTGCCTCTCTCTTATTTGATCTGTCTAAAATATAGTCCATTTTTTTAGGTACGGAACTGACAGTGGATTTTTTTAATCCATAAGCAATTGCTTTTGCAGAAATTTCTTCAGTTAAAGCTAAGTGCTGACAAACATGAGCAATACTCCAGTTATTATTTTCAGGAATATAATTAAATTCTTCATAGCTTAAGAAATTCATTTCATTTAGCAGATTATTTCTCGTTATTAACAGGTTTTCATCTTCAAATATACGCAAAAATACCCCAACCTTTCTAATCATTTTATATATTGCACGTAACATACTATTCGCCATTTACTAAAATATTCCTGGTCAAAAATACATAACCCATAAATTGCTTTTAATAATAAGGGAAATTCGGACTAAATGGATAGAACTGGCACGCAAAAAATGGCCGTATTGGGAAAAGATAAATTTTGTAAGTAGAAGTTACATTATAAAATAAGGGGCGGTAACGTATGACCATGGAATGGTTTCACCGAGTAACTAGTGAGCTTGATGATCATCTGACATCAATTTGTGACAAGTATGATCAGGTTGGTCATATGACGATTGATCAAAGTGCTAAACATCCAAGAATCGAATTTTTTGTCGAAACGGATGATGATGATAGAGAAATCTTCTCTACCCTTTTCTTTGATCCGCATAATGAAGAATTTTACGTAGAAAGTTTTGATTTGGAACTTGAACAACCAGCCAGAGTTATTCTTACAGACATTCAGGATGTCATAGATGCTGTCCATGAACACCTGCATGATTTTATGGACGATGATAATGAGACATATTATGTAGATGAACTTGATGATGATGATGAATACATTTTAGAAGATGGCGAAGAATATTATGTTGGTGAAGTTATTGAAGAGGGAAATGTTCTTGAAAAAATCGGAATTGAATGGGAAACGCCTGAAGTCACCGCCTTCCAAATCGAGGATGAAGTTGAAATAACTTATCAATTCGGAGTTGTTAGCACTACTGGTGAAGGTGTTCTACGAAGAGTTAACCGACTTTGGGTAGACGACGAGGATCTTTACAAAGACGAAAGTATCTTCACATTTTCAAAAGAAGAGGCAAGTACAATCATCGCCATGATTGCGAGCCATATGGATACCTTGCCTGCATTCGAAGATATTATTAACCAATAAATAATCACTTTTCAAGATAATAAAAACAGGTATTAGGGGTGAGTTCCTACTACCTGTTTTTAATTTTGTTTATCCATTTATAATAAACGCCGACTTACTTTCTTTCCATCATAAGAATAAATCATTGGCTTATTTTCAAGATAGGTTTCCATATAAACGGAACGTCCCCACAATTGATAAATGTAAGGAAGTACATTTTCTAAATACTTTGGATCCAGTTCAGTACCCTCATACTCATGCTTTAAATATAGCTCTCCATTTCGAGAATAATCTCCATCTGCCACTACGATATATGGAAAACTTCCATTCACTCTCATGGAGACAAGCCGATCTCTTATATATTCGTAATCCTGATCGGTAATTGAATAAGCGCCATCTTTTTTTTCAAACAAGTACATATCTTCCTGCTTCACTAGTTCTTTTGTTAAATAATTCCGAATGAAAGAAATATCCGATTCAATTTCTCTTACTTCAAACATTTTTTCTCTTCCCGTGTTCGGCATAACGCCTTGTTGCAACATTTCTGCTGTCGGATGATTATACCTTTTCTCAATGTCTTCATAAATTTTTAACCCTAAATAGTATGGATTGATGGTCGTTTTAGATGGCTGAACTACATTTGCATTCAATATAGAATACTCAATCGATTCATCAGTTGATAAATCTAATTCCCTTAAAATTCGTTGATGCCAATAAGTTGCCCATCCTTCATTCATAATTTTCGTCTCTAATTGTGGCCAAAAATAAAGCATTTCTTCTCTCATCATGGTTAACACATCGCGTTGCCAATCTTCCAGCTCACGACTGTATTCCTCAATAAATAGTAGTAGGTCTTTTTCAGGTCTAGATGGGAACTTTTTTCTTTTCTTAAGAATTGACTTTATTTGAGAATCTTTTACATCTAATACCCATAAATCATCATAAGGTGTTTTCTGTACCACTTCTATTTTTTCGTTATCCCCATCATGTTCTGGCTCACGTTTACCTCTAATAATAGAAGGATCAATATGTTCTTGTATGGCGAGTATTGCATCTAGGAACTGTTCCACCTCTTCTTTTCCATGAATCAGCTCATAGTTCTTAATTCGTTCTGCAGTCGCCGTCATACTTTCTACCATATCTTGCCGAGTATTTGAGAAGCGAACATTGTTTTTAAAAAAATCACAATGGGCAAGGACATGGGCAATAATAAGCTTATTTTGAGTTAGACTGTTGGTATCTAGTAAAAATGCATAACAAGGATTTGAATTAATGACAAGCTCATATATTTGACTCAGCCCCATATCGTATTGCATCTTCATCTTATGAAATTGCTTCCCAAAACTCCAATGGGTAAAACGTGTTGGCATGCCGTATGCACCGATTGTATACACGATTTCTGCAGGACAAATTTCGTAACGCATCGGATAATAGTCAAGCCCAAATTCCGATGCAATTTCCGTAATCTCAGTAATCGCACGATGAAGCTCTTTATCCATCCATTTAATCCCTTCGTGTTCTTATTTTATTAGACTCACATTAGCTCGACACCGGCGCAAGAAGAATCGATGTGAAAGCAACTTTCGCCTGAGGGTTTGTTAGCCCTACAATCCGTCGGAACGCCCTTACCCCACTTCCTTCGAGCTGGCACTTTGAGCTATGCATAGCTAAACTAGAATAATGAATTTAAACTGATTCAATCTCTTTTTGAAAAAACCGTTTCATTGCGTGATAGACGTCTTGTTTCTCTTTCAATATATAATGACGAAACTTTAAATTAGAGATTGTTTTATAGACATTCATCAAGGCTGAGTACCGAGCATGTGGATTCACTTCACCATAACCAAACATGTTGGATACTTCCATCATTTCGTTGACCAGCTTTAAACATTTCTCATTATCTCTCGTCATATTTTCTCCATCTGAAAAGTGAACCGGATAGATATTGAAACGTGAAGGATGATATTTTTGCTCAATTAGCTCTATCGCTTTTTCATAAGCAGAAGAACAAATGGTTCCACCACTCTCACCTTTTGAAAAAAATTCTTCTTCCGTTACAACTTTTGCAACTGTATGGTGGGCAATAAATTCAATTTCCACTGTTTGATATTTAGTCCTTAAAAACTTGGTCATCCAGAAAAAGAAGCTTCTAGCCATATATTTTTCAAAAACGCCCATAGAACCACTTGTATCCATCATGGCAAGGACTACTGCCTTAGATTCCGGTTTTCTCACATCATTCCACGTTTTAAATCGCAAGTCATCATTATGAATAGGTGAAATCGCGGCATTTCCTTTCATTGCATTTCTTTTTATAGCGGTTAGTATTGTACGCTTTTTATCAATATTTCCGATTAGTCCTTTTCTGCGTATATCGTTAAATTCAATTTTATCAACGATACTGTCAGCCTTTTCTTTTTGCTTCAAATTGGGTAACTCTAGTTCTTTGAAAAGCATCCCTTCTAATTCTTCGAGGGTCACTTCTGCTTCATAGTAGTCTTTCCCAGCCTGATCGCCTGCTTGTTTACCTTGCCCAGGACCGTTTTTGCCATCACTCGGATCACGAGCTATGACATCCCCTATTTTACTATCGCCATTTCCCTGTCCTACATGTTTGGACTGATCGTGATTGTAACGAATTTTGTATTCATCCAACGAACGAATCGGAATTTTAATCACATCTCGTCCATTTGACATAATAATACTTTCTTCACTAATTAAATCTGGCAAATTGTTCTTAATGGCTTCTTTTACTTTGTCCATATGACGCACCTGATCTTGGTGCCCTTTTCGGTGAAGTGACCAGTTTTCCTGTGAGATGACAAAACGATTATTTTCTTTTTCGTTCATTTCTACCCACACCCATCTATTAATAGAAGCGTTTAATTTTCTTATAATATGCAAGGGCATTTAAGTTATTGCCATACCTTTTTAAATAAAAAAACAAGACCAATGAAATTACTCAGTCTTGTTTTCCCTCTATTTACTTAACTTATCGATTAAGCAGACTACCAACATAACGCAGTAATTCATTGGCTGAAGTAGAGTTATAACCATGTTCATCGATGAGTCGCGCAACTACTTCGTTTACTTTTTTAAGTTGTGATTCATCCGGAGTTTTCGAAGAAGTCGTAATTTTAACAACATCTTTTAAATCGGCAAAAAGTTTCTTTTGAATCGCTTCACGTAAGCGCTCATGGGTGTTATATTCAAAACGTTTTCCTTTTCTAGCATAGGCAGAAAGGCGAATGAGAATTTCTTCTCTAAACCCTTTTTTGGCATTTTCTGAAATCCCAATTTGCTCTTCAATAGAGCGCATTAGTTTTTCATCAGGATTCATTTCTTCCCCAGTTAATGGATCTCTTAGTTTATTTTTATTACAAAACGCCTCCACATTATCTAGGTAGTTATCCATTAACGTGATTGCGGATTCTTCATAGGAATACACAAAGGCTTTTTGAATTTCTTTCTTAGCAATTTCATCATACTCTTTACGAGCAATGGAGATGTAATTTAAATATTTTTCACGGTCTTCTTGTGAAATGGAGGCATGTTGATCAAGTCCATCCTTTAGTGAGCGTAACACGTCCAGTGCATTAATCGAAGGAACTTCCTTCCGAATAATGGCTGACGAGATTCTGTTAATTACATACCGTGGATCAATACCATTCATACCTTCAGTCGGAAACTCCTTCTGCAGTTCCTCAACGTCAAGTTGGTTAAAACCTTCCACATCTTCCCCATCGTAAAGACGCATTTTCTTCACGATATCAATACCTTGTTTTTTGGGTGCTTCCAGCCTCGTCAAAATAGAAAAAATAGCAGCTGCTCTTAGGGCTTGCGGAGCAATATGAACATGGGCCATATCACTATCCTTAATCATTTTTTCATAAATATGTTCTTCCTGACTCACTTTTAAATTGTAGGGGATTGGCATGACGATAATTCTTGAGTGAAGAGCTTCATTCTTTTTATTTGAAATAAAGGAATGGTACTCCGTTTCATTTGTATGAGCTACGATAAGCTCATCCGCACTTATCAAAGCGAACCGACCTGCCTTAAAATTGCCTTCTTGAGTTAATGACAGCAACAACCAAAGAAACTTCTCATCCAGTTTCAACATTTCCTGGAATTCCATCATGCCACGATTGGCTTTATTCAATTCTCCGTCAAAACGATAGGCTCTCGGGTCTGACTCGGAACCAAATTCGGCTATCGTTGAAAAATCGATGCTGCCAGTTAAATCAGCAATATCTTGGGATTTCGGATCAGATGGTGTATAAGTACCGATCCCCACACGTTTATCTTCAGAGAAAAAGATGCGTTCCACCATCACATCCTCAAGCCGTCCATTGTATTCCTTCTCTAGGCGCATCACATTTAATGGAGACAAACTCCCTTCAATGTGAATTCCATACTCATCAAAAAATTCGCCACGCAACTCCTGAGGAATTAGATGAAGTGGATCTTCGTGCATCGGGCATCCTTTAATCGCGAATACCGCGCCCTCATCTGTCTTCGAATACTTCTCGAAACCACGTTTCAACAAAGTTACAATAGTCGATTTACCACCACTAACAGGACCCATCAACAATAAAATCCGCTTACGTACATCCAATTTTTTTGCTGCAGGATGGAAATATTCTTCCACAAGTCTTTCCAGTGACGTTTCAAGGCCAAATATTTGTTCATCAAAAAAATGATACTTTTTCTGTCCATTTTTTTCAGATACCCCTGCGCTCTTGATCATATTATAAACTCGAGAATGAGCCGTTTGTGCAATGATTGGTCTTTCCTTCACAAAGGCCAAGTATTCGGAAAAGGTACCTTCCCACTTCAGTTTATTTTCTTCTTCTCGGTGACTTTTCACCTTATCTAAAATGTCCATCCTATTCCCTCCATTCAGGGTACGGTTTATTAATAATATGAAAGGAGAGTATTTATGATGACGAAGAAATTTTTAAGATGATTGATTACTAGCTATGAATTGGTTGTCTCTGCGATGAAAAGTGACCCACTGTATTGCGCTAATAATTTATCGCTCAAACTCATCTCAACGGTGAGTTAACTTGTGAGATAGACTAGTCCGAAGCAAGCATTGTTATAAAACATAATCGTTTATCAATCAAACTGAAGATTTATCAATTAAATCAACACATTTATCAATCAAACTCTTCTCATTGCCTAGTTGACTTGGTGAGATTCCTGACACCAAGTATGTTCTTTTACTTAGATAATCATTTATCAATCAGTTTGGTTACTTTATCAATCAAACTGAAGATTTATCAATCAAACTAGCGATTTATCAACCAAATCAACACATTTATCAGTCAAACTCTTCTCATTGCCTAGTTGACTTGGTGAGATTTACTCTCTCTGATCATTCACATTTGACCACTCTAAACTTATCGCGCACTTTCCCTTATTTATCTCCCAAACTCATCTCTTTGACTAGTTGACTGGGTGAGATATGTGTTTGGTTAATAATAAAATAAACACCTTCTGAAAAGTAAAAAGCGCCCGAAGATAAAATTTCGGGCGCACTAGAATTTCTTACGGGGTAAACGTTGATTCCCAAGAATAATGCTATAATTACATAATAATGGAATTATTCAATATCGGAGGTTTACCATGAAAGAAACACTTATTATATTACATACAAATGATTTGCACGGTCACTATGATTTAGCAAATAGACAGGCTGCCTTTATTAAAAAAAGAAAACAAGAATTATTAAGACAAGGTCAAAATGTAATCATGCTTGATGGTGGTGATCATATGGATTTGAGCATGAATGAATGCTTGGCTACTTCAGGAGCTATTCATCTTGAAATGCTTGCTGCTACGGGTTATGACGCGATGACAGTTGGAAACAATGAACTTTTGCGTTTACCTATGGACAAAATTAGACAGTTAAGTTGGGATTCAAAAGTACCTTGGCTTTTACTTAACATAGAAGAATCAAATGGCACGCAAATCGGAGGCACAAAAGAAACACTCCTCCTTGAAGTTGGGAATCGGCTAAAAATCGGTCTATTTGGAGCTACCGATCAATTTGAAGATACATATGAAAAGAAACATGGTTTACGTAATAAAAATACGGTTAAAGCGATAGAGAAAGCAGTCGTGAAATTAAAGAACCAGGGAGCTAACCTCATTATTTTCCTTTCACATATGGGCTATAATACTGATTTAGGACTTGCCAAACAATTATCTGGACTTGTAGATGTTATTGTCGGTGCACATAGCCATACGGTATTAAATAATCCAGAGATTGTATCAAATGTCATCATCGTGCAAGCAGGTTCATATGGAAAGTACGTTGGTGAACTAAAAATCACTATAGATACGGACAAAATGAAAGTCGTTGAACATACAGGACACCTTTCAGAAATATCAATGGATGATGAATGTGATACTGAAATAAGTGTAATCGTAGATAAAGGTCGTGTAATAACTGAAAAGTTTTTATCTGAAATTATTTTTTATTCAGAAGAAGCACTTACACATGAGGAATTAGTTAAATTAATGGCTCATAGTGTCAAAGAGTATTGGAAATCTGAAATAGGAATCATGTACATGGGTGCTGCAACTACTGGTGTGAACAGTGGCGAAATCTCAAAAGGGAATCTATTAGACGCTTGTAAAAGTATGCAAGCATCTGCAGTTACTGAGTTAACAGGAGAACAAATTGCTGGTCTCATTAAAGAAACCTTAAATGATGGAATCACTAACCGAAAAGTTTATGGGAATGGTTTTCGTCCGCAGGGTGGAACGATTGGGAAGTTACAATTTTCGGGTGTGGACTGGACAAACAAGGATGGAGAAATTTCTAACATTCAAGTAAATAGGGAAGCCATTGATTTCACAAGAGTCTACACTGTGGGCACTGGCTTACCCCTTTTATTCGAAGAAGTGTGCGGTTACCCAAGTGTCAAAGGAAGCAAAATGATTGATTATTCAAAAGAAATAATGGTTAAGGACATATTTATAGAGTACATGAAACAACAATAATGAGCGAAACAACCATGTACAACATGGGGAAAGGCAAATGGGTATGAACAGATATTATATAAATGACGATGACATAAATGTACATATTACTGAATGGGGTAACAAGGAGAAGCCAGTGATTTTTTGTCTTCATGGATTAGGTAGCACTGGGCTTAGTTTTATTGAAATAGCAGAAGAGTTAAAAGGAGAGTATCGAATTATTCAATAGATGCTCCGGGACACGGGAAAACTCCTGCTTTTGACGAAGCAGCAAAATATGAATATCCACAACTGGCTGTATGGCTTAATCGTATTCTAGATATTCTTGAAATTAAAAACTTCTATTTCTTATCCCATTCTTGGGGAAGCTTTGTGTCTCTTTATTACATAGTTGAATTCCCCGAGAAAGTTAAAGGCACACCTTTAATTGATGGTGGATACCAGACAAAATGGCGTGCGGAAAAATCTATGGAACTAGAAATAGCCTATTACGAAAAAGACTTCGAAGAATACGTTTTTAACAACTGGGATGATTTTTTAGCTTCTGAAAAAGTAGCGTATTCCAGATGGTCTCCTCTTTTAGAAGTGGCAGTTAAAGACCTAGGTATCGAATCAAACAATCAAGTCATTTGGCATGTAAGAGGGACAACAGCAAAACACATGATTCAAGCTATGTATAAGAATGAAACTGAAGATATATACGAACAATTGCCTCCAGATATTCATTTATTGAGAGCGACGTTACCAAAGAAAATGGATGAGAATAGAACGTTTACTTCAGAGATATTTAAACAGAGAGGAAATGGCAAAGTCCATTTGATTGAAAATACAACTCATATGTTGCATTGGGATAAACCTGATGTTGTAGTTAATGAAATAAGAAAGAACTGGTGAAGAGTGAATTATCCTAGTAGCATATTAAAGGTGGTTATGAAATGAATTTAGATCAATTTGAATTTACGATTATAGACCTCTTTACGAAAGAATTATTAGAAGAACATGAGGGTGATTACGGATTTGTATGTACTTCAAACAACTCTGTTTCAAGGGTCGGTTATTGCACGAATCTCACACTTGAAACAATCGAACAAGCGATAAAAAATAAAGTTGATTTGATGATCACTCATCACGATGCTTGGGGTTTTATGCACGGTTTGAGAGATGACTGTGTAGAGAAGCTACAAGAAAATAATATAAGCCATTTTTTTATTCACGGTCCATTAGACTTTGTGGAGTTCGGTACATGTACTTCCTTAATGAATATTCTAGGAATTGATACGATTAAACAATACTCTCCTTACAAGGATGGGGATGTTCCTGGGATTGGGGAGTTGAGTAATCCAGTAAGCTTTTCATTATTAGTGAATAGAATGCGCGATGAATTGAATGAACCTGTAAGGGCTTGGAAACACAATCAAAAAGACATTAAAAGAGTCGGAGTATTAACAGGTGCAGGGAATTCAACAGATCACATTCGACAGGCATTACATAGCGGATGCGATACATACATCACAGGTGAAGCATCCCTATACACCATTCAATATGCTCAATACGTAGGTATCAATCTTCTTGTGGGCAGCCATACCTTTACTGAAATATATGGAGTAGAAAGTTTAGTTAAACGGATAAAAGAAATCCATACTGAATTGGAATTGATCCAACTTCATGAACCTCATTTTGAATTAAACCATTGATTCTGTTCTTTCAAAGTGCTGTAGATAACAAGGCTAATCCATTGACCCAGTGATTTTCATATAATCTTTTATCATTGATACATAAATTTACCTTTGGTATAATGAAATTAGAAATTGAGTACAATAAAAAAGATCGTTTGATGGTGTAACACCAAACGATCAATGTAACAGCAGGTTCCCTTCAAGGGGATTGGCTAAATGGTAGAGTAACCCATCTGAGCGCTAACTCAAAGATGGGTTTTTTTATGGTTAAAGGACAGAAAAAACGGGATTACGAAGAATTCCGTTTTCTGTGAGATTCGCATGCGAATCGAAACATTGGACTAATGCTCTATTGCAAACATTAATGTTTCGAATACTACACCGGCACCACCCCCTTTCGAACGGGAGTGAGCCAACCACCCTTGAGTTACCTATTCTATTACCCTCTTATTTTACCACACATACGTTCCTTTTTTTAAATTTGAATGCTTCATGAAAAACCTATTCTGGATATTATGTATCTCCTTAAACAGAGACTGTCACTAACCAAAATACTTTCAAAATTGATTTATTTGTAAAATTATAATACGTATAATCCGAGGTTACTCAATCTCTAATTTATCCAAAATCCTGACAAATTCTATTCGCTCATTGCCACTTCTAAATATACTTGATGAGTTCGTAGAATTACCAAACGTTACTCGATCTAAATCATTAAAGGAAGTCCAACCAAAATAGAGAGTGTGTTCAGGGATATTGGTGTTAAAAAACATATTAGGTTGCTTGCCTTTTAAATTCGTTAAATGTGAATCTATAACAGAAACCCAATCTTTCGATAATTGACTAACACCATATGATTCCTCAGAGAGAAGAACTTTATGCTCCATTTGAATGCCAGTAGTATATTCCTCTATTCCGTCTGTAATATGAAATGCCCTATCTTTTTTCATAAATAATTTCATATATTCAACTTGTTCGTCAGGACGAATATTCCAGACAAAATAATAAGTGGAAGGATCATTTTCATCTATCTTCCATAAGTGAGGATGTCCTGAAGTATTAATGGAGTCAACATTCCATTTATGTTTCTCCCACACCCAGAAACTCATACCGTAATTTCCTGCTTCAGACATAAAAGGAACGTACGCGTGGTGTTCATCAAGGAAAATGGTTTCCTGTATTACATTTTCAGTTACTTCCGGAAACATCTGATTAATACTTTTTAACAACTGATTATTTTCAGGAAAAGCAGCTGGCTTTGAAAAATAAAACCAATAAATGATAATCACCGACAGAAGGGGTACACCCACCGCAATCATCCACAACTTTTTCTTCGTCATTTTAATTTCCCCCCTCTAGTAGCGAGTGTTCGGAACGAAAATAGAGTTGTTTTGTTGAATTGGAGATTAAAAGACCTTTCCCATCCTCTTCAATGTAAACAATCGAATTGAGCCCACTCCCCCATTTTGGGGTAAACCCAATAAGTTGATAAGGAAAACGTTCGATTGTTTTTTTATCATCATTATTCATGTCAGTTTCGTTATACCATTCATTACTATGAACAGATTTTTCTTTGAGATGATCAATCTGCAACATAAAATTTTCTTTACTTAACGAACTTTTATAACCAGAAGGATGAATAAGTATAATAGAAGCATGTTCAATATTTGAAATATAGCTCTCCGGTTCATTCTCTGAATAAATCAAATGATTAACAGGTATTGCAATTAACGAGGTAACGATCCATATAAAATTCGCAATAAAACCTAACCATGCATAGCCCCGGTACATCTGCCACTGCTCTTCCTTTTTTCTATAAATCGCATACAAAATCCAAACACCAAGTGGTAAAAGCGGTAACTTCACTACACTACCAAACATTGGCCAACTAATAGAAAAAGAAAATACACCTATCAATATAAACAAGAGAACTTTCCACACCTCGGGCCTCGCTGTATGTTTTTTATATAGAAGATAAGCTAGATATCCAATTAAATACCAAGCCGAAAAGCTAGCAATTAATTCAATAACATTTATGTTTCCCAAAAACTCATTCCCCTTATTATGTATCTATTATAAATTGCAGCCTAAGATGCAATTTCGGCCACCCTTGAATTTCTTATGATATGTACTTGGAATTGGACCTAATGATTGCATCTTAATACACTATCCTTGGATCTCTTTTATGCTTTTTCCACCTAAAAATGCGTGCCCCGTTTTGAGTTTCTCTACTGTTTGAAATCCATACTTTTGATAGACTTTTTCTATGTTTTCATTGATTGGAAACACCCAAAGGTTTTCGATTTCTTTTTTGACCGCTTCCATTTGAATATAATGAATAAGTTCTCCTATTAAACCTCTACCTCGAAATTCTTCCAAAGTCGCGACACTTTCCATTCGGGCTTGTTTATTTGTGATAAAAAGACAAGCAGTTGCACAAGCGACGCCATTGTATCGGAGTAAATAGTGAACGAAGCTTGGATGATTAAATTCTTGTTCAAATGCTTTCTCTCTAACTTCTTTTCCACCGAATTCTTTTATACTGCATTCAATAAGTAGTGTCTCTAAGTAATTGCTTTTTGTCACAATTTCAATCGTTACTCTTTCATTTTTATCTTTCTCCCGAATCTGTTTGTCCCACAGTTGAACAGGAGAAATTAATTCTTCGTAGCCGAAATGATTTAGTTTTAATGTTGAAATAAGATTTTGAAGAGAATCTAAATTATATAGGTAGAATCTTGGTGTGATTTTTTTAGATTCATAAAAGCTAACCACTTCATCAATAATCAATTGAGGGTTTACAATAGCATCACTTATATGTGCGTGGTTGGCATCATAATATACGGGCTGATTTTCATTACAAAATAATGACCCCCAACCGGTATCCGTACGTTTGGAAAAGGTCTCTAAATAGGCAAAATTCAAAAGAAATTTATCTTGTAAACTCATTACAAAAACTCCTCTAACAATAGTTTAGTATTTGAAAATCTGGGAAACTCATATGTAATAGAAAGCAATTGCAGAAGATGCAATTTCAACCATCTGCAAACACCCTTGGCCATTGCTTATGTTATGGTTTGGAGGGTTATTAAGGAATGTTACCTTCTTCCATAGAAAAAGCTGCCGAACATGTTATTCAGGCTACTTTTTTCTATAGAACTGAGCCCTATTTCATTAGTTCCAAAAAGCCTTAATTATAAAAGAATTTTCTCGATTTTTTTAACGGAATCATTACTACATAGTTTTAAAAAGTGAGCAATCAAATATTTCTTTGCTTCTTCTTTCTCTAAATCAATAATGTCTATATTATTTCTATTAGCCCAAGAGTCATAAGTCTCAAAAGCTGTACTGCTCCAACCATTTTTTTCTCCGTCTACATTCTTTTTTTCTTGTATACCTGAAATTACAATATCCATTGTTCCTTGTAACTCTAATAATGCGTTTTCAAATATCTTCTTTTTATCCTTTTCCTTTAGTTCTGCTTTTGTCCTTAACGCCCTTGTATCTATCCCCTCCTCTTGGCTGATAATCTGGTATAAATTAAATGCATCCTTTGATACCTGTCCATTAAAATAGCGTTCCTCAATCGTTCCATCATACCCCACAACTTTTTTCACATATGGGAGAAGCTTACGAGATACTAAGACTGATTTTTTCTTCATAAACTTCCCGTATCCTGCAACACCATCAGTGGAAAACTTAGTCCGCCAAATCCAAGGGTCAAATTCTGTTTCGGAATGCCATGAGTCTTTTGAGGTTATGCTATTCAAAGAAGGGAAATCAGGTATTAAAGGAGCAAGTGGAAGTAACCCAATTTCCTCAATTACTTTAATTGCTTCTTCATATGTTTTAATTTTATATTTCATCAACTCTTATAACCCCCATTGGAAAATAACTATTTATCTCTAATTTCTATAAACATACATTAATTACCTTCTTAACTATCCGTCACCTTAAACTAATTCTACGGTAAAGTGTATTTTTGAATTGCATGCCGAACAGCCAATCTTCATAAAAAATTTCTAATCTCCATCCGTGACGACCAAATGATTTTCGTGATAGAGTAAGGTCTTGACCGTTGAGATTATAATAAAACGGAACTGATATAAACGAGGTGTACAGATGGAACTATTTTTACAACACAACCCAACAAAATATTATTTTGGAAAAGGCCAAATCAGTCACTTATCAGCTGAAATCGGGAAGCAGAAAGTTCTTGTTGTTTATGGTGGCGGCAGCATCAAGCAAAACGGGGTCTATGAAGATGTAATCGATGAACTGAAAAAAGCACAAGCCACGGTATTCGAATTGCCAGGAGTTGAACAAAATCCGCGTTTGACAACAGTGCATAGAGGCGTTGAGATTTGCAAGGCAGAAGGAATCGAAATTCTCTTGGCCGTGGGTGGAGGAAGCGTAATCGATTGTACAAAAGCGATTGCCATCGGTGCAAAATATGCCGGGAATGTCTGGGATCTAATCACGGGAAAAGCTCCGATTGAATCGGCTCTGCCAATCGGTACCGTGCTCACTTTAGCCGCAACCGGTTCTGAGATGAATTCCATTTCGGTCATTTCAAATTGGGAAACCAAGGATAAACTTGGGTGGGGTTCTCCATATGTTTTCCCTCAATTTTCGATTGCAGATCCGACTTATACATTCTCGGTTTCCAGAAAACAAACCGTTTATGGCATTGTCGACAGCATGTCCCATGCCCTTGAGCACTATTTTCATCGAACAAAAAACACGCCAATGATTGATGGTTTCATTGAATCGTTGCTACGGACGGCGATTGAAACTGCTCCTAAACTGTTGGAAGATTTAATGTCATACGACCATCGTGAAACGATGATGTACATCAGTACAACGGCATTCAATGAAACTTTATCGAATAGCACAGATGGAGGCGACTGGGCGACTCACCGTATTGAACATGCAATTTCAGCGGTATACGATATTCCTCATGGTGGTGGTCTTGCCATCCTGTTCCCGAATTGGCTGGAGCATGTACTGGAAGAAGATCCATCCCGCGTGAAAATGCTTGCCATGAATGTTTTCGGCGTTTCAGATGAAGGAAAAAGTGATGTGGAGGTTGCACAAGAAGGAGCCAAAGCACTTCGTGCCTTTTGGGATTCTCTTGGCGCCCCAAATCGCCTGAGCGACTATGACATTGATGATACGGACATCGAATCGATTATCGATAAAACGTTTATTAAACCAGGGGTAGGCGTTTACAAAGAATTGGATCGAAATAGTGTCAGAGATATTTTGGAACGTTCCATGTGAATAGATTAATTGATAAGTACTCCAGATTTTTTGGAGTGCTTTTTTTAGGTTCATAATCAGCAAAAAGAAAAGAATCCATAACCAAATTGATTGGTGGATTCTTGTTAGAGATTAGTTATCTACATACTTATAAACATCTTGTCGAGAATGGAAGCCGTCAGCAATAATCGTTTCATCAATATTATTTTGATCAACTGCTATTGGTGCGAGTAAAACAGATGGCACTTCGATTTTGCCGTTGTTTACTTTTTGATTGGCATCTATCTTTTCTCCTTTTGCTAGCTTGACAGCAAGCAGTGCCACTTTTTCAGTTAGGGATTGGATTGGTTTGTAAACGGTCATAGTTTGGGTACCTTCAACAATGCGTTGCGCGGCTGCAAGTTCTGCATCTTGCCCAGCAACTGGAACTTTCCCTGCCAGACCTTGTGCTGTTAGTGCTTGTATGACACCGCCAGCAGTTGCATCATTTGCAGCAATGACTGCATCAATTTGATTGCCATTGGCTTTGAGTGCAGCTTCCATATTTGCTAGTGCATTCGCGGGTGTCCAGTCTTTCGTCCACTGATCATATACAATTTTAATATCACCTTTATCGATTAGTGGCTGAAGTACATTGAATACGCCTTTCTTCAAGAGCAATGCATTATTATCCGTAATGGCGCCACCAATGTATACATAGTTGCCTCTCGGAACCAACTTAGTGATTGCTTTCGCTTGCATTTCCCCAACTTGTTCATTATCAAAGGATACATATAAATCAATATCTGCATTTTTCACCAGACGATCATAGGCAATGACTTTGATTCCTGCTACGTGCGCCTTATGAACAATGGCCGCAGTCGCTTCGGCATTATGGGGGACAATAACTAAGAGGTCTACTCCTTGGCTGATTAAGGTTTCAGCTTGAGAAATTTGCAAGGCATCGTCGCCATTCGCAGCTAGGATCTCTACTTCCGCACCTAACGCTTCAACCGATTCCTTGAAAAGCTCCCTATCCCTGAGCCATCGTTCTTCTTGTAAAGTATCCATCGAAAAACCGATTTTAATTTTTTCATCCACGGTTTTTACATTTTTCGGTATTGGAGCTGGTTTTGATTGCTCGACTTCCGGGACTTTGGCTACTTCCGTTTTACAAGCTGAAGTGATGAACGTAAGAACCAATGCGAGCAGGATGATTCTTGCTTTGTATACTATCTGTCCCATTGGTCTTGCTCCTTTCAGGTATGTTTTCTAGTCAGTCCTTTTTTCCCAAAAGAGTGTTCCGATATTCTTTCGGAGAAATACCACACATCTTTTTAAATACCTTGCTGAAATAATTCGGTTCGTGATAGCCGACTTCAAATGTGATTTCTTTTAAGCTTTTCTCCGGATCACTTAGAAGTTTTTTCGCTTTTTCAATCCGACATTCCGTTAAGAAATCGATATAATTTATGCCGAGCTTTTCCTTGAACATCTTACTGATGTAAATCGGACTTAGGTCCACTTTCCTTGCTAAGGTCTCTAAAGAAATATCCTTATGCGAATGTTCGATAATGTATTGTTTAATTTGATGGATTTTATCCACTTCTACTCGGTCATAGTGGACTTCATACGATTCTTTCATTCGATCTAGTAAATTATCTGTCTCTGCTCGAAGCTGTCGATAATCCTGTGATTGGAAGGAATAGAATGGAGCATTCGATTCAATGCCCATCTCGCTCATTACTCGTGTGGTAATCCAAAGTAATTCCAACACACGTTGTTGTGTTTGCAGCAAATTAGCACCTTCGTTCTCATAACGGAAAATTAAATCCATCACCTTTAAACGAATCTGCTCCCAATGTCCGAGACGAATTTGATCAAAAAATTCTTTTTCATGTTGTTTAGCAAGTTGTCCATCGACTTCAGGACCCATTGCAGGTACATCTATATAAAAGCTGTATTTAACCGCGATTGTTGGATCCATTGTCGCGATTAATGATTCTTGGTAGGAATGTCTAATTTGGTCCAGTGAACTACACTCGTTACCAATTCCAATAAACCAGTCTGCATGTAGGTTGGATTTTTTCGCAATAGAGAGAATTTCATTTGCGAGTTTAATAGCTTGTGAACGGAAAGACTTATCTTCGTCTCGAAATACAATAATGGGAAGTTGGCGACCGTATAAAGCTCCTACCCATCCTCTTCCCGTTTGCCTAACCTTCTCTTTTACTGCGGAATAAAATTTTTCGGACCCTGCTGGTAGCAACAGGACCATGACAAATTTTTCATTTGTCGAGCGTATGTCTAACATCTCAACTAGCATATCAATATGCACTTCATGAACATGATCAAACAATAATTGTGTAACTACGTCGGTTTCAACAAGAGTCAATGCTTTTTGCAACGCTTCCTGTTGAAACTTACTCGTTGCCAGGGAATTTTGCTCTATTTCACTTTGCTTCAGTACTTTTCCAACAGTTGCTACGATTTCGCTGGCTTTGCTTGGTTTAAGTAAATAATCCTTCACACCAAGCTTAATCGCTTGTCGTGCGTAATCAAACATATCAAAAGCTGTAACCATGACAAATTTAACGTTGGGATCTTTTGCACTTATTTGTGTTACTGCTTCAAGGCCATTCATCCCGGGCATCATAATATCCATCATGATCAAATCTGGATTAAATAGACTGGCCATTTCTACTGCGATTTTTCCATTTTTTGCTTGTTTAATCTCGAGATCAGGATAAGCTTTCTGCAAGATTGCTTGCATTCCATCCCGCTCGATTGGTTCGTCATCTACGATCAGGAGCTTTATCATTGTTTTCTATTCTCCTTATTTTCGGTATTTTCAACACAACCTTCGTTCCGACCCCTTCACTACTTTCGATCGAGATGACGTCGTCATATCCATAGAACAAACGCATGCGTTTAACAACGTTACTAAATCCAATTCCAGTTGAATGTCCTTCGTTTTGAACAAGATTCTCCTCAAGGATTTGCTTTACTTTTTCTTCAGACATGCCCATTCCATCATCTTCTATTTCAATTGTCACACGTTCGATTCCATCAATAACTCTGAACCAAATGCTCCCTCCATCTTCTTCAGGTTCAATCGCGTGAATAACGGCATTCTCTACAATTGGCTGCAAAGTGAGCCCTGGAATCTCTAATTGAAGACACGCCTCGTCTATATCCATATGAAATTCCAAGCGGTCCGTGAACCTAGCTTTTTGAATCTCCATATATTGCTGCAACACGACAACTTCTTCAAAGAGTGTAACGGACCTGTCCAATCGTTTTAAGTTGTAACGCAATAACCCTGCAACACTGACGAGTAAATCGCTCGTTTCTTCCGCTCCATCAAGATACGCTTTCTTGGAGAGCGTGTTAAGTGTATTAAATAGAAAGTGAGGATTAATCTGACTTTGCAAGCTCCGAAGCTGGCTTTCCTGTAACAATAGTTTATTCTGTTGCAATTCTTGTTCAAGCTGAGCCTTCTGCTGAATTTCTGAAATTAAGTTATTAATATTGATTCGCATATGATCGAATGTTTTAGCAAGAAAAGAGATTTCGTCATTAGAATCCACCTTTATTTGCACATCGAATCGGCCATTTGATAAGTCATTGGCTGCCTTTGTCAATTGATGAACTGGTCTCGTAATCGTTAAGGAGAACCAGTAAGTTAGTAATAGCAACGAAAGGGTAATTAATACAAGCAACCAAATACCAAGCTTCTTAAATTCGATGGATTGTCCAATAATCCCTCTATAGAAGCGATCATATGTCTTGAGCTCGGTATCGATAACCGTGAGCGTCATTTCGGAAATATATTTGGATATGCGTGTTGCTTCAGTGAATTCCTTCGCAGATGCCTCGGCTTCTTCATCTGAATGGAACATCAATGATCGATTTGTTGTTTCAATGAAACTGTCGATCAAATTTATGTAATTGGTCAAAGCGAACTCATTTTCTGAATTGATTAAGTTGTAAACTTCATTTTTGGCATCTAGAATCTTCTCTTGACTCTTATTAATCTGTTCTAGATTACTAAGTGACGGGGAAACAAAATAGTTATTTAAATCGGTAATCACTTGCTGGCTTGCAATGGTTACCTCATTCATACTTAAATACCGATGTAAAATTTCATTATATTGATCTTGTGTTTTTTGATTGTAATAGGTAAGCGCTAACCAAATTGAAACCATAATGAGTAAAACAACCGAAACCAGTACCCAAATCTTCTTCTGTATCGTATTCATTTCGTTTCATTTGCCTTTCCTATACGGATATCCGTGAGATACCCATCCATATCGAGTGGACCAGTTTCATCTCTGAGCCATTTCATCATTAGATGCACGCTAAGCTCCCCCATCTTCTCTGGAGATTGTTCAATCATTCCGTCGAGCTTTCCATCATTTAATAAAGATAATGATTCAGGACCATCGTCGAAGGAATAGATATGGTAAGGCGCGACTTGAGAGCGCTTGCTGATTTCTTGAATCATGGTACCCGCATGCATCGCATTGACCGCGATAAAAGCGTCTACATCCGGTAACTGGTTCATTAAATCCTGGGTCGTCGTAATTATTTGTTCCTTCGTATCAGTTGTTTCTCCATATAATACTTGAACGTTCGGGTAAGGCTTCAAACTATCAAGAATTCCTTGAAGACGCTGCTCCTGATAATATTCTTGTTCACTGTCGCCCAAAATGATGACGTTTCCTGTGGAGCCCATGTCTGCTACCAACTGATTGGCAATCATTTTCCCAGCACTAGTTTGATCAGAACCAACATATGTTTTTCTTAGACTTTCATCCACTGGTACATCATTAGCTACTGTAATAATAGGAATCCCATAGAATGCCGCTTTAAATTTCGTTAAGCTCTTAAATTCTTCTGTATCGAGTCCTTGAACAATAATTCCATCCACTTTTGAATGGATAGCAATTTCAATTTTCTTCAAAAAATCTTCTTGGTTATTGCCATAGCTTCCCCATACTTCAAGGCTTGCTCCATCCTTTTTTGCTTGCGCAATTGCTCCTTCACTCACTTGATTCCAAAAGGGTGTTTCAAGCTCTTGGGTAATCAAAACAAGCCGAGATTGCTCGTCATTTGGAGCTGAGGTTTTAGGCATTTGGAAATCTGATTGAAACGCTTTTTCGGCTGATTTAAATGTAAAATAACTAAGGATTATGATGACTAAGCAGAGTATAGGTATGCCTATTTTTCTCAACAGAATTTTCTCCTTTTTCAATCTATTAAACTCTTTTCATCTTACCACCTGCAGTAAAATCCACAATACTTTTGGATGTAATCTAATCAACTTATGGGTGGACCATTATATTATTAATATTGGTGTGGAAATAATGAATAAATGTATTCGGAGAGAAGTGAGAAGGCAATTCAACTTGGGGAAAGATAAATATGAATAAAATTTTGAGGACACCCTGATTTTCAAGGTGTCCCCTATTTTCTAACCTCTTTGTTTTCGTGTTATGACGTCAAAGATGACAGCTCCGGCCAATACACCTCCGCGTATTATATACTGATAGGAAATTCCGACACCCAGTAAATTCATACCACTGGATAGGGAAGCCATAACAATTGCTCCGATAATCGCACCTGTTACTTTACCGACTCCACCCGCAGATGATACACCACCTACGTAGGCAGCTGCTATAGCGTCAAGCTCGAATAGTGTTCCTGCAGTAGTAGTTGCTGATTGAAGACGTGAGGTGAAGAGAATACCAGAAAGTGCCGCCAACATACCCATAGACCCAAATACGATATACGTGATTTTTTTAACGTTGATCCCACTTAAATGGGCAGCTTCTGGATTACTTCCCACGGCATAGATATGACGTCCAAGCACTGTTTTTGTTGTGAGGATATGATAGATCACCACGACCAATAGCATAATGACAACGGTCCATGAAAAACCATTATAACCAGCTAAAATCCATGTAATATAAGCAATAATGGATGAAACCAATACCAATTTCAGAATAAAAATTCCTCTAGAAACAACTTCAAATTGGTACTTAAGTTTGTTTTTTCGAGTAGAGATTTCACTGTATATGTAAAATAGAATCCCAACCACACCAACAAGTAACGATAGCAAATGCAATCCATTTATTTGAAGAATGGAAGGAATAAAACCGTTACCAATCGCATTAAAGTTATCGTCTTTAATGATGATTGTCCCTGTTTTTTCTGTCACTTGCAGAAGTGCCCCACGGAAAATCAGCATTCCCGCTAAAGTAGCTACAAATGATGGAATACCAATAGAAGCTACTAAAACACCATTAAACAAACCAACTACAATTCCTAATACGAGAATAATAGGAATGGTTAAATAAATTGGCAACCCAATTTGAGTTAGAAGAATAGCAGCGATGGCTCCAAGGAAACCTGCTGCAAAACCGACGGATAAATCAATATGTCGAATAACAATTACCAGTGTCATTCCGACAGCTAAAACAGCAATATACCCTGCTGAATCTAATAGATTACTAATATTACGGGAAGACATAAACAATCCGTCCGTCATAACGGAAAAGGTTAACATAATGACGATTAAGGCAATGTACATGCCGTAGTCACGAATATTTACTTTAACTAGCGTTTTCGCTTCATTAATAAAGTTCATTGATTTTACCTCCTATTGCGTAGCAAGTTGCATAATATTTTCTTGATTGGCTTCGTCGATTGACATTTCTCCTTTGACTTCACCCTCAGCCATGACATACACGCGGTCGCTCATCCCTAATATTTCGCCAAGCTCTGATGAAATCATGATAATACTCATGCCTTCGCTAATAAGTTTATTCATGATGGTGTATATTTCAAACTTTGCACCCACGTCTATGCCACGTGTTGGTTCATCCAATATCAATATCTGGGGACCAGCAAATAGCCATTTACCTAAAGAAACCTTTTGTTGATTTCCACCACTTAAATTACCAACAACTTGTTCTAGTGAGCTAGCTTTAATGTTTAACGATTTTTTATAACCAGTGGCTACTTTTACTTCTTCGTTATGATTAATCATGCCGTTCGTTGAGACGCCTGACATATTGGCTGCAGAAACATTGCTCTTGATATCTTGTATCAAAAACAATCCGTCGCCTTTTCGATCTTCCGTTACATAAGCAATTCCCTCTTTAATAGCGTCACGAGGATGTTTGAATGTTTTAGAAACACCATTCACAACTAAATCACCTTGTAATTTATAAGCTTTTGGATTACCGAAAATGCTCAATGCGAGTTCTGTTCGACCCGATCCCATTAATCCCGCAATCCCGATTATTTCACCTTTTTTCACGTGAAGATTTACATTTTTCACGACATTGCGACCTAATGGAACATCAAAGGCAGACCAATTCGTTAATTCGAGAACATTTTCACCGAACGATTTGTTTGGTCGTTTTGGATAAATATCGTTAATTTCGCGACCAACCATGTTTTTAATAATGACACTCTCAGAAATTTCTCCTTTAGAGGCATCTAGGGTACAAATGGTTCGTCCGTCACGAAGCACAGTGGCTTTATCTGCAATTGAAATAACTTCCTTCAATTTGTGAGAAATCATGATACAACTAATTCCTTGGTTTTTTAATTCACTCAATACTTCCATTAAATTCTCGCTATCATCTTCATTGAGTGCTGCAGTTGGCTCATCTAAAATAAGGAGCTTCACATCTTTACTAAGTGCTTTGGCAATTTCGACAAGCTGTTGCTTCCCTACACTTAAATCTTTGACCAACGTTTCAGGCGTCACATTCAATTTCACTTTTTGAAGCATTTTCTTAGCTTCTACAATGGTTTGATTCCAGTCAATGAAAGGTCCACGCTTCACTTCGTTGCCTGCAAAAATATTTTCGTATACAGATAAGTCTGGGAACAGGGCCAATTCTTGATAAATAATACCAATACCAGCTTTTACACTGTCATTGATTTTATTGAACGCTTGAATATTACCTTCAAAAACGATATCACCTTGATAAGTCCCGTATGGATAGACACCGCTAAGGACCTTCATAAGTGTAGATTTCCCGGCACCGTTTTCACCGATTAAACAGTGAATTTCGCCTTTTCCCACATTAAAATTCACATCTGCGAGTGCTTTAATCCCTGAAAATTCTTTGGAAATTTCATTCATCTCCAAAATATATTCACTCATATGATCGCCTCCTTAACCAAACAACTAGTACAATGGCGAAATAGTGATAGACGTATCTATCACTATCTGCCTTGAACCTATTTATGATTCTTATTCCAAACCAGAAAATTCGCCTGCTTCGTAGTATTCTGAATCAATTAATTCTGATTTCACATTCTCTTTATCTACTACAATTACATCTGTTTGTTTTGCTTTTACTTCGATAGTTCCATTGTCGTATGAACCAGTTGTTTCAGGCGTGTTATCATCTAAAACTTCAATAGCCATACCCATAGCATCTTTTACAAGCGTACGAACATCTTTAAATACAGTCATTGATTGTTTTTCGTCGATAATGTATTGAACAGAAGCTTTTTCAGCATCTTGACCTGTCACAAGGAAACTAGTAACTGCACTATCAGATCCAAATACATCAGCAATAGAACGCGCTGTTCCATCATTTGGAGCAAGGATTGCTACATCACCTTTTAAATCATCACTTACAGCTGTAAGATGCGTTTGTGCTTTGTTTTTCGATTCGTTTGCATCCCAGTTTGTTGTGATTTGACCAATAATTTTACTTTGTTCATCACGTGAAAGTTCAGCTTTATCTTTTAAAGTTTCAGCTTCACTTGAGTTAGCAATTTTGAATGTACCATCTGCAATTTTTGGTTGAAGCACGTTCCATGCACCTTCAAAGAATAAAAATGCATTGTTATCAGAAGCTGCCCCAGCGTATAAATACAATGGAACGTTAGTGCCTTTTGCATTGTCTACAAGATATTGTGCTTGAGCTGCTCCAACAGCGATACTGTCGAATGTTACATAGTAATCTACTGCATCAGTGTTAGTAATTAGACGATCGTAAGAAATAACTGTAATTCCTTCTTTTTTAGCTGCTTCTACTGCTGCAGCCGCTGCGTCCCCATCTTGAGGACAAATAATTAAAACTTTAATTCCTTTATTAATTAACGTTTCTACGTTTTCTTTTTCTTTAGCTGAAGAACCTTGGCTGAACAAAATTTCACTTGTGTAATCTGAATCAGCGATTGCATCTTTAAATCTTTGTTCATCTTGAACCCATCTAGGCTCGTCTTTAGTTGGTAATACAATTCCTACGTCAACTGAACTGCTACTACCGTCATTACATCCAGCTAGCATAGATGCGAACAACATTACAACGATTAATAATGAAAACGCTTTCCATTTTTTACTCATTTTCATGCCCCTTTTCTTTTCGTTCATATCATTACAATTCAATTATAGCTTCGGTAAATGCTCATGAAAGCGCTATCAATAGTAATCTTTTAGTATTACCTATACTTTTTTATCTTTTTAGAATCATTTGACTACTTCTCTGTATGGATTCGGTTTAATTACTGATATTGGATAAAAAAGATTCGCTCAACAGACTGAACTAGTGATTTGAGACAAATATAAAACACCATCTTTAGGCTGCCATGGCTGCCTAAAGAGCAGCAGCCGAAGATACAATTTCGGCTTCTGCTTGTCTACTTTATTAAGTGGCTATCCCATAAAAATTAAGAATCGAGCCAACAAGGTTCATAAAGTACACTTTTACGAACGATTCTAAAATGCTCATAATTAGTCGCTTTCACAGTTCGTAAAGATTTATGCCTTATTAAAAAGAAAAGCTTTCTTCAACCATATTAAAAAGACTCTGATTATGTAGTTCGAAGGGGAGCGAAGGATGGCTATCTGCCGCAGGATTGCCTATAAGAAAAAGAGCCAAGCGAGGTTACTCGCTTGGCTCTTCAGTCTCTAACTTATGATGAGCAGGCTGCCAATACATAGCGATCTGAAGACCACGTTAGTAACTACCCTAACTTTTTGCGAAATTCCCATCGACTTCAACAGTTTCAAATATATTAATAAATGCATTTTCGTCATGGGTACGGACAATTTTTTTAATTTGCATCGTTTCATAGCGTGTAACGACCATCATTATTATTTGTTTCTTTTCTTGTGTGTAGCCCCCATACCCTTCTGTGATGGTAATGCCACGATAGATGGATTTCAGCAAATCCTCACGTATTAAATCTCCCTTTGTAGTGACAATTTGCATCGTTAATTTGACGTGATCAGTAAAGATTGCATCTATCACTTTGCCAGTCAAGTAAATCGATAAAAGGGTGTATAATGCGATATCCCAGTTGAAGACAGCTCCAGAAATAAAAACGATTATGCCGTTCATACCTGTGAGAAGAAGGCCTATACTGACATTACTGATTCTGGAAATGATTATTGCAATAATATCCAAACCGCCAGATGTTCCTGAGGACTTTAAGATAAGCCCTATTCCAATACCACCAATGACCCCACCAAAAACTGTCGACAGCAATATATTGTCGGTCACTTCAACGACCGGCAATACGTATAAGAAAACCGAAAGTGAAACGACACAAATCAATGTATTGATCGTGATGGTTTTCCCAAGTTTGTAGTAGCCTAAAATAACCAGCGGCAAGTTAAGTACCAGATTCAATAAGCCGGTATTGAATGGCGTGATTAATCCAAGTAAAATAGCAATGCCACTAATTCCACTACTTAAAATTCCATAGGGAACCAGAAAGAAATTAAAACCAAATGCAACAATTAACGAACCCGCTATGATGATCAAATTTTTCATAAACCGTTACTCTCCTTCAATATATTGCAATAAAAAAACCCATCCCCCAAAAAGGGACGAGTTTGTACTCGCGTTACCACCCATATTCCGCAAGGTTCCAAAAAGAAACATACGGCACTCAGTCAACGTACTTTCATACGTGTTCCATGGTAACGGAGGAAAACCGTCAAAGCTTACTGATTTTCAGCTTTGCATCTCTGAGATGATTTTCGGATAAGATCTGTCCATCGGCTTACACCAAGCGCCGACTCTCTGGAGAACAGGGTTCTTCTCTTACTCTTTCTCGTCACTGATTTTAATTATTAAAATTAAATCTAGCAAAGGTAAATAGGTATGTCAATATAATAAAGTTTATTTATAATATCGGTAATATTCTGAATAAAAATACAGACACCCCAATAAATAACGATTCATTTGAAGTTGCAATTCCTACTGCTTCTGTATTTTCTATTTGATTCTTCAGACTTAATTAAGATCTCTAATCTATCCTTCTATTTAATCGTCTCAATAAAATGTTTTAAAATCCGGGCGGTTAGACCCCAAATCGTATACTGCTCATAATCATAAAACCATTCCTCCATCACCCGTGATCTCCATTGGTACAGATCGCCGTTTGCAATTTTATGGTAAGGAAAATCGGTTAAGGGCATGGGTTGAACAGGGACCTCATGTAAATAAGGCTTATAGTCTAACAACCACTTTACCGGTACCGTGAATACCTCTTCCACCTCTAATTTATTGACCTCATGTGTCAGATGATGATCGATGGTTGCAACAAACGGATAAACAACAAATGTCGACGTTGGAATAAACACACTCATCTGTCCCAAAACATGGATGGATGATGGATCTATCCCTAACTCTTCATGCGTTTCTCGGATCGCTGCGTCTAAAGGTGTTGCATCTGTAGGATCGATTCGCCCACCTGGAAAACTAATATCCCCTGGTTGAGCTCTCATCGTCAGAGAACGAACTTCAAACAAGACATGCCACTCTTCATTCACCTGAACAAGCGGAATCAGTACCGCCGAACGCATGGCTGTCTCCTCGCCGATAAATAGAGGCTGATTTTGACTTAGACCATTTTTTATCTTTTCTAAGAACATAAAATCTCCCCCACTACATAGTTCATATACTCCTATGGTATCAGATTGTTTTTATGACGTGGATTTTTTCGTTTGGTTAATGAAAGAATAGACACCTTTTGAAAAGAAAGTAGCGACCGAAGATGCAATTTCGGTCGCCCTAAGCTATTTTATAGGAATCATCATGTGAACATGACCACTAACCGTTAAAGATATTTCCCAGAGAATAATTCTATGAGGGATTCAAAATTTCCACGATTCGATCCGCCCTTACACGATTATGACAGAGCTTAAACAATTGATCCAAAAAGATCTCCATATCTTCAATTGAAGTGGGGAAAGGAATTTTTATAGTCGTACTGCCAAATGTTTGCTTATAATACGATTTTCGAATGTCATTTTTACCATCTCTTTTTAACGGATTGTATCTCCATGAAAGAAGGGTTGCACCATCCTCTTCAATTGTATGGTTGAGCTCGGCTATGGTAGTAGACTTATTATGTGCATAGATAACTAAGTAAAAGTTGTTATTTCGGTGCCAATCGATCAATAAGAAATAGTAGCGATCCTGTCCAGGTTTATTAACATCAAAGGCCGAAATGATTGGTTTTCCATTCGCCCATTGATGGAAATTACTCAAGGTATCATTTGGTGAAGCTAGTTTCATGAGTTCATAGGTCGTAGAAGTGGATTCATTCCAGCGTTCTAAATAATTGCTTAAGATTACCGCTTGCTTCTTCTCCAAAGTCCAGCTTCCCCCTTATTGAAAATAACCTCAGTGATGAACTATTGGTTTCGTTTCATATGATCAATCGTTTGTTTTAAACCTTCTTGGTATGAAGTACTTGGGACTTTTCCAATAAGTTTCTCATATTTCTTACCATTGAGGATAACAGGTTCTTCATTCAAGTAAAACATCTCAACCACTTCTCGCATCTGACGATTAAACAAGCCTAAAAATTGAATCATCTTCTTAGAAACTGTGGAAACCCCTTTTTGGTAGCCAGTGATTTCTCTGATTGTCTTGACTATTTCTTCACCCGAAATGACACCGTAACCAGGAATGTTCCAATTTTGACCATAAGCCTCTTCAAGTAAAGATAAACTAACAATGGCTTTTGCTCCATCTGGTGTGAAAATAAACTCCCTGGAAATTCTTTGATCCCCTACATAACTGGACTTTTTACCTTTCACAACATTTAAAAGCGTATATTGTAAAATTGTATTTTCCGCATTTGGACCATAAAAATCAGGGAAATGAGCAATAAGAGTAGGTACATTAGATTCTTTGATTTGGGTTTCCAGCTGCAATCGAATCTTACCTTTTTTGGTATGTGGTTTCTTTGTAGTAGTTTCACTTACTTTTGTTCCAAGACTACGTCCATAGGCATAAATATTATCAACAACGGCTACCTTTGCTGAATGTTTTTCCGCAGTGTGAAGTATATTGGACATTAAAATAGGAAGTTGCTCTGTCCAATTCGTATACGGAATGTTGACGCAATGATAAATAATGTCAACTTCTTTAGCTGCCTCATCTAAATCCTCTAAACGAAACACATCTCCCGTAAAAATAATGACATTCTTATCGTCCCCAAAAAATTTCTCTAATTTTTCCCTAGAGCGAGCAAACGCTGTTACCATAATCCCTCTGCTTGTTAATTCCTTTACAATCGAATAACCCATTCCACCTGAAGCGCCTAACACTAACACTTTTTTCATTATCCCTATCCCCTTTCATTAATTAACCACTGGTGAATTAAAGTTAAAAAAAATTAGTAAATGGCTTTAATCAGAAAATTAGTGTGGACGTTAGCCATTTCCTTTACATCCTCAAACGAATTAACATGACGGCAATAATGCGTGACAAAACCATGTAATGATAAAAAGATACTGTATATCTCTTGAAGAGATACTTTTTTACCACACAATAAGGAAATACTCTGAGCAAAGATTTCATAGGATTTGGAAGGTCCTAGATTGATAAAGCTTCGAACTTCCTCATCTTTAATTAAAAACATGATTTCATAATGACTTTGGTGTGTAAGACCAAACTCAATAAAACCCAAAAGAATTTTCTTTAGTTTTTCCTTGTTTTCAATCTCTTCCTTCATCACATTAATCAGTATTTGATCCAACATGTAGAAATGGTTTTCAACCAATGCGTAAAATAACTCGGCTTTATTTTCAAAATGATAATAAAGTGCACCATGACTGTATCCTAATTCTTTCGCTATTTGTCTAATGGATACATGCTGATAGCCCTTTTTCACAAAAAGGTTTCTTGCTGCTTCCATAATCATTTCCCTTGTTAACTCTTGAAGTACAGATTTTCTTGGGGACATAATTTCCTCCTAATTAACCACTGTTCAATTAAAATTATATTTGATAAATTTACCATTGTCAAATTAAAAAGAATATTTTGTTTACGGACAACATCGACTCTTCCTGTAGGATAAAAAAATGAACGTTGTAAAGGTCCTGCCAATCCATACCTAAAAAAAAAGGCTATCTATGTATAGGAAGAGTATAATAAATTGGAAAAAGTAAAAGATAAAATTGTTTTATGTAAAAGAAAAAACTAGGCGTTAAAATGACATAAGAAAAAAAGGAGATACGATGACAAAGGGAAAAACAGAAACAGAACCAGGATGGAACTTTGACAACAGTTATGCTCGTCTGCCGAAAACCTTTTTTACAAGCATTAACCCAACACCTGTACGCTCACCGGAGTTAATCCTTTTTAATTCTCCCTTGGCAACATCCCTCGGGTTGAACGACCAGTCGCTACAAACCAATGACGGAGTAAAAGTGCTTGCAGGAAATCAGATTCCTGAAACCGCATTACCTCTAGCTCAAGCTTACGCGGGGCATCAATTCGGTCATTTTAATATGTTAGGAGACGGTCGGGCTATCCTACTTGGAGAGCAGATCACTCCTCAAGGTGAGCGATTTGACATTCAATATAAGGGTCCCGGTAGAACGCCTTACTCCCGCGGGGGCGATGGTCGAGCTGCACTTGGACCAATGCTACGCGAATACATCATCAGCGAAGCCATGCATGCGCTAGGAATTCCTACCACACGTAGTCTCGCAGTAGTAACAACTGGTGAGGCAGTAATCCGTGAAACCGAATTGCCTGGTGCAATTCTAACCCGTGTGGCAGCTAGTCACTTGCGCGTTGGTACCTTTCAATACGCTGCAAACATGTGCACAGTTGAGGAACTCCGAGCCCTGGCTGACTATACAATAGAGCGCCATTATCCAGACGTTAAAGCTGATGACAATCGATACCTTTCGCTACTTCAGGAAGTAATCAAACGTCAGGCCAAGTTAATTGCCAAATGGCAACTGGTTGGCTTTATACACGGGGTAATGAACACCGACAATATGACCATTAGTGGTGAAACCATCGATTATGGTCCTTGCGCCTTTATGGATGTCTATGATCCGGCAACGGTATTCAGTTCCATTGACCAGCAAGGTCGCTATGCCTATGGTAATCAGCCGTATATGGGCGGGTGGAATCTCGCGCGATTTGCGGAAAGCCTTTTACCTCTGCTGCATGATAATGAAGAGCAGGCTGTCGAACTGGCCCAAGGGGCGATTGCAGAATTTAATAAGTTGTATCACGCCAATTGGTTTGCTGGAATGAGAGCAAAACTCGGAATTTTTAACGAAGAGGAACAGGACGAATCCCTTATTGAAGAACTCCTGAGTATGATGCAGAAGTATCGTACGGATTACACTAATACCTTCCGTGCGTTAACTTTTGACAAACATGAGGAAACAGTTCTTTTTGGTACTGAAGAATTTTCTAAGTGGTATGAGCAGTGGCAGGCGAGACTAGGTAGACAAGAGGAGTCGAAAACATCCTCACAACAATTAATGCAAAACAGTAACCCTGCGGTAATCCCTCGCAACCATCGAGTAGAAGAAGCACTAGAAGCCGCAGTGGACCATGGGGACCTCCACGTGATGGAGCGACTACTTGAGGTTCTTTCTAGACCATACGAGCACTCGCCCGAAAAGGCTGATTACTGTACACCGCCTGAGGACTCAACTCATCCTTATCGAACTTATTGCGGTACCTGATTTATTGATAAATTTTCCGTGCCTGTCACCACCTGAAGATTTCGGACTGTGACGGGCACTTATAAATTCGTTTGGTAAATGAAAGAATAGACACCTTTTAAAAAGAAAGTAGCGGTCGAAGATACAATTTCGACCGCTCATAAATTCCTTATTAAATTTCAAGTGAAACCACCAGTCATAAGTATAGATACTCAGGAAACACCATAAGCGTCATGACAAGTATGATTACAATGGCAAATCCCATCTCACTTAGCGTATAAATATAATCCTTAGGGTTTTCAGCATATTTCTTTTCAAAAATTACTCTGAATCCAGAAAGAAATATACCAAATCCGATGGCGGCGAAAATATAGAATGGGTTGAATACATCGTATACAGCAATTGATATGAGTATGATGGTAAAACTTATTCTAATTACCCATTCCCCTTTTTTATGAGAATCATTGATAAAGTTGTAGGAGAAAAACTTTTTTCTCTCTACGCTCAACACTTTTCTCATGATTGCATTAATTATTGTCATAGAAGCAAGACAACCAATTAGCCAGATGATTATCTTGCCCTCAAAACCTGGGGAAAACGAATTCAAGAACATAAAAAACAAACACCTCCACATTCAATATACCATTATCCCCCAAATATCATCTTAGTCATAAGGAGAATTCTTTTATTTATATCTCAATTAACACTTCCAACGTTTCTAAAACATGATAAAGAAATTCAGCAATGTCTTCCATATGATCTTCATTAATTTTATGGTTAAATCCCACTTCAATTGTATCTAGGTAACTTGATGAAGCTTCTTGTTCATACACGAAGCTTAGGGTTTGAGTGATTTGGAGTTCACGGTCCCAAATTTCGTTTATTGCTTGCTCAATCTGCTTGCACTGTTTGGTGACATTTTGTACACGCTTGTAAAAGCGTAATAACAATGTACAACCAGGAGTTGTTCCCGGTTTCTCCAATATCTCCGCTGCAAGTTCTTCCAATGAAGCTTCTAATACAATTTCCGCAGTCACGTCTGGTTGATTAGCAAGGGTAAATTCAATGGCAATGTACCGAGCCATAACGGCAAAATCCATTCGATCAACGCGGTTCGTAATAGTAATTTCTTGTTCTACACTATCTAAATCATATACATGATTTTCGAATGCTACTTTTAAATTCTCAAAAACGGTTGGATGATACATATAGATTCCTCCAAATAAATTTCATAAAGCTTTCTCCTATACTATACGAAATTCTTTCATTTTTAATCCGTATGCAATGCCTATAACGTTTTTTGATTGTAATGTTCTAATGCTAGATTGACTGAATACATGTCATGAATCTGATGTTCAAGACAATACTGAATGATCAAATCGAAGGTGTTGCTGTCCGATAAGGAATATCCCGCAGAACTCAGTAACGAATCAGTATCCTTTTTATTCAACTGCAAAGCCAATGCGAGAGCAATGGTTGTGTTTTTCCCTGGCCGATAGTCTGGATTGGAACGGATTTTCGAAAAATGTCTTCGATCGATACCCGCCTTCTTGTAGATCTCAGTATCACTTTCACCTTTTTTATCAATAAAGCGAAACAAAACCTGGTTCAGTGTAGGTTGCCGATGGTTCTTAATAAAGTCTTCCATCTCAATCGTGAAACTTTCTGCTTGAACGCTGTACTCTTGAGTACGCAGGTCTTCACTTAGAACGACATCCTCTATAACCATGTGAAACTGTATATACTCCTCTAACTCATTCAAAGTCTGTTTATCGAGCATGAATTTCCCTCCTAAAAATGTCGCTTTCCAAGCGACCAAATCGTAGTTAAATATAGATATTATTATCATAACAACAAATGAAAGAGGATGATGACTTTGAATAACAATGTTACTGAAATTATTTTCTTGCTCGATCGAAGCGGCTCTATGTCAGGACTTGAAAATGACACCATCGGAGGTTTTAATGCATTTATTGAAAAGCAGTGTCAACTTGATGGAGAAGTATCCCTTACGACGGTGCTGTTTGATGATAAGTACGAATTACTATGGAACGGCATTGATGCAACCAATACAAGACTGACGAACAAAGAGTATTACGTTAGGGGTATGACTGCGCTGTTGGACGCTGTCGGAAAGACCATTTTAGAAGTCGATCACAGACTATCAAAAGCACCGGAAGAGCTGAAACCAGGCAAAGTCATATTTGTCATCACGACGGACGGAATGGAAAATGCAAGCCGTGAATTTACGTATGAAAAAGTGAAAGAGCGAATTAAACATCAGGAAGAGAAACATAATTGGGAGTTCATTTTCATCGGGGCAAACATGGATGCTGCACAGGAAGCTGGCAACATGGGGATACAGGCAGACAATGCATTTAATTTTGTCGCATCTGAAGAAGGTGTAGAATCCATGTACCAAATGGTGAATGAGAATGTGTCAAGGAGAAGAAATAGATAACTATCTATACATCGAGTGTAGAAATTTAATTTATTGAAATTGGGGTTAGTGAGTAGAATATGAGACTTAAAACAGCTTCTTACCTCCCTGTGTATTCGCATTGGAATTATTTATATACAAATTGTTAACTACAACCCCGTGGATACGGAAGAGTAAGAAGCTCTCTAAATTCACGTCCAATGCTAGGCATGAAATTGGCTGTGCTGTGCCGCAAATGAGAAAAGACCATTTAAAAACAGGCGCATGTTTGTCTGGATCCTAACTATTTATTCCGTTGATCTGCATATCATATCGTTTTGATACGTATAAATATAAAGATTAGGTAATTAAAAGTTGGTACTGGCAACCAACACCCCCATCTAGATTGGTTGGGTGATACAGGAATCGCCCCTGTCGATAAATACTTAATCAAACGAAAAAGCCTTGATTATTCCAAGGCTTTTTTTATTTCAATTTCCGTTATGAATTATGAGATAAAACCAATAATTGGATTAGATTGTCGCGGTGAGGCAACAGGTTGATTTTCTTCAGAAGTACTAAAGAGGCGAGAGCCGTAATTTGGTACAATTAACTTTTTAAGATGTGGGTCACTTTATCAATTGCATTTTGTAGTTTTTCACTGTTTTTTGTATATAACTGCTTAGCATCCTTATTCTCTGTTGCAAGTGCAAATAATTCTAAGTCGGCTTGGCATTTTTTCATAGTCGATAGGGTTAAAGGTCTTTCTTGAGGGGATGGTACTTTTAGCTTATCATCAAAAATATCAACCGTTAATTCCCCATAAGAGTTTACTTGTCCAAGAAATACGTTTTCAATTGTGACCCCTAGTTTTTCCAGTTCTGTCTTCAACCATCCTCGACTAAACCCAATTGTTGAAAGTGGCTCATCCAAAATCTTGCCATCCATAATGACAGTCTGAGGCTCCTTGATTGAAGCTACTTCCAGGTCTAAATCCTTTGCCGTTAAAGGTTGATTTTCTTTCTTTAACATGACAGATAAATCTCCAGTAGGCTCTAATACCGCAAATTCCACATCAGATACCTGAAAGACATCCTTCTTTCGAAGTAATTCTAACAATTCGTCCGCTGTATATCTTTCCTTTTTCAAATTATCTTCCATAATTTTTCCATCTTTGATGAAAATAGCCCCTTTACCTTCAGTAAAATCGCGAAACTTTTTGCTTTTTAAAGAAATGAGACCACCTATAAATGGTATAATTGCAATGATTATGATCGCTAACAACCCTAAAAACATATTTCGTTCTAATCCCATAATAACTTCTGCTGATATACTTCCTATGGTTATCCCAGTTACATAATCAAAGAAAGAAAGTTGGGATATTTGTTTTTTACCTAGCCCCTTGGTAACGAAAAAAAGAAAAACTACATATATTACCGAACGAAGCATGACATCGAGCCATTCAGGCATAGTAAAAAGACCTCCTCTTTTCTTAAAATCCTTTATATTGGAATTCTTCTCTTTCCAATTCTCCAACCCTTTTTTTCAAATCTGTCACTATTTCGTTCACTACCATCATCGTTTCATGTAAGGTTTGTTTTGATTCGTTATCTTGTGTCCGTACTGCTAAATTGGATAGACTAGCTTCTACTCCTTTGAGACTGGCAAGACATTGTTTTACATTCGATGCAACGGTCATCTTCCATCCTCCTTATCCCTTTGGTTTAAAAATCAAAGCACCCAGCATTCCGAAAATAATGGCAGATGAAATACCAGAACTTGTCACTTCGAACATCCCTGTAAGTACGCCAACTAAACCGTGTATTTCGGCTTCTCGCATGGCCCCATGTACCAGTGAATTACCAAAGCTTGTAATAGGAACAGTAGCACCTGCGCCAGCGAAATCAATCAATGGTTCATATAAACCTAACCCATCTAAAATCGCACCAACCACTACGAGCGTACTTAACGTATGTGCCGGTGTAAGTTTAAACACATCAAACATAATTTGACCAATTACACAAATTAAACCGCCAATGACAAAAGCCCAAAAAAAGATCATTTCTATTCTTCACCCCCGTACTCTATCGATACCGCATGGGCGATACAAGGAATCGTTTCGTTTTGCTGAAAGGTCAGGGGTGATAATAAAGCACCTGTTGCTACTACTAACATTCTTTTAAATTCACCCTTTTTCATGCGATTTAATAAGTGTCCATAGACTACTGTTGCTGAGCAACCTGCACCGCTAGCTCCTGCCAAAACCGGTTGTCCTTCCCGATAAATCATGAGGCCACAATCGTGGTATTGTTCTTCAGTGATGGGGATTCCATGTTTTTTGAATAAATCAAAGGAAACTGCATGTCCTATTCTGCCGAGGTCACCGGTTACAATTAAATCGTAATAAGAGGGATCAATATTTCGTTCCTTTAAATGCGCCTCGATGGTATCAACCGCAGCAGGTGCCATAGCCCCTCCCATATTAAAAGGGTCAGTCAACCCCATATCTATTACACGTCCTATCGTGGCAGAAGTTACACGAGGTCCTTCCCCGGAAATACTTAACAATGCCGCACCAGCACCTGTCACCGTCCATTGAGAAGTAGGCGGTTTTTGTCCGCCATATTCAGTTGGGTAACGAAACTGTTTTTCAACAGCAGTGTTATGACTGGAAGCTCCTGTTAATATATATTTAGCCCCTTTTGTGTTGATAATATAGGCCCCAAGAGCCAATCCTTCCATAGATGTTGAACAAGCACCAAACAAACCGAAAAAGGGAGCTCCAATAGTTCGACTTGCGAAACTTGTAGGGGTAATCTGGTTAATCAGGTCACCTGCGAGGAGAAACTGAACCTGTTCCTTTTGGATTCCTCCTTTTTCGAGTGCTTTTTGACAGGCTTCTTCAAAAATAAGTTTATGTGCTTTTTCATATGAATCTTGTTCGAGCCATAAATCGGAATGAAGGAGATCAAAATCATCTGCGATAACTCCATCTGCTTCAAATGGCCCTCCAACTGTTCCTGTGGAAATAATTACAGGTTTTTGATCAAAGACCCATGTTCGCTGACCTGCTAACATTACAAACCACCCCACTGTATGAAAATGGTTTTAATCAATGCAATTACAAATGCGGAAAATACGCCAAATACAATCACGGATCCGGCAAGTTTAAACATATTCCCACCTACACCTAACACAAATCCTTCTGTTCGGTGTTCAATGGCAGCAGATATAATGGCATTTCCGAATCCAGTAACTGGAACAGCTGAACCAGCTCCTCCAAATTGTGCAATACGATCATAAACCCCAAAACCTGTAAGAAGCATGGCAATAAAAATTAAGGTTCCCACTGTTGGGTTTGCTGCCGTTTGATCTGTGAAATCAAAAAAATAAATATAGAATGTTTGAATTAGCTGACCGATAAGACAAATAAGTCCACCTGTTAAAAACGCCTTTATGCAATTTCGAACTACTGGTCTTTTTATTTCATGTTGCTTTTGAAGATCTTGGTAATCCTGTTGCACTGGTGTTAATTGTTTCTTTTTATTATTCGACATGGGACCAAGCCCTCTTTCTTTTTACGATTGTTCCTTCATGAGACTTTTGATTTTTTTGATATCTTTTTTTAATTTCTTCATACTCAAGTTATTCTTTTTAAGTTTTTGTTCCAGTTTGTCAAGTTCAAAATACATTTTTTGATCGGTCGAAACCAAGATTTTATAATCTGGATACTTTTTTTCCAGGTCTGATTTTATGTTCTTTTCAATTTTTTTTAATTGAAAACGATTAAATTGATCCACTTTTAAGGAAACTAATAGCTCTTTATCAGTGTTCACAGCCTTCACATCCGAAATTTCTTCTCCCTTGCTGACGTTTTCTTTTGCTTGATTGGCAACGGACTGACTAATCGGCTTACTTATTTTCACCTGTGAAACATTCAAATCCTCATTGGCATCAGTTAATTCATTCTGATCCTGATTTCCATTACAACCAAAGCATAATCCGATTACCGTTAATATTAAAATACCAACTTTCAATTTTTTTAACTTGGATATCATGAATTCACCTCTGTGTTTTATCAATTATTAAAGAGACAAAAGGTTGGTTAACTCAACCAACCTTTTGTCATTCCTTTTTAATTATTGCTGTTTGTATTGAGGTTCTTCTTGTTCAATTTGTTGAACACGCGGTTCAATACTGTCTACAACAGATTGGGTTTGTCTAGCAGCATCTTGATAAAGCGACTTCGCTTGTTGATTATCTGTACTTAGAGCAAATGTTTCAAAGCTGGCCTGAGCACTTTTCAATCCTGCCAGAGCTGTCTTAACGTCATTTATTACCGTCATGAATAACGCCTCCTTATCTTTTTTGAATTTTAAACTCTATTAGAGTGTATTCATTTCCAATTTTCAGATATCAATTGGCTATGAATCACTGGATATTTTCCCCTATTTTTTTAAGGTTTATTCTTTTGGATAATAAATTCTCTAATTGTTTCTGACTAAATCTCAGCAATCTGATTCCAAGCGTTTCCTCCACAAAAGAATGAGCTAAAATGTTTGTGACAAATTCGCTGATTCATATATGACGCAACCTCATCAATCGCTGATGTTTTTTGACATTTCAATGTAGAGGGGATTCGAGTCGCAAAGTTCAAGTTCAAATAGGGTCGACTTGAATTGCAGGTTCACCCAATCTCAGGAAAGATTAACGAAGAGTTTAGACCTGATACGATTGATGGTGCATTTCTGATGAAACTTATTTCAAGTAAACCCCAATATGAATTTCAAAAGGGATTGAAATAATCTCAATAAATTACAGAGGATAAAAAGTATTATCCCTAATGATAAAAAGATAAGGGAGGAAGAACTTGATGATAGGCGAGGAAGTTGGAATACTGTTTCAAGAAGGCTTCGAGGATGATAAGGCGATAATTATGACAATATTTTGCCCAACAAGAGAGATAGGACTCGTAATTGCAGGGAAAGATATGTATCCGGCTTTCGAACAAAAGAATATTATAAATATAGATTTAGAATGGGAGCTTCCAGAAGAAAGACATGCATCACATGTTGAAATATGATGACGCCATAAAAAATCTTCCTTGCATGTCTGCACTGGAACTCCTCATTACTATGATCGGCAAAGAAGTTTCTAGGAAACCCGCTGAAGGCTTTTTATCGTAGCATTGAACGTTTCAGTTATTAAAGGAAACTTAAGCAATTTGAAGGATTGGAACTAACGAAGACCCTCACTTTAACAAAAATCAATGTTTATAATAAAACAAGGTGAGTAAAAGTAAAATAAATTACTTTCACTCACCTTATTTTGATTAAACAGCTGTTGGTGTTAAATGGTGCACCGTAATTTCTGGACGACTTCCAAAACGGATATTAACTCCTGTTTGACCTAATCCTTCACTGATATAAAATGGTTTTCCATCGTGCTTATGCAACCCTTTTACCATATTCATGCGTACCAATTTCCCCATTTTTGCAAGATGATACGGTTTTGGCCAATGTATTTGTCCCCCATGAAAGTGCCCGGAAAGTAAATAATCATACGGAATATTTTCCATATTTAGTACGATGTTCGGATCATGGGTTAATACAAGATTGTAACCATTTGAAAGTCCTTCATACGATTTATCAACGTTACTTCTGTTCGTACTATAATCATCTATACCAATGATGTTGATTTTTTTTCCATTATGACATATCTCATCATTTGCATTTATTAACGTTTTACATCCATTCTCATCTAAAAGCTGCTTTAATTTATTGAAATCCGGGTTTCGTAAAACGTAATCATGGTTTCCAAAGACTGCATATATTCCGTGTTTTGAATTTAATTCATTCAAAACTTTTAAATAAGGCAGTAGTTTCGGAATAGTACGTTTACGATCTAGGAAATCCCCAGTTAAAGCGATTAAATCAATAGGTTGGTCGCTCAAAATAGAAAAAAGTTGTGCCGGTGAAACTGATATATTTTCAAGATGCATATCGGAAATGTGTAAAACACGAAACGGTTTACCATCTACTTGTGCACCTTCATTTATAAATACATTATTAACTATAACCTGCTTCGTATTTTTATTTCCTACATAAAAAAGAAGAGACAGGATAGCTACAATGAAAATAGTAAACACTAACATTAGAATCTCCTCCTCTATGAAATAATAGAACAGAAGAGGTGAAATTGTTAGCTGTAATTTATGGAATATCTTCCATTTCGATATTTTATGTAATAAGTGGAGTAAAATAATAGTAAGTATAATCACCATCAAATTCCGAATACTAACCAAGCTTCAAAAGTATTAGGTTATGGAGGGAGTTGATTGTATTGAGATTTTTTGCGTGGGGTGCAGTAGGAGCGGCTATTTACGGTGTTGTTAGAGGCATGCAAAACGGTAATTTTAAACAATTGTTTAGAAATTTACCGAATAATTTAAACGCATTGAACTTACAACAGATGACAAAACCGTTACAACAGGTGACACAGCCGTTACAAGGGATGACCAATAATCCTTTAACAAAAAACCTAACAAACCAACAAGGTTCTTAATTTGTCCCAAAACGACCTGATGTATTAAAAATGCCTATAGGCTATGCCAGTAATTTTATGGCTGCCTATAGGCTTTTGTCCGTCAATTAAGGATTTACGCAATATTTTTAGAATCTGTACCATATTTTTTACATATGATACCCTTTGACATAAACAAGTATTGAGGAATAGGTGTCTGTTTCTTTTTAGAAGAATGTTTTGAACTTGAAAGGAAGTAGATTGGGTAAAGTGCAATCCGTTTAAACCATAAGTACGGGATACTTGAAAATGAAAAGGATTCAAACCCTAAACGTCTAAATCCTTTATCAATCATCGTAATACCAATAATACCTTTTATTTGATTATTATATTTATGTTGGATAATAAAAATGGCAAGATCAGGTAATGATTCTTGTACTTTCTTATAAAGGTAAAGTGGTTTTTTGATATTTTTATCCAAGCCTTTCATTTCTTTCAGTATACGGACATTATGCAGATGAATTTTAACGAGAAGGTCGTTCTTCTTAATTAGCGTACCGTCTGAAAGAACAATTTCACGACCTTTATAACGCGTTAAGCGAACACGAAAAATATTATATTTCCTGCTAATTTTTTCAAGACACTCTAACCGAGTACAAAAAAAGTAAATTTGATCGAACATACCCCATACTTGGATAAGACACTGTTTCATTATTAGCTGCATTCCTCCTTGCTCGTATATTTTTGAGTTAGTACATTTTTTAGATTAACCATTTCTCACTCGAATATTTATAAATTCTTTCCGAATGAAAAAATAATTGAGGAACATACTAAACAAAAAAAGACAGGTGGTTGCATGTATGAAACGGATACTATTTATGCCCTTTTTGCAAATGTCATCTGGTCATCACCAAGTAGCAAATGGAATAATAGAGTCTTTACATGAAAATAATAACAAGTTCGAATGTGAAAAAATTGACATATTATCGTACAGTTACGGACAATTTGAAGTATTCGTAACAAACTTTTACATAAAATGGATTCAACTTTTCCCCGGTTTATATAGTTGGTTATATATGAAATCTGCTTATAAAAATGAAATGGAGAAAAAACGCTTTTATTTGTATGAATGGCTTTTCCTATATTCGATGGAAAAGCTGATAAAAGAAAAAAATCCTCACCTAATTATTTGCACACATGCATTACCTTCCTATTTGTTAAGTCATTTAAAACAAAAAGGGAAAGTCTCTGCGCCAGTTATAAATGTCTATACCGATTATTTCATTAATCAAATTTGGGGTATAGAATCGATTGATTATCATTTTGCTCCAAACAAAGAGATAAAAGAAATTTTGATTGAGCGAGGTGTAAAGTCTGATCAGGTTCTCTTAACAGGTATTCCAATTCACCCTCAATTTAAAATTCACACGAAGATTCAGAAACCAGATAGTGAATTTTCTGTATTAATATCTGGAGGAAATCTTGGGACAGGTCTTATGAAAACCTTAGTTGAAACACTTAAACCATCAGGAAATATCATCTATAAGGTTCTATGTGGAAAAAATACAAAATTATATAATTGGATTAAACAAATGAATAATCCGTTCATTTATCCAATTCCATATATAACATCGAAAGAAGTTATGAATGAGTTATACGATACAGTGGACGCGATTATTACGAAGCCAGGTGGAGTGACCATAAGTGAATGTTTGTACAAAAAAATTCCAATCTTGGTTTATTATGAGTTACCTGGACAAGAGCAAATAAATTTACATAATTTGAAAAAGTGGAATCTTGTGTATCACTTGGATAGATGGCGAGAACTCCCTAATTTAGAGGAGAAAATAGTAGCATTATTATATTGCGACAAACATCAGAAACGGCGGAATTATCAATTAGATGCCTACCACCAAAATTTATCTAAAGAGAGTATTTCTGTCTTTATTAATAAGCTATTGACTGAAAACGTTAAAAATATAAAACATGTTTCCTGTCAACCGAAATAAGGTTATAAAACGAAAAAAAATCGTAATAATTCCTTCTTCATCGGGGCAAACATGGATGCCTGACAATATGGGGATACAGGCATACGATGCATATAATTTTGTCGCATCTGAAAAGGGTGTAGAATCCATGTATCAAATGGTGAATGAGAATGAGAAGAAATAGACAATGAAAAACCATTTGAGGTAAATGAGCACTCTATCTAACAACAATTTATTGAATTTTTTTTGATTGGATCTAAGAATGGGAAGAAAAAATGAGACTTAAAACGGCTTCCCACCTACCTTTATATTCACATTTGAATTATTACACATTGTTTACTATAACCTGCATGATATTTTTACACCTTATAAGAGACAGGAATAGACACACTGAAAGTAATCCTAATAAGTACCCATTCTCCACTTTTTACCATTTGGATTTAGTATTAATAAAACATTAACAAATGGGTATTCTAACAAAGATATTAAGTGTAACTTTCTGAGAAGATATTCGCTTTTCTGTGCTTTTTTATTGTATATTATTGCTCATTTCTTTAGTTTTAAATAAATTATTTACAATAATATAAATAACTAGTATTTGTAAAATAAATATTCCCAAAGTGTTACCCTAATATCGAAAATATGAAAAACGGAGCGGGATATGATGAAAGTAGTAGTAACAGGAGCAGCGGGTAAAATCGGCCGATGGACCGTAAGGACAATCTTAGAAGCAGGTCATGAGGTGATAGCATCAGATAGGAAATTGAGAGAGGAATCTGCATCCAAAAAATTTATCCAAGCTGAATTACGTGATTATGGTCAGGTCTGTCAGCTTTTGATGGGTTGTGATGCAGTGGTTCATCTAGGAAATATTCCTACTGATGTGAGGAATACATCCCAGGCAATATTTGAAAATAATATGCTCGTTAATTTTAATATCCTTGAAGCTTGTAAAGATCTTAAAATTCCTAAGCTTGTGTGGGCATCAAGTGAAACTGTTTTGGGATATCCTTTTGTGCCAGAAGAGCTTAGTTACCTTCCTGTGGACGAAGAGCATCCAACTAATTTAAAGTCATCATATGCTATGGCAAAGCGGTTGACTGAAAACCTCTCAGGAATGTTTTACAATCTTACAAAAAAACAGATAGTTACTCTCCGATTTGCAAATATATATGAACCAGATGAATATGAAAAAATGCCTATCATGCATTGGAATGATGAAGGTCAAAGGGACATTCAAAAGAAAAATGCATGGGCTTATTGCGATGTTAGGGACGCTGCAAGGGCATGTCTTCTTGCAATAGAAAAGAATAATTTAGGAAACCAAATTTTCCATATAACAGCACCAGATACAATTATGCCCGACCTTAGTCAGGATTTAGTAAATAGATTTTTCCCTAATGTAACGTTAAAGAGGCCTGTAGAAGGCAACGAGACCCTTATGGCAATAGATAAGGCCAAGAAAATCCTTGGTTATGAACCACTTTATACATGGCGTAGTATTTTAAATAATGATGGTACAACCAAGGCACTGCCTGAGGACCAACTTGCTTTATCAAAAACAAACATATGAGAAGTCTCACAAAAAACAAATCAGTCGTAGTTATGAGCTATAGAACCTAACTTGAATATGGGAATTTTGATGAAAAAATAATCTTGTTGGCCCTAGTGATGGAAAAGACGCGACTTTCCATAGATTCCACGTAACCATGGATTCAACAGAAGACATCCTCCTGCATATAGGGAAAATGCATTCCTTTAAAAGGCAAAAAGCAACGGGGGATCAACTGTCCCCCATTGCTCCTTTGATATCATAATCATTTACGTCTATATCCAAGTCCATTTCGAGTGCCATCTTTGCTAATTGATTTCCGATATATGGTCCCATCGTCAAACCGGACGCCCCAAGCCCATTTGCCACAATAATGCCATCCCAGCCTGGGAGAGAGCCTATCACCGGAAGAGAACCAGGTGTGAAAGGGCGAAAACCTACTCTTGCTTCCAGAAAAGTGCTATTCGATAAACTAGGAGCCAATTCTAAACCTTTATTGAGGAGTTCCTGTATACCTCCTGCTGTTATCCGTGCATCATAGCCTTCTGTATCATCTTCGCAAGTCGCCCCTATTACGATTGTCTGGTTATTAATAGCTAAAAGATATTCATTAGAAGGTGGCATGACGACTGGCCATTTGCCTATGTCATCTACATCAGGAACCTTTACATGCAGAATTTGTGCTTTTTGAAAGCTTACTTTGAAATGAATACCTAAAGGCTCCAATAGTTGATTTGCCCAGGCACCTGCACAAACAATTACCTTGTCAGACGAATAGCTTTTATCACCGACAGCTACTCCTGTTACTTGGTTCGAATTATATTGAAGTGTGGCATCTCCGGATAAAAGGACAGCGCCGTTTCTTTGTGCAGATCGCAATAACGCATCGCGTAGAGTACGACCATCCACACGGGCGGCTCCGCTAATATGAACAGAATGGTACCGTTCAGCCAGCAAAGGAAATAGATTAACGGTTTCTTTTTCAGCAAGGAGGGTAATCTTACCGATTTCTGGTGCAGCTGCTTTTCGTGTTTGTGCAAACTCTTCCATATTTCTAGCTTCCTCTATGTCTTTATGAACACTGAGAACACCTACTCGAGCATAACCAGTTTCTGTCTCGCCTTCGCTATTAAGTTCTTCTATCAAGCCAGGGTAAAAGCGTTCCCCAGCCTTTGCTAGCTGGTACCAAGCCTGATTGCGCTGTGATAACCAGGGGCAAATAATACCTGTAGCTGCATCGGTAGCCTGTCCTTTATCTTTGCGATCTATAATCAGGACCTTGGCACCCATTTTAGCTAACTGGTATGCTGTCGATGCCCCAAGAATTCCAGCCCCAACTACTATGACCTTTTTCATATTCACTACCCTTTCCGAAATAGCATTATCTTACAAATTCCCATCATATATTCTACCTAATAGCAAGAAAATATAATGAAAGCGGAATGTGCTCAGGTTCAATAGGTTTTTTGTTGCTTTAGTCCGGAAAAAATGAAGGGGAGAAGTCAGGGATGAGCTACTTATAATTTTGTTTTATACATTGGTTTTGAAGGACTTATGTAAATCACATTTTATATGATAGTCATGAGAAATCCCAAAACGACTTTCTTCAGGGCATACAGTTTATAGATGTAGGACAACAATTACCCCTCATTTTTACACTCCATCTATTATTTCCTTGTTTGGAGAAAATATGTGGTATGTCAGGAGTTTTCTTTTCTTTATTCTGTTTGTTAAAACAAAATGAGTTTATAATTTTCAACTGTTCTCCAATTCATCACTATAATTGAGAAGTTTGGGGGAAATCCTTCTAAGGGCTTCTTTTTTACATGTGTTATCGTACTCATGTGGGCATACATTGCAAGAATAAATTTCAGTTCAGAGGTACAAATTAACAATGGTTTAGCGATTTGACGTCCATAACGAGCAAGATTCCTTTCATTACGTTCATATTTTTTCTATGTAATGAACTCCTCACACGAATGCCTGTCTTTTAATATTCTCTAAAAAAGAGGTTAACTTTCGTTTATTCTTCAACTGAATAATATTCTTTTTAGAACCTAACGTTTGAGAGACGTTAAATCTTTCTTCCATTTTTCGCTTACGAGGATAGTAAGTCGTGATGATAAATTTTAATGAAGGCCCAATCTATTTTTTCCTTACAGTCTTCTCCCATATCAGGGCGAGTTTTCCCGCTGTTCATTATTCTTCGCTTAATAATGGAAATGATATTTTATAAATGCACAGAAATGCTTGAATAACTATGTCTCCTTGAGCTTATTCAGCTAAACTGGCCCGTTTTTTTAACAAGAGAAGCTCTAATCTTAATGAAGTAAAGCACTCTTTTAGTCATTAAGAACTGAAGATTTATTTTGAAAATTATCAAAATTATACTTTTACACTATTTTTAAAGTAATTTCCCCAGTGTGGTTGTGTACCATCAATGTCTCTAAAACCATATAATTCGGAAAGTTCCCACGTACTATAAACCCCGCCAGTTTTGTCAGCTATATTAGGATCCAAAGCGAGACATTGTATTGCTTTCCCAATGTAATATGGGGTTTCAGATGCAATAAAATGTGGATCAACTTTAGCTCCCTCTTTCCAATTTTCTTCCGTAACGCCAAAATGTTCGAGCATAGCTTCAGATCGTAAAAAGCCGGGGGTTACTGCTATTGAAATAATATTATAATCTTTTAAATCCTGTGCCATTGCTTGTGCCATATGTATATTGGAGATCTTTGCAAGACTATAATAGAAGTTACCACGAGGTTTATAATCTACTCCATCCGTAATTTCAATTATGAGCCCACCATTATTTTCTTTAAATAATGGGATACTATAATGAGCAGTAATTATATGCGATTGGACAGCTTGTTTTTGAATCTGAAGTCCCTTATGTAAATCGTGTTCTCCTAAGGGTTTCCCCCATTCAGTAAGAGGATCTCCACCCCAAACATCATTTACTAAAATATCAAGTCTCCCTTGTTCCTTTTTGACTTGATCAAATAAACCGATTACTTCTGATTCAACAGTATGGTCTACTTTTACAGGTATTCCAATTCCACCAGCTTTAGTTACTAATTCTGCTGTTTCTTCTATGGTTTCTTTACGTCCCATTGGTGACTGATTATTAATAGTAGTTCTTCCAGTCACATAAACTATTGCTCCAGCTTCACCTAATTTAACTGCAATACCTCGACCAGCTCCCCGAGTTCCACCAGCTACTACTGCGATTTTCCCCTTTAACGAAACCATATTGCACCATTCCTTTCAACATATCCTTATAAATGAATTCGATTACTAGTATTTACCTTCTTGGTTCGTAAAACAGTGATAAAACCATCCAATATTTCATGGCTCACAGAAAACCCTTTACGTATATAGAATTCCAAGGCGTTGTCATTGCCATTAGAGACAAAGATAAAATAATCATCGATATCGTCAAATTGCTTCAACCAATCCATCGACATATTGAAAAGCTTTGATCCAATCCCGTATTGTCTGTATTCTTCGCTAATATAGAATTGGGATAAACAACCTACATTATTTCTGCTAACAGAAGAAAGGTCAAAAAAAGTGGCAAATTCACTTGAATATGTTTCTTTAGGAGAGATATTTGAATATACATAACCTACTATTTTATCTTCATCTTTAACTACCACAATATAATTGTATATTGCACTTTTTACTGAAGGAATCATCCGTGTGTCAAAATTCATGTTGTCAAACAGTTCCGGTTTTATGTATGCTTTCGACTTTTGAAAGGCTATGAGGTCATTGCAGATATCTCTACAGCATTCAATCTTTTCAGCCGGTATAATTTCATAGTTTAAATTCATAAAATTCACCTCTTTTTTATTTTACTGTCTCACATGCTTGCCTATGTATATTCTCTAAAAATGAATGTATTTCTCGTTTGCTTTTCAATTGAATAATATCCTTTTTAGCACCCAACGTTTGAAAGACCTGAAATCGTTCTTCCATTTCTCGCTTACGAGGATAGTAAGTCGTGATGATAAACTTAATGAAAGCCCAATCTATTTTTTCCTTACAGTCTTCACCCATATCAGGTCGTGTTTTCCCATTGTTCATTATTCTCCGCTTAATAACCCGGTAAAGACAAACATAAAGTGGAAGTTCTAAATAAATAATTGTATCCGCGTGTTCAGCACGCATCTCGAATGTACTATAATAATTCCCTTCAATAATCCATTGATTCTTTTTTACAATTTCCTGTTGGGCTTTTGAAAATTCCTCTTCTGGAGCTTCCACCCAATTTGGCTTCCAATAAAAAGTATCTAAATGAAAAACATCAATATCTAAAGCTTCCCCTAATCTTCGTGCAAATGTTGACTTCCCAACACCAGCTGATATCCCGATCACCATAATTTGTTTCACTATCTACTCGTCCCCTTTCACCCTTTACCATTATAGCCCAATTATCTAGTGTGTTCCCTTTCTTTCTATCTAAGTGGTTGTTATACTAGATTCAGCTATTTATTTCGAGTATAGAAGGATTGTATATATATTATGACAACTACAGCAAAAACAACTTCATCATCATTAGCTTCAAATCCAGTTTATCCAATCATATTTGCGATTGGCGGATGTCATTTATTAAATGATTCTCTGCAATCGGTCATTCCAGCGATGTTTCCTGTCCTTGAAAAGGATCTTGGACTTACGTTTACACAGTTAGGATTAATTGCTTTTGCATTAAATATGGTCGCTTCCGTTCTACAACCAGTCGTCGGTTATTTTAGTGATCTTAAACCCAAACCATATTCTCTTCCAATTGGAATGACACTTTCATTTCTTGGAATTGCAGGACTAGCGTTCTCTCCGGAATATTGGATGATTCTCCTTTCCGTCATTTTCATAGGACTTGGGTCTGCAATTTTCCATCCAGAAGGCTCACGCGTGTCTTTTATGGCAGCAGGACCTAAAAGAGGGCTATCACAATCCATTTATCAAGTGGGCGGAAATTCAGGGCAAGCATTAGCCCCACTGATCAGCGCATTTATCTTAGTTCCCCTTGGTCAAAAAGGAGCCGCATTATTTTTGTTAGTTGCAGCCATCGGCATTTTTATATTAATGAAGATATCATCTTGGTATAAGGACCAGTTAGAACAAGAAAGATTACTGAATCGAAAAAGAGTGCTATTGTCTTCAATGGCCAATTTAACGAAAAAACAAGTAGGCATTGCACTGACTCTGTTACTCCTTATCATTTTTGCACGTTCCATCTATGTGACGAATATAACAAGCTTTTATATCTTTCATTTAATAGAATCCTACGGTTTAACGATTCAAAAAGGGCAACTCATCGTATTCCTGTTTCTAGCAGTCGGAGCAGTAGGTACATTTTTTGGTGGACCATTGGCGGATAAAATCGGCCGGAAAAATGTCATCATAATATCGCTCTTAGTCCCAATCCCATTATGTCTTGCCTTGCCTTATGTACCCTTACCTGCAGTCATTCTTCTACTCATACTGATTGGATTTTTCATCATGCTAAGTTTTTCGGTAACTGTCGTTTATGCACAAGAACTGGTTCCCAGTAAGATTGGGACGATGGCTGGGTTAACAGTAGGACTCGCATTTGGTATGGGGGCAATTGGTGCAGTCGTAATCGGCATATTGATGGACCGAATCGGTATCTATCCGACGATGATTATCATTTCCTTTTTACCCATATTAGGACTCGTTGGTCTTGCACTACCTCGAGATCAAAAAATAACTTCACCTCCACTCGTTTCTGAAGAGACAAGGGATTAGTTTCGTTAGAGATGAAAAGGTTATTCCTTTGAATTTTGAGAGTTGTTTTCAAAAATCAACATTTTTCTTTAACAAAGATAATAAAAGAGCCTGTGTCTTTAATTACTTAGTAATTAAAGATACAGGCTCTATTTTTTCAATTAGTTTAACAGCAACAATCTTTACGAAAACAGCTTTCTAAAAAATGTATTATTGCAATCAGACTAACACGTCAATTTCCAATCACTTTAGCTCCTGCATAAAGCTTGGTCATCTAATTATATTTTATTATTTAAAAACCATTGCCGATTCGACTGCTTTTTTCCAGCCATCATATAATTGTCCTCGTGTCTCTTGATCCATATCAGGTTGAAACGATTTGTCATTCTTCCAGTTTTCGGAGATTTCATTTCTGCTTTGCCAAAAACCAACTGCCAATCCTGCTAAATAAGCTGCTCCTAACGCTGTCGTTTCATTGATCACTGGACGATCAACTTGAACGTCTAATAAGTCGCTTTGGAATTGCATTAAGAAATCATTTGTTACGGCGCCACCATCCACACGCAAAGATTTCAGTGAAAGACCAGAATCTGCTTCCATTGCATCCAGAACATCTTTTGTTTGATACGCTAGCGATTCCAAAGTTGCTCTAACAAAATGTTCTTTTGATGTGCCTCTTGTCAATCCAAAGATTGCTCCTCTTACATCACTGTCCCAATAAGGAGCTCCTAATCCCACAAATGCTGGAACCACATAAACACCATCTGATGAATTCACATTTTGTGCGTATCTCTCACTATCAGAAGATTTATTAAACATCCGTAATCCATCACGTAACCATTGAATGGCTGAACCTGCTACAAAGATACTTCCTTCTAGTGCATATTCTACTTTTCCATCAATTCCCCATGCAATCGTTGTCAGTAAGCCATGTTCTGATTTTACAGCCTTTTCCCCAGTATTCATTAACATAAAGCAGCCTGTACCGTATGTGTTTTTTACCATACCATCCTCAAAACAAGCTTGGCCGAATAATGCAGCCTGTTGATCTCCTGCAATTCCAGCTATAGGTGCTGCGTGACCGAAGAATTGATCTTCAGCAGTATGTGCATAGATTTCAGAAGAAGAGCGTACTTCAGGTAGCATTGCGGCAGGAACTCCTAAAATGTCTAGTAACTCTTCATCCCACTTCAACTCATAAATATTGTACATAAGTGTTCTTGAAGCATTCGAATAATCCGTTACATGCGCTTTACCGCCTGATAGCTTCCATACAAGCCAGGTATCGACTGTACCAAATAATAGATCTCCACTCTCAGCTTTCTCACGTGCACCTTCTACATTGTCTAAAATCCATTTTACTTTTGTTCCAGAAAAGTATGCATCCACTACTAGTCCAGTTTTATCGCGGAATGTATCACTATATTCTTGTTCTTTTAACTGCTCACATATTTCAGCAGTTTGTCGTGATTGCCAAACAATTGCATTATATACAGGATTTCCAGTATTTTTATCCCATACAACCGTCGTCTCACGCTGATTCGTAATTCCAATTCCTTCGATTTGGTCCGCTTTAATATTTTTCTCCGTAAGTACTCCCGCAATAACAGCTAAAATTGAACTCCAAATTTCGTCTGCATTATGTTCGACCCAACCTGATTTCGGAAAGTATTGCGTAAATTCTTGCTGTGACGTATGAAAAATATTGCCTTCTTTATCGAACAAAATGGCACGAGAACTTGTTGTCCCTTGATCTAATGCTAGAATGTATTTCTCAGTCATATTATTTCCCCCGTATAATGTTTTTTTATTATTGCTTCTCTACGATTATTATTAAGATTTTTTTAGTGTCAATTGTGCCCCTAAAAGAGTTGCAAGTGTTACCGCTCCTACTACCCAAAATGCAATGGAATTAACCCCTAGAAAAAGTTGTTGATAAAAAAGTGCTCCAAATGATCCCCCGATTACTGGACCAACAACCGGTACCCATGCATAACTCCAATCAGATGAACCTTTGCCACGGATAGGAAGAAAGAAATGCGCAATTCTAGGTCCCAAATCACGTGCTGGGTTAATAGCATATCCTGTTGTTCCACCAAGCGATAAACCAATTGCAATGATAAGTGCTCCTACAATTAGTGGATTTAATCCTTCTGTGAACTCATTTGCACCAATCGTAAGCAGTCCAAGCAATAAGATAAACGTTCCGATAATTTCACTTGTAAGATTTGAAAGCGGATGCCGAATTGCTGGACCTGTTGAAAACACAGCTAATTTCAAATCAGCTTCCTTCGTTTCCTGCCAGTGAGGTAGATAGTGGAAATAGACAATAACCGCTCCAGCAATCGCTCCGAGCATTTGTGCAAGTACATATGCTGGTACATCTGCCCACGCAAATTCGCCGATAGTTGCTAAACCAATCGTTACGGCAGGATTTAAATGTGCCCCACTAACTTGCCCAACTGCATAGACAGCCATCGCAACCGCCAGACCCCATCCAACTGTAATAACAATCCAGCCTGATCCTTCCGCTTTTGATTTTTTCATTAATACACCACCGACAACACCAGCTCCAAAAACGATTAAAATCATTGTCCCTAGTAATTCTCCTAAGAATGGTGACATTTCTCTTTCCCCCTTTGTTTTTTGTAACCGGTTACAAAGAGCGTTTAACAGTACATATTCATTCACCCACCTTTGCCAGGTGAAAAATATGAACCTCAAAATCTAACTACCTTTGGATAACCCGTCCACATTATCTATATGTTTTTTACTTATAAATAATTATTGTCAATCGACCATAACGAAATTATTCCTTAAATTAACCCCAATATTTGGTGATCTTCGTTTTATTATCAACTAGACTTATCTATATAATCTTTACAAGGCAATGGTTGCGTTGAGGATTTCTTGACGCAGCTCTTCCTCGTACAACCCCTTTTCCATTTCCGTCCATTGGAAAATGGATGACATTTCTGATAGTACTTGATCCTTCCACTCATTTACAGTTGAAATGCTAAATAATAACTGACCTGTTCTTCTAATGAAAAAATCACAAGGCTTAACAGCCATTTCATGATGAATTGCGTACATCAACTGCGCATATAAAACACGTGGGAGTAATGAATCATTTTCTGGCAAATAGGTAAATACAACATCCACATTTGAGCCATACAATTTTACAAGTTTATATGCCTCTTTCTCATCTAAACCAAGATCCTTAGCTTGCATCACTTTTTCTTTTATAAATTGGCCCATTTTAATAGAACCTCCAACAAGACCGCCCGAAATAGGTAAGTTTTTGGTTGTACAAGGACTAAATTTATTTTCTACGACTTCTTCTAATTTTTTCACACAGATATCAACGACAGTTTCTGCCATCTTACGGTAACCCGTTAACTTACCACCAGCAATCGTAAGAAGCCCGCTTTCCGATTCCCATATTTCATCTTTCCTCGAAATTTCAGATGGATTTTTTCCATCCTCATGAATAAGCGGACGAACACCGGCCCAACTTGATTCGATATTTTCCTCTAATACGTTTAAATTTGGAAACATGAATTTGATTGCATTCACAATATACTGTCGATCTTCTTTCGTAATGTACAAATTTTTTGGATTACCTTTGTAAAACGTGTCGGTAGTTCCAACATACGTTTTTTCGTCCCTTGGAATAGCAAATACCATTCTTCCATCCGGCGTATCAAAATATACAGCTTGATGGAGTGGGAATACCGATTGGTCAAACACAAGATGGACACCTTTTGATAAAATTAAATGCTTATTACTTTTAGAACCATCCAGTTCTCTTAACTCATCTACCCAAGGACCTGTGGCATTTACGATTTTATTCGCTTGAACTTGATAAGTTTCGCCTGTCAGAGTTTCTACAATTTCTACGCCGATTAACTTGTCCTGCTCGTTGTAAATAAACTGATCGACTTTTGTATAATTGACAATAGATGCCCCTTTTTCGAAAGCGGCTTTCAATACTTCTATCGTCAACCGGGCATCATCTGTACGGTATTCAACATATAAACCGCCGCCGAGTAATCCCTCTTTTTTTACATTCGGTGCTTTACGAATCGTTTCTTCCTGGGAAAGCATCCTTCTTCTTTCTGCTTTCTTAACCCCTGCCAAAAAGTCATAAACTCTCAAACCAAACGAGGTTGTAAACTTCCCAAATGTACCGCCTTTATAAAACGGGAGAAGCATCCATTCAGGCGAAGTAACATGTGGACCATTTTCATAAACAATTGCTCGTTCTTTCCCAAGTTCTGCCACTTCTTTAATCTCAAATTGTTTTAAATAGCGCAATCCCCCATGTACAAGCTTGGTTGATCGGCTAGACGTACCAGAAGCAAAATCTTGCATTTCAACAAGTGCAACCTTTAAACCACGTGTTACTCCATCTAAAGCGATACCTGCCCCAGTAATCCCTCCCCCTATTACGAGTAAATCGAAATGCTTCCTATTCATAGCCTCAAGTGTTTCTTTTCTTTCTAGTGCTGAAAATTGAACCATAATTCTTCTCCCCTTTTACAATATTCTATGCAAACACAAAAGAGACCAAAACTCACATTATTAATAAATTTTAATAATGTCGTTTGGTCTCTATTTTTATGAATAATAATTTCTGTTTGGTTAATGAAAGAATATATACCTCCTAAATGGTAAGTAGCTGCCGAAGATGCAATTTCGGCAGCCAATGAATTTCTTATTCAGTTTCTTGGATTAAAACTAATCCTTAGGAAATTGACGCATATGATAAGCCACTCGCTCAATACCACCTGTTTCATCTCTAACAAAACGGATTAACTCACTTTGATCTTGTACGATGGCAAGGAACAAATCTTGACCAATATATTGAATTGGGAAAGATGTTCCTTGTGTAAAGAACTCAAGTCCTTCTTCACCAATCGTAATCGAGAGACTCATCCCCTCACTTGACGTATAAGATCCTTCATAATCTTTTAGTTGCTGAGATGAAAGCTCATGCTTTGTATAAGGAATCGGTGTTGCTTCAACAGCACGACCCTCAAGATCATTTAGAGCGCCACTCATAATTGTCGTTGCCGGGACACCAGCTAGGTTCGTTAAGATCATCCCTGTAATCCCTCTTTCAGGAATAATACATAGTTGCGATGCTACTGCTTTCATATTCCCGCCATGTTCGACTAAAGTACCTCCGTGATAATCCGGTGTAATCATAAAGCCATAGCCGTAAAAGCGCCCAGGTGAACATTCAATATAAGGCGTTATCATCAACTCAACACTTTCCTTTGATAGAATTTGTTTGTCGCCAACTTTCCCTTGGTTTCTAATAATCTCCGCGTACTTTAGCATGTCATTCACCGTAGATTTGAGAGCACCTGCACCTCTCATAGCGGGAGATTCCCACCATACAGGCGATTCATAGATTTCCATCCCGTATTCTACCTTTCTAGCAGCATATAGGGAGGTAATATTATCATAGTCATTAAGTTCATCAACTTCGAAACACGTGTGCTCCATTCCACATGGTTCCAGAATATAGTTCTTCACAAACTGTTCATAAGGAATACCACTCACACGTTGCACAATTGTTCCTAATAAGGCATAGGAATCGTTCGAATAGCTGAACTCAGTTCCCGGCTCACCAAGAAGGTCAAATTCCAATCCAGCTATGAACTCCATTAATTGTTCATACGTATCAATTGGGTCGTGTTTATCATCTTTATCGATCGTAAGTCCTGGGTAGTCGTTTGGAGCTGGGTCTAGATCTAAGCTTCTTTTTTTGGCATAAATAAGTGAAGGAAGAGGTGGCAACCCTGCTGAATGAGTCATGAAGTGATGAATCGTCATTTTTTCAGTAGCATCTGTTGGAGTAGAAAACTCAGGTAAATATTTGATAACAGGATCATGAACAGACAACTTTCCTTGTTCTTGCAACTGTAAAATCGCTACACAAGTAAATGACTTCGTTACAGAAGCCAGACCAAACACCGTATCCATCGTGACAGGAAGCTCTTTTTCAACATGACGATACCCGAAACCTTTTTCATAGATCGTCACACCATTATGAGCAAACCCAATAGCCGTTCCTGGTATTTGATATTTTCGAATCAACCCTCCTGCAAAATCTTCGAATGCACTCATGGCCACTTGACTCTTCATTAAAACTCCCCCTTATTATTGAAAGTCCCCATTTATAACATTTCTCTCCAGGTCAATAACACACCTCTCTCTTCATATTAATCTATTCCTTTTATACATGTAAGAAATTTCTGTCAATTTTAATTCGACTTTTGGGAAATAAAAGATGGGACTGTTATTGTTTAATTTTATTTCATCGGTAGCATACTAAATCTGCGAAGCAGACATTTAGTAACCTTAAAAAATAATAGGGAAAACTAGAAATGATTGAATGCGCAATTATTTGGAGGGTGTGTTTTCTGTGAAATTGTTTCAAGTAAGAAAAGGACAATTTGTTTATTATAAGAATGAATTGCACAGGGTTTATTCGGTTAAGCATATGGTTAAACAATCCGTTCATCTTATGAGGCTGAGGGATTTATCACAACATTTAAGTAGTGCTGCGGAAGTCGATAAATACCAGCCAAAGGAACTTGATAGCTTTATTTTCAATAAAAATATGTATACCCTCAGCAAATATAGAAAAGCTGAAGAAGGAGATTTCATTTTAATTACAAACCCAACCCCTGATTACCTGGATCATTATTCATTAAATGAAATTGAGGTAGTGGCAACAGTTGAAAACAAAGGGGTTATCACAACCAATTCAAACGGAATTAGGCATAATGAGTATTTATTGATGGTTCCGGGTCGTGATGATAACAGTAACCCCATTGAATATCGAGATATTCAAATACTTGATGATAGCAACTCAAATGACCAATCAGATGTTATGAATGACATGTTGCCAACAATAGGTGACATCTATAGAAAAAATGACAAGGATGAATTAATCGAAGCGATGGTAGTCGCCATACTAGGTAATACGATATTTCTAGGAGGCGGATTAGAGTTGCCGCTTGAAGAGTTGATGAATACTGAAAAGTGGGAATTTCTATATAACATTCTGGAAAAATAATTTCTTTATATACCCTTCCTATTAGGAAATTCCATACTTTTTCAGTTCTCAATTATTAATACTTATCCTGTTGGAGGTTCCCATGAATGTTAACACGTTAAAAGAAAACAGTGTATTTATCGTCTCGCTTATACTGACCCTCATCTTTATTGTATGGGGGGTCTTTTTCACAGATACGCTTACCACAGTCACCAATTCCATTTATACCGGATCGATTGATTACCTTGGATGGGTCTATATCGGCGCCACCCTATTCTTTGTCCTATTTTCCATCTATTTATTGTTTTCTAAGTATGGTCACATTCGTCTAGGCAAGGCTACTGACAGGCCTGATTTCCATACAGCATCCTGGCTAGCCATGTTGTTTGGGGCGGGGATGGGAATTGGGATTGTTTACTGGAGTGTTGCTGAGCCGGTCACTCACTATACGAATCCCCCATATGGAGAAGGCTATACCCTTGATGCTGCCAATCTCGCAATGAAATATACTTTTTTTCACTGGGGACTACATCCCTGGGCGATTTACACGGTCATTGGTTTAGCTCTTGCTCTCTGTCAATACAACAAAAAACTACCTGCAGCTATTAGTTCTGTTTTCTATCCGATACTGAAAGATCGAATTTATGGACCCATTGGTAAAACGATTGATATTCTGTCTGTATTTGCAACGGTCTTTGGTATTGCAACATCTCTTGGCCTAGGAGCCTTACAAGTTACTGCCGGGATGCATTCCATATTCGGTGTTCCCAACACATTACTTGTTCAATTGCTTGTCATTGCTGTTGCTACCGTTATTTTTATCATTTCGATTAACACCGGATTGGAGAAGGGGATCCAATACTTATCCAACGCAGCCATGATTTTATCGTTTGCTATGTTGGTGTTGATATTAATTGTCGGCCCAACAATGATGATCATAAAAATCTTTTTTAACACTACTGGGCTGTATCTTAATGATTTCATCCAAATGAGTTTAAGGATGACACCATTTGGGAAAGGCGAATGGATTGCAGCATGGACCTTATTTTATTGGGCATGGTGGATTGCTTGGGCACCATTTGTCGGCATGTTTATTGCCCGTATATCGAGGGGAAGAACGGTAAAACAGTTTGTCATAGGCGTGTTGATCGTCCCTACACTTGGAACCTGTATTTGGATGTCAATCTTTGGTGGCTCCGCACTTGATATTGTGATCAGCTCCGAAAACCATGAACTGGCAAAACATATTGCCGACAATGTGTCATTGGCGATTTTTACATTCTTTGATTATCTTCCACTAAGTTCCTTATTAAGTATCATGGGATTTGCTCTCGTAGCTATTTATTACATTACTGTTGCAGATACATCTACCTTTGTATTAGGCATGTTGAGTGAAGGCGGAACATTAAACCCTTCCAATAAAATCAAAATGACATGGGGGATCATTCAATCTGCAGTTGCAGCCGTATTACTGTTATCCGGTGGATTGGAAGTATTGCAAACTGCATCTATTGTAGTCGCTTTTCCTTTTGCCATAATCATGCTCTTCATGTGTTACTCCTTACTAAAAGCACTGAACAGTGAATTGGAAATACAAACAAGAAAAAAGAAAGTCAAAGATTATTCATAAAGGAAACGGTGCCGTTGCATTCTCTCTGTACTCGCACACCTAAACGATAGGTTAAGGACGTTTTTCCAGAATAAAATTGCACCCGAACGCTTTATCCTTGCTACTAATATAAATCCTATAAAAATAAGGTTAACCAGTAAAATAAAATGTACCCTATAAGATAGACACTTTAAAAAAGGGATGACACGCGTTCAAAAATCAGCCAATCGTTGGCGTACAGCTTATAGAAGTCAGGGAGTTACAGGATTAGAGGATACACGTAAATATAGTTCTGGTCGTCCACTTGAACGCGAGCTAAGTCTCGAGGAAAAGTATGCA
>JBHGUT010000043.1:0-75521 GCA_048976825.1 Paenisporosarcina sp.
TCTGTAAATTTATCTCTGGCCATATAAATCCTCCGTCCTTACTTAAATTTAATTATAGAGGGGGGATTAAATATGTACATACAAAACCCCGAACCTCGGGACGCTTTTTTAAAGTGTCCGAGATTCGGGGTATAGTTCATATATCTTCGGTCGCTTCTTTTTGTATAGAATGGTGTATATTCCATCATTAAAAACAACTGAACGATAATTACATATTATGTTAATATGAAAAGAAAGAATAACATGGAAAATATTTCTTTCAGGAGATGAACGAATGAACAATACGCAGCGAATTATTATAGAAAAAAACATTGATGCCAATGGATTGGCTGTCACTGCTATGATTCTAGGGATTTTGGGAGTTGTATTGAATATTATTCCGTTTTTACCTTATGCGTTATCCGTTTTAGCTATTATATTTGGTGCGATTGGGTTAGTTAATCCAGCTAAAAACGGAATGGCCATAGCTGGAATTATTTTAGGTATTGTGGGGATGGGCATGAAATTTCTTTTTTGGGTTTTAATAGGTTCATTAGGGTCTTTATGAACTTGTTCCTTCTTTTTAAACTATGTAAAATTTACTTGAGTTCTAGTTTGAAATAGAAGGAGTACGAAAACGCATGACAGGAAAGACACACATCATAGGCGGTTTGACAGCAAGTCTTGCTTTTGCACAAGTTTCAAATTACGATCCGGTTCTTTTAGTGGGTTCTGGCGTCATTGGCGCATTGCTTCCGGATATTTGCCACGGCGGCAGTAAGATAGGTCGAACGTTACCAGTGGTCTCAAAAGTAATTCACATGCTTTTTGGCCACCGATCATTTACTCACAGTTTGCTGTTTTTATTTATCATTGGAGGCCTAATGAATTCATTTGTATTGAATGAGACGGTGACAGCTGGAATTTTGGCCGGAATGGTCAGCCATTTGATTTTAGACATGGCAACGAAGAATGGAATTAAATTGTTGTTTCCTTTTAAAATCAGAGTGCGTTTCCCTTTGACAACAAGAACAGGTGGAACGGTAGAGTCAGTTGTGTTGGCCGCGTTATCTGTTCTTTCGGTATATTTTGGGTATGAAGCGTTTGGGTATTATCTTTAAAAGATTTGGCAGTGAATGACAAGCTATAAATTTAACAGCAAAAAGCGGACGAAATTGTATCTTCGTCCGCTCTTTCCTTTTCAAACAGGTTTTGCTTCTTTATTTCCCCAAAAATTCCCTCAATCATAGATTAAAATGTCGGTAATCATATAAGCACCGTACTCATCAATGATAACGGTATAATCCTTCGCTCTTTCATAGACGGACCACTCACCGGCTGCGTTCATAAAATCGAATGTTTCAAATGTGTTGACGACAGCGTGATCCGTTTCAATTGATATACCTGTGATTTCGTTAGATGTGAAATCGAAGATCATGCCTTGACCTGAGATTTCGGCAATATAGTCTTCCATCTCGTTGTAAGCCGTACTTTCAAATAAAAGCATGTCTTCGATGTAGTAAAAGTCTTCGTAGTCGAGTGCTAGTTCATAGTTATCCCGGAAGTACAGGACGAATTCGGTAAGAGTGGTCTCGTCAAAATAAAATTCGTTTTCATCTGTATTTTCTTCGTAAGCTTCGTAATCTTCATAATATGAATCGGCTTTTGCTGAAGCTTCAGGGTCGTATACGTAATCATCGTAAAATGAAAAAACGTTGACAACTTCCCTTGAACTCATTGGTGATTCTGACCATTCTTGAACTAATTCCAGCATGGTATACATGGGAATGGAGAAGCCTATCGATTGATCGGCATTAAGTGTGGCTGAGTTGATGCCAATGACTTTCCCCGTATTAGCATCTAGAAGTGGACCACCACTGCTTCCAGGTGAGATTTGGGCATCAATTTGGTATACGTTTTCGTACTGGAATTCGGAAGCAAATGATCGATCTAGACCAGTCAAGTAACCAATAGATGCTGAGTTCTCTAAGCCTTGAGGACTTCCAAGAGCAATAACCTCGGTGCCAATATCCGTTTCATCAGTTTCAATTTTAAGAGGAGGTTGACCAGCATAGTCATCTACTTGAATTAATGCAATGTCATACAAGTCGGAAATACCAATGACTTTTCCAGTTGTTTTTTGGCCGTTGACATTTCTAAGTATGACTTCATTGTAGCCAGCTACTACATGAGCATTCGTAATAACAGTTCCTTTCTCTTCAAATAGAAAACCAGAGCCTAAACTAGATTCAGTGAAAATGGTATACACGCGGGATTGTGATTCTTTGATAATTTGAGTCTTCTCTTTTTCTTGTAATGGTTCCTTTTTTTCGGGATTTTTATTAGTTGTTACTTTTTCGAGTTTTTCTTCGGTTTTTTGAAGAGATTTATCAGATTCAGTTACTTCCTCTGATGTCTTATGATCGTTAATGATTGTAATGATTTTGTACCCCACAAAAATGAACACAAGTAAGGTGAGTAACAAACTGGTCACTAAAAGGGCAGTGTGTTTATGCGGCTTGGTACGCAACACTTTTAACTGGTTTCCACAATCTTTACAAAATTTCGCTTCTTCTTCATTCTTTACACCACAATGACGACAATACATTTGTAATTCCTTCTTCCTGCCAAATAATGTTGCTACTATCATACTATTTACACGGACTGAAAGAAATAGATGGTTATAACTTTAGACCTTGTATGATTTGACGATGGAATACAAAAAACCTCCAATCATTTTTAGCCTGATTGGAGGTGAATTTTATTAAGTTGGTATCCCATGAACGCAGTGTTCATGGCATTTTTGTTTGCAATACTGGGTGAATCACTAATAGAAAAATCGCCGATAAACAAACATTTATCGCTGATAGAAAGTCGACAATCGCTGATGAAACATACATTTACCGCTGATAGAAAGTTCCTAACCGCTGATAAGGTAGTAAATCGCCGATTGGATGTGCCCAATAGCTTATAGCAATGTTTCAATCGCTGATGAAGTAATTCCAATCGCTGATTGAACATCTCATAAAGCTGATAGACCTACCAATATGATTTTTTAGTCTAAAGAGTTATTATTCCGCTGATTTAGAATTCGAGCGAACATTTTGGAGAATGTTGATCAAAAATAGAATAACGCTAATCACTACAAGTGTCGCGCCAACTGAAATGAAAATTACCGATTGCTCTGACCCAGTGAGTAGAAATGTAGTCAATCCTCCCATCATTAGTGGCAGTCCGAGATTACTTCCCCAGAAATGTACCTTCGCAAGGATGTGATTACCTGCTTTCGGAAATAAGTGATAAATAATTCCTGCTAATGCAAATGAAGCCCAGCCCAATAGATTGATATGCACATGAACCCCTGTTAAAACATAGTCATGTTCCATAGACATGTACATGCCTAGGAGTACTCCAAGCGTAAAGTAAACGGCCGAAACTTGAATAAACCTGATTCCCATTCTTTTATTCCCTCTTCAAATTAGAATAAATACCTTACCTCATTTTATTAATAAAGGAAGGGGAGTATTCTAATGAGGAAAAACATGTTAGAGCAAAATTTATTCTGGCAATATAATAGATTAATATACCTTATGAAGTAATGTATAAATGTTTATATATACCTATACGTAATCCTGAATTTTTACCATAAAATGACGATAAAATAAATAGATTGTACTTGAAAAGAGAGGGTCTAAGAAGTATTATTAAAATAGCAGTAAATAAGAAAATGGTGGAAATTGTAACAATAATAGGGGAAGTGAAAAGGGCAAATCATGGGAAACTGTGAGACGCAAAGCTATGGGCCTTAACACATGATTTTAAGTGTGGATGGTAGCCGGTTACCACAAGAAGATGAACCTTCTTTGGGTTCTTTTTTATTTGCCTTTTTAAACGAAAGGTGGAGCTAATGGATGATTAAAAGATTGTTTAGCATTCAAACATTTTTAGTAATAACGATAATTTTGTATCAATTTGCTTTTCCGATAGGGAACGCAATGGCATCTACTAGTACGTTGCCTCCTAGTAATCTAGCTTTTCAATTGACGACTCCTGACGATGGAAAGCTAACATGGAGTGCAGTATTCGGTGCAACTGGATATAAGGTTTATGAAATAAAGGATGGCCAAATTGTTCTTTTAGGAACTACAACGGCAATAAGCTACAACCTAAATGATTTACCAGAAGGATCTTACAGATACGTTGTCTCCACATTAACTAGTGAAGGAGAATCTGGCCCTTCAGCGCCTGTAAACGCAGACATTGTATACCCTGATATGGTGGAGCCAGCAGACTTAACTTCTACGATTCGTAATGGTAACGATATTGTCCTAAGCTGGGGCTTATCTAAATATGCTCAAAAGTATAATATTTATCAAATTTCAGAATCCGGTGAAAGAACACTTATAACCACGACGACGTCAACAACTTACACTAAAGTAAATTCAGCAGAAGGGTCATATACCTATTCTGTTTCTGCCTATCATTCATTATATGGGGAATCTGCTGATTCAACACCTGTGGAGGTAGTGGTAACAAAACCTGAGATGAAGGAACCTTCTAATCTCTCTTTTACCATTACAAATGGAACGAATGTTAATTTAAAATGGCAAGCTGTACAATATGCCACTAATTATAAAGTTTACGAATTAATTGATGGCCAACTTAACCTTAAAACATCGGTACCTGGAACTAATGTTTCATTCAGTAACTTACCAGCTGGGGATTATGTATATAAGGTTTTTTCCTACAGCGACCGTTTTGGTGAATCTACAGAAGGTAGTCAGATTTCCTTAACAGTAGGTTCAATTTCAATGGCACCGCCTAGTAATGTGACTTATAAAGTTCAAAACATAAATGATGTAGTATTAAATTGGGGAACTGTTCCATACGCAGACACGTATAAAGTTTACGAGCTAATTAATGGAGAAAAAGTCCTTAAAAGCTCTGTGAAAACACCTGCAGTCACGTATTCCATGCTTAAAGGCGGCAATTACGAATATGAAATTTATTCATATAGTGACCGGTTTGGCGAGTCGGAAAATGGATCTAAAGTATCTTTTAGTATTGAAACTGTAGCGATTAATCCTCCAACAGAGCTTTCTTATAAAATTCAAAACGGGAATGACATTGTGTTAAATTGGAATACCTCGGAGAATGCAACTAATTATAAAGTCTATCAAATAGTTAATGGACAAAAAACCTTAAAGAGCACGGTTACAGGCACATCTGTAACTTACGCTAATATGGCAGCTGGAGAATATCAATTTGAGGTTCACGCGAATAGTACTCGTTTCGGAGAATCAGAAGCTGGACCTTTAGTTTCGGTTAGTGTTGAGCAGATTAATCTTAGTGCACCAAAAAATGTTAAATATGAGATTAAGAATGTAAATGATGTTCTCATGACTTGGGATTCAGTTGAGTTTGCCACAAGTTATAAAGTTTATCAAATAATTAATGGAACGAAAGTATTGAAGTCAACAGTAACGAATCCTACTGCTTCACTTACTAATCTACAAAACGGGGATACTTTATACGAAATTTATTCATATAATAGTCGTTTTGGAGAATCGAAAATTGGAACAAATGTAACAATATCATTGATTCATCCGGAAATGAAACCTCCAACAAATGTAATGCAAAGCGTCATAAACCCAACTTCCTTTAAAATAAGCTGGAGTTCAGTGGAATACGCAACAGCCTATAAGGTTTACCAAATAGTGAATGATCAAAAAGTCTTGAAATATAATGGATCAAATTTAAATGTTTCTTATTCAAATATGGCACCAGGTTTTTATGAATATGAGGTATACTCTTATTCCACTCGTTTTGGTGAATCGAAGGAAGGTACTTCCGTTGAATTCACTTTGAATGATCAGGCTTTGCCAGCTCCAGAGAATTTTTCGTTTAGCATCGTAAATGGAAATGATTTGAAACTGAACTGGAGTGCTGTTCCATATGCTACTAATTATAATATGTATGAAATGATAGACGGAGAATATGTATTTAAACGTACGGTTACGGGTATAACCACAACGTTTACAAATATGCCTGAAGGAGAGTTTGATTTTATTATCAAAACAAATTCAACCCTTTTGGGAGAATCTCCTATTAAAGCAAATGTAAAAGGCACTATAGATTTCCCGGTTTTGGCCAAACCAGAAAATGTGACTCACAGCATTTCAAGTGGTAATGATATTACATTAAAATGGAACGCGGTTACGTATGCTACAGCTTACAAAATCTATCAAGTGATTGACGGAGAAAAAGTTTTTAAAAAGACTGTGACTAGTACATCTAATGTATTTACAAATATGCCTGAAGGAAAGTATCTCTTTGAAATTCATTCTTACAGTGATCGCTTTGGCGAATCTCCCGAAGGAAGCGAAACATCATTAGAAATAATTCCTCCTATTATGCAAGCACCAGGCAATTTTACAAAAACGATAGGGAACGGTAATGATATTCAATTGAAATGGAATACAACTCCTTATGCGAAAGAGTATAGAATCTATCAGATTATTGATGGAGAGCAGATTTTAAAAAGGACAGTAACAGGAACCGCTACCACATTTACGAATATGCCGGAAGGTGATTATCAGTATGTAGTGCATTCCTATAGTGACCGTTTTGGTGAGTCAACAATTGGTAGTACATTGATGTTTAATTTGGCTTGGCCGATTGTCCAGGCTCCTTCAATAAATGGAACCGTTTTTAATGCAAATAATATTACTCTTTCTTGGCAGGCTGTAACATGGGCAAATGAATATCGGGTTTATAAGGTAAATGGAGATAGCAAAGTTTTAATTTATAAGGGTACTGCGCTTAGCTCTAAAGTTTACAATCTAACAGAAGAGACTCATTCGTTTGAAGTAACAGCTTATAGTACTCGTTTTGGAGAATCGGTTCCGTCTAACCGTTTTGATACAACAATTGTGTATCCAATAATGGAAATACCATCTGCGTCTATTAAGCTATTAAGTGAAAATAGTGCAAGAATTTCATGGGATTTTGTCACATATGCGAATGGCTACAATGTATATGAACTTATTGATGGAAAACCAGTTCTATTGATTGAGAACTTGAACAATCTTTCTTACGAGGTTAAAAACCTTTCATATGCTAATCACGAATACTTTGTAACATCTTTTAGTAACTCATTTGGAGAATCTAAGCCATCAGAGACAGTTTTGGCAAAATTAATAATTGATACTGAGGCACCAGAAACACAAATTAAGGCTCCAACCCAATGGGTTAATCAAACACAGTTAATCACACTTGAAGCAACAGATAATGAGGTTGGCGTTGCAAATACATTTTATTCTTTGAATGACGGACCATTTAAGGAAGGGACTTCAGTATTTGTAGATCAAGAAGGCTCTAATAAAATTTCGTTTTATTCTACGGATAAGGTCGGAAATATTGAACAAGTAAAAACCGACTATGTCAAAATTGATAAAACAGCACCTACAACTGAAATGAATGAAAAACCTGAATATGCACAATCATTAACAGTTGAATTGATTGGTAAAGATGAGTTAAGCGGAATAGCTAAAACGTTCTACTCAATTAATGGTTCAGAATATAAAGAAGGTACATCTTTCGTTTTAGAGGATGAAGGACTCAACTTAATTACTTATTACTCAATTGATATGGCAGGGAATAAAGAAGAAGTGCAGTCTAGGAAAGTGAATTTCGACAAAACTGCTCCTACCACTACGTCTGATGCACAGGAAACATGGGGGAATAAAGAAGTTACCGTGAATTTATCAGCAAGTGATGAAAACAGCGGAGTAGCGAAAACCTATTATTCGTTCAATGGTTCGAATTTTGTGGAAGGTACCACTTTAGTCGTTGAACAAGAAGGAATCAACAAAATTTCGTATTACTCAGTTGATAAGGTTGGAAATAGTGAAAAGGTTAATATTATTGAGGTGAAAATTGATAAAACATCTCCAGTAACTGACATTAATAAAATACCTGCTTACGCACAAACGTTTACAGTTGAATTGACTGGTAAAGATGAGTTAAGCGGAATAGCTAAAACATTCTATTCCATTAACGGATCAGAATACAAAGAAGGTACTTCTTTCGTGGTAGAGAAAGAAGGACAGAATATAATCTCTTATTACTCGATTGATTTAGCAGGTAATAAAGAAGAAGTACAATCTAGCAAAGTAAACATCGATCAAACTGCACCTACCACTTCATCTGATGCACCAGTTTCTTGGTACAATAAAGAAGTGCGCGTGAATTTAACAGCAAATGATGAAAACAGCGGAGTAGCGAAAACCTATTATTCAATCAATGATTCAAGTTTTGTAGAAGGTACTTCTTTTGTAATTGAACAAGAAGGAATTAACCGAATTTCTTATTATTCAATTGATAAAGCTGGCAATAGTGAAAAAGTTAATTTGACAGAGGTGAAAATTGATAAGACTGCACCAACTGTTACGATTGTTTTAGATAAAGAATTTAAGCTTAATGATACTTTTACATTAAACTACTTAGCAGATGATAATCTTTCGGGAATAGCTTTCGAACAAGTTACGCTTAATGGTCAGTCGTATAAAAATGGAGACCAGATTACTCTAGACAAACCAGGTGAATATAAGCTTCTCATAAAAGTGACAGATGCTGCCGGGTTGTCAATTCTAGTAGAAAAAACATTTATCGTCTATATCCCGGTTACTCTTGAGGTATTACCAAAAGTGATAAAAGGGAACAAAGGGATTTTCACTGTTAAAGTAACATTACCAGAAGAATATCAATCTTCTTTATTTGATATTTCTACTGTACAGTTAAACGGTGTATCTCCCGTAACAGATAACAAAGGTTTACAAAAACAAGCTGAAAAAGGTCACTTCAAATTTAATCGTGAAGACTTTGAATGGACTACAGGTGAAGTAAATCTTGAATTCCGAAGTTATATCGATCATCAATTCTTAGTGGTTGCTAAGACCAAGGTTGAAGCAAAAAAATAGCTCTACGAAAAGGACTTCTCAAATGAGAAGTCCTTTTTTCTGTTCTAATTTTGTAGATTAGTTTCTTTACCTAAGTTAAAGTGGATTATTTAGCTATATAAAGAGTTTTTCGAAGAAAAGAAAGTAAACATTTCGAAGCAGGCTTTTTCCATTCAAGACAATGACAGTTATAATAGAAGGAATGAGTTTACGGAAGAGGTGCAAGTGCAAGATGAAGGAGTTTCAAAATCATGAATTACTAAATGTGATTGGAGAGTTGTTTTCGGATGAAATCTCGATTGCAGTTTCGGATGAAGAAAAATATGTGTATTTCCGGCCAAGTATCCGTGTAGATTTGAAGATTAAACCCGGAGATTCAGTGAAGGATGGGTCACTGGCTCATAAAGCGCTTTCCTCTGGACAGAAGGTGTCAGAATTCATCGATCGGAATGTGTTTGGTGTTTCGTATCACGGGATGGCTGTCCCATTCCACCGTGATGGAAATGTTGTAGGCAGTGTGACGGCCATTTATCCAGCTTTTACTGAAGGTCGGTCTGTCGTGACAGTGAGAACACAAGATGGGTGGATGCCCGTGCCATTTGAAGACGTGAAGTATTTAGAAGTTCGTGACCGGAAAACATATGTCGAAGCAGATGGGGTCTCGGGGACTCATCGGAAGTCACTTCAGGCATTCGAATTTGTGTTGCCACACCAGTTATTTGTTCGCTGTCATCGATCGTTCATAATTAACGTCCAACATATCCGGGAGGTCTACCCAGATACTCACTCGACGTTTGTTCTATTAATGGATGATGGCACTAAAATTCCAGTGAGTCAGTCCTATGCCAGTTACTTTCGAAAGATGCTGGATTTCTAAAATGCTGCTTTAAACAATTGATTTCCTGTTTCGTCCGAAAAATAGGTGTTTCCACCATGAAATCTCGAATTCATAACTCCATTTGTTAAAATTATGTAAAAAGTTATGAAACCGAGGTTTTTAGTTTGGAAAGACAATTACAGCGAATAAAATATCCAGCGCTTAAAGAGCGTGTGGTAACACCAGAAGAAGCGGCATCGTGGATTACAGATGGAATGACGCTCGGCCTGAGTGGGTTCACGCGCGCTGGTGATGCGAAAGCCGTTCCTTTTGCGCTTGTAAAGCGTGCGGAGAAAGAAACATTTAAAGTAAATGTGTTTACTGGCGCATCCCTTGGTTCTGATATTGATAAGGCCTTTGCAGAAGCGGGTATTGTTGGAAAAAGATTGCCATTCCAAGCGGATCCGGCTATGCGTGGAAAAATCAATGATGGAGATATGCTGTTTGTCGATCATCATTTGTCGCATACGGCTGAACTAGTACGTTCTGAAGTAATTGGACCAATTGACTTTGCCATTTTGGAAGCGGTTGCAATTACGGAAGATGGTTTTATTATCCCTACGACTTCAGTTGGAAATTCATCCATCTTTGCTGAACATGCGAAGCAAATTATCGTGGAAATAAATATGGCACAACCAGAGTCTCTGGAAGGGCTTCATGACATTTATGATGCAGGAATGCTAGGTGAACGAAAACCCATTCCGCTTATAAAACCAGATCAGCGGATTGGCACTACAGGTATCCGTATTAATCCAGACAAAGTCCGCGGTATTGTTTTTACCAATCAGCTTGATTCACCGTCTACAATCGTGGCACCGGATAAAGAAACGGATCAAATTGCAGGTCATCTATTAGACTTCCTACGAGCAGAGATTCGCGCAGGACGACTAACAGAAAAGCTTGCACCTCTACAATCGGGTATCGGTTCTGTTGCGAATGCGGTCCTACATGGAATGATTGATTCGGAATTCACCGATTTAGATGTTTATTCGGAAGTGTTACAAGATTCGGTGTTCGATTTAATCGATGCTGGAAAGGTGAAGTCTGCTTCTTGTTGCTCGATTACGTTATCTGAAGAAAAGATGAAGCATGTATTTGGAAACTTTGACAAGTATCGCAAGCAGCTCATTATGCGTCCACAGGAGATTTCGAATCACCCAGAAATCATTCGTCGTCTCGGACTAATCTCCATCAATACAGCTCTCGAATTCGATATTTATGGCAATGTGAACTCTACACATGTGTCCGGAACGAAAATGATGAACGGTATCGGTGGGTCAGGGGATTTTGCTCGGAATGCACGACTCGCAATCTTTGTTACAAAATCGATTGCTAAGGGCGGTAACATTTCTAGCATCGTACCTTTCGTGTCGCATGTCGATCATACCGAACATGACGTAGACATTGTGGTAACCGAGCAGGGATATGCTGACTTGCGCGGTCTAGCGCCACGCGAAAGAGTGCCACTGGTTATCGAAAACTGTGCTCATCCCATGTATCGTGAACAACTTTCGGCGTATTACAAGGAAGCATTGACACGTGGCGGACAAACCCCGCACATTCTTGAAAAAGCATTTTCTTGGCATACGAATTTAGCGAGTAAGGGTACGATGGTTCAGGAAGTGGAAGAGCTGGTATAATATTAGGGGAAATATTTTCCTATAAACACCTCAATAACATTAAATGTTATTGGGTGTTTTTTCTTAGTTGATTCTTTAGTGCAACGAAGAACTCAATTCAAACTGTAGAGAATTTGAAATTGTTTCGTTAGACAATTTTTATGGACTCTTTTATAAAAGAGTTGGGTTGGGGTAGAAAAAAGATTTTTATTTACTTAAAGAAATAGAAAAAAAGGACCCCTTAAAAGGAAGCCCTTTAATAATTATTATTTAGAAACAACACCAGTGCCAGTAAAATGAGTGTCTGTGTTTAGTTGAGCATTGATTGCGGTAACTGCAGCATCTTCAACTTGACTCTTAACAAGTGATACTTTTGTATTTACTGCATTAGTGATTTTTGTTTTACCTGAGCTAATTGTGCTGTCTTTTACCGCGTTAAGATCATTTTTAAGTTGCTCGTAGTGGGCATCTGTTTCAGTTTTCCCACGCGTAATTTCTTTACTTGCTTCTGATTGTAATTGAGTTTTAATTTGATGAGCAGCAGAATTCACATCATTAGTAATTTTAGTAGTATAGTTTACGTTGTTTTTGTCTTTTCCATTTACGGCATCTGCAGAGTACGTGGCCACATTATCCGTTGTTCCATTTAAGATGTTTTGAAGTTGGCCAATGAATCCGAAACCACTCGCCGAAGCTGCTCCTGCTCCTACAACTCCTATTGCTAATACGCCTACTAATACTTTCCCTTTTACTGATGCGAATACATTTTTCATTTTTTGTTCTCCCTTAGGCTCTCTGGCCAATTATTATAGTAAAAGTACAATGTACTTAATACCCAAATTTAAAACTTGATTTCTATTTGTTTAGATTGCTTTCAATAGGCTCTGCAGGTGGTTCAAGCTCTATTGATGGGTTCGTTTTTGGAACTCTTGTGTCAGGATGTTCACTTGGAGATTCCGTACCAATCTTTTTAAGCTTTTGATCAATCGCTGCTATTCCTTTTTCAATCGTGCTATCTGTTAGATTTTCGATTAATTCTTTTTCTGTTTCTATTTCTTCGAAGGTAGCTTTATTAATTTCACTTACTTGTTCCTCGTAGTAGGCTGTTAACTCATTTTGAGCACGCAGTAATTCAGATTCTTTAAATGCTGATAGTTCTTTTGAAATCGATTGTTTAGAGGTTGCGACATGCTCGGAAATTGCATTTGCATAATAATCTCCCTCTATAGAAATTTCTCTCTCAACCTCGGAAATTAGAAGAGTGGTAATACTCCTTGCAAAAGCACGCATGCCATCTCTTATTTCATCTGATGATGCCAAAGCAGATGTTCCAAAGGATATTGAAACTAGCAATGTACATGTAATGACAACTTTTTGATAACTTTGTTTTTTTATTTTTTTCCGGTTTGCTGCTAAGCTCTCCATCATTCATTCCTCGTTTCGATTACTTTTATTGTATATTGATCTAAAACTAAGGTAATAATATACAATAATTGGTTATTAATGAATAAAAAGTCCCTGCTTGTTTTTAAATAAATAATATTTAATTATTTAGTAATCCAATTATCCTACTCATATAACTCTAAACTAATAAAATTTCTAAATACATAAGAGGTTTTGTATGCTTCTGTCGAAATGATTTTTTCTTTGAAAGATAAAGTCGTAATTTATACCAGCAATTGGGAATGACTTAAAAAGTGAAAAATCTTTATAAATAAATTTAATAAAAATGGAAAGATAAAATACTATTTCTTAACAAAATCCGAATATGTAGAGCCATTTTGGGGTATTGAAAAGAGAGGAAAGATGTTTCACTTGAATAGTTAGCGAATTGTGAAGTGGAGGGTGAAGAAAATGCAAAAAATGAACCATGGAATTATCACGGCATTATCGGCAATTGGGATTGCACAAGGTTTAAAGATTTTGACTCATAAAAAATTAACAGGTGATTGGGATTGGAAACAGGCATTTACTACAGGTGGCATGCCGAGTTCTCATTCAGCAGGTGTTATGGCGCTCGCTTCGTATGTAGCAGCGAATAAAGGAACACGACACACAGAGACTGCGCTAGCTGTGGTCTTTGGAACGATTGTTATGTATGATGCACAAGGGATTCGCCGTCATACAGGGGAAATCGCGCAGCTCGTTAATAATTTGGAAGACAGTTTCATCGCCATTTCTGGTGACTTCCCTAGCTTTGACTACGTAGAGAAGGATAAAGAACTTAAGGAACTTCTCGGTCATCAGCCAATAGAAGTTTTGGGTGGAGCTATCCTAGGTGTCGCCTTTGGGCTTATTGCTGCAAGAATAGAGAATAAAGAACGGGAAGATCGAAAGAAATCTCGTTTTCGTCGTTATAATTAGTTATATGAAGTAAATCCAGCAGCTTAAGCTGCTGGATTTTTTAGTGAGAAGGCGGTTGAATTTTTATCTTCAGTTGTCTTTTTTCTATGAAAAAGTTACTTGAATTTTTCATTCCTAAAAACAATTCTTCTTGAAAAATATCCCTGTGAAATCTAGAAATGATACAAGTTGGAATTGTGTGGAAAAGGTGAATACTAGAATAAGTGGAGTGAAATGAAGAATTCCTCGGTAGAAATCAAGAATTAGTAAAGCGAAATGCAGAATTAGTGTCACTAATTCAAGAATTACGCCCGTGCAGAAATAATGCAAGAAGGAGGATTCTGGCTACGCCAGAACCGAAAGGCATTGGAATTGTGTGGAAAAGGTGAATACTTGAATTAATGTTGTGAAATGAAGAATTCCTTCATCAAAATCAAGAATTAGGGGAGCGAAATGCAGAATTAGTGTCACCAATTCAAGAATTACCCCGGCGAAATGGAGAAATAATGCAAGAAGGAGGATTCTGGCTATTCGCCAGAAGCGAAAGGCATTGGAATTGTGTGGAAAAGGTGAATACTTAAATTAATGATGTGAAATGCAGAATTCCTTCGTCCAAATCAAGAATTAGTAGAATGAAATACAGAATTCGTATCACCAAATCGAGAATTACCCCGTCGAAATAGAGAATCCGCGAAAAAAGCGAAGGAAATTTTCGTTTCCTTCGCTTCTTTATATTTACCATTAATAATAATGGAGTGAAAGAACAATTCGTTTTTAATACAATTTCCCTACCAAATCTATAAAAAACAAGGTAATCACTTATACTAATAGGAAAATATAAATATCAAAAACCACCTCCTTTTACCGATAAAAAGGTAAGACTGTTAGATTAAAGAACGGTAGAAGGAGATAGTAGATTGAAAGAGCTTAGGAATGGATTATTAGCATTTTGTTTTTTGATTACACTTGTCCAAGGTGTTGAGGTTTCAGCTGAATCAGATGAACAGCAACGAGTTATTATTACGTTTAAAGAAGAAGTTAATGAAACTTTAATAGAAGAAGCAGAAGGAGAAATCAACCGTGAGTTCGAGAGTATTCCTGTGGCTTCAGTTACGATTTCCCAAAGTGGGTTAAACGAACTTGAGAATAGTTCTAAGATACAAAAAATCGAAAGAGATGTGCTAGTTCGAACAAATGGGCAGGTTCAAGATTGGGGAATCCAATCGATAAACGCTCCTCTTGCATGGGAAACCGGTTATACGGGAAAAGGAGTGAAAATTGCAGTTATTGATTCTGGAATTTCACCACATGAGGATTTAGTCATTGCGGGAGGTCAATCTTTCGTTGATTATACGACATCTTATTACGATGACCATGGACATGGCACTCATGTTGCTGGAATAATTGCAGCGAAAGATAATGGAATTGGCGTTAAAGGAGTTGCTTCAGAAGCAGAGCTCTATGCTGTTAAGGTAATGAATAAAGAAGGAGAATCTTATTTATCTAATTTAATTGCGGGAGTAGACTGGGCAATTTCAAACGATATGGATATTATCAATATGAGTTTAGGTGCTCAAGTTGATTCTACTGCCTTCCATAACATCATAGATGAAGCATATAGTAAGGGAATGTTAATTGTGGCAGCAGCAGGGAACGATGGAACGGGTTCAGGCGACACTGTGGATTATCCTGCACGCTATTCTTCCGTAATTGGGGTAGGCGCAATCGATCAACAGAATAATCATGCTTCGTTTTCTTCAACTGGTCCATCGGTAGAAGTAGTTGCTCCTGGTGTTTCCGTATTAAGTACATATATGAATGGTACTTATGCAAGAATGAATGGTACATCCATGGCAGCACCTTATGTCGCAGGGTACTTTGCCTTATTAAAACAAGCGTATCCTAGTTTAACGAATGTGCAACTTCGTTCTATCCTAACTCAAAACACAAAAGATTTAGGTGCGCCTGGAGCGGATATTTACTTTGGGAATGGACTATTGCAGGGAACATCCTTAACTCAGCCACTATTTTCATTACCTGCGTCCGCTAATCCAGCAATCGAGTTGTCTTTAAATGTAACAAGTTTAAAAAATATCCCAGGCCAGACAACACAGCTGACAGCATTAGTTAAACTTAAAGATGGAACAAAATTAGATGTGACGAATGAAGCAAAGTGGATGTCATTAAATAATTCAATTGCATCTGTCAGCAATGGGGAAGTCGTATCAAATAAGATAGGGCACACAACTATTTCCGCTAATTACGGAGGACTAACCACTACTGCATCAGTAGACATCAGCAATTCTACTACTAGTACAAGTTTAAAAGATTTCACTGATGTTAGGAGTAATTACTGGGCATATAATGAAATAAAAGAATTACAAGAAAAACAAATTATATCTGGATACCAAGATAATACATTCAAGCCGAATGCAACAGTTCGTAGAGACCATGTTGCGGTACTTTTTTCTAGATCCATCCCGTTAGAAAAGAAATATGAAGCTATTCAGTTCCAAGACGTACCCAATAACTATATATTTTATGAAGAAATAAAAAATACCCAACAGGCAGGTATTTTTAGCGGAAGTGGTAGAAATTTCGGTCCTCGAAAAGATCTAACGAGAGCTGAAATGGCTAAAATCTTGGTTATTGCCTTAAATCTACAAGGTTCTGGGGAGCATCATTTTAAAGACATTAATAAAAATCATTGGGCGGATGAATACATTCGCATATTATATGTGAATGGAATCACACTCGGCTCAAACGGGCAGTATATGCCGGATGATTCAGTAACAAGAGCACAATATGCCGTGTTTTTATCAAGAGCATTTGCCTTGAACGCAAAGTAAATCTGGAAGGAAGTAAACTTTCTTCTTATTAAATTAAAAAAGAAGCGTGGGAAATGAGATCATTCCTCACGTTTCTTTTAATAGCGCTATTTATTATCTTCTCACCATTTGAAGAATACGATTAAATCCAACTGGATATGTGAACTTCAACGCAATCGCATAAGCTAGTATTCCCAAAGGAACTAGCACACCAAGTTGCAATAGAGAGTACCAATCTTCTGCATCAAATAAAACCTTAGCACCCCATACAACCGCCCCCATAATGAGTGCAGGTACGACAACACGTATACTCATCCGAGAAAATCGCATAAACTCTGACTTCCCTAAATCACGGTAAACAACTATCATTGAAACAACAAAATAGTAAACACTAACAATAGAAGCAGAGAATGCAAGTGCCGGGTAACCATAATCATCTACCAACCACCAATTTAACAAGAAGTTAACCAAAATGGTCGTCACACTTATTCGAAAGACCACAGCCGTTTTGCCGCGTGCATACATCGATTTCGATAAAATCAACTGCATCCCTTGAAAAACGATAATAGGCAAGTAAAACAACAACGCGATATACGTATTCTCTGTATCTGTTGATGTGAATTTTCCACGTTCATACACAAACGAAATGGCTGCGTCCCCAACCACCAATAATCCTATGGCAATAGGGAGTAGAGTAACTAATGAAATTTCCATTCCTCTAAAGAATGTATCTTTAAACTTCGAAAGATCTTCTGTCTGCTCACTCATTAACGTAAAGATGATGGCGGCGAGAGTGGTCGCGTAAATTGCATTCGGAATACTTACTAGTAAGGAAGAGTTGTTCAAATACGAAACGGCACCTTCACTTACTCCCGACGCAAAGGCTTTATTCACAAATAAATTCACTTGCCCTACAACCGAATTGAGGAGGGAAGGAATGATTAAAATGATAAAGGCTTTTTTAAAATCATTTTCCATCGCAAAATCCGGTCTCCATTTGTAATCAGATTTTCCTAAGAAAAATAATTGGATAAGTACGCCTAATACTGTTCCGAAAACAAACCCGTAAACGAGCGAATAAATGCCCCAAGTTCCACTAAAGAGTAGAGCAAATACAGCGGCCATCAATGTTGCGAGTAACTTCGCAAGCTGAGAAGGAACAAAAATACGTCTTGACTGTAAATAGGAATCGAGTAACCCAGTTAATGCAATCATCGTCATAAAGGCAAAGAAAATTTTGGTCATACGCACAGCATACGGTTCAATTTCAGGTTTCATATTGCCGTATAGGAAGGGAACAAACGCATAAGCAAATATCCATCCTAAAACACTGATCAAAATAAAAATCAGCATCGTCCAGTTCAACAAGGCATTTGCATTTTGATCCGTTAAATCACTTCCAGCCTTGCGACGTTTTACGTACATGGGTAAAAACACATTGTTAAACCCTGTTGATATCATTGCGACCACTAAGGTAATAAACCCAAAAGCTAAAAAATAACCGTCCGTTTCAGCACTAACCCCAAACTCGTTCGCCACAATTGCTTCTCGAATGAAACCTGATAACTTTAACAATAAAGCGAGCCCTGTCGTCCATAAAGCCGCTTTTTTCAAACTACTCATCGTTACACCTACTTAGAAAAGCTCCTTGCAATCTGCAAGGAGCTTTAGATTAATTAGCGATTGCTGCAGTATATATGCTTTCATATTTTTCAGCTGCTGCGAAATGTGAATACTCATCAACGATTTTTTGTCGGGCAGCTATCGCTAGCTGAGCACCTTCTTCTTTATTTTCAAGAAGTCGAATCATTGCATTTGATAGATCCTCCACGTTACGCTCTTCAACAAGGAGACCGTCTTGTTCATGAGAGACAATCTCTTTCAAGCCTCCAACCGCGCAAGCGATTAATGGAACGCCAGAACCCATCGCTTCTAATGCTGAAATCGAAGTAGCTTCCTCAACACCAGCACTATATATAGAAGGAACTAAAACAACATCACTTAACGCATAATACTCAATCATGTCTTTATGTTCGATTGCACCTAGTAAAGTAACGCGTTCTGCAACACCCAGTTCAGTTGCTTTTGATTTGATTTCATCAAACATTTCTCCAGTTCCAGCAAATACCACACGTGCATTCGGGAATTTTTCAAGAACAGGTGGGAATGAAAGCACTGGATATATGACTCCGTTTTTACGTGTTAGACGTCTTGGCACGAAGAAGATTAAATCATCTTGGCTAAACCCATATTTCTCACGGAATTCTACGCGACGCTCAACTTCTGGTTTAAATGATTCAACGTCGATAAAGTTTTTAATCATCGATCCTTTCACACCAGTTTCACGTTCTACATATTCTTTGATGCGTGTATCTACTGTAATAACGGCTTTCGTTGCCTTATAAGCAACACGCTCGTCCTCCATTAACTTCTCTGACTGTTTCGATCCTTCATCAACCGAGCCTTTTGAAATACTTTCGTACGTTAAATAGCCATGAACTGTGCTAACAGTTGGAATACCTGAAGCTAGAGCAGCCATTGTAGCAAATACGTCCTGTGCATTAACTAAGTCATAGTCTGATCCGATACGTTCTTTTACAAGTTTCTCGATAAATTCTTTACGACGTTGAAGTGTCCATACATAACCCGAACCTTTTTTTACTTTATTCAATAGAAAAGCAGGTCCTCTTGCAATTAGATTTCGTTTCCAAGCAGGGACATCACTGAATGACACGATATCAACAGTATGACCTCGATTTTCTAAACCTGTTTTTAATGTCGCTAAATGTGTTGATAATCCACCTAAATGTGGGTAATCATATGAAGTCGCGAGTAAAATTTTCATTTTGCAGTCCTCCCAAACTTCTCTTTTAATAGGATAACGTTACGACGAGCCTCTTGACGAAGTACATCTACATTAGGTTGCATCATTTCTTTAACTTCGTCGGAATGATCGAGTGTATACAAAGCTTCTTTTAATAAATCCTCTTTTGTAAAATCTTCTAATGGGAAAGAATGCTTCCACATACCTGAGCGTTTTAAGAAGCTTTCCACTTTACGGTCATAACTCAACCCGATATGAGGAACATTTGATAACGCGGCAAAAATAAGTGCATGCAAGCGTAAAGCAAGCGTAAGGTCAGTTTGTCCAATGAAAGAGTGAAACTGATTGGGTGTAAATTGTTCACCTAGTAGTTTTGTTGCTTCAGCATGTTTCATTTTCGCTAATATTTTCTTCGAAATGTTTGTATCATAAGGAGGTTCCATTGGGACGAATACGGGTGTGACATGACGTTGTTCGATTAACTCATCCAACACCCAAGCCATTTTGGCAATGTATTCATCTTCATGTTCGAACCAAGGTCTTGGTGCCACTGCCACTAATTTCTCTGAACCAGTTAGCTGAAGAGAATCATAAGCAGCGGTATCTGGCGTTCCCTGGAATGCAAATACGATATCTGCAGTAACGACCGTTTCAGGACGTTTTACGCCTAATGAATGAAGGTACTCTTTGGAATATTGATCTCGAACTGTCACAAAGTCTGCCATATTAGCGAATACCTTCATGAGGATTTTCCCCCAAGTAGAAGTGACGGGTCCAATACCCTGTGAGAAGAACATGACTTTTGCTCCGCAAAGTTTAGCTAAGAAGACGATTAATAAATAATAGGGAAGCGGTCCAAACAAAAATTTGGTCGGATACGTGTCTTGCAGTAAGCCACCACCACCCGATATGAGAAGGTCAGCTTCACGCAATGCTTTTACTTTTTCTTTATTCTCATGACGCCATCCACGATAAACGGATTTAACGCCATGTTCTTTAGCAGTTTGTTCCGGTGATAATGAGAACACCGTAATGTCTGGATTGTCTAATTCTAAACGCAAATTATCGACAATTGCTTTTAATATTGCTTCGTCACCTGTATTGCCAAGTCCATAGAAGCCGGAAAGTACAATTTTCAACTAAAATCCTCCTCATAAGAAAAGCGCAAAACGTCACTCTAGCTCGACACTGGCGCTGGAAGGACCGATACGAAAACCTGTTTTCGCATTGGTAGGAAGGCTAAAATCCCAACCTCCTGTTGGAACGCCTTCATGACCCACTTCGTGTGGGCCCAAGCTTAAGTGCGAGCTGGCGTTTTGAGCTAGACAAGCATATCCAAATTAAAGAATATACAAATAGTAATAATTCTTTCTTAATTATTAACAAAAGCTTTCACAACGAAGTGAAAGCGTACTATGTCCAAATTTTATCACTTGTAGCGGACCCTGTGCAACTAAACAAAAAATCTGATATACTATATCAATTGAAAGTGAACGAATTGAGGGTGTAAATAGTGAAAGAGAACTACTTAGGCGTGGATGTATCGCCATTAACATATGAAGGAATCATATCGGAAATTAATACCAATATGTCTCGGAATGAGCAGTCGACAATAATCGCTGTAAATCCCGAGAAAATAATCACAGCACAGCACAATTCAGAAGTGAAATCTCTTATTAATAACTCTACTTTCAAAATTGCGGATGGTGTCGGTGTGCTACTAGCTTCGAAGCTAAAAGGTGGTAAGATTACTTCCCGTGTTACAGGGGTAGATATGATGGGGAAACTTCTAGATTTTGCTGCTGAAGAAGGGCATCCTGTTTACTTTTATGGAGCGAAAGAAGAAGTTGTAACTAAAGCAATTGCTGAAATTCAAAAGGTCCGACCGGCCATCAAAGTCGCAGGATATACCAATGGATACGAAAAAGATGAAGCTGTATTGATCCAACGAATACATAACAGTGGAGCAAAAATTATATTTGTTGCCTTAGGTAGCCCGAAACAAGAGTTATGGATAAAAAGGAACTTAACGAACCTGCCAAACGTTCTTGTATTTCAAGGAGTCGGTGGGAGTTTTGATGTGTTTTCAGGAACAGTAAAACGAGCACCTGCATTTTTTCGGAAGTTTGGGTTAGAATGGTTGTACCGTTTAGCAAGTAATCCTTCAAGGATAAAAAGACAGCTGAACTTACCTATCTTCTTATTGAAAGTATTAAAAGAACGGAAATAATAAATTCGTACTAACATATATATCACCATTGAAGGAGAATTCAGATGAAAAAATCAATTTGCGTTGTTGGGCTTGGCTATATCGGACTCCCAACAGCAGTAATGTTTGCAAACCACGGGCACAAAGTACATGGAGTTGACGTAAACGAAAAAGCGATTTCTATGATTCAACAAAAACAATTACATATCGAAGAATACGGTTTACAAGAGCGTCTTGATAAAGCAATCGATTCAGGGGCACTTACCGTATCGACGACACCCGTAAAAGCAGATGTGTTCATTATCGCTGTACCATCACCAATCAAATCAGATAAGACGGCTAATTTAGAATATGTACGTGTAGCGACAGCTTCAACCGTTCCATATTTAGAAAAAGGGAACTTAGTCATTCTTGAATCGACTGTTCCTCCACGTACTGTAGAAGATGTGATGATGCCAGAATTGATTAAAGCAAACCTAGAAATAGGAACTGAATTGTTAGTTTCCCACTCTCCAGAACGAGTGATTCCAGGTAAAGTGTTCACGGAATTAGTATCAAATGATCGTATTATCGGAGGAATAAACGAAGAATCTGCAAAACAAACGACTAAATTGTATCAATCGTTTGTAGAAGGGCAAATGCATGAAACAGATGCAACCACTGCTGAATTAGTGAAAGTAATGGAGAACACTTACCGTGACGTAAACATAGCGTTTGCAAACGAGCTAGCAAAAATTGCGCAAAACATTGGTGTTAATGTGTGGGAAGCAATTAAACTTGCGAATTTTCATCCCCGTGTCAATATTCATTGGCCAGGACCAGGTGTTGGCGGGCATTGTATCGCAGTAGATCCATGGTTTTTAGTAGAATTAGATCCACAACAAGCTAAAATAATTCACTTGGCTCGTCAAACAAATGATGGAATGCCATCTTATACAGCACAGCTTACAGCAGACATCTTACATGCAAAAGGGATCAAAAATCCGAAAATTGCGGTACTTGGACTGGCGTTTAAAGGGAATATTGATGATATGCGTGAAAGCCCTTCTGTCGAAGTAGTTGAGCAATTACGTGAGAGAAAGTTAGAACTAAGTGCATTCGATCCGCACATCAAAACAAATAATTTACCTGAACAGACACAAGCACAAGATGAAGCTCTAGCAAATGCTTCGGCCATCTTAATCTTAACGGACCACCAATCTTTTAAAGACATTGACCCAGAGAAAGTAAAATCTCAAATGACGAACCATATTATCATCGATACAAAAAACTGTATCGATCGCAGAAAATGGGAAGCTGCTGGATTTGATGTATATGTACTTGGAGATGCTAAAAACTAAACAAAGCCGAATTTTTTCTATTTCTATAGAAGAAATTCGGTTTTTTTATTGAAAAAAAGGAATACTTCCTTTCGTTTAGTAATATATTGAAGAGTTATTTAAAATTCATCCGTTTCTCTTTGCAAAACAATTAAATAGAAAGGATAATAGGAATTTTTACCATACTTGGATGAATTAAAAGAACCATATTTTAGGCACTACTGTGACAAAATCGGGACTAGCTCGTAAACAATTTGTTGCATTTATCAAAAAAAAGTAATAAAAATGTAAAAAAAAGTTGAAATGGAAGTATATTTTGGTAAAATAGGATAAGAGTTTAATTGTCGGTAGGCATTTATCGCCGTTATATAAAGAAATATTCGTAATTTACTTAATAGTTCCGAATATTTTCAAGATATTAGTGGCATATTTTTGCATTTACTGTTACAATTTAAGCTGTATCTATGAAATTCTCATAGAGTGCTAAAAAAAGATATACAAATCAGGGAGGAATTTTACACATGGCTTACCAACCAAAGTCGTACAAAAAGTTCGTTGCAACTGCAGCGACAGCTACATTAGTAGCATCAGCATTAGTACCAGTTGCTTCTGCAGCATCATTCAAGGACGTTAGCAGCACTTACAAAGTTGCTGTTGACTACTTAGTAGCTAACAAAATCGCAGATGGTACTTCAGACACAACATTCGGTACAACTGCAAACATTACACGCGGTGACGCTGCTGTAATGATCGCAAACGCACTAAAGCTTAACACAGCAACAGCTCCAGACGCTGGGTTCAACGATTTGAACACACGTGTTGCTGGTTCTGTAAATGCATTAGCAGCTGCGAAAATCATCGGCGGTAAATCTGCTACTAAATTTGCTCCAGGTGATAAGATTACTCGTCAAGAAATGGCAAAAGTAGTTTCGCTAGCTTACAAGTTAGACAATGCTGGAACAAACAACAAATTTGTTGATGTTAACAGCAACTGGGATACTTATGTTGATGCACTTGTAAAACATGAAGTTACTCTTGGTAAAACTCCTACAACTTTCGGAGCTACTCAAAACGTAACACGTGGTGAATTCGCATTATTCGTATTCCGTGCTGAAAACTTAGCAACATTAGACGTTGCATCGGTAAGTGCGACTAACACTACAACTCTTACTGTAACAGGTACTGGTCTTAAAAATCTTAAAGTTGAAAACTTAACTTTAGCTGGAAATACTGCTACTGAAGTTACACCTTCTGCAGATGGGAAAACAGCTACAGTGAAATTTGCTACAGCTTTCGTTCCTGACCAAGAATATTCTTTAGTAGTTAAAGTTGATGCTGTTGAAGAAACTTTCAAATTTAAATTCACTTATGATGTTACTAAGGCTGCTGTCCTAGCAGGAACTTTCGATGACGATACAAAAGGTCAAAAATTGAATTTTAAAGTTAATGATGCAGATGCAGACCTTAATGCATTAAAAGTAGCTGGATATACTGTTAAGTTTGTAGCAGTTGATTCTAATAATACTGACGTTACCACTTCTGTCTTCAAAGACGTAGCAACAGGTGCACTTGCTGATGCTCTAACAATCGGCGATTACACAGTTCAAGTTTCAGTTAGCAAAGGTTCTAGTGTAGTTGTTTCTGAAAAACAAACAATTAAAGTAAGAAACCAAGAATTAGCTGCAACTGCTCTTAAAGACTATGTTCTTACAAATAACAGTGTAACTGTTGGAGAACAAAAGAGCTCAACATTAGTAGTTGGAGAAACTGCAAATGTAGATGAAATTACTGTAACTGCTAATGGTGCAGATTTCGATGTAATTGATACTACAAAATTCACAGTAGAATCTGCTAGCCCAGCTGTAGTCTCTGCTGCTGCTGACGGTACATTAACAGCAAATACTCCTGGTACAGCTAAAATCACTCTTACTTACGGTGATGTTAAAAAAGAATTAACTTTGACAGTAGCAAACGCTGCTCGTAAAGTTACAAAATTCACTCCAGCTTCGCCTTCAGTAGTGATTGTTGGAACTGGTAAACCTGCTACTGTTTCCGTTTCTGCAGTTGACCAATATGGAGATTTAGTTATCGGTGCACCAATTACAGTTGAAGCACCTGCTATAGTAACATCTGCTGATGTAACTACTGGAGCAAATGGTAAAGTTGATGTAGCATTAACTAGTGTATCTGCTGGAAGTGGTTCAGTAATTCTTAAATCTAACGGAACAACATTTGGTTCATTCGGAGTTCGTGTAACTCAATATGATAATGTTGCTTCTAAAAAATTAGAACTTGTTAAGAAACCTACTGATGCAACATACTCTGCTGATGCTTCTTTAGATTTAAATGCAGATGTAAATGTTGAGTATGCTTTGAATCTTTATAACTCTGAAAATCTTCCAAACGGAACACAAGATTTAACTGGTTATAAAGTAAGTTATAACGCAGATGTAGTGACAATTGGTCTTGCAGCAACTGGACTTCAAGATAAAGTTGCAATTGGTGCATCAAACCTAACTATTAATGCTAAAGCTGTAGGTTCAACTACTGTTGCAGTTTATGATGCAACAAATCTTCTTGTTGGGCAATTCACTGTAACGGTAACTAATACTGGATACAGCATTAATTCAGTAACTTTCAAAACTGTACCAACAATTGATTACAAAGGAAAAGCAATCACTGTTGCTGACGTACTTGACATTGTTGGCAGTGCTAATGATGATATCGTAAAAGGTATTACATTATCTAAACCATCACCACACGCTGTACGTATTGATGCATCAGCAACACTTTACATCGATGCATCTGGTGACGGACTATACACTGCAGGTGAAGTTCAATTAGGAACTGTAACTGGTGAAGTTGTAACCGGTGCAACTGGACTTCCTGTTGGACCTATCGCAGATATTTTCGTTGGTGTATCAACTGTTGCATCTGGAGATAAAGGAACTGTAGTCTTCAAAGTTCTTACTGGAGCAACAATTAAGGCTTCTACTTCAGTTAATGTAGACGTTAAATAATATTGTTAACACTTAGAGATTCTTAGACTTCGGTCTAAGAATCTCTTTTTTTATGTCTGTATCATCAAGGCTATTATATTTAATATATAAATTCGCCAATGAAGCAATTAAAAAGACCAAAACTATCCTAATAATTACATTTTCTATTTCACAGTAATCCGTATTGAATATAAATGAAAACTTATATTATTTATTTGAATTAATATATGAAGCCATAGTCCAATTGGATTATGGCTTATTTCATTTGAGGAAGTGAAGAATATGAAACGATTACCGATGTTGTCTTGGTATATTAAAGTATTGCAAGAGAAAGGGTTGAAGGTAGATATTACCCTATTAACGTAAGAAGCTATTGAACTTGGAACAGATAAAGTGGATTTATATTTGAAGTGGAATTCTACGGGTGATCGCCTCAAAATAACGAATGTATATAAACTTTCATCATTTGTGAAGAAGAAAAAACACTTCGTTAAGTAAATTAAATAAAGGAATCAAAAAAAGATCATAATTTTAATTGCTCCTTCATATATATGTAGTTGGAAGAAACCTAAAATTTTTTTAGGTTGATGACAAGAAACTTATAGGAGCTGATTGTTGGTTGAAAAAAGATTTAAAAACACACGAAAAAATTAGATTCTCCAAAAGTTTACTATTTTTTACATTAACGACCGTTTCATTATTTACTGGCGTTTCAAGTGTGTTAGCTGCACCAGTAGCAGTCGAATTTCAATATAATGGTGCTAAACAGAGTTGGACTGCTCCAAAAGCAGGGAAGTATCAGTTGGAAGTATGGGGTGCACAAGGTGGGAGTTCGGGTTTCAATTCAACACCAGGCATGAAAGGAAGTTCAATTACAGTAAAGAAACATATAGATTATTACTCTACTTTTGGAAAAGGCAATTTATCAGGTTTACAAAGCATGGTAAATCAAATGAGGTATTAGTCTTCTTCAACTAAAGGGTGTTTTAGCTGAAAATACTTGGGTTCTTATGCTGCTCTTTTTTCATATTCTACTAAAGGGCAGTTTAGTTCAAGTTTCGCTATATTCATATTATAGAAACATAAAATTTAAGCATCACTCCTAATTGAGTGGGGCTTTTTTAATGTGAATTTAGAAAGCCAAACCACGATGGATTTAACAAAAAGGTGGATTTCTTTGTAGTTACGTTATGATAGCTATTACTTGCATAGTATAGTGGAAGTACAACTTATTGTGATAAATGAATCGGCTACTACGATATATTTCGTAGTAGCCGATTCTTTTTTGTTCATGGAGTTTATTTTATTAGATATCTATTTGGTGAAATTAACTGTGAGGAATTTAAATTTTATAAAAAACTTGTGTACTATTTTTGAAACTCACCAAACCCAATAAATGATACACCAGCCATGATTAGAATTACACCAATCACTTTCCATAGAGTGATTTCTTCTTGGAAGAAGAAATAAGCACCGAAGACAGCTAAAATATATGCAATAGATTGGATTGGATAGGCTACACTAAGGGGAACCTTGGTTAAGATAAACAGCCAAAGGACAGTAGCCATTCCGTATAGAAATAGCCCTGATATAATATATGGAGAGATTAGGACTCTTGTAATTGCACCAACTGAATCAAAGGATACAGAACGATTGGTCATTCCTATTTTCCATAAAAATTGTCCTGACACAAGTATGAGTGTGTTCAGTAAGATTAATAGTCCATTAAAAAGTGTCATGTGGATCCTTTCTATACCTTCATTTTATTTTCCATCAATTTTTGGATGTCCTCAATTTCTTTTCCTAAATAGCCAACTTCTTGCACTAAGTACTTAATGTGTTTTTCCTGTCTAGAAATAATGATGGTATGGTAGATCAATAAGGACAGGACTAAGAAAAATGTGACCATGAAGATGAGGGATGGCATATAAGAGATGCCTAGTTTTGCTGCTATTTCATTTAGGAATGGCAATCCAAATGCGACAATGACTCCGCCAATGGCAAAGATGAGCCAGATAAATGCTTGTTTGTCTGTTAATTTGTTTTTGGCTGTTAACCAAATTACTTGTAGTAAGAATAGGGTGGTGGCAAGAATTGTTATTAATTCAACTGTTCCCATATGTAATGTAACACCTCAAATCTTAAAATATAGATCGAATGATTGAAAAGAAGGTAACTTTAACCATGTAGTAAAATGCTTTTACATTTGTAATACTTGAGGTCCCACCTTGTCGATTATTCATTTCCACTTTCACTTCTTGTATTTGGAATCCTTTTTTTGCTAGTTTTGCTAAGACTTCTACTTCTGGATAATCAACGGGGTATTCTTTCGCAAACTGTTCGATGACACGTTTGTTGACAATTCGGTACCCTGAAGTAGGATCTGTGATGCTGATTCCCGCAATTAATTTAAGTAAAGCATAGAAATAATAGATACCTGCACGTCTGCTTACTGCACCACGATAATTAGTTTTCTCAAAAAAACGTGAGCCTATTACCATATCAGCAGTTGTATCTTGGATCGTAGTTACTAATAGGTGTAAGTCGGATGGGTTGTGTTGTCCGTCTGCATCTAGTTGAATGGCGTACTCATAACCATGTCGTTTCGCGTATTTATAGCCTGTTTGCATTGCACCACCAATCCCTAAATTGATTGGTAAGGTAATGGATTCTATATTTTCTTTTTGTAAAATCGATTGTGTTGAATCAGTAGACCCATCATTGATAACGATATAATCATAATCAGTAGATTGTTTTAATAAAGTTACTGTTTGAAGGATGGACTGTTCTTCGTTAAAGGCTGGGATAATTATTAATACATGACTTTTCATTTATAACTCCTTTGAAGCGTGTTTTATACTATAATGAAGACATTGTGTCATTAATTCATTGGAGGTAGCACGTTGAAAAAAAATTCATTACTTACCTATTTATTTTACATATCCATCTTCGTTTTTTCATTATTAGTATTACTTTTATCCATCTTTAAACGAAATGGTTCATTTATGAATATAACACCTGATGGACAATTATACTATAACCTGGCCCAGAATCTCGTTGCTGGACATGGGTTGATTAATACAATCCGGGTAGAAGAAATTATTGTACCGCCTTTATTCGCCATTATTCTTGCACCATTTGCTTGGTTATTTGAGAGTGAACTACCATTTTTTATTTTTCAATACCTTTTATATGGAGCAAATGCTGTTGGAACTGCTTTATTAGTGCATTATTTATTCAAAAATAGAATGGCCGCTTGGATAACGGGTTTAGCCTACTCCGTGCAACCTGTTCTCTTTACTAATGGGCCACAGTTTTTATTAACCGAAACGATTTTCGTAAGCTTTATATTAGTTACGATTTGGTTATTAGTTAGATGGATTGAAGAAAGAGGTAGCTTTCGTATCGGTGGAGTATTACTAACGGTAGTCGGCCTTAGTTTGTTATTTAGGCCGCATCTGTTATTTCTTCTGGGCATTATATTTTTACTTATTTTGTTCTTTTCGTGGAAATATAAGCAAACGTTATGGACTCTCCTATTTTTATTGATTCCGATAGGTCTACTTGCAATGAATGGTGCTTACAATCAATCTTTGCATGGTGAATTTGTGACGTTGGAAAATTACAGTGGACAAAACTTGTATATCGCGAATAATCCAGAAACAGATGTGCGATTTTACGCAACGCCATTGTTAGAAGAATTTGTAGAGCCGTATTATTTCACGTTAAAAGACGAAACGTTATCGGTTCGAAGTGAGAAGTTGAAAGAGCATGCTATTGCCTATATTGTTTCAGAACCATTAGAAACCATGGAACGCATGATCAAGAAAATGCTGTTGTTCTTTAAGCCTCTTGGATTAATTGATGGCGTTACAATCTTATTAAGTATCATAGGGCTTGTGCTTGCGTTCATTTTTGACCGAAAACGATGGGTAATCCATACAGTCATTTTCCTCTTCATCCTAGGGTTTGTGGGATTAACTACATTAGGTCTACTTGTCGGAGGTCAACGCTATCGAGCTCCATTAATTCCCGTATATTTAATATACGTTGGGTATTTGGTTAGCTTCATTTATTCGAAGGTGTCAGGTACGAAAACAATTCAACAAAATAAATGAGCAATAACATGTAAGACTTTAGCTATTTGCTGAAGTCTATTTTTTTGGGAATATTAGCATGTCTATCATCTCGAAGTATGAAGAATTTTGCAAAAAGGGGTACTATGCTATATTTCTTTCATTCAAATAGTAAACGTATAATTAAAAGAAAAGAACATGGGGGACATAATGCGTAAATTTCTACTCTTTTTCATTTTAAGTCTCTTCATCCTGCCTGGGTTTGCTAAGGCGAATGAAGTATTAAAGGTAGGTCAAATTATTGGGGAAGAAGTTCCCGTATATAGTGAAGGTGGGGAACAGATTAGTATTCTTAAAATGAATGGAAAGACCGTTCCTTTCCAAGACAGTGCTATAGGTGATCGGGTCATGATTCGTATTAGTGGAATGAATACATATGTTGATCGTCAATTTATTCAACAGCTTTCTGTTGAAGTGCCTGTCGTAAATGAGAATTCTATTGGTGTAGTCAAATCGAAGAATTCGTTTACTATTTTTGCAGAAGCCGCTATTTCGAGCGCTGTTTTATTATCAGGAAACAAAGAATTGACGTTACATGTTGTTGGTACTCAGGATGGTTTTTATGTGATTGATGTTGCGGGACAAACAGGTTTTTTACCTATTGAGATGGGATCACCTGTATTTTCGGGTGATGTACTTCATTTCACAGTGATTAACGATGCAGTTCCTTATTATGAGATGAAGAATAGTATTCTTGTTAAAAAAGGGACTTTTTTGAAAGGTACTAGTTGGACAAGGGTTAAAGCGTCATCTGGTTATCATGTAGTGAAGTTTGGTAATCGAGTCGTGTATGTTCCTGAAATTGGTACTCTTTCTACGACGAGTAAGCCTGTTGTAAAAGCACCAGCGAAGGCTAAGTTTCCATTAAAGGTTTTGCCTGAAAAAGAAGTGGATGTTTTCAGTGTAGGTGGAGTGAAAATTGGTTCGATTTCTAGGGGATCTTTTGTTGATATTTATGGTTTAGTTAAGGGGAAAGCAGTCGTTAACTTTTTTGGCCAAGAGGGCAGAGTAGATTTTACTCAGTTTGTACATACGAATATATTAAGTCCTAAAAAGAATATATCACATGCAGAAATGAGCTATTTAGTTCAAGTATTTGCTGCGATGTATCCCGAATTTACGAAGCTCGAGCAAATAGGAAAGTCTGTTGAAGGACGACCTATCTATGCCATTCGATTAGGCAATGGGAAAAAAGAAGTGTTGTTTGATGCATCTATGCATGCACGCGAACATATGTCTACTAATGTCGTGTTGGAGATGTTAGATACCTATAGTTTTCATTACTTAAACAAAAGCAATTATGAAGGGTACAATGTGAGATTTACGTTGGATACGGTTTCTATGTGGTTTGTGCCTATGATGAATCCTGATGGTGTTACGCTTGTGCAAGCAGGCCCAAACGCTGTGAAGAATGGTGCATTGGCAACAAAAATAAATGGAGGGAGCAATTTTGCCCGATGGAAGGCTAATGTCCGTGGTGTCGATTTAAATGAAAATTTTGATGGCGGTTGGGAAAAAATCAAGTCGAGTACGACGAAACCTAGTTTTGCGAGTTATCGAGGACCGCGACCATTTAGTGAACCTGAGGCAGTTGCATTACGTGATTTCGTTCGCAAACATTCATTTAAGACTTATATTTCGTATCATTCTTCCGGCCAAATCGTATATTGGTTCCAATGGCAGAAGGGAGCTCAAGCAACGCGAGATATTACTCTAGCACGACGAGTGTCGAGTTTAACAGGATATAGTGTTGTGCCACCCTTATATCTTTTAGGATCAGGTTCTTCAGCTGATTGGTTTATTGATGAGAAAAAGATGCCAGGTTTAACGATTGAAATTTCACCGTACGTCGGTAATCGTCCTGTACCATTAACTTATTGGGATCGAATTTGGAAACAGAATAAAAAGGTAGGCTTGTTTATTGCACAGGATGCGGCGAAACGCTAAACGGTTAAAGGGTGACAGGTGCACTCAATTCGGGAATGAATCAGTGTGTACCTGGCAAGGAAACTCAAGCAAGAGGGGGAAGATGTAGTGTGAAAAAACTATTTTCGAGATGTTTGGTTATGATGGTCTTGTTAGGAAGTTTGGCAAATACGGCATCGGCAGAAAGCAGTCGACAGTCTGTTTTTGGTGATCTTTCACTGAGTAGTTCATTTTATGAGCCGATGTATTCGATGTATTTGAAAGATGTGTATGAAGGGGAACATACAAATGATGCTCTATTGATTTATCCTCAAAAGAATGTAACACGTGGAGATGCGGCATATATGTTGTATCACTTGCTTGGTTTAACCTATGTTGATGGAAAAGATTTTAATGATGTTCCTAAATCGAGTGAATATTACGATGCAATTGAAACGATTGCTGCACTTCGCGTGATTGATGGGTTTACAGATGGAACATTTCGCCCGAGGGATTCATTGACTCGTGGACAAATGTCGAAAATTATCGCAAAAGCTTTTGAGTATCAGATTAATGCTAACGCTTTGATTCCGTATACGGATGTAACGGCTGCGTTTAAACCTTATGTACACGCACTGTCTGCACAAGGAATTACAAAAGGGATTAGTGCAACTAAGTTTGTGCCAAACCGCTTTATTACAAGACAAGAAATGGCTGCTTTCATGCACCGTGCATATAAGAAAGTACCAGGTAGTGCTTATAATGAATTGGAAGTCATGAATGCTGTGAATGAATCGACTAGAAAAGTTAGGATTTTAGCAATTCAAGGATTAGAAGCACATTTTCCAAATCAGCAACCTAATGATCTTAAACTAGACATGGCTGCTCTTACCGTTGAACCATTTTTAACACAAACGTTAACCTCCTATACAAACTCTTGTTACAATTGTGATGGTGCTTCTGTACAAGAAGAGTTTAATTTCGAGTTACCTTACACAATTAAAGACGTTTCCAATACATCTATTATTATGGACGTAGTAGTACCCACGAACGGTATTAATTCTGGATATCGCGGGGTTATAGAACTTACTAGAGTTGGAGATGTTTGGAAAATTAAGTCTCTCCTAAAAAGATCATTTGAAAATGCACCATTAAAAATGACAATTGACGAAGCAACAGATTACCTTACATTTGCCTTGCCCAAGTATTGGAATCAAAAAGTAAACACAATTAAACATACAGGAAAACATCCCGTAACCGGTGATCCCCTATTTTTAGTAAATGGAAATACAACCTATTTCTTTGATTTAGATACAGGTTATTTGGATAGGTTCAACTAATAGAAAACAAAGACACACAGCCGAATTAGCTGCGTGTCTTTTCTTAATTAAGATAAAATTCCGTGGATGCAAGGTATGTCTAGAATAACGGTACTAAGTACATAAACATTCTTCGCGCTTTGCGAACTCTTAACATTTTGGCAAAAAGTGCGGGTGTTTCAAGTAAGGAGGAAGCTAATGCTTTCTTAAGAGTCATTTGAATTGTGTGGCAAAGGTGGATAACTTGAATTAACATGATGAAATGCAGAATTCCAAATGCGAAATCAAGAATTCCCCCTTCGAAATGCAGAAAAGCTAAAAAGGAAGCTTCTGGCCTTAGCCAGAAGCTTTAACATTTTAAGCGATCAACAGAATTGTGTGGGAAATGTGAATACTAGAATTCCAAGCGCGAATCCTCGAATTCACCCTGCGAAATCCAGAATTAGCTCGACGAAATGCAGAATTCCACCAACGAAATCAAGAATCCCGTCTCCGAAATACAGAATCCTGCTAAAAAGCGAAGCTCCTATCTCATGGAAAAAGCAAAAACTATCAAAATTACCCCAAAATACTAGTTATATGACAAAATAACTTTATAATGACTCGCAATGTAACGGAATTGTTACACAATTGTAACCTAAAGTAGGTTTAAATCATGATAAACTGAGTTCAGTTAAGTTTTCAGAAAATTATAGCCAAGTGCCGAACCGGGGGATTTATTTTTATGAAATTGCATTCTAAGTTGTTAAAGGTCATTTCAATGATTACTTTCGCTATCCTTTTAGTAGCAGGTCCATTAGCAAATCAAGCTGACGCATCAAGTGGTATAAATTCGAAACAACTAGTTTCGACAGTTAGCAGTGTAATGGGAACTAAGTATGCTTATGGCGGAACAACAGCAAATGGATTCGATTGTTCTGGTTTTATCGGCTATGTGTATGAAAAGTCTGGAGTTAAACTTCCAAGAACTTCTGCAGCTATGGCTGCTACTGGTACTTCAGTTGCTAAGGAAAATCTTCAACCAGGAGATTTAGTTTTCTTTAATACTTCTGGAAAGGGTGTTTCACATGCTGGTATTTATATCGGCAATGGTAAGTTCGCACACTCTTCATCAAGTAAAGGTGTTTCAATCGCAAAGTTAAATGATCCTTACTATTGGGGTTCTAAATACATAGGTGCAAAACGAATTACTACAGTTAAAGTAGCTTCATCTAAATAAAATATAATCGAAAAATCCTTGTTGCAAGATATTTTGCAACAGGGATTTTTTTGTTTATGCTTCCGTTTTTTACTACCAAGAATACAATTCAAATGAAGTCTCGATAGAATTTTTTCTTAATCCGATAACCCGAATTCTTAAAGATTATATTCAGAAAAAAGCAATTGTTTCCAAGTCAAGTGTTTAATTATCCAAAAATTGGTTTTTAGTCCTTTACTTTTCCAGTATAACTTGAGACAATAGAAGGGATAATTAGTAAAATTAGGAGGACAACATGACTTTCACAAAAATTATTACATGGGTACTTGGTCTTTGTTTGTTAGGAACTGTTTTTTATACCCCAACAGCACAGGCTACTTACTACAAAGATGTTGAGTATACATATTGGGCTTATGATGATATCAATTTTCTTGCCAAACATAAGGTTATCAATGGTTTCAAAGATGAATACTTTAAACCAAACGTGGTTATTACGCGTAAAGATGCTGCGATAATGATGGTTCGAGCATTAGAAATAGGTGAACGTGGCAATTTACCTGTTGATATGGAAGATATGAAAACTAATTCACCAGGCTATAAAGAAGTTACTATTGCACTTAGTTTAGGATGGTTTTCAACTTTTGAAGGTAGATTCAAACCTAATGAATTGTTAACTCGTAATGAAATGGCCAAAGCTTTAGCGACGGCATTCGACTACTCTGGTGACGGATTATCTAGATTTAATGATGTACCTATGACTAATACATATTTTAGATACATAGATGCGATTCTATTTCATGGAGTGACAACTGGATATACGGACGGTACTTTCAGGCCAGTTGCTAAAGTTACGCGGGCACAATTTTCTGCATTTTTATCTCGAGTATTCCAGCAACCCATTTCGTATGATATTAAGGTCGATGGTAATCTCGTAGACAATGCTCCTTCAATTGAAGACGCGCTTTATCTTTCTAAAAAATACGAACATAGTACAATCCACCCATCGAGTACAAAGTACAAGGAATTCTCTCAACAAATTGCGAGTGCTGATCAAACAGGAATAAAAGCAGGTGCACTTATTTACAATGGTGTTGGCGAAGTGGACACTTTTACCCCGGAATTTTTTAATCCTTATTTAAGCTATCAAGACGCTTCAGGTAATAATAAATCTATGTTCGATACGTTTATCATATTAGGATTACGTTATGAAGGCGGCCAATTCGCAGAAAATGCTTTAAACAAAGCCAATTATGCAGAATGGGAATCTCAAATAGATCGCACATTTGGATCTAGTGGAGCGCTTAAAAACTTAAATGATGCGGCACGGAACCAAAATCGAAAAGCAGATGTGTACATCGCAATTCCTTATCCTAAACGAACTGAACCATTTATTACATTAGACGGGCAAGAGGAAGCGAATAGTTTATATTCTCGTTATGACATTTCCAATTGGTATATCTCGAACGTAACGGACAGGATGAAAACATCAGGATTCGAGAACTTGAATTTTAAAGGGTTTTATTGGATGAATGAAACCATTAAAGTGGCAGAAGATGAAACATTGATCGCTAGTCTTGCTGAAACTATTCATAGCGACAATAAATTCTTTATCTATGCACCACATGCAACATCAACGAATTTCCCGAAATGGCAGTCTTACGGGTTTGATGCAGCATTCTTGCAACCTAATTCATTTCGAACATCTGTTGCTAACAAAGAAGATCGATTGCACCGTGCTTTTATTAATGCACAAATATATGGAAGCGGGATTACAATCGAAATTGATTCCTATTCACCAATTCAGGCCGAAGAAGGCGTTGAGGCATTCGATTTATACATGGATTATGCGAAACGCTATGGCTTAGACAAAAACAGCATGATATTTTACCAAGGAACAAATATGGTCGTTCGGATGGCCACTTATGATCATCCCGTTTATAAAATGTGGTATGAACAATTAACTAGCACATTTTTCTCTGAACAACCTTAATCAGTTTCATGCAAACTTTAAGAGTGCCAGGTAAACACACAATTCAAAACGATTCTAATCGTTTCCAAGTTGTGTGTAAACCTGGCACTTTTTAGTAAAAACACGAAGATAAGACCATAAAAAGGATGAGAATGATTGCTTTGGATGTGATATAATTTTAAATTGAATGAGGTATAGAAAGGATTTTTTTAAATGAATTTATCAGTATTTGATCAACAATGGAAAGTGGTAGGAGTGGGTGTCATCCTTACGATTCTTGCTTTACTATTTCCGATTAGCATGATTGCTTATGTTGTTACGGCAGTCATAGGTGTACTAGCTTTTTTAAAACCAAAAGATTCAATGTTCCTTCTATTATTCTATTTTCCGTTGCGCTCGTTTTTAATTGAAATTAATCCATCTCTAAAACTAATAGGAGATTTAATTATTGTTGCAGCCTTCTTACGTGTGGTATGGAATTCCCGGAAAAACCCAAAAACGATTATTCAATTTGAGAAGTTTGAGTGGGCGTTTATTGCCTTCTTAGTAGTTGGATCAATTTCTGCGTTAATTACAGGCGTAAGTGTCGGTGCGATTGTGTTCCAGCTTCGTGCGTTTGCCATTACCTTCTTAATCATTTATGTTGTTAAACGTTTAGGAATCTCACGAAAAGATATTAAAATGTTCCTTTGGACAACCTTAATTGTCGCAATGATTCTAGTTGTTCAAGGTTTAGTTGAGAAGCTTTCAATGCGTTCTGCCTGGATGCCTGAACTTTGGATTAATCGCTCGTTATCATCAAACAACCGGAGTCGCATTTATGGGTTAATTAATAACCCGAATGTCCTTGCCGTATTCCTAACGATTTCGGCTATATTAACAGCCTATTTAAAAATGCAGTTACCTAAAACCAAAATACAGTGGCTATTAAATGTAGCACTGGTTCTTATGTCTGGTGTTTGGATTTTGACTTATAGTAGAGGAACATGGATTGCTTTTGCTATTGGTCTAGCGATTTATGTACTATTTACACGCAACTGGAAGTTTTTATTGAAAACGGCAGTTGTAGTAGGACTCTCTTTGGTTTTGGTTACAATTCCAACAACTTATACAGCTATCTGGATTAAGGCAAATACCGATATCGGTGATTTTGCACGGACTGGTCAACCTGAAGATAATGGATTTGAGACAGAAACGAACCGTATAAGAGGAACATTCAATTCGAGCACTTTCGAAAAGAGTATGACAACAGGCCGTTTATTTATCGTAGTAAAAGGTTTTGATATTTTCAAAGACCATCCGATTATCGGCACTGGTTTTGCTACTTATGGTGACTCTGCTTCAAAATCCTTTTCTTCACCTATCTATGATGACTATAATATTAATTATAATATTTATGCTGATAACCAATATATTCAAGTCATTACACAGACAGGTATCGTAGGTGTCTTATTGTTTGCGGTATTTTTACTCGGAATGCTAATTCTATTCTGGAGATATCGTAAAACCTCTCCATATGCGATACCGATGGTTGCAGGATTAATTGCGATTTTCTGGTGTGGTTTGATATATAACATTTGGGAAGATAAAACATTTACAATGTATTTTTACTTCATAACTGCGGCATTTCTACTTTTGGTTACAAAAAAGGAGAGAACGATTGAATGACCATTTTGCATCTAATTAGTGGAGGAGAAACGGGTGGTTCTAAAAATCATCTCGTTACTCTACTTCAACAATTTTCAACAGAAGAAGTTGTGTTAGGTGTTATGCAAGAAGGTCAACTCTCGAAAGAAGCTAGAGAAGCAGGAATTCGAACCGTTGTTTTTAATCAAACTTCGCGTTATGATTTGTCGTTTCTTAAAAAGCTTGTGTCATTTATTCAAAAGAATCAAATTCATATTGTTCATACACATGGCCCACGAGCAAATTTCTATACGTATTTAATAAAGAATTTTGTAAAGTTTCGATGGTTTACAACCATTCATAGTGATCCAACAAAAGATTTTATTAAAGGCGGCATTAAGGGGAAGGTATTTACGACCCTGAATATGAACGTCATCCGAAAAATTGATCACTTTTTCGCTGTGTCTCATCGATTTGGTGAAATGCTCGAAGGTTTTGGTGTGAAGTCGGAAAAAATAAGTATTATTTATAACGGGATTTCGTTTGAAGAACCTACTACTGCAGAGGTAAGACGCCAAGATATAGGTATGAATGAAGAAGATTTTGTCGTGACAATGGTAGCGCGCTATCATCCAATTAAAAATCATCCGCTCGCGTTTGATGTAGGTGAAATGCTTCGAAACGAAGGAATCCCAATTCAATTGTTCGCCATTGGTGATGGTCCTGAAAGAAGTCAGCTGGAAAAGTTGAAAGACGATCGAGATTATATTCACTTAGCTGGGTTTCGACAAGATATTCATAGCTGTCTGAGAGTCTCGGATTGCCTATTACTCACTTCAGACAGTGAAAGTTTTCCGTTAGTTCTCTTAGAAGCGGCTCGAGCAAAAATACCGGTAGTTACTACGGATGTTGGTGGAGTCAATGCTTTATTGCCATCTGAAGAATTCGGTTTTATTGCACCGATTGGGGATGTTAACGCGGTAGCTGATCATCTTCGAACACTCTATGAGTTAAAAGTTTCTGGAGAAATTGAAAGCATGGGGGAGAAACTCTATCAACATGCGAAACAAAATTTCTCTATTGAACAACTCGAACATGCTACTCGAAATGCCTATAGTAAATTTAGCTAAATTTATATATCCGTAAAGCCCGTTGGAACTTTCCAACGGGCTTTTTGGTGTCATGGGAACAATCGTGTTTATTTAATAAAATTCAATTGTTTTCGTACCCGATACTTAAACAGGCATTTCTATGTATATATTTGACCGAAAAATGGATGAATTAGGAAATACGATTCAATTCTATTAAAATGCCATATGTATGATGAATATGTACCTACTAGACGTTATAATAGACATAGATTAGAAGAAAGCGAGGACAACTATTATCTTGAAAAACTTACAAAAAAACAAATTATTCGCCGTTTGGACACTTGTTTTATTACTCGTACTACCGACAAATTCTCTAGCTGCTACAATTGATCAACAAAAAATTTCAGGTGGAGTGGACTACAAGTATAATCAAGAAACCATCTCTACTAACCCCCAAGCCATTCGAATGTTAACCGCGAATTTAAACGATCCCTTTACAAAGATTGATGTTGGAATTCCCAACCCGCTAAATAAGTTAACTAGAACCTCTGTTCAAGCAAATGCTTATACAGGTCCCGGCAAGAAAGTAGCTGGAGCCATTAATGGATCTTTTTTCAGTCAAGATTTATTGCCCATGTATTTAATTTCCTACAGAAATAAGTTGGTCAATGCGGGAATTATTGCAACCGGTGAAGATCAATATGTGAATGAGCCATTAGCTTTTGGGATTGATGCAACAGGTACGGCTAAAATAGATACATATAATTTAGATTTAACTTTTACACATAACGGTGTAACAACACCTATTACTAGTACCAATAAACAACGTACAAATGATAATACGATTCTATTTACTCCGATTTTCCCTGGAGGGACGACAAAAACAAACCCATATGGAATGGAAGTTGTCATTTCGGGTGTAACTGGTGGCACAGATTTAGAGTTTGGTAAATCGGTAACGGGGACTGTTACTCATATTCGTCCCTATAATACGGATGAAGTTACAACAATTCCACCCGATGGATTTGTTTTATCTGCACATGGAACGGCAATGGAACCATTGAAACAAATGCAGATAGGTCAAGAGGTTACCATTTCAGCAGATATTGACTCGCAATGGATGAATTCTTCGTTTATGTTAACCTCTGGTCCGATGCTCGTGAAGGATGGAAAAGTTGCTTTATCAATGGATCCAACTAGTAGTCGAGCTCGTGAAAGAGCGCCACGTACAGCGATTGCCATTGATGCTACGGGAAAAAAAGTTTGGATGGTTACAGTTGATGGTCGTCAAGATGGGTACAGTACGGGCATGAGCTTAAATGAATTTGCTCAGTATTTAGCTTCTTTAGGTGCTAATCGTGCTCTGAACCTTGATGGTGGTGGTTCAACTGCCATGGCTGTAAGGAAACCTGGAGATACCAATGTGTCTTTATTTAACCGACCGTCAGATGGCAATGAACGTGCGGTTTCCACTGTACTATATGCACTTTCTACAGCCCCTGCAGGGAAGCCAACTACAATCACAGCACAAATCGCAAAACCCGGTGTTTATTTAAAAGGAACTAAAGGTTCAGTAACAACTGGGAATGTTATGGACGAATACTACAATCCTGTGACTACATCGTCTACTGGTTTTTCTATTAGTTCACCAACTGGTTTAATTACACCAACAGGAATGACATTCACAGCTGCAAAAGCGGGTAAAGGATCAATCGAAGTTGTTTATGGTACAGCAAAGAAATCGATTCCTTTTGAAGTAGTTGAACAAATTTCAAAGATTCAACCAGTCGCAACTGCGTTAACTTTACGTATTGGTGAATCGAAGAAAATGACTATAAAAGCTATTGATTCACAAAATCGTGAAGTTATTTTTGATCCTTCATTGGTAAGATGGACAGCAAGTCCTGGAATAGGTACGATATCTGCAGCCGGGGACTTTAAAGCAGTTCAAACGGAAGCAAAAGGAACTATTTCAGCAACACTTGCTAACATGAAAGTAAATATTCCCGTCACAATAAGTGGATCAACTTTAAGAATAGATGCAATGGAAAGCTTATCGAATTGGACTTCTTCAGCAACAGCAGGTACTGCATCAATAGGCATGAATTCTTTGAAAGAACCTGCCTATGAAGGAAAAGGTGCACTTAAGCTAAATTATAACTTTACGAATCAAGCAGGAACTTCTGCAGCCTATCTAGATACAAAAACTGCTGTTTCAACAGGTGGCGTTCCTAAATCTATTGGTTTACGTCTATATGGTGATGCGAGCAATTCTTGGGTACGGGGAAAAATCGTAGATGGAAACGGTACAGAACATACAATCGACTTTACAGCTGAAAATGGTTTGAAATGGATTGGGTGGAACTTCGTTCAAGCTCCGATTCCACAGACCATTACGGGTCCTGTGAAATTGAAGCAAATTTACGTGGCTCAACCAGATGGTTCTGTTAAAACAAAAGGTACAATTATGTTTGATGATATAAAAGCAATTTACACTGATAATTATCGAGAACCATTATTCAAAGATACGGGCCTAACGTTCCGTGCCGAAAAAGAAATTAGTAACTTAGTAAACCAAGGTGTCATCGGAGGTTATGGGAATGGTAACTTTGGACCATATCAAGAGTTAACGAGATTGCAAGGTGCAATTTTATTAGCACGTGCTATGAACCTTTCAACCGAAAATGTAACAGACCCTGGATTTAAAGATATGCCTGCAGGAACTCGTTTCTATGGAGAAGTGGCAGCTGTCGCAAATGCTGGCGTTATTCGTGGAAAAGACGGGGGAACAAACTTTGACCCAAGTGGCAAACTGACACGTGCTGAAATGGCGGCGATTTTGCAACGTGGATTCAAGCTTACACCTGGAACTGAAAACTACTTTAGTGATACGAAAGGTAGCTTTGCATACGATGCAATAAATTCACTTGCAGCGAATGATATAACAATGGGTATTGGTGGGGGCAAATTTGGTCCATCCCAACTAATAACCCGAGTAGATTTCTCGGTTTTCTTGTATCGAACCTTAAATCAATAATTGCTAAACTAATGCTTAAATTTTCACTCGAATTTGAATACTTCCTATTGTGAATAAACGATTTTGTGTTAAAATAATAGAGTAATATCCATTCCTGATTTTGGCATATAGTGTAAAATTATCTGTGCTTGGTTGATGCGCAAAAAAAATCCATTGAGGAGATTTCCTCAATGGATTTTTTTATCTTTTAGCGGCGATGCCAGCTACACATGCAATTTAGTTGTGTACTTGGCACCAATATTTTACTCTTGGATAACTTTTACGGTCCAACGAGATAGGTCGGGGTTTTCTTTTGTGACCATATCCTTTGGGAAGATGAAAGTCCAAGGTTTAGAAGTGTTGGCTTTCACTTCAAGCTTGTCTAATTTAAATGATCCACGAGCGATACTTTCACCTGTCGCGTCAAGCAATTCTAAAGGAAGTTGTTCTAAGTTAATATGCTGTTTATTCCCGTTACGGATAAACAAGGAAACAGCTAATTGTCCTTCAGGCTGTGGTTTTACTTGGAAACCTGTGAAGTTCACTTCATGGGCATTTAATTTTGGTAAGTTATGAACAATTTTTTGAAGAGCTTCTTTTTGTTCTGTAGATAGGGCTTCTTCCCATGTCCCATGTAAATCTAATTGATGTGGGATTAACGATTGAACGTTAAATGCAAGTTGCCAACCTTCAACAGGTGCCTTCGTCGCATTGATTGAGTTCTTATCGAACGAAAAGACCCAAGGGCGATCACTTGTAGGAGGAAGTTCTCCTAAAACACTTAAATCAAATTCTTTTGCAGCTAGCACTTTATTGTCCCTATCCAAAATCATCAATTCCGCCTTATCCATAGTAACCGGGTGTGATAAAGAAGAACGGAAGAACGCTTTTACAAGCCATTCTCCAGATCGTTCATTTACATCAATATCAATTCCCGAAAGTGAAATTTGATTCGGTTTAAGGGGTTGAAGTTCATTGGATAAAAAACTAAACACATATTGCTGCTCTTTTGGTACGTCCCATTCAGGATGATAGGAAAGAGAAGTGTTTACGAGAGCCTCAGGTGATTCGGTTGAATCACCTACGATGAGCTCATTCGATTGAACGGTACTATCTGCTCCGGTTTTTTTTGTTTTATTGAATAATGAAAAGAGTCCCATTATTGTTCCTCCTGTTTGGTTGCAATAAGTTTCATGAAACCGATTATTTCAGTAGCAATAGATCGTCTCAATTCTTGGTAGTTCATGGCGAATAACTCCAAACCTTCACGTTGGTAAATGCGCATTGGATCTTCCTGTTGGTAAGCTCGTAAGCCAATACCCTCTTTTAGACGGGTCATCGATTCCAAATGATGTACCCATGTTGAATCAATGAACGATAGCATTACACGCGGAATTGTGTCCATAACCTCTTGATTTTCCTCAAATGCATCCATAAACGTTTTTAAATCATCTAGTGATGGTTTGATTTCTTTATAAATATCTTTTGTTTTTTGTAAAGAAGTCTGGATTGAAACTGGCTCAAGTACTAATTGATTAATTGTCTTTTGAATACGTTCGAAATCCCAATGCTCAGTAAGTTCATCTTCAGGACAACTTTCTCCAATCACATACTCGACAGTCTCATCAAGCATAACTTTTACATGAGTTAATAAATCCTGGTTCTCTAACACACGATCACGTAAAGAATAAATAACTCTTCGCTGTTCATTAATTACATCATCCAGTTTTAAATTATATTCGCGCATTGAGAAGTGAGACCCTTCGACAATTCGTTGTGTTCGATCTGTCAATTCGTGAACTTCTTTGTTTAGGACTTGACCGTATGAATCGGTTTTAAGTTTTTTGTTAAAATTCTCTAAATCATCATTTGCAAAACGTCGAAACATATCATCTTCTAGTGAAATAAAGAATTGAGTTTCACCTGGATCTCCTTGACGACCTGAACGGCCACGTAATTGATTATCTATTCGACGACTTTCATGTTTCTCTGTTCCTAATACAAACAGACCACCAACATCAGTTACACCATCACCTAAAACGATATCCGTTCCGCGTCCGGCCATGTTTGTTGCTACTGTAATTTGATTTAACTGACCAGCTTGTGAAATTAAATGAATCTCTTGTTCAACACTTTTCGCGTTAAGGAGTTGGTAAGATAAACCTTCTTCGTCTAGATATTTAGCAACTTTTTCAGACTGAAGAATAGACGTTGTCCCGATAAGTACTGGTTGTCCGTTGGTATTACATACCTTTACTTCACTCGCTACTGCTTTGTATTTTTGATCAATCGTTTTAAAAACGATGTCGTCATGATCGAATCGTATTTTTGGACGATTTGTTGGGATTTGAAGAACTTCCATGTTATATACTTCTCGGAATTCACGTTCCTGTGTTTTTGCAGTCCCAGTCATACCACACATAGAAGGATACATGCGGAAGTAGTTTTGAATCGTTACTTGCGCCTGTGCTTTATTTTCCTCGGTAATTGTCACACCTTCTTTGGCTTCAATTGCTTGATGAAGACCATCTGACAACGTACGACCTTCCATAATACGACCCGTGAACATATCAACTAAAAAGATTTTGTCATCTTTAACGATATAATCAACATCACGCTCGAACATTACATGTGCACGTACACCTTGTATGACGTAGTGATAGAGAGACTGATGTTCAATATCATATAAATTTTCTACACCAAACGCAGCCTCAACTTTTTCGATTCCTACATCCGTAAGGGAAGTAGCTTTCGTTTCATCGTCAAAATCATAATCACGTTCTTTTTCAAAACGTTTTGCTAAGCGGGCTGATATCAAATGTAAATCTTCATTTGCTTTCATTTTTCCAGCAACGATTAATGGCGTTTTAGCCTCATCAATTAAAACACTATCCACTTCATCAATAATGGCAAAATGATAAGGACGTTGAACTTTAGACATAGTGTTCGGCACCATGTTGTCTCGAAGGTAGTCAAACCCAAATTCTGTTCCTAAACCATATGTAATATCTGCTTTATATGCTTCTTGTTTTTGAGGGGCTTGCATTGTAGGTAAATTAATGCCTACCGTCAGCCCTAGGAATCGGTGAATTAAACCTATTTGATCAAAATCACGCTTTGCAAGGTATTCATTAACTGTAATGACATGGACACCTTTTCCTTCTAATGCACGAACGTAAGAAGGGAGGGAAGCAACAAGTGTTTTCCCTTCACCTGTAGGCATTTCTGCAATATTACCTTCCGTTAAAACAAGTCCACCGATTAATTGAACATCGAAGTGACGCATTTGTAATACTCGTTTTGAAGCTTCCCTAACTACCGCAAATGCTTCAGGAATTATCGTAATTAGTTTTTCCCCATTCGCTAAACGTTCCTTGAATATGTTTGTCATTTCACGAAGTTCTTCATCGGTTTTGACAATAAACTTTTCTTCAAGCTCATTTATAAGATTAACGGTTTTTTGATACTTTTTTAGTTGTCTACTACTTGTTTCAGTAGAACGATTAAATAGTGAATACATAAGTTACGCCCCTTTTAATTCTATACACTTGCTTATTTTATCAAATTTTAAGCAGAAAGACCATGAAACATGTAATAAGGAAGTAACTTCTATTTTTTTTGAAAGGTGTAAAGTCTATTAAAAATGTTTATAATATAGGAAGATACATTCATTTTTCCCATTAAACATTCACGAAAATGGATTTCATGCTATAATACTATTGATATTGTACGTAATATGAATAGATTTAAGGAGGAAAGGCATGCTATACCTTACTTTGGTTCTGGCATTTGTCGCATCCATACTGTTAACTCCACTAGTTAAAATGCTTGCATTTAAGGTAGGAGCAGTAGACCGACCAAACTACAGAAAAGTTCACGCAAGAATTATGCCGCGTTTAGGCGGATTAGCTATATTTGGTGCATTTTTAATTGGTTATTTTGCTTTACGTCCAGAAAATGCAACGGCTCCGTTTATTATTTTAGGAGCATTAATAATTGTTATTACAGGTGTTCTTGATGATATGTTTGAAATAACAGCAAAAGCAAAATTACTAGGTCAATTGATTGCTGCTGGAATTGTAATATACGGTGGGTTAGATATTGATTTTATTCAATTGCCATTTGGTGGAGTATTAGATTTTGGTTATTTGAACATTCCTTTAACGATTTTATGGATTGTTGGAATAACAAATGCTATTAATTTAATTGATGGATTAGATGGATTGGCTGCGGGCGTGTCAACGATTGCTTTGATAACGATTGCAGGAATGGCCCTAATGATGAGCAATGTCTTCGTTTTTTCAATGGCTGCTTTACTAGCAGTTAGTGCGTTAGGATTTTTATTCTACAATTTTCATCCAGCTAAAATTTTTATGGGTGACACCGGGGCATTGTTTCTCGGTTATATGATTGCTGTTCTTGCATTGATGGGATTCAAGAACATCACAGTAATTTCATTAATTATCCCGATTATTATGTTAGGTGTTCCAATTTCTGATACATTCTTTGCGATTGTTCGTCGATTACGAATGAAGCAAAAAATTTCTGCACCTGATAAATCACATTTACACCATTGTTTATTAAATGTAGGATTTACTCATCGTCAAACGGTATTGATTATTTATGGACTTGCAGCAATGTTTGGAGTTGCAGCATTAATATTCTCCCAAGCCACAGTTTGGGGTGCATTACTTTTAATTGCAGTAATGCTCGTGGCTATTGAATTGTTTGTGGAAGCGGTAGGACTAGCTGGCAAGAATTATCGTCCACTCATAAACTTTGTTCGAATGATTAATAAATGACCTCATGCAAATTGCATGAGGTTTTTTTTTTCCTAAAAAAGAGTTTGGAAAGTGTAAACAACATAATTTTTGGGTTAAGGAATGTGAATAAATTAATTATCGAAAAGTACCAAAAAGAGCTGACCAATAATTTGATCAGCTCTTTGTTATTTAATGTGTGTAGTTTTCGTCTTTTCTAGCAAGTTCAGTTTCCGACTTTGTGCCACTGTATCGGGAAGTATCTGCATCAATACCTAGATGTGATTTAAGAATATCTCGGGTTTCATCTAAGCTTTCCTGATCAAGTTTCCAGTAGTAAGTGCCTGTAGACATATCATCGTAACCATCCAATTGAAGAGTATCTATTCTTGGCGAACCATCTTTGATGTACTCGAAAAATGATTTCATCTCATTAAATGTCATATCCGTTTTCATGTTATCACCAACGGCATCAATGACATCTCCATATTTAGTAAATGAACTTGCGGAAGATGCTTCTTTCATGATGGACTTTAATATCATCTGTTGTCGTTTTCCACGTTCCAAGTCATTATCTTTCTTACGTGTTCTTGCCAAAGCTAGGGCTTCTCGACCATCTAGTTCTTGTAAACCTGGTTCCAATTTAACCGTTCTTTTATCAAATTGATCTTTTTCATTTAACGTATACGGAACTTCAGCTTCAATTCCCCCTAGAGCGTCAACCACATCAATAAATGCATCGAAGTTCATTCTTACGTAATAATCGACTGGAATTTCAAATAATTCTTCCACGGTTTCTATCGTTGCTTTTGTTCCGCCGGATGAATGTGCATGCGTAATTTTATCTTCATAACCCACTTCTGGGATATAAACGAGCGAGTCACGTGGAACACTTACTAATTTTATTGTTTTACTTTTGTTATTTAATGTTGCCAGCATTAAAGCATCAGAACGGCTATTACTTTCTCCTTGATTACGTTGTTCGCTGTCATCGATACCAACAAATAGAATAGAAACATTATCTTCTAAGGGTTGAACTGCTTCATCACGATAATCAGATTTCTCACGATTTCCTATTGCTTCATAAGAATTGTCTGCTGCAGTCTCAGCTTTTTTGTGTAAATAAATACCGTAGGCAGTCAGGCTTATTAACATAGATGCTACAAGCATTAAAGAAATCTTTAAAACAAGCGATTTTTTTGAAGATTTATAAGATACACTTTGATATTCTCTTCGTTTCATTTCAGATTCTCCTCTGAGCCGGGATTCCCTTGCTCTTTCAATAAGACGTCTGCAGTTGACAGATGTTTTAAATCCGACTACAGTACTCCTCATTATACATTGCATTTACCAGACAGTAAAAGGAAATGTTTGTTTCATTTATATAACAAACTCTAAATATTCTTGTTTGATAAGTAGAATATTCGCTTGCCCATTCGACATTTCAGTTATCCATTCGGTGAAAGCATCCTCTGCATTAGCTGGTGTGAAGATATACATTTCAACTGATTCAGCATATTCAATTCGATCTAATGGATAGTCTGATCCCCGAACTTCATTCTCTAGTTTGCCTAACCATGTGTAATCGACAGAAACTTTCATTAAGTGATGAAGTTTTCTCTCCACAACTTGAGCAGCTAGAATTCCTTCTGTCGTTGCTTTACCATAGGCACGTATTAAACCGCCTCCACCAAGCTTAATTCCACCGAAATATCTGGTAACCACAACAACCGTATCTTTAAGCCCTTGCTTTTTGAGTACTTCTAACATTGGAATACCTGCAGTCCCGCTAGGTTCACCATCATCATTTGCTTTTTGAATAGTATCATGTTCGCCGATTATGTATGCAGAACAGTTATGATTGGCACTTTTATGTCTTGATTTGATATCATGAATGAAAGCTTGTGCTTCTTCTTCAGATTCAGCTCTGTTGGTATAGGCAAGAAAACGAGACTTTTGTATAATAATTTCAGATTCCCCATATCCCTTAATGGTCTTGTAATTAATTAGCAAACTGTTCACATCCTACTGACATCTAGTTGTCATGTAATTTTAATATATTATTGTAATCATAGTGATATAATAAGTTTTAGCTCCTTGCAGGAAAAAAGGCGTAGGTGACGAATGTTATAATACGTGGATAATTAGTCACGTAACAGACAAGCGAGCTATAAAGGAGAGTCATTATGTCTGGGAATCGAGTTGATATCAAGTCATTGGATCATATATTCAGTCAAATGGTTGAAACAATGGACCAGTCAAAAAATGATATCTTTATTATAAGCGAACAAAGTCGTCAAAGCTTTGAACAAATGAAAATAGAATTAGAAATAGTGCGCGAAAACATTTCAATTGTTATTATTGAAGGCGATATGCTTGAGGAAAAAACGAGAAATTCACGTACTCGCTTAGCCGATGTTTCCAAGAATTTTAATTCATTTTCTGAAGTTCAAGTACGTCAAGCCTATGAATTGGCTAATGATCTGCAAATTAAACTTTCAATTAACCGCACAGAAGAAAAGCAACTTCGTGAAAGACGTGACGATTTAGAGCGTCGATTACAAAGATTGATGGAAACGATTCAACGTGCAGAGCAACTGGTTACCCAAGTAAATGTCGTCATGAACTATTTAACATCGGATTTAAAGAATGTGGGACCAGCACTAGAAAATGCAAAATTAAAACAAGACTTTAGTTTCAAGATTATTCAGGCTCAAGAAGAAGAAAGAAAAAGATTATCTCGTGAAATTCATGATGGCCCAGCTCAAATGATGGCAAACGTGTTAGTTCGATCCGATTTAATTGAGCGAACATATCGTGAAAAAGGTGTCGAAAAGGCATTTGAGGAAATAACTGATTTGAAAGTAATGGTTCGAAACGCACTCTCAGAGGTGCGACGAATTATTTATGACTTGCGTCCAATGGCATTGGACGATTTGGGTTTAATTCCGACCCTCAAAAAATACTTAATGACTATCGAAGAATATAATCCAGGGTGCGAAATACACTTCAAATCCATGGGAGAAGATCGAAGAATACTAACGAATTATGAAGTCGCGATTTTCAGACTAGTCCAAGAGTCTGTAACTAACGCCATGAAACATGGGGCTAGTAAACAAATTTGGGTGAAGGTTGAATGGAGAGACGATGCTGTGAACATACTTGTGAAAGACAATGGATCTGGGTTTGATCAGAATCTAGTTAAAGATTCATCTTTTGGACTTCTCGGTATGAGAGAGCGCATTGATTTGCTGAAAGGTGAGATGATTGTAACATCTTCACCGGGCAATGGAACTACTATGATGTTTCGAATTCCTTTAATAGAGGAAAAAGAGAGATAAGAATTGTGCCTACATAGGAGGAAATGACGATGACTAAAATTGTAATCATTGATGACCACCAATTATTCCGCGAAGGTGTAAAGCGGATTTTAGATTTTGAAGATTCATTTGATGTAATAGCAGAAGGTGGAGACGGTGGCGAAGCTATCGGCTTATATGAACAATATTCACCGGATGTTATTTTAATGGACATTAATATGCCACGAAAAAATGGTGTTGAGGCTACTGGTGAGTTAATGGCAAAATATCCAGAAGCTAAAGTAATCATGCTATCGATTCATGATGACGAGTCTTATGTAACGCACGCTTTAAAAACGGGTGCTTTAGGCTATATGCTTAAAGAAATGGATGCTGACGCTATTGTACAAGCTATTAAAGTTGTCGCATTAGGCGGGTCCTACTTACATCCTAAAGTCACACGTAACTTAGTGACCGAATTCCGCCGTTTAAGCGAACGGGAAAACAAAGGAACATTCCATCAATCGGAAATCCGTCGTCCATTCCATTTACTAACGAAGCGTGAATGCGAAGTATTGCAATTGCTCACAGACGGACAAAGTAACCGCATGATCGGTGAAACCTTATTCATCTCGGAGAAAACAGTGAAAAACCATGTATCTTCTATTCTGCAAAAGATGAATGTAAACGACCGTACACAAGCAGTTGTAACAGCGATTAAAAACGGTTGGGTTGAAGTACGATAAATTAGGTATTTATATGAAGGTCCGCTCACTGGTTGTGAGCGGGCTTTTTATTTGAAGTAGGGGCGGTTTGTTGTAAAAAGTGTGCGCTTTGTCGTAATTAATTGGTTGGTTGTCGTAAATTTTTGGTGCTTAGTTGTAAAAAGAATGGGCTTTGTTGTAAAAGAGGAGCTTGGCATAGCAAACTATTTAGTGAAAGAGATTAGATGTTAAAAGCTTTTGGCTTGTGCCAAAAGCTTCCTTATAGTTTGTAGGATGTGGTTAGCGGATTCTTTGTTGTGAAAAGTAGGTGCTTTGTCGTAATTTATAGGTTGGTTATCGTAAATTTTAGGCGGTTAGTTGTAAAAAGAATAGGCTTTGTTGTAAAAGTGAAGCTTGGCACAGCAAACCATTTAGTGAAAGAGATTGAATGTTAAAAGCTTTTGGCAGATGCCAAAAGCTTCCTGTTGTTTGTTGGGTGTGGTTAGCGGAGGCTTTGTTGTAAAAAGTGTGTGCTTTGTCGTAATTTTTCTGTTGATTGTCGTAAACTTTAGGTGGTTAGTTGTAAAAAGAATAGGCTTTGTCGTAAAAGTGACTATGAATAAACAAAAAAGCATTTGGCATCAGCCAAATGCTATAAAATTAATCAAAAACATACATTCTTACTTAAACGGTAGCAAGTACTTTTTCCTTTCTTTTCTGAAACTAGGTTTAGGCTCCTTAATAGATAGGAAGCAGCATGTTTATTTTTTAAGCCTAAGAATTTTACGCATTCTCGGTTGTTGATGGTATTTTTGACTAAGTACAACCAGTCTTCAATAGCTTCTTTTTTACAGTTTCTTGTAGATGCTCGACAGTTTGGACAAAACTTTTCACCTTTAATGGTTTGATAACAATGACTGCACATCAGGCCGTATTTTACATCCTCATCCTTAATTGGATATCTCACCATTAGAGGTTTCGGAATATAGAAAGTTTGACTGTTATTCATTAATTCGACAATTTCGTCGAACTTTTCCCGGGAAATAATTGGTTGAACTGCATCTAATTCTTCTAAAACATTACCAATATCTCGGCCAAAGATTATTTTTGTCTCTTTTGGTGGAATAACTACCCGAGTTTTAGAGTAAGGAAGGACAATAAAACCAAAGATAGGTAAATGAATATTATTTTTATCGAACCATCTCTTTAGCCTTTTCATGTGTCGTATAAGTTGCTGGTCAGGACATGGTAATGCTGTAAGAACTCCATCTAAATCACGAATGAGTTGCGCGGGTTTTTCTTGGAACGTTAGAGCACCTTTAATCGTCTTTATTTCTAGAATGCACACATTTTTCCTTGTAATGATCAAAGTGTCCATTGAAAGAAAAGAATGATCCGTCAATTTTAAATTGATTTCTTTTAATAAAGCATAAGGTTCTTCAAGTGAAATCTGTTTTAGGTAATGGTCGACCTGACATTCGCCATTATAACCGGCACTTGTCATATCAAGTTGGGAGAGAATATCTTTCCTTGTGGGATGGGAAGAAGGTAAGCGATTTAGAATGCGGGTATATACTTGAAGAATTGGTGGTTTCAAACGATCTATATTGAATTCCAACACACCCTTTTTATCAAATTATGGGAAAAGTTTTGGGGTATTTTCAACATAGCATGTTCATTTACCATAAACAAGTGAATAATCGTTGAGTTTCGACAATATTTGTGCCACAATAAATAACCGAGTAGGAGGACGTATTTACATGAAATTTAAATATATGGTTTTATTCACGGTTACCACACTATTACTTACCGCTTGTGGAAATAACAATGATAAAACGAATTCTGGTTCTATTAATGATGGAGAATCATCGAACGAAAGCAATGCGTTAGAGCATGGCGTTAGTGATCAGTCTGATGTTGGTTATGAAATGGCTGGCGGTAATATTGAGGAAGCAAAAGATGTGCCTAAAAAAGAAAGACAAGCAATAATTGCAGCTTTTGATACCTACATGACTGCATTTAATGAAGAAGATATTGAGACATACATGTCCGTCATTGCGAAAGATCCAGAAGGCTTTGAGTACGATCAAGAAGAAACGCTCGTAAAAGAAACCTTTGCAGAATATCAAGTGAATCGTACAGCTGAAGACGTAACCTTGATTAAATACGATAAAAATCAAGCACAAGTATTCGCAACGCTCAATATTTCGATGGAGCAAGAGGAAACTGGTGCTAAATTAGATCGCTCGGGTCGACAAGTGACCGTTTTTGCAAAAGAAGATGGTCAATGGCGTGTAACTAGTGTGTTTTTCATAGGCGATCCAGCTGAATAAAATTCTTAACCTCGTGCATAGACACGAGGTTTTTTATTAATTAAAATGAAGAAGTAGGAATGAGATTAATCCATATTGGAGGGATGCTCATGAACGAAGTACAAGCATTTTTAACAGGTCGATTGTGGCTACGCGAACACACTCCATTCTCGAGTGAAGCAATAGACCAACATATTGAAAATCGTAACATCACCCCAATACCAGGCATTCAATCGAATGATATATCCCAATTTTATTTGAAGATGCAAGTTAACAAATGTCGTAGATGTGGCAATAAAGAATTAACCGAATTTATGTGTGCAAAGTGCGGAGGCCCGTGCATTTATTGCAGACATTGTATTCGTATGGGCAGAATTAGCAGATGTACCGAATTGATTACGTGGTCAGGACCTAATTTGGAAATAAAGAAAGATCACACGTTCCAATGGAGTGGCACTCTTACGAAGAGTCAACAGCGTGCATCCGATGAATTGCAACGAAGTGTTGAATTGAATCAGTCTCATCTCGTTCACGCAGTTTGTGGAGCAGGGAAAACGGAATTATTGTTCCCCGTCATCTTTCATTTGCTACAACAAGGGAAACGAGTATGTTTGGCAACGCCGAGAACAGATGTCGTTTTGGAATTAGCGCCTAGGTTAAAAACCGTATTTCCTGATACCACGATCCATGCATTATATGGGGGAGCTCCTGCACAAGATGACTTTGCACAACTAGTTATCGCCACCACGCATCAGTTATACCGCTTTGAGCATGTATTTGATGTGATATTTGTGGATGAAGCCGATGCATTTCCTTATACAATCGACAAGACATTAACATTTGCTGTGAATAAAGCAAAGAAACCAGAAGCTACCGTGCATTATATAACGGCTACCCCATCGAAAGAATTATTACGGAAAGTCAAAAATGTCTCTACTATTTCAACAAGATTTCATGGACATCCACTACCAGTGCCACGTTTTGATTCATTGTGGAATTACACGAAGCAAATACAAAAAGACAAACTACCCATCAAATTAAAAGAATGGACAGCGAAAAGGATAAAATTGAACGAACCTTTTTTAATCTTTTTTCCAACTATCGAGTTAATGGAAAGAACAGTACCTTTGTTTGAACATGTTCCTTCCGTTCATGCAGAAGATCCATTAAGAAAAGAAAAAGTCTTGATGCTGCGCAATAAACAAGTGAATGGCCTTCTAACAACCACGATTTTAGAAAGAGGTATCACCATTGAAAACCTCCAAGTTGCTGTAATTGGTGCTGACCAATCCGTATTTACAAGTAGTGCACTTATACAAATTTGCGGTAGAGCAGGGAGATCAAGTAAGTTCCCTAAGGGAGATATCGTTTTCTTTCATCACGGGATTTCTAATGAGATGGATGAAGCTAAATTTGTCATTGAAGAACATAACCAGGTGAAATCATGAATTGTTTACTTTGTGAAGCTGAATTCATTGAAAAACCAACTTGGCAAACACTTTTTTTATTAAAACCAAATGAAGTAATTTGTGAAAAATGTAGAGCGGCGTTTGAAAAAACAGAGGATAGAGATTTTAAAGATGATTGGCGGGGAACGAAGTTTGATGGTGCTTTGGATTCTTTAACTTCAATCTATACATACAACGATTTCATGAAAGATGTGCTCCATCAATATAAATTCTTACAGGATGTAGAATTATCCATGGTATTTATGGAAGACTTCGCGTTGTTAAAAAAAGGAACAGACATGGTTGTCCCAATACCTATGCATCCGGAAAAGCTCCGAGAGCGCACTTTTTCTCAAGTGGATGAACTATTGAATGCGGCAAATATTCCTTTCACTCAGGTTTTAGAAAAAACGTTGAATACAACACAAGGTAAGAAATCAAAACTTGACCGTATCAATTCGGAGATTTTATTCCAAGTAAACAAAGAAGTGACTGGAAAATCCATTATTTTAGTAGATGATCTCTACACGACGGGGACGACTATCTACCATGCAGCATATGTCCTCAAAAATGCCGGTGCGGCAAAAGTTTCTGCTGTAACATTGGTTCGTGCGTGAAAAATAGATTGTTCAATTTGATTCCTCCGAGTACAATAGTCCTAACAAGCATCGACAGGGGGCTTTAAACATGGGGGAATTAAGGGATTGTCCAAGCTGTGGTGATTTTTTCAACTACACTGGGATTAGAGATGTATGTGCAAAATGTGCAGCAGTCGAAGAAAAACAATATGAAGAAGTGTATAAATTTTTACGGAAACGTGAGAACCGTGCTGCAACGATTGAGCGAATTTGTGAAGTCACGGGTGTCAAAGATTCTTTATTACATAAATGGGTTCGTAAAGGGCGCTTGCAACCTGCGCTGTTCCCTAACTTAGGTTATCCTTGTGATAGCTGTGGGAAATTAACGTCTACGGGTAAGTTATGTACGAACTGTGTTCAAGAATTAAAGACCGGACTGAACACTTTTGATGCAGCTCAAGATTTTCGTGACAAAGTGGCACAACAACAAAAAGGTACTTATCATACGGAACGTAAATAATTAAGTTAATGGCATACTTTTGCCATTAGCTTTTTTTATGGCTAAAATTATAGTATAACGATTTGCCTGTAGACCATATTAGCTACACATAGATTTTCCTTCAAAAGACCCTTAATATTTTATGGAAACAACCGAAATACTATATAGAGACTCATGAAAGAAAGGAGAATATTCAAATGAAAATTAATAACATAGGCGTAAATGCTGTAAACCCATATAAACGTCAAGCTCAAAAGCTAGATGCAGCGGAACAAACAAAAAAACAATCAGCCGATCAGCTACAGATTTCTTCTGTTGCGAAGGAGTTACAATCCTCAACATACGCAACTGAACGTTCTGAACGCATTCAACAACTAAAAGTAGATATCGAAACAGGAAATTACAAAGTAGATGCAAACAAAGTAGCATCAGATTTACTTGCATTTTACCGTAAATAAAATGACCGCTGGCGGTCCATTTCCTGTAATAAATAAAGGAGTTTTTCCATGTCGATTGATCCGATTATCCAAACGTTAGACAACTTAGAAAAACTACACAAAAGTTTGCTAGAACTTGCTTATAAAAAAACCGAGTTCATCAAAATTGGAGACATGGACAGTCTCGATCAACTGCTCAAGGACGAGCAGGCACACATAGCTACAATTTCACAACTTGAACAACAGCGTCAGATAGTGGTAACGGATTACCTCCGAGCAAAAGGAATTGTTCCTTCTGACAACCCAACTGTTGCACAGGTAATGGAAGCAGCTGAGTCGCCAACTGATCTAGAACAACTCAAAACTGCTCGAAATCGATTATTACTAACAGTTGAACAACTGAAGTTTCAAAATGACCTAAATCAAAAATTAACTTACCAATCACTTCAATTCGTCAACCTAACGTTAGACATGTTAAAGCCTCGTCCAGATCAATTGAATTACTCCCGGACGGAAGCAAAAGGCGTTAAAGTAAATAAAAATAAAACCTATTTCGATTCTCAAGCATAAGGAGGCGAACCCATGCGCAGTACGTTTATGGGACTTGAAGCAAGCAAACGCGGACTCTTCACACAACAATCCGCTCTATATACAACGGGTCACAATATTTCAAACGCCAACACTGCTGGCTATTCACGCCAACGTGTGAACATGCAAGCGACTCTTGGATATCCAGGTACCGGGTTAAATGCACCGAAGACAGCTGGTTTTATTGGGACTGGTGTGGAAGCGGGATCAGTTCAACGAATTCGTGATTCATTTGTAGACCGACAATTTAGACAAGAATCAAACAAACTAGGTTATTGGGAATCTAGATCACAAGCAATTTCTCAAATAGAGGACGTTATGAATGAACCATCAGATTACGGATTATCGAAATCGATGGATGAATTTTGGAAATCCTTACAAGACTTGAGTGTCAATCCCGAAAATGGCGGTGCTCGAGCAGTAGTGGTTCAACGAGGAATTGCAGTAGCAGATTCTTTTAACTATATGCATAAATCAATCTCGGAAATTAAAGATAACGCCGCTAAAGAAATTGGGATTTCACTAAACAGTGTCAACTCTATTTTAGAGCAAATTGGTGACTTAAATAGACAAATTTCAGCAATCGAGCCAAATGGCTATATGCCGAATGATTTATATGATACTCGTGATAATTTATTAGACGAGCTCGGAGAGTTCTTCCCAATTGAAACTTCAAATGTTCCATCCGGTGGAAATGCATTGAAGGTTGCTGAAGGATCAGTAACGGTTTCTGTGAAATTAAAAGATGGAACTTTTTTGAAAGTTGTTGATGGAAAAGATTTTGCTCAACTTCGAAATTCTGGTGCGAATACCGCTACAGATAAAGTCACCCCTACAGGTCCAGTCGAAGGGTTTTACTTAGTAAAGGTGGATGCTACTGGTGCTGACCAAGCAATAAACAATAATTGGACTAACGCTGGAGCTCCTGTAAAACAAGACATCAACAATGTTAGTGATTTAGGGAAATATAAATCACTTGCAAATTCTTATGGTTATATGGATAGCTCAGCTCCACCTGTTGAAAAAGGTCTTTTCACTGATATGATTGCTAAACTCGATAAAATGGCAAGTGCATTTGCTAAAGAATTCAACATACTACATGGTGCTGGAACGGACATGAATGGTGATGCGGGTGGATTATTCTTCATTGTAAAGGACAGTACCCCTGAAACTGATGGTACAATCAATGCCGGAAATATGGCGATCTCAAAACTTCTTGTTGACGATCCGAACCTCCTTGCTGCGTCGAATTCTGCACCAGATCCATTAAACCCTGAAGAAGGAAATGGTAAGCAAGCATTAATCTTAGCAAATATGAAGTTTAAGTCATTAGCTGCATTAGATAATGTAAGTGCACAAACTTATTTCCAAGGAGTTATTGGTCAACTAGGTGTTGACGGTCAACAAGCGTCACGTCTAATGGTCAATACAGCTACTCTTCAACAAGCCGTTTCAGAACGTCGTGCTTCTGTAAGTTCAGTTTCTTTAGATGAAGAAATGACAAATATGATTACGTTTCAACAAGCTTACAACGCCTCAGCACGTATGATTACTGTTGTGGATGAAACATTAGATAAAATTATCAACGGCATGGGCCGAGTAGGATTATAGTAGGAGGTACTGACACATGCGCGTAACTCAATCAATGCTTTCAGGAAATATGTTAAGAAACATTTCGAGCAGTTATAACAAAATGGGGTCCTTACAAGACCAAATTACGACGGGCAAAAAAGTAAACCGTCCTTCTGATGATCCAGTAGTTGCAATGAAGGGAATTGGTTACCGGGCTTCTTTAGGGAAAGTTGAACAGTTCCAACGTAATTTAGGCGAAGTCAACAATTGGCTAGATAGCTCAGATGATGCATTAGATAAAGTTGGATCAGCAATGCATCGAGTGAATGAGTTGATGGTGCAAGCTTCAACTGATACCACAACACCAGATGATCGAAAAAAAATCGAGGTAGAAATTTCACAAATTCGAACGCATATTCAAAATATATCGAATACTAAGGTTGGAGATAAGTACATTTTTAGTGGAACCAAAACAATGGAACCTCTTCATGATGGTACAAACTATATCGCGCCAACCGACCCATCATATCCTGCTTTGAATAAAGATGTTGAAATTGAAGTATTTGATGGTGTTACAATGAAAGTTAACACAAATGCAATTGATGTATTTAAGGATATTGATGATATGTTAGCAGCGATTTCTACTGATATGACAACTGGGACTGCTTCGGGTCAAGATTACTCTCCGTATTTGACGAGTATTCTTGACAGAATGAATGAAGTCTTGACAACCCGTGCAGATATCGGAGCACGTCAAAACCGTGCTGAACTTATGGATAGTCGTTTACAATCACAAGAAGTAATTGCTACTAAACAAATGTCCGAAAATGAAGACATTGACTACGAAAAAGTCATCACCGAAATGATTACTCAAGAATCGGTGCATCGTGCAGCCTTATCAGTAGGTGCTCGTATCATTCAACCATCTTTGGTTGACTTTATACGCTAAAATCTAAGAAGCGCCTTACGCAAATTGCGAAGGCGCTTTTAAAAAAGGTGATTTATATGGATATACCAAAACTTCATATTGAGACGACAAAAGGTATATTAGGTCTGAGTACAACAAGACCAATACAGCGAATTGAGCAAGCGGCAGCTTCTTTATCAATCGAACAGCCAAAAGCAATACAAACGTTTCAAACAACTCAATCCAAGCTTTCTATAGATTCGACTCAAGCTCGAGCAGACGTCGATCTGAAAAGTATAGCAAAGCGATGGGAAGAAGTTGCGAGTTATAGTAGACAAAGCTTATTAGAAGGAATGGGCAGTCGTGCACAACAAGGTACCGAAATGATGAGTATTGAAAATGGTGGAAATTCAATTGCTTCTCAAGCAAAACAAATTGGTCGTCAAATGAAGAACTTAGGAATAAAATTCATACCATCATATGGAAGTGTTAAAATTGAATTTACTCCAGGTAAAATTGATATTCAAACTGAACAACAAAAACCAATAATCTCATCTCAAGCTAATAAACCAATTCACGATTATACCCCAGGAAAAGTAACAGCTGAAATGATTCAATATCCATCCATAGATATTTCGTGGTGAAAAACTAGGAGGTCCAAATGAACATACAAACTGCTTTTTTAGGTGAGGTTACAATAGAAGAATCACAAGTATTACATTTTGAACATGGTTTACCGGGTTTTGAGGAGGAAAACAAATTCACTATTATCCCATTAGAAGAAAGTTCGATATATCAAGTGCTTCAATCTGTTCAAACTCCTCAAATTGCATTTATAACGGTAAATCCATTTGCTTTTACCAATTATAGCTTTGATTTAGACGAAAGTACGGTCCACACTTTAGAGATTAGATCAGAAGAAGATGTTGCGATATTATCAATTGTCACAGTGAAAGAACCATTTTCGGATTCAACACTAAACTTGAAAGCCCCAATTGTCATTAACACAAAAACTCAAAAAGCAAAACAAACGATACTAGAAAACTCGGAATTCCCTATACGACACCCAATAACTTCAGGGAAAGGGTGAAATCATGCTAATCTTAACAAGGAAAATTGGCGAAACCATTTGGATTAATGACGACATTGAAATTACGATCAATGAAATAAAAGGTGATCAAGTAAAAATCGGGATTAATGCACCACGCACTCTAGAGATCCTACGTGGAGAACTTAGAACCGAAGTATCTTCTGCAAATACAGAAGCATTAACAACAAAATTACCAAACTTTAAAAATTCATAAATTTATTTTTAAAATACTATTAAACTTTCTAAACTAACTCCGATACTATTATTGTAGCAGTAGAATACGGAGTTCGGCCGACTCGGTCTCTACCAGTTACATATCCGCTCACAAGGACGTGAGCAACACACATTCAAGGAGGAAAACAAAAAATGAGAATTAATCACAATATCGCAGCACTTAACACACACCGTCAATTAAACACTGCTTCAACTAGCCAATCGAAATCAATGGAGAAATTATCTTCAGGTCTTCGTATTAACCGTGCTGGAGATGACGCAGCTGGTCTTGCAATCTCTGAAAAAATGCGTGGTCAAGTTCGTGGATTAGATCAAGCATCTCGTAACGCTCAAGATGGTATTTCTATGATCCAAACTGGTGAAGGTGCATTAAACGAAACTCACTCAATCCTACAACGTATGCGTGAACTTGCTGTTCAATCTGCATCAGATACAAATACTACAGCTGATAGAGGTCAAATCCAAAAAGAAAACGCTGATTTGATTGCTGAAATTGATCGTATTGCTACTACAACTGAATTCAATACACAAAAATTGTTAGACGGAACAGGCGGATCTACTGGAGCATTCCAATTCCAAATCGGTGCTAATAATACTCAAAGCTTAACTGTTACTTTCGCTAGTATGAAATCAACAGACCTGTTTACAGCTGCTCCTGTTCTAGGAACTGATGCAGCAACTTCAGCTACAGCTATTGCAACTATTGATACAGCTATCGGTAAAGTTTCTGATGAGCGTGCTCAATTGGGTGCTAAACAAAACCGTTTAGAACACACTATCAACAACTTGAATACATCTTCTGAAAACTTAACAGCAGCTGAGTCTCGTGTACGTGACGTTGACATGGCGAAAGAAATGATGGAGCAAACTAAAAACTCTATCCTTGCTCAAGCTGCTCAAGCTATGTTAGCTCAAGCTAACCAACAACCACAAGGCGTACTTCAATTACTTCGTTAATTAGTACTTAAAAACACGGTCCGAGCAATCGGTCGTGTTTTTTTATTAATTTTATAAGTATAAGAGAGTTAAATAATTTTTTAAAAAACCTCATTAACTCACCTCCTTTACCTCAATCAATTATAAATATTAAAAACACACCAAAAAATTAAACCATTTCAAAAATAATCCGATATAGAGTGTAGGATATTATATACTAGGAGGATTGTTTTTATGGTAAATCGTATAGTTGATTCAGTTCCGTTTGTTGCTTCTAGTAGCACTCGAAATTCAACAGAGGTGGAAGCACCTGAATTGAATGTGAAAAAAGTCGATACAGAAAATATCCAACCAACTTTACACCAATCACAGGAAAATCAAAATCATCTTCCGGCTGAAAAAGCAAAAAAAATGACTGAAAGTATTAACAGTTTTATGGAAACGACTAATACTAATTTACGATTTCAATTTCATGAAGAACTAAAAGAGTATTATGTAACAATTGTAGATTCTAAAACAAATGAATTGGTAAAAGAAATTCCTTCAAAAAAACTCATGGACATATATGCAACGATGAGAGATTTCCTAGGCCTTATGGTAGATCATAAAATTTAGAGAGCAGGTGTGCAAATGCGTATTACTGGTTTAGCAAGTGGAATGGATACTGAAACAATGATTAAGGATATGATGAAAGCGCAACGAATGCCGTTAGATAGAATTTTTCAACGGAAACAATATATGGAATGGCAACGAGATGACTTTAGGGCCGCAAACCGAAAGCTCTTTGATTTTCGCAATCTTATTTCTGACAGTGCTATGCGTCAGGGAACATATATTCAAAAAATAGTTAGTTCATCTTCTCCAGAAGATATTAGTGTACGTAATATTAATTCTACAAGTGATTTTTCTGGAAAGATTAATGTTGATCAGTTAGCTGAATCAGCTACTATGCAAAGTAAAACTGCTGTTATTGCATCTGAAGCTGACTTGACTAAAGTATTGAATACTACTGTGCCATCATCTTTTATTATTAAAGCAATAAAAGCGGACGGGACTCTAGATTCTACAGGATATGAAGTTAAGCTAACTTCCACTTCTACCATGCAGAGTGTGTTAGATGACATCAATAAAAATTCAGGTGTTACCGCGGTCTATGATTCATTTACCGGGAAGCTTGCATTTACTGCGAAAAATAGCGGAGATGTTAAAACAGCCACAACTGATGGAAATGAAATTGAGTTCTCTGGTAACTATGGATTCTTACAAGTAGAACAAAATAACTTGTTGGCCGCTGACATTACTTCTAGTAGTGGGACAGTCGGAAAGAATGCCGTTTTTACTTATAACGGCTTAACTACAGAAAGACAATCCAATACATTCCAAATTAATGGTTATGAAATCAACTTGAAAAAAGCAAGTAAGACGGACATTTCCTTTAGTTCATCACCTGACACAGACAAGATACTTGAATCTGTTACAAAGTTCATAGATGAGTACAACAAATTAATTGAAAACCTAAATGGTGAAGTTCGAGAAAAGAAATACCGTGATTTCCAACCCCTAACGACTGAGCAAAAAAAAGATTTAGAGGAAAAGGAAATTGAATTATGGGATGAGAAAGCGAAAAGTGGAACACTTCGTAATGATAGCTTACTTACTGGTGTTCTCGGTCAAATGCGAACTATCTTAAATAGTGCAGTAACAAGTACTAACGGGAATATCAGATTAAGCGATCTCGGAATTTCCACTACTAGCAACTATGCTGACAACGGGAAATTGGTAATTAATGAATCAAAATTAAAGGAAGCCATTTCAGCAGATCCGAATAAAATATATGAATTGTTTTCTGCTACAAGCAACATTGAAAGTGAAAAAGGTTTGGGTGTTCGTTTACAAGAAACTTTAGACGCAACTCGTAAAAAAATTATTGCTAAAGCGGGTTCTGACTCTGCAGTTAGTAATTCATTCTCCCTTGGAAGAATGTTAAATGGATATGAATCACAAATGACTCGTTTTGAAGACCGACTACAAATGGTTGAAAATCGTTATTACCGTCAATTTGGAGCTATGGAAGCTGCAATCCAACGAGCAAACCAACAATCCGCATACCTAATGAATTCATTCGGTGGCGGACAATAAATAAAGCAACAACATGTACTAAACAAAGGAGTGTCTTTATGGCTGTTACAAATCCATACCAATCGTACCAACAAAATAGTGTGACGCAATCGACGCCTGGTGAATTAACATTAATGCTATACAATGGCTGTTTGAAGTTTTTAAACCAAGCGAAAAAAGGAATTGAAACCAATAATATTGAATTGCGCAATACGAATATTCAAAAGGCGCAAGCGATTATTCGTGAATTTATGATTACATTGGATCAATCAATTCCTGTTTCTGAATCAATGTTCAGTTTATATGATTATATGAACACTCGATTAATTGAAGCGAATGTGAAAAATGATGTTTCGATTGTGGAAGAAGTCATTGGGTATACGACTGAATTCCGTGATACTTGGAAGCAAGTGATTCAAATTAATCGTCAAAAACAATATGGTAAAACGGGTGAAGTATGATTCGTGAAAGCTTAAATGTTTGGCGACATGCTACGGAGTCTTTACTCCGTATATTGGATGTTCGTGATGAAGAAAAGCGTGATGGCGTTATCGAACAAGTCGAGAAGCTAATAGGAGATCGAGATGAGCTTCAACCGTCCATTCAGGCCCCTTTCACGAATGATGAGCTGGCATTCGGACAAGCGTTGGTTCCCTTAGAAAAAGAACTTCAGACGAAACTAGCTATATTTACTAAAGACATTCGCCTCGATATCACAGAGCAACAAAAGAAAAAGGATTCATCGAATGCCTACACGGATCCTTATTCTCAAGTGTTCCGTGATGGGACATTTTACGATAAGAAGAAGTAATCAGCAGACCGGCCTCAAGCTTATGCTTGGGCCGTTTTTTTGAAGGAGACCATTCGATGATCACAACAGAAGAACATATGGAGGTACTCCATCGTTATAAAGATCTTCTTGATTTAATCAACGAAGGATTCGAATACATAATTGCCAGTTTCTCTAATTACTCAAAAACTGAAGGCGATGTCATTCTTATTGAAATATTTGCTGCCTTTCATCAAGTAATTCATGTGAACGAAGAGCTACAGGTTTTATTTAAACAGGATGTTCGCATGTTGTCTGCTATACATGGCTTTGATGATGTTGTTTCAGCTGCTGAAGAGATGGAAGGCTTATTTGAAAAGTCTCATTTGAAACAAGAAGTGGTCCAACAAATATTATTTCCAGCTTATAAAAGTTGGTTTGAAGCAATAGTCCCTCTATTAAACTTCAAAATTCAACACTAATTGTCAAAATACTTGTAGCGTATTTCGAATTTTATGATACTTTTGAATTATAGAGAGTATTAGGGGGAAAGACATGTTGAATGTTCAGGAAATGCGAAAGATAGATTTTGTGAATAAGAATACGATTATGTTTATTGCTTATGGAATTTCTGGTTTGCTTGGAACTATGGTTTATTGGTTAACAGATCAAGGGATGATGAAGACGGTTTCGATGGCCGTTCCTTTTACTTTAACGATTTTGTTTTATTTATTGTCTCGTAAGGTACGTGTTTTTGAAATAGCATTTCCTTGGTTGGTATTAGCCGTCATGACGGGTGCTACTTTTTTTAATGCTTTAATCGGAGATCCTTCGCTTGCGACAGCTGGGATTGCGTTTTTTATCGCTGGTCTAGCGAGTGTGCATGCTTCTCTTGCATTGATGGGTTACGGAACCGTCCTATCCTTCGGGGTTATGATGGTTTTCATTATGCAATATCCTTATCAAGAACAGGTTGCGCCTAGTAGAGCCACGCTCTTCCTCGTACTCATTTTGATGTGTTTCGGTTTATTTCTTCAAATTCGTCAGTCGAAGAAGCTTTCTTCACAAGTGGAAGCTGTTTCACTGGAGCTTGCAACACGTGCTCAAGAGGAAGAAGAGAAACGTTCTATTTTAAATACGGGTGTGGAAAAGCTTTCGACGAACTTAGCTGATATGGAACATACGGCGAATCAACACCAGCAGTCTCAGCAAGATCTTCTACGAGTGGTGGATCATGTAACAGCTGCTTCAGAGCAACAAACTGTGCAGATCTCATCCATCGCTGAAAAAGCAGGAAGAACACAGAATGCGGTTAAGGATTTAAAACAAGAGTCATCCGCGATGAGTTCAAACGCTCTTCATTTACAAAAAGAGACTGATACTTCGCTACAGGTTGTACAAGCTTTACGTGATGGAATGTTTGAAGTACAGGGGTTCTTAGGCAATTTGCATGAGTCATTCGATACGTTGACTGAGAATATTTCCAAAACAAATGAGCTTGCTCAATCCATTCAATCTATTACTGAGCAAACGAATTTACTTGCTTTGAATGCATCAATTGAAGCTGCTCGTGCAGGTGAACATGGAAAAGGCTTTGCTGTAGTTGCTGAAGAAATTCGTAAGCTTGCTGCTATGACAAGTAGTACGTTAGATGAAATCCGGGAGAACTTAGTGAATGTTAATTCAACCAATGAAGAAACACGAAGTCAGCTAGCATCGTCAACTGCTCAGATTACGAACCAAGTGGACACGAGTGAGCGCGTTAAATCTCAAATGACGGAAATGGCCCAGAAAATGAATGAGTTGGTAATTGGCTTTACAAACTTCTCAGGAAAAATGGATGGCATATCATTGGATGCATCCGATATTGGTGAAACCACTGGCCATTTTGCGGAACTGTTATCTGAAAGTACAGGTGCAGTTGAAGAAATGAACGCCACGATTCACCAAAACGTATCCGACTATGTCGGAATGATGGAAACAATAAATGAGATGGCACGCGTTTCGCGACACCTAACATAGGAGAAAAACGAAATTCGATGAGGGCGCTACACATGTGTATAAGCAAGTTCAAATGACGGAGCAAGCTAATGAGTCGTTCAAGGATTTATTTAACCAAATGAATGCTGTTATGAATGAATTAATTGCTTTTACAAAAGTGGTTGATGTGATTTCGAACAATAGTGGAACGATTCAAGAAAGCACAAATGAATTCGCATCTATAATTGAAGAGAGTACGGCTGCGGTTGAAGAATTGAATGCGATGCTAGTTCAGTTAACTGATGAGCAAGAAAAAATAGCACGTTAAGTAAATGAAACTTACGATGAAGCGGTGTCCATTCGTAAATAGAGGTGATGAATTATGCAATACAACCGACTAGAAGCGTTTCGACATACTTTTAAAGACCCGATAACTGCCACTTTTCGACTGATTGTTGAAGGGGAGAACGAGGCGGATGTTGAAATCTCGAAGCGCGGAGCTTGTCTTATCATGGATTTAAGTCCGAGTGGGATGCGCATCTATTCTGATTTAAGTATTCCAAAGATTCCAGGACAGACGGTACATTTAGCAATCGATGTTTTATTGAATGATGAGCCGCTGACGCTAGTTGGTAATATCGTTTGGAAAAAGGCATATCGCGATGGTAATTCTTATGGAATCGACTTAAAAACGGATAAGTTAATCGAGTATAATATCATTAAAGAATTAAAAGCGCGTCGTCGGAACGAATTGGCGGAATCCAAAAAGTCAAAAAAGTAAATTTGAAATTGACCAACAGTGAAATCGCTGTTGGTCTTTTTTATCTAAAAGACTATTTTTTATAAAGAATGAACAAGATGTATATTAAGATGTGAAACTGAGACAACATAAGGCGTTAGAAGATGATTCAATAAAAAATGGAAGAGCATTTAATAAATTTATCGGCGAATTTCGACTTTGCCAAAATTTATTTGGTTTGTAGCAGGACTTTTAAGGGGATAAGTTGAATAAGGTTATTCATAGCCTTAATAAGTAGGTTAAGGTTATCATAGCTTTAATTAAAGGAGGAGTTTACATGCTAAATTTTAACATTCGCGGTGAAAACATTGAGGTAACTCCTGCGATTCGTGAGCACGTGGAGAGCAAAATCAATAAGGTAGAGCGCTACTTTAATGATGACTTTCAAGCGAACGCAAATGTCAATTTAAAGGTTTTCAACAACAGTGAAACGAAAGTAGAAGTAACCATTCCAATGAAAAGCTTAACGTTACGTGCTGAGGAACGTCACAGTGATATGTACGCAGCGGTGGATTTAATTATCGACAAATTAGAGCGACAAATTCGCAAACATAAAACAAAAGTAAATCGTAAGTTCCGTGAAGGTGAAGGCGTTGGCACATATTTTGCCAATGTTACATCGAATGGACAATCTACAAGTCAAGATGATAATGAGGAAGAAATCGTGATCGTTCGAACAAAACAGTTTGAACTAAAACCGATGGATCAAGAAGAAGCCGTATTACAAATGGATATGCTTGGACATAATTTCTACGTCTTTACCGATGGAGAGAGTAATGCCACGAACATCGTATACAAACGTAAAGATGGAAAATATGGTTTAATTGAAACAAATCAATAAGAAGTGTTTTTATAGAAGCCCTCGAAGTTTGAGGGCTTTTTATTTTTCGGGTTAAACTGTCATTTTGAGAATTAATCTTGTAAATCGGTGGGCTAATCTTATAAAAGTGACAGCTAAATTTGATATTTTGAACCTAACCTTTTAATCCCTCCTATAACATTTGTTCCGCTAAGTATCCCCAGCTGATGTATGCAACCCACAACAACCAACATTTACAAAAAAACTCCAAACCTCAACCACAAAGTTTAGAGTTCTTGTATATTATTTATCGAATGGAAATCATGCCGTCCTGCCCTTTACTTGCATTAATATTAAATTCTTCGACTGCAAATGTATGGATGCGATTGCCGATTTGAATGAACGTACCGGGATGGACATGTTGAATATGAATCATTCCATCCAAGGGCACGCGAATAATGGTTTTCACACCCACTTCGGAGCCAGTGGTTGGATATTTCCATTTTAATGGGCACTAAATCTCACGTGGGACAATGAAGAGAAATTTAACAGAGTTAATCAGAAAATTCTAATTTATTTTTTGGCGTTTTAGGAGGATTATTGTCGAAATTAGCGAATAGTATTTGAAATAGAAAAATCAAAATGCTTCTGGTTCATGTAAAAGGGGTGATTAGATGTCAACTATGCGTATTTGGGATCGTTTAGGCTTTCGACAAAAAGTTTTGTTTGCCATGAGTGCAGTGGTGATTCCAATAATTTTGATAATGGCGATCTATTCATATTTGCATTCAAAAACCCTTTATGAAAACCAGATGGAAACCGAATTAGCCCTTGAAAATGAATTAGTTTCAGAGAAAGTGTTTTCATTATTTTTTGGTAAAGGTGAAGCTGTGAAGCAGATTGCTGAGCTAGAATCGATGAAACGTTTTGTGGAGTCGAATCCAACGAGAGAAAATGTGAAAGAGAATCAAGATTATGAAATTTTCGAGCGTTTGTTAACACGGATGCAAGAAGAAGAAAAAGGGTTAGAGTTTTTGTGGTTGGTTTTTTTAAAAAATGATTTTTATATGGCGGATCATGGCATTATTTCAAATGATGATTTTCATGTGAACACACGACCTTGGCTTGAGAAAGCGGTATCGACTTCAGGAATATCTTTTTCTGATTTATATAAGGATTTCGAAACGGGCATATCTACTGTTAGTGTTATTTATCCAATTGAACGTGATGGAAGAAGACTGGGCTATTTAGGTGCGGATATGCATTTGGATGTGATTCCAAATTTAATTAAACCTTTTGAGACGAATGGAAAACATCATATTTTGTTATCGAGTAGAGGAGAAGTATTATTTGATTCGGAGGGGAAATGGCCGCTTTTTGAAAAATATAATTTGATGACAAATGATTCGAAATTACTTGATGCGGGTGAAGAAAATTATTATGTGGAAATTCGCCACGTGAAAGATACAGGGTGGCGCCTTGTGAGCTACGCAGATGAGTCCATTGTTATCAAGCCGCTTTCGAGTTATTTAACGGGAGTGAGTTTAGCATGGACAATTGCAGGATTACTTATCTTATTCTGCTTATCCTTATTGCTTCAATCCATGCTCAAAGATGTATCAACCATTGTTAAACATGTGAATGATATGAAACAAGGGAATTTAATCACGTATATGAATTTAAATCGGACAGATGAGGTAGGAGAAATTGCTGCATCCATAGAAGAGATGGGTTCGCGTCTACATTACAAAATTCAAGAAATGAATCATCAAGCAAAATATGATCAGTTAACGAATTTACCTAATCGGTTATCCATTGAAAATTTGCTGAAGAAATGGATTAGTACTGACTACAATGGGGACGAGATCGTAGCGGTCACCTTTATGGATCTAGATGATTTTAAACAAATCAATGATTCAAAAGGACACGCTTATGGTGATTCTTTACTTATACAAGTTGCTGAACGAATTCATGGTTTATTACCAAAAGACAGTTATTTCGGGCGATTTGGTGGAGATGAATTCATCATCTTGTTGAGAGCGAAGAAGAAAGATTTCTTGCATATTCGTTCCACATTACAAGAGGTCCATAATGCCTTTTTAAATCCATTCAAACTTAATAATCTAGATCTATTTGTCACGTCTTCCCTGGGTGTATCGCTATTTCCAAAAGATGCTAGCTCACGTGAACAATTACTTGCAAATGCCGATACCGCTCTTTATAAAGCCAAAGACTTGGGCAGAAATCGGATAGAGTTTTTTAATTTTGAAATGAAAGAAGAATTTGAGAAGCGTCTTATGATGGAGCAAGGATTGCGGGAAGCCATTATACATGGGCAATTTACATTGCATTATCAACCTCAAATCAAAGTCGCAACAGGAAAAACGGAGAGTTTGGAAGCTCTTATTCGTTGGCAGCATCCTGAGTGGGGCATGATTTCACCAGCCGAATTTATTCCGATTGCAGAAAGTACTGGGCGTATTCAGGAGATTGGTGACTGGGTGATGGAAACAGCGATAAAAGAAATTGGCGAGCTTAGCAAGGAATTTCCTGATGTTGAGCGTTTGGCAATCAATGTGAGTGCCCTGCAATTACATGAGCCATTGTTCCTGATGAGGTTAAAAGAGTTACTATCCATGTATGATGTATCACCAACACTTCTTGAGCTTGAAATTACGGAGTCTTTGTTGATTGATGGTGGTGACGAAGTGGTTACTAAGCTAAATGAACTTCAAAAAATGGGAATTGCTATTGCTCTTGATGATTTTGGAACTGGTTATTCGTCTTTAAATTACTTGTGTTTATTACCCATAAATCGTGTGAAACTAGATAAGTCGTTTATTTCAAAAGTGGAGGAAGATGAGCGTTTAGTTGCGGTTGTCCGTTCGATTATTGATTTATCGCATCGTTTAGGCTTTGATATCGTGGCTGAAGGAGTGGAAACGAGTAAACAGTTACATCTTTTGACTGGCTGGCAGGTGGATACTATTCAAGGCTATTACTTCAGTCGCCCGCTAAATAGCACAGCGCTTCAAGAGTTTTTGCGAAAAGAGTCGAATCCATCCTAAAGTGGACGTCATTTGCACCGCTACATCTGCAGTGTTAAAATGGACGTTGAGACTATACATTGGATGTGATCCTAAATGCTTGGTGTGTTAAATAAAGTATTTGACCCTAATAAACGTGACGTTAAAAGATTAGAGAAAATTGCCGATCAAGTTGAGGCATTAGCAAGTAATATGGAAGCTTTATCAGATGAAGAACTTCGTGGAAAAACGGATGAATTTAAAGGTTGTTTAGAGAACGGAGAAACTTTAGAAGATATTAAAGTTGAGGCATTTGCAGTTGTTCGTGAAGCCGCTAAACGAGTACTCGGTATGTTTCCTTTCCGTGTTCAAATCATGGGTGCAGCTGCACTTCATGAAGGTAACATTTCGGAAATGAAAACTGGTGAAGGAAAAACCTTAACATCAACGATGCCGGTTTATTTAAATGCGCTTACGGGTCGTGGTGTTCACGTCGTAACTGTCAATGAATATCTGGCAAGTCGTGATGCGAACGAAATGGGCAAGTTGTACGATTTCCTTGGATTAACAGTTGGTTTGAACTTGAATAGTATGAATAAAGATGAGAAACGTGAAGCTTACGCTGCGGATATTACGTATTCAACAAATAACGAACTTGGTTTCGATTATTTACGCGATAATATGGTGTTGTACAAAGAAGATCATGTACAACGTCCTCTTTACTATGCCGTTATTGATGAAGTGGATTCCATTCTTATTGATGAAGCACGTACACCATTAATTATTTCAGGGCAGGCCGCTAAGTCTGCTCAGCTTTATATGCAGTCGAATGCTTTGGTTCGTTCACTTCGCCCAGAGGAAGATTACTCTTACGATGAGTCGACAAAGGGAGTTGTGCTGACAGAAGTCGGTATAGAGAAAGTGGAAAAAGCATTTGGTATCGATAATTTATTCGACCTTACGCATGTCCGTTTGAACCATGCAATTAATCAGTCTTTAAAAGCACATGCTAGTATGCATAATGATGTAGATTATGTTGTGCAAGAAGACAGTGTCGTTATTGTTGATTCATTTACTGGTCGTTTAATGAAAGGGCGTCGTTATTCAGATGGACTTCATCAAGCGATTGAAGCAAAAGAAGGACTTGAGATTCAAAATGAATCCATGACAATGGCAACAGTTACGTTCCAAAACTTTTTCCGTATGTATGAAAAGCTAGCTGGTATGACCGGTACTGCGAAAACGGAAGAAGAAGAGTTTCGTAATATTTACAATATGAATGTTATTGTCATTCCAACGAATCGAGAAATTGTTCGTGATGACCGTGCAGATTTAATTTTTGCATCCATGCAAGGTAAGTTCCAGGCGGTTGCTGAAGATATCGCAGAACGTCATGCAAAAGGACAACCCGTTTTGGTTGGTACTGTAGCAATTGAGACCTCTGAAATTATCTCGAAATTGTTAACGAAAAATGGGATTCGTCATAATGTATTAAATGCGAAAAACCATGAACGTGAAGCTGAAATTGTCGCAGAAGCGGGTCACAAAGGTTCCGTTACTATTGCTACAAATATGGCGGGTCGTGGTACTGATATTAAATTGGGTGAAGGCGTTGTTGAAGTTGGCGGTTTAGCTGTTATCGGAACAGAGCGTCATGAATCTCGTCGTATTGATAATCAGCTTCGTGGTCGTTCGGGTCGTCAAGGAGATCCAGGTGTGACACAGTTCTATTTATCAATGGAAGATGAATTAATGCGTCGTTTCGGATCTGATAATATGCGTGCCATGATGACACGTCTTGGAATGGATGATTCTGCTCCAATTCAGTCTAAAATGGTGACACGTGCAGTTGAGAGTGCACAAAAACGTGTTGAAGGGAATAACTTTGATGCACGTAAACGTTTGCTTCAATATGATGATGTGTTGCGTCAGCAACGTGAGATTATATATAAAGAACGATTAGAAGTACTTGAAACAGATAATATGCGTGGGCTGGTTGAAACGATGATCGATGAAGTCATTGAACGAGCGGTTGCTGCGCACAGCGTACCTGGGAAACAAGACGAAATGAATTGGAAAGGTCTTGAAGATTTTATTTTCGCAAACCTATTACCTGAAGGTGTTGTTACACAAGAACACTTAAGTGGTAAATCGCAGGACGAAATTGTCGAGTATTTGAAAACGATAGTGTATGAGCATTACGATGCGAAAGAAGAAGAAATGACGCCTGAACGTATGCGTGAATTTGAGAAAGTTGTCTTACTTCGTTCTATCGATTCCAAATGGATTGACCATATTGATGCGATGGATCAACTACGTCAAGGAATTCATTTACGTGCTTATGGACAAATCGATCCTCTTCGTGAGTACCAAAACGAAGGCTTTGCGATGTTCGAAGCTATGGTCGAATCAGTTCAAGAAGATGTAACGAAATATGCTATGAAAGCTGCAATACAAAGCAACTTACAACGTGAAGAAGTCGCAAAAGGCCAGGCTGTGAACCCGAAAGAGGAGGGTGGAACAGTGAAGAAAAAACCAGTCCGCAGTGAAGCTACTGTTGGACGAAATGAAATGTGCCCATGCGGCAGTGGCAAGAAATTTAAAAATTGTCACGGAGCCGTGTGAGTCAACGGAGGACATAAGAAATGATGGAATTAGCAGACGTACGTAATGAATTAGATCGAACAGCAGGAAAATTAGCGGACTTCAGGGGGTCTCTTTGACTTAGATAACAAAGAGGCACGAATTGCTGAGTTAGACGAGAACATGTCATATCCTGATTTTTGGAATGACCAAAATGCTGCTCAGGTAGTAATAAGTGAAGCCAATGCTTTAAAAGAAATCGTCAATGAGTTTACTGAAATGGTCGAAACGCAAGAAAACTTAGAAATGACGCTCGAGTTATTACGTGAAGAAGCAGACGAGGAATTACACGAAGAACTTAGCAAAGAAATGAAAGAATTCACTGCGAAGATGAATGACTTCGAACTTCAAATGTTATTGAGTGAAGAATATGACAAGAACAACGCGATTTTAGAATTGCACCCAGGTGCAGGCGGTACAGAGTCCCAAGACTGGGGATCGATGTTACTTCGCATGTATCAACGATGGGCTGAGAAAAAAGGGTTCAAAGTGGAAACCTTGGATTACTTGCCTGGCGATGAAGCGGGTATAAAATCCGTAACCCTTGGTATTACAGGACACAACGCATACGGTTATTTGAAAGCGGAAAAAGGCGTTCATCGCCTCGTTCGAATTTCTCCTTTCGATTCTTCCGGACGACGTCATACTTCTTTCGTATCGTGTGAAGTTATGCCAGAGTTTAATGATGAAATAGAAATCGATATTCGTACAGAAGATTTGAAAATCGATACGTACCGTGCAAGTGGTGCAGGTGGTCAGCATATAAACACGACTGACTCAGCCATTCGTATCACTCACTTGCCGACAGGTGCAGTCGTAACTTGTCAGCAAGAACGTTCTCAAATCAAAAACCGAGCAAAAGCAATGACCATGTTAAAAGCGAAATTATATGCATTGAAAATCGAAGAACAAGAAGCACAAATGCTTGAAATTCGTGGCGAGCAAAAAGAAATCGGTTGGGGCAGCCAAATCCGTTCCTACGTTTTCCACCCGTACTCCATGGTGAAAGATCACCGAACAAGTGCGGAAAGTGGAAACGTTCAAGGCGTCATGGACGGCGACATTGATTTATTTATTAACTCGTACCTACGTTCACGAATGAATTAAATAGAAGAAACGAACGAGCACCCATGAAAAAATGGGTGCTCGTTTTTTTGATAGTATACGCGATAAAATTGTGTGATAAACGTGAATACGGTAGTAGCATTTGGCGAGCCAAATGCTACCTAAATAGCTTTTTTTACTACGCGGATAATTGTGTGGAAAAGGTGAATACTAGAATTAGTGATATGAAATGCAGAATTTACCGGTCGAAATCGAGAATTACTACAGTGAAATCTCGAATTCAATCGCTGAAATCAAGAATTCCACCCGCGAAATCCAGGAAAAAAATTTTTCGGATTATATAAAGTGGGCCAAATCTCCAAACAGTAAAGTAGCATTTGGACGACCAAATGCTACTTAAATAGCTTTTTTACTAAGCGGATAATTGTGCGGAAAACGTGAATACTAGAATTATTAATGCGAAATGGAGAAATAACGGGCCGAAATCGAGAATTCCTGCAGTGAAATCCAGAATTCAATCGCTAAATTCGAGAATTTGACCCGCGAAATGCAGAAAAAATTTTTCCGGATTATATAAAGTAGGCTAAATCTTCAAACAGTAAAGTAGCATTTGGCTAGCCAAATGCTACCTAAATAGCTTTTTTTACTACGCGGATAATTGTGTGGAAAAGGTGAATACTAGAATTAGTGATATGAAATGCAGAATTTACCGGTCGAAATCGAGAATTACTACAGTGAAAT
>JBHGUT010000044.1:0-52861 GCA_048976825.1 Paenisporosarcina sp.
TCCGCTCGACTTGCATGTATTAGGCACGCCGCCAGCGTTCGTCCTGAGCCAGGATCAAACTCTCCATAATAGGTGAGTCGATTAGCTCGACTTTGTTGCTGGCGTCAAATTAATGACGTTTATAATGAACGTTTAAGTTCATTTTGCTCCGATCGCCAAGGCGACCATCGCAGAAATTCGTTTTCGCGCTAAGCGCTCATGACGAATTTTGCTTCCCACACCGAAGTGTGTTCCGCTATTTTAGTTGACGTTTTGCTGTTCAGTTTTCAAGGTTCAATCGTTGGTCACTCTCGCGACAGCAACTTTTATATTCTAACAAATTCTCAATGTTATGTCAACAAAAAGTTTTGCTATTTTTCTTTTCTTTCGTTGCATCAAATCAGCAACTTTATTAATATACCGTCATTCGAAAATAAAGTCAATAATTATTTTAAAATATTTTTCTTTTCTTCTAAAGGACAAATATTAATATACACCCTCATGTGCTACAAATCAAGAGGATTTTTGAAAATTGCTTTATTTAATCTCTTAAAATCCATTACAAACAGCAATATACCTGAGATTACAATAAGACCACCGATTACTTGAGTTGGAATTAAATACTCATTAAAAACATAGAATGCTAAAATTGCCGCACCAATTGGTTCAAATAAAATCGCGATTGATATAACATTTGTAGAGACATATTTTAATGACCAATTGAATAAAGTGTGACCCAAAAGATTCGGAACAATTGCTAACAACACAAACCATAACCATTCATTTGCCGGATAAGGTCCAAAGGATTCCCCTTTAAATAGAACATATAAGAACAAAGTGAATGTACTAATTCCGTACACGATGAAAGTATATGTAACGAGTGATAGTCTTTTCCGAACATCTTGTCCAAACAATAAATAAGCTGTTACTAGCGCACATGCAACAAGTGCTAAAACATCTCCATATAAAGCAGTGCCGCTAATTTTAAAATCTCCCCAGCTTATTAAGATGGACCCTCCGATTGCAATCCCTCCAGATAAAACGGTTTTAAATGATAATCGTTCCTTAAAGAAGAAATATGTCCCAGCAAATGCAAACAAAGGCTGTAAAGTTACTAAAACCGTAGAACTAGCCACTGAGGTGAAATTTAGAGATTCAAACCATAATATAAAGTGGAAGGCTAAAAAGATCCCAGCAACGCCTGAGAACATCCAATCTCTTTTAGTTAATCGTTTAATTTCAGCGGTATATTTCAAAAAAAATATGGGTGCCATAATTAATACAGAAAAAAACATACGGTAAAATGCAATTACTCCTGCATCTGCATGAGCAAGTTTTACAAAAATAGCGGACATTGATACGGCGATGACCCCTATTGCTATTGGTATGTAAGGGTGTATTGTTGATTTTTCCATGAGGTTCCCTTCTCCCTGTACACTCTGGAATAATGGTTTATATTATCTGTAAAAGGTAATATACAATTATCCTTCATAATTGTTTCATTTCTAATCGGTTAACGCAAGTTTGTTTAATAATCTTTAAGGAGAGAATATTTAATGGATGAAATATTTTTTCGGGGCCTTATTCATACCGAAATTTTAATTAAATTGGGATTTGCGGCATTATTAAGTTTAATTATTGGACTTGAGAGGGAATTAAAAAAGAAACCTGTTGGCTTAAAAACAAGTTTAGTAATCGCTACATTTAGTTGTCTTCTAACTTACATCTCTATAGAATCAGCTTATATGGCTGAATCAAGAGATGGAGTTAACATTACTATGGACCCTTTACGTCTTGCCGCACAAATTGTAAGTGGCATTGGTTTTTTAGGTGCTGGTGTTATATTACGTAGAGGAAATGATAGTATTACAGGACTAACCACTGCAGCTATGATTTGGGGTTCGGGCGGAATTGGAATTGCCGTAGGGGCTGGATTTTATATAGAGACGACTATTTGTGTTTTAATTGTTTTAGTTGGAATTGAGTCATTACCCCCTCTCCTCTCGAAAATCGGTCCGAAACGTTTAAGAATGAAAGAAGTCTATATGAAAGTACTTGTTTCTGAGACGGATGAAATAAGAGATTTAGTTTCTTTTCTTAAATCAGAGGAAATAGTTGTAGAAAGTTTTCGCATTAAAGATATCCCACTTTCTGAGCAACGTCTAAAGCACGAAATTGAACTACGTTTATCCGCTTTGCCGAAACATGATACGTTTACTATTTATACCAAAGTACACTCATTAACTTACATCGATCGAGTCGAACTTGAAATCTTATCTTAAATAGGAGGTACATATGAAAGAATTTTTCGGACTATTAAAAGAAGGAAATAAACCTTCTCTATTGGCAGCTATAGTAAATGCAATAATCGCCATATTAAAAGGTTTTGCATTCTTTTTCACAGGAAATGTTGCGATGTTTGCAGAAATGATGCACTCAATTGGTGATGCAGCAAATCAAATCTTTGTTTTTATTGGATCTGCTCTCTCTAAAAAAGCACCCACACCTAAGTTTCCAAACGGTTTCGGTAGGGTTGTCAACTTAGTTTGTCTTGGAGCTGTTTTAATCGTCGCGATATTATCCTATGAAACAATTCTTGAAGGGTGGCACCATATTCAGCATCCCACCGAATCTGGAGGGATATTTATTACCCTCGGTGTATTAGCTATAGCCATTATTTTAGAGACATTCGTCCTTTATAAAGCTGGTAAAGAGGTATTACATGAAGCTGGCATTGAAGGGGCTAAAGGGTTAGCCCCCTTAACTCAAGGTTTTGTTCACTTAAAACACGCAAAACCGGCAACTAAATTAGTTTTTATGGAAGACTTAGTTGCAACTAGTGGCGGCGTGCTTGCGTTTATCGCTGTGTTAATTGCTCATTTCACAGGATTTTTACAAGCTGAGGGAATTGCTTCAATTATGATTGGTTTAATGATGTTCTATGTTGTTGGACGTGTGTTCCTAGAAAACGCACGTGGTGCAATTGGGGAAACGGATGAACAAATGTTAAACCATATTGCACATCTCGTATTTGAACACAAAGATGTGAAAGATATTAAAAAACTCTCAGTAGTAAAGGAAGGTGAATTTCTACATGTTGACCTTATTGCTGAAGTTGACGCAACTATCTCTTTTGCGAAAGCAGATGACATTCGAGACCATTTAGCAGACTTGATACTTCACCAACAAGGTGTCCAAGATGTTAGCATTTCCTTTGATGAAGATGATGGTATTACTCATTGGAAACATGTAAGTAAACGCCCCAATACTCTCCCGCCAGTATGATATTGACAGGAAAATGCCCCGTTCATTGAATGACCATTGAACGGGGCATTTTTATTGTATTCGACGATCTAAAACTTTCAATAATTCCGTTCCTTGTGCGACAAGTTTATCACTGATTTGAGCGTCTTTATCAGTTGGTTTTTGGAATTGATTTAACAAACCGCCACCAACTCCAAATAATGCATCCTTCTCATCATCAATTCCGTACTGATAACAATGTCGTAACAAAAAAGGAACACCGCATTCTAACTTTGCGGATGCTTGTTCAAAGTCCCCACTCTTGACTGATACTGGAATTCGCAATACATCATAGTAAGGTTTCTTTTGGAATACATAATCAAAGTATGCATGGTCGTAGTCCCACCCACCGCCAACTGTAAACCCATTGCTCGTTAAAAAATCTTCTAAATGGCCTTTTTCAAACTGTTTCCCTTCTAATGAAGAATGTAGTTCAATCATATAAAAAACCTCCTGTCCAACATAGCATGGACAAGAGGTCTGTTCATTTATTCACTATTAATTATAAAGACGCTTTTAAAATTGCTCTAACATCTTCTGCTTCTAAGGGCGCAAAGTTACCGAAACGGCCGTAGACCATTGCTTTTTCAACCATAGATTCCAGTTTGGAATCATCAATTTGGTAGTGTGATAACGTGTCAGGCGCTCCAAGTGATGTCCAATATGAACGCAAGTTATCAATTCCTTCTAAAGCAATTTCCTCAACCGTTTTACCTTCAGGTTCAACTCCAAAAACGTAAACCGCAAGACGAGCAAAACGTTCTGGATCAATTTTGACATTATGACGCATCCAATGAGGGAATAAGATAGCTAACCCACCTGCATGAGGTATGTCATAAACCGCTGAAACAGCATGTTCTATATTATGTGAACCCCAGTCTCCACGATAACCCATTTGTAACATGCCGTTTAAAGCTATAGTACCTGAGAAAAGAATCGTTTCACGATGCCCATACGAATGTAAATTATTAAGAAGCTTTGGTGCCGTTTCCATAATTGCACGTAAAACACCTTCACACATTTCATCTTGTACAGGTGTATTCGTTGCGTTATTAAAATATTGTTCAAAGATATGAGACATCATATCAACAATACCGTAAACAGTGTGTTCTAGTGGTACAGAGAATGTATAGGTTGGATCAAGTATGGAGAATTTCGGAAATACTAACGGACTCCCCCAGCCATATTTCTCTTCAGTTTCTTCATTTGTTATTACAGAGCCCGAATTCATTTCTGAACCCGTAGCTGCTAATGTAAGAACCGTTCCAAAAGGAAGTGCAGATTCTGGAATCGCTTTTCGACTCACAAAATCCCATGCGTCACCAGTATAAGTAGCCCCAGCTGCAATTAATTTTGTACAGTCAATAACTGAACCTCCACCAACCGCAAGTAGAACATCGACGTTTTCCTTTTTACACAAATCTATACCACGACGTACTGTTGAAATGCGTGGGTTTGGCTCAACGCCACTTAATTCGAATACTTCTAAGTTCGCTTCTTTCAGGGTTGTCATTACTTCTTCATAAAGACCATTCTTTTTAATACTTCCTCCACCGTAGACAACTAAAACTTTTTTACCATATAGTGGTAGTTCTTGTTTGATTTGTTCCAATTGCCCTTTACCAAAAATTAGTTTAACAGGGTTATAAAATGAAAATGCATTCATGGCAATCACGCTCCTCTAAAAAGTATTATGTGCATTATTTGTAATGAAATCAAAGATAAGAACTTCAAACACAAAAAAATCTTGTCTAGTAATTTCTAGACAAGATTTTTTTTACTATTAAACCCACCCACGGAAGCGAGATGCTTCAGCAGTTTTTCGTACACCAACCATATATGCAGCTAAACGCATATTAATGTTTCGAGTTGTAGCAACTGTGTAAACATTATCAAAAGCAGTTATCATTTTTTTATATAACTTTTCATTAACTTCTTCTTCTGTCCAGTAGTATCCTTGGTTGTTTTGTACCCACTCAAAATAAGATACAGTTACTCCACCCGCACTTGCAAGTACGTCAGGAACAAGTAAAATACCACGCTCAGTTAATATTTTTGTAGCTTCTGTAGTTGTAGGACCGTTAGCAGCTTCTACAACAATACTAGCTTTTATATTATGGGCGTTTTCGGCAGTAATTTGATTCTCAATCGCTGCAGGAACCAAAATATCACATTCTAATTCCAGCAATTCTTGGTTTGTAATTGTATTTTCAAACAGTGTAGTTACTGTTCCGAAACTATCGCGACGATCTAATAAATAATCGATATCTAAACCATTAGGATCATGTAATGCACCATAAGCATCGGAAATACCAATTACTTTTGCACCAGCATCACTCATGAATTTTGCTAAGAAGCTTCCAGCGTTCCCAAACCCTTGAATAACAATGCGTGCCCCTTTCATATCGATTCCACGTTTTTTCGCAGCTTCTTCGACACAAATTGTGACACCTTGTGCAGTAGCACGATCACGACCTTGAGAACCACCTAGAACAATAGGTTTACCAGTAATGAAACCTGGAGAGTTGAATTCATCAATTCGGCTGTACTCATCCATCATCCAAGCCATGATTTGTGAATTTGTAAATACATCAGGTGCTGGAATATCTTTTGTCGGTCCAACAAACTGACTAATCGCACGAACGTAACCGCGACTAAGTTTTTCAATTTCATTCATCGACATCTGACGCGGATCACAAATGATCCCACCTTTACCGCCACCATAAGGTAAATCTACAATCCCACATTTCAACGTCATCCACATAGATAATGCTTTCACTTCATCTTCAGATACCTGAGGATGAAAACGAACACCACCCTTTGTAGGTCCAACTGCGTCGTTATGTTGTGCACGGAAACCAGTGAAAACTTTTACAGTACCATCATCCATCTTAATCGGGATACGTACTTCAAGCATACGTAATGGTTCTTTCAAGAGTTCAAACATTCCCTGATCGTATCCTAGTTTGTTCAGTGCGTCCTGAATAACATCTTGAGTAGATGTGAATAGGTTTAGATTTTCAGCCATTTATAAGTTCGCCTCTTTATTCATATTGATTTCGTCGAAATCATTGTAACATAATTAGATTTTTTTTTTAACAGTTAATATTATTTATTGAATACTTTTTGAATTTTTTCTATTGCCCAGTCAAGTTCTTCTTTTGTAATTATCAATGGTGGTGCGAAACGAATGACAGTATCATGCGTTTCTTTACATAATAATCCAAGTTCTTTTAGTTCTTCACAATATGGTCTAGCTTCTTCATTAAGTTCCACTCCAATAAATAACCCACGTCCACGAACTTCTTTAATAGAAGAATGTCGAATTTTCGATAGCTCTTCTTTGAAGTAGTTTCCTAGTTCTTCAGAACGATCTGCTAACTTCTCATCTATTAATACATTTAATGAAGCAATTGATACTGCACAAGCCATCGGGTTTCCACCAAATGTAGAACCATGTGAACCTGGATTGAACACTTCAAGAATTTCTTTATTAGCAACTACACATGAGATTGGGAATACACCGCCACCTAATGCTTTACCTAAGATATACATGTCTGGATCTACATCTTCCCACTCACATGCAAACATGCGACCAGTACGTCCTAGACCTGCTTGAATTTCATCCGCAATAAATAAGACATTGTTTTCACGACAAAGTTCCCGTGCCGCCTTCATGAACCCAGCTGGTGGAATTACGATACCCGCTTCACCTTGAATGGGTTCAATTAAGAATGCAGCTGTATTTGGTGTAATTGCTGACTTTAACGATTCAATATCACCATATGGAATTAAATTAATTCCAGGTAACATTGGTCCGAAACCACGTTTATAATCAGGATCTGAAGAAAGAGAAACAGCGGCCATCGTCCGTCCGTGAAAGTTTCCATTACATGCAATGATTTCTGCTTGATTCTCAGCAATTCCTTTTATATCATATGCCCATCGACGTGCTGCTTTAATAGCCGTTTCTACAGCTTCTGCACCTGTATTCATAGGAAGAGCCATTTCTTTTCCAGATAATTCACAAATCATTTCATACCAAGGTCCTAATTGATCATTGTGGAAAGCTCGTGATGTTAAAGTAACTCGATCCGCTTGATCTTTTAAAGCTTGAATGATTTTCGGATGTCTATGTCCTTGGTTAACTGCAGAATATGCAGATAACATATCCATGAATTTATTGCCTTCAGGGTCTGTTACCCATACCCCTTGTGCTTCAGAAATTACGATTGGAAGTGGATGATAATTTGGTGCTCCAAATTTTTCTGTCTGTTCGATTACGTTTTGTGAAACTGTCATAATCTTTCGCCTCCTTGTTTTCTCAAAAAAAGGCAGACGCATCTTCTGATGTGCCTGCCTATTGTTTTTTTGTCTAGCTCCGAAATAAGACTAGTATTCGTTTCTAAGTTTAACCCACACGTAGTGGGTCATGAAGGCTGCCACAAAATCTCTCAGCCCATTATTTCGCGACAAGTAATCGCAGGAGCAGGACGCGGCTAACTTAGCCTTCGAACCTCTTAATGTCTAGCTCCGCAGGGCAGGCCGCACCTAAGCTTCAAGACCTCATTCGGAAACAGGTTTCCGATTCGGTCTCTCCAGCGCCGGTGTCGTCCTAACACGCCCTGCTCCGCTTTTCTTATAACATTTCAGATGTTGTTTTAGCTTGTAAATGTAATGTTAAGTAGTCTGGTCCGCCCGCTTTTGAATCTGTACCTGACATGTTGAATCCACCAAATGGTTGATATCCAACAATAGCGCCAGTACATCCACGGTTGAAGTACAAGTTACCAACATGGAAGTCTTCACGTGCTTTTTCTTGGTTCATACGGTTGTTAGTAATAACTGCTCCAGTTAAACCGTATTCAGTATTATTTGCAATTTCAAGTGCATGGTCGAAATCTTTCGCTTTTGAAATTCCTACAACTGGTCCGAAGATTTCTTCTTGCATGATGCGTGCTTTTGGATCTAAGTCTGCGATAACAGTTGGTTGAATGAAGAATCCTTTAGAGTCGTCTCCAGTTCCACCCGCTACTAAGCGACCTTCACCTTTACCAATTTCAATGTAGCTCATGATTTTTTTGAAAGCAGCGCCATCGATAACTGGTCCAACAAAGTGCTCATCTTGTTCTGGAACACCTACAGATAGAGCTTTCGTTAATTCTTCAACACGATTCAAGACTTGATCGTAAACGTCTTCTACGATTACTGCACGAGAACAAGCAGAACATTTTTGACCACTGAAACCAAATGCAGATTTTACAATCGATTGAGCTGCTAATTCTAAATCAGCTTCTTTATCCACAACGATTGTATCTTTACCGCCCATTTCAGCGATAACACGTTTAATCCAAATTTGACCTTCATTTAACTTAGAAGAACGTTCGAAAATACGAAGACCTACATCACGTGAACCAGTGAAGCTGATTAAACGCGTACGTGGGTGATCAACTAAGAAGTCGCCAACTTCAGCGCCAGAACCTGGAATGAAGTTCAATACGCCTGCAGGCATACCTGCTTCTTCTAATACTTCTACAAACTTGTAGGCAACGATTGGTGTAGTTGAAGCTGGTTTTAACAATACTGTATTACCAGAAACGATGTTTGCTACAGCCGTACCTGCCATGATTGCGAATGGGAAATTCCATGGTGAAATTACAACTGCAACACCTAAAGGAATGTAGTCATAACGGTTATACTCACCGGGACGGCTTTCAACTGGTTGACCATCCTTTAAGCGAAGCATTTGACGACCATAGTATTCAAGGAAATCAATTGCTTCAGCAGCTTCAACATCAGCTTCAACCCATGTTTTACCTGCTTCTTTTGAAAGCAATGCTGAGAATTCGAATTTACGACGACGCATAATTGCAGCTGCTTTGAAAAGAACATCTGCACGAATTTCCGGCTTCACTTTTTTCCAAGTGTTAAATGTTTCATCAGCTATGTCCATAGCTTTTGCTGCTAAATCGTGACTTGTTTTAGAAACTGAACCAACAACTTCAGTTTTATTTGCTGGATTGTAAGAAACAATTTTTTCTTTTGTTGTAATTCTTTCACCACCAATAATAAGTGGGAAGTCTTGCCCCATATAGCCAGCTACTGTTTTGTAACCTTCTTGAATAGCTTTTTTATTTTCTTCTTTTGAAAAATCTGTGAATGCTTCATGTTTATAAGGAATCATAGGAATCCTCCTTGAATTTATTTTAGTGCAAAAATAATTTGCGCTTTTATTTCGTTTACATCTATAATAATGCAAAAGATTGTTGCGTTAATCAAGTGATATTTCTTATTTTATTGAAAAAAGTTAGGAGTGTACCTCCCGTGAACGTAAACGACTTGCATTTATTACCTTTTTATCGCTTTGCCAGCGATCATATTTCCGTAGGAATACACGCAATTGATAGAAATGGACGGACCATTCTTTATAACGAAAAAATGAAAAACATTGAAGGTCTCGACTTAGAAGATGTAGCAGATCGCTCCCTTCTAGAATTGTTCCAATTTGATCAACAAGAAAGTACTTTACTTAAAGTACTACAGAGTGGTGAGCACGTTTTAAATGTGAAACAAACCTATTGGAATCGAAATGGGCATGAAATTACAACAATTAATGATACCTATCCTGTTTTTGAAGGAGGAGAATTAATTGGGGCGGTAGAATTGGCTCGTGATGTGACAACATTAGAGAGAATGGTCTATCAACCATTACGTCGTTATGGAGAGCCTATTACGTTTTCTGTTATCACAGCTGTATCCGAAACGATGAAACAAGTAATATCAATTGCAAAAAAAGCTGCCACCGCCCGTTTATCCGCATTACTAGTAGGTGAGGCTGGGACTGGTAAAGACTTAGTTGCTGAAGGCATACACTATGAATTATCTCCACCTTTGGCTAATTTTTATACGCTATATTGCCACAATTCAGACCCGACTATTCTCAATAAATTAAAAGAAGATTTGGTATCCCTTGAAGCTAGTACAATTTTTTGTGAGCGTATAGATTTGCTTACACTTGTCATGCAACAGCAACTTTTAGACATGGTCAATGACCCTTCACTAAGTGAGCATTTATTTTTGGCGAGTGTAGGTGCTGATCCTGTTAACTTAATCGCTTCAGGGGAGCTTTTAAAAGAATTGTATTATTTCTTCGCTTCAATGACTATAATCGTTCCACCTTTAAGAGAGCGTCGTGAAGATATTGATCCATTTATCCATGATTACTTTTCTCGGCATCGTCTCCGCTTCGGATCGGGTATTGTAGGAATGTCCGAAGAAGTTAGAGTCATTTTCCAAGAGTATGACTGGCCGGGAAATTTAAAAGAAGTAGAGATTTTATTGGACGAGATCGCTTCGATGCTTACTATCGAAGAAATGATTACTTTTGATATGTTGCCATTACATTATAAATTGAAAGTTCAGGAAATGCGGGAGCCATTGAAACGTGCTGAAGATTTTGTTGTTCAGACTGATCGTGACTTATTGCCACTTGATGATTATTTAAGAGAAGCGGAAATGTACTACTTACAAAAAGTGATGGGAATGTTCGAAGGGAATGTCACAAAAACGGCATTGGCACTTGGAATGAGTAGGCAAAACTTGCAGTATCGTTTGAGAAAGATGAAAAAATAATAATATAAAAAAATGCGAGGCTACTCCAAAGAGCAACTCGCATTTTCTCATTGACCCGATTGTTTAATCCAGTCTTCTAACTTATCTTTTAAAGAATTGAAACCTTCTGAATCACGCTCATCAACGCGCGCTTGTAAAGATTTCTTGGGTTTGTCTTCTTTACGTAAGACAGGTGGACGTTCTTGAAGAGCACGAATTGACAAGCTAATTTTCCCCGCTTCATCGTCAACCTCTAAAACCTTCACTTCTACTTCTTGCCCAACAGATAAAAATTCACTTACTTCTTTTACATAACCATACGTAATTTCAGAAATGTGAACAAGACCTTGTGTCTCTTCATCTAGCGCAACAAACGCACCATATGGCTGAACGCCTGTCACTTTTCCTGAAAGCACATTTCCTACTTCATACTTTTTTGTCATAGTAATCGCTCCTAGTTTTGGGTATATACCTATCTACCTTAAGGCCATAGAAGATTATACCATAAACTAGCAGTAGATTCAAAAGCCTCACCGTGTGGGAATAATGAACATGTAGTTTTATATTTTTTAGGCAATATTTGATGGAAAATATCGCATGATTTATTTTTTCAATAAAACACGCGAGAATAATGTGGACTTCAAACTTTTTTCGAATTTATTGGAACGGCATGAAATGAACCCGCCAACCATCAACCGTTTTTCTCATCTGGAACCCTTTACGATATTCTTCGTCGGTTATTAATTCTTCCTTAAGATTAAACCAAACGATTACGTTATATTCTTCGTTTTCAACTATCTCATCACTCTGAATAGATTCAAAAGATCCAAATTTCTTTTTCCAATCAATCTGATCATCAGTCGGTAAAGAAAGAAATTCTTCTTTAGAAGGAGTACTCGTATTTTCCCCTTTGATTAAAAGTTCATATTGAGTTTCTAGATCGCCTTGAGTTGATGCCTCAAGATAAATTCCTGCTACCATCGTTGCACCTACTTCCTTTAAGAGGTTTTGGTCGTACGATTCTTTAAAACGACCATAAAGATCTTGAATATTTCGAAGTGTATCATCGTTAAGTTCTACATTAGGTTCCTGATATCGTAAATAACTTAAATTTGTATCGATCTGCCAAATTCCTTGTACACTCCGAATAATTGGAATAGACCGAACAACTTGATCACCCTTCATCAAATCGACTGAACCAACAAAGTTCTCGAATTGTTCAAAAGTTTTTTCGTCTTGGTATCGAAGACTTGTCACTTCTTCAGATAACAATTCATTTTGAAGCCAACTGTTCATTATTGAATCGTAATTTTCCTGATCCGTGTTGTAATTCATAAATGAAAGAAGTTGATTGTTAATATTTATGAATTTCATTTCCTGAGCATAATTAAACAATATAATACTTTCAATTGGATTTTTTCCAATAAGCTGATTAATTTCATCATATTCTCCGGTCTTAACATAAGCAGCTACTTTTTGCTGCACTTCACTATTAGGCCAATTAATAGTCAGGGATTTAGCACCACTAACTTCCTTAGGCATTATAGCTGCTAAATCCCCTGTTTCTGCTAGACTAAAGGCTACCTTAAGATCGTTAAAATCTAAGGCTCGATACGTTTCGTCCACTACCCAATTATTTTCAGTAACAGCTTCAAAAACTGGTCGTATGAAAAATTTTATCGGCGAGACACCATAGCTAAATCTCATGCGGTTCCATACAATTTGAAATTCTTCATTGACACGACCTTCCGTAATGACTTCTGTGTTAGGGGTTCCAAAAATCAAAGTATACGCTAGATCTTCATAAGTAGATTTCATAACCGTATATAGAGAACTGCGATTATTTGTACTTAACAAGGTTTGCTCAATATGATTTAGGTACATAGCAGATTCTTGCGGATTATAAATTAATTCTCCGCCATATGTGAATGGTGCAGCCTGCTTTAATGCAAATAAATGCACTATTGGATTTTCAATAATTTCATATAATTCGTGCCAATGATCTGGAAACTTGAAATATGCTTGATAACTATTCTTATCTGGTGAGACTCTTACACCAATACCATGAGTGGGCCCATTATTTAACATGCTTGCTAATTCCTTTGGCAAATCAGTTCGATAAGCATACAAATAACTCGCATCTAATTGTCCGTTCATTTTGGCTGTGTTTAGAATTTCACGGTGTTCTTCCATAACAGAATTATAAAAAATAATTAAATGATCAATCTTTGAATTTAACTCCTCAATAAATGCCATACTTTCTTGTTCATTCATTTTTCCATTTTCCTTAGCTTCTTCGACCATTTCCGAAGGTAATTTCAATCGTTTAATTACTCGGTCATACTGTTCTTCCAATGCTTGCGCTGTGTACCCATTTTCGTTACTTTTCTCATCATATAAATAAGCAAATAGTTGATCAGCTTCGTTCACAAATCCTATTTGATCAAATTCCTCTTCTGTCATCTCCAGCATTTCTCTTCGAGTAGCTTTTTCTTTTTGATAGGATTTTTTCAGTTCTTCAAAATCTTTAACATCTGCAACTGAAGATGCTCCTTCTCGCTTTACATTCTCGTCATTTAAAAAAGATGCGCTTATAATCCCTATTAAAAATACACTTGCTAAACTTACTGCCCATATACTACCCTTTTGCCAATGAGAAGTAGGACCTTTTTGTGCAGATTGAGTGTTTTTGGCCTTAACCGCTTCTGCTTCTATTTTTTGCAGCACTTCATTTACATTGAATTTAGAAGGGACACGATTGTATGATTTTTTTAATAAGTTCAATTGCTGTTCAAATTGTTTATCGTCCATTTTCTGCCCCTCCTTTTAATGAAAGGGCTGTTTTTAATTGCTCTTTTGAACTAAGCAATCTCGTTTCAACTGTAGCAGTAGGGATATTTAAGATTTCACCAATTTGCTCTAAAGATAGTTCATGGAAATAAAACAATATAATTGGATTGCGGTATTTTTCTTCTAACAATTGTATGGCTTCATGAAGCTCGCGATCTTCTTCAAATACCAAAACCCTCGACTGTGATGATCTAGTTGATACACCTGATGTAGATTTATCCTGTAACTTTAGATTTTCTTCTTTTTCGAGTTTTTCTTTTCTGTAATAATCACGTGTTGCATTTAAAGTAATTTTGTATAACCATGTCGTAAATTGTTCACGCTGAAATTGAGGTAAAAATCGATATAATTCTATAAACACTTCTTGTGTCAGGTCCTGGATATCGTCCACTTTGACACCACATTGAAAGGCAAATTTTTCGATTGTACGATAATAGAGATCCATTAATTCTCCATATGCTAATTTGTCTCCGTTTTGTGCCCTATCAATCATTTCTGTATCTTGCATGGAGCCCCCACCTTTCTTCCTATATAAGTAATACGTTTGTTTTTCTTAAATTGTTTCAAAAAATAAATTAATATTATTTTTATGTTCTGTCGTGTAGAATGAGAAAATCTTTGAATTTTTTAAGGAGTGGAAAACATGGCAAAACGCGATCATTTTGCATCAAGAATAGGCTTCGTCCTTGCAGCAGCAGGTAGCGCGATAGGACTCGGAGCTATATGGAAATTTCCATATATGGCTGGAACAAACGGTGGTAGCGTGTTTGTTTTGTTATTTATAATTAGTACGATGTTAATTGGCTTACCCATTTTAATAGCTGAATTTGTCATAGGTCGAAAAGGACAAGCTGATGCAATAACAGGCCTAAAAAAATTAGCGCCAGGAAAAAAGTGGTATTTAATTGGTTGGTCTGGATTTTTCTTCTCATTCCTCATCTTATCGTTTTACAGTGTGGTTGGTGGATGGATTTTATCTTATTTAGGAAGATCTATACTTTTCACGTTTGATAACAATGGCGAGAGTTATTACGCAGATTTATTTGGATCGATTATTTCAAATCCTTGGGAAGTGTTAATTGCTCAAGCCGCCTTTATGTTATTAACCATCCTAATTGTTCAGGGCGGAATCGAGGGTGGTATTGAACGCGCTAGCCGGTTAATGATGCCAGCATTATTAATATTCCTTATTGTATTAGTCATTCGTTCATTGACATTGGATGGAGCTATGGAAGGCGTTAAATTTATGTTTGTTCCAGATTGGTCATACTTCAATGGGAAAACGCTCTTACTAGCTTTGGGACAAGCTTTCTTCTCCCTAAGTGTAGGTGTTGCTGGTATGATGACCTATGCATCTTATCTTCCTAAAGAACAAAAGCTTGGCAATTCCGCACTAAGCGTTTCTTTATTAAATGTCGGTATTTCGATTATGGCAGGACTGATTATTTTCCCCGCAGTTTTTGCGTTAGGGTATTCTCCCAATGAAGGTCCCGGTTTAGTTTTCATCATTTTACCCGCCGTTTTTGAACAACTTCCATTCGGCGCATTCTTTATGTTGTTATTTTTCATTTTACTTTTATTTGCAACCCTAACATCTTCTATTTCTATGTTGGAAACTGTTGTGTCAATTGGTATTAAAAATTCATATGATAAAAGAAAACATGCATCATGGATATACGGATTACTCATTTTCATTGTCGGTATTCCTAGTGCTTTGTCATTTGGTGTATTTTCTGAATTCAAGATTTTGAATAAAACATTCTTTGATTTTGCAGACTTCTTAACAAATAGTATTGGATTGCCAGTTGGTGCCCTATTAATCTCTATATTTGCGGGATATGTATTATCGAAAACGGACACCTTTACAGAATTAAATATTTCCTCTCTATGGTTTAACACGTGGCACTTTATCGTTCGATATTTAGCACCCATTGCAATCATTCTCATTTTTATAAATGCATTGTTACCTACCCTTCAAGCATTGTGGAAATAATAGTATTAATATTTCATCTGTGTTTAAGCCGTGAGATTTCACAAATTTAGTGGTTACGTTGTATGATAAGATAGAATCACGCATATGATGTATGTATGGAAAGGAGTGCATGAAGATGAACCAAGAATTTCACACTCAACTTCGTCTCTTACGAGAAGAACGAAATTTTTCTTTAGAAGATTTATCGTTAAAAACAAGAATAGGTGTAGGAAAATTAGAACAGTATGAGTCTGGTTTGGAAAGACCTTCTGAACAGACCGTCTTAAAATTATCCAACGCACTCGAAGTCCCCGTATCAAATTTACTAGATGGACTACAGGTTAATTTATAAACAAAGAAAGAGAACTTCCAATAAATACTTTGGAAGTTCTCTTTCTTTTTTGCTTTACTATGATAAAAAGTTTTCTCTTAAAAAGAGGAACTTTTCAAACGATGCATTTGGCTTCGTATTTTACAGCGATTAATTTGTATGAAATTTGCATACATTGCTCAATCGGAATCCATCGTTCGAACGAGTGTTCATAGATAGATTGGATACGCTTGGCTAAATCTGTAGGATGATCAATTCCTTGAAGTGCTGCAACGACATCTGCCGTTTCTGTATCATATGCTTCTATTCCCATTTCGAAGGGATCCCATGAAGCAAGTAACATTACCGCTTTGCGATTCATTTCAACTGTTTCCATCATTTACTCACCTATTTTACTTATCTTTAATACTCGCTATGATAACATATATAACAAGAAATGCGCAAAGACCATATTAGCTCCGATACTCTTTCGACTTTAATCATTTAAACTTCAAAAGAAAGTAGGGATTTTTTTGAATAGGTTTAACCTAGTAATTGATCGACGTGAAACGAACTCAGTTAAATGGGATATGATGGAACAGATTTATGGGATTGAAGACGCTTCCGATATTTTACCAATGTGGGTTGCCGATATGGATTTCCCAGCACCTCCAGCAGTTATTGAAGCACTGCATGAACGAATCGAACATCAGATACTTGGTTATTCCTACGTATGCAATGATACAAAAACTGCGGTAAGAGAATGGTTATTAACACGTCATCAGTGGCAAACAGAAAATGAATGGATGCTCTTTCATCAAGGTGTAGTTCCTGCCATCGCAACAGTAATTGAAACATTTACTCAAAAAGGGGATCGTATATTAGTTACCCCTCCTATATACCCACCATTTTTCTTGTTGCCAGAAAGACAAGGTCGTATTGTCGAAGAAAGTGTGCTTAAAGAGTTAAATGGTCAGTACGAAATTGATTTTGAATCATTTGAAGAATCCTTGAAAAAAGGAATTAAACTCTTTATTTTATGTAACCCTCATAATCCAGGCGGAAGAGTTTGGTCAACTGAATCTCTTCATGAAATTATTCGACTATGCGCAAAATACGATACGCTTATTCTGTCTGACGAAATACATGGTGACCTTATATTTCCTGAATTTACGCATATTCCACTCCTTACGTTAGCTGGAAATGAAGGTGATCGAATTATTACATGTGTTGCTCCCACTAAAACTTTCAATTTAGCAGGTGTTCAAGCAGCTGTTATGATTTCAACAGACCCAGAAAAACGAGAGTTGCTAAAATCCAACGCGCTAGCACATGGTCAAATGGAATTAAGTCCTTTCGGAGCTACCGCTTTAAAAGCTGCCTATGAACATGGTGAATCCTGGTTAGATAATTTGTTGACTGTCCTGTCTTCACATATGGATTACGTGATTGAAACTATTACAACCTCTGTTACTGGAATTAAAATCTCTAAACCCCAGGGTACCTATCTATTATGGATAGACTATAAAGATACTGGTCTACCAGAAGAAGTAATTATGGATTTACTTTTGAATAAAGGCAAACTTGCTTTAGAGCCGGGTTCTAAATACGGAGATTTTGGCAAAGGATTCTTACGTATGAATATAGCTTGTCCCAGAGAAACGCTTGAAGATGGAGTTAAACGTTTTATCTATGCTTTAACTAAAGAAAAGGATTAACTCCTTCATAATATAAAAACCTGACCGAGTGAAATCGGTCAGGTTTATTTACATTATGACTCTTTTTTTTGTTGTTCATGTCGCTCACGTAAAATTCGGTCTTCAACATCTTTCATCTGTTCTTCTTGTTTTTTTGATTTTTTCACAATCCATCTGAATGTCAAAATACAAGCTATTCCAAAGATGATGAAACTAAGTACTGCTGGAATATATTCAGCCTTGTCTTCTGGAAAGTATAAAAACAAGATGACCATCCATGCATTCATATATGACACTTCCTAACTTATTTTTGAAGGACGTCAATTGATTCAATTTTAATGTCTTCTAACGGTTTGTCGCTTGAATTTTTTTGAACAGAAGCCATTTCGTCAATAACTTCTAAACCTTCAATTACTTGTCCAAATACAGTATGACGATTATCCAACCAAGGTGTTCCTCCATTTGCTTCGTATGCTGCAACGATTTCTTCAGGATACCCAGCATCTTTTAATTGTCTAAGCATGCTTGAATCTACACGACTTGCTTGAACAATAAAGAATTGACTTCCGTTAGTTCCTGGACCAGCATTCGCCATTGAGAGAGCGCCACGTAGGTTGAATGCTTTATCAGAAAATTCGTCTTCAAAGGTTTCACCGTAAATGCTTTCCCCACCCATGCCTGTTCCAGTTGGATCTCCACCTTGGATCATGAAGTCTTGTATTATACGGTGGAAAATGATGCCGTTGTAATAGCCATTTTCAGCATGAGTTATAAAGTTTTCAACTGTTTTCGGAGCAACTTCTGGGAATAATTTAATTTTGATTGCACCCATTGTTGTGTTCATAACGACTAAAGCTTCATTTGATGCAACTTCTTTTGATAATTGTGGATACATATTATTCTCTCCTTTTTCTGTGGCTGCAGTTTTTGTTTCTTCTACAGATTGTTTATTCTTTTCTGCGTATACTTCTTTTTTAGTTCCACATCCTGTTATAAACAGACATAGACAAAAAATCAATAACCATCCGCTTTTTTTCATTTACAATTCACCCTCAGATATTCTATCACATTATAATTTGTTTTTCAGTAAATAAGTCGTTTCACTTTCTTCGTAAAACGAAATATTTTATAATCTACTTAACCTTCTCTGTTCAGATGTTTCAGATTTAGAAAGAAGTGATTAAATGAGTGTTCAAAAAAGAAATTTTCACATCATGTGGATTTCTAATTTCTTAGTGGCTGGAACGGCAACCATGATTATGCCATTCTTGTCACTTTATATTAAAACAATGGGTGATTTTTCCGATGCATATGTTCAAAAATGGTCGGGTTTGGTGTTTGGTATAACATTCGTTTCTGCTTTTCTTATGTCTCCAATTTGGGGACGTATTGCAGATAAATATGGGTATAAACCAATTCTTATTATTAATGGATTTGGTATTTCAATTAGCATTTTACTAATGGGCTTTGTGGAGTCGGTTGAAGCTTTTTTCTTTTTGCGTTTGTTTATGGGTGTTGTTACTGGCTTTATTCCAACATCTCTAGCATTTATTAGCTCCCAAACACCTAAAGAAGTGGCAGGAAAGACATTAGGCACACTACAAATGGGGAGTGTCTCTGGTACGTTATTTGGACCCGTTTTGGGTGGATTGCTTGCAGACTCATTTGGGTTTCAATATACATTCATCATTACATCAATAGCAATCTCAGTGGCTGCACTCCTTGTGATGGTTGGAATTCGCGAAATCAGAAAAGTGCCTTTAGCAAATGCACATGTATATTCAAGGAAAACGGTTTTTTCTGGTCTCTTACATCACCGACTGATGTTGCATGTATTGATTATTACATCCCTTATTCAAATTGGTAATTTCAGTATCCAACCCCTCCTATCTCTTTACGTATCAGGTTTAACAGAGTCGTCTCAAGTTGCATTATTAGCTGGTATCACATTCAGTGCAGCTGGAGTAGGTAATCTTTTATTTGCCCGATATTGGGGAAGACTAGGCGATTCCATTGGCTATGAGAAAGTTCTAACCTTCTTATTGCTGCTCGCTTTTTTATTGATTATTCCACAAGCTTTTGTAACAGAATTGTGGCAACTCATTGGGTTACGACTATTATTTGGGATTGCTGTTGGTGGTCTCATTCCAGTTACTACTGCTTTAATTAGACGTGAAGCTCCTATTGAGATTCAAGGAGAAGTCATGGGTTATAATACTAGCTTCCGCTTTTTTGGGAATATTATTGGTCCGATGTTTGGCGGTATTGTGAGTGGGTTCATTGGGATTTCATCCGTCTTCTTCGTTACAGGCGCTCTTTTCTTAATTTCTTATTTCGTTTTATTCTTTACACGTAAGATGCCCGAACAGGATTTTAAAGAGGTGTTATTGGAAGAAGAAGAAAATCAACAATACAAATAGCACACTTTTCTTCGTGAAAAGTGTGCTATTCTTTTTGTAAGAACCATCCTAGAAGGAGTTTTGACATGAGGCAATCCATCGGTTTTATTTTAATAGTGGGTACGTTGCCTACACTCGTTTTCTTGTATAGTCAAATCGGGAAAGAAATTCAGGATGTATCACAATTCCAAACTGTCATTGATTCATCTATCCAGTTAACTGAGCCTACTTTTCCTTCACCAGTAACCATGAAAGATCAAAATGGACATACATTTTCTGAAGAGTATATAGAATGGAGAAAACCTCTTCCTATTAATGAAATCCCGCTTGTTGCCCAGGAACTATTTATTCAGAGCGAAGATGCAGATTTCTATCAACATATTGGGTTCGATTTAAGCGCTATCGTACGTGCTGTTGTGGCCAACTCATCTACGCAAGAAAATACACAAGGTGGTAGCACGATTACACAGCAATTAGTTCGCATGCGTTATTTAACAGATGAAAAAACATATGAACGCAAGGTAACTGAGCTTCTTTATGCATACGAATTAGAACAGCTTTCTTCTAAAGAAAAAATACTAGAGATGTATTTGAATGAGATGTATTTCAGTAACCAAGTTTACGGAATTGGAGCAGCAGCTACGTTTTATTTCCAAAAGGAATTAGCTCAATGTTCTGAAGCTGAAATGGCTTTCTTAGCTGCTATACCGAACAACCCCTCTTTGTATGATCCGTTAAAAAACTTTGATGAGACGAAAAGACGGCAAGAACTATTATTAGATGTTTTAGCTTCGAAAGGTTCTATCTCTTTGGAACAAGCAGAAGTATTTAAAGCACAAAGTATTGTATTAAAAACGAAACAAAAAGTGCAACAATTCCCTGCATATAGTACCTATGTGATTGAAGAGTTAAATAAATTAATAGCGGAAAAGGATGGATTCTCTCAGCGACTTGAAAAAGCAACTACTCCATCTGAAAAAGATCTTATTGCAACGGAAATCAAGAAAAAGTTGGATGAGGTCCTCTCATTAGGAGTAACGATAGAAACAAGTTTAGATCCAAGAAAACAGAAGTCAATAGATTTACAATTTAATCAGCAGTTAGAAGAAACCGACATTCAAGCTGCTGGTATTGTTATTGACAACAAAGCGCGAGAAATAATAGGTCTATTTGGTGGAAAAAATTATCGGAAATTTGATTTTAATCGTGCCTATCAAGCAAGCCGTCAGCCTGGTTCTGCGATTAAACCTCTTCTTGTATATGCTCCTTTTTTCGAAACAACAGCGTATTCACCAGATACTATTGTCAATGGCGGGAAGTACTGTTTAGGGACGTTCTGTCCTCAAAATTACGGTGGAGCTATTTATGGGGATGTGACGCTTCAACAAGCGTTTAGATTTAGTTATAATACACCCGCAGTACGATTGTTCGAATCCATTGGTGTTGAAAAAGCTTTTCACTATTTAGACCCTTTCCAATTTACCGAAATAACTCAAGAAGATTGGAGTCTACCTGCTGCTATAGGTGGTTTTAATAATGGAGTTACTCCACTCCAAATGGCTGATGCCTATACTAGTTTTATTGATGGACAGTACCAACCGGTTCATGCGATTCGGTTTGTGAAAGATAAATCCGGGAAAATTATTTATGAATGGGATCAGGAAAAGGAAGAAGTGTGGAAACAGACTACTGTTCAATACTTACGGATGTTAATGAAAGATGTTGTTGAAAACGGAACAGGAAAAGGAATTTCCGGTAATTCTCTTTATATAGGTGCAAAAACGGGTACGACAAATGATTATCATGATTTTTGGTTGGCTGGACTAACGGAGGAATATACCGCCACTGTGTGGATTGGTTATGACCTTCCTCAAAATATGAAATCGATTGAGTCCAAAAAAATCCATCATTCTTTATTTAACGAGTTAATAAAACGATAAATGGCACTCCTCTACTTGAGGAAGTGCCATTTTTTATTGGTCTAAAAAAGGTAGGCTTGCGATAAGTCCGTTGTAAAGTTTCAACAATACATACATGACGAAGGATAGAAAAAGAGCCCAAACGACAATTTCAAACAGAATCATGCCCACTGTTCCTGAAGTTGCCATGGAGTGACTCAGTTTATAGACTACGTAAATAAAATACACAAAAGTAGTGATGGTGAAAATCAGTGCTAAAATCGTTAATGATTGAATGCCAATGACAGATGCAACTCCACCAAAAAAGTAGACAACATATCCTCCCCGTGCCTGATGTATACTATGACCTTCCATGTCTTTTGAGAAAAAGAGCATAGCCAATTCGTGGATCGTTTCTGCAATAAGTTTTAATGCAGAAAATACCATGAAGTAAAATAATGCAAAAACAATTAATAAGAATATACGAAGTTGTAAATCCGATAGAAACTCGCGCATTCCAGAGTACACACCAATTCCTTTAAATAAAACAAGCGCTTCAGTTACCGTATAAACCCCAAAGGATAAACTGAATAATATAATTGTGATGAGTGGTAAATAACCGAATATGTATGGATTTTTCATGATAATTCCTCATTACCTCTATGTTTCTTTTTATTTATCATATCTGAAAAATGAAGGTATTAGCAACCTTTCGTTTAATGAGTCAGCCATGCAATCACCCAAAATCTACGTTATAATTGACTTTATCAATAGGAAAAATTTTTCAATAAAGGAGGATTAACTTGTCACTTGTCTTTTATCTTTTCATCCCTATAATAGCTGCTCTCTTCGTTCCACTACTTTTTAAGAAGATAAAGGGAATACATACTGGCTGGTTCGTCCTAGTCGTTCCAGTTGCATTAGTTACTATTTATGCCACTTTTCTACCAAGTGTAATGAGAGGGGAGACATTTACTTCTACGATGGATTGGATACCATCTCTTGGTATTTCTTTCATTTCGTACATGGATGGCTTGAGCTTATTATTTTCGTTATTAGTAACAGGTATTGGAGCTTTAGTTGTGCTTTACTCCATTTTCTACTTAGATAAAACACGTGAGCAGCTCCACAACTTTTATGTATATTTAATGCTCTTTATGACGGCAATGTTAGGGATTGTTCAATCAGACCATCTCATTAGTTTGTATTTCTTTTGGGAGTTAACATCTATTTCATCGTTCTTGCTAATTGGTTATTGGTACAAGCGTGACCGTTCGCGTTTTGGAGCACTCAAATCGATGATGATCACAGTATTTGGCGGGTTAATGATGCTCGGAGGTTTTGTTTTACTCTCCATAATGGGTGAAACCTATTCGATTCGAGAACTGATTACTCAAGCCCCTCAGCTAGCTGAACACGAATGGTTTGTTTGGTCTCTAGTATTAGTGTTACTAGGAGCGTTTACGAAGTCAGCTCAATTTCCATTCTATATTTGGTTACCGGACGCAATGGAGGCACCAACACCCGTAAGTGCTTATCTACATTCTGCAACGATGGTCAAAGCAGGATTATATTTAGTCGCAAGATTCACGCCTATATACGCAAGTTCAGAGATTTGGATATGGCTTGTGACAGGGATTGGGTTATTAACTCTTTTTTGGGGTTCTTTCTTTGCTTTGAAGGAGACAGATTTAAAAGGTATTTTAGCATTCTCCACAGTAAGTCAGCTGGGTCTTATCATGTCACTACTAGGAGCTAGTGCGATTTCGTACCATACAGGAGTCGAAGATAATTCCATTTTCAAATATGCCGCTTTTGCAGCCATATTTCATTTAATTAATCACGCAACGTTTAAAGGCAGCCTTTTCATGATTGCAGGAATAATCGATCACGGAACAGGTACACGTGATATTCGCAAGCTAGGTGGTTTAATGAGTTTAATGCCTATCAGTTTTACCATCGCAGTAATTGGGAGTTTTTCTATGGCTGGTCTTCCTCCACTTAATGGTTTCTTAAGTAAAGAGATGTTTTTAACTGGTATGCTTTCAATTTCGGAGTTCAATCTCTTTGCATTTGATACTTGGGGAATCTTATTTCCCATCGTGGCATGGATTGCAAGTGTCTTTACTTTTGTTTATAGTTTCTATTTTGTATTTCGTACATTTACTGGGAAATATCAACCAGAATTATTACCAAAACAAGCACATGAAGCATCCATTGGTTTACTCATATCACCTGCTATTCTTGGTTCACTCGTATTATTAATTTTCTTCATTCCCAATATTATTGGTGACGTACTTGTAAAACCTGCAGTTATGGCAATCCAACCATTTATGTATACACTTCCAAGTGATATCGATATTCACATTACAGCTTGGCACGGTTTTAAACCCGAATTATGGATGACCATAGGTATTATCGTTCTTGGATTATTTTTATATTGGACCCTATCTAAATGGCAGCCATTATTTAGTAAATTCCCTCATGGAATGACGATAAATCGTTTGTATGAAAGCATGATGTTCTTAAGTGAAGTCGCGACAAACCGTCTTTCTACACTCTATATGACTGGATTTATCCGTTCGTACTTAGTTTATATGTTTTCCGGAATTACGCTTTTAACGATAAGTACTTTATTAATAAAGGATGCATTCAATATTAGTTTTGCTACGTTAGCACCCATTCGTTTTTACGAGCTGATTATTGCGCTTCTATTGATAGCAGGTACAATAACTATCCTGATGGCTAAGTCAAGATTAACTTCTATAATCGCACTAGGTGCAGTTGGTTATTCTGTTGCGTTATTCTTTGTTATCTTTAACGCTCCCGATTTAGCACTGACTCAACTTGTAATTGAAACCGTATCCGTTGCACTTTTTCTACTTGCTTTTTATCATTTACCAAAATTAAATCGCCACGAAAATCGTATGAAATTCCGTTTCGGCAATGCGTTAATTGCATTTGGTGTGGGTGCAACAGTTACCCTGATTGCTCTTTCTGCTCACTCTCAAAAACTGGTGCCATCAATTTCATCGTATTATGAAGAAACTGTCTATTCCCTAGCAGGTGGAGGAAATATTGTAAATGTCATATTGGTAGACTATCGTGGATTTGATACTTTATTTGAAATTGCGGTGCTTGCAATCGCTTCTTTAGGTATTGTTAGCATGATTAAATTACGATTATCTAGAAAAAAAGAGGTGAATCGAATTGAAAACAAATGATGTTATTTTACAAACGACAACAAAAATCATTTTCTTCATCATTTTTCTTTTCTCGATTCATATCTTCTTTGCCGGCCATTATGCACCTGGTGGAGGTTTCGTGGGTGGATTACTAACGGCTAGTGGGATTGTTTTATTACTTCTAGCCTTTGATTTGAAAACTGTGATGAAGGCACTGCCGATTAATTATACCGTGATGACAGCACTGGGATTGCTATTAGCACTTGGCACTGCTGCAGGATCAATCGTATTTAACGTTCCCTTTTTCACACATGCATTTGAATACTTTGATCTTCCCTTACTAGGAAAACAATCTTTACATACGGCCATGCTATTTGACACAGGCGTTTACTTAGTTGTCGTCGGAGTGACGATGACCATTATTCAATCGATAGGAGAGGATGATTAATGGAAATTGTCATGAGTTTTGTCATTGGCTTTCTTTTTATGGCTGCTGTTTATTTAATGCTTTCAAAAAGCTTACTTCGTATCATCATTGGTACTGGTGTTTTAAGTCATGGTGCACATTTACTGATTTTAACGATGGGTGGACTAGGAGGCTCATCACCACCAGTTGTTTCACCGGGTGCAACCAATTATGCAGATCCATTACCACAAGCACTCATTTTAACTGCTATAGTTATAAGTTTTGGTGTAACAGCATTTTTCTTAGTGCTAGCTTATCGTTCTTATCAAGAGCTCGATACAGATAATATGGATTTAATGAGAGGAACTGAAGATTATGATTAATTTACTTTTGTTCCCTATATTACTACCCTTTTTCTTCGCGATGGTTTTAATGCTGTTTCCTAAGAAGCTTTATTTGCAACGGTCTATTGCCTTAATCGCATTAATCATTAATTTGATAGTAGAAGGCATTTTACTTGTAAAAGTTAAATCAGATGGCATTCAAGCGATTACACTTGGAAGCTGGCCAGCACCATTCGGTATTTCGATGGTTTCTGATATGTTATCAATTTTGCTTGTTTTTTCTTCTACATTAATTGCTATTTTTGTGGTCTGGTACAGTTTTTCCTCAATAGGAAGAGAACGTGAGTCATTCTTCTACTATCCAGGCATTCTGTTTATGTTGACTGGAGTTAATGGTGCATTTACTACGGGTGATATTTTCAACCTGTTTGTGTTTTTCGAAGTGTTACTTATGTCTTCTTACTTCTTGATTGTACTTGGTGGAGAGAAAGCACAATTACGTGAATCGATAAAATACATTTTAGTCAATATTATCTCTTCAGCTCTATTTGTTATTACAGTTGCCTACTTATATTCAGTAGTTGGGACACTTAATATGGCAGATATTTCCCTGAAAATAACTGAAATTAACCAGCCAGGAATAATCACAGTTATCGCTATCTTATTCCTAATGGTCTTCGGTTTAAAAGGAGCCATTTTCCCTCTTTACTTTTGGTTACCAAGCTCATATGCTGCACCACCGATTCCAATTTTAGCATTATTCGGAGCATTGCTAACGAAAGTTGGCGTATATGCCATCATGCGTACATATACCCTTTTTTTCACTCACGATCAAAGCTTTACGCACGAATTACTAATGATTCTTTCAATATTAACGATTATCGCTGGATGTATTGGTGCGTTAGCGTACTTTAATGTAAAGAAAATTATCATTTACAATATCATCATTGCGGTTGGTGTGATATTGTTTGGAGTTTCTCAAATGAATGAAGCTTCTTTAATGGGAGCAGTATTTTACTTAATTCATGACATTTTAATAAAGGGAGCTTTATTCTTACTAATTGGTGTCATCATCTCTATTACGGGTACTTCAGATTTACGGAAAATGGGTGGATTAATTAAATCCTACCCTATGCTAGGATGGACCTATTTAATTGCAGCATTTGGATTAGCAGGTATCCCACCACTTAGTGGATTTATCGGAAAATTACTCATCGTTCAAGGTGGCTTTGAAGCAGAGAATTTATGGGGAAGTATCTTTATATTAGCTTCTAGCCTGATAGTTTTACTTTCAGTTATTCGTATCTTCATTTATGCATTTTGGGGTGAACCTGTTACTATAACACCGCTTACTAAGAGCCACTATCGAGGTTTATTTACTCCAGCTGTCATTTTAGTGGGAATAAGTGTACTTTATGGAATTGGTTCCGAGTGGATAGTACCTTATATGAGGGATGCAACGGATGTCATGTTGAATCCTTCACAGTATATACACGCAGTCCTAGGAGGTGCCTAACCATGGCATTTCAACTTTCACTTAACTTTTTCATAGCTTTCTTATGGATGTTTTTAACTGTCAGCTTTACGACTTCCACGTTTATTGTAGGCTTCTTGTTAGGTCTTCTGATGCTCTGGATAACACAAGGGTTTTTCCCAGGCCGATTCTATATGACACGTGTTTGGGCAGTCATTAAATTAATCATCTTATTTTTCAAAGAATTAATTCTGGCAAATATTCATGTGTTAATTTTAATCGTACAACCTAAAATGCCAATTAAACCGGCTATTTTCGCACTAAAAACTGTATTAGAAAAAGACTGGGAAATAACATTATTATCAAACTTAATCACTTTAACACCCGGTACGCTTGTTATTGATGTTTCAGAAGACTCGAAAACGTTATATATCCATGCAATAGATTATGGAGATGCGGATGAAGCAATTAATTCCATCAAAAATACTTTTGAAAAAGCCATACAGGAGGTGAGCAGATTATGATGATCTTCTTTTGGGTAATGGTCATTTTAATTAGTTTGTCCATGTTAGGTTTTATCTATAGGTTAATTATTGGTCCCTCTATTCCAGACCGAGTGGTTGCACTTGACTCATTAGGTGTTGCACTCATCTGTATGATTGGGTTAATCTCTATACTTGCGGATACAACTTTCTTCTTAGATATTATTTTGTTGATAGCTATTTTAGCTTTTATTGGCACTGTGGCATTCTCTAAGTTTTTAGAGAAAGGAGAGATTATCCAACGTGACAACAATCATAGCTAATATTCTCATCGTTTCCACGATCATTCTAGGTGTTATCTTTATAGTCGTTACTGCAATAGGATTAATTCGTTTGCCTGACATATTTACTCGCACGCACGCTGCTTCAAAAAGCGCAACGCTTGGGGTGATGTTTATCTTACTTGGAGTATTTCTTCATTTTTGGTTAATAGAAGGACATATTAATACACGTATCCTCCTTGGAATAGTGTTCTTGTTCATCACCGGACCTGTTGGTGGTCATGTCATTGGTCGCTCTGCCTATTTGTCTGGTGTTAAAATGTGGGATAAATCTGTAAAAGACGAATTAGCTCCTATTATCGCTGAACGAAAAAAAAAATAAAACGTTTTTGCTTTTCTCCATTCCGGCGAAAAGCAAAAGCGTTTTTTAAAGGATTGAATCCTTAATATGGATATCCACCATATGGATAACCTCCATATGGATAACCTCCATATGGATAACCTCCGTATGGATAACCTCCATATGGATAACCTCCGTAATACGGATAAGAAGCACCATATAATGTTGCGCCTAGTAAACTCCCGGCTAAGCCCCCTAAAAATGGACCTCCAAAAAAACCTAGCCCGCTACCATATCCTCTTCCATAACCTCTTCTATAACCACCATAACCTCTTCCGTAACCTCCACCAAATCGATTGACCAAATGTCTCTCCTCCTCTCTTTTCTATGTTATGAAAGAGAGGATTTAAGACATAGGCTTAGAGCTTATTCTGTCTCTTCTTCGGCCATACGTTCAACCAGCGTAGCCAGTGTACGAACCATTGCACCGGTTCCACCTTTTGGACCTAAATCATGAGCTGCACTCGCTCCTGATGTTCCAGCGATGTCTAAATGAATCCAAGGTGTATTTTCCACAAATTCACCAACAAAACCCCCACCGAATATCATATGTCCATCACGACCTGGAGAATTGTTTAAATCAGCTACATCGCTTTTCCGAATTCGTTTTTTATCATTCTCTGTTAGTGGTAAACGCCAAACAAACTCACCAGTTTCTAAAGATGCTTCCATGAACGTTTCAAAGAAGTCTTCATCGTTTGTCAAAGCACCAGTTTTGTCCATTCCAAGCGCAACAATAACTCCACCAGTTAACGTTGCCACATCAACAATGTAATCCGCTCCGTGTTGTTTTGCATAAGTTACAGAATCAGCTAATACAAGACGACCTTCTGCATCTGTATTTAATATTTCTATTGTTTTTCCACTAAGGGAAGTAACCACATCGTCGGGCTTAAATGCATTTCCCGAAATCATATTATCAGTCGATGCAATAACAGCAATTACATTTTTATTAGGTCGTGTTTCGCCAATAATACGCATCGCGCCTAATACTGCTGCTGCTCCACCCATATCACCTTTCATGCCGACCAACCCATCTTTAGGCTTAATCGAGTAGCCACCAGTGTCATATGTAATCCCTTTACCTACAAGCCCAATAACGTCGTTCCACTCTTCTGTAGCACGATACTTCATTACCATGAGTCGGGGTTCCTCTGTTGAGCCTTGATTAACTGCAAGGATGGCGCCCATTCCCAACTCTTCCATTTCCGCTTTGCCTAATTCTTCATATTCAAAATCATATTTCTCTGCTAAATCTTTAGCATATTCAGCCATTTTAGTTGCAGTTAAAATATTCGAAGGCATATTTACTAATGAACGCGCTTCACTTACCGCTTCAGCATAAACTTGGCCTACATTAAAATAAGCCAAAATTTCTTGCTCATCTGCGTTTGTTACTAATTCGATTAAATCAAGATAATAATCTGGTGCATTTGATGAAGTTTTATAATTAGGCACTTGGTACAGACCCAAGCCAATTCCTTCAGCTGCTAAATATGTAGCATCTTCGATTTCAATGTCTTCATTTGTGAAAGAATCTAACCAAATGGAAACATTGGTTGTTTTTGAAGCTACAAGTTCTTTTCCAACAGTTCCGAAAATGTCGCGTAATTCATCTTCAGTTAAGGATTTTCGATCGCCAAGTCCAACAAAGAAAATTCGTTGCAGGTTGCCTTCTTGTAGGGCAGGCAGCTTTGTTAACTTCTTACGTTCTGTAGATACATCACCATTTTTTAACCATTTATCTAATGATGAACCATAAAAAGAAACAAACTCTGACCAATTTTGTGTATTCTCAGGATGCCTAAAGGTCCCTACGATTAGAACTTCTGTTTGAATTCCTGTAAAATTGACTCCAGTAACTTCTACTTTCACATTAACCCCTCCATTTATATATTCGATATTTATTATATATGAAATTCTTACGCTTATCGAATTATCTATTTTCAGAAAAAAACGATCAGTTTCAACTTTTTCCTATGTGATACAATATAGACAGACAAAATATAACGATAACTTGTTTTTGTGATAAGTAAACAAAGAAACTACCATTTATCAAACTAGAAAGGGTGGTTATACAATGGACATTTTAACGAACATACCACTCCTCGCGGCCCTATTTGGTATTATATTTGCTCAGTTTGTAAAAATTCCGATTACATATTTAATTACTGGTAAAATTGATTGGAAGCTATTTACTTCCACCGGTGGTATGCCAAGTTCCCACTCAGCAGCCGTAACAGCACTAACTACAGCAGTTGCCTTCGAAACGGGTCTTGGTTCTCCTCTTTTTGCAGTTTCCACAATATTTGCAATCATTGTCATGTTTGATGCATCTGGAGTTCGTTTTCAGGCAGGACAACAAGCGATCATAATTAACCAAATGAGAAATGATTTCCATTCGTTTGTGAATCAATCAAAAGAATGGACTCAGAAGAAGAACGAAGAAAAAATTGAAGAACTTAAAACTCTTCTCGGCCACAAACCTATTGAGGTTTTAATGGGGGCAATAACGGGTATCGTTATTTCAATTCTTATTTATGTAGTATTAATCTAAAAAGCAGTGAAGCTTTATTAAGAGCTTCACTGCTTTTTATTTAGAACATTTGATATCCATTTTTTCTTAATGCTTTAATCACGAATCCAGCAATAATGGCTCCAGCCAAACCACTAGACAAGATTAAAATATCCGCACCCTGAAGTGAAATTAGCTTATCTGATAATGCTTGAAATGCTAATGTCGGGTTAGTGAAATAATCAAAGAAATCCACTTCATCAATTAATAAAATAACAACAATCGGATACACGATGGCCATTAACCATGTCTTTCGCAAAAGCATATTTATTAAGAATCCAATCCCAAAAAACATAACTAAAAAAATAAGTACTGATAACATTACTTGAACTAACGAAAAATTGGCGTCCATTATTGTACCCTCCATACTTCCTTTCATCAGTTTACATGATTGTAATAAGGGTTTCAATGGACATGGAACAAGTTCAACGCTCTGTAACAATTTCCACTCCTAATCCTTAAACCCATAGTAAAGACAAATACTAAAACTAGGATAGATCATATCTGAAAGCGAACAACCTTTTGGTCATACAGAGAAAAAGCGACTCCCTTCAAAATTGAAGAAAGTCGCTAGTCTAGTTTACTTTTTCCCTGATCCTGAGCAGCATGTACACGTTTCTGACCCACCAAGACGTAATTGAAAATAACCATTCCCTTTACAATATGGGCATTGATTGGATTGAACTTCTGTTTTATATGTAGACATATTTATCATCTCCTTTTAATTCATAATATTCAGATAATATATCATGGAATGACCTCTGTGTAAACCTAATCATTCAATAATGGAAAATACATTGGGTTTTTTCTTATAATATCTCAATTTCTCTCCATTATTCTCAGTCTTTTCCTGGGTATTTTAATCACATGTACATAATACCTTCCATTAAAAAACTCCCACCAAAAAATCAAGTGGGAGTTTTTATTAATATTTGATTTCTTATAGGACGTTAAATTTACCTTTTTTCACGACCAATGAAGGCCCACCTAACATATAAAGAGCACGGTTATCAACCATTTTCTTCATAAATGAAGCCTTTGCACCTGTCACTTTTTTACCGAATACAACGCCAATCGCGTCGTCTTCTCCAAGTGAACAAACACTTCCTTTTAAGTCAGGTACGAATGTTTCGGTTTCTTGTCCATTTATTAATGCGATTAAGTTTTTAGCCACTGTAACACCTTGTTGCATCGCGATTTGCGCAGTTGGTGGGTAAGGACGATTAACTTCTTCGTTAATTAATAATGCACAATCACCAACGATAAATATATCATCATAACCTGGAGCACGCATATCTTTTTCTACTTTCACGCGAGCACGCATGTTTTCAATACCAGTTTGTTCGATTAAACGATTACCGCGAACGCCTGCAGCCCAAACGACTGTTCCAGCTTTCACAAATTCAAACTCGTCTTCACCTTTATTAATTTTAACGCCTTCAGGAGTCGCTTCAACAACTGGTGTACCAATTGAAAATTCAATTCCTTTAGCTTGTAAGTGACCAACTGCGTATTCAACCAACTCCGGATCGAATCCTGGTAATACCATTGGAGCAGCTTCCACACAAAGAACACGTACTTTTTCTTGAGGAACATCAAACTCTTTGCATAGTTCTGGAACACGGTTTCCTAATTCACCTAAGAATTCGATACCTGTAAATCCTGCACCACCTACAACAATCGTTAGACGGCTGTCATCTTTTACTTCTTCCATTGACCATGTTGCAAATTGATATTCTATATGCTCTTTAATTTGACGAGCAGCTTTTACGTTTGCAATTGAAAATGCGTATTTATCTAAACCAGGAATTCCGAAAGTTTCGCCTTCGAATCCAAGACCGATGACCAAGTAGTCATAAGTAAATACACCGTTATTCGTTGTAACTTGCTTCCCTGCGATATCAATGCCTTCGACAGAAGCTTTAACAAACTTCACTTTGTCTGCTTTAATAACATCAGCAATATCATAACGTACTTGATCCGGACGTAATGTTCCGGCAGATGCTTCATGTAACCATGTTGACTCATAATGATAATCATTTTGGTTAATCAAAGTAATATCTGCAACATCCACACCAATCATTTTTTGTAGATTGACTACAGTTGCTAATCCGCCGTATCCGGCGCCTAATACTAAAATTGTCGGTCTTTTCACGAAGATCGAAACCACCTTTTAATAGTTTTATATACCAGTCAAATAAAAAAGAAGTATCTTCATACTTCTTTTTGACCTAAGTCGATTTGTCCATCTTTCGACAAACGTATTATCTATATGATAGACCTTTTATGTTTTGATTTCAATAGAATGTTGTCAAGTGTAAAAGGTTTGAGTTTACAGAAAAAAGACTAGAAATTCCAGCCAGAACAATTGAGTTCAAAAAATGGTGAATTTGTCTATTTATATTTACCCAAATCCACATGGTTATTCATGTAATATAAAATAGATTTTGCATAAGTGCTTTATATTTTTTCCTATCACGAAAAGATCCCAAATAATTCTGTGATATTTACGTTGAATTGATAAATAGCCCATTTAATCAACCAGGTTCCTTTTTGGATAAAGAAGAAAATCGCATTCCAATGGAAACGGAATTCTTACACATAAAGATGTTGTAAAAAAGGACTTCCATTTTAGGAAGTCCACATAATTAATTTTTAATATAGAAGTTCTTTTGCGGAAGAAAACCCATTTTAATCGCGTCGTACACGAGCTGTTCTCTAAATTTCGGATGGGCGATTTTTATCAAAGCTTCGGTGCGTTCCTGAATTGTTTTGCCTTTTAATTCCGCTTTTCCATACTCGGTTACGATAATATCTACATCGTTTTTGGACGTGGTAACTACCGCACCCTGAGGCAACTGGGGAACGATTTTGGATATCGTGTCATTCTTCGCTGTGGAGTACAGGCAAATAATTCCGCGTCCGTTCTTCGCTAACCGTACACCTTTCGTGAAATCCCCTTGGCCACCCGATGAAGAATAATATTTTCCGTTGATGGTTTCTGAGTTGCACTGACCAATGAAGTCTATTTCTACTGTAGAATTCACGGAAACAAGGTTGTCCATTTGGGAAATCGTTCGTATATCGTTGCATACATCACATGGGAGCATTAGAATGTCTTCATTTTCATGAATAAAATCATACAATCGTTGTGTTCCAAGTGCAAAGGTAGCAGTTGTTTTTCCTTTGTAAAGATTCTTGTTTTGGTTCGTAATGGCTCCCGATTTATATAAGTCAACTATTTTATCCGGAAGCATTTCCGTATAGACGCCGAGGTCACGATGATTTTCTAGAAATTCCATCACGGCATTCGGCATAGCACCAAAACCGATTTGCAGGGTATCTCCGTTTTTGATAATATCAGCTATCGTTTGTCCAATCTTGTAATCTTTTTCATTTAAAGTAGGATTTGTCATTACCGGAATTTTGACATGGTTCTCGATGAGCACGGTAACCTGACTAATGTGGATTTGGTTTCCCACACCGAAAGTACGTGGCATATTTTCATTAACTTCCAGAATGATTGTTTTTGCTTTGTCTACCATGGGTCCAACATAGGACTGACTTGTTCCTAGAGAAAAATAGCCATTCTCATCCATTTTAGAAACAGTTGCCATAATAACGCGTTTTGTTGTTGTTTGCAATAATGTAGATGGGATATCAGAAAAATGACTTGGAAGCAAATCAATTGTGCCTTGTTGAAAGCCCAGCCGATCTTGGCCGCTCAAGAACAAGGAGACTTGTTTGATTCGTTCTTCCTCCATATTAAAAGTCGGAAAATAAGGAAGCATTCGGTACATTCGATTTTCAGTCAGGTTTGTATAGACCGACAGCGCGTTCAACAAGGCAGGTGGTTCGCCGGGGGTGACAGGTATAATGATGTCTTCTCCTTGTTCAATAAATTGGATTGCTTGTTCCGCAGTACGATACTTTCTTTTATATTCATTATAAATTTCATTTCCTAAAGTTATGTTCATTGCTTTTCCTCCTCTTGATGTCTGGTTACAGTATGCAGAAAATGCCAATAAAAAAACCCCTAATAATGAGTGTATAAACACCCATCATTCAGAAGGTTTTTAATAGATAACCCTATATTACTATAATGCGGGATATTCAGAATGACAAACACTTGTATGTTCAATCCATAATTTACAATCCATAAGCAAAACATATTTTTAAAAGGACTGATAAACAAAGATGAAAATATCAGTTAAAAAAATCACTTGAATAGTTGGAAAAAATTTCAGCCCTAACAATTTTCAGGAGTACCTGCTTTCGTTGCTGTTTTAAACGAAGATCCGCATCCACAAGATGCGATAGCATTGGGATTTTCAATCGTAAATCCGCCACCCATTAAAGATTGTTTATAATCAATGACTGTTCCATTTAAAATGGGTGCATCTTCACCCGAAACAAGAATCGTAAGTCCATGTTGTTCGAGAAGTGTGTCATCATCCTGTTGATTATGTTCAAAACCCATTCCATATGATAATCCACTACAACCGCCACCATTCACAGAGACGCGTAAAAATGCTCCATCCTCTTCATTGTGACGCATCATTTCTTTCACTTGATAAGCAGCCGATTCAGACAATTCCACTAATTGAGTCATCCGTCCCACCTTCTTTCTTATTTATATAATAACAACTTTCACTTCTTTTATTCAAGAACAATAGCTTTTAATAAAGCAACAATTTTACTGAATCATTAGGTATAATAGTAGAAGGAATAAGAAATGAGGAATAAACATGGAAGTGACTCCTTACTATCATAAACAAATTGAATGTTTACTTTGCAAAAAGAAATTTAATTCAACAAAAATACGTTCCAAGTTTGTAAAAGTTGAAAAACAAGAAAGTGATTTTCAACCTGTATATGCAAATAATGAATTAAACCCTATTTTATATAACGCTTTTGTTTGTGAACATTGTGGCTTTTCATTCACTGAAGATTTTACAAAGTATTTTGCACCTGGTGTTAAAGAGGAGATTCAAACCAAGATTTCTGCCAATTGGAATCCTCATTCACTTGGGGATGAGCGCACAATCGAAGAAGCGATCTCTGCTTATAAATTAGCTTTTCTAAGCGGCACAATAAAAAAAGAAAAATACGTCGCCACTGCAGGACTAGCACTCAGAACAGCTTGGTTATACCGCATTCTTGGAGATGATGTGCAAGAAAAACGATTCATAACGATTGCACGAAACCATTACAGTGACTCTTATTCAAATGAAGACTATTCAGGTACACAAATGTCAGAAGTTCGCATCATTTACATGGTTGCTGAACTTTCAAGACGAATTGGAGATCGAGAACAAGCCACAAGGTTTTTCTCTAGAGTTATTGAAAAACAAAGTACTTCAATTGAACCAAAACTGATTGAATTGGCAAAGGAACAATGGCAGTTGATGAGGGAAGAAAATGAAAAAGGAGCCATATAGGCTCCTTAATTGCTTAGAATACTTGCTCAACTTCAACGACGCCTGGAACTTCTTCCAACAGGGCACGCTCAATTCCCGCTTTAAGAGTAATTGTTGAACTAGGGCAACTACCGCATGCACCGAGAAGGCGAAGTTTAACAATTCCTTCTTCAATATCAACTAGTTCACAGTCTCCACCATCGCGGAGTAAAAAAGGACGTAATTTATCTAGTACTTCTTGAACTTGATCTATCATCATTGTATCAGTCATTCATTTCGACTCCTTTCCTTATAATCATTATAATGTGAAGTGAAGAAAAAATCCATCAGTTCGAACAAGGGGGAATAAATAGCATGGAGAAACAACCACTTTTAATTGAAATATTCGGTGCTGATATTATATGTGCAAGCTGCGTTAATGCACCCACCTCTAAGGATACATTTGAATGGTTGCAAGCAGCAATCAATCGCAAATACCCAAAACAACCGTTTCAAATCACTTATATTGATATCCAAAAACCAATTGATAATGCACGCCAACAAGAAATAGCTAATCGTGTATTAGATGAAGAGTTTTTTTACCCACTCGTTCTAATCGAAGGAGAGGTAGTTGGAGAAGGATATATTCAAATAAAACCTGTATTTACCGAACTTGAAAAGCATGGGTTTGTATCAAATTCCTAAAACAACAAGACCTAGAAGTGATATGTTTCGCTTCTAGGTCTTCTTCTGTCTTCATCCATTATGCCATTTATACATCCACAATACGCCAGACTTCATGAGACGTGCAATTCTTCCTGTTACAGTCCGATCTGCTAAATAAGCAAAACCTTGCTTCTTACCAAGAGAACCTAAAAAGCCCTTTAATTTAATTTTAGGCATTTTTTCAGGAAGTTCTTGCCCGCTCCACTTTGCTTGTAATACTTGTACAATTTGTTCAGCTTGCTCTTCAGCTACTTGAGCACTTGGTGCATAAGGTAAAGCTGCACAATCCCCGACTACATATACATGCTCGTCTTCAGGTAAGTAATGATATTGAGTTAATACCACACGACCTATCGAGTCTGTTTCAATATCTAAGTTTCTCACAGGTTCAACTGGTTGAATACCTGCTGTCCATACGACTGCATCAACTGAAATTGTTTCTTCATGATTGTATAATACTTTCGGCTCGACTTTAGTTATGTTTGAATTGCTGACAACTTCAACATTATGTGTATCAAACCACTTTTTAACGAAATTACTTAAACGTTCAGGGAAATCACGTAATATTCTTGGACTCCGGTCGAACAATTTAATCGCTAAGTCTGGTCTGGATTCACGAAGTTCACTTGCAAGTTCAATTCCACTAAGACCTGCCCCAACAATACCAACTACAGAACCTGATGGTAAACCACATAAAAGATTAAAGGTATCTCTAGACCGTCTAATCGTTTGAATACTATGAGTAAATTCATCAGCACCCGGTACACCATGATATTTGTCTTCACAACCTAAACCGATGACAACATCATCGTATGGAATACGGGTTTCGTCAGCTAATACGACTACTTTTTCTTCACGGTTAATCTCTATAATTTCTCCATAAATCATTTTTAAGCGGTCATGTTCTGGATAAGCAACTCTCACTTCATGATCGGATACTGTACCAGCTGCTAGAGCATAAAATTCTGTTTTCAAGCTATGGAAAGGTGTACGATCAATTAATGTAATTTGTACATCATCCGGCAAGTTATTCGGCAATAAACGCAGTAAAACTCGCATATTTCCGTAACCGCCACCTAATAAGACTAAATTTTTCATATAAATCTCCCTTTATTCACTGTCTTTCTATTCAATCAGTATAAATGATTGTGAGAAGTTTCACAATAAGACACAGAGTTTGACGGATGAAAAAAAATAGAGTAGCATGTCCATGGAGTGAGGTGACTTAGAGTGAATCCAATGGTTGAATTCTGTGTGAGCAACTTAGCTAATGGATCTCAAAAAACATTTGAAGAGCTTGAGCGTGATCCTAACTTAGATGTGTTAGAATACGGTTGCTTAAGTTACTGTACCAAATGTGCCGAATCTTTTTTTGCTGTTGTTAATGGAGATGTTGTTGAAGCTGACACACCTGAAGAACTAACAAAAAAGATTTATGAATATATAGATGAAAATCCATTGTTTTAATATACCAACGAGGAAGCTTTTCTATTAGCTCCCTCGTTTTTTACATCCATTCCCCTAAATTTTCTAAACACCAAGTAGGTTGAATTGACTTCGATTTCACTTCATCCGATTTGGATACTCCCGTATTGACATGCACTGTATCTATCCCAAACCTGATACCCGCTTGAATATCAGTATCATAGTTATCACCAATCATCACCATTTCATCTTTAGTAAATCCATGCTCTCTTTGAATGATTTCAAGCATATGTGCATGAGGTTTTCCAATAAAGAGAGGGTCAATTCCCGTGGATGTTTGTATTAACGCTGTGAATGCTCCATTTCCAGGAATTAAACCTTTTTCAGCTGGAAATGCTTTATCACTGTTCGTGGAGATAAAAACGGCCCCTGCTCGTATATCTAAACAGGCTTGCGCCAATTTGTCATAGGTTATTCCACGGTCAATACCCATAACAAATATATCACCCTCTTTAGGTACAAGCTTTATCCCATTTTCAATCAAAGCTTCACTTAATCCTCTTTCTCCAATCATGGAAACACAGGAATTTGAATAATGAGTTGCGATATACTTGGCTGCCGCCAACGATGAGGTCATAATGTGTGTGCGTAGAGCCCGTATCCCTAAATTACTCAACTTTTCTACAACCTGATCTTGTGTTTGAGAAGCATTATTCGTTACAAAAAAAGGTTCAATTTGTTTGCTTTGTAACCGGTTAACAAAATGGACCGTTTCCTCTATTACTTCTTTTCCTTTGTATACTGTTCCATCCAAATCGAGACAATAAGCCTTATATGTTTTCATTTTTAACCTCAGGTAAAAACGCAGAAACTGGTCCTAACTCATTTGTTAAATAGTATTCCACTCTTTCAGGAAACTTTTTCAAACAATTTAAATGTGTAAGTATTATATCCGATAAAACTTCATGATCTACTCTAATAAACTCACGAACAAGCATTTTCCGAAGTTGAATAACACTCTTTAGTGGAGCAGCCATTTCCTTAGAAATCACATTCTCATCGGTTAATATGTCGATAATATCATCGTAACTGCCAGGGTCTCTCATAATAAAGCCATCAATCATTGAATTTCCAATGTCTATCAAAGATTCAATGATATTAATTGTAATTCTTTCTAGCGCAAGCTTATCTATCTCATGGTTTGTCCACTCATGTTTATCTTCTAATAAACGAAGTAAAGACTCCATGTAAGTTAAAGTTAAGTTAATCTTTTTACGATCTACAAAATACATATTAATCCCTCACTTTATTTCTTCTAAGTTTACGTCTATCTTCCCATAATAGTACCATAATGAACATCTTCAAAAGGAATCTGACGTTATTGGAAAGACTCCTACAAAATAAATGAAGTGCATAAATATATTTGTCTTAATAAAAGTAAACCCTATCTCAATCAATATAACCTATTAGACATTGAATAAAACGAAAGTATATATCTTAAAGAAAATTTAGCAATGAAACATAAAAACCTTCAAAACGGATAATTAAACATCCGTTTTAAAGGTTTCATCTTGCGAAATTTCATCTTGGGTAATATTTCCATGTTGACCTTCTTCTTGTAACTCTTCTTCACTTTCTAAAGACACTTCAGAAGGCGTTGCGGGTCCAAACTTTTTCAGAATGAAATAGGCACATCCAAAATTACAATACTCAAATAAATAATCTTGAACCGTACTAAATTTTGTATCATATGTTGCTTTTTGATTTTTATCATCAAAAAAACCTTTTAGACGAAGTTGTCCATAACCCCAGTCCCCTAAAATATAATCATATTTACTCAAAATTTCGCTGTACCGATCTTGTAAAGCTTCTTCTTTAAGTGCTTCACGATAATCAATCAGTACCTCATAATCCCATCGATCAATTGTGATCATAATATTACTCTCCATCAGTTTGAAGAAAGAGCTAGAAGCTCATCTCCAATACGTTGTTTTTCTTTCGCTGCTGCATTTACTTGTTCATCTGCATGATAGCTACTTCGAACTAGTGGACCTGCTTCACAATGAGAGAAACCTTTTGACATGGCGATTTTCCGAAGTTCACCAAACTCCATAGGTGAATAATACTTCTGTACGGTTAAATGTTTTTTTGACGGTTGTAAGTACTGACCAATTGTCATGATGTCAACATTATTGGCACGTAAATCATCCATCACTTCGATAATTTCTTCTCTTGTTTCACCTAACCCTACCATCAATGAAGACTTCGTAGGAATATCCGGTTGCATTTCTTTTGCACGACGTAAAAATTCTAATGAACGATCATATTTAGCTCTTGCACGAACTCTTGGCGTTAGACGACGAACAGTTTCGATATTATGGTTTAATATATCTGGTTTTGCATCCATTAACATTTGTAGATTCTCTTCAATTCCGCCCATATCTGAAGGAAGAACTTCAATCGTAGTAAACGGATTCTTACGACGAATCGCTCGAACTGTTTCGGCAAACACGGCTCCGCCACCGTCTTTTAAATCGTCACGTGCAACCGCAGTTACAACAACATGCTTTAAATTCATAAGCACAACTGAATCTGCTACACGTTCTGGCTCTGCTAAGTCAAGCTCGGTAGGAAGTCCGGTTTTCACTGCACAGAAACGACATGCACGTGTACAAATTGCACCTAATATCATAAAGGTAGCAGTACGTCTCGTACCCCAACATTCATGAATGTTGGGACACCTTGCTTCTTCACAAACTGTATGTAAATTGTTTTCACGCATTAACTTTTTTAGACCTCTATAATTATCATTGGTATTTAATTTTATCTTCAACCACGCAGGTTTTCGAATATATGTTTCTTTCGTTGTCAAGCTCAATCGACCCCATTCTTTATCGACTTCATTACCATTTCTGTTACTGTTGACAATGTACCATATTCCCAACCTTCTCACAACCTCTTTACCTTGGGTTTCAGCAGACGAATCTATGATTTGACAGTGATCCATTCTGCTTTTCGCTGGGATAATTCGAGGACTCACGTATCGAATTCTGCATGTCATGTATATATTTCTGGACTTCACTTTAACAATTCTGCATTTGGTCTCCCAAATTCATGTATTCACCTTTTCCGCACAATTTGAATCTATCTAAGAGGGGGTTAAGCGTCTGGCGGAAGCCGAAGTCAAAAAGAAAGAACGTCTCAATGAAAGAGACGCTCTTCTAAATTAAACTCGTTTTTGTCTAGCTGATACGACTACATACCTTACTTTTTGTTATTTCTATTGTCTTTTACATTATTATTTTTAATGACTTTATTCCCCAGGCAATAATTAACACTACTAGAATAGCAATTACTATACCAAAAGATAACCAAATGTATTCGCTAAGACCTAATACAAGTTACCCAGAGTATCAATTTTTCCACTAAAAAATTCTTAAAAAATATGCTATTGTAATAACTTATTCTGTTGGGCTTTTAATTGGGACCTCAATTGAAGGTTGAGCAGAACCGTCTCCCCTAGTGTAAATTTGAGGAACTTGCCCTTGAACTAATCCCATAGCAACAGGTATACTTTGCTTGATAGTTGTGATTTTTGTTGCGAGAGGTACTATTATTTGTACATTAACAGTTATTAAAATACTTACTTCTACATAGGCATTATTTATACCGAATTCTCTAATATCGGATATTACATTCGATTTCACACTCCCAATAACATGAAACCTTATCGGTATTTTCGGACCTAAATTTCCGAGTAATGGAATATTCGTTGCTTGACCAATTGGTACAAAGAAGACGATTCCACCTTGGTCCTCCATTGCTTCTGTATCATATTCAATATCATCTAAGTACGGGAGGTTATCAAGATTCCCCTCTTCAGCTTGTTCTAGATGTGTTTGCACAAGTTTTGTAGTATCAGCTAGTACTCGATTTATAATTTCTGTATTAAATTTGGTTGTAACCATATTTGATTGATCGGAAGGTACATGTTCTATTATGTCGTTTACATCTAATACATTTGAAGTTCTAGAGTTAATAGCCTTACTTATGACTAGAGACGCGATTTTATTGGACTGTACTTCTGCATACTGTAGATATGTTGGGGTTAACCGGACATTCACTACATAAAATAACAAACCGACAGAAATAACGATAAACAAGAGAATGATAGGCATGACGTTGTTACCTTTCCAACGGGCAGAGCGTTTTGACACTTTCGGTAGTCTCAAAAAAAATCCTCCTGCTGTATCTTACGAAAATCAGGAGGATTTTATGTCTTTTAGTTGTTTTTAATTCCGTATCAATTTCACATTCTCAAGATCAATTTTTTCTATATCCCCCTTAACATTCCACCGTTTTTCTCATCCACGACTATAGCATGTATAATATATCTTCCTCCACTTACATTAGTTACTTCTAATTAGACATTTGTGATCGCCCATACCATATAAGTACATCCCGAAGAAAATCAGGCATATAATATGTTTTTTGGGCTTCTTTTAAACTAGGGAAAAAATATCCGAAAGTAAACATATCCAATGTAGCTAAACGAATAGTTTTGTTATGCTGAGCAAACTCATTATTTATGTAAACCTTATGATCTTCGATTCTGATATTGTGTGCTATCATTTTTCCCATTATAGTACCCCGAAACCCAAGACCTTTAAGTTCTAAGTTCGGCCATTCTTGATTTAACGATTGATTGTAAATTTCTAAAAGCTCATTCACATTTAATTCAATCACACAAGGATTTATAGGATGTGGAAGTAACTGATGAACATCATAAGATGAAACCCAACCACTTGGTAAATCACGTAAAAATAATCCTGCGTTAAAAAGAGCGCAATCAGCTTGGCAAAAAGCCATTAAAGCATCACCAAAAAACCTACTTAAACCTGATTCCTTAAACCATTCTTTATTTAAATACAGATTTTGATGAAACACTAACTCCGCCATCTTTTCTTTACCTATTCGCTCAAGTTCATGCAAGAATTCATCTTCATGTCTTGCTTCTGCTAATTCATTTGTATCATATAGAAATGCTTTTTTGAGTACAATTCCTTTTTCCTCTAAATCGTATTCGATTGAAACATGACCCACAAAATTGCCGAATTTCCCTGCTGCAGCTAGTAATGACTTATTGACTAACTTTCCTTCATGTAATACATGATGTGTATGTGCACCAAAAATAACGTCAATCTGAGGAAACTGCAATGCCATTTTTTCATCTTCTTGTATACCTAAATGTGATAAACAAATAAGGATATCAACATTTTGACGGAGTTGGTCTATAGCTTTAGTTAATGCATCAAAAGCTGGTGTTATCCTCCATCCTAAACTTTCATAAAACGAAGAATATTCAGCAGTCACAGCCAAAACTCCTATAGAAGTACCCATTTGAGTATTAAGAATTGTGAATGGTTTTAACCATTCAGGGCGTTTCCCGTCTTCTTCGTACAAGTTTCCTACAATCACTTCAAAATTTGCCTCTTCGTAGAGATTAGATAAGTCATTATGGGTTAATGTAATTCCCTCATTATTTCCAATTGTGACGACATCATATAATGCATCGTTTAATAATTTGGTATTACCTTTACCTAGTGTACCTTCAGTAAAAATGTAAGAACGATCAATAAAATCGCCGATGTCGAATGTAAAACTTGATTCATTTTCTTCTAGATGCCATTTCTTTCTTGACGTAACTAACTCATGTATTCGTGGCCAATGCTTAAAATGACTGTGTATATCATTTGTATGATAAAAATGAATCGTGTCAATCATTTGGCCAACTCCTTAAGTAATTAATCCAGCAATTATGGACCGTATTCCAAGTAAAAGCAAAATAATGCGTAAAGCAAAGACGAGCGTCTCCGATTTTATACGTTGATTAAGCGCTGCGCCTATTTTCGCCCCAATATAGGCTGCTGGAACAACGGGTAATGTATATAACCAAGGCACATTCCCTAAAGTAATATGACTAGCTGAGTTCACTAATGCAGAAAGGAAAACCATGAACATAGACGTCCCCACTGCTACATGAGGAGGAAAAAGGAAAAGCAAAATCATAGCTGGTACTATAATTGAACCTCCACCGATTCCAAATAATCCAGAGGCAAATCCAACACCAAAGGTCAACAGAAGAGCAAACCATACAGGATAGCCATACACAAACGATTTTCCTTGGGAATCAATAAAAGTAGTTTTCTTACCTCTTTGAACAAACCAACTAACTGGTTTTAAATATTTTTTCACAAGTAATAAAGTGGATAACATAATAAGTAAGATACCGAAATACAAATTGAATGAGGGTAAGTCCAATCCTTTATTTACCCATGCTCCGAAAATTGTTCCTGGTACGCTACCTATGAAAAATATCAAACCACTTCTGTAATCGACGGTTTTCGCTTTCACATATGATAATGTGGAGGCTAATCCAGTAAAAATCATCATAATTACAGATAGACCGACCACATTTTGTGGTGTAATTTCAGGGTCTAAACTGAATACCCCTCCGAGTAAAAGTGTGGCAGGAACTAAAATAACGCCCCCTCCAAGACCCACAAGAGAACCGACTACACCAGAAAAAAGACCGATGAGAACTAATAATATATATTCCACTACCATTCTCCTTCAAATATGTCCAATTGTTTTGGGCTTAAACCCTTATATTGAATATGTAAGTTTTTCATTAATCTTTTGGCATTTTTTGCTGCATGTCCACCAGAATTATTATTAAATAATACAGTTACATGTTTTGCTTGAGACTTGAGAGTAAGAACTATTTGAGCAATTTCATCCATTTCCTCTTCGTTATAATCATATAAATAGCGAACTTCACGCCATTTTTGAATATCTCCTGGATTTCTCCAGCCATGAACATTTCGACCATGAAGTCGAAATAAAACATGTTCCACGGATGTGGAAATCGGCACTAAGGGAATACATCCTTCGCCTGCCTGAGGCTCGTCACATACGGAATGAATAAATTCATTTCGTTTAAGAAAATCAATTGTTTTTTCTTTTACATCTGGGTAATACCAAGACTGATGTCTAAATTCAATAGCTATCGGAAACTCACTTAATTGTTCTTTCACTACCTTTATGTAATCTACATGATTCTTTTGGCAATCAAACCAAGGAGGAAATTGCACAAGAATCATGCTTAATTTATTCGCCTGTTGCAAATGTAAAATAGATCTTTTATAAAGATTAAACATTTCATCTGTTGACTCAAAGGGTAATTCCCCACGATAATGTCCAGTAATCCCTTGATATGCTTTAACGATAAATTGAAACGTTTCAGGAGTTTCATGTATCCATTTTTTCATATTTCGTTCCGGTTGTATCGCATAAAATGCAGCGTCTAATTCCACGACAGGAAAATGGGAACTATAATCCATAAGTTTTTCACTTTTTTTTGAATCTTCGCTATAAAGATCGGGGTGATCTCCCCATCCAGTTAGACCGACATGAATCATCAAAAATCACTCTCCATATGTAAATCATCATACCATAATAGCCCAAAACAATAGAAAAACCCCGCCCTAGGCGAGGTTTTCTTTTAAACATATTAACCGATTGATCCTTCCATTTCGAATTTAATCAGTCGGTTCATTTCAACTGCATATTCCATTGGTAATTCTTTTGTGAATGGTTCAATGAATCCCATAACGATCATTTCTGTTGCTTCTTCTTGTGAAATGCCTCGGCTCATTAGGTAGAACAATTGCTCTTCTGACACTTTTGAAACTTTAGCTTCATGCTCTAAAGAAACGTTATCATTTAAGATTTCATTGTAAGGAATTGTATCCGATGTTGATAGGTTATCCATAATCAACGTATCACATTCAATATTTGAGCGCGCTCCAGAAGCTTTAGGTCCAAAACGAACGACTCCACGATAAGTTACCTTACCACCTTGCTTCGAAATAGATTTCGAGATAATCGTTGAAGATGTGTTAGGAGCTAAGTGAATCATTTTAGCGCCTGCATCCTGATGTTGGCCTTTACCAGCAAGAGCAATCGATAATGTCATACCACGTGAACCTTCTCCTTTTAAAATGACGGCTGGATACTTCATTGTCAATTTAGAACCAATGTTTCCATCAATCCACTCCATAGTTGCGTTTTCATCACAAACTGCCCGCTTTGTAACCAGATTATAAACGTTGTTTGCCCAGTTCTGAATGGTTGTGTATCGGCAATAAGCATCTTTTTTAATGATGATTTCAACAACAGCACTATGAAGTGAGTTTGTCGTATAAACCGGTGCAGTACAACCTTCAACATAGTGAACATGCGCGCCCTCATCCACAATAATAAGCGTTCTCTCGAATTGACCCATGTTTTCCGAGTTAATACGGAAATAAGCTTGAAGCGGTGTTTCCACTTTAATACCTGGTGGAACATATATAAAGGATCCACCAGACCATACAGCAGAGTTTAGTGCCGCAAATTTATTATCAGAGTTCGGTATAACAGTACCCCAATGTTTCTTAAATAGCTCTTCATTCTCACGTAAAGCAGATCCAGTATCTTTAAATATTATACCCATATCTTCAAGTTCTTTTTTCATGTTATGATAAACAACTTCAGATTCATATTGCGCAGAAACACCTGCTAGATACTTTTGCTCTGCTTCTGGTATACCAAGTTTATCAAACGTTCGTTTGATTTCCTCAGGTACCTCATCCCACGATGTTTGTGTGGCTTCTGATGGTTTTACATAATACGTAATTTCGTCAAAATTAAGTGATGACATATCACCGCCCCATTGTGGCATTGGTTTTGCATAAAATAACTCTAAAGATTTTAAACGATAATCTAACATCCATTGTGGTTCTTCTTTCATATTTGAAATTGTTTCAACAATCTCACGTGTAAGTCCACGTTTTGAACGGAATACAGATACATCTTTATCATGGAAACCGTATTTATAATCACCGATTTCAGGCATTTTTTTAGCCATCTTCATTTCCTCCGTTCTATTCTTTATTTACACCTTTTTCCATAGCTTTCCATGCTAGTGTTGCACATTTTATACGTGCAGGAAATTTAGCTACACCAGACAAAGCTTCTATGTCCCCTAAGTCAATCGAATCGTCATATTCTTTCCCTAACATCATATCCGAGAATATAGTTGAGAGTTTTAATGCTTCTTCCACCGTTTTACCTTTTACGGCTTGGGTCATCATAGATGCAGATGACATGGAAATAGAGCATCCTTCACCGTCAAATTTCGCATTTTCAACTATTCCTTCTAAAACCTCCAGCGTCAAATGAATACGATCTCCACACGTAGGATTATTCATATCAATTGTTACACTACCATCTTCAAGAGCACCTTTGTTGCGAGGATTCTTATAATGGTCCATGATGACTGTTCTATAAAGTTGATCTAAATTATTAAAAGACATCGTTAAAATACTCCTTTGCAGTGCGTAATCCCATGACAAGTCGATCGATATCTTCTTCCGAATTGTATACATAGAAACTTGCACGAGCAGTTGCAGTTACTTGCAACCACTTCATAAGTGGTTGCGCACAATGATGGCCTGCACGGACAGCAATACCATTCATATCTAAAACTGTTGCCACATCATGAGGATGAACATCATTTAAATTAAATGTAACAATTCCTGCTCTTTTTCCAGGATCTTGTGGTCCATAAATCGTTAATCCTTCGATTTCCGACATACGCTCCATTGCATATGCAGCTAACTTATGTTCATGTTTCTCAATTTCATCTAGACCGATTTCTTCTAAGAAATCAATGGCTGCAGCTAGTCCAACTGCCCCAGCTATAATTGGTGTTCCACCTTCAAATTTCCAAGGCAACTCTTTCCAAGTTGAATCGTATAATCCAACGAAGTCAATCATCTCTCCACCAAATTCAATAGGCTCCATTTGTTCTAATAACTCTTTCTTCCCATATAAAACGCCTATTCCAGTAGGACCACACATTTTATGTCCAGAAAAAGCAAGGAAGTCACAGTCTAAATCTTGAACGTCTATTCGCAAATGAGGTGCAGCTTGCGCACCATCCACAATCATAATAGCTCCATGATCATGTGCAATTTGAGTAATTTCTTTTATCGGATTCATTGTTCCAAGAACGTTTGATACATACATTATCGATACAATTTTTGTACGATCTGTAATCGTATCACGTACCTTCTCCAATGATAGAGTGCCATCTTCTTCAAGGTCAACATACTTCAATACTGCACCTTTTTCCTTAGCCAATTGTTGCCAAGGAATGATATTCGAATGGTGTTCCATGTAGGTAATGATGATTTCATCACCTTCTTCAATATTAGCGCCACCGTAACTTTGTGCGACCGTATTTATCGCAGTAGTTGTTCCACGCATGAAGATAATTTCTTCCGTGGATTTAGCCGAGATGAAGTTACGTACTTTTTCGCGTGCTCCTTCGTAACTTTCAGTTGCTCGATTACCAAGTGTATGAACACCACGGTGAACATTTGAATTATCAAAACTGTAATATTTGGTTAATGCTTCAATGACTTGAACGGGTTTTTGAGATGTAGCTGCACTATCAAGATAGACTAGTGGATGCCCGTTCACTTCTTGATTCAAAACGGGAAAATAGCTTCGAATGTCTTTACTGATCATTTAGCGCACTTTCCTTTCAATAACCTCCGTCAGCTGCTTTTTAACGCCTTCTATTGGCAATACATTTACAACTGGCGCAAGGAAACCATGAATGACTAATCGTTCTGCATCTTGCTTAGAAATACCACGACTCATTAAGTAATATAGCTGAAGTGGGTCAACTCGCCCTACAGAAGCAGCATGCCCTGCTGTTACGTCATCTTCATCTATCAACAAAATTGGATTTGCATCCCCTCGTGCTTTTTCATTCAACATTAGAACACGTGCCTCTTGGACAGCGTTTGCTTTTGTAGCACCATGTTCAATTTTCCCAATCCCATTAAAGATTGAGGAAGCTTCATCTTTCATTACACCATGTTTTAGAATATATCCCTCCGAGTGTTTACCCCAATGGATGATTTTAGTTGTGAAGTTTTGTTTTTGCTTTCCAGTACCAACTACAACCATTTTTGTATCTCCGTATGATCCATCTCCAACTAAATGTGTAACGTTTTCAGAGATTGTATCACCGTTATTCATTAAGCCTAGAGCCCATTCAATACGAGAATTACGATTTGCTACGCCTCGTCGGTTTACATACGTAGTAAATCCTTTTGCTAAAACGTCAACAGCACCATATGTTACTTTTGCATTGTCCTCAGCAAAAACCTCAGCAATAATATTTACAACCCCAGCTGCTTCAGGGACAGTTGATAAATAGTTTTCCACATAAGTGACTGAGCTATTCGCATCTGCAACAACTATTGTGTGATTAAACAATGAAGCTTGTGAATTGTCATGTAAAAATACTACTTGAAGTGGTTCTATTACCTCAATATTTTTAGGCACATATACAAATACTCCACCATTTAACAAGGCTGCATGGAGGCTCGCTAATTTATGTTCTTCTGTTTTAACACCGTTTGTCATGAAATATTTTTGTACAAGTTCTCCATGTTCACGAACGGCAGTGAAAATATCTGTAAAAATAACACCTTGTGCCTTTAACTCGTCTGAAACTTGTAGATAAGCAGGTGTATTGTTGCGTTGAATATAAACGTTTTTTTGTTCTTCAGTAACAATGGCTTTCACTTCTTCCGGAAGGTCATTCAATGTAGAGAATGTCTCGCTTTCAACGGAATGAACTGGGAAGTTTGTGAAGTTCCACTTATCAATTTTTGTCTTATCTGGTGTTGGCAAAGGCAAATTTTCTGCAGCACCTAGAGCACGTATACGATATTCAGCAAACCAATTTGGTTCTTGTTTTGCTTCAGAATAGGAGCGTACATCTTGCTCGGTTAATGCCAATTTCGTTTCAACCGTCATGCTGTTCGTCTCCCTTCCTTACGCTTCTTGACCTACAGTCTCGTCTTCAATTCCTAATTCATCTTTAATCCAATCATAACCTTGTGCTTCTAATTTATGCGCAAGTTCAGGCCCACCAGTTTTTACAACACGTCCTTGCATCATCACATGTACATGGTCTGGTGTGATGTAATTAAGAAGACGTTGGTAATGGGTAATGATAAGACAACCAAAACTTTCTCCACGCATATCATTTATTCCTTTAGAAACTACTTTTAATGCATCGATATCTAAACCTGAATCGATTTCATCTAGTACTGCAAACTTAGGTTTTATCATCATCATTTGAAGAATTTCGTTACGTTTCTTTTCTCCACCTGAGAACCCTTCGTTCAAATAGCGTTGTGCCATATCTTGATCCATTTCAAGGAACTCCATTTTGTTATCAAGTTCACGAATGAATTTCATAAGTGAAATTTCATCGCCTTCTTCACGACGTGCATTTATAGCCGAACGTAAGAAATCCGCATTTGTTACACCTGTAATTTCACTTGGATATTGCATGGCTAAGAATAAACCTGCTTGTGCTCGCTCATCTACTTCCATTTCTAAAACATCAGCACCATCTAATGTGATTGTTCCAGATGTGACTTCATATTTAGGGTGACCCATGATTGCTGATGCTAATGTTGATTTACCAGTTCCATTTGGTCCCATGATTGCGTGAATTTCATTCGTATTAATTGTTAAATTTACACCTTTAAGAATCTCCTTACCATCGATGGAAACATGAAGATCTTGTATAACTAAAGTCGACATTTTTACTACCTCCAAGTGTATAAATGAATGGAAAAACCATTCTTAATTTATTATCATTCTAATCTTAACTGAAACTTCCAACCCATGCAAATCTTTTAGATGATGCCATATTCAGAATAAAAGCCTTAATAAAATGTGAATTTCACAAGAACTAGCAGGTTTTTTCTTTTATATCAATATTATTATTTTCATTTTCAATAAAGAGCAACTAATTGAGAATGGATTTCAATACTATTTCGACAAAAAAAATCAATGAACAAGTGTTCACTGACTTTGAAATCGTTTATTATATGTCTCGATGTACCTGTCTCTCTAATCGAGCAAGTACTTGCTGACCTAATTCATAATCATGTTCTCTTCTCATTTCAACACGCATACGTACATTTGCATTATTTTGGTAATCTACGTAACCAATTCCATGAGTACTTCTAAAAGCTTGATCCATTCTTTCAGTGTAGTTGAAGTCTAGTGATTGGATAGTGAATCATTCCTTTCAAATTTCTTCTTTGTTGTTTCATTCACACTAATATATATACCCAATCAAAAAGAAACTAAACAAAAAAAATTCGCCCGATTTCTCGGACGAATTAACATTATTACTTAGATACTTCGTTTAAGATGCTTGATGGTGCTAGTTCTGCTTCTTCTAAAAGAGCATTTAACTCAGCATCAGCTTCTTCAAATTTCGCATTTGCTTCATCGAATACAACTTCACCTTCAGCAGCTAAGGCTTCTGATTTCATTGTATAAGCTTCTTCGATTTTTGTAAGAGCACTATCAATTTTTTCTTGTTGTTCAGAAAGAGTCTCAGGTACTTCTAGTGATTGGATTTGAGCAATTGTATTATCTGCAGAAGTTTTTGCAGCATCCTTCATAGTTTGAAGTTCTGTACCCTCTGGTAATTCTTCTGCACCTTCAAATGCATTTAAGTCAGCATCAGTTTCATTAATTGATTTTGAAATTGATAAGTAAAATTTCATTAAGTCAATTGTTGTGTCACTTTTCGTTTCTGTTTTTGGTGTTTCGCTTGTTTTTGTTTCTGTTGTTGTTTCTTTTTTATCTTCTGAACATGCAGCAAGAATCATTGATGTTGCAACAATTAATAAAAGTAATTTTTTCATGATGTCTCGTCTCCTTTGTGGTCGTCTATATGACATTATTATCCTATCATAGTAAAAAAGCACTGTAAAGGAGTTATTGAATAGTCGAAAAATCTTGAATATTAAGTCTATATTATAGGACTTTAAGTGATTTCACCTTATAAAAAACGATTTTCAAAAAGCGCTAAAGCTCAATCTTCAGAAACCTTGGTTGCAGTCCCAAAGCTATTCTGCGCTAGATAAAGTGCAATTATTAGGGGCAATTTATTGTCTCATCAAAACCCATGATTGAACGGAGAAAACC
>JBHGUT010000045.1:0-9950 GCA_048976825.1 Paenisporosarcina sp.
CTGGTGTGTAACAAGTTACCGTGTAATCTGCGATGTTTTCCTCTAAATCAAGTAGACCCTCATATGTAAGTGCCTCAAAGGGCACAGGATCATAAAAACTAAGTATCCGTTTATCTGTTCCGAGAATTTCACTTATGGTCAAATACATCCAGTTCACTCCCTTAATTATTTTTTTCTCGAAAGATATCATTAGAAAAAGTTTTGAATAGTGACTTCCTTCTCTTTTAATCGTTTGTGAATATCTTCATTTTCTAGATTCTTTTCATCCTCCGAGTAATTGACTTCCAAATCAGCTTCATCAAAATCAAGCCCTAAGTGTTCGGCTTGGTCCCACTCTTCTTCGATTATTTGAGTGATTGTATGAGAACCAGTTGAAGGGGTGGATTCCATTGGTTCTTTTGCTAATGTATCTGCAGTTTGTGAGTCTACTATTCTATTAGTCGTAGAGATGGACTCCTGCTTATTAAACTGCGCTACATAATCTCCAAAAACCTCAGATTGCCAAGCTTTATCAAGTTTCATTGGGAACATGCCACTAACAAATAGATAACTCGTATCCTTTGGAATGTTTGATAAGTCTCCTTCCGGAATTAATGGTCTTTTCACATATTGTTCAGACTGACTAGAACTCGCACTCGATTTCCCACTCATGAAGCCCCCACTCTGACTGGTGCTGCCTGTTTGAATTTTTGCTGTCGTCTCCCCTGCAAGTTGGGAGAAATATTTAATTGTTTCCATGTCTTTACTTCGTAAATATAAGAGAGTGTCGTGATTCGATAAAATAGATCGAGCTAGCTCTTTTCCATACATGGCTTCTATTTGACCATTATCCTGGACGATAGTGTTCATGGATAGACCTAAGCCCCTGCAGGTAGCGAGCACGCGACCATATTTTTCGATTTTGCCGATATTGGCAAACTCATCTAATAAGAAAATCGTTGGTATTTTGAGTTTTCCATGATTTTCATCGGCCATCTTGTAAAACTGCGAGATCAGTTGGTCAAAGAATACTGAAGTCAGTGCCATAAATGGGTTATCATCCATTGGAAGTTTGACATACAGTATACTTTTTTGTTCCTGGAACTCTCGGAAGATAAAATCACTTGTTCTGGTCATCAAGCTGATTTTGTTTAGTGTAAAGATACTGACCTGTGATGCAAACGATGATGTAACACTTGCACGGGTATTGCCACCAAGTGTCGTTAACCCTTTTAACAGTTGATAAGCTGGGTGTTTTTTAGTTAACTCATCTTCTACCCATTCACGGAATTCATCTTCGTCCGGTGCAACTTTCTCGTTAAATGTATCGATTACATCTTTCATACTGGCATTTGGTATCTCTGTCTTACAGTAGACGATTAACCCAGCCAACATCTTTTGTGCACGTTCCATAAAGAAGTCTTCGTTACTATCTTTTGTAGAATTCTTCGCTATCGTAACGGATACACTCTGTGCATCCTGATCATCTAGGACGTAATCTAGTAGGTTATAGCGATCTTGATTGAAGTTAATAAAATCAACTTGGTAGACCTGATACCCTTGCTCTCGCTTGATTTGTGCAGTTTCGTGAAATAGTTCCCCTTTTGGATCCGTCACAATAATCGTTTCTTCTCTATTATTTAATAGGTTTGGAATAACATATGATTGCCCTTTCCCACTCCCACTAGAACCGACCACATATACATTTCGATTATCAATAGTAGTAGTGCGTGGAATAATCAAAACTTGCTTTTTATTAGGTACTTTTCCAACTATTAAGCCATTTTCTAGCGTTTCAAACGTTTTAGCTGGATTGGACTTACTGTATTTATTTCGTTTGGATAGCTGTTTGCCGTTCATTACCTCGTGAGGCTGGGTAAATCTAGATGAACCATGGACCCCGTAATCATGTGCATCCTCATACGATTTTTCCATCAAGTTCATTTTGGAAAGGAACCAGAAGAAGAACATGGCTGCGAGTAAAATGATTAGTATTTTCGTTTGGTTATCTGCATCATTCATTACGTAATCAAATGTTCCTGTCACGTCGAGTAACCGGCTATTCAAACTGCCTTTCAACTTTAAGAACGTAAAGAGACCGGAGAGAACATACGCAATCAGTAAGGTTAATAAAAATGTAACGGATATCCTAATTCCTGCATCTTTCGAAACTTTCGTTTGCCCATTTGTTTTCCTCCCTCCCTTTTATAAATCAACTTCTAAGTCTAACTGTTGACGGATTCGTTTATCTTTGGTTTTTTTACGTAATTTTGATGGTGTTTGTGCTTCTTGTTTAGATGAATGAGCCCCACTTGATTGATGGATAAGTTGTTCAAATAACTCGACGGATGCTCGTCCACCAACAAAATGAGATGCTTCTTTTTGACCGTTTGATAAACGCTTAAAAAAGCTACTAGTTTCTTTTTTCTCATATGCTTTATACTTGGAACTTCTCTTGCTTTCACATTCTTTAGCAAACAAAACACAGGACTTTAAAGAAGGAGTAATTCCTTTGCCCACTTCCGCTTTATAATGCCGTAAAATATCCATTTTAACTTGAAGTGGCATCCCTTCTATTTTGATTAATAAAGATTCTTTTTCATCCGCAAATCGGCTAGCTATTAACTGACCTAATTGATTGTTTATTAGTTCAGCCTTTCGAATCGATAGGTTTAACAGCTGTACCGTTGTATTGAGCTTGAGGGATAACTGATAAACACAGTCAGGCTCCCCTCTATTTTTAATAAGAGCATCTTTTTCTATACCCAACTTGTTGCGTGTTAGTGATTGAATTCGTATGGATTCACTTATGGAATCACCTTTACTTAGAAGTTGATCGATTTCAGCAATGGATAGCACCTCTTCTACCTCTTCTGGATATGGTATTTGTTCTCCTCTATTTTCTTTTAATGATTCAAGTATCTCTTGTTTTTTTAGAAGAACTCGGTCATTCCATTTAAATTCCTCTTCTATATCTGGGTAAAGCTGGTTGAAGGTGCGATGTGTGATAAGGGCGTAAGTGTTGTAAGCTCGTTCAGAATGACCTAATAACATATTTTGCGTTTTCATTAAATTTTCCTGTTCGTTTTCTGCCTTTTCAAAAGCATCTAAGCGAGGGATAAATTGCTCGTAAAACCCCTTTATTGTAAACCCTTGAGACATAAGAAACTCTTTGTTTTGTGTATGATAAGCTTTGTTTGAAGCATCTAGTAATGAATGAGTAACAGTCAATTTTGCTTCATTTGATTCGGTTGTTCTCTCTTTCCAACGGTATAATCCATCTAAATGGTTTCGTACATTAGAAAAAGTTAAATCTTGCTTCAAACGCCCCTGTAAGAAATGAATACTTTTTTGGTATTCGGGTTCGAGTTGGCTCATCACTAGGCTTGTTTCTTCATGGAGAATTTTCTCTACCGAAGGTCTAGAATGATGTGCAGCAAGCGATACTATTTTGGAATTTAGTTTGGTAATCTGTTCGTTTGTTTTTCTAATTTGTTGATTGAGCTGGTGATAAAAAGTAGTCGCTTCTTTCCCTTCGGCTTCTAATCGTTTCACAAACTGGTATTCGTTACGTTCCAGCCTGACTTCCGCAATTTTTTCTAGTCCTTGCTCTTCAAAAGATAATGCAGATACTCGTTGATCAATGTTATTTTCAAGAAACGTATCATTTATCATATCCGCATAAGCAAGTCGCCATTTAACTAGAGTTTCCCTGTTATTCCAGTCGGTTGAAGACACTGTTTGAAATATCTTTTTTCCGTCTTGTGTCCGCTTAATTTCTCCATGTTCATCTCTTTCGTATACTCTTCTTTTCTTCTCCCCCCACGAGCCATCTTCATTGAACGGACGAACGGTTAGTAAGATATGGGCGTGTGGGTTGTGCTCTTTATCTCGGTGAATAGCTACGTCTGCTACCATCCCCTCGTCAACAAAAGTAGATTGCACAAACCTTTGAACCAATTCGTTTTGTTGATCGTGATTTAGTTCAAGTGGTAAGGCGATTAAAACTTCACGAGCTAATTGAGCGTTCCAGGCTTTTTCTTTTCTTTCTACTTCATTCCACAGTTTTTCCCGGTCCTGCGTCCAATCTGGTGCATGGTCGGGACTTAGGATAAATGTTTCTGGTGCTACTCCACGGGTTCGAAAGTTTTTCACTTCCTGATCCCGTTCTGAATACAATGCCTCTCCACTTCGATAGCTGGCACTTGCTACTACTGATTGTGTTTTTTTACTAATGACATTGGCTCTTAACATGTAATAACTCATCTTAAGTCCCTCCCTTCTTTTTCTATTTAATTGGTCTTTTTCTTCTCTCATTTAGTATCCGAAGGCGACCATTATTTTTTCTGTCCGAGGACAGAACCCATGCCACCACTTTTAGTGGTGTATAAATGGGCACTCGTCTTTCAGTACTCGGACTCATTGTATCATAATTTTATAGAATAATGTGATTATTTTTATCTTATATGTTAAAATATGAATAAATAAGTTAAAAAGGAGCGAAAAACATGACGAACAAACTAGAAAAGATCTTAACGATTGAGCAACAAATTGAAAAGTTAAAAGATAGGCAAAAAAAGATTGAGGAACAAATGCACATTGGAATAGGGCGTGAAGTACTAAAGCTCTGGAATGTGGGATCTGAAGAAGAAGCTATCAAGTGGGTACAAAGAATGGCTTCACAAGTAAATGGAGTGGAAATTGTAGCTTCTGAGGAAGTGAATACGAATGAAATATAATCCACTAGAAAAATCAAAAGACATAAAAGAGAAGATAAAAAGGCTGCAACAAAAGAAGAAACAACTGGAGACAGAAACTAGAAGGAAATTAAGCTGGGAGAAACGAAAAGCACGGACAAAACGGTTGATTGAAACCGGAGCCCTTGCTGAGAAGTATTTTGGAATAGAGGATTTTACCATCGAACAAAGGGAAAAAGTTTTTCAGACGTTTTCCGAATTTGTGAAGAAAAATAAAGTACGAAGTTAAAATGATATAGTGAAGTGTTGGTAAGGGTTGAAAATCATAAATTGGAGGAAGAATATCCTTAATAAAAACCACTGTCTATCTAAAGGAAATGATAGAATGAATTCATAGCTTATTAAATATTAAAAGACTATAAAAATGAGTATACTGGATGATTAGGAGGATGAATGTTCATGGACTTTCAAGAAATTGACTTAAAGAAAAAGAAATTAGATCAGGCTCGTCCTCTACCTGTGCATTCAGTGAAGTCCCTAATAAATCATGTGTTAATTGACTGGACCTACAATTCAAATGCCATAGAAGGAAATACATTAACTATTTCCGAAACAAAAGTGGTTTTAGAAGGAATGACTATAGGTGGAAAAACGATGCGAGAACATCTGGAAGTCATTAATCATCGAGATGCCATTGATTTCTTAGAAGAAGTAGTTCAAAAAAAGGAACGACTAAATGAATGGACAATAAAATCAATTCACCGGCTCGTGTTAAAAGGTATTCAAGATGAAAATGCCGGTGTGTACCGAAAAGAAAATGTCTTAATCGGGGGAGCCACTCATCGTCCACCGGACCATGTAGTTGTTCCAGAACTAATGGAACGTTTTGTGGAAACGGTTGAAAATGAATGGTCTACTTTGCACCCGGTAGAACGTGCAGCAAAGGTTCATGCAGAATTTGTTAAGATTCACCCTTTTATAGATGGTAACGGACGTACTTCTCGGTTACTGATGAACTATGAACTGATGAAAGCAGGCTTCCCCCCTGCTGTTATAAAAGCAACTGATCGTGCAGCTTATTACGACGCTTTAGATCATGCCCATACAACAGGTGACGATGAATCGTTTATTCAGTTAGTGAAAAACTCAGTTAATGAAAGCTTGGATCTTTGGTTAAGTGTTATCTAATATTAATACAATGCTAACAGTTTACGGTGAATAACGAATAAGAGAGTCTAATTCAATGAATTGGACTCTCTTGTTTTTATATGTAGATATTTTCTAAATTAATAAGTAATATTTTCTTGAAATTAAAGGGAATTTTACTAGTTTGTCGAATTAGAATTATTTAGTGGGATTCGGTGATTCACTGTTGGTTAGGGATTCATTAGTAATTCAAAATTTCATCAAAATTGTGGTATATATGTGGTCAATGATCCACTAAGGATCACCAGTAAAAGAATTACGATGATTCATCAGTGATTAGTTATTCACTAGTGTTGTTAAAACCGAACAAAGATATTTATAATCTTACGCTTTAAGTTTAGCAGTTTGATATTTGTGATCTATCAATGGTTAATGCCCCACTAGTGAGGATTTAAATAAATTTCGTAGTGTTCTACAAATGGTTAGTAATTCACTAGTGATCTATAATTCCATAACATGGATGGTCTACAAGTGGCCAATGATCTACAGGTGTTCAAATACAAAAATTGGTGATGATTCACCGGTATCTAGAGAATCATCACTCTCCATCATCATAGAATTATCTGGGGGCTGGATCTTGTAAAAGCTGATTCGTTTTTTTTAATGTTTAGTATTTGTTGTATACAGATGGTTAGTGTTTCACGAGTAATCATACAAATAAACATTTTAGTGTTCTACAAGTGGCTAGAGATTCATTAGTGCAATAAAAGTATGGTTTTGTAGTTGTGCGGTGGTTTATTACAGTTAGTTCATTAATGAGGTAGGAAGCCACATGTGAATCATTCTTATATTAAATGTAGGAGGTTTGTAGATGGAGTTAAAAGAGGCAGTTTGGCAAATACGAGATTTTACCGAGGAAATACAGAACAGATATGAAGAAGAAACGACCGTAAAAGAGTCCGTTCATTACAACACGGTAGATAAATGGTTTAAAGAACTCGAGAGCAAAGGCATCCATTACATTCAAAGGACTGCAGAAACGAATAAGAAGGTTTACGATGAACTGGATTTAGCTATTGCCATATTTATAATAAAAAAGAGAACTCAAAAATGGAGTTTGGATGCCATTTTTAATGTGCTAGCAGATCATATAGAGGTAAGGTCATTTCCAACTGAAGATTTTAGTGATTCAGCAGGGATCAGTGAGACACTAGTGATGCAAGAAATGAGTCGCCAACTAGAAAGAATGCAACAAGAAATGGAAGAAAGATTAATAGCAGAGTTAGAAAAAAAACAAAGAGAATTAGAGCAACAAGTATTAAATAGGCTGCCAGTTCCTAAAACTGCCCAAGAGATAAGAGCTGAAAAAACAGATATCATGATTTCATCCGTTCGTAAGCGCTATGAGATTGAAGAAAAAGCGATTACTGAATGGAGTAAATTGCCTCTGGAGCAAAGAGTAAAAAAGGTAGGATTATTCCGCAAGGAAGAAGACTTTTTGAAGCGGGATAGTTTTATTAGAGAATTTGTAAAAAATTACTTTGAGGGTATAAAGAAGTAATATAATCTAGTTAAGATAAAGGGGTAACCTAGAGATTTATCGTTAAAGGAGAAGATGAATAATGGAATTAAAGCTAGCTCTTAAAGTATTAGAAGAAATAGAAAACAGTATTTCTAAGCTTGAAGATCGTTACGGAAATTTACCTGAAGAATTTGAATATAATTATGATGATCCAGAAGAGAAATATCAACATGATACAATGCGTTCTGTAGTATCTAAACTGGCAGATGTACAAACGCAAATTAAATGGATGAATAAGTCAGTTATATCTGAAGGAATATTGGTAAAAAACAACAACAGTCGTTATGAAATCCAAGGGACAGAAATCGAGTTTAGCTCGGGCTCACCATTAGATGTTTGGAACAACGAATGGAACCAATGGGAAACATCCCGTATAGAGCATAATGGAGAAGATTATTATATTGTTTCATTAGGAAAAAACAAACCAATATCTGGTTTGAAAGTACGGAAAAAATAAGATTTATACCAGTTTTTGTTAACTCTAAACAGCGTTGATCCAAGAAGGATTAATGCTTTTTTTAGACACTGATAAAGTTGATTCGTTAATGCATGTGGAGAATTTAATTTCCCTAAATAATTCTCCCTGGATATTTATATTATAATAAATGTGAGATTGTGAAACTCTTCACTTAAACTAACGCGGCAGCATTCCTGTTTGAAACTTATTCGAGGTCTTGCAGAAAAAAGAGCCCTCTAGTATGATGCTGAGTGTCAACGTCGAATTGACCCAACATCAAATAGGAGGACTCTATCTATGAATTCTAAATGGAATGAGAAACTAAATCAAGTTACTGAAAACACATTAATTGTCGGCATGGATATCGCTAAACGTACACATTATGCATGCTTCGTAGATGAACGTGGCCGTGTTTTGGAGAAATCTTTTGCCGTGCACCAGTCCAAAGAAGGATTTGAGGCATTATATGAGAATGTACTTCATGCGATGAAAGTTTATGAGAAAACAGATGTGATCGTTGGAATTGAACCTACCGGGCACTATTGGATGAACCTTGCTTATTTCTTAGATAACTATGGAATCCCGCTTGTCATGGTCAATCCAATGCACGTCAAGAAGGCAAAAGAGCTTGATGATAACTTACAGACAAAGAACGATAAGAAAGATGCAGTCGTCATTGCTCGACTGATGAAGGACGGTCGTTTTAGCTATCCCCGTATTCTGAAGAATATCAAGGCTGAGTTTCGGAATGGATCTACACTTCGTTCAAAGATGACAGAGGATTTGTCGGGCATCAAAAACCGAATCGTTCGCTGGCTTGATCGATATTTTCCAGAGTTTACACAAGTCTATCCAACCTTCGGAAAGATGGCACTCGCTACACTCGAAAAGACACCTTTCCCAAAGGACATCGTAGGGAAAACGGCTGAAGAGTTAGTCTTTCTCTACCGGCAGGTAGAGGGGATGAGAGCTCCGCAATTACCAAAGGCTAAACTTCTGATAAACGTAGCCAACAACTCGATTGGATTGAGAGAAGGACTGCAGATGGCACGACTTGAAATCGCCACGCTACTTCGTCAGTACCGATTGTTAGAGGAAGAAATAGAAATGATAAATAGTCACTTAGCCGAGCTGGCTAAGTCCACAGAAGAGTACGTATATCTCACTTCTGTGCCAGGCTTAGGGGATGCCACTATTGTTGATCTGCTCTCCGAAGTCGGTAGTTTTTCACAGTATGAGAATCCACGCCAACTCATCAAACTAGCGGGATTAACATTACGTGAAAATTCATCTGGCCAACATCAGGGGCATAAACATATCTCGAAACGCGGCCGGAAGAGGTTAAGAAGCGTATTATTCAAAGTAATAGTTCCACTGGTTAGACACAACATAGCGTTTAAACATCTTCATGAATATTACACAAACCGTCAACCAAACCCCCTAAGGGGAAAACAATCGATGGTCGTGCTCTGTGGTAAATTATTGAAGGTGTTACATGGTATTTGTAAGAAGAAAGTTCATTTCAACGAGCGACATATGATGAACGATCTCCACTGTCTCTCAACGGCAGCTTAAGCATTTTTCTATCGAACGAACTAAGACAATAAGGATGACACGGAGAAGCCAGCACAATACTAAAATTAAGACCTTGAGTCCCTGCGGCAGCATAGCAGGCCTCTGCCTTATGGATAGACCGAACGAAGGAATGTAAGCGCACTGACGCTAAGAGACATGGGAGGGTACGTCATCATAAGTATCGCAGAGATCCATTGTGCATCAAATAATGGGTAAGAAAAGCTAATGTTTTCCATTAGTTTTAGCGAAGCGTACGCTCTTTTTGGTAATAAAAACAATATATTCAAATCTATGTTTATTAGTTAATAGAAAAATAATTTTTCTCACATCACGAAGTGATGAAAACCGTTGATACTTCAATGTTTATAGAGGGAGTTTAGTTGAATAAGAAGGTTTTTTATTGATTGTGTTGAATAAGTTAATATATGTAAATTATTGCACAAAAGTGGGGGTTTAATGAAAAAAACACATTTTATTAAAGTGTTAATAATTAGTGTAGGAACAATTGTATTTA
>JBHGUT010000046.1:0-17601 GCA_048976825.1 Paenisporosarcina sp.
CAAGGTAGGTTGCCCACGTGTTACTCACCCGTCCGCCGCTAAAATCAGAAGAAGCAAGCTTCTTCTTCATTCCGCTCGACTTGCATGTATTAGGCACGCCGCCAGCGTTCGTCCTGAGCCAGGATCAAACTCTCCATAATAGGTGAGTCGATTAGCTCGACTTTGTTGCTGGCGTCAAATGAATGACGTTTATAATGAACGTTTAAGTTCATTTTGCTCCGATCGCCAAGGCGACCATCGCAGAAATTCGTTTTCGCGCTAAGCGCTCATGACGAATTTTGCTTCCCACACCAAAGCGTGTTCCGCTATTTTAGTTGACGTTTTGCTGTTCAGTTTTCAAGGTTCATTTAAATTTGGTACGACGCATCTTAGCGACATTCATTATATTACACTAGGTATTAAACAAAGTCAATACATTATTCTAATAAAGTTATAAAACCATCGAAATCAATAATATACTCATAATTCCGGGTAATCCAAGAGCTGCAATTATGAGTCCAAATATAATATTTACCGGTACGAAAAAGCCAAAAAAGCTAGATATAACATGAATGCCGAATAAAATAACAAACGCAAACGCAATTCGGAACCACCATATTGAGAAAATTTCAATGACCTTAAGCTTGGATGTTTTATTTAAAAATAAAAACAGAAGCAATATTATACCAATCACGCAAAGAGTGAGTTTCATGTCGGATCTCCACCTTCTTATTAGTTATCAACTAATATATGAAGAGATTGGTATACTATATGCTTCATTTAATAAGGATTTTACGAATCTTTGCTTCTTTAAATAGAAAGAAATGCTTACACTCTGCGATTTTTCGTGTTGCAATAACCGATAAATCATAGTCATCTTGAAGGTCTTCAATGATTTGAGCTTGTTTCCATTCTTCCTGTGTTTCTCTCATTAAATGAATAAGTTTCTCGTCATACTCTTTTTTAAGTTTCCCTCTTCGAAAAAACATGTTGGACCTGCCCCCTTTACAATTCGCGTCTTCCTTCCAACGCTTTTGACAAGGTCACTTCATCTGCGTACTCTAAGTCTCCACCTACCGGAAGTCCGTGAGCAATTCGAGTTGTCCGAATCCCAGACGGTTTTACGAGTCTTGAAATATACATTGCTGTGGCTTCGCCTTCAATAGTAGGATTTGTTGCTAAAATCAATTCTTGTACACGTTCATCTTGCAATCGCTTAAGTAAAGGCGGTACATTTATATCTTCCGGCCCAATTCCGTCCATAGGTGATATTGCACCGTGCAGGACATGGTAAAGACCGTGATAATCTCGCATCTTCTCTAAAGCTATGACATCTTTCGGATCTTGCACAACACATATAATGGTGTCGTCTCGTTGTTTATCTTGACAAATATGACAAGGATCCACATCCGTGATATGACCACAAATCGAGCAATAACTTAAGTTTCGCTTAGCGTCGACTAACGCTTTTGCAAAATCAAGCACAGTATCTTCTTTCATACTTAAAACAAAAAACGCCAGACGGGCCGCTGTTTTAGGCCCGATACCTGGCAATTTCATGAAACTATCAATGAGTTTTGATATTGGTTCAGGATAGTGCATATGGTTTCCTCCTAGAACATGCCAGGGAGGTTCAATCCCTTCGTGAATTGTCCCATCGTGGAGTTCGTTGTTTCTTCAGCTTTTTTCATCGCTTCGTTCGTTGCGATGACGATTAAATCTTGTAGCATTTCAACATCTTCTGGATCTACAACAGATTCATCAAGAGACACTTCTAGCACTTCTTTATGTCCTGAAACTGTTACTTTCACCATTCCACCGCCAGCTACACCTTCAAATCTTTGAGTTCCTAATTCTTCTTGAGCTTCCGCCATTTGTTTTTGCATTTTCTGCATTTGCTTCATCATACCTTGCATATTTCCCATTCCACGCATTTTTAATTTCCTCCCTAATCATCATGAATTTCTACAAACTCTTTACCAAACAACTTTTCTGCTTCCACAATTAATGGATCTTCAGATACCTGTTCCTCTTCCTGCATAAAACTCAACATGTCGTCTGCAGCTTGTTCAACGTCAGTGGTTTCTGTATCGGTTGGTTTCAATCCTTTTTGACGAATGAATTCTTCTCGGATTTTCATCCAACTTTCTTCGGGAACAAATAAAACCTCATAAGATTTCCCTGTTAAGTTAAGAATAAGCTGAGTAAAACTACTGGAGAAGGTTTGGTTATCGGCAGCCATTTGGCAATGAATATCATATTTAAATTTTAACACAAATGTACTTGCAGATGCGGCTACCGGCTCAGCTTCATTTAATAGCGCTGCATGTGACTTCTGCAACTGATTCATGATTGTCGCCCAGTGGCTCTTAATTAATTGAATGTCTTGCTTTGTGGCTGTTTTCAGGACCTCTGAAATCCGACCCGTTGGTACTTTAAAACCTGATTGTGATTTTGGTCGTTGTCGTTTTTGCGGTTCAGCAGTTTGATTGCCGGACAAGCCATTCACCATTATTCCTTGTTGTAATTGTTTTTCAAGAGCAATCACAGTTCGTTCCAACTGTTCGATTTTAACCTCAAAAGAAGTCATATCAACAGCATGGCCAGGGGTTGCCCCTTCACTCACTTGCGTCATTTTTAATAACGCTGTTTCTAAATACACTTTTGCATGGTTAGAAAACCGCATATCTTGTTGAGTAGCCGACAAGATATCTATATATTGATACAATTTTTCAATGGAGAACCGCTCAGCTAGTTGTTTGAACTTTTCTTCTCCTGAAGCAAGTTCTAATAATTCATCGAGGTTAGGTGCTGTTTTCATTAACAAGAGATCTCTGAAAAATGTTATCAAATCTTCCGATAAACGAACTGGATCTTTTCCTTCTCTCATTAATTCTTCTAAAAGCATTAAAACCTTGCCGACCTCTTTGGATAATAAAGCCTCAGCAAGTTGATAAAAAACATTCTGCCCTATCGAACCCGTTACAAGTAGAGCATCTTCAACAGTCATTTCATCACCACTAAACGATACCACTTGGTCAAGCATACTTAGAGCATCACGCATTCCTCCACTTGCCGCTTGCGCAATAACCTTTAAGGCTTGTTCGTTAGCAGGTATTCCTGAATCAGTTAACACCACATTCATACGATCGACTATATCAACCGAGGTAATTGGTTTAAAGTCAAAACGCTGACACCTTGAAATAATGGTTAATGGTAGTTTGTGCGGCTCTGTCGTTGCCAAGATGAAAACAACATGAGCAGGTGGTTCCTCTAGTGTCTTTAATAACGCATTAAAGGCGCTATTAGATAGCATATGAACTTCATCGATAATATACACCTTATAACGTGAATTTGCTGGTGCAAAACGAACCTTTTCAATAATGTCTCGAATTTCCTCTACTCGCGAGTTAGATGCTGCATCAAATTCAATGACATCTGTATTTGAACCATTTGTAATGCTTTTACACGTTTCACACTCGTTACATGGTTCAGAAACCGGAAAGCGCTCGCAATTGAGTGCTTTGGCGAATATTTTAGCTGCACTTGTTTTCCCCGTACCCCTTGGACCGGAAAACAAATAAGCATGTGTTGTTTTATTATAAAGGAGAGCATTTTGAAGGGTTTGTTTCACATGTGCTTGTCCAGACATTTCCGCAAAAGACTGCGGACGGTAGACACGGTAAAAAGCTTGATACGCCAACTGATTTCTCCCCTTATTTCACGATTTTAAACAGTCCATTAAGTATATCATAATCGGACTACTACTTCTCATTTTACTATGCGGATTTTTAGATTTTATAGCATTAAAAAAGGCGCTTGCTCGCAGTTTAGCGAACAAACACCTGAATGATAGTATGTATACCGTGCACCTTCCTTCGACTGAAATACATAAGCGGAACCATTGTCGTTAGCTCAGTTTAGGCAACCCTGCGGCACATGAGAAAATCCACTTAAGGCTGCTTCCTTCCGGACCTGACCTGATTCATGGGTACTCATTGCGCAGGACCCAGACGTCAACACTACGTGCAAAAGTCAGACCCTACATATCAACAGCCTCGAGAAGGAGTTCAGTCTCGCTAGAGCGGATTGCGAGTTACAAGACACCGCTACCTTCCCACCTAGCACGGCATTTACTAGTATAACGATTTTCATAGGAAAAATCAATCCGTTACCACCAATATAAAAACGGGATTTTAAGGAAATTACGATTCTATGAAAGAAAAAAGTATTCTATCGGGAGAAATAACGAGGTTGGATAAACCACACAAAAGACTAATCCATCATGAATATAAAATTAATCTTAGCGGAAGAACTTCACCTAGTTTGGCAAATCGATATAAGCTTAAATGTTTACTATAGAACGTAAGGAAAATGAATCTCTTTCAATATGTAAAATGAATCGACAGTGTTTAATCAACATAAGATGTTTGCTAGAAAAAATGAAATTGTAAGATAATAATTTTTTTACACTTTCTTATTGACTTTGGTTTTTGTACATGATAAATTATATTTTGTTGACACGGAGGAATACCCAAGTTTGGCTGAAGGGATCGGTCTTGAAAACCGACAGGGGAGTCAAATCCCGCGGGGGTTCGAATCCCTCTTCCTCCTCCATTTTTTCAACAAACACGCGCATATATATGGAGATTGTAATTCGTTGCGAAGGTAACGAATTTTCTTCTAACATAACTAATCAGAATATTATGAAGGTAACTCAATCGAGTTGCCTTTTTTTGTTATATTTCAAATGAAACGTATTTAATATTATACCCGTCTACTCTTCTATAAAGGAAGGTGATGGAATGAAAATTAAACCACTATTTATTTTATTTCTGTTTTCGTTCCTCTTAGGCTTAAATCCAATTAAGTCATTAGCAGACTGGGCTTATTCATTTGTAGTGTGGGATGGATATACTTATGTTGTGAGTGATGAAGTTGTCAATCAAATTGATCAAGAGATTGGACAAATGACGATGTACTCGGACATCGAAGGTACATATTCTGGGAATTTTTCAAATACTTTCAAAAAAGGCACCAAGTATTATTCATTAAAAAATGTAGATACAAATGAAACCATCGCAATCGGAACTCAAGATGGGAACTTTGTGAAAGCAATGAGGGAAGGTCCGTACGCAGACCCCAAAAGTGACGATGAGAAGATGACTCATTCGAATCGTTTTGATTACGCCAATTTGTTTATCGGGTTGCTTGCTCTTTTTCAGATTCTAGCCTTTAGTAGTTATTTCGTAACCAAACGTTTCAAATAGGTTGTTTATCAGCCAATAAAAAAAGCCACTAGCTTTCACTAGAGGCTTGTCTAATTTATTTACGTAGTAAAGAAGATTGTTCGATAAAGTGACCAATGCGTTCAATAATTGGCTCAACAGTCTCGGGATTTTTCATCAAATCATAATCGTTAATATTCAAACGTAGCACTGGGCATCCATTAAATGAGTTAATCCAGTTTTCGTAACGTTCATGCATTTCATACCAATACTCCACTGGTGTTTGTTGTTCCATCGGACGACCGCGTTCTTGAATACGACTTAAAATGTCATCAATTGTGCCGTCTAAATAAATCAGTAGATCAGGATGTGGGAAGTAAGGTGTCATTACCATGGCATCGAATAGACTAGTATATGTTTCGTAATCAGTCAAATTCATCGTGCCTTTTTCCATATGCATTTTCGCAAATATCCCAGTATCCTCATAAATTGAACGATCTTGAATAAATCCTCCACCATATTCAAAAATACGCTTTTGTTCTTTAAAGCGTTCAGCTAAAAAGTAAATTTGCAAGTGAAAACTCCACTTTTCAAAGTCATCGTAGAAACGATCTAAATACGGATTCGCTTCCACTTTTTCAAACGATGTACGGAATTGTAATGCTTCTGCTAAAGCTTTTGTCATTGTTGATTTTCCAACACCTACTGTACCGGCTATAGTTATGACGGCATTTTGCGGAATGCCATATTTTTCACGTAAGTTCATGCGTGGAGACTCCTTTTTTGTAATGTGTCTTGGACTTGATTTAAAATCTGTGTTAAATCACTTTCATTTTGAACAAAATCAATTTCATCTCCGTTAAAGCGGAGCACTGGTATATCTGGATGTGTTTCTTCAAAGTGCTGGATGAATGTATGATAATCCTTTGACAATTGTTCCATATAATCAGCAGAAATCATTTTTTCAAATTCACGTCCACGTAAAGCAATTCGCTTCATTAACGTATCTAAGCTTGCATGTAAATAAATAACCATATTTGGTTTTGGCATATCGTGCGTTAATGTACGATAGATGGTTTCATATTTTAGGTATTCATCAGGTTGTAATGTGCGTTTTGCAAATATTAAATTTTTGAAAATATGATAATCAGCCACAACAGGTTTATTATTAGATATGTATTTTTTTTGAATATCACTTAACTGTTTGTAACGATTACAGAGAAAAAACATTTCTGTTTGGAAACTCCACTCTTCAATATCTTCGTAAAATTTATTCAAAAATGGATTTTCATCCACGATTTCTTTTAGTAAATGAAATTGATTTGAGTCGGCAATTGCCTTGGAAAGCGACGTTTTTCCAACGCCTATTGGACCTTCAACCGTAATAAATGGGATGGGCATCAGAAATCTCCTTTAAATCTTCAATATTAATCAGTGCCTTTTATTCTAACATAGCCGGAAAATGAAAAACAGAGCTAAACTCCACTTTTCCAAAGAGGAAAAGGGATTTAGCTCTGAACCTTTTTCACGTGAAACAAATCGTTCAATAAAAGCCAGTTCTGAGGGAATGGAAAACCGATATGCCAGTAGCTTATGCCTCTTAACCCTAACTCTTTGATTAATTGAAACTTGGCATTAATAGACCGCGCATCTTCAAACCAAACGACATGTTCTTTACCTTCTAACCAGTAATTAAAATAGGGAGCTTGAGCAGTTGTATCGTATGAGATTGCGGCATTTCGCTCTCTTGCCAGTTCAATCGCTTGCTTCGGGCTTAATGCTCTGGCCGGTGGGTTGCCTACTTCAAACGGCAAAGTCCAATCATAACCGTACATGTTTTGCCCCATCATTATTTTTTCTGCAGGTATTTCTGTTAGTGCATATGTGAGAACCTGTCGAACTGGACCAATTGGTGAAACGGCCATCGGTGGTCCACCACTATATCCCCATTCATAGGTCATGATGACAACAAAATCTGCTACCTCACCAATTTGTTTATAATCATGCCCTTCATACCACTTGCCTACTTGAGTTGCAGACGTTTTCGGTGCAAGTGCTACAGACAACGCCAAACCTTGTGCAGCTTCTTTTAAGCTCTTTAAGAAATTGACATACGCTTGTCGATCTTCACTGCGTAAATATTCAAAGTCGACATGAATATCCTTCGCGTTTTTCGCTCTGGCTTCGGCTAAAACATTTTGTATCAATTTTGTTTGAATTGCTGGGTCGGCGAATATGGCTTGAGCAAGTGTATCACTGAACGCACCTTCTTCGATATTGGTAATAACAATGGCGGCAATGATATTTTCATCCGCAGCTATCTGTTCAAGTCCATTCCAATTTAAAGGGGTCAATGAACCATCTCGTTTCACTTCATACGAAAAAGGCATCATATACGTAAGCAATGGACCTCGCTTTTTTACTTCATCAAGCAAGCTTTGCGCCGGACGTTCTGTATACCATTCTACATATGCATTCGATTCAATGGTGGGGCGATTCGGATCAGGTGGCCCTGGTATTACGATTGTCTGACCAATAACTAACACGTCTGGATCATCAAGTTCATTTAAAGTAGCCAGATTATTAGCATTAACATTAAATCTCCTGGCGATTGAGTACAAGCTATCTCCCGACTTTACAACATAAATCATGAGTATCCCTCCTTTTACAACATCTCATTTACGATATGCGGTATGTGAATAAAACATGCTACACTAAACAACAAGGAGCGATGACTAATGGATACAATTGAAATAAATCGCCATTATATGCGAGAAGCTTTACTAGAAGCTGAAAAGGCAGCAGTGTTAGGCGAGGTCCCAATAGGTGCGGTCATCACGTATAAGGGAGAAATAATAGCACGTGCTCATAATTTAAGAGAAACCACACAAAATGCAACGACTCATGCAGAATTACTAGCCATTCAAGAAGCATGTCAAAAAATAGGCAGCTGGCGTTTAGAAGAAACCACTCTTTATGTCACACTAGAGCCTTGCCCTATGTGCGCCGGAGCTATTTTACAATCTCGTATACCACATGTCGTATATGGAGCACGTGATGCAAAGGCTGGATGCGTGGACTCGCTTTACCGGTTACTGAATGATGAGCGCTTTAATCATGAATGCGAAGTAACAGAAGGTGTCCTTGCAGATGAATGTGGCGGAATTCTCACAACATTTTTCCGACAATTACGCGAACAAAAAAAGAACCAGAAACGAACCCGTTAATCGGTACATTTCTGGTTTTTTTGTAAACAATTAATTATTTTTTAGCGATGACTTCTTTACCGCCCATGTATGGACGTAAAACTTCAGGAATGATGACAGACCCATCTTCTTGTTGGAAGTTTTCTAAAATGGCTGCTACAGTACGACCAAGTGCCAAACCACTTCCGTTTAATGTATGAACAAATTCTGGTTTTCCACCAGCTTCTCGACGGAAACGGATATTAGCACGACGAGCTTGGAAATCTTCAAAATTACTACAAGAAGAAATCTCGCGGTATACGCCTTGCGCTGGAATCCATACTTCAATATCGTATTTCTTCGCAGCAGTAAATCCTAAATCTGCCGTACACATTTTAAGCACACGATATGGCAGTCCTAATAATTGAAGTACTTTTTCAGCATGTCCCGTTAATTTCTCTAACTCGTTATAAGAATCATCTGGGCTCACAAAACGAACTAATTCCACTTTGTTAAATTGGTGCTGGCGAATCAAGCCACGCGTATCTCGACCCGCAGAACCCGCTTCAGAACGGAAACATGCACTATATGCTGCAAAACCTTGTGGCAACATATCGTTCGTTAAAATTTCATCACGATAAAAGTTCGTCACCGTTACTTCAGAAGTTGGGATTAAGAAGAAATCTTCTTTTTCAATTAAGAAAGCATCTTCTTCAAATTTAGGTAATTGACCAGTACCTGTTAAGCTTGCACGATTGGCTAAATACGGAGGTAGCATTTCTTCATAGCCATGCTCTTCTGTATGAAGATCAATCATAAAGTTCATCAACGCTCGCTCTAAACGTGCACCAAGTCCGCGGTAAAATAAGAAACGGCTACCCGTTGTTTTTGCTGCACGCTCAAAGTCCACAATGTTTAAATCTGTGGCAATGTCCCAATGTGGTTTTGGTTCAAAGCTAAACTCACGTATCTCTCCCCATTTACGATCTTCAACGTTGTCATCTTCTGTTTCTCCAACCGGTACACTTTCATGCGGGATATTAGGTAAACGCATCATCATATCTTCAAAATTCAGTTCTACTTCACGAAGCTGATCATCAATTACTTTTATTTCGTCGCCCACATCGCGCATACGAACAATTAAATCATCCACATTTTCTTTGTTTCGTTTCATTGTTGCAATTTGACCAGACACTTCATTTCGCTCAGCTTTTAACACTTCTGCTTTACCAATTAACTCACGACGTTTACTGTCCAATTCATTGAATTGATCGAAATTCCCTAAATCTTCTCCACGTTTTTCTAGTTTAGCTTTAACTTCTTCATAATTATCTCTGACGCGTTTTACATCTAACATGTGTATTTCCTCCTTTTGATGGTGATGATGGATAAGTGCCAAAACAACAAAAAAAGCCCTCAATCCCCTTGGAAAGGGACGAGAGCTACCCGCGTTGCCACCCTGATTGATTTGTCCATACGAACAAATCCACTTGTCTCATAACGGCTTTTCAACCGGCTACGACTTACTACGTGTTCAGTCGCGCAACTCCAGGACGGATTCACAAGTGTTTTTACCGGCTTGCACCACCCGCCGGTTCTCTAAGAAAAACATAGCTTGTTACTACTTCCCATCATCGTTTCATATGTGAAATTAAACATACTTTACTACATGATGTGATATTTCGCAAGTCGTCATTCATTAAAACACTAATAATTAATTAACACCCACTGCCGTGAAAGCTGCTTTTACACTTGAAACTTCAACACTGCTTGCGCCGTATAAATCTGTTGCTGCTTGAACTGTTGCTACACGGTACTGACTGAATGTAGTGTTAGGAGTCAAATATTGAGTCAAAGTACGATAGAAAATCTTTTCAGTTTTTGCGTTTCCAACTCCCGAAACTTTAACACCATAATGAGTTCCTCCATTAGACAATAAGTACGCTGTTTTATTGCTAATTCCACTATTCCAATGTACACCGCCATTATCAGAAGTACCTACATAACGATCTGAGTAGTGATCAGGATCTCCGTATACTGTCGGATCTTCCATTGAACGCAGTGCATCTCCTGATGTAGCTGGCGTATAAATATCTTCCCCGATTAACCAGTCAGGATTGTTATTAAAATGATACTCTACCAAAGTTCCAAAGATATCAGACATGGATTCATTAATTGCACCTGATTCATTTTGATAAACAAGATCAGCAGTTGTATCAGTAACCGCATGAGTTAACTCGTGCGCAATAACATCAAGTGCTCCGGATAAAGGAATGAATTGTGTCCCATCTCCATCACCATAAACCATTTGAGAGCCACTCCAAAACGCATTATTATAATTACGACCATAATGCACTGTTGAAATTAATTGTGCCCCATTGCCATCGTAACTATTACGGCTATGCACATTTTTATAATAGTCAAATGTTTGGGCAGCATAAGCATGAGCATCAACAGCTGGTGCATCATAGGCTTCATTCAAAACATTATCTGCATCCAACCATAGAGTTCCTGGTGTTCTCGTACGATTAGACGCGTTATAAGTAAAGATACCTTGTCCACGAGTAAGGTCAACTAAATAGGATCCGTTACTATTTGTTACAGTATTAAATGATTTTGTATCACCTAAAACTCCTTTACCTGTTCCAACTGTATTTGTTCCAGTTGGTGAAACAACAGTTGATGTACCTCTTGCTTCATGTATTTGATTATATGACTCTAGCACCTCTCCCGTTTGTGCATCGACAAAGTATTGATAGTTTCCTGGTTTAGGATATAAGAATTCAAACTCCATGGCAAAAGCAAATTTAGCTTGTCCCTCTTTTATATAAATCACAAATTCTGGCGTTACTTCTTTTTCAAGCTCAGGAGATTCTCCTAAATTCGTTTCTAAATCATTTGAAGCTGTAGCAAGAGCATCAGAATGCTTTACCTTCGCCCCTCTTTTTAGTGCCTCATTCTTATCTAGTTCCGGTGCAACTTCCCCTGAAACAGCTGTTAATACGCCATTTTCATCAATGTGAGCTGTGATAATAGATCCAAATACAGGAACACCTTTATAAATTTGTTGAAGTTTCAGTTGAGTGAAGCCTAGTTCATCCTTCGATTCACTTAAAACTTTGAAACTAGTAAATGGTTCATTACTAAATTTATAGAGTCCTTGTTTTTGTGCTAGATAATTAAATACGATTTCTTTTGCCACTTTGTTCGATGGATCTGTTAGTTTACCAGATATAAAATCTGGTGCTTTACTCTTTTGATTTACGTGCACTGATTCGGAAATACCATTAGCATAAACTGGAGCAACGACTGCCGATAATGCTACCGTTGCAGCCAAACTAAGACTTATTAAGTTCTTCTTCTTCACTCAACTTCACTCCTTAATTTCTGAATGTTCCGATTATTTTATCGGTATATGTATTCTATATTTTTTACTATTAAGAATATATAGGAAACTATATCTGTTTTTAATGGGATATTAGAGTGTTAATTATCATGTGAGCTTTTACCAATTCCTATGTAAATACTTGAAAATTAAATTTTTACTAATTCAATATGAATCAAAAGACTTAAGAATTTAGTAGTTTAAAGAAGTTTGTATGTTATTTCTTTTTTAATATTAAATAATAAAAAAACCTGCAACAAAGGCAGGTTTTAAGAAGTTTATGTAACCTCCATTTCATCTATTTGTTTAGTATACTTAAATATGACCATAAAAAAAGTATCAGTTATTGTTAAATTAACGTGGTCAGAATGGATGTGTGTATTTATTGGATATGTGGTTAATTCAATTAAATAAAGATTCTTCATTACCTCTTTACAATCAGCTCTATCTAAAAATGAAGGAGGCGATTATTAGAGGTGATTTAATTGTTGGAACAAAGTTACCGTCGAAAAGGAAACTCGCGGAATTTTTAACCATTAGTCAAACAACGATTGAACTTGCTTATGCCCAACTTATTGCAGAGGGCTTTATTTCTTCTATCGCAAGACGTGGTTACTTTGTAGAGCAAGTGGAAGAACTGGCCTATGTTGAACAAAAACGTAGTTTCAATGAAGAGGAAATGGAGACCATAAAGCCAAATTATATAATTGATTTTCATTCTGGCAATATTGATACTTCCGCTTTTCCTTTTAATCAATGGAGGAAATACGCAAAAGACGTTTTAGATGAATCATCACGTGACTTATTGCTACTCGGTCATCCTCAAGGTGATTTAGAATTACGACAAGAAATTGCGAATTATTTATACTCATCTAGAGGTGTGAGGTGTACACCGCAACAAATTATACTTGGTTCCGGAACTGAACAATTAATGCCATTGCTAATTGGTTTATTAGGAAAACAGGCATCCTATGCCATTGAAAATCCTGGGTATCCATTAACTCACCATATTTTTGCCAATCATGATCGACATGTGATACCTATATCAGTAGATGAAGATGGCATGAATATTAGTGAATTGGAAAAGAGCGCTGCAACAGTGGCGTATGTTACCCCTTCCCATCAGTTTCCGACAGGAGCTATCCTTTCTGCCTCTAGAAGAGTTCAATTATTAAATTGGGCAGCAGCTAAGGAGGACCGATACATTATTGAAGACGATTATGATAGCGAGTTTCGTTACATAGGGAAGCCCATTCCTTCTTTACAAGGGATTGATTATAGTGAAAGTGTTATTTATATTAGTACTTTTTCAAAATCCTTAATGCCATCCCTTCGAATGGCTTATCTCGTTTTACCTCTGCATGTGCTACAAGAATATAGAAAATCATTTCCTTATTATTCATCAACTGTACCAAGACTAGACCAGCATGTACTTTATGAATTCATGAAAGCTGGTCAATTCTCAAAACACTTAAACAGGATGCGTAAGCTCTACAGAAAAAAGCTTGAAAAGTTAACAACTACCTTAGGTAAATATAAGCCGCTAGTTCAAATTTCTGGAGAACAAGCGGGAATGCATATTGTATTAACAATAGATCTTGAAAAAACAGACTTAGAATTAGTTGATCTTGCAAAACAACAAGGAATTCGTATATACGCACGCTCCGAATATATGTTAACCGATGTTAATTATGTAGGGAAACCACAAATCCTACTTGGTTTTGGCGGGTTTTCTGAACAAGAAATAGAAAAAGCTATTGAGGCATTAATGGACGCATGGCACATAAAAAACCGTGAGCTCTCTTAATAAAAGAGAATTCACGGTTTTAATTAGTTAAATAAACCTGCTACAAAGCCAGTAGTTCCGTCCCAAAGGTTGCCAAAAAAATTACCGATTGCTTGAAGAGTCAATGAGAACCAACTTGCTTTTTCAACAGCATCTTTTGTCACCACATCGGCAGATAAGGTTTTACCTGTAATGTACCCATACTCTGTACCTTCAGATTTTACCACTTCCACTTGCCCTACAACTTGTTCTTTCTTAACAGAAGCTTCTAAAGAACCTTCTGTTAATTTCTTTTTGTCAATGACAAGCTTAGGTTTGTATAGTTCTTTTTCGTTCGATTTAATCACCATTTCAATTGGTTCTTTAACGGCAATTTTAACTTTATCTTCTTTCCCTTTACTTACAGGGAGTTGTTTTTGATCTTTAAATTCATATCCAGCTGGGACTATTTCTACTTTAGAAAATTGTGAAAAACCGTAATCGAATAATGCACGCGTTGCATCAAAACGAGCTTTATAGGAGCCAACACCTTCTGCATTAACCGCTTTGGTGACTACAGCAATTATACGCAAACCGTCTTTTTCAGCTGTTCCAGTAAAACAGTGACCGGCGAATTCAGTTGTACCCGTTTTAAGGCCGTCTACATTTGCATTTTTATATTCAAAGACTTGTCCAGGCAGCATGAAATTCCAGTTATCCATTTTAATAGCATCTGAAGTTCCTTCACGGAAGATCTTACTTGGAATACTAGTTGTTTCAAGCACTTCAGGGTAATCTTTCATCAAATGATAAGCAAGCTTCGCTACAGACTTAGCAGGCATTACGTTTTCATCTTCAGGACCTGTTCCTTTTGGATGCATCCCCTGTAAATCCGCATTATTTAATCCTGTTGAATTGACAAATTTGTAGTCTTCAAGACCTAATTCTTCTGCTTTTTTATTCATCATGTTTACAAACTCAGTCTCGGTACCCGCAATCGTTTCAGCAATCGCAATCGTAGCCGCGTTCGCTGAGTATATGGCCATTGCTTCATACAATTCTTTAACCGTGTACGAATCATCTTCACGAAGTGGTACATTACTTAAAGTACGATCTTGTGAAACTCTATATGTATAATCAGTTACTGAGTATCTTTGATCCCATGTAATTTGTCCTTCTTCAATCGCTTCAAACATTAAATATTCGGTCATCATTTTGGTCATACTTGCAATACCCAAAGCGGTATCTGCATTTTGTTCATATAGTATTTTTCCGGAATCCGCATCAATTAAAATGGCACTATCAACTAATAAATTTAAGTTCTCTTCAGCTTGTGTTGAAGCTGGTTGGGTAACAACCATACTTACTAACAAAGTTGGTAAGAGTAACCCGCGCACTAGCGCTTTATTCAACAAACTTTTCACTTTTTGGACCTACCTCCGCAAATTCTCTTTTTTACATTTTCCCTTGCTCATTCTATCATATAAATCTCGCCTATGGGACTTTCCATGAAAAAAGCACCCATTCTGCCTAAAAAAAAACTGCAGAATAGGTGCTAAAGTTCGATTTTTATTTAAATAGAGTAATTAGGTGCTTCTTTTGTTATTTGAACATCATGAGGATGACTCTCACGAAGACCGGCACCCGTCATACGAATAAACTGCGAATTTTCTCGAAGATTTGTTAAATCCTTCGTTCCGCAATACCCCATTCCAGCACGAATACCACCCATTAACTGATGAATAGTGTCAGAAAGAGGTCCTTTATAAGGAAGTCTTCCCTCAATGCCTTCAGGTACTAATTTTTTAGCATCGTCTTGGAAGTAACGATCTTTGGATCCTTTTTCCATCGCACCAATTGAACCCATTCCACGATATACTTTAAAACGACGTCCTTGGAAAATTTCAGTATCCCCTGGACTTTCTGATGTCCCTGCAAGTAAACTACCGAGCATTACGACATGACCGCCAGCAGCTAAAGCTTTTACAATATCACCCGAGTATTTAATCCCACCATCAGCTATTATCGTTTTTCCGTACTTTCGTGCTTCCGTTGCACAATCATAAACCGCTGTAATTTGTGGAACACCCACACCTGCAACAATGCGTGTTGTACAAATTGAACCAGGACCAATTCCAACCTTAACAACATCAGCTCCTGCTTCAAATAAAGCCGCTGTTCCCTCTGCGGTTGCAACGTTCCCAGCAATAATGTCTAATTCCGGATATTTGTTACGTATCAATTTAACCGTGTCAATAACACCTTGAGAATGACCATGAGCAGTGTCAATAACAATAACATCTACCTGTGCGTTAACTAAATGCTCTACTCGTTTCATTGTGTCGGAAGTTACACCAACAGCTGCGCCTACTAAGAGACGACCGTGATGATCTTTTGCGGCATTTGGAAATTCAATTACTTTTTCAATATCTTTAATGGTAATTAAACCTTTTAATATCCCCGTCTCATCAACAATCGGAAGCTTTTCAATTTTATATTGTTGTAAAATCTTCTCTGCATCCTCAAGTGTCGTTCCAACGGAAGCTGTTATAAGCTTCTCTTTGGTCATAACATCATTAATGGCTAAAGAATAATCTTGAATGAAACGCAAATCACGATTTGTAATAATTCCTACTAATTTTAACTCTTCTTTGTTATTTACGATTGGAACCCCAGAGATACGGTATTTCCCCATTAAATGCTCGGCATCATACACTTGATGAGTAGGAGTAAGGAAAAACGGGTCTGTAATAACGCCATTTTCTGATCGCTTAACCGTTACCACTTGTTCAGCTTGGTCTTCGATACTCATGTTTTTATGAATAACACCAAGCCCACCTTGACGAGCCATTGAAATCGCCATCGCTGCTTCGGTAACTGTATCCATTCCCGCACTAATAACTGGAATGTTCAATTTCACTTTTGAAGTTAACTGAACAGACAAATCTACATCCTTTGGTAATACCTCAGACTTTGATGGAACAAGCAATACATCATCAAAAGTTAAGCCTTCTTTGATAAATTTTGATTCCCACATATTCTCCTTCTCCTCCTGTATCCTCTTAAATATTATTGTAAGGTTATCAGCGGCTCCTAGGACTGTCAAGGAGCAGGTAATAAGAAAGAGTATTCTCATTTTTCTTTAAATATAATGCAACAAATCATCCTCAATTTTTTTCGGAGAAGATTGTGGTGCATATCGTTTTACAACATTTCCATCTGGATCAATCAAGAACTTAGTAAAATTCCATTTAATATCTTCCGTTAATAATCCCTTTTTTTCTGAAACTAAATATTGGAAAAGTGGATCGGCTTGGTCTCCTTTTACATCAATCTTTTTAAACATTGGGAACGTCACACCATAATTCAATTGGCAATATTCCATTGTATCTTTCATATCCTCAAACTCCTGATTACTAAATTGATCACAAGGAAATCCTAACACAACCAAACCTTGATCTTTATAATCATCATACAGTTCCTGAAGTTCTTTAAATTGTGGAGTAAAACCACATTTACTTGCTGTGTTGACGATAATCATAGGTCGACCCTCGTAAGAGCTTAAGGAAACTTCATCACCTTTTGAATCAATTACTTTAAAATCATATACCATTGTCATCTTGGAAGCTTCCTTTCTAATATAATCTATGTAAGTAACATATCGAGTTCAATGAAATAGTACAAGTAAAAGGACTCTTCGAGGATTTTTAAGTGTATAAGAAAGACTAGTTTTATAGTAATGATTAATAGAAACTGTTCTCTTCTACTTTAGTCATAAAAAATATCATTTATTATCCTTCCTTTAATTACAGCCATTACTATATATGAAAGATTACTTGAACTAAAATCATTTTGTTGAGTAAAAGGATAGTTGACTTAATCTAAAAAGAAGCTTAACCGGGAGTGTCATTCTCTTTTTAAAAAAGAACACAAAAAAACCGATACCTTTCGGTACCGGCCTTTTAGTGCCTAGCGACGTCCTACTCTCACAGGGGGAAACCCCCAACTACCATCGGCGCAAAAGAACTTAACTTCCGTGTTCGGTATGGGAACGGGTGT